>CAWHBT010000013.1:0-411075 GCA_963827595.1 uncultured beta proteobacterium | reverse complement strand
GCCGCCACCTACACGCTCACCGCCACCGTCACCCGGTGAACGATGCGCCCACCTCGACCAACGACGCGATCACCACCGCCGAGGACACCCCGCTTGTCCTCGCGCTCACCGACTTTGGCACCTACGCCGATGTCGAAGCCACCCCGATCGCCGCGGTCCGCGCATCAGCACGCTGGCCACCGACGGCCAGCTCCAGTACGACACCACCGGCTTGGGCACCTGGGCCGCGGTCCCCCCTGAACGACGTCATCAGCGCCGCCGACATCACCGCCGGGCGCCTGCGCTTCACCCCCGATTTGAACGAGACCGGCAGCCCCTACGCCACCATCGGCTTCGAGGTCTCCGACGGCACCGCCTTCAGCGCCGCCACCTACACGCTCACCGCCACCGTCACCCCGGTGAACGATGCGCCCACCTCGACCAACGACGCGATCACCACCGCCGAGGACACCCCGCTTGTCCTCGCGCTCACCGACTTTGGCACCTACGCCGATGTCGAAGCCACCCCGATCGCCGCGGTGCGCATCAGCACGCTGGCCACCGACGGCCAGCTCCAGTACGACACCACCGGCTTGGGCGCCTGGGCCGCGGTCGCCCCTGAACGACGTCATCAGCGCCGCCGACATCACCGCCGGGCGCCTGCGCTTCGCCCCCGATTTGAAACGAGACCGGCAGCCCCTACGCCACCATCGGCTTCGAGGTCTCCGACGGCACCGCCTTCAGCGCCGCCACCTACACGCTCACCGCCACCGTCACCCCGGTGAACGATGCCGCCACCTCGACCAACGACGCGATCACCACCGCCGAGGACACCCCGCTTGTCCTCGCGCTCACCGACTTTGGCACCTACGCCGATGTCGAAGCCACCCCGATCGCCGCGGTGCGCATCAGCACGCTGGCCACCGACGGCCAGCTCCAGTACGACACCACCGGCTTGGGCGCCTGGGCCGCGGTCGCCCCTGAACGACGTCATCAGCGCCGCCGACATCACCGCCGGGCGCCTGCGCTTCGCCCCCGATTTGAACGAGACCGGCAGCCCCTACGCCACCATCGGCTTCGAGGTCTCCGACGGCACCGCCTTCAGCGCCGCCACCTACACGCTCACCGCCACCGTCACCCCGGTGAAGCCAGTCGCCGCCTCGACCAACGACGCGATCACCACCGCCGAGGACACCCCGCTTGTCCTCGCGCTCACCGACTTTGGCACCTACGCCGATGTCGAAGCCACCCCGATCGCCGCGGTGCGCATCAGCACGCTGGCCACCGACGGCCAGCTCCAGTACGACACCACCGGCTTGGGCGCCTGGGCCGCGGTCGCCCCTCAACGACGTCATCAGCGCCGCCGACATCACCGCCGGGCGCCTGCGCTTCGCCCCCGATTTGAACGAGACCGGCAGCCCCTACGCCACCATCGGCTTCGAGGTCTCCGACGGCACCGCCTTCAGCGCCGCCACCTACACGCTCACCGCCACCGTCACCCCGGTGAACGATGCGCCCACCTCGACCAACGACGCGATCACCACCGCCGAGGACACCCCGCTTGTCCTCGCGCTCACCGACTTTGGCACCTACGCCGATGTCGAAGCCACCCCGATCGCCGCGGTGCGCATCAGCGCGCTCGCCACCGACGGCCAGCTCCAGTACGACACCACCGGCACCGGCACCTGGGCCGCGGTGCTGGTGAACGATGTGATCAGCGCCGCCGACATCAGCGCCGGGCGCCTGCGCTTCGCCCCCGATTTGAACGAGACCGGCAGCCCCTACGCCACCCTCGGCTTCGAGGTCTCCGACGGCACCGCCTTCAGCGCCGCCACCTACACGCTCACCGCCACCGTCAACACGGTGCCGAGCGCACAGTCGATTCCGGAAGACACCACCCAGGCGATCGCGGGAATCTCGGTCGGCGACGCGGAAACCAACGTCAACTCGCTGCAGCTTGCGGTCTCGAACGGGATCCTGAACGTCGCTGCTGCGGGCGGCGCCGGCGTTGCCGGCAATGGTTCGGGGAGCGTTGTCATCACGGGTACACAGGCCGCCATCAACGCCACGGTCGCGAGCCTCACTCACCGCGGCAACCTCCATTACACCGGCCCCGACACGCTCACGGTAACGGCCACGGACGCAGGCGGTCTCACCGATGTTGACACAGTCGCGATCACCATCACCGCGGTGGACGATGCGCCGGTGAACAGCGTCCCGGCGGCGCAGTCGACCAACGAGGATGCGGCGCTCGTGTTCAGCGCCGGCAACGGCAACCTCGTCTCGATCAGTGACGTGGACGCCGGCGCGGCGAGCATCCAGGTCCAGCTCACCGTCACCAACGGCACGCTCACCCTGTCGGGGACCGCCGGCCTCACGCTGGTGGCCGGGGGCAGCGGCACCGCCACCATGACCTACACCGGCACCATCGCCAGCTGGAACGCGGCGATGGCCGGCATGAGCTACGCGCCCACGGCCAACTACAACGGCGCGGCCACCCTCACCATCGTCACCAACGACCTCGGTAACACCGGCTCCGGCGGCCCGCTCACCGACACCGACGTGGTGAACATCACCGTCAACCCGGTGAACGATGCCCCGGTGGCGTTGAACGACGGCTATACGGTGGCCGAGGATTCGACGCTGACCGTCGGCTGGTGGGACACCGACTGGAGCCGACGGCAGCAGATCACCTTCAACAATACTAACGTCGGCGGCTTCGCCGCCGCCGAGACGCTCTCGAACTTCCCGGTCCTGCTCGTTCTGAATTCGACCAACGTCGACTATAGCTCCACGCAGGACGACGGCGGCGACCTTCGCTTCTTCGATGCCGATGGCACGCCGCTCGCGTACGAGGTCGAGCGTTGGGACGAGACCGGGAACTCGTACGTGTGGGTCAAGGTCCCGCAGATCGACATCGGGGCGACCGACTCGATCACGATGTACTACGGCAACGCGGCCGTCGCGGACGGAGAAGATCAGTCTGCCGTGTGGGCCGGCACCGGCTACCGAGCGGTCTACCACCTCGATGACGCCACCCCGACGGTCGAGGACGCGACTTCGACGAACTACGACGGCACGGCGACGAATGGAGCCAGCGGCGGACAGGCCGGGCGGATCGGTCTCGCATACGGCTTCGACGCAACGGACGACTACATCAACCTCGGCGACGATCGCTCTTTCCTCGACGGCGCGTCCGCCGCCACCCTCTCCGCTTGGGTGAATCTCGACGACAACGACGGGCTCAATCCCAATATCATCCTCAGCGCCAGCATCAACAATGGCGGTGCGCCCAGCGGCACCTCGCGCATGGCAATCGAGCTCGATCCGTTCGGCGACGTCAAGTTCATCGTCCGATCCGACGACAGCGCGGTCACTACTGTCTTCACCACAGGCGCGCCCGTCACGGCGGGGACGTGGCACTACATCACGGGCGTTGTCGATGTCGTCACTGACCAGGTCGCCGTCTATGTCGACGGCGTCGCGCGTCCGACCGCCCCGGGCCCCTACACGCTGCCGGAGCCGCGTTCCCGAACAGTCCCTCGGCGAACGCGTCGATAGGCTCGAGCGATGAAGGGGCCGGACCGGACTTCGACGGTCGGATCGATGAGGCGCGGATCGCCACGTCGGCGCGCACGGCGGGGTGGATCCAGGCCGAGTACCGCGCGATGTCGAATCTGGCCGGGACTGAGTTCGTTGCGTTCGGCACCGCCCAGCTCGCGCCCGCCCTCGGCGGCGTGCTGAACAACGACACCGACGCTGATGGGAACCAACTGCGCAGCACGCTGGTGACGAACGTCTCGAACGGCACGCTGACCTTGAACGGCGACGGCACGTTCGTCTACACGCCTAACCCGAACTTCTTCGGAACGGACACGTTCACGTACCGCGCGCACGACGGCGCGCTCGGCTCCAATGTCGCGACCGTCACTATCGATGTCACCCCGGTGAACGACCCGCCGGTGGCCAACAACGACGCGGCCACCGTCAACGAGGATTCCGGGGCGAACGCGATCGCCGTGCTCGCCAACGACTCGATCGCCCCCGATGCCGGCGAGACCCTCAGCATCAGCGCCGTCACCCAGGGCGCCAACGGCACCGTGGCCATCACCGGCGGCGGCACCGGGCTCACCTACACCCCGAACGCCAATTTCTTCGGCGCCGATTCGTTCACCTACACCATCGCCGACGGCAACGGCGGCAGCGCCACCGCCACCGTCACGGTGACGGTCAACAACGTGAACGACCCGCCGGTGGCCAACAACGACGCGGCCACCGTCAACGAGGATTCCGGGGCGAACGCGATCGCCGTGCTCGCCAACGACTCGATCGCCCCCGATGCCGGCGAGACCCTCAGCATCAGCGCCGTCACCCAGGGCGCCAACGGCACCGTGGCCATCACCGGCGGCGGCACCGGGCTCACCTACACCCCGAACGCCAATTTCTTCGGCGCCGATTCGTTCACCTACACCATCGCCGACGGCAACGGCGGCAGCGCCACCGCCACCGTCACGGTGACGGTCAACAACGTGAACGACCCGCCGGTGGCCAACAACGACGCGGCCACCGTCAACGAGGATTCCGGGGCGAACGCGATCGCCGTGCTCGCCAACGACTCGATCGCCCCCGATGCCGGCGAGACCCTCAGCATCAGCGCCGTCACCCAGGGCGCCAACGGCACCGTGGCCATCACCGGCGGCGGCACCGGGCTCACCTACACCCCGAACGCCAATTTCTTCGGCGCCGATTCGTTCACCTACACCATCGCCGACGGCAACGGCGGCAGCGCCACCGCCACCGTCACGGTGACGGTCAACAACGTGAACGACCCGCCGGTGGCCAACAACGACGCGGCCACCGTCAACGAGGATTCCGGGGCGAACGCGATCGCCGTGCTCGCCAACGACTCGATCGCCCCCGATGCCGGCGAGACCCTCAGCATCAGCGCCGTCACCCAGGGCGCCAACGGCACCGTGGCCATCACCGGCGGCGGCACCGGGCTCACCTACACCCCGAACGCCAATTTCTTCGGCGCCGATTCGTTCACCTACACCATCGCCGACGGCAACGGCGGCAGCGCCACCGCCACCGTCACGGTGACGGTCAACAACGTGAACGACCCGCCGGTGGCCAACAACGACGCGGCCACCGTCAACGAGGATTCCGGGGCGAACGCGATCGCCGTGCTCGCCAACGACTCGATCGCCCCCGATGCCGGCGAGACCCTCAGCATCAGCGCCGTCACCCAGGGCGCCAACGGCACCGTGGCCATCACCGGCGGCGGCACCGGGCTCACCTACACCCCGAACGCCAATTTCTTCGGCGCCGATTCGTTCACCTACACCATCGCCGACGGCAACGGCGGCAGCGCCACCGCCACCGTCACGGTGACGGTCAACAACGTGAACGACCCGCCGGTGGCCAACAACGACGCGGCCACCGTCAACGAGGATTCCGGGGCGAACGCGATCGCCGTGCTCGCCAACGACTCGATCGCCCCCGATGCCGGCGAGACCCTCAGCATCAGCGCCGTCACCCAGGGCGCCAACGGCACCGTGGCCATCACCGGCGGCGGCACCGGGCTCACCTACACCCCGAACGCCAATTTCTTCGGCGCCGATTCGTTCACCTACACCATCGCCGACGGCAACGGCGGCAGCGCCACCGCCACCGTCACGGTGACGGTCAACAACGTGAACGACCCGCCGGTGGCCAACAACGACGCGGCCACCGTCAACGAGGATTCCGGGGCGAACGCGATCGCCGTGCTCGCCAACGACTCGATCGCCCCCGATGCCGGCGAGACCCTCAGCATCAGCGCCGTCACCCAGGGCGCCAACGGCACCGTGGCCATCACCGGCGGCGGCACCGGGCTCACCTACACCCCGAACGCCAATTTCTTCGGCGCCGATTCGTTCACCTACACCATCGCCGACGGCAACGGCGGCAGCGCCACCGCCACCGTCACGGTGACGGTCAACAACGTGAACGACCCGCCGGTGGCCAACAACGACGCGGCCACCGTCAACGAGGATTCCGGGGCGAACGCGATCGCCGTGCTCGCCAACGACTCGATCGCCCCCGATGCCGGCGAGACCCTCAGCATCAGCGCCGTCACCCAGGGCGCCAACGGCACCGTGGCCATCACCGGCGGCGGCACCGGGCTCACCTACACCCCGAACGCCAATTTCTTCGGCGCCGATTCGTTCACCTACACCATCGCCGACGGCAACGGCGGCAGCGCCACCGCCACCGTCACGGTGACGGTCAACAACGTGAACGACCCGCCGGTGGCCAACAACGACGCGGCCACCGTCAACGAGGATTCCGGGGCGAACGCGATCGCCGTGCTCGCCAACGACTCGATCGCCCCCGATGCCGGCGAGACCCTCAGCATCAGCGCCGTCACCCAGGGCGCCAACGGCACCGTGGCCATCACCGGCGGCGGCACCGGGCTCACCTACACCCCGAACGCCAATTTCTTCGGCGCCGATTCGTTCACCTACACCATCGCCGACGGCAACGGCGGCAGCGCCACCGCCACCGTCACGGTGACGGTCAACAACGTGAACGACCCGCCGGTGGCCAACAACGACGCGGCCACCGTCAACGAGGATTCCGGGGCGAACGCGATCGCCGTGCTCGCCAACGACTCGATCGCCCCCGATGCCGGCGAGACCCTCAGCATCAGCGCCGTCACCCAGGGCGCCAACGGCACCGTGGCCATCACCGGCGGCGGCACCGGGCTCACCTACACCCCGAACGCCAACTTCTTCGGCGCCGATTCGTTCACCTACACCATCGCCGACGGCAACGGCGGCAGCGCCACCGCCACCGTCACGGTGACGGTCAACAACGTGAACGACCCGCCGGTGGCCAACAACGACGCGGCCACCGTCAACGAGGATTCCGGGGCGAACGCGATCGCCGTGCTCGCCAACGACTCGATCGCCCCCGATGCCGGCGAGACCCTCAGCATCAGCGCCGTCACCCAGGGCGCCAACGGCACCGTGGCCATCACCGGCGGCGGCACCGGGCTCACCTACACCCCGAACGCCAACTTCTTCGGCGCCGATTCGTTCACCTACACCATCGCCGACGGCAACGGCGGCAGCGCCACCGCCACCGTCACGGTGACGGTCAACAACGTGAACGACCCGCCGGTGGCCAACAACGACGCGGCCACCGTCAACGAGGACTCCGGGGCGAACGCGATCGCCGTGCTCGCCAACGACTCGATCGCCCCCGATGCCGGCGAGACCCTCAGCATCAGCGCCGTCACCCAGGGCGCCAACGGCACCGTGGCCATCACCGGCGGCGGCACCGGGCTCACCTACACCCCGAACGCCAACTTCTTCGGCGCCGATTCGTTCACCTACACCATCGCCGACGGCAACGGCGGCAGCGCCACCGCCACCGTCACGGTGACGGTCAACAACGTGAACGACCCGCCGGTGGCCAACAACGACGCGGCCACCGTCAACGAGGATTCCGGGGCGAACGCGATCGCCGTGCTCGCCAACGACTCGATCGCCCCCGATGCCGGCGAGACCCTCAGCATCAGCGCCGTCACCCAGGGCGCCAACGGCACCGTGGCCATCACCGGCGGCGGCACCGGGCTCACCTACACCCCGAACGCCAATTTCTTCGGCGCCGACTCGTTCACCTACACCATCGCCGACGGCAACGGCGGCAGCGCCACCGCCACCGTCACGGTGACGGTCAACAACGTGAACGACCCGCCGGTGGCCAACAACGACGCGGCCACCGTCAACGAGGACCGGCGGTGAACGCGATCGCCGTGCTCGCCAACGACACGATCGCCCCCGACGCCGGCGAGACCCTCAGCATCAGCGCCGTCACCCAGGGCGCCAACGGCACCGTGGTCATCACCGGCGGCGGCACCGGGCTCACCTACACCCCGAACGCCAACTTCTTCGGCGCCGACTCGTTCACCTACACCATCGCCGACGGCAACGGCGGCAGCGCCACCGCCACCGTCACGGTGACGGTCAACAACGTCAACGACGCGCCGGTGGCCAACAACGACGCGGCCACCGTCAACGAGGACTCCGGGGCGAACGCGATCGCCGTGCTCGCCAACGACTCGATCGCCCCCGATGCCGGCGAGACCCTCAGCATCAGCGCCGTCACCCAGGGCGCCAACGGCACCGTGGCCATCACCGGCGGCGGCACCGGGCTCACCTACACCCCGAACGCCAACTTCTTCGGCGCCGATTCGTTCACCTACACCATCGCCGACGGCAACGGCGGCAGCGCCACCGCCACCGTCACGGTGACGGTCAACAACGTGAACGACCCGCCGGTGGCCAACAACGACGCGGCCACCGTCAACGAGGACTCCGGCGGCCAACGCGATCGCCGTGCTCGCCAACGACTCGATCGCCCCCGATGCCGGCGAGACCCTCAGCATCAGCGCCGTCACCCAGGGCGCCAACGGCACCGTGGCCATCACCGGCGGCGGCACCGGGCTCACCTACACCCCGAACGCCAACTTCTTCGGCGCCGACTCGTTCACCTACACCATCGCCGACGGCAACGGCGGCAGCGCCACCGCCACCGTCACGGTGACGGTCAACAACGTGAACGACCCGCCGGTGGCCAACAAC
Source organism: uncultured beta proteobacterium (assembly GCA_963827595.1). Classification (GTDB taxonomy): domain Bacteria; phylum Pseudomonadota; class Gammaproteobacteria; order Burkholderiales; family SG8-39; genus DATEDA01. Next base: position 402,466 of record CAWHBT010000013.1, on the reverse strand, counting down.
GACGCGGCCACCGTCAACGAGGATTCCGGGGCGAACGCGATCGCCGTGCTCGCCAACGACTCGATCGCCCCCGATGCCGGCGAGACCCTCAGCATCAGCGCCGTCACCCAGGGCGCCAACGGCACCGTGGCCATCACCGGCGGCGGCACCGGGCTCACCTACACCCCGAACGCCAATTTCTTCGGCGCCGATTCGTTCACCTACACCATCGCCGACGGCAACGGCGGCAGCGCCACCGCCACCGTCACGGTGACGGTCAACAACGTGAACGACCCGCCGGTGGCCAACAACGACGCGGCCACCGTCAACGAGGATTCCGGGGCGAACGCGATCGCCGTGCTCGCCAACGACTCGATCGCCCCCGATGCCGGCGAGACCCTCAGCATCAGCGCCGTCACCCAGGGCGCCAACGGCACCGTGGCCATCACCGGCGGCGGCACCGGGCTCACCTACACCCCGAACGCCAATTTCTTCGGCGCCGATTCGTTCACCTACACCATCGCCGACGGCAACGGCGGCAGCGCCACCGCCACCGTCACGGTGACGGTCAACAACGTGAACGACCCGCCGGTGGCCAACAACAACGCCTTCACCATCAACGACGGCGCCACGCTGGCGATCGCCGCCGCCAACCTGAGCGCGACCGACATCGACAACGCGACCGGCACGCTTGTGTTCACGATCGGCGGCATCACCCACGGCTACTTCGAGCTCGTCTCGGCCCCGGGCGTGGCGATCACGACCTTCACCCAGCAGCAGATCCTGAACGGCGAGGTCCGGTTCGTCCACGACGGCTCCAACCTGGCGCCGACGTTCTCGATTTCCGTGTCCGACGGCGGGACGGGCGTCGGGCCGTACGCCGCCAACATCTTCTTCAACCTCGGCGGGTTCACTCCCCCTCCGCCACCGCCGGGCGGCGGCGGTGGCCCGACGACCGTGACTCCACCGGTGGTCGTGCCACCAACAGCGACGGAGCCGCCGTCCGGTCCCCCCGGCGCTGGTGGCCAGGGGGGCCTGCGCTCACCCGCGCGCCTCGCGGGCGGCGGCGAGAGCGAAGAGGTGGGTGCAGTAATCGTCTCGCAGAGCGCACCCGGCGCAGCCGTGGCGAAGCTCCTCGCCGCCGAAGCCGAGACCTTGCCGATCCGCGCCCAGGCCGAGATCCTCGAAACCACGCCCAGGCACACCGAGATCGCGGTCGAGCCGATCCGCGCCGAGATGCAGGTCCTCCCGAGCAGCTCATGCGCCCGCTCAGGACGACGAAGAGAAGCAGCGCGTCCAGGTCATCATGGGTTCGATCAAGATCACCGGTCTTGCCCTCTCGGTGGGCGCGGTGTGGTGGGCGGTGCGCGCCGCGGGGCTGATCGCGAGCTTGGTCGCGTCCGCCCCGGCGTGGCGTCACCTTGATCCGCTGCCAGTGCTCGGGCACGACGAGGAAGATGAAAAGTGGCAGCGGGAAAGCGTCGGAGAAGAGGACGAGGAGGCCAAGAACGAAGAGCACCGCGCCAGGTGGGTGCTCGAGGGTTAGCGGGACGTTGCGAGCCGTGCCTGCCGGTGTCGGGGGCACGCCCAGCCGCCCTCCGCGGTACTCAAGACCGATCGGGTGTTCGTCGCGAGCATGGGGCTGCCGCCCGTTTGCGCCCAGATGGATACGATCGAGACCAGGCCTCAGCGGACCGACCTCCCGGTCGCGCCGGCCCGGCTGCACGTCCTCCCGATGGCCGAGAAAGGGCTTGACCTAGACGAAGAAGAACGGCAACGTGTTGAAGTTGTGCTGAATTCGAGCCGTCTGACCGGCTTTGCCCTGTCGGTCGGCGCGGTCTGGTGGACCGCGCGAGCGGTGCGCCTGGTGGCCAGCCACAGCGCCACGCCGGCGTGGCGTCACGTGGACCCGCTGCCGATGCTCGGGCGAGACGAGGAAGCACAAGAGGAATGGGACGACGCCCACAAGGCCGACAAGGACAAGAAAGACGACGAGCACCGCGCCGCGTGGATTCTCGAAGAGCGCGAGGCCCGCTCATGACGGGCGCTAAAGGAATGGCATGATCCAGCGGTTCTTCGGTCCGGTCGCGCGCATCTGCGTCGGGCTGGTCTCGCTTACCCTGTTCCTGCTGTTCCTCGCCGACCTGCTCTTCGGTGTGCTGCGCGATGACGTCGAGATGGCCCAGCGGGTGCGCAAGGGAATCACCGAGGACATGGCGATCCAGCTTGCGGTCCTCATCCAGAAAGAAGACAAGGACGCGGTCCAGCGCACGATCGACGCGATCAGCTCGCGCGAGGGCGAGATCGTCTCGGTCGGAATCCGGCGCAATTCGGGCGACGTCTACCTCCAGACCGCCGATCACGACCGTCTGTGGGTCCCGCTGAAGGATGGCAAGTCGACGATCACGCACGTGGCCGTTCCGGTCTACGCCGGCAAGGAGGTGTGGGGCAACGTCGAGGTGAGCTATCGCCCGGTGGTGCCGCGGACGATCATGGGCTGGGTGAAGCACCCGCTCGTGCTGCTGATGCTGGTGATGGTGCTCGGCGGGTTCCTCGTCTACTACTGGTACATGCGCCGGGTGCTCGAGCACCTCGACCCGACCAAGGCGATCCCCGACCGGGTGCGCAAGGCGCTCGACACCCTGACCGAGGGCGTGATCGTGCTCGACACGAACGGCCGCATCGTCCTCGCGAACGAGACGTTCCGGCAGCTCCACGGCGAGGACAAGGTGGGGCTTTCGGCGCGGCGCGCTTCCGAGATCCCATGGCTGAAGGCCTCGCTCGGCGCGGAGCGCGACGCCGAGGACCATCCCTGGGCGGTCGCGATGCGCGAGGGGAACACGGTCACCGGCGAAATGCTCGTGGTCCCGAACGCCGCCGACGGCCCGCGCAAGGCCAAGCTCGCCGCGAGTCCGATCACCGACGGCCGCGGCGCGGTGCGCGGCTGCCTCGTGTCCTTCACCGACGTGACCGAGCTCGACCGCAAGAACGTCGAGCTGCAGGCGGCGCTCGGCGAGCTCCAGGCGTCGCGGCAGAAGATCGAGACCCAGAACGAGGAGCTGAAGCAGCTCGCCGCGATCGACCCGCTCACCGCCACGATGAACCGGCGCGCCTTCTTCGAGGTCGCCGACGAGCTGGTGCGAAAGACCGGGGAAGAAGGGGGCACCCTGTGCTGCCTGATGGCCGACATCGACACGTTCAAGGGTTTTAACGATACCTACGGCCACGGGGTCGGGGACCAAGTGCTGGTCCAGGTGGCGCGCGTGCTGAAGGCGGCGCTCCGGCCGACCGACGTGATGTGCCGGTACGGCGGCGAGGAGTTCTGCATCCTGCTGCCGGGCGTGGACGCGCTCCGCGCCGCAGTCGTGGCGGAGCGCATCCGGTTCCGCGTGGAGGCCCAGGCCGGGCCCGGCATCCGGTCGATTCCGGGGCTCCGGATCACCGCGAGCTTCGGGCTCTCCTCGCTCGAGTTCGGCGCGCCGAACCTGAAGGCCCTGATCGAAGAGGCCGACCAGGCGCTGTACGCCGCCAAGCAGGCCGGCCGCAATAAGGTCGTCCGCTTCGACGAGATGCCGCCGACGGTCCGCGAGGCCGCGGCGGTCGGTTCCTAACCCCCGCGCCCACCGCGGAGCTCCTCGCGCCGCGACTGCCGGTCGTCCGGGCACACCTCGGGTGTGCAGGGGTAGTTGTAGTAGAGATCGTTCAGGTACGTCGTGACGTCATTGACCTCGCGGTCGCCCCAGGCGCCGCCGAGGAATGCGTTCCAGCGCCGGACCTTCGCCTTGATGCCTTCGATGGTCAACGCCTTGCGTGCCCCGCGGGCGTGGACGCTCTCGTCGTGGCACCCGACGCAGCGCGCGCCGTAGAGCAGCTCCCCGCGGTCGGCGTCCCCAGCCGTCGCTGCGCCCGCGAAAAACATGATCACTGCGGCGAGGGCATCCGTTGTCCGTTTCATGGCGCGAGAAAGGATGCTCGGAAGCCTCCGCTCGCGGTTTGACCAAGGTCAAGCGAAACCCGCGCCGGATCGAGGTGGTCACAATTTGTGACCACCTCCACTTCGCCGCCACGCGCATGACGGCGCCTGGCGCCCCTATGCGAGCTGAAACCCCTCCAGCGGCACGTCCGGCGCTCGCCCCGCCGCGAGATCCGCGATCACGCCCCCACAACCCAGGGCGAGCGTGAAACCCAGCGCGCCCTGGCCGCAGTCGAGCAGCAGGTTCGGATAAGGGGTGCGCCCGAGGATCGGCGTGCCCTTCGGCGTCGCGGGGCGCAGTCCGCACCACGGCCTCAGCCGCGAGAAATCGGACGCCTCGGGGAACGCCGCGCGCGTCTCGTCCAACAGCGTGGCGATCCGCGACTCGTCGATGTCGGGCCGGTGGCCGGCGAGGTCGGCCATGCCGGCGACGCGCAGCTCGTCGCCCAGCCGCGCGTAGACGATCTTCTTCTTGAAGTCGGTGATGCTGATCCGCGGCGCGAGGTGCCCGGGGCCGACCGGCAGCGTCAGGCTGTAGCCCTTCAGCGGGTAGATCGGCAGGCGGATCCCGAGCGGCCGCACGAGCCAGGGACTCGCGGCGCCGAGCGCGAGCACGTAGCGGTCGGCCTCGAGGACCCCGGCGCTCGTCTCGACGCCCATGATCCGGTCGCGCCAGCGGAGCAGCCGCCGGATCTCGGTGTCGAGCAGGAACCGCGCACCGTTCGCGCGCAGGATCGTCTCCAGGGCGAGACAGAACTTGTAGCAGTCCCCGGCGTCCTCGCTCGGCGTGTAGATTCCGCCGGCGAGCCGCGGCCGCAGCGCGCGGAGCGCCGGCTCGAGCGCGACGCACTCGTCGGCTGAGAACGCCTGCTGCTCCGACCCGAGGCTTGCCTGGTAGTCGACGAGCCGGCGCGCCGCGTCGAAAGCGCGCGGGTCCGAGTGCACGACGAGTTTGCCGTTCTGGATGTAGTCGAACTCGGCGTGCTCGCGCTCGACGAAGCGGTGCATGAGCGAGCGGCTGTAGTAGGCGAGGCGCAGGAGCCGCCGCGTCGTCAGGTCGGCCTGCCGCCGCGTGCATGCCAGCACGAACTCGAGGCACCAGCGCCACTGCTGCCAGTCGAGCGCCGGCCGGAAGCGCAGCGGCGCGTCGCGGCGGAGCAGCCACGGCGGGATCTTCGGCAGGACGCCGGGGCCGGCCAGCGGCGCGACGTAGCTGTACGAGAGCTGGCCCCCGTTGGCGTAGCTCGTCTCGAGCCCGACGCCGTGGTTGCGCTCGACCACGGCGACTTCGTGGCCGTCCCGCGTGAGGTAGTAGGCAGCGGCGAGCCCGACCACGCCGCCGCCGAGGACGAGAACGTTCATGAGCGCACACGCCGAAGCGAGCGCGCAAGTCTACCCGGGCAACCGCCCGTCGGGGCCTGTCCGACAAGGTGCGCCCCGCCAGCGACCGGCGCTAAGCTTGCCGCCGGGCCACAGCAGGACAACGGACCGTGATCGTCCGCCGTTCAATCGTCAGGCTGTTTGCGGGAGCGCTCGTCGCCACCGCGGTGTACGCGCAGTCGAGCGCGGCGCAAACGCCTGAATCCAAGGCCAAGCCCGCCGCAGGGGCGAAGCAGGCTGCGCGCCAGCCCGACACCATCGACATCAAGCGCGACGCGAAGCAGGCGTGGTCGGAGATGCGCCGTACCCCCGAGGAGCTCAGGAAGGGCATGAACGCCGCCGGTCGGGACGCCCGCAACACGTTCAAGTCGGGCTGGAACAAGGCGAGGGCAGGCTTCACCGGCAAAGCGCCCCCCACCATTCCCGACCCGCCGAAGTGAGGGCGGGTCTTCCGGAGCCGCTCAGGCGCCCTTTACGGCGTACTTCCCGGGCGCCAGCGCACCGGCGCGGCACAGCCGGTTGAGGAGCGCGTAAAGTCCGACGAAGGGCGGCCCGCCTTCCAGCCACGCGTCGAGCTGCCGGTCGAGGTACGGATCGGGGCCGCCGTGCACGAACGCTACGGCGGGCAGCCGACTCGGCGCGAGTCCGAGGTCCGATCCGACCGAGAACTGCGGCTTGGCGGGAAACGTGTTCCGCACCAGGCGCTCCAGCTCGTTCGCTTCGAGGACTCTCATCGCTGATCTCAACGGCGTTCGGATTTCGATCCGTCGCGATCTTCGCACGCGGTCGTAACCCCACGATGTCCGTCCTGTTCCCGATTGTTTCCGGTGTAGTCAGAATTGCTTCGACCCCTGCAGGCGGTGGCCGGCATCATCGAACGGCGGCCCGTTCCGCGAGATCCGTCCCCGCGCCGCCCGGTGGTAAGGTGCGCGGCGTCATGTCCAGCGCCGACCCCTCCGGCACGCCCACGCCCGCCGAGGTGGAAGCGGCGCTCGGCTTCTGGACGCGCAAGCGCCTCGCGCTCGCCTGGGCCTGGCAGCGGGTGCGCGACGTCGGCGCGATCGTTCACCCGTGCCGCTTCAGCGTGTTCGTGGTCGTCGCCGGCGGCGCGCTGCTGCTCGCCACCGCGCAGGGCCGCGAGCTCGCGGTCGGCCTCCCCGAGGGCGGATTCTTCGGCGGCGGCCTCGCGTTCCACGCCTGCGTGTTCCTCTGGGCGTTCCAGAGCTGGTACTGGTCGCGGCTCCTGCTCGACGTGACGTTCGGCCTCGACCGCGAGGCAGACCTCATACCCGTCGCACGCGGTGTGGGCGCTGCGGGAGACGCCGCGCATCGTCGCGCTCGCCGCCTACGGCGTGGCGGGCATCGCGCTCGCGCTCGCGCAGGCGTGGTGGCACCTCGCCGCGCTCGTCGTGGTCGGCGCGCTGTTCTACTGGCTCCTCGTGCGGCAGCTGGCGCTCACCGACGCGCTGCACCGCATCTTCGGCGACGCGGCGCGTCGCATCATCGGCGATCCCCGCCGGCGGGTGTACAGCCTGCGGGACCTGCCGCCGTTCTCGAAGGCGGTGCTCTGGGGCAGCCTGGCGCTCGCCGTGCTCTTCACCCTGCGGGTCCTCGTCGACCCGGTCGCCTTCGGCTGGGCGTTGGGCGCCGCCGCGGTGCCGTTCCTCGGCTTCGCGCTGATCGTGCCGGTGGGCAGCCTCCTCGTGTACTGGTCCCACCTGGGCGGCGCGCCCCCGGGGGTGCTCGACCGGCGCGGCTACCCGGTGGTGACTCTGATGGTGCTGTGGGCGGCGGTCATCGGCGCCATCATCGACCACCATGTCGTGCGGACTACCGCGCCGATGCCCGCGACGGATCCCGGGCCCGCGGCGCGGGAAACGCTGCCGGATGCAGCGGTCCGCTGGCACGCGCAGGCGGCGCAAGCGGCGCGGAGCGATGCGCCGCCCCTCGTCATCGTGGCGACCGCGGGCGGCGGGCTGCGGGCCGCCTACTGGACCGCAACGGTGCTCGGCCGGCTCCAGGACGAAGCGCCGGAGTTCCGCTCGTACCTCTTCGGCATCAGCGGCGTGTCCGGCGGCAGCCTGGGCGCGGCCGTCTTCGTGACCCTGCTCGCCGACGGCGCGCCCGCGCCCGTGCCGCCGTGCGCGCACCGCGGCAAGGCGTTCGAGTGCGCCGGCCAGGCGGTGCTCGCGCAGGACTTCCTCGCCCCGGCCGCCGCCTCGATGCTGTTTCCCGGATCTGATGCAGCGATTCGTCCCGGCGCCGGTCTTTCCGGAGGATCGGGCCGCGGCGCTCGAGCGCGGCGTGGGAGCGCGCGTGGGGCGAGGCGGGCCTCGCGAAGGACGCCTGGACGCGCCGCTCCTTCACTGCCCTGTGGCGCCAGGACGGCGCGCACCTGCCGGCGCTGTTCTTGAACGGCACGCACGTCGAGACCGGGAAACGCATCATCACCGCGAACCTGAAGTTCGACGGCAGCGCGTTCCCGGATGCGTACGACTTCTTCGCGCTCGTGTCGGGCGACGTTCTGCCGAGCACCGCCGCGCACAACAGCGCCCGCTTTCCCTACGTGAGCCCGGCCGGCACGCTGCGCGCCGGCGGCGAGGATCGCGGGCACATCGTCGACGGCGGCTACTTCGAGAACTTCGGCGCGGTGACGGCGGAGGAAGCTGCTCCACGCGGTCATCGAGGCACTCGGGCGCCGGGGCAAGACCGCGCGCCCGGTGCTCATCCAGATCAGCAACGACCCGGCCCTGCAGGCGGACGACCTCGACGTCGGCCGGCTCGAGGGCCCGGCGCCGCGCCCCTCGAACCGGCTGGGCAACGAGCTCCTCAGCCCGCCGCGCACGTTCCTCAACGCGCGCAACGCCCGCGGGATCCTCGCCTACAAGGCGTTCCTGCGCGCCGCGCCGGCCGACCACCGAGCGCACTTCCGGCTGTGCGAGGTCGAGGATTTCAGCGAGCCCGCGCTCGGGTGGGTGCTCGCGCGCCGTTCGCTCGACTTCATGCAGCGCGTCGCGCGGGACGACACGTGCGGCAACCGGGCGGAGTTCGAACGCGTCCTGAAGGCGATCCGGCCGCTGAGGTCGACGCTCACCTCGCCGCCGTCTCGCGGCCGGCATGGAGACTCCTGGCAGACTATACTTGCGCCGCTCCCGCGCACCGACCATGCAACGGCTGATCGTTTCGCTCCTCGTCGCCGCCGCCGCGCTGACCGCCGCCGGCGTCGCATTCGCGCAGAGCTATCCTTCGCGCGCGGTGCGGATCGTCGTCGCGTACCCGCCCGGCGGCGGGATCGACGTGCTGGCGCGCCTGCTCGCCGACCGGCTCGCCCCGCAGTGGGGCCAGGCGGTGGTCGTGGAGAACCGGCCGGGCGGCAGCACGATCCCGGCGACCGAGCTCGTCGCCAAGGCGCCCGCCGACGGCCACACGATCCTGCTGACGACCGACGCCACGTTCTCGATCAACCCGCATCTCTTCGCGCGGCTGCCGTACTCGGACCGCGACTTCGTGGCGGTGACGCAGCTCATCCTGCTGCAGCAGATGCTGGTGGTGCATCCGTCGCTGCCGGCCAGCTCGCTCGCCGAGCTCGTCGCCCTCGCCAGGGAGAAACCGGGGACGCTCAACTACGCGTCGTACGGCAGCGGCAGCCAGCCGCACCTCGCGGCCGAGATGCTCAAGGCCAAGGCCGGCATCGACATCGTGCACATCCCCTACAAAGGCATCTCCCTCGCGGTGCCGGCCGTCATGGCCCGCGAGGTGGAGATGACCTTCTCCGGAATCGCGACCGGCCGGCCGCAAATCCAGGCCGGCCGGATCCGCGCGCTCGCCATCGGCGGACCGAAGCGCTCGCCGCTCGTGCCCGACGTGCCGACCTTCGCCGAGCTCGGCTACCCCGAGGTGGAGACGCACGCCTGGTTCGGCCTGTTCGTGCCGGCGGGAACGCCGGGCGCGGCAGTGAACCGCATCCACCGCGACGTCGCAGCGATCCTGAACGACCCGGGCTTCCGCGAGAAGGAGATCGTGCAGAAGGGCTACGACCTGGTGGGAAGCTCGCCCGACGAGTTCGCGACCTATCTCGTGCGCGACCGGGAAGCCCGCGGCCGGGCGGTGAAAGTCTCGGGCGCGAAGCCGGAGTGACGCGGACCGCGCGCGTCCTCGTCGGCCCGGCGCCGCGCATCGCGTTGGGCGTCGCCGGCAGCGGACCGCTGGTCGTGTTCCTGCACGGCATCGGCGGCAACCGCACCCACTGGGACGATCAGCTGCCGGTGTTCGCGCGCGAGTTCATGGCGGGCGCGTGGGACGCGCGCGGCTACGGCGACTCGGACGACTACGACGGCCCGCTCGCGTTCCGCGCCCTCGGCGCCGACCTCGTGCGGGTGCTCGACTTCCTCGGCGCCGAACGGGCGCACCTGGTCGGCCTCTCGCTCGGCGGACGGATCGCCCGCGACGTCTGCCTCCGGCATCCGGAGCGGGTCGCGACGCTGACGCTCTGCAACACCCTCGCCGGCTTCGACGACCTCGCACCCGAAGCGGTCGACGCGTTCCTTGGCCCGCGGTTGGGCCCCCTCGCCGCCGGGAAAGAGCTGCGCGACCTCGCCCCGGGGCTCGCCCGCGGGATCGTCGGCAAGTCCGCCGTGCCGGGTGCTTACGAGCGGCTCGTGGCGAGTCTTGCAGGGCTGCGCAAGAGCACCTACGTCAGGACGCTCGAAGCCTCCGTGCGCGAGGATCGCGGCGCGCCCGTGGAGCGCATCGCCGCGCCGACGCTGGTCGTGACGAGCGACGAGGACACGGTCTATCCGCCCGCCACCGCCGGGGCCCTGGCGCGCCGCATCCCCGGGGCACGGCTCGCGGTGATCCAGGGCGCCGGGCACGTCTCCAACCTCGATCAGCCCGAGCGCTTCAACGCGGCGGTGCTCGCGTTCCTCCGCGAGCATCGCCACCGGGCCTCGACGGTCGCGCTGCCGGCCTGACGCCGGCGGCCGAACAGGGGGAAAATGCCGGGTTCTCGGCCCCCGCCCGCCCCGGAGATCGCGATGCGCATCGAAGTTCACGTCCACGGCAACATTCCGCTGCGCGCCGGCGTCACTTCGGCGCAGATCGAGGCCGCGCTGCGGCCGTGGCTCGAGTACATCGACGAGGACTCGCTCGCCGACGCGCGCTCGGTCTACGAGGACGAGCCCGGGGTCGTGTTCGACTCGCGCGAGCGGCTGCTCGAGATCTGCTGGACAGGCGACGTCGGCCGCACGTTCCGCGAGCACATCGAGTCGGCGCTCGCGAACCTGAACCCGTACACCGAGCGGGCCGCCGAGATCGAGGTCAGCTACTACCACGACGACGGCCAGGACGAGCTCGGCGTCGTGTTCGTCGGCCCGACGGCGGAGGCGATCCACGAGGCGCAGCGGCAGGCGATGATCGAGGACGTCTCGAACCTCCTCGCGCGCCAGTTCGGCGAGTCGGAGATCGGCGAGGCCGTCGCGCTCCTCAACCAGCTCTTCGCGCGCACCGCGCCGAGCGCCGGCGGCGTGGTGCGCCAGGGCTCGGTCACCGTCCAGGCGCCGACGAGCGACAAGGGGCGCCGGAGGCTGCACTGACGCGCCGCGGTCGCCGCGCTGCGCCGGGGGTCGGCGCGTCTCCGCCCCGGGCTCCCGGCAAGTGAGCGAGATCCGCGTCTGCATCGTCCGCCCGCCCGGCGGCCTCCACAGCGAGGCGGTCCGCGAGGTCGCCGAGTCGCTGCACTACGCGCTCCTGCGGCTCGGTCACCGCTCGGCGATCGTCGAGAATCGCTACGACGCGCCGCACAAGCTGATCCTGCTCGCCGCGAACCTGATCGCGCCGGACGAGGTCGAGCGCGTGCCGCCGTCCGCGGTCGTCTACAACCTGGAGCAGGTCTCCGACCGGCTCGCGCACGACAACCCGCCCTACGCGGCGCTGCTCGCGCGCTGCGAGGTGTGGGACTACTCGCGGCGGAACCTGGACGCCCTGGCGCGGCTCGGCGTGCGCAACGCCGCCCATCTGCCGATCGGCTTCGTCCCCGAGCTCGCGCGGATCGCCCCGGCAGACAAGGAGGATATCGACGTCCTCTTCTACGGCTCGGTGAACGAGCGCCGGGACCGCATCCTGAAGGAGATCCGGGACGCGGGCCTCGCGCTGCACGTTGCCTTCGGCCGCTATGGCCCGGAGCGCGACGCGCTGATTGCCCGGTCGAAGGTGGTGCTCAACCTTCACTCCTACGAGACGCGCATCCTCGAGATGACGCGCATCTCGTACGCGCTCGCCAACCGCAAGGCGGTGCTGTCGGAGCTTGCCGCGGACTCCGAGGCCGACGATGACCTCCGCGACGCGATCGCGTTCGCCCCCGCGGAGGAGATCGCCGACGCCTGCGTCGCGCTCGCGTTCGACGCGGCGCGCCGCCGCGCGCTCGCCGAGCGGGGATTCGCGCACTTCAGCGCGCGATCGCTTCCCGAGCTTCTCCGCGAGCGGCTCGGCGCCGCGTCCCGGACCAGCACCGCGGCGGCGCCGCGCTACCCCCTGCGTCTGAACCTCGGCAGCGGGCGCGACTGGCGCGAGGACTGGCTCAACGTCGACATCGGGCCCGCGTGGCGGCCCGACGCGGTGCTCGACATCGCCGCCGCGCTCGAGCTGCCGCGCTTCGTCGCGACGGAGCGGTTCGGGCCGATCGCCCTCCAGGAGCACCAGTTCGACGAGATCATGGCGAACGACGTCCTGGAGCACATTCCGGATCTGGTCGCGGCGATGACGAACTGCCTGCGGCTCCTGAAGATCGGCGGGCTCCTCCGGGTCCAGGTCCCGTACGACCTCTCCTACGGCGCCTGGCAGGACCCGACCCATGTCCGGGCGTTCAACGAGCGCAGCTGGGCGTATTTCACCGAGTGGTTCTGGTACGCGGGGTGGCGTGACTACCGGTTCGAGGTTGCCGGCCTCGCTTACGTCCTCAGCGCGCTCGGCGAGGAGCGGCAGCGCGCCGGGCTCGCCCAGGACGAGATCCTGCGCCTGCCGCGCGCGGTGGATTCGATGCGCGTCGCGCTGCGCAAGCGGATGCTGACCGACGAGGAGCGCGCCCTCGAGCGCAAGATGCGCGGCCGGGCGGCGACGACCGCCTCACCCTAGCGCGTCGATCCTTCCGGCTTTGCTGGAGACCCCGGCTATGCAAGAAGCGCGGATCCGCCTGCTGCAGCGAATGGCCATCTTCGGGGGCATCCGGGATGACATCCTCGAGTTCCTCCTGGAGCGGTCCCCGATCGCGCGCGTCCCGAAGGACGGGCTCTTCTTCCGCGAGGGCGACGAGGGCCAATCCATGTTCGTGCTGGAGGAAGGCCGGGTGGCGGTGCTGAAGCGCTGGGAAGGCGACGACCGGCTCCTGCGCACCCTGGAGCGCGGGGACTGCTTCGGGGAGATGGCGCTGCTCGACCTCGGTCCGCGCAGCGCTTCGGTGCGCGCGCTCGAGGATTGCGTCGCCATCGAGCTGTCGGCGACCGCGCTGTACGAGCTCTGCAACAAGGACCTCGAGCAGTTCGCCATGATCGAGATGAACATGGGGCGCGAGGTTTCGCGGCGGCTGCGGGAATCGGACGAGCGGCTCTTCCGCGCCCGAATGGGAGTCGCCGATGCCGGCGCGGACTACCTCTTCCCGGCGAGCTAGGCCTAGGGCAGCACCTTGATCTCGCGCACGAGCTCGAGGGTGTACGCCCGCCGGTAGTCGAGCCCCGGCTTCACCGTCTTCGCCGCCGCCATGAAGTCGGCGGTGCGCTTCCAGCGCTCGTCGGTCATGGTCATGATGCCGAGCTTCGCGGCGTCGCCGCCGGTGACGATCCGGTACTCCTTCAGCTTGCGCAGGCCGAACGCGATGAGGTCGTCCTCCATCTGGGGGTTGTCGCGCCTGATCAGGGCGTTCCCGGGCGCGGGGTTTGCGAGATAGCTCTTCCAGCCTTCGGCGCTCGCCTGGACGAAGCGCTTGACGGCGTCCGGCCGCTTCGCGAGCGTGTCACGCGTCACGACCACGGTCTCGGCGTACGGGGGGTAGCCGAGGTCGGCGAGCAGGAACACCGCCGGCTTCACGCCGCCCTTCTCGATCGAGTACGGCTCGGAGGTCACGTAGCCCTGCTGCGCGAGCCGCTTGTCGACGAGGAACGGCTGCACGCTGAAGGCGTATGGCCGCTTCTGCGCATCGTCGAAGCCGTAGCGATTGCGCAGCCAGGGCCAGAACGTCGTGTCGCTCGCCGAGCTGATCGCGATCGGCCGCCCCTTCAGCTCCTCGAGCTTCGCGACGCCGGGGTGGGCGATGATGACCGCCGGATCCTTCTGGAACGCCGCCGCCACCGTGATCACGGGCAGGTCCTGCTCGACCGCGAGGAGGGTCTGAATGTCGTAGCCCATGAACAGGTCGAACTGTCCGGCGAGCAGGAGCTGCAGACCGTTTACCTGCGGCCCGCCCATCCTGATCTGCACGTCGAGCCCGTGCTTCCGGTAGCGGCCTTCCGCGACCGCCTGGTAGAAGCCGCCGTGCTCGGCCTGCGCATACCAGTTGGTGCCGAACACGAGCTTCGTGAGCGGCTGCGCGGCGGCCGGGCCGGCGACGAAGGCGAGCACGCTACAAAAGATCGCTGCGGCTGCGGCGGCGAGGCGCGCGGCGAGACGGTGACCGGGCATCGATGGCACTCCTGGAGGCTTGGCGCCGCGATTCTAGCGAACCTGCGTTCCGGCGCCGCGGAATGTCGACCGAACACCTTGCGAATGTTGACAGCCCGGCGCGGCGCCCCTACCCTCGACCGCGGCATGCCGAGCGCCGGACCACCCGATTGAACCGCTTCCAGTACTTCGAGCCCGCCACGCTCGCCGAGGCGGTCGCGCTCCTCGGGCGCTGCGACGGCAAGGCGAGTCTGCTCGCCGGCGGCACCGACCTCCTGGTGGAGATCAAGGAGCACCTGCGCCGGCCCGAGTACGTGATCAACATCAAGCGGATCCCCGGGATGGCCGCGCTCACCTACGATGCCAAGCGCGGTCTGACGTTCGGCGCGCTGGTGACCTCCCGCGAGATCGAGATCTCGCCCGTGGTGCAGGAGAAGTACCCGGGCCTCGCCCAGGCAGTCCGGGACCTCGGCTCGATCCAGGTGCGAAACCGGGCCACCGTCGTCGGCAACATCTGCCGCGCCTCGCCCTCGGCCGACACGCTGCCGCCGCTGATCGCGGACGGCGCGAGCGCGCGCCTCCATGGGTCGGGCGGCGAACGGATCGTCCTGCTCGAGGAGTTCTTCACCGGCCCCGGTCAGACGGTCCTGAAGCCGGATGAACTGGTCACCGAGATCACCATTCCGCCGCCGCCGCCGCGCACCGGGAGGCTCTACATCAAGCACGGCCGTCGCAAGGCCATGGAGCTGGCGACGGTCGGTGTCGCGATCTCGCTGAGCCTCGACCGCGCGACCTGCAGCGAGATCCGCATCGCGCTCGGCGCCGTCGCGCCCACGCCGATCCGCGCCCGGCGGGCCGAGGCCCTGCTGCGCGACCAGGTGATCGACGGGCGTCTCGTCGACGCCGCCGCCCGTGCGGCGAGGGACGAGTCCCGGGCGATCGGGAACGTCCGCGCGAGCGCCGAGTATCGGCGCCAGATGGTCGAGGTCCTGACCCGGCGGGCCATCAAGCAGGCGATGGCGACGGCGCGATGAAGCAGGTCATCCGCGCCACCATCAACGGCGAGGCGCGCGAGCTCGCCGTCGAGCCCTACCGCAGCCTCCTCGACGTGCTGCGAAACGAGGCCGGGCTCACCGGCACCAAGAAGGGCTGCGACGTGGGCGACTGCGGCGCCTGCACCGTCATCCTGGACGGCAAGCCGGTCAATTCCTGCCTCGTGCTCGGCGTCGAGGTCGAGGGCTGCCGGATCGAGACCATCGAGGGCCTCCAGTCCGGGCCCGATCGGCTGCATCCGCTACAGGAGAACTTCATCAGGTACGGCGGAGCGCAATGCGGCTTCTGCACGCCGGGCGTGCTCATGATGGCGAAGGCGCTGCTCGACGAGAATCCCGACCCGACGGACGCCGAGATCCGCTTCGGCCTCGCCGGCAACATCTGCCGCTGCACCGGCTACACCAAGATCGTCGAGGCGATCCAGGCGACGGCGCGGCAGCTGAACGGAAAGGGCGGCGCGTGACCGACCTGGCCGTCGTCGGCACGAGCGTCGAGCGCCCCGACATGCCGGGCAAGGTCACCGGCCGCGCGCTGTACGCCGGCGACCTCAGCCTGCCGGGGATGCTGCATGGCAAGACCAAGCGCAGCACGATCGCGCACGCCGCCATCAAGCGCATCGATGTGGCGAGAGCGCGGGCGTTGCCGGGAGTGAGGGCAATCCTTACGCACGAGAACGTGCCGCGGGTGCTGCACTACGGCTCGCCTCACCCGCGGTCGGCTTCGGTCACGCGCGATCAGTACATTCTCGACACCAAGGTGCGCTACTGGGGCGAGAGCGTGGCGGTGGTGGCCGCCGACAGCGAAGAGATCGCCGAGGAAGCGCTCGATCTGATCGAGGTCGAGTACGAGGAGCTGCCGGCGGTCTTCACCGTCGATCAGGCGCTGCGTCCCGATGCGCCGCTGATCCACGACGGCCGCACCGGCAACCTCGTCGTCGACCCGGTGCGGATCATTCGCGGCGACATCGGGCGCGGCTTCGCCGAAGCCGCCCTCGTCGTCGAGGGCACCTACGAGATGGGCCGGCCGACACCGGCGTACATGGAACCCAACGTCTGCGTGTGCCAGTGGGACGCCGACGGCAAGCTGACGGCCTGGATCTCGACCCAGACCCCGTTCATGGCGCGCGGCATCCTCGCCGAAGTGCTCGGCGTGCCCTATCACAAGGTGCGCGTGCTCGTCGATCACATGGGCGGCGGCTTCGGGGCGAAGCAGGACCTCTTCCAGACCGAGTTCCTGTGCGCGTTGCTCGCCAAGGAGACCAGGCGCCCGGTGCGCATGGAGTTCACCCGCAAGGAGACCTTCCTCGGCGGGCGCTCGCGCCACCCGGGCACGGTATGGTTGAAGCAGGGCTTCAGGAAAGACGGGACGATCGCGGCGCGGCAGGCGCTCGTCACGTTCAACTCCGGCGCCTACGGCTCGCACGGGCCGGGCGTCACGGCGGTCGGCACCGCGGCGCTCACCTCGCTCTTCCGTTGCGAGAACGTGCAGCTCGAGGGCCGGTGCGTGTACACCAACACGCCCATCGCCGGCGCGTATCGCGGCTACGGCGTCGTCCAGACCTACTACGCGCTCGACATCCAGATGGACGAGGCGGCCGAGCGGCTCGGCATCGACCCGGCCGAGCTCAAGCTGCGAAACGCGGTGCGCGACGGCGACCTTTCGCCGTCCGGACACGCGATCGTCGGCCACGGGCTCGAGGACTGCATCCGGCGCGGCATGGCCGAGACCGGATGGCCGGAGCTGCGCCGGCGGCGCCGCACGTCGCCGGGGCCGCTGCGACGCGGCTGGGGCATGGGCTGCGAGATGCACGGCTCCAGCGCCTACCCGGGCATCAAGGAGCAGGGCAACGCGACCGTGAGGATGAACGAGGACGGCACCGTGCAGCTCTTCACCGGGACGACGGGGCTCGGCACCGGCGCGCACACCGCGCTCGCCCAGGTCGTCGCCGAGGAGCTCGGCGTGCGCTTCGCCGACGTGTCGGTGGTCCACGGCGACACCGACGTCGTTCCCTGGGACATCGGCGCGTTCGCGAGCCACACGACGTACATGGGCGGGCGCGCCGCGCAGATGGCGGCCGCGGAGGTGAAGCGGGTGTTGCTCGCGCGCGCGGCGGAGGAGCTCGAAGCCGCTGCCGAGGACCTGGAGGTCCGCCAGGGTGTGATCACCGTAAGGGGCTCGGATCGTCGCCTCACCGTGCGCGAGGCGATCAGCCCGGCGAAAGGCATTCCCGCGGAGCACATCGTCGCCTCCGCCACTTACCGTCCGACGAAGTCCTACTCGTTCGCCGCGCACTTCGTGGAGGTGCAGGTCGACACCGAAACCGGGCAGATCGACGTGCTGCAGGTCATCCCCGTGCACGAGATCGGAAAGGTGATCCACCCGGTCGCGGCCGCCGGGCAGATCGAGGGCGGGATCCAGCAGGGAATCGGCCACACGCTCACCGAGGACTATGTGATCGACCTCACCAACGGCCGGTCGCTGAACGCGGGCTTCGTCGACTACAAGATGCCGCTCTCGATGGACATGCCGCCGATCCGGACCATCATGCTGGAGACGGCGCCCGATCCCGGCGGGCCTTACGGGGCGAAAGGCGTCGGCGAGGACCCGATCATCGCCATCGGTCCGGCCATCGCCAACGCGGTCCACGACGCCATCGGCGTGCGCTTCCGCCACTACCCGATCACGCCGGAGCAGGTGCTGCAGGGGTTGAGAGAAAAGACGCGGCGAAATGACGACGCAACCGGTCCCGGCGACCATCCTGACCGGCTTCCTCGGGTCGGGAAAGACGACGCTGCTCAACTACATCCTCACCGCGAGGCACGGCCACCGCATCGCGGTGATCGAGAACGAGTTCGGCGAAATCAACATCGACTCGGAACTGGTACTGTCCGCCGACGAGGAGATCTTCGAGCTCACCAACGGCTGCATCTGCTGCGTCGGGACGGCGCGCGCCGATCTGCTGCGCATCCTCGGGAAGCTCATGGACCGGCGCGAGAAGTTCGACCACATCCTGGTGGAAACGAGCGGGCTCGCCGACCCCAACCCGGTCGCGGCGACGTTCTTCGTCGACGAGGCGCTCGCGCGCCAGGTGAGCCTCGATGCGATCGTCACGCTGGTCGACGCGAAGCACGCCGGCGCTCACCTCGACGATCCCGGCCTGCAGGGCCACGACAACCAGGCGGTCGACCAGATCGTCATCGCCGACCGCATCATCCTCAACAAGGTCGACCTCGTCGGCGAGGCCGAGCTCGCGGCGCTCGAGCGCCGCGTGCGCGGCCTCAACGCGACCGCACCGATCCTGCGCTCGAGCCACGCCAAAGTGGAGCTCGAGCGCATCCTCGGGATCGGCGCGTTCAGCCTGTCGCGCACGATGGCCGCCCAGCCGGACTTCCTGGAGGACGACGACCACCAGCACGACCCGTCGCTCGATTCGGTGTCGATCGTGCTTGGCCGCGGCGCTTCGATCAGGCGCGGCTCGAGGCGTACCTCAAGGCAGCTGCTCGCGGAGCGCGGCGACGACATCTTCCGCCTGAAGGGGATCCTCGCGATCGCCGGACGATCCGCGGCGCTGGGTGCTGCAAGGCGGTGCACCGCCTCATGGAGCTGAAGCCCGTCGATCCCTGGGGCGCGGAGACCCCGGCGAGCAAGCTGGTGTTCATCGGCCGCGGCCTCGATCGCGCGGCGCTCGAAGCCGGACTGGCCGGCTGCCTCAGCCGGTAACCCGCGCCGCCCGGAACACCGCGACGTTCGCGATCGCCGCGACGCCGAGCGCCACGGCCACGACGAGCACCATCGCCGCAGCGCCGGTGCCCGCGGCGGCGAACACCGAGAGCACGAGCGGTGGCCCGATCAGGTTGCCGAGGTTGGCCGTCTGATTGCTCATGCCGGTCACGGTACCGAGCTGCGCCGGGGTAGGCGCCACGCGCGGCAGCATCGCCGACAGCACCCCCGGCAGCGCGCCGATGCAGATCTGGAAGCACGCAAAGAGCACGAGCGCGAGGCCGAGCGGAATCGGGGCGAGGAGGCAGACGAGCAGCCCCGCGGTCCCGACGAGGCTCGCGGACGCGAACACCGTGAGCGGGGTCAACGCCCGGTCGAGGAGCCAGCCGGAACCGAAGCGCCCGACGATCCCGGGCAACGCCGCGAGCGCGGTGAGGCGCGCGGTTTCCGCGACCGAGAGCCCGGCCCCCGGCGCGAGCACGAGCGGCGCCAGCGCCACGGCGGAGAGCAGCACGGCGGTTGCGCAGCCGAACGCGCCGGCGGCGCGGAGCGCCGGGGAGTAGGAGAGCGCGCTCCGCGCGGGGCGGTCCAGCGCAGCACCGCGTGCGGGCGCATCCGCGGGGAACAGCAGGGCGAGAGCAACCGCCGCCCCCGCGAGCAGGGCGGCGTGCACCTGACCGATCTCCGCCAGGCGATCGGCGCCGCCCACCCCGGCGGCGGCCCATTGCCCGAGCGCGAAACCGATCGGGGCGAAGCTCGACCACACTGACAGCGCGAGCCCGGTGTGGCGCGCGGCGCTTACCCTGACCACGAGCACCGTGGCGGCGACGATCAGCAGGCTGTAGCCGACGCCTTCGATCACCCGCAGCGCGGCCAGCGCGCCGTACGACGTTGCGTAGGGATAGGAGGCGCTCGCGAGGGCGTGCAAGGCGAGCCCGCCGATCGCGACGCGCTTCGCGCCCAGGCGATCGACGACGCCGCCGAGCACCCATCCGGCGAGGGCGCCGGGCACCGTGACCGCCGAGACGAGCAGCCCCGCGAGCCCGAGCGAGGTATCGAACGATGTGGCGAGCCAGGGGATGTGGGGAACGAGCTTGCCGATCGAGGCGCCGGTGACGAGGCCGGCCGCAAGGACGGCGAGGAAACGGACGAGCGCGAGCATGGCGCATTGTCCGGGCGGTGGCCCGCCCGGGCAATCGCGCCCCGAGCCCGCCCCGCCGAACCCCTCGTTACTTCCCGGCCGGGGGCAGGTTCAGACCGGCCTACCCCTCAAGCAGCTTGAGTCGCTGCACCTTGCCCGAGGGCCCCTTGGGCAGCGCGGCGACGAATCTGAACGCTTTGGGCGACTTGTAGCGGCCGAGCTCCGCAAGGCAGAACTCGCGCAGCGCTTCGGGCGTGACGTGCGCGCCGGGTTTCAGCACCACGCACGCGAGGATGTCCTGCCCGTACGCGGGATCCGGCATGCCCACCGCCGCCGCCTCGAGCACGGCGGGGTGCTTGAGCAGCGCCTCGTCGATTTCCCTGGGCGCGATGTTCTCTCCGCCCTTGATGATCAGCTCCTTGAGACGGCCGGTGATGAAGTAGTAGCCGTCGGCGTCGTGGTAACCGAGGTCGCCGGTCCGCAACCACCCTTTCCCGGCGAAAGCCTTGGCGGTCTGATCGGGAGACTTGTAATAGGCCGCCATCACGTTCGGCCCGCGCAGGCAGATCTCTCCGGGCGCGTTCGGCGGCAGCGTCCGGCCCGTCTCCGGATCGATCACTTTCGCCCCGACGCCGCACGGCAAACCCGGTGATCCGTACCGGCGTCGCGCTGGGTCCTGCGGGTTGGCGAAGGCTACCGACGAGGATTCGGTCAGCCCCATCGCCTCGATCACCGGCATGCCGAACGTGCGCTCGAAGGCCCGGTGCTGGTCCGGCGGCAACGGCGCCGAGGCCGACCGCCCGAAGCGCACGCGCGGGAACCGGTACTCGCGCTCAGGCGTCGCGGCGTTCAACAGGTAAGCGATGATCGTCGGCACCATGTTGATCCAGGTGGCGGCGTACTGGTCGGAGACTTCCCACCAGGTCGAGACACTGAAGCGGTGCGGCGCGATCACGCTGCCGCCCGAGACGAACGGCGTCAGGGTGGCGATCACCTGCCCGTTGATGTGATAGAGCGGCAGCGACGAGAGGCAGCGGTCGGCCGGCGTAAGGCCGTGCCACGCGGCGACGCTGCGCGCCGCGGCGATCAGGTTGCGGTGCGAGAGCAGCGCACCCTTGGGCGTTCCCGTGGTCCCCGAGGTGTACATGAGGAGCGCCGGGTCCGCGTCCCGGAGCCGCTCGTAGCCGGCGGCCGGCAGCCGCTGCTCGAGGAACAGCTCCGGCGCGTCCGGATCGATCACGATCACCTCGATCTGGCGTCGGACCGAAGCGTGCGCCGCGGCAAGTTGCTGCTCCTGTTCGCGCGACGTGAAGAGCACCTTGCAGTCGCAGTGATCGAGCACGTAGGCGAGCTGCGAGCGCTGCGAGAGGAGGTTGAGCGGCGCGACGACGTAGCCGCCCACCATCGCGCCGAGAAACAGCAACGCCGTCTGATAGGCGTTGTGAAGGTACAGCCCGACCTTGTCCCCGCGGGCGAGGCCCGCCGCGCGCAGCCAGCGCGCGAGCAGCCGCGCCTGCCGGTCGAGCTCGCCGTAGGAAAGCGTGCGCCCGGTTTCCGGCGCCACCAGGAACGTGCGGTCGGGGTGCCGCGCGACGTGCCCCGCGAGCACGTCGCGGAGCGTCTCCTTCATCGCCCGTGCTTGGCCAGGTACGCGCCGAAGATCTCGCCTTCCGCCGGCACGCGCTCGGGGATGAGCCGCGCGATGCGCGTGATGTTGAGGAAGTGGCGCCAGTGCATGTTGTCGGAGAAGCTGTTCCCGCCCCAGGTCCCGCAGCCCATCGAGAGCGAGAACGGCAGCCCGTTGTCGAAGCTGCCGCCGGTGGCGATCACGTGCACCTGGTTCACGATCACGCGCGCGACCGGCAGCTCGAGCGCGAGCCGCAGGACGTGCGCGTCGTCCTGCGTGTGGATCGACACCGAGTGGCCCTTGCCCTGGTAGTCGTAGATCGCGCTCGTCAGGCGGACCGCGTGGTCGAAGTCCTCCGCCCGGTACACCGCGAGCACCGGGGACAGCTTCTCGCCGGAGAACGGGTGCGCCGGGCCGGCCCCGCTCTCTTCCACCATGAGGATGCGCGCGTTCCGCATCGCCTCCCGCCGGAGGCCGGCGAGCTCGGCGATGCGCGGCGCGGATTGCGCGGTCGCCGCCGGGCCGAGCTTGCCGTCGGGAAACATCAGCTTCTGCAGCCGGGCCTTTTCCCCGGCCTCGAGCATCAGCCCGCCCTGCTGCTCCAGCTCGGCGAGCATCGCGCCGTAGACGGGCGCCAGGATCACGACCGAATTCTCCGAGGAGCAGCTGGTCGCGTTGTCGAACGTCTTCGAAAGCCCGATCTTGCGCGCCGCGTCGGCGAGGTCGGCAGTCCGATCCACGATCGAGACGACGTTCCCCATGCCGACGCCGATCGCCGGCGTGCCGCTCGAGTAGGCGGCGCGGATGTTCGCCTGCGAGCCGGTGGCGGCGACGAGATCCGCCCGGCGCATGAGCTCGTGGGTCGCCTCCTTGGTGATCGGCGCGGCGAGGACCTGCACCAGGTCGCGCGGCGCTCCGACCTTCGCCAGCTCCGCGTGCGTGAACTCGAGCAGCTTCTCGGCCGTGCTGTAGCCTTTCGGCGAAGGTGCAAGGATGACTGCGTTCCGGCACTTCACGCAGTTGATGATCTGGTTGGCCGGCGTGGCGCCCGGATTGGTCGACGGCGTGATGGCAGCCACCACGCCCACCGGCCGGGCGATCTCGGTGATGCCCTGCTCCGGGTGCTCGGCGATGACGCCGACGGTCCGCACGCCCTGCAGGTCGCGCAGCAGGCCGAGCGTCTTGCGGTGGTTCTTCGCGATCTTGTCGGCGACGTTTCCCAGGCCCGAGTCGCGCACCGCGATCTCGGCGAGAACGCGGTTGTTCTGGGGCTTCATGATCGCCCAGCCGCAGGCGAGCACGGCCTCGTCCACGCGCTCCTGCGGCCAGCGCTCGAACTCGGCCTGCGCGGCGCGCGCGCGCGCGATCAGCGCTCCGACCGGGTCTAGTCCAGCTTGATCTTTGCGTCGCGGATCACTTCGGCCCATCGGCGCAGCTCACCTTTCACCACCCGGTCGAGATCCTCCGCGGCACCGCCCACCGGGTCGCCGCCCTGCTCGATCAGCTTCTGGCGGATGTCGGGCAGCTGCGCCACGCGCGCCACCTCCTTCTGCATGCGCGCGACGATCGCGGGCGGCGTCCGGGCCGGCGCGAACACCGCGTACCAGGAGTCCACCTCGTAATCGGGGAGGTTGAGCGCCTCGGCAACGGTGGGAATCTCCGGAGCGCCCGGCGAGCGCTTGAGGGTCGTCACCGCGAGCGGCCTGAGCTTTCCCGCGCGGACGTGCGACATCGCCGCCGGCGCCGTTACGAACAGCAGCGGCACCTGCCCGCCGATCGTGTCGGTGACCGCCGGGCCGCCGCCCTTGTAGGGCACGTGCACGAGATGGATCCCGGTCTTGAGCATGAGGAGCTCGCCCGCGATGTGCGAGGGCGTGCCGTTGCCGACCGAGGCGAACGCGAGCTGGCCGGGCCGCGCCTTCGCCTGGGCGACCAGGTCCTGCATGCTCTTCACCGGCGCGTTCGGATTCGCGGCGATGAGCTGCGGCACGCTCACGAGCAGCGACACCGGCACGAAGTCGCGCTCGACGTCGTAGTTGAGCTTGTAGAGCAGCGGGTTGATGGTGTGCGACGACAGCGTGAACAGGAACGTGTAGCCGTCGGGCGCGGCGCGCGCCGCCGCCTCGGTGCCGACCGCCCCGCCGGCGCCGCCGCGATTCTCGATCACGATCGGCTGACCCAGCCCCTCGGACATGCGGGCTTGCACGATGCGCGCGATGACGTCGGTGCCGCCGCCGGGCGGATACGGGACGATGAAGCGCACCGGCTTCGTCGGCCACTCCTGCGCGTGCGCGACGCACGCGGCGCCGACCAGCGCGGCGATCGCGAAGACCTTCAGGGCTCGCGGGGCTCGTCTCACTGGAACTTCTTGTACTTGTCGAGCAGCCGCGCCGGCTTCTTCAGCGCGTCGCGCCGGAACGGATCGCCGAGCTCGCGCGTGCACATCAGCTCGACGACCGTGGTGCGGCCGTCCCGCTGCGCCTTGCATGCCTGGCGGAACGCCTCGGCCACGTCCGGCACGCGCTCGACGGTGATGCCTTCCGCGCCCATCGCCCGGGCGATCCCGGCGAAGCTCGGGTTGTCCAGGTTCACGCCGAGGAAGCGGTTGGAATAGAAGTCGACGTGGTTCTTCTTCTCGGCCCCCCACTGCTCGTTGTTGAAGACGACCGCGGTGACCGGGATCTTCTCGCGCACGCAGGTGAGGATCTCGCCGAAGCTCATGCCCCAGGCGCCGTCGCCGACGTAGGCGATCGCGGTGCGCTCGGGCGCCGCGACCTTGCAGCCGATCATGGTCGGGAACGCGTAGCCGCAGTTGCCGAACATCATCGCCCCGAACATCGAGCGCGGGCGGCCGAACCTGAGGTACGAATTGGCGACCTGGCAGATGTTGCCGATGTCGGTCGAGACCATCGCATCCTCCGGCATCGCCCGCTCCAGCTCGCGCAGCATCTGGCGCGGGTGCATGTACTTCGAGCCCTTCGCCACCTCGAGGCTCCAGGCGTCCTGCTCGAAGTCCCAGCCGGCGAGCTCCTTCGCCCAGGCTTCCTTTTCGCTCCTGACGATCGCCATGCGCTCGTCGCGGTTTGCGGCACACGCCAGGCTGCGGTTCGCCAGGCGCGCCGTGAGCGCAGCCGCCGCCTCGCGCGCGTCGCCGTTCACCGTGACCGACGTCTTCTTCACGAGCCCGAGCACCTTCGGGTCGGCGTCGACCTGGATGAGCTTCGCGCCGGCCGGCCAGTAGTCGAACCCGTACTGCGGCAGGACGCCGAAGGGGCCGAGCCGCGAGCCGAGCGCGAGCACCACGTCGGCGCGCGCGATGATCTTCATCGCCGCCTTCGAGCCGTGATAGCCGAGCGGGCCGCACCAGAGGCGGTGGCTCGCGGGGAAGGAATCGTTGTGGAGATAGCTGTTGCACACCGGAGCGTCGAGCCTCTCGGCGAGCGCAATGGCCGCGTCGACGCCGTTCGACATCAGGACGCCGCCGCCGGCGATGATCACCGGGAACCGCGCCTGCGCGAGGAGCTCCGCCGCCGCATCCAGGCTCGCGCCGCCGCCGGGTCCGCGCTCGACCCGGTTCGGCGCCGGGATCTCGCATTCGATCTCGCCGTAGAGGTAGTCGCGCGGGATGTTGAGCTGCGTCGGGCCCATCTCCAGGATCGCGCGATCGAACGCACGCGCGGTGAGCTCCGCCATGCGCGCCGGGTTGTTCACGTGCGCCTGGTACTTCGTGATCTTCGAGAAGATCGGCAGCTGGTCGGTTTCCTGGAACCCGCCGAGGCCGATGCCCATCGAGCCCGTCTCGGGCGTGATCGCGACCACCGGCGAATGCGCCCAGTACGCCGCCGCGATCGCGGTGACGAAGTTGGTGATGCCGGGGCCGTTCTGGCCGATGCACACGCCGTGCCGGCCCGAGACCCGCGAGTAGCCGTCCGCCATGTGCGCGGCGCCCTGCTCGTGCACGGTGGGAATGAAGCGGATGCCGGCGGCCGGGAAGAGATCGAGCGCGTCCATGTAGGCCGAGCCGACGATGCCGAACACGTCCCGCACGCCTTGCGCAACCAGCGTCTCGACGAGCGCCTCCGAGGGCGTCATGCGCACCTTGCCGGCCACCACAATGCGTTGCACATCGGAGACGTTGGTCATGAGGGGCTCCTGTCGTGGGGGACGCGCCCGGTTCGGGGCGCGCCGCTCGATCGCGTTTGCAGAGTATCCCAGAGTCGCCCCTGCCGACAAGGCGGGACCTCGGCGAAACTCTCAGGTGCGAAGGAAGCCGCCGTCAACGGCAATCGTCTCGCCGGTGATGAACGAGGCGGCGTCCGAGGCGAGGAACACCGCGACGTGCGCGACGTCGGCGGTGGCGGCGAACCGTCCAAGCGGAAAGCGCGCGAGGATCCGCTCGCGCAGCTGCGGCGTCAGCTGGCCGCGGACCAGATCGGTCTCGATGACGCCGGGTGCGATGGCGTTGACACGGATGCCTTCGGGGCCGAGGTCGCGGCCCAAGCCCCGGGTGATGGCGACGACCCCGGCCTTGGTCGCGCCGTACCAGACGTTGCCCACGGCACCACCGCCTTTCTCGGCCGCGACCGAGGCGATGTTGATGATCGAGGCGCCGGCGCGACCGCGCATTGCGGGCACCGCCGCCTGCACGCAATTGAACACGCCAGTGAGGTTCACCGCCACGAGCCGGTCCCAGGCATCCCCGCTCGTCTGATCGAACGGGCCGGCCGCGAGCACGCCGGCGTTGTTGACGAGCACGTCGATGCCGCCGCGCTCGCGCACGATGCGCTCGACCGCGGCGCGAAGCGCCGCGCGGTCGGTGACGTCCACGCGCAGCTCGGCGCCCCCGTCGACGTCGGCGCGATAAACGGTCGCGCCGTGTCCGGCGAAGCGCTCGGCGATCGCGGCGCCGATGCCCCGCGCCGCGCCGGTGATCAGCGCGACCTTTGCTCTCAGCTCGTCACCCATTCGCCCAATCGATCCTACACTGCGGAGGTCCTCTTCTCGGATCCCTTGCTCGAGACCGGAGCCCGGATCCGGGCCGAACGCGACCAGACCCATGCCATGAGGCCGATCGTCAGTCCATACGCCAGGTACGTATACACGACCTCCGGCCGCATGATGGCCGCATAACCGAGCAGTACCGCCAGGAGGAAGCCATAGCGCTCGATCGCCGTGAGGTTTCGCGTGAAGTACCCGTACAGGAAGATCGAGCTCGTCGTCTGGACGACCAGCACCTCCGCCACCGCCCAGATCATCTTCCACGATATGTTGGGAAACGCCATGATTTCAGGGTTGAACACGAAAGCGAACGGGATGATGAAGGTCGTGGCGGCGAGCTTCATCGAATGCATCCCGGTTTCCCAGAACCCCGAACCCGCTATTTTCGCCGCCGCGAGAACCGATTCGGCGACCGGCGGCGACAGCGTTGCGTAAACGGCGA
The DNA here is from genome assembly GCA_963827595.1 of uncultured beta proteobacterium. Classification (GTDB taxonomy): domain Bacteria; phylum Pseudomonadota; class Gammaproteobacteria; order Burkholderiales; family SG8-39; genus DATEDA01. The sequence goes on along the minus strand of CAWHBT010000013.1, from coordinate 375,507 downwards.
AATAGAACGCGAAGTAGTGGGCCTGCAACGGCGCGATGCCGATCTGGATCATGAACGGGACCACCGCCAGCGCCGCGATCAGGTAAGCGACCGGCGTAGGCAAGCCGATCCCCAGGACGATCGACAGCAGCGCGGCGCCGATGAGCAGGACGATCTGGCTGTCCGGCAAGATGCTGATCAGCCAGATGCCGAGCTTCCCCGAGAGGTTCGTCGTCTGAAACGCCTGGCCGAGGGGCCCGATGGCGATCAGGAGCAGCGACAGCAGGGAAACCAGCAGCACGCCCTCGATCAGCGCCGTCCTCATGGCCTTGAGCTTCGGACGATAGCGACCCTGGAAGACCGAGAGGACCAGCGCGACAACGATGCCGGCCACGCCCGCCATCGACGGCGAGTAGTAGTTCACCAGCATGACGATCACGATGAGGAACGAGATCGCGAAGGTCGGGATGAGCCGCCAGACGATGCCCAGGTTCGCCCGCTCGCGCAGCCGGGGCAGGTCGTAACGCATGGCATACACGAACACGCCGATGGCTACGCCGCTCATGTAGAGAACGCCGGGCAGGACCGCTGCTTTGACGACTTCGACATACGCGATTCCGAGGAAGGCGGCGATGAGGAACGCCGCCAGTCCGAGAACCGGGGGCATGATCTGGCCCGCCGTGGACGCCGTGGCCTCGATGGCGGCAGCCATCGGCCGGCTATAGCCGCCCCGGATCATCAGGGGGATCGTGAAGCGCCCGCACAACACCACGTTCGAAACCGCCGTTCCCATTACCGCCGCGACGGCGCCGCTGCCGATGATTGCCGGCGCCGCAGCCCCTCCCCGCATGCGTCCGCCGGCCAGTCGCCCGGCTTCCACGATCATGGGCATCATGCCCAACCCGAACAGGGTGGTTGCATAGATGACCAGGAAAAAGATGTCGTCCGCCGCAGTCTGCGCAAACCAGAAGAGGCCCTGCGTGACGCCGAGCCCGATGTAATTCATTACGAAGGCGGGCTCGTACGCGGGATGCCAGAACAGCGGGTGGTCGATGTGCTGGCCGTAGAAAAAGTAGGCGATCGCCAGCGCCACGATCGCGGTCAGCGTCGGGCCCCAGTGAATCAGCGTCAGCATCAGGACGCCGACCGTAAGAATCCCCCCCATGGCCATGTCGAAACCGCCGAAGAACGGGGCGGTCCGCTCGAGGCGATCGGCGTTCATCAGGACATAGGCGGCACCGGCGATGGCGAGCACCGAGCCGATCAGCGCCAGCGTCCCCTTGATCCATACCATCGCGGGAGCGGTGCCGGGAACGACGGGCGCTTTTTCCGCGGATCCCTCCTCCCCGAGCACCAGAACGTCGGCACCCTGTTCCTCGTATCCCTCCTCGCCGAACCGCCTGCCGAGGCGCTCCCCGATGAACACCTTGAACGAGGCGAAACAGGAAATGACCATCACGAACAGCACGAACGTCGAGTAGTGCCGTGCCGAGCTCGACACCAGCCCGAATGCCGCAACGCCAACATAGAGGATCATCGACACGCCCACCAGCAGCGTGAGGTTGTCGAGAATGCGGTCGGCCCTGTTCCAGCGCTGCAGCCTGGCTTTTTCCATTGATCCGCCCGGACGAGCGGCAACCGAGCGGTTGCTACGCCGAGACGACGCGGCCCGGCCGCGGCCGGGCCGTTGCGCTCAGGAACAGGTCATTGCGGGTAGGTCATGGCCGGGTAGTTCTTGACCTTGTCCCACCAACCCAGTTCGACGTAAGCCTTCTTGGCGCCCGGATGGACGTTCTCGTCCGACAGGCCGGCGAGCATCAGCTCGGGCGACCAGATCTTCCAGAGGACGTGCAGGTCGCGCAGCTTCGGCGCCAGTTTCGCGACTGCCATCACGATCTGGTAGGCGGTCTCATCGGGGAACTCCGGATGAGCGGCCTTGTAACCGCGCACCAGCCCGACGGGCAGCGGCTCGGTCTGCTTGGGCAGCGTACCGGCCGGTATGACCGTGTGGATGAACGTCGTCCCGTATTTCTTGTTGAGCCGATCGACCACCTCCTTCTCCACCCCGAGGTAGCGCAACGGCTTGCCCGACGCCTCGAGCTGGCGGAGCGGTCCACCGATCAGCCACTCCTTCATGTTCGGCTCCATGCCGAACACGCTGGTCGCACCGTCGGTCGTGCCGTCGATCAGCTGCTGGGTGAGCACGGCGGGCGTGAGGTGGCGGACATCGCTGTTCTGGGGAGTGATTCCGTACTCTTCGAGCACCAGGCGCGAGAACACGCCCCAGTCGCTCTGGCTGCGCAGGCCGAGCGAGATGCGCTTGCCCTTGAGGTCGGAGACCCGCTTGATGTTCGGATCGAACGTCACGAAGAACTTGCCTTGCGCCCACCAGGTTTCGCCATACAGCAGCTTGAACTTGATCGGCACGGCGTCGGGGAGAAACTCCCTCATCGCCGGAGTGCCGCCCCATTTCATGGCCAGCTGGATCAGCACGTCCTCGGTGCTGAAGACGAAGCGCTTCCAGTTCCGCTCCTGCGCCATCTCGCGGATGTTGTACATGTAGCCGGGCGATTCCTGGGGCAGCAGGGTGACCGGGTAGCCTTCCTTGATCATCTGGATCATGAGGATGGTGTCGCCCTCGGTCGGCCCGCAGCCTGCCGGACAGAGCAGCAGCGGCACCGACATCTTGCCCTGGGCCGCAGCCGGCGCCGGCGCCAACCCGGCCGCCAATGCCACGACCGCACCAATCACGACGGTATCAAGCAGACGCTTCAACATCTTGGCCTCCTCTCCATTGGCTGGCTGTTCACGCAACTGCCCCCACGAACCCACTCAAGCAGCCCGCCCGCAACGGGGCGGAACCCGGCGCGCACGGCAATCCGCGCCGCCCTTCATCCGGAATTCTCGACGAGGCTCCGCGCGAGCTTGCGCGCCGCCTCGCGCAGGTCGGGCAGGAAACGCTTGGCGCCGGCGAGCGTCAGCCGCGCTTCCGCGGCGGAGATCGCGAGCCCCGCGCAGACCCGGCCGTTCCGCGGACCGTGGACCGGGACCGCGATGCACACCACCCCCGACATGAACTCCTCGTTGTCGGTCGAATAGCCCTGCCTGCGGATGCGCCTCAGTTCCTCCTTGAGGCGCCGGACATCGGCGATCGTATTCCGCGTGTAGCGAGTCAGCGCACCGGTCGCGAGCGAGGCGTCGAGCGCGGTATCGGGCAGCTCGCTGAGGAGCAGCTTCCCGATCGCCGTGCAATGCAGCGGCACCTCGCTCCCCGGCTCGAAGCGCAGGCCAAGCGGCCAGTGCGACTCGACGCGGTCGATGTAGACGACATTGGTGCCCGCCATGACCCCGAGGTTGCACGACTCGCCGGTCTTGCGCGCAAGCGCAGCGAGGACCGCGTGTCTCGCCCCCGAGCCCGTACCGGCCCGCAGCGCGTTCAGCCCGAGCCCGAGGAGGCGCCGGCCCTCGATGATGCGGCGTTGCCCGGGCTCGCGGCCCACGAACCCGAGCCGTTCGAGCGCCGTGACGATGCGGTGGGCGGTCGGCTGAGGCAGATCGAGGTTCGAAGCGATCTCGGCGATCGACAGCGGGCGCGCGCGTTCGGCGACGACCTCGAGCACGCGCAGCGCCTTCGGCACTGCGCCGGCGCCGTTTGCTCCGCGGCGGGTCGCACTCATTGGGCTTCCCTCGCGCTCCGCGCTCGGGATTCGCCCTTGGGACGGCCCGGCGGGCTCATTGGGCTACCTTGTCGCTTCGCGCCAAGGATTCGCGCTTGGGGCGGCCCGGCGCGCTCATTGGGCTACCTTGTCGCTTCGCGCCAAGGATTCGCGCTTGGGGCGGCCCGGCGCGCTCATGCGGCGACCGACAGGTCGGTGCCCGCGAAGCGGATGCGCGCCTGCCCGATGTCGCGGCGCTCGGCGAGCCAGCGCACGAGCTCGTACAGCGGCGTGGTCCGCGTGCGGCACTCCGGCACCGGATCGCGCAGCGCCGCAACCAGCGGCGCGTCGTAGAACGCGGCGAGCAGCACGTCTTCGTCGCTCGCGCGTGGGCCGAGCTTCGCGCGCAAGCGCGGGATCCACGGCTCGATGTGCTCGGCAGGACGCCCGGTAACGCGCTCCTCGGGCCGGATGTTCGCGCGCTCGAGAAATTCGGCCGTGGGCGCGGCCGCGAGCCTGCCGTAGTAGCCGAGCGCATACTTGCGCACCTCGTCGGGGATCGTCTTGTAGCGCTCGCCCTGCACGACGTTGAGCACCGCCTGGGTGATGATGTACTGGGCGAAGGGGCTGACCACGATCGGATAGCCGAGATCCCGGCGCACGCTTGCCGCCTCCGCCATGATCTCCGGCAGCCGGTGCTCGAGCTTCATCACCTGAAGCTGGTAGCGCAGGTTGGAGATCATGCCGCCGGGGATCTGGTGCTCGTAGAGCGTCGGGTCGTAGCGCGCGACTTCGCCGCGCGGCTTGTCCTCGCGCACGCACAGCCAGTTGAAGTAGCTCGAGGCCTCGGTCATCGCCGGCTCGTCGAGCCGGGATTTGAGCCCGAGCGCAAGGGCGCGCCTGTGGATCTCCTGCGTCGTAGGCAGCGAGGCGCCGTTGCCGAGCGGCTCGAGCGCCGTGTAGCCGTACTCGAACCCCGCCACCATCGCGACCGAATAGACCTCCGGCGCGAGACCCGACTGGCAGTGCGAATGCAGCTGCAGCGGCACGCCGCGCGCCGCCGCGACCACCGCCGGGAAGAGCGTGCGGCCGCGCTCCGGCGTCAGCAGTCCGGTCGGATCCTTGATGCAGATGTAGTCCACGCCCAGCGCGACGAGCTCCCGGGTGCGTTCGGCGTAGTACGCGTCGGTGTGGACCGGGCTCAGCGTGTAGGTCATCCAGCCGTTGACCTTCATGCCGGCCGCCTTGCCGGCGCGCACCGAGGATTCGATGTTGCGGTTGTCGTTGAGCGCGTCGTAGACGGTGAGGATCTTGACCCCGAGCCCCGCCAGCACGCGGGCGTTGAGCGCGACGATGTCGTCGGGAAAGAGCTCGAACGTGTAGAGGCTCTGGCCCCGGGTCAGCGCGTCCACCGGGGTCTCGAGCTGCGCGCACAGGAACTCCACGCGGCGCCAGGGGTTTTCGCGCAGATAGCGCACGCAGACGTCGAACACCGCGCCGCCCAGCACGTTGATCACGTCGTAGCCGACGCGGTCGAGCGTGCCGAGAATCGGCGCCATCATGGCAGTCGTCATGCGCGTGGACCACAGGCACTGGTGCGCGTCGCGGAGCGTCACGTCCACGAAGCGCATCGCGCGGGCGGGCTTGCGGCGGACGCTCATTGGACTACCCTCGCGCTCCGCGCTCGGGATTCGCCCTTGGGACGGCCCGGCGGGCTCATGCGCGCGGATCGATCGCCAGGAGCGGCTGGGCGTACTCGACGGGCTCGGCGTTCCCGACCAGCACGTTCGTCACCACCCCGGCACAGCCGGCGGGAATCGAATTCATGAGCTTCATGACCTCGATGACGCCGACGATCGTGTCGGGTCCGACGCGCGTGCCGGGCTCCACGAACGGCGGCGCGCCCGGCTCGGGGGCGCGGTAGAACGTGCCGACCATCGGCGCCCGCACGAGCGCGAGACCAGGGGGGAGATTCGCGGCATCCGCGTGCGCATGCGGCACGTGCAGCGCTGCGCGCTCCGGCTCGAGCGTCACCTCCCCCCCGACCGGCTCGCCGGCATCCCGCGCCGCGGCCGGCAGCGGCCCCGGCCCGGCCGCGCCGTTCGCGCGCCGCAGCTCGACCTCGATGTCTCCCGAGCGCAGGCGGAACTCGCTGAACTGGGACGCCGAGCGGATCAGTTCCACGATCTGCACGAGATCCTCGTAGGACGGCGCGCGCCCGGCCGCCAGCCGCGCCCGCGCCGCGCGCCTGGGCTTGGTAGAACCGGAGCGGGCTTTCATTGGCCGGAATCGGGAATTCCGTTTTCCGGACATGTTTGCACACGCTATGGCGGTTTGCAATAATGGCCGCGGAGGTGTCGCCCATGGCCGAGCCCGTCATCATCACCGTGGCGATCACCGGCGCGCTGCCGAAGAAGAAGGACAACCCCGCAGTGCCGGTGAAGCCGTCCGAGCAGGTCGAATCCACTCACGAGGCGTTCGAGGCCGGCGCCGCGCTCGTGCACATCCACGTGCGCAACCCCGACGAGTCGCCGGGTTCCGACCCCGAGCTCTACGGCCGCGTGCAGGAGGGCGTCCGCAAGCACTGCCCCGGCATGATCGTCCAGTTCTCCACCGGCGGCCGCGGCCGCGAGCAGTCGGCGCGCGGCGGGATGCTGTATCTGCGGCCGGACATGGCTTCGCTCGCGACCGGGTCGGTCAACTTTCCGACCCAGATCTACGAGAATCCGCCGGACTTCGTCGAGGGGCTGGCGAAGACGATGCTCGAGCACGACATCAAGCCGGAGGTCGAGGTGTTCGACCTGGCCATGCTCTACAACGCCGCCAACCTCGTGAAGAAGGGCCTGCTCAAGGATCCGCCGCACGTCCAGTTCGTGATGGGGATCCCGAACGCGATGCCGGCGCGGCGCTCGATCTTCGATTTCCTGCGTTCCGAGCTCAAGGAGATCCTGCCTCGCGCCACCTGGGTCGCTGCCGGGACCGGGCGGCACCAGTGGGAGGTGAACCAGTGGTGCCTGGAGACGGGCGGGCACTGCCGCACCGGGCTCGAGGACAATCTGCGCATCGAACCCGACCGGCTCGCCGCGAGCAATGCCGAGCTGGTGAAGAAGATCGTCGATTCGTGCGCGCGCTTCGGTCGCCGGCCGGCGACGCCGGCCGAGGCCCGGGGCATTCTCGGGCTTCGAGCAGCTTGATCACAAGAGCACTGCGCGACAGCCAATGCCGGGGCTGAGCTGCGCGAGTTCGGCTCTTTTCATTTCAGCAGTGCCTCTCTGGTGCGGTGACCGCGCCCACTTGGCGTTTTTTTGATTCAATCGCTCTGTTCACGACAACCCAGGCCGATCCCCCTTGAGTACCGATACCCCCGAGTCCAGCCGCAAGGCGCAGATTGACGCTCTGCTTCTCAAACTCCCGGGCGTCAGTGCAAGAAAAATCAACGGTCTTGACGCCTACTTCGTCAGCGACAAGATGTTCGCCTGCATCAGCGGCGGTGGCGTCGGACTGCGCCTGCCAGCCGCCACCGCGACCGAACTGCAGTTCTCAAGGGACAACGTCGCCCCGTTTCAACCCCGCGGCATGGCAAGTTCGAGGGAATGGATACAGATCGACCGCGCCGAGGCGGCCGAATACGAGCAGGATCTTGAGCTGTTTCGGGCTTCGCTCGAGTTCGTGAAAGCCGGCCGGACCGGCTAGTCGGCAGCGCCGGGGAGGCGCCTGGAGTGCGCCGTTCTAGCCTCGAAATCTCGAACAATTCGCCACGCGCAGGAGTTGCAGGCGGTGCCGTCGTAGACCGTACCACCGCGAATCGCCAGGTCGAGCATCGCTGCCGCTACCGTCGCGGCGGGATGACCGGGAGCAGCAGGTAGGCCTCGCGGCCGGGCCCGGTATGCAGCGTCGTCTGGCCGCCGAAGATGTCCGCCGGGCGGTCGTGCGGGTCGTCGTGGAGCCAGGGACCCGAGCCGCGCGAGCGGAACGCCGGGTTCGCGTCGCCGCCGGGCCGTTCGAAGTCCTTGCCCCCGATATTCACCGCGATCCGATAGCCCGCGGGGAGCACGATGCACATCGGCCAGATCTCCACGTCGACCTCGTACATCTGGCCGGGCCGGAGCGGCCACTTGTCGTCGTGAGTGTGGTACGGCCGGTGGGGTAGCGACTTCACCGGATCAAGCTTGCGGTGCGACGCCCTCAGCCACCCTTGCGCGAGCGGTGTGTTCGGGTCGACCGTGCCTTGGAAGGCGACCTCGCGGCCGTCGGGCGCGAACGCCATGACCGTCATGAAGAGATCGGCGTCGGTGGCTCAGGGCGCACGACAGGGCCGGCAGGTGGCACTGCTGTTCCTCGACCTGGACGGATTCAAGACCGTCAACGACCGGTTCGGGCATGCAGCGGGGGACAAACTCCTGCAGCAGGTGGCGGGGCGCTTGGCGGCCTGTATCCGCACCGGTGACACGGCCTGCCGCTATGGCGGGGACGAGTTCGTCATCATGCTTCCAAGGCTCGCTCGAGCGCTACGTCCCGTCTTCAACCGGCGACGAAGAACCGGCCGCCTTGAGCGGCTCACAACCTAAGGGCCCGGCGTTGCCGGGGATACTTACTTCGCGGCCAGGGTGAGCTTGTTGAGCGCCTCGGCGCAGGCCGCCGCGACTTCGCGGTTCGGCTCGCCGGTGCTGCCGGGCATCGTTGCCCAACCGCCCTTCCCGATGTAGGTAGCCTGCTCCCAGTCCTTGGTCGCTTTCAGCGCCGCGAGGCTGGCCGACGCGTCAGCGCTGTTCTGAAACTGAGCCACGCATATCGGGGTGAGCGCCGATACGGTCGCCGCATCAGCACGCCCCCCGGCGAATCGCTCCGCCGTGCCGCCGGTCACCCAGCCACCCCAATTGAAGCCGACGATGGCGAGCGCGATCGCGCCCGCTGCTGCGCCCCAGAGGAATGGCGTTGTTTGGGTAGGAAGTTTGGGAATGTTCATGGGATTTCCTTGGTTGTTGGAAAAGGACCGATGGAAGAAAACTCGCCCGCTTTCCACGCTCCCAGTATCCCCCGTTCTGCGGGATGTTCTGTGCGCTGTCGTACATAGGATGCGGTATTAGGAGAAGCAACACGCGGGACCTGACGCTCCTCGATAGCAACGTCCTTCGCGATCGAGGCGGGCGAGTCCATCCGGTTGAAGCGATAGATCCTATGTAGGGCCGCGAAGGTTAGCCCCTGGTGGGTTTCTCAACCGAGGCGCTCTGTCCACTACCCAACATAAGGTGGATATTTCTTAGTGTGGGTCAGGTCACTGACGGGTCGGGCGTGACAGGGGTGATCCAAGACTATCCGCCTCGCCGGGAGCGCTCTGGCTCGTCCAGTGTCGAGGTGGTCTCAATCAACCACTTGCTGCGTGTCTGCGCCGCAACGTGGAGGAGCGACGCGCTGATCGAGCGCGAGGGTGCAAGGGTGCATTCACTGCGTTGATCACCACCAAAGGCTACCCGCGGCGCGGTCGAGATTGGCTACGAGCACCCACTTCGCGCAATATGCCCCAGCACCTGCCAGCAACAAAAACCCCGCCGAAGCGGGGCCAATACTATTCGTGCTGTTCGAGGCGCCGCTCAATGCACCGCGAGCCTTTTCGCTGCTACTGCGGTTTTCTTCGGCAGCGTGAGTTCCAGCACGCCGTCGTTGTACTTGGCTTGGGCGGTCGCTTCGTCGACCTCCTGACCGAGCGCGAACGCGCGCTGGATCTTGCCGTAATAGCGCTCGGCGCGAAGCACCGTCTCGCCGTTCTCCACGTCTTTTTCGTACTTCACTTCCGCAGATACCGCAACTTCGTTGCCGCTAATAGTTATGCTGATCTCTTCCTTCTTGACGCCGGGCAAGTCGGCCAGCACTTGATATTCCTTGTCGTTCTCGGTTACGTCCATGCGGAACTGCGCCGGTGCGGGCGCACGCGTCTCAGGGCTCGGCAGCCACACGGGGACGCTACGGAACCAGTTCTCCAATGCACCCTCGAGCGGATTAAAGCGGGTGATGTTTACCATTTTGTTCTCCTATCAAAGTTGATTTGTTTCTCGTCACTCCTAATCGGTTGCCCCTGGGTATCGATGAACTGGATCTTTCCTTCGAAAAAGCGGATGGTCTGATCCGTAGAACTGGCCTTCAGCGGCACCGAGGCCGGGGTTGCGGTAAAGACCTTGTCCTCGATCACGGCTGCCGGTACTTCCAGCCTCGGGAGGGCGCAGCCAAAGGCCATCGCCGCGCCCGCCGCGGTCACCAACATCCCCACTAGCCTCATCCACATTGCTGTCTCCTTGCTTGTAGTCAGTGTTTCCGTCGTTCCGCTTCAATAGACGAAGTAGTGAGGGCGAGGCCTTTGCAGCAGCGCCGATCTTGTGGAAAGTGGAGTTGGAAACCTCATAGGTATCAACCCGAGGAGTTCCGCTAACCACATTCGCCAGGATCTTGGTCACTTCTGCGTACGGCCCGCGGTTATAGGCATCGGCGCTTTCTTTGCTGTCCCACAAACTCACGCCGAAGGCTTCGGTTCCGGCCGAGGCAATGAACGTGATTTCATCCTGAAACCCTTTTTGTTTTCTAAGCATGGGGATGACTTCCTTCTCCAGCCGCTGGGCAAACTCGGCCCTGCTGTCGGCCTTCAGCGTCAGGGATACGCGGCGTGCATACATCTCGTCCTCCTGAAAATTGTCATGGCGAAGGGGCGTCTCGGATAACCGTCTTTAGTTCAGATGATCAGAAGACCCACTCCATCTATTGACAATAATAGGTTAATTCACTTGACATGTCAAGCCTTGAACTAGAATATCTGCGATCCTTAATCTATCTCGGTTAATTACGGGAGGCCTCCGGTGGATGTTTGTTTGGTCATCAAGGAACGGCTGGAACAATTGGGGTTCGAGCAGAAGGAGTTGGCGGCCGCCGCCGAAGTCACCGAGTCCTACATCTCTCAGCTGCTGACTCGGAAGAAACTGCCCCCCGCGCCCGATCGAACAGACATCTACGAGAGGATGGGCAAGTTTCTCAAGCTGTCGAGCGGCAAGCTCGCAAAGCTGGCTGAGCTCCAGCGCAGGGAAGAGTTGAAGAGAGATTTCGAGGACCCGCCGGCGCCTTTGTTTCACGAAGCGCGAGAGTTGGTTCTCCGCAAGTGCAGGCCGGAGAAACAGCAAGAGGTACGAGCGATTTTCGAGAAGCAGCCCTTTGGTGAACTCGAGCGCCTCGTCACACAAAAGCTTCTGGACGTGGTCAAGCGAGTTGCCAGAGAGGAATTGCGGAGCGAGAAATGGCTCCACTCGGTCGCCCGACTCAGTGGCCGAAGCTATAAGCAGATGCGAGTCATGATTCTCGAGTTTCTGGATACAGACGTCTTCCACCTGTCAGTGGAGAACTGCGTTTCCTTCCTGGATCCGCTCATCGACTCCTGGGATATCGACCTCTCGGCCTTCGGCATGGAAATTGTGCTTAACCGAAGACTCGCTCCAGGGCACTCGCGGCGATTTGAGTTTGTTGAAAGGGAACCCGACCAGCCTTTCGGGGGCGAGCCGGGGCTCAACGCATTCCTTAAGGATGCCTCACTCAGTGGCAATGTCACTCAGGAGGAAATCGACTTTCTAAAACAGTTGAGGTTCAGGGGAAAGCGGCCTACGCCGCTCTACTACTACCGGGAATTGCAGAATCTCAGAGATCCGCTGCATTTCCGCACTGTGGAGGGGTGACCGTTGCCTTTGTAGCGAGTTCATGACTGCCTTGTCACCGCCTACGCGAGCCTGGCTGAGTTCTCCAGGTGGCTCGAAGCCGAGCACTACACGCCGGCCATCATCCAACCTTCATCTGTTTCGGCTCCTGGCGCGTCTGCTCGGTGCCCGGCCGGGCGCGACTTACGAGGTTGCCGCGCTTCGGACCGTGTTTGGGACGGCGCGCAGACCGCCGGGGCGGCTTGAACGCCTTTCAGGCGACCCGACGGGTCTACGAGCGGTTTCCGCTCTCGCGTGGCCGGCTGCTCGACGTCGCCGTTGGGGACCGCTTCGGGACGCTTCGCCGCGACTACGAGCACCATCTGCGAGAGTTGCGCGGGTTGTCTTTGTCCTTGCGGCAACATCACGCCCGTGTAGTCGCGCACTTCCCGCGGCTGCGGAAGCGCCTGCACAGCCGCGCGGGGCTCCTCTCCGGCGGCGAGCAGCAGATGCTCGCGCTCGCGCGCGGGCTGATGGCCAAGCCACGGTTGCTGCTGCTCGACGAGCCGTCGCTCGGCCTCGCCCCCGCGGTGGTCACCGATCTCTTCGCCGCCCTCGACCGGCTGCAGAGCGAGCAGGCGATGAGCCTCCTCGTCGACCAGATGGCGGCCTCGCCCTCACGCTCTCCGACCGCGCCTACGTGATCGAGTCGGGCAGATCGTTGCCGCCGGTGCCGTGGCCGAGATCGCCGCGGCGGGCGCGTTCGAACGCGCCTATCTCGGGGGTAGTACAGGCGGAGTCCGGCCCGCCAGCGATTTTCGCATTTCCCCTCTTGAAAACAGGTAGTTTCGGCCTAAATTAGCACTCGATATGGCTGAGCGCTAATAGCGCTTGGTCCCTAACCCTGATCCGCGGGCACGCCTACCGGTCGGTGAGCGGTCGCAACATCGTAGATGGAGGAGAACTTCATGAAAATCCGTCCTTTGCATGATCGCGTCATCGTCAAGCGCCTGGACGAGGAGCGCAAGAGCGCCGGCGGGATCGTCATCCCCGACAACGTGGCCGAGAAGCCCGACCAGGGCGAGGTCATCGCCGTCGGCCCGGGCAAGCGGAACGACGAGGGCAAGCGCGAGCCCCTCGATGTCAAGGTCGGCGACCGGATCCTGTTCGGCAAGTACTCCGGCTCGTCGGTGAAGATCGAAGGCACCGAATACCTCGTGATGCGCGAGGAAGACATCATGGGCGTGGTCGCTTAAGCGCGCGCGTCAACGCAAACTCAAGGAGTTCCAAGCAATGCCTGCCAAAGACGTACGTTTCCACGAGGACGCCCGCCACAAGCTGCTCGAGGGCGTCAACATTCTCGCCAATGCCGTAAAGGCGACCCTCGGCCCGAAGGGCCGCAACGTCGTGCTCGAGCGCTCGTTCGGCGCGCCGACCATCACCAAGGACGGCGTGTCGGTGGCGAAGGAAATCGAGCTGAAGGACAAGTTCCAGAACATGGGTGCGCAGATGGTGAAGGAGGTCGCGTCCAAGACTTCCGATGTCGCCGGTGACGGCACCACCACCGCGACCGTGCTTGCCCAGGCGATCGTCCGCGAGGGCATGAAGTACGTGGCCGCCGGGATGAACCCGATGGACCTCAAGCGCGGCATCGAGAAGGCGGTCGAGGCGGTCGTAGAGGAGCTGAAGAAGATCTCCAAGCCGACCACGACCTCCAAGGAGATCGCGCAGGTCGGCGCCATCTCCGCGAACCTGGACGAGGGGGTCGGCAAGATCATTGCCGACGCGATGGAAAAGGTCGGCAAGGAAGGTGTGATCACGGTCGAGGACGGGAAGAGCCTGCAGAACGAGCTTGAGCTCGTCGAGGGCATGCAGTTCGACCGCGGCTACCTCTCGCCGTACTTCATCAACAACCCCGAGAAGCAGATGGCGGTGCTCGAGGACACCTACATCCTGCTGCACGACAAGAAGGTCTCGAGCATCCGCGACCTGCTGCCGCTCCTCGAGCAGGTGGCGAAGGCCGGGAAGCCGCTGCTGATCATCGCCGAGGACATCGAGGGCGAGGCGCTCGCCACGCTGGTGGTGAACAACCTGCGCGGGATCCTGAAGACCGCCGGGGTGAAGGCGCCCGGGTTCGGCGACCGTCGCAAGGCGATGCTGGAAGACATCGCGATCCTCGCCGGGGGCACGGTGATCGCCGAGGAGCTCGGCCTCACGCTCGAGAAGGCCACCCTGAAGGATCTCGGCCGCGCGAAGCGCATCGAGGTGGGCAAGGAAGAGACCACCATCATCGACGGCGCGGGCGACTCCAAGGCGATCGAAGCCCGGGTCAAGAGCATCCGGCAGCAGATCGAGGAGGCGACCAGCGACTACGACAAGGAGAAGCTCCAGGAGCGGGTGGCGAAGCTCGCCGGGGGTGTCGCCGTGATCAAGGTCGGTGCCGCGACCGAGATCGAGATGAAGGAGAAGAAGGCGCGCGTCGAGGACGCGCTGCACGCGACCCGTGCGGCGGTCGAGGAAGGCATCGTCGCGGGTGGCGGGGTGACGCTGCTGCGCGCGCGCAAGGCGCTCGACAAGCTGAAGGGCGCGAACCACGACCAGGACGCCGGCATCAAGATCGTGCACCGCGCGCTCGAGGAGCCGCTCCGCGCGATCGTGGCCAACGCCGGCGAAGAGCCGAGCGTCGTGCTCAACAAGGTCGTCGAGGGCAAGGGCAACTTCGGCTTCAACGCCCAGACCGAGGAGTACGGCGACCTGGTGGAGATGGGTGTCGTCGACCCGACCAAGGTCACCCGCATCGCGCTGCAGAACGCGGCTTCGGTCGCGGGCCTGCTCCTGACGACCGACGTCGGCGTCGCCGAGATGGTCGAGGAGAAGAAGAATGCCGGCGGCGGCCACGGCCACGGCGGCATGGGCGGCATGGGCGGGATGGATATGGATATGTGACGTTATTCCGTCGCATAACAACGCGCTGCAGGGGACGCGGGGGACAGCAGCCTCGTGCTTTGCTGGCTTAGTCTGCGCGCGCCCCTGAGCGCGGGCGTTCAACGTCTGCTCCCTCGATTTCGTGCGTCCGCTCTCGGCAGTCCTGACCTTCCGCTTCGGGTCGAAAGCAGCCACGAAAGCGTTGCAGCGAAGTCCGAGCTCTCTAGTGAGAGTCCTCTTCGAGGATAAGGTCTGAAGCCTTCTCGGCGATCATCACCGCGGGCGCGTGCGTGTTGCCCGAGGTGAGCGCCGGCATGATCGAGCAGTCCACGACCCGTAGGCCGGCGAGACCGCGCACCCGCAGCCGCTCGTCCACGACCGCCATCGCGTCGTGACCCATCTTGCAGGTGCCCGACGGGTGGAAGATGGTCGCGCCGTGGTTGCGCGCGAACTCGAGCAGATCATCGTCGCTGCGCGCCTGCTCGCCCGGACGGTATTCCTCGGCGACGTAGGGCCGTAGCGCGTCCGTCGCGGCGAGCGTGCGCGCCAACTTCACGCCCGCTACAGCACAACGCCGATCCAGCTCGGTCGCCAGATAGTTCGCCCGCATCGAGGGCGGCTCGAAGGGATCGGGTGAACGGATGCGCACCGTGCCCCGCGACTCCGGCCGCAGCTGGCACACCGACATCGTGAAGCCCGGCCACGGGTGCGGCTTCGCTCCGGCGAGATCCGCCGACAGCGTCGCGAAGTGAAACTGCACGTCCGGGGTTTTCGACTCCGGCAGCACGCGCGTGAACAGCCCGCCCTGGTTGATGCCGACCGCGAGCGGCCCGGTGCGCTTCAGAAGCCACTTCAGCCCGATCGCGCAGCGGCGCCAGAGGCTCGCGAGGTCATCGTTGGTCGTGATCGGCTTCGTGCACTTGTACATGACTCGCAGTTGCAGGTGGTCCTGCAGGTTCTCGCCGACACCGGGGAGGTCCTTCACGACCGGAATGCCGAACGATTGCAGTAGGTCGCCGGGCCCGACGCCCGAGAGCTGCAGCAGTTGCGGGCTCTGGAGCGCACCTGCGCTCAGGATGACCTCGCGCGCGGCGCGCGCCTCCTTCTCGACGCCGTGCTGCCGATAGCGCACGCCCACGGCGCGGGTTCCTTCGAACGCAATCCTCGTCGCGTGCGCGTTGGTCTCGACCCGCAGATTCGACCGGCGTTCGGCCGGTCGCAAGTAAGCCGTGGCGCTGCTCGAGCGCCAGCCGTTCTTCGTGAAGAGCTGGTAGTAGCCGACCCCTTCCTGGCGCCCGCTGTTGAAATCATGAGTGGTGGGAATGCCGAGGTCGTTCGCAGCGCGGATGATTGCCTCGATGAGCTCGTGCTTTTCGCCGATGTCCGAGCACGACGTCTCGCTTCGCTGGAAGTACCGCAGCACGTCCTGCCAGCCCCACCCCGGGTTGCCGAGCGCCTCCCAGCGGTCGTAGTCCTCGGGCTGCCCGCGCACGTAGATGAGCCCGTTGATCGACGACGAGCCCCCCAGCCCGCGCCCGCGCGGCCAGTACACGCGGCGGTCGTTCAGGTGCGGCTCCGGGTCGGTGTAGAAGCCCCAGTTGTAGACCGGGTGGAACATGGTCTTGCCGTAGCCGATCGGGAGGTGGATCCAGAGCGAGCGGTCGCGCGGCCCGGCTTCGAGCAGCAGCACGCGATGCCGGCCGTTCGCGGACAGCCGGTTCGCGAGCACGCAGCCGGCGGAGCCGGCACCTACGACGATGTAGTCGACCTGCAGCGGAGCCATCTGCGCAGTCTCTCGGAATCTGGAACGCCGCGTTCGGCAAACCCGCAAATCTAATCCTTGCCCGCTGCGGCTTCCGGTATGCTAGCCGCGCACTTCACCCAGGAGGAAAAACCATGAAGCGATTTCTGGCGGTTTGCGGCTTCGCCATCGCGGCGCTCGGGCTCGCCCCGAGCGATGCGTCGGCGCAGCAGTCGTTCAGGATGCGGCTGCAGACGGCGGTGCCGGCGGCCGCCGACGAGTTCAAGATGCTGCAGAAGTTCTCGCAGCGCGTGGACAGCATGACCGGCGGCCGGCTCAAGGTCGAGGTGCTGCCCGACGGGGCGGTGGTCGGTGCGTTCGAGATTCTCGATGCGGTCGATAAGGGTCTGGTGGAATCGGGCTTCGCGTGGACGCATTACTGGTCGGGCAAGCACCCTGCGGCGATGCTCTTCGGTTCCCCCTCGGGCGGCTCCGGGCTCGGCATGGACCAGATGGCATGGGTGTCCTGGTACCTCGAAGGCGGCGGCAAGGAGCTCTACCGCGAGCTCTTCGACGACCATCTCAAGGTGAACGTCGTGGGCTTCATAGTGCAGCCGGTCGGCCCCGAGGCGCTCGGCTGGTTCAAGCAGCCGATCAACAGCGTGGCCGACCTGCAGAAACGGCGCTTCCGGACCCCGCCCGGGATCCCCGGCGCGATCTACAAGGAGATGGGCGTGACGGCGATCGCGCTGCCCGGCGCCGAGATCATCCCCGCGGCCGAGCGCGGCGTGCTCGATGCGGCCGAATGGTGCTGCCCGGTGACAGATCTCGCCTACGGCTTCCAGCGCGCGTTCAAGTACTACTACCTGCAGGGCCTGCACCAGAACACGGTGAACGCCGATATCTACATCAACAAGAACTTCTGGAACAAGCTGCCGAAGGACGTGCAGGCGATCTTCGAAGGCGCGGCGCTCGCGTCGCTGATGGAGTCCACCGCGTACCGCATTCGCGCCAATGCGCTCGCCCTCATCGAGCTCAAGACGAAGCACGGCGTGCAGGTGATGGAAACGCCGCCCGACTACTTCCCGGCCTTCATGGCGGCGGCGAAGAAGGTGATGGAGGAGAACGCGGCGAAGAACGCGTTCTTCAAGAAGGTGCTCGACTCGCAGGCGGCGTTCGCGAAAGACGTCGTGCCGTACTGGGTGAGCATCCAGAAGCTGAACACGTCGGTGGCCGACTCTTACTTGAAGGGCGCCACCAAGTAACGCCGGCGCTGCAGCGTCCGACACAGGCGGCCGACCGGCCGCCTGTTTTTTGGGGACCAAGCCGATGGCACCGCACCCCGGAAAGCTCGAGCGCGCGATCCGGGTCATCGACGCGATCAGCGCGTGGTCGGGCCGCATCACGGCCTGGCTGATCCTGCCGCTGATCGCCGTGATGACCTACGAGATCTGCGTGCGCTACCTGATGCGCCCGACGCAGTGGGCGTTCGACCTCAGCTACATGCTCTACGGCGCGATGTTCATGCTGGGCGCCGCGTACACGCTCTATCGCGGCTCGCACATCCGCACCGACTTCCTCTATCAGAAGTGGCCGGTCAAGGTGCAGGCGCTGGTCGATGCGGCGTGCTACCTGCTGCTGTTCTTTCCCGGCATCGCGATTTTCCTCTGGATCGGCACGGAGTTCGCCTGGCAGTCGTGGCTGCGCGAGGAGAGATCGGTCGGCAGCTCGTGGATGCCGATCATCTATCCGCTCAAGGCCGTGCTGCCCGATCGCCACCGCGATGCTGCTGCTGCAGGGCGTGTCGGAGTTCCTGAAGTGCATTTACGCGCTGCGGACCGGGCAGCTGGCTGGGCAAGCACCGGTCGATCGAAGAGATCCTCAGCGAGGACATCGCGGTGGAGGAGCCGCCGCGATGAGCCCGGAGAGCGATCGGCGGCTGGATGCTCGTGGCGCTGCTCGCCACGATCTTCGCCGGCTTTCCCATCGCCTTCACGCTGATCGTCCTCGGCATCATCTTCGGCTACGCCGGCTTCGGCGATACCGTTTTTCACCTCATGGTGTTCCAGTTCTTCGCCACCATGAAGGAGCAGACCCTCGCCCAGGTGCCGCTGTTCGTCTTCATGGGCCTGCTGCTGGAGCGCGCGGGCCTGATGGAACGCCTGTTCTACGTGACCGAGCTGGCACTCGCGCGCGTGAACGGATCGCTGTACCTCTCGGCGATGTTCTGTCGCCACCCTGTTCGGCGCAGCGAGCGGCATCGTCGGCGCCTCGGTGACGCTGCTCGGCATCATGGCCGCGCAAGGCCATGGATCGCTCGAAGTACGACGTCAGGATGTCGGCCGGGATCATCACCGCCGGCGGGACGCTCGGCATCCTCATCCCGCCGAGCGTGATGCTGATCGTCATGGGCCCGGTGGTCGGGGTGCCCGGTGACCGACCTGTACGCCGGCGCCCTGATCCCCGGAGTGATGCTCGCGGGGATCTACGCGCTCTATGCGCTGGTGCGCTGCTACCTGAATCCCTCGCTCGGCCCCGCGCTGCCCGTGGCGCGGCACGCCACGTCCAGAAGCGCGCTGTTCGTCGAGTTCCTCAAGGGCATGGTGCCGATCACGGTGCTTCTCTCGCGTCGCTCGGCACGATCATGAGCGGGCTGGCGACGCCGACCGAGGGCGCGGCCCTGGGCGCGGTCGGCGCGCTGCTGCTCACCATCATGTACCGGAAGCTCACTTGGAAGCTGCTGTACAACTCGGTGCTGAAAACGCTCGAAGTCTCCTGCATGATCCTGTTCCTCGTCGCGGCGTCGAATTTCTTCGGCGGCGTATTCTCGCGCCTCGGCACGCCCGAGGTGATGAGCCAGGCGCTGCTCAGCCTGGAGCTGCCGCAGATTCGCGATCCTGGCGATCATCATGGTGGTGATCTTCCTGCTCGCCTGGCCGCTCGAGTGGGTGCCGATCGTGCTGATCTTCATTCCGATCGTCCTGCCCATGGTGAAGCAGCTCGGCTTCGACATCACCTGGTTCGCGATCCTGGTCGCGGTGAACCTGCAGACCGCCTGGCTGTCGCCGCCGGTGGCGCTGTCGGCTTACTTCCTGAAGGGCGTCGCGCCGCAATGGCAGCTCGCCGACATCTACAAGGGCATGATGCAGTTCATGGTGCTGCAGCTACTCGGGCTCGTGCTGGTGATCGTCTTCCCGCAGCTCGCGCTGTGGCTCCCCGGGGTGCTCTACACGAGATAGCGGGTGCTGCATGGCGATCGAGCATCTGAAGAAGAGCGAACGGACACTGAAACCGGCGCGCTCGCAGGCTGGAAGAGATGCTCGCGGATCAGCGCGGGCGAAACGGCGGTCCGCTTCCCCGGCGAGCGCTTCGAGCGCGGTGAGCCCGTCGCGCAGTGAAGGAGGGAACGATGGGTGAGGACGGCGAACAGATCGGAATCCATCGCGGCCTGAAGAGCGTCTATTTCGACCGCTCGCGCGTCTGCTTCATCGACGGCCGCGCCGGCGAGCTCCGCTACCGCGGCTACTCGATCCACGAGCTCGCGCAGCAGTCGACGTTCGAGGAGACGTGCCGCCTGCTCCTCGAGGGCGAGCTCCCCGCGCGGGCCGAGCTCGAAGCGTTCGACGCCGAGCTGAAGGCGGCGCGCAAGCTCCCCGCGGCGGTCTACGACGTGATCCGCGCGGTGAAGCACGCCCACCCGATGGACGCGCTCCGCACCGCCGTGTCGGCGCTTGCCGCGTTCGATCCGGACGTGGCCGACAATTCGCCCGAGGCGACGCTGCGCAAGGGGGTTCGGCTGACCTCGCAGGTGCCGATGATCGTCGCGGCGCACGAGCACATCCGCAACGGACGCGAGCCGGTGGCGCCCGACCCCGCCCTCGGACACGCCGCGAACTTCCTCTACATGCTGAAGGGCAAGGCCCCGAGCGCCGACGCCGCGCGGCTGATGGACACCGACATGATCCTGCATGCCGAGCACGGCTCGAACGCCTCGTCCTTCACCGCGCGGGTCGTCGCCGGCACCGAGGCGAACCTGCATGCCGCGATCACCGCCGCGATCGCGGCGCTGTCGGGTCCCGCGCACGGCGGCGCGGCCGAGAACGTGATGCGCATGGCGCAGGAGATCGGCGACCCGGCGAACGCCGCCGAGTACGTGAAACGCAAGCGCGCGAACAAGGAGCCGGTCATGGGCTTCGGCCATCGCGTCTACCGCGCCGAGGACCCGCGCGCGCGGCACATGCGCGCCGGGGTCAAGGCGCTCTCGCTCGAGCGGGGCGAGCCCAAGTGGTACCAGATCCTCGAGGCGGTCGTGGCGGCGATGCAGCCCTACGCGCGCCACGGCGTGAACGTGAACGTGGACTTCTACGCCGGGGCCGTCTATTTCCTCAACGGCATCGCCGCGGACCTGTTCGTGCCGATCTTCGCGGTCGGCCGCGTCCCGGGCTGGACGGTGCAGGTGCTCGAGCAGCTGGAGAACAACATCCTGATCCGGCCCCTCACCCTCTACGACGGCCCCGCGCCGCGGGCCTATGTGCCGATCGAGAGCCGCTGACGCGGTTCAGGCCTGCGCGAGCACGATCGCCGCCGTCGCCATCACGTCCTCGACGGTGGCGCCGCGCGAGAGATCGCTGATCGGGCGCGCGAATCCCTGCAGCACCGGGCCGATCGCACGCGCACCGGCGAGGTATTGCGTGAGCTTGTAGGCGATGTTGCCGGCATCGAGGTCGGGAAAGACGAGCACGTTCGCCCGGCCGGCGACCGGGCCCGGCTCCTTCAGCTTCTTCGCGGCGACGTCCGGGATCAGCGCCGCGTCGGCCTGCAGCTCGCCGTCGATCGCCAGCGCGGGCGCGCGCCGCCGCGCGATCTCCAGCGCCTGAGTGACCTTGTCGACATGCGCATGCTTTGCGCTGCCCTTCGTCGAGAACGACAGCAGGGCGACGCGCGGCTCTTCGTTCAGGAGCGTCCGGCAGCTCTCGGCCGAGGCGAGCGCGATGTCGGCGAGCTGCTCCGCGGTCGGATCGGCGTTCACCGCGCAGTCGGCGTAGACGAGGACGCGGTGCGGAAGGCTCATCAGGAAGAAGCTCGAGGGCGTCGCAATTCCGGGCGCGAGGCCCACCGTCATCAATCCGGCCTCGATCACCCGCGCCGTGGCATTGGCGGCTCCTGCGACCATCGCATCGGCGTCGCCCGCCTTCAGCATCATGCCGGCGTGAAAGAGCGGCTTCGCGACCAGGCGCCGCGCGACCTTCGGACTCGCATCGGGCCGGCCCTGGACGTAGAGCGCGGCATAGGCGTCCAACCGGTCGCTTGCCTCCGGATCGCCGAGCAGGATCGGTTCGGCAATTCCCTCGTCGCGCAGGCGGCGCGCCGCCGCCACGATCCGCTCGTCGTGCCCTTCGGGCAGTACGAGGCGCTTGCGCCTGGCGCGCGCCTTCGCGATGAAAGCCTCGATGACCTCGTTCACGCGCTCGGTTCCCGCAGCCGCGCGCCCCTGGACAGATCCCGCTAGCGACCCGCTTTGGCGAGGATCACCGCCGCCCGCGCTAGGGCGCGCTCGGAAACCTTCGCCCGGATGCCCTCGAACCCCGGGCCGCGCGTCGCGTCGAGCCCCATGCGCGAGGTGGTGCCGGCGCTGGAGGCGGAGGGATCGAGCGCGTTGCCGGGCAATCCTTCGATGATCAGGACGTCGCGGTGCGGCTGGAAGTGCGTGGCCAACGCCCAGAGCACTTCGGCGTCGTCGGTGATGTCCACGTCCTCGTCGACGGCGATCACGGTCTTCAGGTAGGGGTCCCACCCGAGCAGCCCGAGCATGACCTGGCGGGCCTCGCCCTCGCGCCGCTGGCGCAGCGCGACGTAGGCGTGAAAGTGCGTGCCCGAGCGCGGGTAGTGGAGCGCGGTCACGCTCGGAAAGCGCTCCGTCAGCTTCTCCGCCATCTCGGACTCGCGCGGGATGCGCCCGAGGTTCAGGTGTTCGGCCGAATTGCCGCCGACCACGTCGACGAGGATCGCGTCGCGCCGCCGCAGGATCGTCTCGACGCGCAGCAGGTTGTTGGTCGTGCGGTTCGACGAGTAGCCGGTGAACTCGCCGAACGGCCCTTCCTCGGCGTGCGCCCCCGGCTCGATCACGCCCTCGAGGACGATTTCGGCGGCCGCGGGCACCGCGATGCCGTATTTCGGTGTGCTGCACCACCTCCAGCGGCGCGCCGAACAGGCCCCCGGCGATGTGGCGCTCGTCGACGCCGAAACCCACCCGGGCGGAAGCCGCCAGCATGAAGAGCGGGTGCGCGCCGATGACCATCGCGACCGGGAGCGAGCGGCCGCGCTCGCCCGCGAGCTGCAGCAGCCGCCACAGATGGCCGCGGGAGTGCAGGCTCGTCGCGAGCTCGGTCTTCGAGTGCAGCATCGCGCGGTGGTAGCTGAGGTTCCCGGCGCCCGTGTCGGGATGCTCGGCGGCGACGATGCCGTTGGTGATGTAGGGCGCCCGATCCGTCTCGAAGTGACGCATGAGCGGCAGCGTTCCGAGATCGATTTTCGTTTGCTCGACCGAATCGAGCACCGGGCCCGAGGCCACGACGCGGGGCGCGACGAGCTGGCGCGCGCGGGCCTGGTAGGTCTCGTGAAGCCGCGCCGGGTCAGTGCCGAGCAGGCGCGCGATCCGCGCCCGCGATCCGAAGACGTTGGTGACGACCTTGACCCCGAGCCCGCCCACGCGCTCGAACACGACCACGGGATGACGCCCCTGCGCCGCGAGCTGCCACACGACGGCGGTGACGTCCTGATCGGCCGAGACTTCGTCCCGGACGACGAGGACGTCCTCGGGGTGCGCGGCCTGATAGCCCTCGAGGAAGGCGCGGAGGTCCTGCTGGCTCGGCGGGCGCGGGTTCGTCATCGCCCGCCCGACTTCAGCGCTTAACTCCGCGTACGTGTCCTTGAGGCGGGTCGTTCGCCTCCTCGACGGTCTTCGGCGGCGGGGTCGGCTTGATGCCGACGAGCTTCGCGATGTTGTTGCCCAGGTAGTCCTCCAGCGTCGCCTCGTCGAGGTCGAGGCCTTGCGGCGGCGGCATGCACAGCACCTCGAGGTGGCGGATCCACATGCCCGGTTCGTTCGGCGGCGAGTCGGTCCCGAACACGAGCTTGTGCTTCGGCAGCTCCTTCGCGAACTCCACGATCCGGGACTGCAGGCACCAGCCCGACTCGACCCACACGTTCGGCGTGTCCATCGTCATCCAGAACGCCTCGAAGCAGTACACGCCGCCGGTCTGGATGCCGAAGTGCCCGATGATGAATCGGACGTTCGGGAACTCCCGGATGATCGGGTAGAACTGGGTCGGGATGCTGTACGGACCGTCGCCGGTGTGGATCAGCACGACCACGCCGAGCTCGTCGCACTTGCGCATCGCCGGCCGCAGCCAGTCGAGCGCCCGGTCCGGGCGGTAGGAGTGCATGTTGGCGTGCAGCTTCAGCATCTTGAAGCCGTACTCCTTGACGTGGAACTCGAGCTCGGCGGCGCCGTTCTCCGGGCCGAAGCGCGGGTTGTAGGTGAAGTTGCCGATGAAGCGGTCGGGATACTTCTGGCACAGCTCCGCGCAGTACGACATGTAGTCGCGGATGCCCTGCCGCCCGGTGCGGTTGCCTTCGCGCCACTGGGTGTTGCCCGGCGGCGGCTGGATGAACCCCATGTCGATCCGGCGCGGCTTGCCGTTGATCATGTAGGGGCCGTCCATGAGCTTCAGCATGCGCTCGCCGTTGAACGGCTCGCCGGTGTGGCGCCAGGCCTCGTCGACGATGTTCGTGGGATGGAGGTGGGTATCGATGATCATCGGAACTCCCGGTCAGGATCGCAATCGTCGCCTGTGAGCAATCTCCGACCGGACCGCCGCGGCGTTGCACCGTCCGCGATCCGGCTGACCGCTTCTACTCACCCGCCAGCGTTTTAGGGGAACCACTTGGCCTGTCAAGGGGCGCGCCAGCGACCTTCCTGCGTCCTATCCGCGAGCCGGCCGCAGATAGCTCTCCAGATCCACCGGCGGATAGGCGACCTTGATGTAGCGGCTCCGCGCCTCGGCGGGCAGCGTTGCGTCGATGATCGCCTTGCACACGACGCCATGGGCATCGGCGGCGGGATCGAGCTCGTTGCCGTGCGCGCCCGGGATCGGCACCACGTCCTCGTCCCAGCGCACGCGCGTGCCGAGCGCCCACATGACGTCCGCGGGATCGAAGATGTCGACGTCGGCGTCGACCACGATGACGGTCTTGAAGTTGACGTGGCCGGCCATGGCGGCGAGGGCGACGTTGCGCGCCTCGCCCGGCTCCGGGTTCTCGAGGCTGATGATCGCGGTGAAGCCGGCGGCGTAGGGCGGCAGATGCACCGCCTTCACCCGCCGGCTGATGTGGCGGACGAAGCGCTCGAGCAGCGGCTCGCGCGTGATCATGTTGCCCACGCTCACGTGCTCGTAGCCGCCGCCGTTCATGGTCTGGAAGATCGGCTTGGCGCGGTGCGTGATGGCGGTGATGCGCGCGACGTGCTTCGGGTCGGCGCCCGAGTAGTGGCCGGTGAACTCGGCCATCGGGCCCTCCATCTGGCGCACCCCGGCCAGCACCTCCCCCTCCAGGACGATCTCCGTCCAGGCCGGCACCATCACGTCGCAGGTCAGCGCTCGGACGACGGGGATCGGCGCGCCGCGCAGCGCGCCCGCGATTTCGTACTCGTCGCCGTCATAGCGGAAAGCGCCCGCCATCATCACCACGGGGTCGGGCCCGATCGCCACGCAGAACGGCAGGTTCGTGCCCTGCGGCTCGATCTTGTCGAAGAACGCCTTGATGTGGCGCCAGATGTTCATGCTGATCCCGGCGCGGTCCGGGCCGTAGATCTGCATCCGGTTGTAGGACAGGTTGTGGCGGCCGGTCTCGGGGTCGCGCGCAATCACCACGCCGGCGGTGATGAACGGCCCGGCGTCGAGCGGCGAGTGCGTCGGGATCGGCCAGCGCGTCAGGTCGGGCTTCTTGACCACGGTTTCCTGGCACGGCGCCGACCCGGCGTGAATCTGGTACTTGACGGGTCGCTCGGTCGCGGCCGCCATGCGCGGGGTGACTTCGTCGAGCGCGCACTCCAGCGCCAGCGCGATGAGCCGCGGCGAGCTGAGCAGTCCGCCGACGACCGGAACCTCGAAGCCCGCCACGTCGTGGAAGAACGCCGCCTTGCCGGCGCGCTCGCAGGCGCGCAGCACGGCGCCGAGCTCGCGCACCGGATCGACCTGCTTCCGGATCTCGTGTATTTCGCCCGCGTTACGGACGACGTCGATACAGGAGCGTAGATCGTGGATGCTCATGGCGTGCTCCTAGGCGCGCGCGTCCATGCCCCGAGTCGCCCAGCCGGTCATGCGCCTCTCCAGGACGGCGAACACGACGTACATGGCCATGGCCATGACGCTGATGACGGTGAGGCCCGCGAACACCAGCGGCATCCGCATCTGCGACCCGGCCGACATCATGAGGTAGCCGATCCCGTCGTTCGCGGCGATCGTCTCCGACACCACCGAGCCCACGAACGCGAGCGTGATCGCGACCTTGAGCGAACCGAAGAAGTACGGCAGCGAGCGCGGCAGCCCCACCTTCAGCAGCACGTCCATGCGGTTGGCGCCAAGGGCCCGCAGCACGTCCTCGAGCTCGGGCTCGATGGTGGCGAGGCCGGTGGCCATGTTCACCGTGATCGGGAAGAAGCAGATGACGAACGCGGTGAGGATCGCCGGCACCGTGCCGATCCCGAACCAGACCACCAGCACCGGCACGAACGCCGACTTCGGGATGCTGTTGAAGCCGACCATCAGCGGGTACAGCGCCGTGTACATGAGGCGGGAGGAGCCGACGATGATGCCGAGCACGAGGCCGACGACCACCCCCAGCCCGAAGCCCGCCATCGTGCTCCAGAACGTCTGCATGGCGTGGCCAGCGATGGGGCCGGCGTACTGGATGAGCGACTGCGCGATCGCCGTCGGCGCGGGGAAGATGAAGTCGGAGATGTCGAAGCCGCGGCAGATCGCCTCCCAGGCGAGGAGAATCACCGCGAGCACGATCCACGGCGACCAGGCTTCCCATTTGGGCCGCTTGCTCGCCACCGGCCTAGGCCTTCCTGATCCGGCCGATATGCTCGCGCAGCTCGAGCACGATCTCGGCGAACCGGTCGCTGTAGGTCACCTCGAGCTCGCGCGGCCGCGGCAGGTCGATCTCGCGTCGCGCCAGGATCCGCCCGGGGCGCTTGCTCATGACGTAGACCGTGTCGGCGAGGAACGTCGCCTCGCGCAGATCGTGGGTCACCAGCGCCACCGTGAACCGATTCCGGGCCCAGAGGTCGCGCAGCACGCACCAGAGCTCCTCGCGGGTGAAGGCATCGAGCGCGGCGAAGGGCTCGTCGAGCAGCAGGAGCTTCGGCTCGTGCACGAGCGCCCGGCAGATCGAGGTGCGCTGCTGCATGCCGCCGGAGAGCTCCCACGGGAACTTCTGCTCGAAGCCCTCGAGCCCGACCGACTTGAGCAGCGCGCTGGCGCGCGCCTCGTACTCGGCGCGCTTCTGCTTGAACGACGACCGGTAGGGCTCGACGATCTCCAGCGGCAGCAGCACGTTCTGGAGCGCGGTCCGCCACGGCAGCAGCGTCGCGTTCTGGAACGCCATGCCCACGATCTTGAGCGGCCCCGACACCGGGCGGCCGTTCACGACGACCGTGCCCTTGGTCGGGGGCAGCAGTCCCGAGCACAGCTTCATGAAGGTCGACTTGCCGCAGCCGCTCGGGCCCACGATCGCGATGAACTCGTGCTCGCGCATGGCGAGCGACACGTCCTCGACGGCGTTGCCGCCCGCCTCGTCGTAGGCGAGATCGACGTGGTCGACGGCGACGAAGGCGTCGGGCATGGCGCCGCGGATCGTATCAGGCTTCGCGCCCGATCGATCAGACCTGCTGCGCGAGGATCAGGAACACGAGCGCGATCGGCGTGTAGAACATGAACGCGGCCTCGCGGCCGTTCCACTCCTTCGACTGCCAGCTCGCGAACCACTGCCCGCCCACGGTCATGAACCCGCCGAACCAGATCGAGAAGCCGAGCGCGAGGCCCAGGAACGCGGCGGTCTTCGCCTCGTGGAACGCCGGCGCCGGCAGGCCGAGCGCGCCGAACAGCACCGCGGCGCCCCACAGGCACAGCCCGGCCGTGGCAGCCTCGGCGGCGATGAGCGCGCAATAGGCGACGTGATGGAAGGCCGGCCACCGGATCGCCCGGCGCCGCAGCGACGAATCGGCGAACGTGGTGTCCATGCTGAACACGTGCCGGACGAACCGCAGGTTGGTGCCGTAGTCGACGATGTTGTTGAGCGCCACCAGCGCCGCGAACGCACCAATCCAGAGCACGAACAGCGCCTGCGCCGCGCGAATCGCTTCCATGTCTCGCTCCCCCGCTTCTCGATGCGCGGGGGAGTATAGAATCAGCCGTCCCGCTTTCCCATCCCCGGAGGATCGACATGAGAGTCGCGGTTGCGTTGTCGGGCGTCACGCTGCTGGCGGGGGCGCTGATCGGTGGCACCGCATGGGCGCAGGAGAAGAAGCCCGTGCCGGTGAGCTACACGCTGAACTGGTATCCGCAGGCCGAGCACGGCGGCCTGTTCCATGCCAAGGCCGACGGCCTCTACGAGCGCGCCGGGCTCGACGTCACCATCCGGCCCGGCGGCCCGCAGGTCAACGTCCATCAGCTGCTCGCGGCCGGGCAGACCGATTTCATCATGGGCACCGCCATGCGGACGCTGAACGCGCAGGCGCAGGGCGTGCCGATCGTCACCGTTTTC
Organism: uncultured beta proteobacterium; assembly: GCA_963827595.1. Classification (GTDB taxonomy): domain Bacteria; phylum Pseudomonadota; class Gammaproteobacteria; order Burkholderiales; family SG8-39; genus DATEDA01. Next base: position 347,713 of record CAWHBT010000013.1, on the reverse strand, counting down.
GCGACCTTCCAGAAGGATCCGCAGACGCTGGTGACCCACGTCGGCGTGGGCCACGACAAGCTCCAGGATCTCAAGGGCAAGCCGATCCGCCTGCCGGCGATCGCGCGCACCAACTACTGGCCGTGGCTGAAGAGCAAGTACGGCTTCACCGACGAGCAGATCCGCGGCTTCGAGCCCGGCTACGCCGCGCTCGGCTCCGACAAGATGCTCTCCCAGCAGGGCTTCGTCACCAACGACGGCTGGAACGCGCGCAAGGTCGGGCTCGACCTGCAGAGCCTGCTGCTCGCCGACTACGGTTGGGCGAACTATGCCACCACGATCGACGCCACCGAGAAGACCATCCGCGAGCGGCCCGAAATGGTGCGTGCCTTCGTCAAGGCAACGCAGGAGGGCTGGAAGGCCTATCTGCAGAACCCGGCCAAGGCGCACGCCGCGATCCGGGTGGCCAATCCGCAGATGGACCCGGACCTGATGGAGTACTCCTGGCGCGAGATGAAGCGGCTCGGCATCCTCGACTCGGGCGACGCCGCGGGCGGCAAGATCGGCATCATGACCGACGCGCGCTGGGAGCAGTTCACGAAGGAGATGCAGGCGGCCGGCGCGCTGCCCGCCAACCTCGACTGGCGGAAGGCCTACACCCTGGAGTTCGTGAAGGGCCTCTAGGCGCGCGCGGCGCGGAGCGCGCGCCAGACGCGCTCCGGCGTCGCCGGCAGCTCGATGTGCTCGACGCCGAGGTGGGCCAGGGCGTCCACGATGGCGTTGGCCACGGCCGCAAGCGCGGGCGTCGTCCCGCCCTCCCCGCCGCCGCGCATGCCGAGAGGATGCGTGGTCGACGGCACCTCGCTGATCTCGGTTGCGAACGTCCGGAAACTGGTCCGCCCGCGGCATCGCGTAGTCCATGAAGCTCGCCGACAGCAGCTGTCCGGTCTCGGGATCGTAGTGGCAGCTCTCCCATAGCGCCTGACCGACGCCCGCGGCGATCCCGCCGTGGGTCTGGCCATGCAGGATGAGCGGGTTCACGGCCCGGCCGCAGTCGTCGACCGACGAGTGGCGGACGACCTCGACCACACCGGTCTCCGGGTCGACCTCGACCTCGCAGACGGCGCAGCCGTAGGGATACGAGGGCAGCGGCGTCGTCTCGTCGTGCGCGCCGGCGAGCGGTGCAGCCGCGGCCGCCTCGAAGAGGCCCACCGAGCGGTCGGTCCCCTTCACGGTGAACCGCCCGCGGGCGAACTCGATGTCGCTCGCCGCGGCTTCGAGCAGGCCTGCGGCGATCTGCCTGCCCTTCTCCACGATCTCGTCCGAGGCCCGCGCCATGACCACGGCAGCCATGCGCATCGAGCGGCCCGAATGCGACCCGCCGCCGACCGGCGCGACGTCGGTGTCGCCGGTGATGAGGCGCACCTGCGCGAGCTCGACGTCGAACCACTCCGCCATGAGCTGCGCGAAGCTCGTCTCGTGGCCCTGCCCGGACGAGAGCGTGCCGATGACGACGTCGATGCGGCCCTCGGGCAGCACGCGGATCTCGGCGCGCTCGCGCGGCACCCCGGTGTTGAGCTCGATGTAGTTGCCGAGCCCGATGCCGCGATAGCGGCCGCGCCGGCGCGCCTCGGCGCGGCGCGCCTCGAACCCGGCCCAGTCGGCGAGCGCGAGCACGCGGTCCTGCACCCCCGCGTAGTCGCCGCTGTCGTAGACCAGGCCGAACGGATTGCGGTACGGCATCGCGCTCGCGGGCACCAGGTTCCGGCGCCGCAGGGCGACGCGATCGAAGCCGTGGCGGCGCGCGGCGAGATCGATGAGGCGCTCGACGATGAACATCACCTCGGGACGGCCGGCCGCGCGGTACGGTGTCGTCGGCGAAGTGTTGCTCAGCACCGCCTGGCCGCGGATCGACGCCGCGGGAAAGCGGTACACGCTGGTCGAGACGCCGATGCCCTTGGCGAGCGGGATGAACGACACCGCGTGCGCCCCGACGTTGCTGGTGTTGACGCAGCGGAGCGCGAGGAAATTGCCCTCGGCGTCGAGCGCCAGCTCCGCCCGGGACGCGAGGTCGCGGGCGTGCTCGTCGCTGAGAAACGCCTCCTGCCGCTCGCAGGTCCACTTGACCGGCCGGCGCACCCGCCGGGCGGCCCAGGCGACGAGCGCGAATTCCGGGTAGAGGTTGTTGCGCGCCCCGTAGTTGCCGCCAAGATCGCGCGTGATCATTCGCACCGCGCTTTCGGAGACCCCGAGCGCGCCCGCGAGCTCGCTGCGGTGCCGCTGCACCCCGCCCGACGCGGCATAGACCGTGTAACGGCCGCTCGCTGCGTCATACTCGGCGAGCGCGGCCCGCGGCTCCATCGGGACGCCGGTGACGCGATTGATGGTCGTCTCGAGCCGCACGACGTGCGCGGCGCGCCGGAAAGCCGCCTCGGTCGCTGCGGCGTCGCCGGCGTCGCAGTCGACGCAGACGTTCGAAGCGATCTCGCTCCAGACCCGCGGCGCGTCCGCGGCAGTCGCGTCCCGGGTCGCGGTGACGGCGGCCAGGGGCTCGTAGTCCACGACCACCCGCTCGGCGGCGTCCTTCGCCGCGGCAACCGTCTCGGCCACGACCACGGCGACGGCCTCGCCCACGAAGCGCGCCGCGTCGGGCGGCAGCGGCGGATACGGCGCCAGGAATACCGGCGAGCCGTCGCGGTTCCGGAGCGGCACCTCGTGCGGGTTGGGGGAGATCGGACGGTAGGGGATCGGCTTCAGCCCATCGTGCGCCGCGTCACGGCCAGTGAGGACCGCGATCACCCCGGCGCTCGCGAGGGCGTCGGCGGCGATCGATGCCCCGGATACGTGCGTGAGCGTACGGGGAGCGCACCAGAACTGCGTAGACCTGGCCCGGCAGGCTGAAGTCGTCGCTATAGCAGCCCCGACCGGTGAGCAGGCGCTCGTCTTCGCGGCGCGGCACGGGCTTGCCGACGCCCTGGCGCGCCGAGCTGGTTCGCGAGTCCAGAAACGACATCGGCGTGGGGCTTGGCGTCCGGTGCGAGGGGCGCTAGTATTTCACGCGCGGGGTAGAAGCGTTCAGTCGGCGGCGCGCCGGCGGGAAATTGCTCCCAGGAGTGCGCCCCTTTGATCGTCTATACGCCGCCCCGTCCCGCCCAGACCATTCCGGTCGTCGACCTGGCCGGCAGTTTCTCCGCGCGGCTCGACGATCGCAAGCGCGTCGCCTGGGAGATTCACAAGGCCTGCCGCGAGACCGGGTTCTTCTACGTCTCGAACCACCGCGTGCCGCAGCCGCTGATCGACGCGCAGTTCGAGTGCGCACGGCGCTTCTTCGCCCTGCCGCTCGAGCGGAAGATGGCGATCCACATGACGAACTCGCCGTCCACGGCCGGGTACGAGCCGATCGGCGGGCAGATCCTCGACAGCCAGGACGCGGCGAGCGAGAAGGCGCCGCCGGATCTCAAGGAGAGCTTCTACATCGCGATGGAGCTCCCCGACGACGATCCGTGGGCACGCAAGCGCATCCGCAGCTTCGGCCACAACCAGTGGCCGGAAGGGCTGCCCGGGTTCCGCGAGCAGATGCTCGCCTACCAGGCGGCGGTGCGCGAGCTTGGTGACCGCGTGCTCGCGATGCTCGCCCTCTCGCTCGAGCTGCCGGAAGACTTCTTCGTGCCGTTCTACGACATGCCGGGCACGACGCTGCGCCTGCTGCGCTATCCGCCGCATCCGCAGGCGGCGCTCGCCAACCAGCTCGGCGCCGGCGCGCACACCGACTGGGGCGGGGTGACGATGCTCGCGCAGGACGACCTCGGCGGGCTCGAGGTCCGCAACGTCGCCGACGAGTGGATCCAGGCGGCGCCGATCCCGGACACGTTCGTGATCAACCTCGGCGACCTGATGCAGCGGTGGACCAACGGCATCTATCGGTCGAACATGCACCGGGTGAAGAACAACAGCTCGACGCAGGATCGCTACTCGATCCCGTTCTTCTACAGCCCGCGGCCGGACTCGCGGATCGAGTGCCTCCCGACCTGCACCGACGCCGAGCATCCGCCGCGGTTCGAGGCGTGCACGGCGGCCGAGCACACCTACGAGATGTTCCGCCGCAGCTACGGTTATTCGCCGACCAACGTCCAGAGGAGCGCGCAGACATGACGAAAACCCTTACCCGCGTCGCGATGGCCGCGCTGCTGGCGCTCGCCGCGCTCGGCGGTCCGGCCCAGGCGCAGACCCGGATCAAGTTCACGCTCGACTGGCGATTCGAAGGCCAGACGTCCTTCATGTGGCTCGGCCTCTCGCGCGGCTATTTCCAGCAGGAAGGCCTCGAAGTCCAGGTCGACGCCGGCGTGGGGTCGACGGCGGCGGTCCAGCGGATCCACACCGGCGCCTACGACGCCGGCCTCGGCGACATGTCGGCGCTGATCGAGTACGCCGCCAACAACCCCGGGCAGACCCGCCTGCAGATGGTGTACCTCCAGTACGACCAGGCGCCGCTCGCCTACTACACGTTCAAGAAGACGGGCGCGAAGTCGATCGCCGACCTCGCCGGCAAGTCGATCGCCGGCAGCCCGTTCGAGTCCACCCGCAAGATGTTCCCGGTGTTCGCGCGGGCGGCGAAGATCGACCCGGCGACCGTGACCTGGGTGACCGTCGACCCGCAGCTGCGCTCCAACGCGGTCATCAAGGGCGACGCGTTCGCGTGCGGCGGCTTCCTCACCGTGCCCCTGGAGTTCGAGGCGCGCGGCGTCAAGCGCGACGAGCTGGTCGAGATGACGGTTGCCGCGACCGGGATCCGCCTCTACGGCAACGGCGTGATGGTGTCGAACAAGCTCATTGCCGAGAACCCGAAGGCGGTCGCGGGCCTGGTGCGGGCGATCAACCGCTCGTTCCGCGAGAGCCTCGCGGATCCGGCGGCGTCGGTGAAGCAGCTGAAGGCCCGGGACCCGCTCACCGAGGAGCGGATCGAGCTCGAGCGCTTCGCACTGCTGCGGCCCGCGATCCTGACCGAGCGCACCAAGGCCAACGGCCTGGGTGCGGTCGACAAGGCGACGCTCGAGCGCCAGATCGAGTACGTCGGGGCGGCGGTCCAGTTCAAGGCCAAGCCCGAGCCGGACGCGCTCTTCAACGCGAGCTTCCTGCCGCCGCAGGCGGAGCGGATGCCGCTGAACTGATCGGAAAGGTTTCGGGACCGGAGGAGACCATGAATCGCAGGGTGGTGTTGGGAGTGATGCTCGCGGCGGCGGCAGCCGCCGTCAGCGCGACAGCGGCCGCGCAGACGACGAAGTTCCCGTTCCGGCTCAACTGGACGGCGTCCGGCGAGCACGCGGCGTTCTTCGTGGCCCGCGACAAGGGTTTCTACAAGGAGGAAGGGCTCGAGGTCGACATCCTGGACGGCAGCGGCTCGACGACCGTGCTGCAGCTGATCGCCAACGGCACAAGCCCCGTCGGCTACGCGGACGCCGCGACGATGATGCGCGGCGTGGCGAACGGCATGCCGGTGAAAGCGGTCGGCGTGCCGTTGCAGCAGAGCCCGCACGCCTTCATCTACCGCGCCGACGCGCCCCGCCCGACCAAGGCCTCCGAGATCAAGGGCAGCCGGATCGCGGTCACCGCAGGCGACTCGAGCATGCCGCTGTTCACCGCGCTCCTCGGCAAGCTCGGCCTGAAGCTCGAAGACGTGCAGCTGATCACCGTGGCGAGCACCGCGGCCAAGGATCAAGCGGTGCTGAACAAGCAGGCCGATGCCCTGATCGGCTTCTTCATGGACCAGGGCGTGCGCCTGGAGCCACAGACCGGGGTCAAGATCGGCTGGACGCGCCTCCACGACATGGGCGGCATCTCGACGCTCTCCAGCGCCATCATCGCCAACAACGACTGGCTCAAGGACCCGAAGAACCAGGACCTGATGCGGCGCTTCCTGCGGGCCTCGCAGCGCGGCTGGCAGTACGCCGCCGAGAACCGCCGCGAGGCGGCCGAGATCTTCGTCGCGGCGAAGCCGAACATCGCCCCGAACATCGCGCTCGGCACCCTGGAGGGCGCGTTGACCATCACCCGGACCGAACGCACCAAGGCCAGTCCCGTCGCGTGGTCGGCAGCGGAGGACTGGAAGGCGACGCAGGAGCTCCTCGCGGCGTACGCGAACCTCAAGCCCCAGGCCGATCTCAACGTCTACTTCACGAACAGCTACCTCTCCGAGCCGCCCTACCTGCCGAAGAACTAGCGTGATCCTCGAGCACCTGAAGCGGGCGGGCATCAGCCTGGTCGCGAGCCTGCCCGATCAATGGCTGGGAGGGCTGATCAGGCAGTGCGAATCGGATCCGTCCATCACGCACATCAAGCTCGCGCGTGAGGACGACGGGGTGGGCATCTGCGCCGGCGCGTTTCTCGGCGGCCGCAAGGCGGCGCTGATCTGCCAGAACTCGGGCCTGCTGGTGTCGGCGAACGCGCTCGCCGGCATCGCCTTCCACCATCAGATCCCGCTGCTCGTGCTCGCGGCGTATCGCGGCGACTTCGACGACAACCAGTACTACCAGATGTACAAGGGCCGGGTATGCGAGCCGGTGCTCGACGCGATGGGCCTGCCGCACCACGTGATCGACGGCCCGGACGAGCTCGCCCTCATCGAGGACGGCGCGCGCCAGGCGTTTCTCAACCGCCTGCCGGTCGTGCTGCTGCTGCGCCGGCGCGCGCTGGTCGGGCAGCAGTGAAGCGCCTCGCGCTGGCGAAACTGGTCAGGGACCGGTTGCGGGCCGAAGACCTCGTCGTCTGCGGCCTGGGCGCGACCGAGGCCGCCTTCAAGGCCGCCGGTCCCGTCGGACCCACCTATTTCGCTTCGGATCCGATGGGCCTGTGGCCGTCGATCGCGCTCGGTCTGGCGCTGGCGCGTCCCGACCGGCGGGTCATCCTGCTCGCCGGCGACGGCGATCTGCTGATGAACGTCCAGGTCCTGGCGACCATCGCGTCGGCGCCGGCCGCCAACTTTCGGATCGTGGTGTTCCACAACGGCGCCTATTCCTCCACCGGCGGGCAGCGGCTGGCGGGCGGCGAGCGCCTGTCCTTTGCGACGATCGCGAGGGGCAGCGGTCTCGGCCGGGCGCTCGAGGCGGCCGGGGACGACGAGACCGGCCAGCGCCTGGATGCGCTCTTCGCGGGACCGGGGCCCGCGCTGCTCGACGTTCACCTCGAGGACGAGCCGTGCCCGCCCGCGCCGGCGGGACCCTGGTCGCAGGTCGAGGAGCGCACCATGTTCATGCGCGCGCTCCTCGCGCTCGACGAGAAGGCTTGACTGCGGCCCGGCTCAGGCGGGCGACTTGCCAGAATCCCAGAAGCCCTGGTGCGGCTTTTCGGCCTCGGTCTCGAGATGGGGGCCGATCACCTCGATCCGACGCTGCCCGCGCGCGAACACTTCGCGGCACGGCAGGGCGAGCGTCGGGTTCGACGAGTGATTGCCGGTGAGCACGCGCAGCCGCGCCTCGCTGAGCCCGTAGACGACGCGCCCGATGCCGGCCCAGTACGCGCCGCCCGCGCACATCGCACAGGGTTCGGTGCTCGCGTAGAGGGTCGCCCGCGCGAGAACGGACGGCGGATGCGTGCGCGAGGCCTCGCGCACCGCTTGCATCTCCGAGTGGGCAGTCGCATCGGTGTCGCGGCTCTTCAGGCTCGCGGCTTCCGCGATCACCTCGCCGTCGAGCACGACCAGCGAGCCGAACGGGTGCCGGCCCGCGGCCCGCGATTCGACTGCCTTCGCGATAGCGCGCCGAAGGTAGGCGACGTCGACCTCGGTAGGGTTGCCCTCGCTGACGAACGAGCTCATTCGCGATGACGCACGACGTGCCGCTGCTCAGGCGGCCAGTTTCTTCACCGCCTCGCGCGCCCGCGCGAGCAGCCGCGGCAGATCGAGGCCCGGGATCGCGTCGTTCTCCACCGCCACGCGGCCCTGCACCATGAGCCAGCGCAGCTTCGGGTGGCCGCCGCTCGCCACCGGGCCGATCGCCGGATCGTGCAGGCCCGCGTAGCGCAGCTGGTCGAGCTCGTACACGGCGAGATCGGCGGCGCGGCCGACCTCGATCGCGCCGATGTTGTCGATGCCGAGGACGCGCGCCCCGCCGCGCGTCCCCCAGTGGATCACGTCTTCCACGGTCGTGGCCGAGGCGCCCTGCGCCGCCCGGTGGACGTACCAGCAGACGTGCGCCTCGGAGATCGAGTCGCCGCCCTCGTTGGACGCCGTGCCGTCCACCCCGATCGACACGGGTGCGCCGGCGCGCACGAGCTCGGGCACCGGCGCGACCCCGCTGCCGAGCCGGCAATTGGATCCCGGGCAATGCGCGGTGCCGGTGCCGGTCTCGGCGACCAGACGAATCTCCGACTCCGAGAGGTGCACCATGTGCGCGAACCAGACGTCGCTGCCCACCCACTCGTGATCGGCGACGAACTCCACCGGCTTGCGGCCGTGCTGCTCGCGGCAGAACGTCACGTAGTCCGCGGTCTCGGAAAGATGGCTGTGCAGCCGGATTCCCAGGCGCCGCGCTGCCCGGGCCACGGGTTTCAGTTCCTCGGGGCGGAGCGACCAGGTCGGCGTCGAGGGCGCCATGACCACGCGGCGCATCGCCTCCGGACCGGGATCGTGGTACGCCCCCACGAGGCGCTCCATGTCGCCGAGGATAGTGTCCAGCGTCTCGGGCTTGACCGCGTTGGGATCGTTCGCCTCGAACGCCCGCTGGATCGTGGCCCCGCCGCGGCAGAGGACGAAGCGGATGCCGAGGCGCTGCGCGAGGCCGAAGAGGATCTTCGCCGGGTCGTAGCCCATGCCGGGCCAGTAGAGGTAATGGTGGTCGGCGATGGTGGTGCAGCCCGAGAGGACGAGGTCGGCCATGCCGACCTCCGCGGCGATGCGCCAGGAGCTCGGCGTCGAAGCGGCTGCGATAGCGGTACGGGACCGCACCCAGCCAGCCCGCGAGCGGCAGGTTGATCCCCGCGGGCACGCCCCGCAGCACCGACTGCGAAAGGTGATGGTGGGTGTTGATCCAGCCGGGATAGATCACGCAGTCGGTCGCATCGAGCACGCGCTCGCCGGCCGCGGGCGCGAGCCGGCCGATCGCGGCGATGCGGCCTTGCGCGTCGACGCGGATGTCGCCCCCCGCCGCACGCGCCCGGTCGCCCGGCAAGCCGGTCATGATCGCGAGCGAGTTGCGGATCAGCACGCTAGCGCTCCTGCACGACCTCGGACTCGTGCCAGTTCCCGAGCGCGAGCTTGGAGAGGAACACCATCAGCAGGAACAGCGCCACGCCGGTCACTGTGATCAGGAACAGCGCCGCGAAGAGGCGCGGGATGTTGATCGAGAAGCCGGCCTGCAGGATCTGGTAGGCGAGGCCCGCCGAGGTGCCGCCGGTGCCGGCGACGAACTCCGCCACCACCGCGCCGATCAGGGCCAGGCCGGACGAGATCCGCAGGCCGCCGAAGAAGTACGGCGCCGCCGACGGGATGCGCAGCTGCGTGAGCGTCTGCCAGCGGCTCGCCCGGTTCATGCGGAACAGGTCGACGAGCCCCGGGTTGACGCTGCGCAAGCCCAACGTGGTGTTCGCGATGATCGGAAAGAGCGCGATGATCGTGGCGCAGACGACGAGCGCGGCGGTCGGGTTCTTCACCCAGATGATGATGAGCGGCGCGATCGCGACGATCGGCGTGACCTGCAGCAGCACCGCGTAGGGAAAGAAGCTCACCTCGATCCACCGGCTCTGCACGAACAGGAACGCGACCACCGTGCCGATCAACACCGCCATGAAGAACGCGCCGAACGTGATCTTGAGCGTGATGAGGAGCGAATGGAACAGCAGCTCCCAGTCGGTGATCAGCGTTTCCACCACCAGCATCGGCGCGGGGACGATGTATTTGGGCACCTCGAACGCCTTCACCAGCGCGTGCCAGACGAGGACGACCACGAGCCCCACCGCGATCGGCGCCGCCCATCTCAGCAGCCGGTCGGTCCGGCTCGGCGTCACAGGTCGGTCGCTCCCCGGGCGCTTGCATCGGCGAGGAGCTCGGACAGCTCCTTTGCGTACGCGGCGAACTTCTGCGTGACGCGGAAGGCCTCGGTGCGCGGATGCGGCTCGCCGATCGCCACCTCCTTGAGGATCCGCCCGGGGCGGGCGGACATCACCGCCACGCGCGTCGACAGGAACACGGCTTCGTAGATGCTGTGGGTGACGAAGACGACGGTGAGCTGCTTCTTCCACCACAGCTGGATGAGGTCGGCGTCGAGCCGGTTGCGGGTGATCTCGTCGAGCGCGCCGAAGGGCTCGTCCATCAGCAGCAGGTTCGGGTCGGTGACGAGCGCCCGCGCGATCGAGGTGCGCATCTGCATGCCGCCCGAGAGCTGCCGCGGGTAGTGCCGCTCGAACCCGGTCAGCCCCACCAGCGCCAGCGCCTCCGCCACCCGGGCATCGGCCTCGGCGCGGGGCGCGCCCGCGAGATCGAGCGGCAGGCGCACGTTCTTCTGCACCCGCGCCCAGGGCATGAGGGTCGCGTCCTGGAACACCATCACCAGGTTCCGGCCGGGCTCGCCGACGCGCTCGAAATCCTGGCGCCACCAGCGCAGCCGCCCGTCGGACGGCGTGATCAGGTTGGCGATCATCTTCAGGAGCGTCGACTTCCCGCACCCCGACGGCCCGAGCAGCGTGACGAACTCGCCCGGCCGGATGCTCAGGTCGACCGGGTGGAGCGCCCGGGTGCCGTCGGCGTAGACCTTGTCGGCCGACAGGACCTCGACGACCGGCGCCGGATCGGCGGGCAGGGGCACTGCGGCCAAGATGCGCGGCCCCCGGGCTAGGGCATGACCCTCAGGTCTTTCACGAACTGCATCGTGAACGCCTGGCGGTAGTCGACGTCAGGCTTGAGCAGCCCGGCGGACACCATGTAGTCGTAGGTCTTCTTCCAGCGCTCCTCGGTCATCGCGCCGATGCCCATCTTCGCCGCGTCGCCGCCGGTGATCAGCCGGTGCTCCTTGAGCTTCTCGAGCGCGTAGGCGAGCTGGTCGTCCTTCATGTTCGGGTTGTCCTTCTTGATCAGCTCGTTCGCCGCGCCCGGCTCGGCGAGATAGCTCTTCCAGCCCTCCATCGATGCGCGCACGAAGCGCGCCACCACGTCGGGCTTCTCCTTCGCGAGCTTCTGCGTCGCGACGATCGTGGTTCCGTAAGGCGGGAAACCGTCGTGCGCGAACAGGAAGAACTTCGCCTTCATGCCGGCCTTCTCGGCCTGGAACGGCTCGGAGGACATGTAGCCCTGCTGCGCGATCGCCTTGTCGGCGAAGAACGGCTGCAGGTTGAAGGTGTAGGGGCGCACCTGCTCCTCGGCGTACCCGTACTTGGCCTTGAGCCAGGGCCACCACGAGGTGCGGCCCGCGGTGGCGACCAGGATCGTCTTGCCCTTGAGCGCACCGAGATTGGCCACGTCGTCGTGCGTGAGCAGCCCCTGCAGGTCGTGCTGGAACGAGGTGGCGACGGTCACGGGCGTCATGCCCTGCTCCAGGGCCTTCAGCACCTGGAAGTCGTAGCCCATGTGCATGTCCGCCTGGCCGGCCATCATCAGCTGCAGGCCGTTGACCTGCGGGCCGCCCATCCGGATGGTGACCTCGAGCCCGTGCTGCTTGTAGATGCCCTTGGCGATCGCCTGGTAGAACCCGCCGTGCTCAGCCTGGGCGTACCAGCTGGTGAGGAACGTGACCTTGTCCTGGGCCCGCGCGGCGGGCACGAGCAGGACGGCGGCGAACAGCAATGCGGCAACGCGGACGATCATGGCTGGCCTCCTCGACGAGCGCGCCCGAACCGACGCGGCGCAATCATATTCTGCCGCCGCGAACCGGTCCACGCCGGCGGCTAAGGCCGCTTCATCAGCTGCCGATCCTGGCGGGCCAGGTTGAGAATCCGGATCTTCTCGAGGCGCTCGACGTAGCGCACGAACCGGTACTTCTCCTCGACGCCGTCGACCTGTCGCGGCGGAACGCGCGCGTGCCCCGGCTGCGTCCGGACGTTGATGAATCGACAGCCGGGCTTCCCGAACGCGAGCTTCATCTCGGCCTCGAGCTCGCTTGAGGGTGTCGACGTTCGCCGTGTAGGGCACGCCGGCCGCCCGCGCCAGCGCGGCGAGATCGGCCCTCCCGGCGGTCGCCGTGGGGCGCGGCCCCCGCTTGCCGCGGCCGATCGATTCGTAGGCGCCATTGTCCACGACGAAGACGACCAGGTTCGGCGGCGCCTCCTGCCCGAGCGCGACGAGCTGTCCCAGCTCCATCAGGACCGACCCGTCGCCGTCGAGGCACACGACCTTGCGGTGCGGCAGTGCGAGCGCGAGGCCGAGCGCCAGCCCGATCACGTTGCCCATCTGCCCGAGGAGCGCGGTGCGCGGATGCTCCCGGGTCAGCGCCGCCCATTCGAACCCCACGGCGCCGATGTAGGTCGACATGACGAGACCGTTCCTGGGCACCCGCGCCGCGAGCCGCTTCAGCCAGGCGTACCGGTCGAGCGCCATCAGTCCTCCCAGATGCAGGTGCCCGAGATCAGGACCGCGGTCGGATGCAGCTGCGCCTCGGCGAGCCGGAAGGCGCGCTTGATGGCCGCGCGCAGATCCTGGCGGTGCTGCACGACGTGGTAGGGGATGCGGAGCGCTTTGAGCAGCGGCTCGGCGACGATGCCGTGCGGGACGCCCCAGTGCTCGGTCTCGCCCAGATCGCCGCGATAGGAAAGCAGCAGGACCACCGGGACGCCGCAGCCGAGCGAAATGCGCGCGATGTACTCGGCGGCGACGCGCAACCCGGAGTTCTCCATCGAGAGCGCGACCTTCCGGCCGCCCAGCCACGCCCCCGCGCAGATCGAGAACCCGACGCCCTCGTTGCATACCGGCACGAAGCGGACGGCAGGGTCGGCCTCGATGAGCTCCTGAAGGTTCCGCTGCCAGCCGTCGGGCAGGCCGGCGACGAAATCGACGCCCGCTTCCTTCAGCCCGGCGAGCGCCTCCCTTGCGGCTTCGTCGATCATTGTTGTCGGGATTCTAGCGACTCGGGCACCGGTCGAGTGCGCGCGGCAACGATCTGGTGCACCGGGCGCGCTGATTGCCGCCGGCCCGGGCGCCGATTAGACTGTCCGGCCAACCTTCCAAAACCCTCCGCGGAGATCTTCATGCGCCACGCACTCCTGCTCGCCGCCGCACTGTTCGCCGGCACCGCGTTCGCCCAGAAGGAAACGCCGGTCCGCTTCGCGCTCGACTGGCGCTTCGAAGGCCCGGCGGCGCCGTTCCTGGTCGCCATCGACAAGGGCTACTACAAGGCGGAGGGTGTCGCCGTGACGATCGACCCGGGCGGCGGGTCGGTCGAGGGCATCAACCGCGTCGCCTCGGGGGCCTACGACGTCGGCTTCGCCGACATCAACCTGCTGGTCAAGTACCGCGACAACCCGCGCAACCTCCCGGTCAAGGCGGTGATGATGATCTACGACGCGCCCGCGTTCGCGATCATCACGCTGAAGAAGGCCGGCATCGCCAAGCCCAAGGACCTCGAAGGCAAGATCCTCGGTGCGCCCGCGGCCGACGGCGCGTGGGCGCAGTGGCCGATCTTCGTGCAGGCGAACCAGATCGACGCCGCGAAGGTCAAGGTCGACAACATCGGCTTCCCGGTGCGCGAGCCCATGCTCGTCCAGGGCAAGGTCGACGCCATCACCGGGTTCTGGTTCTCCTCGTACATGAACCTCAAGGCGCAAGGCATCCCGCCGGGCGACATCGTGGTGCTGATGATGCGCGACCATGGCCTCGACCTCTACGGCAACGCGATCGTCGCCAACCCCGACTTCATGCGCTTCCAGCCCAAGGCGGTCGCGGGATTCGTGCGCGGCACGATCAAGGGGATCCAGGAGACGCTGCGCGATCCCGAATCGGCGGTGGACAGCGTGATCAAGCGCAACCCGATCGCCAAGCGCGACGTCGAGCTCGAGCGCCTCAAGCTCTCGCTGGAGCGCAACTTCGTGACCCCCGACGTGCGGAAGAACGGCCTCGGCGCGGTCGACACGAAGCGCCTCGAGCGCTCGATCGAGCAGATCGGGCTGACCTTCCAGTACACCAACAAGCCGAAGCCCGCCGACGTCTACACCGCCGAATACCTGCCGCCGAGGGAGCAGCGGCTGGTGAAGTAGTTGCCCGAGCTCGTCCAGCTCGATCGCGTCTCGATGGTCTACGGCCGCGGCGCCGCCGCGGTCCGCGTCGTCGACGAGGTCACGCTCGGTATCGCCGCGGGCGAGTTCATCGCCGTACTGCAGCAGCTCATCGTCGGCCGACACTGATGGAGCGGCGCGAGTTCTGGATCACGGTGGTCTCGCCGGCGGCGTTCGTCGTGGCGCTGTTCGTGTTGTGGGAGCTCGTGTGCCGCGTGTTCAACGTGCCGATCACGATCCTGCCGGCGCCCTCGGACGTGTTCGCGGCCATGTGGCAGTACCGCGCGCCGATCGCCGACAACTCGTTCGTCACGCTCTGGACCACGCTCGCCGGGTTCCTCATCGCCACCGTATTCGGCCTCCTGCTCGGGATCGCGGTCGGCTGGCACCGGGCGCTCTACGCCGGCATCTACCCGGTGCTGATCGGCTTCAACTCGATCCCCAAGGTCGCGGTGGTGCCGGTGCTGATCCTGTGGTTCGGCCTCGGCGAGATCCCGGCCGTGCTGACCGCGTTTCTCATCTCCTTCTTCCCGATCGTCGTCAACGTCGCCACGGGCCTCGCGACCACCGAGCCCGAGCTCGAGGACGTGCTGCGTGCGCTCGGCGCCTCCAAGCTCGACGTCATGCGCAAGGTCGGCATCCCGCGGTCGCTCCCCTACTTCTTCGGCTCCCTGAAGGTCGCGATCACGCTCGCGTTCGTCGGCGCGGTGGTGTCCGAGACCGTGGGCTCCAACAAGGGCATCGGCAAGCTGATGCTCGACGCGCAGGCGGCGTTCCAGGTGCCGATCGTCTTCGCCGGCCTGCTGGTGCTGGCGGTGCTCGGCATCGCGCTCTACGCCGCGACCGCGGCGATCGAGACCCGGTTCACCGGGTGGGCGTTCCGCGGTCAGGCGAACCGCTGAACCGCGGTTAAACTACCCGTCTATGCCGCGCATCCCCTACGAAGACGAAATCATCATCTCCTGGGTCGAGCTGCACCGGGACGCCCGGTACCTTGCCGAGATCCTGCCTCGACAAAGGGCCCTGGAAGGGCATCATCGCGATCACGCGGGGCGGCCTCGTGCCGGCGGCGCTGATCGCGCGCGAGCTCGACATCCGGCTGGTCGACACGATCTGCGTCACGAGCTACGACGCCGCGGCCGGCGGCCAGGCCGCGCAGCAGCAGGGCGCGGTCGAGGTCCTGAAAGGGGTCCCGGGAGACGGGACGGGCTTCCTGCTGATCGACGATCTCGTCGACACCGGCCGCACCGCGCAGACGGTGCGCAAGCTTCTGCCGAAGGCGCACTTCGCGACGCTCTACGCCAAGCCCGGCGGGCGGCCGTTCGTCGACACCTTCGTGAAGGAATTCAAGCAGAACAAGTGGATCCACTTTCCCTGGGACATCGAGTACAAGTTCGCCACGCCGATCAAGGACGGCGGGCGGACGACCGCCGGCCCGGGTTGATCCCTCGCGCAACGTCGCGCCCGCGGCGCGTCAGACGAGCGCCTTCAGCAGCGTGAGCAGCAGCTGGCCGATCGGCACCTGCAGCGCCACAACCGCGAGCATCGGGAGCACGAGCGGCAGCAGGATCGCGACGAGCGTCTGTTTGCCGATCGGGATGGTCCGCGAGCGCTTGACCGCCTCGTAGAGGGCAATGGTGTCGGCGACCGGGCCGATCTCCGGCGCTTCGAGCAGCCCCGCGTCCTTCGGATCCTTGCCCTCGATCCACCGCTCGCGGACGAGCCGCCCGTGCCGGGCAACGAGCGCCCCGTAATCCGCGAGCGCGCGCCGCTTCGCCCGGGCGAGCGCAGGTGCGAACGTGACCAGCGGCGCGAGCATCATGAGCGTGACCACGACCACGAAGATTCCGAACGGCAGCGCGAGCGTCCGCACGTCGACGCCGTGGTACGCGACCTCGTGGGCCCACGCGGACGCCAGCAGAACAGAGAGCGCGAGCAGGGACGGGGTGAACGCCTTCGGCGTGCGTTCCAGGAAGCCCAGTCCGAACACGCCGTCCGCGTGCGTGGGGACGAGCGCCAGGTCGAGCCGCGCGATGCGGGCCAGCACGATCGTCCAGAGAACGAGGCGCCACACCCACGCGAGCAGGAGCGTGAGGAAGATCGCCCGGGCGACGTAGAGGAACCACCACGCGCCGAAGGGCAGACTCGGCTCGGCGGCGCCATCGGTGGCCCAGATAAGCGCGTGCACATCCTTCGCGCCGGGCCCCGCCACGAGCCACGCCAGCACCGCGCCGGCCACGAACACCCAGGGCAGCACCCCGTCGCGCAGCCGGCCGATGCTGTCCAGGATCTGCCTGACCCGTCCGCGGTCCGCCTCCCGGATCAGCCCGTATGCGAACAGGTTGTGCAGGAGCTCGGTGCCCACGCGGTGGGCGGTCGCCTCCGTGAGGATGAACAAGGGGATCGCGACCAGGCACCGCGCGTGAATCCCGAAGTGCTCGAAGAGCGGCTCTGCGGTCTTGCCCGGCAGCGCCCGGCCTTCGATCAGCGCCCATACCACGATGGGCAGCCAGGCGACGAGCGCGAAGAGCACCGCCCGGCGTCCGACGCCGAGCCCCTCCGCGGGAATCAGCCCGATCCGGCGCTGCAGCCGGAACGGAAGATCCCCACCGACGAGCGAGAACTCGGGGTCGTTGCCGGGCCGGTTGTCCGGCGCTTTACCGGAACGAGGCATGGGCCGCCCTCACGCTACTTCGCCGTGCCCTTCCGGAACTCGCCTCATTGTGAACGTTTCCTGGTGATGAATCTGGCCGCATCCGGCGGCCGGCCGTATCGCAAGCGTTGCTATTGGAACGCGAACACCTTCCTCCAATCGCGCTTCATGCTCGTAACGGTGATGCCGTACTCGCCGGCGCGGTCGAGCGCCTCGGCGAGCGGGCTCAGCTCGAAGTCGCGGTCGTACGCGAACTCGCGCTCGGCGTCGTCGTGGTGCAGCAGCAGCGCGAGGCGAGGGCCGTCGCCGGACTTGACGTAGCGCAGCATCGCGAGGTCGCCGTCGGAGTTGCCGAACGCAAGAATCGGCCGCCTGCCGATATGCAGCTGGATGTTCTGCGGCTTGACCTCCCGGTCGTCGAAGCTGCCGAGCTCGGCGAGCTTGACCAGCACGCCGCGGCCGTCCCGGACCTCGAAGCGCGTCTTCACGCTCGAGCCGATGACCTGCTCGGGCGCAATCCCGTAGACCTCTTCGGCGAAGGCTCGCATCAGGTCGATTCCGCCGCCCGAGACGATGAACGTCTTGAAGCCGTTGGCGCGAAGGTAGTCGAGCAGCTCGAGCTGCGGCTGGTAGACGCATTGCGTGAAGAGCCGCCCAAGCTTGGGGTGCCGCGAGGACGCGAGCCACGCCCGCGCCGCCCGGTCGAACTCGTCCTCCGTCCCCCCGGCGTGGGTCGCGAACGCCACCTCGAACACGGCTTTCTTGCCGAGCTCGTGAATGGTCTTCAGGTCATGCTCGAGAAAGGCCTTGTAGGGCTGGCGGTCCTTCATCGTCGGGTCTTTCGCCACTAGCCCCTTGAGCCGGTCCAGGGCGAAGAAGACTTGCACCTGCAGCGGCTGCTCGCACCACAGGGTGCCGTCGTTGTCGAAGGTCGCGATGCGCGCGGGTGCGGGCACGAAGTCCGGTCCGCCGGACTTCGTCACCCGCGCGACGAAGTCGACGATGGCCGCTTTCGCAGGACCATCGTTCCATGAGGGTAGTGAGGCACCGATCTCTGCCATGGCTTACCTCCCCGCGATGAAACCAGCCGGGCGGCGAGTGCGTCTCGCCGCCCGACCGTCAGCGTCAGCTGCCTCCACCGGCGCTTTGCATCATCTTCAGCGCATCGTCGATCGTGAACGTGTTCGGCTTCTGGATCGGCGGAAACTCCTTGAAGGTCTCCGCGAACTTGTCCGCGATCGCGTACGCGCCGTACAGGATAAAGGCGTGATACATCATCCAGTCGTAGTACGCGTTCGAGGTGACGTCGGCGAACTCATATGGGTCAGTCCGCAGGTTGTAGATCTTCGGCAGCCTCAGCCGCGTGAACGGCTCAGCCCAAACCTGCAGCGTCCCGTGGCAGCGCTGCTCCGCGAACACGACCTTCCAGTTGTCGTAGCGCATCGCCAGCACGTCGCCGTCGTCGGAGATGTACATGAACAGCTTCCGCGGGCTTTGCTTCGCATCGCCCGTCAGGTACGGGACGAGATTGAAGCCGTCGATGTGGTTCTTGTAGGTGCGCCCGATCGCCTGGTAGCCCTTCTTGGCCTTCTCCACGATGTCGGGCTCGCCCGCCATGGCGAGGAAGGTCGGGAACCAGTCGTGATGCTGGACGATCTCGTTCGACACGCTGCCGGCCTTGATCTTGCCCGGCCAGCGCACGATCAGCGGAACGCGGAACGCGCCTTCCCAGTTGGTGTTCTTCTCGCTGCGGAACGGCGTCATGCCGCCGTCGGGCCACGAGTTGCGGTGCGGCCCGTTGTCGGTCGAGTACATCACGAAGGTGTTTTCGGCGATGCCGAGCTTGTCCAGGAGGTCGAGCATCTGGCCGACATTCTTGTCGTGATCGATCATCGTGTCGTGATAGGGCGACTGCCAGCGCCCGGCCTGACCCAGGCTCTCCTTCTTCGTGTGCGTGAACAGGTGCATGTGCGTGGTGTTGAGCCAGACGAAGAAGGGCTTGCCGTCCTTGTTCTGACGCTTGATGAACTCCGATGCCGCGGTGACGAACTCGTCGTCGCAGGTCTCCATCCGCTTCTTGGTCAGCGGACCCGTATCCTCGATCTTCTGCTTGCCGACCTTGCCCCAGCGCGGCATCTCCGTGGGATCGTCCTTGTCCGTCGCCCAGGAATGGATCACGCCGCGCGGACCGACCTTCTTCCGGAACTCCGGGAAGTCCTTCTCCGGGTAGTAGTCGTACATCTCCGGCTCTTCCTCGGCGTTCAGGTGATACAGGTTGCCGAAGAACTCGTCGAAGCCGTGATTGGTCGGCAGCATGTGGTTGAGGTCGCCGAGGTGGTTCTTCCCGAACTGCCCGGTCGCATAGCCCTGGTTCTTCAGCGCCGCCGCGATCGTCAGGATCTTCTCGTTCATGCCGATCGGCGCAGCGGGGATGCCGACCTTCGAGAGTCCGGTACGGAACACGCTCTGCCCGGTGATGAATGACGACCGCCCGGCGGTGCAGGACTGCTCGCCGTAGGAATCGGTGAACATCATTCCTTCGCGCGCGATCCGGTCGATGTTGGGCGTCTTGTAGCCCATCAATCCGTGCGAGTAGCAACTCAGGTTAGAGATCCCGATATCGTCGCCCCAGATGACGAGGATGTTGGGCTTGTCCGTCTTTGCCATGCCTTTCTCCTTTCAGTTACCGGTCGTCTGCGACCGCCGTTGCCTTGCTCATTGCCGCCGCGATCCCCTTCAACCGAACGGCCCCACGCCGAACACCATGCTGGCGATCGCGAAGAGACCCGATCGCCAACAGCAGAAGCGCCACCATCAACGTCAGCGAGACCGGAAAGTGACTCTCCGCGTGCACCAGCCCGTCCGCCTTGAGCTGCTCGCGTGCCTTGCGCAACCCGAGCATGAAGCTCACGTGATAGCCGATGCCGACCAGGAGCATTGCGATGCCGAGCAGGACGAGCGCGATGCCAAAGTGGGCCGCGGCCGCGCTGCTCTTCACCACCTCCGTCTCGTGCATCTTCTGGAAGACCTGGAAGATCGTGAAGCCGAAGCCGATCAGCGACAGCGAGGTGCGGATGACCGACATCAGGGTCCGGTCGGCGCTCATGCGGGTGCGCTGGAACGACATCCCGGTGCGCCGCGACGCGAGCTCGGTCGAGATGCTCGCGGAATCCGACTCCGACGTAATCCGCGCCTTGGAACGGTCTTCCATGCGGTCACCCAGGAAGCACGCCCAGCTCCTGCAGCGCGCGGAGGATCATCTCGATCGCGACCGCGACCTGGAGCACGCCCAGCACCGCGCCGACGATCTGCAGCACCATGATCGTGACCCCGCCCATGATCCGGCGCGCATACAGCATCGTCAGCAGGTTGAGCACCATCACCGTCAGGAGGAGCGCGAGAATGGTCCCCGGTGCGCTCGGCTTCGCGGCTGTTGGTGAGGACGACGATGAGCGCGGCGATGCCATAGGGCGTGACGACGGTCGGAAACGTGATCCGCATCGCCGCCGCCATGGGCACGGCCGGGAGCGGCGGCGGCGCCGGATGCGCCGGCTGATACTGCTCGAGCACCAGACTCAGGCCGACGAGCGCGAAGATGATCCCGCCCGAGAGCAGCATCGCCGACGACGAGACGCCCCAGTTCTCGAGCAGCGCCCGGCCGGCGAAGCCGCCGGCCACCACCGCGATCACCGCGAGCACGAACGCGCGCACTGCGATCTGCCGCATCGTCGCCTCGTCCGTCTCCCGCGTGAGCTGCGCGAACGGGCCGAGGATCTTGAGCGGCCCCAGCGTGATGAAAAACAGCGTGAAGATCGCGCCGTAGCCGACCAGGGCAGTCGCGTCAGGTGCGCCTTGCATCGTTCTCTCCGGCTGCGCCGGGTCTCGAAGCTCGATGTCGCGATCCAGGAAGAAGGTGAGGAACGTGCGGATCGCGGCGATGGCGGCGACGCGGCCGATGTCGTCCCAGCTCGGGGCGACGGTCGTGTGCACGATGTCGGCGGCGAGCTGGAACGTGAGCCCCGCGATCAGCCAGCGCGCGAAGTCGAGCCAGACGGCGCGCTTTGCCGCATAGGTCGTGTGCCTCGCCATCGCGCGGAAGATCCCGATGATCGCCTCGACGGCGCCGATCGCGATGACCAGCAGCGCGAGCGCTTCCAGTACGAGCGCGATGTAGTGCGCGGCGAAATGCAGGGCTTCTTCCATGATCTATTCGGACGCGCGCACGATGCAGCGGAAGCCGAGATGGCCGATCGCGGTGTCGACCGGTTGCGCCATGCGCGCCGCCGGTCGATAGCGCCGGCAGTAGTTCGGCGCGCACAGGTACGACCCGCCCTTCATCACTTTCCTCGGAATGCGCACGTTGGGCGTGCGCGGGTCGTAGCTCTGCTCGGCCTCCCCGCCGCGAGGGTTGACCAGCGTGCAGCATGCCTGCTGGATCCTGACGTGGTCCTGAAACCAGTCGGTCGTCCACTCCCAGACGTTGCCGGCCATCTCGTACAGCCCGTACCCGTTCGGCGGAAAGGCGCCGACGGGCGCGGTCCACTCGTGGCCGTCGGTGAGCAGGTTCTGCCACGGGAACTCGCCCTGCCAGTGGTTGCACATGGACTTGCCGCCGGGCGTGACCTCGTCTCCCCACACGTACTCCGCGCCCTCGAGCCCGCCGCGCGCGGCGAACTCCCACTCGGCTTCCGTCGGCAGCGCCTTGCCGGCCCACTTCGCATAGGCCTCGACGTCCTCGTAGGCCACCTGCACGACCGGATGCTTCCAGAGCCCCTGGAGCGTGCTGCCGGGCCCGCGCGGATGCCGCCAGTCGGCGCCCCGCACGTACGTCCACCAGTTGTGCGGATTGCGCAGATCGACGGGACCCGCGGTCTTCCGGAAGACCACCGCCGACGGCTCGAGCAGCTCGGGCTTCGCGCCGGGGTACTCCGCCGGGTCCACCGGGCGCTCGGCGAGGGTCACGTACTTGGTCGCCTCGACGAACCGACGGAAGTCGGCGTTCGTCACCGCGTGCGCGTCCATCCAGAAGCCGCTCACCGTTACGCTGTGTGCGGGCGCCTCCTCGGGATAGTGGTCGTTCGACCCCATGAGAAACGTGCCGCCCGGGATCCAGACCATGCCTTCGAACGGGGGCTTCCCGGGCGGGACCGGGCGCTCGTGGTCCCGCGTTGGCGAGCCGATCGTCACGACCTCAGCCCTACTCGACGTTCATGATGGAGTGCTGAAGACGGCGCCCGATACCCGACCGGGGCGCCGAGCGCGTCAGGTACCCGGCACCACGACCTTCGTCCAGCTCGAATCGGGATTGAAGCGCGTCATCGCGCGCGCCGCGGCGTCGGTCGTGGGCCCGAGGTCCTTCTGGTACACGGCGCCGTCGTGGCTCACGATGAAAGTCATGACGCCGGTGTCCCCGTAGCGCATCGGCCACGCGACGAGCGCGAACCCGCTCACCATCCGGCCCTTGATGAGATAGTCGTAGGCGCCGCCGGGCGCGTCCTTGCCCTGCGCCTTCAGGATCCGGTAGTGGTAGCCGTGATAGCCCTCGCCCGGCTTCTGGCCGCCGTAGATCGGCCCGAGCGGGCTCTCGTCCTTCCCCGAAGGGTCGGGCCAATAGAGGCCGTCCTGCTTGCCCGGCGAGCTCACGAACCGCTGCGCGTACTGGAGCACGCCGTCGGCAGTGCGGGGCCTGAGTGCGTACTCCTTCTGCGCGTCGAAGTAGGCGAGCGCGGCCTGCATCGCCGCGAGTTCGTTGCGCCCGATGCGCCGGGTGCGCATCTCGTCCGCGCCCGCGCGCGGGTCGAACTTCCAGCCGGCGGCATCCTTCACGAGCGGGATCGGCAGCGTCCAGCCCTGATCGCCGACCGCGAGGACTGCCTTGTCCGCGCCCTCCGGGACGATCTTGTGCGATTTCGCCCACGCAGCGAGGTACGCATAGACGTCGTCCTGATCGACGTCGACCGTCGGGATGAAGCGCTTCCAGTCCGCGCCGAGGACGGTGCGAAGCGCGTCGGCGTCGCTCCGCGCGACGGCGTCGGTCAATGCCTCCGCGGCCGCTTCCGGGGTCGGATATGCGCGCTGCGCGAACGCGGGGGCGGAAACGAGGACGAGCGCCGCGGCGAGCGCTGCGGCGCAACGGATCGGGTTCGTCAGCATGGCTGGGACTCGAGTGAAGATGGACTGGATCATGTGGGCATCCCTCCTAACGCCGACCACCGCCGCCGCCCGCGCGCGCGCCGCCGCCCCCGCCGCCTCCCGCGCGCGCCCCACCACCGCCGCCACCACCGCCGCCGGCGCGCGCCCCGCCGGAGTGCTGCGCCATCGATTGCCGGCTCGCGTTGCCGCGGTCCGCCTGCTGCCGCGCCTGCCCGGCGTTGCCCGCGCCGCTAAACGCGTTGTCGCTGCCGCCCCGCGGCCTGAGGCCGGGCCTGGCCGCGGTCGGCTCCGCCGGCCGCCGCCCGGACCGCCACCCGCCCGATCGCGGCCGGTGTCCCGCGCGGCGGACTGGGCGCGCGTCGCGCGCCCCGGGATCGTTCTGCAACCGCTCGCGCTCCTTCGCCGGATCCATCCCCCGCTGCTGGAGCGAGGCCTGCGCCTGCTGGCGCTGGGCGTCGCGGCCGGGATCCTTGCCGCGGAAATCGGCCCGCTGGTCGGCGCCGCCGACGTTCTTGCCGAACTTCTGTTGGCTCGCCTGGTCGCGGTAGGGAACGCCTTTCCGGTTGGCGGCGTTGTGCTGGAAGTTCGTCTGGTTCGCGCTGATCTGGCGGTTGGTGTTCACGCTGTTGTACTTGTTGACGTTGATGTTGACGTCGCCGCGACCCCAGTTGCAGCCGCCCCAGAGGGCGGCGGTGGCCGCGACGCCGACGCCGAACATGATGCCCGAGGCAAGCGCAGCGCCCGGATAGTAGGCCGGCGGCGGCGGGATGTAGTACGGCGGATAGGCCGGATACGGCCAGGTGCCGTACACGACCGTCGGGTTGTACGTCGGCACGTACACCACCTGCGGGTTCGCCGGCTCGATCTTGATCACGGTCTGCTGCGGCGCCTCCGGCGCCGGCTCGACGATGACCTTCTGCTGCTCGGTGGTCTTGAGGTTCCCGGCCTTCTGCGCCTGGGCGCGCAGGCGCTGCGCCGAGTCGAGGACGTCCTTGGACGAGGCGAGAAACGCGTCGCCGAGGTTCTGCACCCAGTCCGGCTTCTCGCCCATCGTCTGGATCACCTGCGGGAACGCGATGAGCGACTTCACGCTCGGATCCCAGTCCTGGCTCTCGACCGCCTTCAGCGCGGCGTCGCCCTTCTGGTTGGGGTTCGCCTTGGACCACTTCGCGGCGTCGGCGACGTCGGCGGGATAGGTCGCCGCCATCAGCACCTGCGACAGCAGCGAGTCGGGATAGAGCGCGATCGGCGCGACCAGCTGATCGAGCTGCTCCTTCGAGAAGGTCGGCGCCGCGGTCTGCGCTGCCGCGAGCGACGGGAGGAGCGAGGCGGCGAACAGGAAAACGACGGTGCGAGTCGGACCATCAGTGGACGCATGTCGCCTCCTTGTCCTCGACCGCGAGGAGAATCGCTGCTCGTGCCAAGGTCATGCTAGCGGCTCCGGTTCGCACGGAAAGACACCCCGCCACGCGCCGCAAGCGAGTGCGGCGACGAGGCGCTCCTCCAATGCAAACCGGTTCGGTGACGCGGTGCGCGATCTCGCCGGATCGCAGCGCCGGAATCGGAACCTGCTGCTCTTCTCCCGCTGCGAAGTCTACCTCACCCCCGCGGCGCCCTTCAAACCCCGAGGCGCCGGCGGCCGGGCGACAATGGGCAACCTTCGGGAGGACAACGATGCGTGGATTGCTCGATGCATTGAGGAGCGCCGTCGGCGAAAAGGCGACCGGCTCACCTGCCACCCAGGCGGCCGGTGAGCGACGCCAGCGCGCCGCCGAGGTCCAGAGCGGCGAAGCCCGCGCGGCGGTGCTGGGCGTCAATGACGGTCTCGTGACAAACACGTCCCTGATCCTCGGCGTGGCGGGCGCCAGCCGCGGCGCCGGACGTCGTCCAGCTGGCGGGCGTCGCGAGCCTGATCGCGGGCGCCGGATCGATGGCGATCGGCGAGTGGGTCTCGATGCGCGCCCAGGTCGAGCTCCTCGAGCGGCTGCTTGCCGAGGAGCGCGCGGCGATCGCCTCCGACCCCGCGCGCGAGCGCGCGATCCTCCAGGATGCGATGCAGCGTGCCGGGTTCGACGAGGCCTCCTGCGCGCGGGCCACCGACGGGCTGTTCCGCGACCCGGAGCGGGCGTTGCGCGTGTATTCGCGCGCCGTCCTCGGAGTGAACCCGGACGAGCTCGGCTCACCGTGGCGGTCTGCCATCTCTTCGCTCATCGCGTTTTCCCTCGGCGCGGTCGTGCCGCTCGCGCCGTGGTTCTTCGCGGCCGGCAACGCCGCGATCGCCGCTTCGCTCGCGGTGGCCGCGGCGGCGGCGCTGGTGATCGGCGGCCTGCTCGGCCAGCTCACCGGCGGCCGCTGGGCGCGCGGCGCGCTCCGCCAGCTCGTGTTCGTGGTGGCGGCGGCGGCCGTCACGTTCCTCGTGGGCAAGCTGTTCGGCGCGACGGTGACCTGACGAGGTCTGGCCACCCACCCTTACCCCCGGGCAGCGTGCGCGGGGTGGCGTTCAGGCCGCGGCGTCGGGCACGCCGAGCGCCTGGGCGATCGACTTCAGCGCTTGCTTCTCGGCATCCGAGACCTGCGTACCGCCGAAGCCGAGGAATCCGCCCTCGTTGGAGGCTTCGGCGACGTTCTTGGAAATGCCGACAATCCAGCGCTTGAATTCGTCCCCTTCAGCGCCGGGCGCCTTGGCGACGAGGATCGCCGAGACCTTCTTCAGGTTCTCCAGTGCGGCGGTCTTCGCCTCCTCAGGCGTGCTGATGTTCTGCGGCCGCTCGGGCTTGGTGCCGTGGCTCTTGATGTCGTCGATGAGCGCATTCACGAGCGGGTTCGTCGAGCCCTTCTGCAGCGTCTCGCCGATGGAGGCGCCGACGGCGAACATTTCCTTCATGACGCCGAACGGTCCGTTCGGGCTGGCGGCAGTCACCGCGAGGCCCGCCATCGGCGCGGCGGTGAAGATCGCCTGCCATTCGTCGGGAGTGAAGTCGGCTTTCGTGGTCACGGGCTGACTCCTTTCGTCGGTGGTGCGAGCGCCGGCCCGGGACGGGCCGGCGCCGCTGTGACGGTCTCGCGCAGGGATCCCGGTGTCACCCGCGCTGTTCGCCGGTCGCGTGAATCTCGACGCGGCGGTTGGGTAGCAGGCAGGCGATCAGGGCGGCACGCGTCTTCGCTTGCCCCTTGGCGCGGCAATCGGCCTCGGTCACCTTGAGGTCCGACTCGCCGCAACCCTCGGTGCGGAGGACGCCCGCCGGGATGTCCGCGGACGCTCCCGCGACGTCACGTCACACCTTCGTCCCCAGAGGCCGCAGTCACCTGGGGATGAACTTGAAGTTCTGGCCCCCGAGGGACGCCTCGGCCATCGCGCCCGCGAGCGGGCGCACCAGGACCGCGACGCCGTCGGTGAACGGCGCGGTCGCCGCGGCCCCGGACTTCGCGATGACGGCATTGGCGGTCGCACCGAACGCCAGCTTGCCTTCGCGGAAGCGATCCATCGCCGCCTTGTTCTCGAACACGATCACCTCGCTCGCTTTCTGGCCGCCCGCCGTGAATCCGACCGACGCCCCGGTCAGCTCGGCGTAGCCCACGTGCTGGCCGCGCTCGAACACGACACCGGAGCCCCCGGACCCGGCGACGATGAAGCCGCCGCTGCCGACCTCCGGAAAGAAGGCATAGCCGTAGCTCTTCCCGAGCAGCTCCGCGAGGCTCGGATCCGCATTGATCCACGCCTGCCGCTCGGCGGCGGCGCGCTTGACGAGCACCTCTCGGTCCTGCGCCGTCTCCACCGACCCGCAGCCGGCAACCAATCCTGCGATGAGCGCGAACGCCGTGGCGAGTATCGTGGTTCTCATTTGCCTACTCCTTTCACAGTGGTTGAATGGTTGTTAGGTCCTACCGACTACGCCGTCGCCGCAGCGCCCAGGTTCCCGCGCGCCATGGCTTCGAGCCGCGCGACGCGCTCCGCCACCGGCGGATGCGTCGAGAACATGCTGAGGAGACCGCGCCCGTACGCCTGCAGCGGGTCGACCTGCGCCATCGGCGCGTATGACGGCGCGATCGGCATCGGCACGCGGCGCGCGGCCGAATCGAGCTTCTGCAGCGCGCTCGCGAGGTCGAGCGGCCGGCCGGTCAGCTCCGCGCCGGTCCGGTCGGCGCCGAACTCGCGCTGGCGGCTGATCGCGAACTGGATCAGCATCGCCGCGAGCGGCGCGAGGATGGCCATGAGCGGGTTGACCCGCGCCCCGCGCGCGTCACCCCCGGCGCCGCCGACCATGCCGACGCGCGACATCATGCCGACCGCGCCGGCGAGCGTCGCCGTCACCGTCTGGAGCAGGATGTCGCCGTTCTTGACGTGCCCGAGCTCGTGCGCGAGCACGCCCTCGAGCTCGCTCCGGTCCACGAGCTGCAGGATGCCTTCGGTGACGCAAACGACCGCGTGCTGCGCGTTGCGGCCCGACGCGAACGCGTTCGGCTGCTGGTGCGGCGCGATCGCCACTTTCGGCATCGGCAGCCCCGCCTTCTGCCGCAGGCGGTCCACCATGTCGTGGAGCTCGGGCGCCTCGTCGCGCGAGACGATGCGCGCCTGGAAGGCGCGGAGCGCCGCGGTGCCGGAGTTGAAGTAGGCGAAGAAGTTGAGCCCGGCGGCGATGAGAAAGGCGATGAGCATCCCCTGCTGACCGCCGAGCCCGCCGCCCACGACGACGAAGAGCGCCGTGAGGCCCGCCATCAGCACGAACACCTTCATGTTGTTGAACATGGTCGTCCTTCGCCGTGGCGCGCCTCGAAGCGCCGCCGGGCGAGCCGATCCGCCCGCCCGCGGCGACCGGTCAGGCCGCCTGTCGCTTGATCATGCGGTAGATCACGAGCAGGATCAGCGCGCCGACCACCGCGCCGATCCAGCCGACCGGCTCGCCGATCTTGTACAGGCCAAGCGCCTGCCCCCCGAGCCCGCCGACGAAGGCCCCGGCGATGCCGAGCAGCGTCGTCGCGATCCAGCCCATGGGCTGGGCTCCGGGCATGACGAACCGCGCGATGACGCCGACGACGAGGCCGACCACCAGGGTCAGCACGATTTCCATCAGCATGACAACCTCCCTTTCGTGGCAGGAACGCTCAGAGCATGGCCGGGATGCGGATCTTCTGACCGGGGAAGATCAGGTCCGCGTTCTTGATCACCTCCCGGTTCGCCTCGAAGATCACCGGGTACTTGTTCGCGTCCCCGTAGTACTGCTTCGCGATCTTGGAGAGCGTGTCGCCCTTCTGGATGATGTAGTACTGGACCTGCTCTTCGACCGGCGTCGGCGGCGGCACCTTGAGCTTCGCGATGTCGACGCCGCTCACGCCCTGCACGTTGCCCGCGAGCAGCACCGCCTTCTGCATGGCCTCGGCCGACGGACATTGCCCCGACAGCGAGCACATGCCGTCCTTGAGGGTCACCTGCAGGTCCTGGATCCCGAGGTTGCCGGAGTCGATCTCGGCCTTGATCTTGGCGGCCGAGTCGGCCGGGGTCTCCTTGGGCCCGAACAGCTTCTTGCCGATGTTGCCGACGAAATCGAACAGTCCCATCGCGTTCTCCTTTGCGGTTCAGGTTCCGGCCTCGTTCGCGTCCTGCTTGCAGCCGCTCACTTCACCATCCGCATGCTCGACCCGAGCTCGTCGTTGCGCGCCGCGCGAAGCTCGTTCGACCCTCGATAGGCGCGCGGCGCGCGTTCCCCAGTGCTCAGCGCTTCGGGGCCGGGACGTCGATCCGACTCCGATTCGAGCCCGGCCCGCGCCCGGGCGAACGTGGCCCGCACGTCGGTCTCGCCGGCCCGCCGATATACGAACTGCGGGCTGGTGATCGGGATCACCGGAACCAGTCGGGACTTCGCAGGGATGTCGTGGGTCATGGGACGATCTCCGCAAGCTTCCAAACGAACCACAGCGCCGACGAGACGATGCCGCCGGCGATCATCGCCAGGCCCGCGCCGACCAGCACTGCGCGTGCCGCGCCCTCCAGGCCGGCGCGCCGGGACTCGTCGTAGCGACTGCCCCCAACGCCCGCAGCCTCAGTCGAAGCAAGATCTGCTTTCATGCCCGCCTCCTGCTGGTCACCGCCCGGCCGCAACCAGCGCCGGTTTCACCGCCAGCGCCAGCGCCTCGGTGTACGTCGCCTCGACCTGGTCGCCCGCCGTGATGTTCTTGAACTGCGCCGGATCGCGCACCTTGAGCGTGACGGTCTGCTTCGGCCCGCGCAGCGTCACGGTCTGGTTCTTCATGTTGACCACCGTCACGTCAGCGACGACCCTGACCTCGCGACCGACGAACCCCGCCGGCCGCTCGACCGGCACGGCGCGCGCGGCCCCGCCGCGCTCGACGCGCTCGCGGATGCCCGAGCCGCCCTTCTTCAGCTCGAGTGCGAGCGCCTGTGCGTAGGTCACGACGACCCGGTCGCCCACCTTGACCTGAGGCAGGTTGCGGACTTCCTCGCCCACGTCCATCGTCACGACCCCCCTCGGCCCCCTCAGGCTGACGGTCCGGTTGCCGGAATCGACCCCCTCGACGATCGCGATGATCTGGGCGGTACTGACCGCTGCCAGCTTGCCCGGCGCCTTCGCCGCCGCGCCGCCCTTCGCCACACCGGGCTGCTGCTGGGCGACGAGCGGCGGCGCCGCGGCGGCGAGCGCCACGACGGCCGCCATCGTTGCCAATCTCATCGCTTCGCTCGCCAATCGTCGTCGGGCTCGCCCGGTCTTCGCCCTAGCGTTTCAGCACCACAACGTCGACCCGGCGATTCTTCGCCCGGCCGTCCTCCGAATCGTTCGGCGCGATCGGCTTCGCGGGGCCGTAGCCGACGCTGCTGATCTGCGCGTCCGGGATGCCGAGGCCCTTCGAGCGCCTTCTCGACCGCGGCGGCGCGCTCGCTGGACAGCGTGCTTGTTTACCGCCGCGTCACCGGTGTTGTCGGTGTGCCCCTCGACGCGGATCGCGGCCTGCGGGAACGCCTTCAGCACCACGGCAACGTGCTCGAGCTGCTTCGTGGACTCGGGCCGGATGCGTCGCCGAGCCGGTGTCGAAGTAGCACCTCGTCGAAGCTGAAGCCCTGTGCCGAGCGCCGCGTCCTTGCTGCTGAGGAACGCGATCAGCTGCGCCACGAAGCCGCCGTCGGTGGCATCGATCTTGACGCCGTTCGGCAGCTCGAAGCTCTTGATGGCCTTGGTCACCACCGTCGTCGCCGGCCTTGGCGGCATCGGCCGTGGCACGCGCCGCGTCCTTGGCCGCCTGGCTGGTCGCCTTGGCGGCGTCGCCGACGGTGTCGCCGACCTTCTTCGTCGCCTGCTCCCCGCAGTGCTGCAGCTGCGGCAGCAGGATCAGCGCGATCGCCCCCAGGATGATCCACGGCAACCAGCGGAGGAAGACCGGTCGGGTCGCGGCGGCGGCCGATCCCGCCGCCGAGGCCGCCGCGGTGCCGTACGCCCCGGCGGTGTCGTACGCCCGCCCCGCTGCGGCGCCAGCTCTGTCAGCAGCGCGGCCCACTGCCGCGCCGGCGGCGTCCGCGGCCCGGCCGGCTGCCCCGGCAAGGCTCGACACGAACGCCATCGGGCTCGCGAAGCCGAGCGCGCTCGTGATGCGGCTGTCGAGGCGCGGCTTCAGGAACTCCGCCTGGCTTGCGAGCAGGCTCGCGAGCCCCTTCGCGTCGAGGCGGTTCTCGCTGACCTGGGTCTTGAGGAACCCGAGGACCATCGGCGCGGCGAGCGCCATGAGATTCGACGCCGAGGCGGACTTCAGGCCGAAGCTCGAGGCGATCGTGTTGATGAGGTTGCCGAGCTTGTCGCCGAAGAGGCTCGACAGGAGCCCGCTGCCCATCGACAGCAGGCTGCTGGTCTTCTCGCCGCCGCCCAGGTAGCTGCCGAGATTTCCGACGATGCCGGCATCGAGCCCGGGGGTGTTGAGCAGCTTCATCAGTTCGGCGGCGCCGGACGGCGTGGACGCTTTCTGCATCACGCCGCCGAGCAACGCGGGCAGTGCCGCGCCCACGGCGCCCTGCATGCTGGATTCGGAGGCACCGAGGAAGCTTCCGGCCCGGTCGACCAGCTGCGTCCCGAGGGTGCTGGACATCATCGCCAAGAGATCGGTTGCCATGTTGCGTTTCCCTTCTGCGGAATTGGGGTTGGGTGTCGTTCTCCCCCACTACCCGAGTTGTTCCGGGTGTTCCTCGAAGCCTGTTGATGCGTGTGGTCGCGCAGCCCTCACCGCCGCGGCGTAGCCGCTTCGCCAAGATCGTTCAGTCGGACAGCCGCCGGGGGGACAGGGGAGGAGAGGTCGGAGGAGGAGATCTGCCCCCCGGCGGCGCCGATTCGTGCATTCATGTCCGTCATGCCCTGCCGACCGCCCGGGCGACCGCGTCCACGAGCGCCCGGCCGGCGAACGGTTTCGGCAGGTAGGCGGCCGCGCCGAGGGCCTCGGCCTGCTCGCGCGCGGCGGGCTCGTCGTGGCCGGTGATGAAGATGACGGGCGGCTGCGCGGCTCCGGTCCGAACGAGCTCGCGGCGGAGCTCGAAGCCCGACAGCCCGGGAAGATGGATGTCGAAAACGAGGCACGCCGCGCGGGCCGCCGCATCGGACTCGAGCAGGGTTTCCGCCGAGGCGAACGTCTCCGCCTGGAACCCCGCGGCGTCGAGCACCCGCCCGAGCGCCTGCCTCAAGCCGTCGTCGTCGTCCACGACCACGATCGCCCCTTTCTCTTGCTCCGGCATCGGTGTGTTCTCCTGTTGCGCCTCGGTGTTGCGACGCCGGAGCGGTCCAGCGAATCATCGTCCCGGAGTCGACCCTAGGGAATTGGATCTTGGTGCCTAGGCTGGATTGACCTTTGGTGCAGGGTGGAGAGACCGCCGAGGGCACGGGGCGGCGCCCCAGGCCGAAGCGCCCTCTCAACGGGGCCGGGAACCCGGGGCCGGGAACCGCGGCGGGGGCCGGAAACCCCGGAGGGGGCCGGGAACCCCTGGCGAAAAACCGGGGAACCGCCTGTGAAGGCGGTCGCGTAGCGACGCCAACCGGGGGATTCGCGATCCCCCGGGTCACTCCCGTCTCGCCGCCCCCGTTGCGAGGCCGGCCAGCTCGCCGCTCAGCTGATCCGCAACGTGCACCAGCTCGGCGACCGACGCGACCTGCATCTTCTCCATCACCTGCGCGCGGTGCGCCTTGATCGTGCGTTCGGCAGTGCCCAGCTCGCCGGCGATCTGCTTGTTGAGCTTGCCGGCGACGACGCCGGCGAAGACTTCCCGCTCGCGCGGCGTGAGCGTCTCGTAGCGGGCGCGAAACGCGCGCAGCCGCTCGTGGGCCGACCGCGCCTCGGCGTCGCGCGCGAGCGCCGTCCGGACCGCGGCCAGGAGCGCGTCCCGGCTCACCGGCTTGGTGAGGAAGTCGACCGCGCCGGCCTTCATCGCGCGCACGCTCATCGGGATGTCGCCGTGCCCGGTCAGGAAGACGATGGGCAGCGGCACGTCGAGCTGCGCGAGCGCCTCCTGGAGGTCGAGACCGCTGGGACCCGGCATGCGGACGTCGAGTACCACGCAGCCCGGCGCATCCCGGTCCGAACGGCCCAGCAGGAACTCCCCTGCGGACCCGTAGCCGCGGGCCTCGTGCCCGGCGGCCTGCAACAGGCGCACGACGGCGGTCCGCACCGAGTCGTCGTCGTCCACCACGTGGACGATCGGACCGCGCCCGGTCATGCGGCGGGCTCCGTCGGCACCGTGAACCGGAAGGTGGCGCCGCCGTCGGGCCGGTTCTCCGCCCAGATCCGCCCGCCGTGCGCCTCCACGATCGAGCGGGCGATCGGCAGCCCTAATCCCATCCCGTCCTGCTTCGTCGTGAAGAAAGACTCGAAGAGCCGCGGCAGGGTCTCCGGCGGGATGCCGCGGCCGCTGTCGGTCACCGCGACCTCCAACCCGCGGTCGCCCAGCGCCGTGCGCACGGCGAGCCGACGTTGCGCCACCGGCGTGTCGGCCATCGCTTCCATGCCGTTGAGGAGCAGGTTCAGCAGCATCTGCTCGAGGTGCACCCGGTCGCCGTACACGACCGGCAGGCCCGGGGCGAGCTCGGGCTCCAGGGCGACCTGACGGCGTTGGGCGTCGCGACCGAGGAGCTGGAGCACGTCCGCGATCACGTCCCCCAGGTCGAGCGGCTGCCGCTCGAGCGGGCGTCCGCCCAGCAGCTCGCGGGTGCGCCGGATCACCGCGCTCGCCCGCAGGTCGTCCTTGCGGATGTCGGCCAGGATCCGGCGCACTTCGTCCAGCCGTCCGGAGCCGGCCTCGAGGAGCAGCTCGGCCGCGTCGGCGTTGCTCAGGATCGCGCCGAGCGGCTGGTTGATCTCGTGGGCGATCGAGGCCGTCAGCTCGCCCATGACCGCGAGGCGCGACGCATGGGCGAGCCGCTTGTCGGCCTCCTCCGCGCGCTTGCGGTCGGTGATGTCCCGGCCGATGCCCTGCAGCTCGGTCACGCGCCCGTCGGAGGCGACGATCGCGGAATCCACCCACTGCTGCCAGCCGACCGTCCCGTCGGCCATGATCACCTCGTGTTCGTAGGTGCACACGCGCGGCTCTCGCACGAGCGACGCGACCTGATCCAATGCCCCCGCTTGCGAAGACTCCGGAATCAACTCCACGAACCGCCGCCCGATCAGCTCCTCCCGGGCGCGGCCGAAGAACCGGCAGTAGGCCTCGTTGACGAACGTGAGCGTCGTGTCCGGCAGGTACCGGCAGACGAGCTCGGTCTGGCTCTCCACGACTTCGCGGTAGCGCTCCTCGCTCGCCTGCAGCGCCTCCTCGGCTCGTTTGCGGTCGGTGATATCGACGATCAGGCCCATGACCCTGATGCAGGTTCCGGCCTCGTCGTAGACCGGCTCGGCGCGCGCTTCGGCCCAGCGCAGGGTGCCGTCGGGCCAGATCACGCGGTACTCGCAGCGGTACTCCTTACGCTCCGAAATCGCCTCCCGCAGCGTGGCGTCGGCGCGGGGCCGATCCTCGGGATGCACGCGACTCGACCAGACGTCCTGGCTGGGCTCCACGCTGAACGGCGCGAGGCCCATGATCGCGAAGTGCTCCTTAGACCACGTGACGGTGTTGCGACGCCGGTCCCAGTCCCAGGCCCCCATGCGGCCGGCCGCGAGTGCGAGGCTCAGCCGCTCCTCGTTCTCGCGCAGCGCCCCCTTGGCCTGCGTGCTCGTCAACGCCGAGATGAAAATCTCCGCCAGCAGCTGCAGACGCGACACGCGATCGGCGGACCATTTCTGGGGCCTGAGGCTGTGGAAGGACACCGAGCGAACGACATCGTCGCCGACGATCACCGGAACCACCACCCAGGATCGCGATCCGTAGCTCTGCGCATAGCGCCGCTCGGCGATCGCCTCGTCCGGGAGGTCGCGGACGACGTCGCCCACGACCACCGTCGCGCCGGCCTGCAGTCGTCCCAGCAGCCAGGGGAGCTCCGCCATGGCGATGTCGCGCCGCACCGACGGATAGCCGGCCGACTCGGCACTGTGCGTGATCCGGCACAAGCGCCGCTCGGAGTGGTACTGGAACACCGAGCAACGATCGAGCTCCATGGCGATCAGCGCCCGGTGGAGCGCTTGCTCGAGCTCCTCGTCCGCCTTGGCGGGCGGCGGATTGATCAGGCTGGAGGAGAGTTCGGAGACCAGCCGCTCGAACTTCAATCGCTCGTCGAGCACCTGGGCGGACCGGTTCCGTTCCGCCACCAGGGCGGCGAGTAGCAGTAAGGGGATCGACACCGACAGGAGAAATGCCTGTACCGCCAGGACTTGCTCGGTGGGCGATGCGGTGACGAACGGCCCGTGACCGGCCTGGGTGGCCGCGAGCACCGCGAGCGCGACGATCAGCAGCTGCAGCGTGAGCCCGCCGGGTCGGAAGCGGACCGCCGTCCAAAGGAGCGGTAGGAGCGGTCCGAAGAGCAGCGCGTACTGGCTGGCAGGGCCGCCCTCCCCGCGGAGCGCTGGCAGCACCAGTGCCAGGACGCCCATCGTGAGTAAGGCGAATTCCAGCTGGCGTTTCCGCGGCGCCGCCCTGATCGCCGCTGCTCCGCCGCCTGCCACCTCCAGCAGGAGCGGCGTGAGCATCACCGCCCCGCAAACGCCGGTGAGCGTCCGCCGGGACCACGCGGCCCAGAAGTCGTTGACCGCTCCTGCAGCAAGGAAGAGCTCGCCTACCACGGCAGAAACCACCGCCATCGGGAGGATCACGCCGAGGACGAGGAAAACGGTCATGTGCCGAAACTCGTCCAGGCGCGGCGGCGTACCGATGAAGCGCTGCACGACCGCCGCCCCGACCATCGCCTGGACAGCGATCCCGCCGAACTGGATGAGTATGAGCGGCATGGGGAGCGGGCCCAGAAACCGGCTCACGAGATACAGTTGCACCGGGAACAGTGCGACGAGGTACAGCCACCAGCGGCGCGCCGGCGTGAGGATCAGCGCTGCGAGGAGGACGCCGTGCGGCAGCCAGATCGTCGAGATGCCACCGGGCTCGAGCCGGAGCGTGAGGGCGACAATGCCCGCAGCGTAGTAGCCCGCACAGACCAGCAGAATCGCGAGCGCCAGTCGGGCGTGAGGATGCACGCGCGAAGGGGCCGCGCGCGGCGCCAGGCCCTGCGCATCGGCGTCGAAGTCGTCGATTCGGACGTCGGCCACTTGCTAACCCCCTTCCGGTCGCGCGCGAGCGGCGGTTACCGCAACGTCACCCGCGCAAACTTCCGCTTGCCGACCTGCAGCACGTACGTGCCGGGCGGCAGCTTCAGACCCTTGTCGCCGACGCGCTCGCCGTCGAGCCGCACCCCGCCCTGCTCGATCATGCGCAGCGCCTCGGACGCGCTCGGCGTGAGATCGGCCTGCTTCAGGATCTGGGTGATGACGAGCGGCGCGCCGCCGGTTTGCAGCGTCACCTCCGGGATCTCCTCGGGCATCGCCCCGTCGCGGAAGCGCGCCTCGAACCCGGTTTGCGCCTTCTCCGCCGCGGGCTTGCCGTGGAAGCGCTCGACGATCTCCCTGGCGAACGCGACCTTGATCTCGCGCGGGTTGCGGCCCGCCTCGACCTCGCGCCGCCAGCCGCGCACGACGTCCAGCGGCTGGAACGAGAGGAGCTCGAGGTAGCGCCACATCAGCTCGTCGGAGATCGACATGAGCTTGCCGAAGATCTCCTGCGGCGGCTCGGCGATCCCGACGTAGTTGCCGAGCGACTTCGACATCTTCTGCACGCCGTCGAGCCCCTCGAGGAGCGGCATCGTGAGAATGACCTGGCTCTCCTGGCCGTAGAGCTTCTGCAGCTCGCGCCCGACCAGCAGGTTGAACTTCTGGTCGGTGCCGCCGAGCTCGACGTCGGACTTCATCGCCACCGAGTCGTAGCCCTGCATCAGCGGGTAGAGCAGCTCGTGCACCGCGATCGGCTGCTGGTCGCGAAAACGCTTGGCGAAGTCGTCGCGCTGAAGGAGCTGCGAGACGGTGTAGCGCGCGGCGAGGCGGA
Organism: uncultured beta proteobacterium; assembly: GCA_963827595.1. Lineage (GTDB taxonomy): Bacteria > Pseudomonadota > Gammaproteobacteria > Burkholderiales > SG8-39 > DATEDA01. The sequence goes on along the minus strand of CAWHBT010000013.1, from coordinate 311,243 downwards.
TCATGCCTTCCGCGCCGAGCGCGCTCGACCACGACGAGTTGAACAGGATCTCGGTCTGGTGCGGGTCGAGGATCTTGAAAACCTGGTCGCGGTAGGTCTTGGCGTTGTCCTCGATCTCCTCGGGGCTGAGCGGCGGGCGGGTGGCGTTGCGCCCGGAGGGGTCGCCGATCATCCCGGTGAAGTCGCCGATGAGGAACTGAACCTGATGCCCGAGGTCCTGGAAGTGTCGCAGCTTGTTGATGACGACCGTGTGGCCGAGATGAAGGTCCGGGGCGGTCGGGTCCATCCCGAGCTTGACCCGGAGCCGGCGGCCGGTCTTGAGCTTGCGGACGAGGTCGTCTTCCACGAGCAGTTCGTCGCAGCCGCGCCGGATGACGGCGAGCTGGTGGTCGAGGTCGAGCTTCGGCACGCGGCTTGGCGCTTGGTTCGGGTTCACGACGCTGCTACACTCCGCCGCACAACTATAGGAAAATCAAGAGAAATCACCGCCGGAGCCAGATGAGGATTCTAGCCCAGAGCGATACGCCGCGCGACCGCGCGTGCCGCCGCCGAGCGGTGGTGGCGATCGGCGTCGCCGCGCTCCTCCTCGGCGTCGCGGCGACCGGCACGGTCAAGGACTCGCCGCCGCCCGAGCGCCAGGTCGTCGTCGAACCGCTCGCGCTCACCCTCCCCGATCCGGCCGCGGATCCGGTCCAAGCCTACTGGCACGAGACGCGGCTGGAACGCGGTGACACGTTCGCCGCCCTGCTCTCCCGCCTCGGCGTCGACGGCGCGGAGACGTCCCGGCTCCTCAAGGAGAACGGCGGGTCGCGGCCGTTCCGCAGCCTGCGCCCCGGCATGACGGTGCAGGCCCGAACGAGCGAGCTCGGCCAGCTCCTCGCGCTGCGGTTCCTGTCTGGAGAGGCGACGATCGTACTGGGGTTCGAGCGCGACGGCGTCCGGTTCAACGCGATCGAGGAGCGGGCCGAGCTCACGCGCCGCGTGTTCCTGAAGGCGGGCGAGATCCAGAGCTCGCTGTTCGCGACCGCCGACGCGGTCGGGCTGCCGGATTCGATCACGATTCAGATGGCGGACATCTTCTCCGGCGACATCGACTTCCACCGCGACCTGCGCCGCGGCGACCGGTTCCGGGTGGTGTACGAGGTGTTCCACCACGACGGCCGCCCGCTCCAGGCCGGCCGGGTGCTCGCGGCGGAGTTCGTCAACGATCGGAAGACCTACCGCGCCGTGTGGTTTGCCGACGAGACCGGCAAGGGCGGCTACTACGCCGCGGACGGCAAGAACCTGCGCAAGGCGTTCCTGCGCTCCCCGCTCGAGTTCTCGCGCGTCACGTCCGGCTTCAAGATGCGGTTTCACCCGATCCTCCAGGAGTGGCGCGCGCACAACGGTGTGGACTACGGCGCGCCGGTGGGCGCGCGCGTGAAAGCGGCCGCCGACGGGACCGTGGAGTCCGCCGGGTGGCAAAACGGCTACGGGAATGTCGTGGTGCTCCGGCACGGCGGCGGCGTCACGACGCTGTACGGGCACCTGCGGGGGTTCGCGAGCGGGATCAAGCGCGGCGCGCGGGTCGCGCAGGGTGACGTCATCGGCTACGTCGGCGCTACGGGGTGGGCGACGGGCCCGCACCTGCACTACGAGTTCCGCGTCAACAACCAGCACCGCAACCCGTTGACGATCGCGATGCCGGCGGCGGAGCCGGTGGCGCCGCACCGGATGGCGGCGTTCCGCGCCGCGGCCGACCCGCTCGTCGCGCAGCTCGAGCTGCTCGCCGGCGCGAACGTCGCAGCGCTGGAGTGATCCCCTCACCCCGGCCGCAGGGAGCAAGCGTTCCCGAGTGTCCGAGCTCTACGTCGGTGTGATGTCGGGCACGAGCCTCGACGGCGTCGATGCCGTCCTGGCCGATTTCTCGCAGGCGTCGGGCCGGCTGGTCGCGAGCCACTTCACCCCCTATCCCGAAACGGTTCGAGCCGAGGCGCTCGCGCTCAATACGGTCGGGCCGAACGAGCTCGAGCGCGCGGCGGAGCTTGGGAACCGGCTCGCGGAGCTCTATGCCACGGCAGTGCAGGCGCTGCTCGCCGATGCCCGGGTCGACAAGGCGGCGATTGCCGCGATCGGCTGCCACGGCCAGACCGTGCGCCATCGTCCGGATCACGGCTATACGGTGCAGCTCGGAAACGGCGCGCTGCTGGCGGAGCGCTCCGGCATTCGAGTCGTCGGCGATTTCCGCAGCCGCGACGTGGCCGCGGGCGGTCATGGCGCGCCGCTCGTAGCACGGGTCGGGATCGGTTCAACGACGGTTGGCTGTCGCAGTTTCGGCCCGAACGCCGCGCGCCGCAGGACGTCCAGGCCACGTTCGTGGCGCTGACCACGCAGTCGATCGCGGACGCGGTGCAGCGTTTTTGCGACGGCACGCGGGAGGTCTTCGTGTCGGGTGGCGGCGCGTCGAACTCGCACCTGATGCGCGAGCTCGCGCGCCGGCTGCCGGGCGCGCGCGTCGCGACGACGGCGGCAGCGGGCGTCGATCCCGACTGGGTGGAGGCGATGGCCTTCGCGTGGCTCGCGCGCGAGACGCTCGCGGGCCGCACTTCGAGCCTGCCGGAAGTCACCGGCGCGGCGGGGCCGCGCGTTCTCGGAGCGGTTTATCCCTCATAGCGGCACCGCCTGAGTGGCGCGAACGCCACGCCCGCGCCGGCCAATCTGTAAAACATTCGCCGGAGGGCCAACGAAAACGGGGGCCGCAGCCCCCGTCCGCCGAACCCCTGGCCGGTCAGGTCGAGAACGACGAGCCGCACCCGCAGGTGCTGGTGGCGTTCGGGTTCTTGATCACGAACTGGGCGCCCTCGACGCCCTCGGTGTAGTCGATCTCGGCGCCGGCGAGGTACTGATAGCTCATCGGATCGATGAGGAGCGTCACGCCGTTCTTCTCCATCGCGGCGTCGTCGTCGTTCCGGATCTCGTCGAACGTGAAGCCGTACTGGAAGCCCGAGCAGCCGCCGCCGCTCACGAAGACGCGGAGCTTCAGCTCCGAGTTGCCCTCCTCGTCGATCAGCTGCTTGACCTTGTTCGCGGCGCTGTCGGTGAAGACCAGCGGCGCAGGCATCTCGGTCGGGGCGTTCATGGGTCTCTCCGGCAATTCGTTGGGGCGATTATCGAATGCCCGTTAGATGGGGTCAACTGCGGGAGGTTCCAAGCGTGAAAACCGCCGCCAACGGGCAAAGACCTGCCGCCCGACAGGGTCAATTCGACTTCGCCAGCTTCAGCTCCACGGGCTTCGCGTCCGCGCCGGCGCGATTGTGCACCAGGCGGCCCTCCACGATCGCCCCGAGGTGCATCTCGAGCGACGTGTAGTGAACGTCGCCGCTCACGCGCGAGCGCGGCTGCAGCTCGAGCAGCTCGGTCGCGTGCACTGGCCCGACGACGGTGCCGTTTACGACCAGGTGCGCCACGTGGATCTCGCCTTCGATCCGCGCCTGCTCGCTCACGACCAGCGTGCCCGGCTCGCCCTCGGCAGCGCGGACGTCGCCCCTGACCTCGCCGTCCACGCGCAGCCCCCCCGAGAAGATCACGTTGCCTTCGATTCGCGTGCCGGCGCCGATCAGGCTGTCGATCCGGTTCTGCGCCTTGCCGGACTTGCTGAAAAACATGGGACCTCCTGTCGCGGACGGCTGGGCTAGGAAAGAGTGTAGCTCTCGGTCGCGCGCGGCTGCGCGGCGCCCTGCTCGAACAGCCGCACCTGCACCGAGCGCACCTTGGCCTTGGGGTCGACGCGGAACGACCCTTCGGCGCGGTAGAAGCGCTTGAAGCGAACGCGGTAGGCGGCGTCGTCGGACTTCTCCTCGGGCGGCACCATCAGCGTCACGTCGCGGTCCTCGAGCTGCATGTCGACGACGAGCTGCAGGCGGCCGCTGAACTCGCGCTCCTTGCGGCCGCCCAGGGTCACCAGGACGCGGTAGCGGTACTCGCCGGGGACCAGGTCGGGCTCGACCTTGAATCCCGACACCGCGAGCTTGTCCTCGCTGGCGCCGGCCGCGAGATTCTCGAAGAACGCGAGGTCCTCGCGGAGCCGCGCGTTCTCCGCCTGCAGCGCCTTCAGCTGCTTGGCGAGCTGCGCCTGCGCGGACTTCTCGATCTGCAGCCGGCTCTCGCTCGACGTGGTGACCGCCCGCAGGCTCTTCAACTCGTTCTCGAGCGCCGCCGTGCGCGTCCGGAGCGTCGCGAGCTCGCTCTCGGCCGTGCTCGCGTCGTAGCCGGCAAACTGCCGCCCCGCGTCGTACATCCATGTCGCGAGGATCAGCAGCAGCGCCGTCACCGCCACGATCGCCAGCGCGCGCCAGTACCACGCGACATGCAGGCCGACCGTGAGCTTGGGGGCGGCGATCCCCCAGCGATGGCGCAGCGCGCGCAGGCGAATGGACATCAGGGGACCACCGGCAGCTGGGTGAGCCCGGCCGTCTCGTCGATCCCGAACATGATGTTCATGTTCTGCACCGCCTGGCCCGACGCGCCCTTCACCAGGTTGTCGATGACCGAGAGCACGACCAGCGTATCGCCGTTCCCCGGCCGGTGGATGGCGATGCGGCAGGCGTTGGAGGCGCGCACCGAGCGGGTGTCCGGATGCCGGCCGGGCGGTAGGACGTCGACGAACGGCTCGCCCTTGAACCGCTTCTCGTAGAGCGCCTGGAAATCGGCGTCGCGCATGATCCGGGCGTAGAGCGTCGCGTGAATCCCGCGCACCATCGGCGTCAGGTGCGGGACGAACAGGACGCCGACCGGCCGGCCGGCGAGCCGACCGAGCTGCTCGCGCACTTCCGGCACGTGGCGATGTCCCGCGACGTTGTACGCCGCGAAGTTGTCCGCCGCCTCGCTGAACATGAGCGGCAGCTCCTGCTTCCGGCCGGCGCCGCTTACCCCCGACTTCGCGTCGGCGATGAGATGGTCGAGGTCCACGGTCTCCGATTCGATGAGCGGGAGGAGGCCGAGCTGAACCGCGGTGGCATAGCACCCCGGATTGCCGACGATCCGCGCGGTCCGGATGGCCGCGCGATTGGTCTCCGGCAGCCCGTAGACCGCCTCGACGACCAGCTCCGGCGCCGCGTGGTCGAGCTTGTACCACCGCTTCCACTCGGCGAGATCCTGCAGCCGGAAGTCGGCGGCGAGGTCGACGATCCGCACGCCGGCATCGACGAGCCGCCGCGCGTCGGTCATCGCGACCCCGTGCGGGGTCGCGAAGAACACGACGTCGCACCGCTCGAGCTTCGCCGCGGCGGGCTCGGAGAACTGCAGCGCGACCCGGCCGCGCAACGACGGGAACAGGTCGGCAACCGGCGTTCCCGCCTCCTTGCGCGAAGTGATGACGGCGAGCTCGGCCTGCGGGTGCTGCGCGAGCAGCCGCAGCAGCTCGACACCGGTGTATCCGGTGCCGCCGACGATGCCGATCTTGATCACCCCTTAGTCTCCAACAAAACCCGCTGGCGCTGCGCGCCATTCGTTCACAGCGGGCGACGTCGCCACGCGGCGACAGCGCCCTACAGACTAAAAAGCCGCCCTTTGGGCGGCTTTCGCGTCGCGTTCCGTTGCGCCATCAGCGCTTCGAGAACTGCTTGCGTCGGCGCGCCTTGTGCAGGCCGACCTTCTTTCGCTCGACCTCGCGCGCGTCGCGCGTCACGAGCCCGGCCTTCGAGAGCACCGGCTTCAGGTTCGCGTCGAACTCGATCAGCGCGCGCGTCAGCCCGTGGCGAACCGCGCCGGCCTGGCCCGACTCGCCGCCGCCGTCGACGTTCACCTGGATGTCGAAGGTCGTGAGGTGATTGGTCAGCGCGAGCGGCTGGCGCACGACCATGCGGCCGGTCTCGCGGCCGAAGTACTGGTCGATCGGCTTGTCGTTGACGACGAAGTTGCCCTTGCCGGGCTTGATGAAGACCCGCGCGACGGCGCTCTTCCGCCGGCCGGTGCCGTAGTGGTACTCGCCGATCATGCGTTCAACTCCAGAGTCTTGGGCTGCTGCGCCTCGTGGGGATGGGCGGCTCCGGGGTAGACCTTCAGCTTCCGCGCCATGGCGTACCCCAAGGGCCCTTTCGGGAGCATGCCCTTGACCGCGCGCTCGATGGCGCGAGTCGGGAACCGCGCGTGCAGCTTCGCGAAGCTGATTTCGGACAGGCCGCCGGGGTAGCCGGTGTGGCTGTGGTAGGTCTTCTTGGTCGCCTTCTTGCCCGTGACGCGCACCTTTGCCGCGTTGACCACGACGATGTAGTCCCCGGTGTCGACGTGCGGCGTGAACTCGGGCTTGTGCTTGCCGCGCAGCCGGCGGGCGACCTCGACCGCGAGGCGGCCGAGCACCTTGTCGGTCGCGTCGATCACGTACCAGTCGCGGCGGACGGTGCTCGGTTTGGCGACAAAGGTCGTCATGATGTGGGTTGTCGGGGAAGCGGTGTGCGGGGAAAGGCGCGAATTGTAGGTTCGGCCCTGTCCCCCTGTCAAATCAGAAGCTTGCAAAAATCTCTCGGGCGGGGCCCACAAAAAAAAGCGCAGCCCGTAGAGGCTGCGCAAGATCCACCAAAGGAGGAGGGTGGAGGAGACTAACTCTTGGAGCTTCATGGGCCTTGCCCAATCCGCTCGCTACGGTTCGGATTATCCCGGCTTGTTTTGTGCAATGCAAGAAAAACGTTGTGCGACGCCGCATCAAGGTTCTTATAGCGTCATCAAAAAATCAAATGCCCGCTGGGGGTTAGAATCGACGCATGGAATGCTCGGTCAAGTGGGTGGACGGCGTGCAGTTCCTCGCCGAGACCGGCAGCGGGCACGCCATCGTCATCGACGGCGCCCCGGACGTCGGCGGCCGGAACACGGGCCCGCGCCCGATGGAAACCGTCCTCGCCGGGACGGGCGCCTGCACGGCGTCGGACGTGGTCGTGATCCTCAAACGCAGCGGCCAGGACGTGACCGGCTGCGAGGTGCGGCTCACCGCCGACCGGGCGGAGACCGACCCCAAGGTCTTCACCAGGATCCACATGCACTTTACGGTCCGCGGTCGAAGCCTGAAGCGCTCGATCGTCGAGAACGCGATCAAGCTTTCCCACAACAAGTACTGCTCCGCCTCCGCGATGCTGGGCAAGACCGCGGCGATCACCCACGAGTTCGAGCTCGTCGAGGAAGCCGGGCCGGTCGCGGCCTGAGCGGTCGGCGGCTGTTGCGGCGGTGCTACACCCGGGTGTCCCGAGCCGCGCTCGCTCGGGATCACGTTGTACCCATGCAACGGTTCCCCTATACTGAATTCGCCGTCCGCGGGGCTGAATTACCGCGTGCGGTCAAACGCATAACACCCACGGAGGAGAAATCGCATGAGCACGCTGGCGTGGAAGAAGCGCGCGATCGCGGCGGCGATCGGGGGAATCACAGTCACCGCAGCCGGGAGCGCCGGCGCCGCGGGGTTCGCGATCGGAACGCAGAACGCCAGCGGGCTCGGGCTCGCCAACTCCGGCCAGGCCGCGGCCGCGGAGGACGCGAGCACCATCTGGTACAACCCCGCGGGAATGACCAACCTGCCCGGCCGGCAGGCGGTCGGCGCGGCCAACATCATCAATACGTCAGTCAAGTTCCAGAACAACGGCACCAGCACGACGCCCACCGGAGCCATCTCGACCCTCGGAAACGGGGGCGATGCCGGCGGGTGGGGGTTCGTCCCGGCCGGCTACCTGTCCTGGCAGCTGAATCCGCAGTGGTGGCTCGGGCTCGGGATCAACGCGCCCTTCGGCCTGAAGACCGAGTACGACACCCCCTGGGTCGGCCAGTTCCACGGGATCAAGTCCGAGGTCAAGACCATCAACATCAACCCCTCGGTCGCGTGGAAGATCAACAACGCGGTGTCGCTCGGCTTCGGGATCAACGCGATGTACATCGACGCCGATCTCACGAGCAACACGTTCACGCCGCTCGGATCGCCGTTCGGCGAGATCTCGGCCGACAGCTGGGCCTGGGGCTGGAACATCGGGGCGATGTTCAACATCACGCCCACGAGCCGGCTCGGCATCTCGTACCGCTCGGAGGTCAAGCAGGACCTCGAAGGTAACGTGACCTTCGTCGGGGTTCCGGCCCCGCTCGCCGCACTCTTCCCGAACGGCGGCGTCAAGGCCACGGTGGACCTCCCGGCGATGTTGTCGCTCGCGTTCTCGCAGCAGATCGGCCCGCAGTGGCAGATCCTCGCCGACTTCACCTACACCTGGTGGGACTCGATCCAGGACCTGTCGATCTTCCGCACCACCGGCCAGGGGCTCACCAACACGCCGCTCAGGTTCGACAACAGCTGGCGGATCGGCGTCGGCGCCAACTACCAGCTGAACAACGAATGGAAGCTCCGGTTCGGCACGGCGTACGACAAGACGCCGGTGCAGGACGCGTTCCGCACGCCACGACTCCCCGACGCGGACCGCATCTGGATCGCGATCGGCGCGCAGTGGCAGTTCTCGAAGCAGGGCGCGCTCGACTTCGGTTTCGCGCACGAGTTCGTGGACGATGCATCGAGCAGCCTGCCGAACGTCGACCCGGCGCCCATGCCGGGATTCCCCAACACGCCGAAGGGCGCACTCAACGGCACGTACAAGGCGGACGTCAACATCATCGGCGTCCAGGTCAAGTTCTCGTTCTGACGCGCCTCGCCCGAAAGCGAAACGGCCGCCTCGCGCGGCCGTTTTCTTTTCCGCAGCGGCGGGCGGCTCAGAGCCAGTAGGAAACGCGCGTCATCACTTTCGCCGCGGCGGTCATCCCCGCCTTGACGGGCTGAGGAAGCTCCCTCGCGCCGAGCGCTTCCGCCGCGCTCGCGTGCCCCGCCTCGTCGCGCTGCATGGCCGCGACGACGGCCCGCGTCCGAACATCCTTCGCACTCAGCCGATCGAGATGCCCCTGGAGGTGAAGCTCGACCTGCTTCTCGGTCTCCTTGAGGAACCCGAGATTCCAGCCGTCGCCGAGCTTGCCCGCCGCGAAGCCGATCGCGAGCGACCCGGCGTACCAGAGCGGGTTCAGCAGGCTCGTCCGGCCGCCGAGCTCGGCGATGCGCTGCTCGGTCCAGGCCAGGTGATCCTCCTCTTCGCGCGCGGCCTGCTCGAGGGCGCGTTTGAGGTCGGCGTTGTCCGAGGCGAGTGACTGGCCCTGGTAGAGGGCCTGGGCGCAGATCTCGCCGCAGTGATTGACGCGCATCAGCGCCCCCGCCTCGTTCCGCTCTTCGGGCGAGAGGCCCGGTTCCTCGGCTTCGCTCCCCGGCATCGGCCGCGCGGCACGCGCGACGCCGAACACCGTCCGGAGGCCCTTGTCGAGCCCGACGATCAGCGAATCGATGTGCAGCATGGGCGGGTCACGCGCGACGAACGAGGCAATGATATGCGATCAGTCCCGCGCGACCCTGCGACAGGGCGAAAAAAAACGGGCGCCGAAGCGCCCGTTTCCATTCTGAAGCCTGCTTCTTCCGGCGCGCCTAGAACGCGTGGAAGAGACCGAGCGCCCAGATCTTCGGATCCGCGCCGAGCCTTGTGTTGACAAGCTGGTTGTTCGCGGTGATCCCGCCGCCTGTGTAGTCCGCGAACTGGTTCCCGTCGTTGTTGACCTGGTTGTACGAGGCGTACACCCACGTGCGCTTCGACAGGAAGTACCGTGCGCCGACCATGAAGCCGTCGGAGGCGCTGCTGCTGCAGGACGCGAGCAACTCCGTGGCCGCACTGCAGTTCTTGATGTCGTCGGTCCAGCCGTACTGCGCCATGACCTGGATGTTGCCGAACGTGTGCTCCCAGTTGACCGTGAAGCCGTCCTGACGAGGGCCGTCGCCTGTGGCGATGGCACCGCCGGTAGTGCCGCTGGATTGGTCGATGTCCGTGCGGACCCAGATGACCCCGATGCGCGCGCCGGGCAGGTAACCCCAGCTGGCGCCGACCTTGAACGCCTGGCCTTCGGGCTGAACCGAAACGTTGCCTACCGCGCGAAGGGGGTGTTGCCCTGCACGTACACCCAGTCCGCCTGAGCGTAGAACGGGCCCCATGTGCCGCGCCAGGTAACGCCCCAGATCTGCCGCGTCCGTGTCGGAGCCGCCGGTAGCATTGTTCTGCACCGGTTCTTGTGCGTTCGGGGAGTAGCTGGCCGTCACGTTCATCCCGGCGAACGTCGGCGACGTGTACTGGACGACGTTGCTCACGCGCGCCACCGAGGCGCCCTGCAGGCTGATCCGGCCGAGGTTGGTGCCGTTCGTCCACGGGAGCTCGGTGTTGATGTAGTTCGCCGCGAACTGCGCGTTCACGCCGTTCGCCCAGTAGATCGACTGCCGGCCGAACGTCAGGCGCCCGAAGTTGCTGTCCAGGCCGACGAACGAGTCGCGCGACGCCCAGAAGCCCGACGAAGCGTTCGCCTGACCGCCCTGACCGGTGTTGCTGCCGTTGTCGACGTTCACCCCGGTCTCGATCTGGAAGATCGCCCGCAATCCGCTGCCGAGGTCTTCCGTGCCGCGGAAGCCCACGCGCGAACTGCCGTCGAATACCTGGAAGCGACCCTCGAGATTCTGCATGCCGGCGGAAGCACCCTTGGCCTCGTAGTGCGAGAAGCCGAGGTTGGCGCGGCCGTAGATCTCCACGGTGCTCTTCTGCGCCAGAGCGACGCCAGGCACCGCGAATACCCCCGCGACCGCAATCGCCATTACCTTCTTGTTCATCAAGAGTTCTCCTCTGACTTGTTTGAAACCCAGGTCGGGCCTTGCGGCCCCCGCCCTGACGCTCCTCCGAAGTGACTCGGGGGCTGTTGCATTCTCCCAAAGCGCGCTTCCAAACAGCAACTCGGAGCAGGTCTTTTAAGTATCCTGTCACGTCAACTGTGGCGTTTTCGCAACATGAATGTTGCGACGCACAATTGCGAACCTCTCAGGGGAACAGCCGGAGCAGCGCAGCACCCGGATCCGGCGCGCGCATGAACGCCTCGCCGACGAGGAAGGACTGGACTCCGTGCCGCTGCATCAGCTCTACGTGTTCCCGGCGCGAGGATGCCGCTCTCGGTGATCGCCAGCCGGTCAGGCGGGAGCTGCGGCAGGAGCCCGAGGGTCGTCTCGAGCTTCGTCTCGAACGTGCGCAGATCGCGGTTGTTGATGCCGATCAGCGGCGTCGTCAGCGCGAGCGCCCGCTCGAGCTCCGGTCGGTCGTGGACCTCGACGAGCACCGCCATCTCCAGTTCCACGGCGAGCGCCTCCAGTTCCCGCATCCGCCCGCCCTCCAGCGCGGCGGCGATGAGCAGGATGCAGTCGGCGCTCGAGCGCGCGCGCCTCGTGGACCTGATAGGAGTCGATGACGAAGTCTTTGCGGAGCACCGGCAACCCGGAGGCCGCGCGCGCCGCGACGAGATGCTCGGGCGCGCCCTGGAAGAACTGCCGGTCGGTCAGCACCGAGAGGCAGGCTGCGCCGTTCGCCGCGTAGGATCTTGCGATCCCGGCCGGATCGAACGCCTCGCGCAGGACGCCCCGGCTCGGGCTCGCGCGCTTGATCTCCGCGATGACGGCGGGACGGCCGGCCGCGATCTTCGCCCGCAGCGCGCCGGCGAAGTCGCGCGGCGGCGGCGCAGCGAGCGCCTGCTCGCGCAACGCCTGCTCGGGCGTTGCCGACCGCGCTGCGGCGAGCTCCGCAGCCTTCGCCGCCAGGATGCGCGCGAGGATGTCGCTCACCGGTGGGCCTGCTCCCGGGGCTGCGCCGAGCCCCAGCGATCGAGGTTGGTCAGCACTTTCTCGCCCATCGCGTCCACGCCGCCCGGCTTGCGCTCCAGGACCTGAAAGCGGAACTCGTAGAGCGCGGCCGGATGCCGCGCCGCGACCTTCTCGATCAGCTCGCGCCACCACTTGAGCGGCCGCACGGTGCAATGCGCGTTCTGGCCGTTCGGCAGGCGCTTGCGCGCCGGGAAGCACGCGACGTTCGCGAAGACGAACCGCGTCGCGCAGGCGAACAGCTCCGCGACGATCCACGGCATGTCCTCTTCCGGACAATGCTCGAGCACGTCGGTCGAGATCACGCCGTCGAACTTCCCCTCCGGCAGCGCCGCATACGGTGGGTAACCGGGGTCGTAGCAGCGCACCTCCACACCCCACCACGCCCGGATGCCGAGGTGGACGGTGCCGCCCGGGATCGGTGAACGGCAGCGGCTGATACTGCTGGCCCTTGCCGCTCCCGTAGTCGAGGATCGTCTGCGCGCCCGTCGAGGCGATGAGGCGCTTGATGTGCCCGGCCTGCGGCGGCAGGCTCTTGCCGGGAAACGTCCGGTCCGGCGGGATCCCGAGGTGGACCTCGCCGTCGCGATGCATCTCGCGGTACTGCGCGAGGAGGCGCGCGTAGCGCGGGCTCGGGTTGCTGCGCGAGTGCTGCGGCATGGGCGAGGCGCTCGTCCGGAGGGACCTATCGTACCGGGCCGCGGCCCGATGGAATCGCCAGGAGGTCGGCCCGCAGGCGCGCCAGTGCCTCGGCCCACGAACGCGTCGCCGACTGCCGATACGCCTTGCAGCCCGGAAACCACTGGGACTCGTCGCCCGCTTCCATCCATCGCCACTCGGGCGGGTACGGCACCAGCACCCGCGCCCGCTTCCCGACGCCCGCCGCGAGATGGACGTTCGTGTTGCTTACGCCCACGTAGTCGTCGAGCGCCGCCAGGAGCGCCGACATCTCCTCGAGGTCCTCGTTGAGGGCCGAGAGGTCGGGAGCCGCACGCTGCAGGCGTCGCGACAGCCGCGAGGACTCCTCGGGGCGCGGGTTGCGCTGGACGACGACCAGCGTCCCGGGCACGCCGTCGAACGCGGTCGCGAGCGCGTCGAGGTCGATCTCCTTGAAGAGCGCGTCGAGGCGCCGTCCGAACTCGGGTTCGCGCGGGTGGGTTCCCGCGCGCCAGGTGAGGCCGATGAACGGCGGCTCGCCCTGACCCGCCAGCATCGCCCGGCAGCGCGCCACCCGCTCCGGATCCACGGTCAGCGGGATCGGCGCGGGCGCGGTCTGCGCACCCAGCATCGCCGGCAAGTCGCCGATGAACACCCGGCGCTCGCCCGGTCGCCCCGGTCCTCGCCCGTCCACCGGCCCGACCTCGTCGAAAACAGGCGAGCGCCGCAGGAGCGGCACGAGCTTGGGCTGGCACTCGAGCCCGAGCCATGCGCCGCGGCGCTTCAGTTCCGGAGCAAATCGGGCGAAGAACAGCACGTCCCCAAGACCCTGCTCCCCGATCAGTCGAATGCGCGCATCCGACAGTTCGCCCGGGAAGGTCTCCCAGTCGGGCGGCGGGTCGGTCCGCACGACGAGGTCGCGCGAAAGGTACTGCGTCCAGCCCTCTCGCCACGCGCCGCGCGCGAGCAGCAGCCGGGCGAGGCCGTACCGGAGGACGGGGCTCCGCGGAAACCGCTCGATCGCGGATCGGTAGAAGGCGATGGCGGCCTCGCTTCCCGAGCGCTCCCGCCACGCGCGGGCAAGCTGCGCGGGCGCCCGGTCGTCGCCCGGAGCCTCCGCGGCCTCCTGCTCGAGGAGCGCGATCGCCGCGTCGAGATCGCCGAGTTCCCCCAGCACGTAGGCGAGGTTCCGGCGCAGGCCGGGGTACCGGGCGTCGAAGGCGAGCGCGCGGGCGTACGCGTCGCGCGCGCCCTGCAGATCGCCGATCTTGAACAGCGTCTTGCCGAGGTTGTAGCTCGCATCGACGAAGGTCGGCTCGCTCCCGGAGCGCACGGCGAAAATGCGCGATCGCGTCGTCGAACATCCCGCACTCCGCAGCGGCGATGCCAAGGGTGTTGCGGTAGGCGGGATTGCGGCGGTCGTGCTGCAACGCCCGCTGCGCGAGGCCGACGGCGTCGTGAGGACGCGCCGCTTGCAACGCGATGACGGCGAGCATGTGCCAGGCCCGATGGTCTTTCGGGTGGGTCGAGGCGACCCGCGCGAATGCCGCTTCGGCTTCCGCGGCACGCCCCGCCCGCATGGCCTCCAGCCCCTGGTGGACCAGAGCCTCGTACTCGCGGGCGCTGCTGCCCCGGCCCCAACGGCGTCCGCTTCACCCCTTCGCCACCCGCTGCGTGCATTTGACGAAGTCGTCGAGCTTCGCGCGCGCCGCCGCCGCTCTTGATGCTCGCAAAAGCCGCCTCGACGCCGTCCTCCAGCGTCGCCGCGCGGCCGGCGACGTAGATTGCCGCGCCCGCGTTGAGCGCCACGATGTCGCGCGCCGCGCCGGCCCGGTTCTCCAGGGCGGCGAGCACCAGCGCGCGCGATTCCTCCACGTCCTTCGCCCGGATCGCCTGCAGATCGTGCAGCGGCAGGCCGACCCGCTTCGGGTCGAACATGTACTCGCTCACGTTGCCGTCCCTGAGCTCGCCGACCATCGTCTGCCCGCTGATCGAGATCTCGTCCATGCCCTCCATGCCGTACACGGTCATCGCGTGCCGGGCGCCGAGCCGCTGCAGCACCCGGATCTGGATGCCGACGAGATCGGGATGGAAGACGCCCATGAGCTGGGTCGGCGCCATCGCCGGATTGGTGAGCGGCCCGAGGATGTTGAAGATCGTGCGCACGCCGAGCTCGCGCCGCACCGGCGCGGCGTGCTTCATCGCCGCGTGGTGGTTCGGCGCGAACATGAACCCGACGCCCACCTCGTTGATGCAGCGGCCGACCTGCTCGGGCGTGAGATTGATGTTGGCGCCGAGCGCCTCGATGACGTCGGCGCTCCCGGATTTCGACGACACCGCGCGGTTGCCGTGCTTGGCGACGCGCGCGCCCGCCGCGGCGCAGACGAAGGTCGCCGCGGTGGAGATGTTGAACGTGTACGCCGCGTCGCCGCCGGTGCCGACGACGTCGACCAGGTTGTCCGGATCCTTGACCAGCACCTTCGCCGCGAGCTCGCGCATGACCTGCGCCGCGGCGGTGATCTCGCCGATCGTCTCCTTCTTGACCCGGAGGCCGACGGTGATGGCGGCGATCATCACCGGGGACATCTGCCCGCTCATGATCTGGCGCATGAGCTCGAGCATCTCGTCGTGGAAGATCTCGCGGTGCTCGATCGTGCGCTGCAACGCCTCTTGCGGGGTGATCGCCATGGTCCCTTCCTCCTAGCCTGGGTAGCTCCCGGACGCCGCGCGGCCGCGCTCGCACCAGGTCCGCCACATGTCCCGATACGCGCGCTCGACGTTCCGGACGAATTCTGGCGCATTCATGAGCGGCGAGGCGGCGAGCCGCCTCCGCAGCGCGACGCGCATCGCCGCGAGCCGGGATCGGTCGCCGGCCAGCCGGGCGGCAAGCGCCACGTACTCCCCGGGCGTGCGTGCGACGAGCTCGCCGAGCCCCACGGCGTCGAGCAGGCTCGCGCCCATCCGCGCCATGTAGCGGTCGCCGGCAAGGGTCACGAACGGCACGCCCATCCAGAGGGAATGGCAACTCGTCGCGCCGCCGTTGTACGGGAACGGATCGAGAGCAAGGTCGATCTCGCGGTGGAGCTCGAGGAACTTCGCCAGCGGCAGCCGCGGCCGGAAATCCAGCCGCGTGTCGCCCACGCCGTGCGCCGCGAAGGCGCGCGCGAGCCGGTCTCGCGCGAGCGCGTCGCCGGCGTTGGCGAGCACCAGCATCGAGCCGGGCGTCGCGGCGAGGATCCGCGCCCAAACGGCGATCACCTCCGGCGTGACCTTGGCGAGGTGATTCAGGCTCGCGAAGGTGAACGCGTCGCGCGCGAGCGCGGGAAGCGGGCTCACCGCGGGGCTCTCGCGCGCCGGCTGGAACACCGTCACGCAGGGGAGGCGGACCAGCGTCTCGGTGTAGTGCGACTCGGCCGTTCCGGGCGGATCCACGACCGCGTCGGTGAGCCGGTAGTCGATGGCGGCGAGGCCGGTGGTGGCGACATAGCCGAGCCACGCGACCTGCACCGGCGCCGGCTTGCGCGCGAACACCATGAGGCGGTTGAGGGCAGTGTGTCCCGCGAGATCGACCAGTATGTCGATGCCGTGCTCGCGAACGAGCGCCGCCATGGCGTCGTCGGGCAGGCCCGCGACGCGGTGCCACGCGTCGGCGTGTCGCCTCAGCCGGTCGGTCACCTCGTCCTCGTGCGCGTTGCTCGCGTAGCAGACGATCTCGAACCGCGCCCGGTCGTGGCCGGCAAGCAGCGCTTCCACCGAATAGCTCATGGCGTGCTCGACGAAATCCCCGGACACATAGCCGACGCGCAGCCGGCGATCGGGCTCCGGGCGATTCGCATGGGGCCGTCGCTGCGGGATGAGCGGCGCCTCGAAGCGCGCCGCGAACCGACGGTGCTCGGCGAGGATCTCCTCGGGACTCAGCCGCGCGAGGTAGTTGAGGCAGGCGAGAAGGTTGCTCTGCGCCGCGACGTAGTCGGGATCCAGCGCCACCGCCGCGCGGAAGCGTTCCGCAGCCCGGTCCAGGTCGCCGAGGGCGCGAAACGCTGTCCCGAGGTTGTTCTGTGCCGTGGGCGAGCCCGGTCGCGCCGCGGCCGCCCGCTCGAAGCACGCCAACGCTTCATGCACGTTCCGGCGCGCGAGCTCGGCAAGCCCGAGACCCGTCAGGACGGCGTCGTCGTCGGGTGCGAGCTCGAGCGCCCGTGCGTAGGCGGCGACGGCGTCGGCGAGCCTGCCCTCGACTCGCCGCAGGCTGCCGAGGCTCGAGAGCGCCGCGACCGAACGCGGCTGCAGCTCCAGCGCGCGCGAGAGCGCCGCGTGCGCGGGCCCGAACGCGCCAAGCTGCGTGAGGACGATGCCCAGATTGACGTGAACGTCCGCAGTACGGGGACTCGCGGCGAGCGCGGACTCGAAACACCGGCGCGCCTCGTCGAATCGTCCGAGGGCCTGCAACGCGAGGCCGAGGTTGTTCGCCGCGATCGCATCCTGCGGGTCGATCGCCAGCGCGGTGCGCAGGCTGGCGACGGACTCCTCGAGGCGACCCTGGATCCGCAGCGCGAGCCCGAGGTTGATGTGCCCGTCCGGCGCGCGCGGATCGAGCGCGATCGCGCGGCGAAAAGCGTCCATCGCCTCGGCGAGCCGCCCGGTCGCCTGCAGCGCGATCCCCAGGTTGCTGTGCACCGCGGCGGTCTGCGGCGCGAGCTCGAGCGCCGTCGCGAAGGCAACGCGTGCCGCCTCGGGTTGCCCTGCTCGAGGAGGACTTGGCCGTGCGCGACGCGCGCCTCCACTCCGCTTCGGGTCCAAACGCGTCGCCCGGTGAAGCACGCCGGCGGCGTCGGCCGAGCCGGCCCTGCCGCTTCAGGACCAGTCCCAGGTTGACCAGATACATCGGCTCGCCCGGCCGGGCGGCGACGGCACGACCGATGAGCTCGGCAGCGAGCTCCAGCCGCCCGGTCTGCGCCGCCAGCAGCCCGAGGAAGTGCAGGCCGACGTCATGGTCGGGGTCGATCGCGAGTGCGGCCTGATAGCGCGCTCGGCCTCGTCGAGCCGCCCCGCGCGGTGGTGCTCCAGTCCACCCTGGACGAGCTCGTCGACTCCCGCAGGCCGCGACTGAGCCATGCGCCTCAACACACCATCCAGAAGGCGAGCGTGAGCCGCGGAAAGTCTTGGAACGAGTTCTGCGGGTGATAGGCGGCGTGAAAGTACTCGGAGGGGAAGATCGACAACCGCGCCGGCGCCATGTCGACCGCCCCGACCAGTTCCGGCTCGACGTCGTGAATCAGGAACGGCACGGGGAACCAGAGCTCTACGGGCATAGCGTGGTCTCTCGGGAGGAGCAGGGAATGATACTGACTTGGCGTCCCCGGCCCCCCTCTACTCCTTCAAGAAGCCCGCGAGCATCGCGTGCCCGTGCTCGGTCAGGATCGACTCGGGGTGGAACTGCACGCCCTCGACCCGGAGGCGCCGGTGGGCGAGCCCCATGATCTCGCCATCCTCGGTCCAGGCCGTGACCTCCAGGACGCCGGGCAGCGATTCCCGCTCGACGGCGAGCGAGTGATAGCGAGTCGCGGTGAACGGGCTCGGCAGGCCGCTGAACACGCCGCGCCCGGAGTGCCGGATCGGCGACGTCTTGCCGTGCATCAGCGTCTTCGCATGCACGACCTTGCCGCCGTACGCCTGCCCGATCGCCTGATGGCCCAGGCACACCCCAAGAATCGGCACGCGGCCCCCGAGTCGCTCGATCACGCCGAGCGAGATTCCCGCCTCGTTCGGTGAGCACGGGCCGGGGGAGATCACGATCCGGTCGGGGTGCATCGCCTCGACCTCCGCGAGCGTCACCTCGTCGTTCCGGACCACCTTCACGTCCGCCCCCAGCTCGCCGAGGTACTGGACGATGTTGTAGGTGAAGGAGTCGTAGTTGTCGATCATCAGCAGCATCGCCGCACCTATCGCATTGATCCAATTGCGCTGGTCCCCGGTTGACGCACCCGCCAGTCTCACCCGTCGGGTTACCCGCTCCGGCGAGCGGTGCTCGGGGGTCGTCCCGCGCGCTGACCGCCGGGTCGTACGGCCGTCGAGGGGCGGGAAAAGGTGGGGGAGGCTATCGGCGGGCGAGGACCCGCCACCACATCCGAGCGCGGACGCGGAGACTTTCGATGGCAGCACGCGCCGCAAGGTTAGGCACGTCGCGGACTATACCCGAGGGTCGCGCCGATTGCGTGATGATGGGTCGGTCAAGCTGCGCCGGGGCGCTGGCCGCAGCGTGCAGCAGCACCGGCCGGCGTTTGATACCCTGCGCGAGACCGTCGCAACCGTCGCGAAACTGCGAACATCGGTCAGGAGAGCGCTGAGACATGCCCGACCTCGCGGCAAGGCTGGACGAGCTTGAAGCGCGAGGGCTGATGCGGGAGCGACGCGTCGTTCAGGGGCCGCAGGGGCCACACCTGGAGGTCGACGGCCGGCGCCTACTTTCCTTCTGCAGCAACGACTACCTCGGGCTCGCCAGCCACGCGGCGCTGATCGACGCGGCGCGACGCGGCGCAGCGGAGTACGGCGTCGGCGCGGGCGCCTCGGCGCTGGTCTGCGGTCACATGCAGGCCCACGAGGCGCTCGAAGCGCGGCTCGCGGGTTTCGTGCGCCTGGAGCGTGCGCTGTACTTCTCGACCGGGTACCTGGCGAACCTGGGCGCCGTTCCGGCGCTCGCCGGCCGCGGCGATGCAGTCTTCTGCGACGCGCTGAACCACGCGTCCCTGATCGATGCGGCGCGGCTCTCGCGCGCGGAGACCCGGGTCTATCCGCACTGCGACCTCGACGCCCTGGAACGGCTGCTTGCCGAGTGCCGGAGCCCCGCGAAGCTAGTCGTGAGCGACGCGGTGTTCAGCATGGACGGGGACCTCGCGCCGGTCGCGGAGCTCGCAGGTCTCTGCGATCGGTACGACGCCCGGCTGCTGCTCGACGACGCGCACGGGTTCGGCGTTCTCGGCGAGGGCGGCCGCGGCACGCTCGCGCAGTTCGGGGTCGCATCGCCACGCATCGTCTACGTGGGCACCCTCGGGAAGGCGGCCGGCGTGTTCGGCGCGTTCGTCGCGGGGACGCGCGAAGTCGTCGAGTGGTTGTTGCAGCGCGCCCGCACCTACGTCTTCACGACCGGCAGCCCGCCGATGCTGGCGAGCGCGCTCCTCGCGAGCCTCGATCTCGTGGAGCGCGAGGAATGGCGCCGGGAGCACTTGCGCGCGCTGATCGGGCGGCTCCGGGCGGGGCTGCGCGGGTTGCCGTGGCGTCTGCTCCCGTCGCCGACCGCGATCCAGCCTCTCATCGTCGGCGAGAATCGTGCCGCCGTCGCGCTGATGGCGCGCCTGCGCGAGCGCGACCTCTGGGTGCCGGCGATCCGCCCGCCCACCGTGCCGGCAGGGACCGCCCGACTGCGCATCTCGCTGTCCGCTGCCCACACGCCCGCCGACGTGGATCGCCTGGTCGAGGCGCTGCATGGGGCGGCCCGCGACGAGTTGGCACGTCCGAGCGCGGCGTTCCGCCCATGAGCAATCGCGGCTACCTCGAGCGGAGCCTCCGCGCCGTCTGGCACCCGTGCACGCAGATGAAGGTCCACGAGCGCCTCCCGCTGGTCCCGGTCGCGCGGGCCGAAGGGGTCTGGCTCTACGACTTCGACGGCGCCCGCTATCTCGATGCAATCAGCTCGTGGTGGGTCAATCTCTTCGGCCACGCCAATCCGCGCATCAACGCCGCGATCAAGGCGCAGCTCGACCGGCTCGAGCACGTGATCCTCGCCGGGTTCACGCACGAGCCCGTGATCGAGCTCTCGGAGCGCCTCGCAGCGCTTACCGGGAACGCGCTGGGCCACTGCTTCTACGCATCCGACGGCTCCTCGGCCGTCGAGATCGCGCTCAAGATGAGCGTCCACTACTGGCGCAACTGCGGGCGGCCCGAGAAACGCCGCTTCGTGAGCGTCGCGAACGGCTATCACGGCGAAACCCTCGGGGCGCTGTCGGTGACCGACATCGCGCTCTTTCGGTCGGCGTACGGGCCGTTCCTCCTCGAAGGCGCCACGGTGCCGAGCCCGGACTGGCGCCTGGCCCACCCGGGGGAGACGGCGGCCGACTGCGCGCTGCGCGCGGCGCGCGGCCTGGAGGCGCACCTCGACGCGAACCATCGCCAGACGGCGGCGCTGATTCTGGAGCCCCTCGTGCAGTGCGCGGGCGGCATGGCGATGCATGACCCCGAGTACCTGCGCCGAGCGCGCGCGCTCTGCGAGCGCTACGAGGTCCATCTGATCGCCGACGAGATCGCGGTCGGATGCGGCCGGACCGGGACCTTCTTTGCGTGCGAGCAGGCCGGGATCACGCCGGACTTCCTCTGCCTCTCCAAAAGCCTCTCCGGAGGGTATCTGCCGCTCTCGACGGTGCTCACCCGCGACAGCATCTACCAGGCGTTCTACGACGACGATGTCGCCCGGGGCTTTCTGCACTCGCACTCGTACACCGGGAACACGCTCGCCTGCGCGGCCGCGCTGGCGACGCTCGCGATCTTCGCCGAGGATCGCGTCCTCGATGCGAATCGCGCGAAGGCCGAGCGCCTGACCGAGCGCGCGCAGGCCATCGCCCGCCACCCGCGCGTCCGACACTTCCGGCGCACCGGGATGATCTGGGCGTTCGACGTGGCGACCGAGGACCCGGCCTTCGCGCGGCGTTTTTTCGCCGCTGCGATCGCGCGCGAGCTGCTGCTGCGCCCGCTCGGCCGGACCGTCTACTTCATGCCCCCGTATGCGATCGCCGACGACGAAGCCGAGCTCCTCGTGGCGCGGACCCTCGCGCTGCTCGACGCGCTCGATTGAGCAGGTTCGCCGTGGGTACAGGCTGCTTCGTCACCGGCACCGATACCGGGGTGGGGAAGACCCTCATCGCGTGCGCGCTGCTGCGCGCATTCGCGGCGCGCGGCCGACGCGTTGTGGGGATGAAGCCGGTCGCTGCCGGTGCGACCTGGGCCGAGGGCGGCTGGCGGAACGAGGACGTCGCCGCGCTCGCCGAAGCGGGCAACGTCCAGGCTGCCCGCGAGTGGATCAACCCCTATCTGCTGGCGGCGCCGGTGGCGCCGCATATCGCGGCCGCCGCCGAGGGAGTCGTGATCGATCTCGGGCGGATCGAGCGGAGTCTCGCGCAACTCCGCGCCGTCGCCGACGTCGTGGTCGTGGAAGGAGTCGGCGGTTTCCGGGTGCCGCTCAACGATCGCGAGGATTCGGCGGATCTCGCCGCGCGGCTTGCGCTGCCGGTCGTCCTGGTCGTCGGGATGCGGCTCGGTTGCCTCAATCACGCGCTGCTCACGGCGGAGGCGATCGGCGCGCGTGGCCTGCGGCTCGCCGGCTGGGTAGCGAACCGGATCGATCCCGGAATGGCGCGCGCGGCGGAGAATGTCGCTGCGCTGTCTGAGCGGCTCGGCGCACCGCTGATCGGCAACGTACCGTTCATGCGCGAGCCCCGGGCGGCCGAGGCGGCGTCCGCACTCGAGGTCGGACGCCTGCTGGAATACCTGGAGCTCCCGCGCGACGACGAGCGCTTCCGGTAAGCTCACTCAGGGGGCGCGCTGATCCGGATCCGGCGCGGCCCGTTTGCAGCAGCAGCACGCCGAGCAGGTGCTGGGCATCGGCATCGTCGGGCCGCGACGCGAGCACACCGCGATACGCGCGCTCCGCGTCGGCGAGACGCCCTTCCTGGTGAAGCTGCCTGGCCTCAGGGAGCGACATCCGGTCCCCGTCCGTCAGTGAGCGGCCCCGCCCGTTGCGGACGCGGCCGCCGCGAGCCGGTCCGCCCTCCCCGCTCCCGGCGGGTGGGCAACCGGGTCGAGGATCGGCCATGCAGGGGATACCCCCGCCGGTCGTTTCGATGAAGAATTGTCGAGCATCAGCAGCCTGACCGGCCTAGCTTATCGATGGCTTCCACTTTGCTCCAGGCGGCGCGTCGCGGACTGTCGGCTTGCGGCGACAAGCCTGAGTCGACTCGGGGTCACCCGGTGGCCCCGAGTGGAAACTAATGGTTCGTCCCCGACCAAAACACCCGCCACCTGGGCAGGCCTTGGCCTAGACTAGTGTCATGGACCGACCACCGCCGATAGGGGTGGATCATCCTTCGCCCGGCTACGGCAAGACCGAGCACGGTTTCCGTTGCCCCCGCTGCCAAGGCCCGCTGATCCGGATCCGGCGCCTGCCCCTCGACCGCCTGGTCAGCCTGATCGCCCCGCGGCGACGCTATCGCTGCGCGGCAATCGGCTGTGGCTGGGAGGGCACCGTGTCCGCCAAGCGCTAGCGCAGCGGTTTCGCGCTCGCGCTTCATTCCACCCGGGAGTCCAGTCCCGCCGTCGCCATCTCGGCCGCGCGCAGCAGCGCCCGCGCCTTGATGTTGGTCTCGTTCCATTCGCTCTCGGCCACCGAATCGGCGACGATTCCGGCGGCCGCCTGCACGTGGAGCAGCTCGTCCTTGACGACCGCCGTCCGGATCGCGATCGCGAGGTCCATGTCGCCGTGGTAGCCGATGTACCCGACGGCGCCGGAGTAGACGCCGCGCTTCACCGGCTCGAGGTCGTCGATGATCTCCATCGCGCGCACCTTCGGCGTGCCGGTGACCGTCCCGGCGGGAAACGTCGCGCGCAGCACGTCGATCGCCTCGAGCCCGGGCTGCAGCCGGCCCTCGACGTTCGAGACGATGTGCATCACGTGCGAGTAGCGCTCGATCACCATTTGCTCGGTCACCCGCACCGAGCCCGTCGTCGGCGACGCGTCCGACGTCGTTGCGCCCCAGATCGATGAGCATCACATGCTCGGCGCGCTCCTTCGGATCGGCCAGCAGCTCCTCCGCGAGCGCGCGATCCTCGTCGGGCGTTGCGCCGCGCCGCCGGGTGCCGGCGATCGGCCGGAGCGTCACCTTGTCGCCTTCCAGCCGCACCAGGATCTCGGGCGACGCGCCGACGACGTGGAAATCGCGGAAATCGAAGAGAAACATGTACGGCGACGGGTTCAGCGTGCGCAGGCTCCGATACAGCGCGAGCGGCGAGGCGGTGAACCGGCGCGACAGCCGCTGCGCGATCTGCACCTGCATGATGTCGCCGTCGAAGATGTGCTCGCTTCGACTTCGCCACCGCCTGCAGGAAGCTCGCCTCGCCGAAGCCGGACTGCGGCTCGTGCGCGACCGTCGGCCCGTGCGGCGGGGATCGCGACCGGCTCGCGCAGCGCCGCCAGCAGCTCGCGCAGCCGATCCTTGCCGTGCGCGTAGGCGAGCGGGTTTCGCGGGTCCGCGTACACGACGAGATAGAGCTTGCCGGCGAGGTTGTCGACGATCGCGATCTCCTCGGACTGGAGCAGCACGATGTCGGGCGTGCCGATCGGGATCGGGCTTCGTCGCGCGTCGGGCGAGCTTCGGCTCGATGTAGCGAACGGTCTCGTAGCCGAAGAACCCCACCAGACCGCCGGCGAAGCGCGGGAGCCCCGGCAGCGGCGCTGCGCGGTAGCGCTTGAGATAGCCGCGAACGAATTCGAGCGGGTCCGGCGACGCGACCTCCTCGGTGACGGTCTCGCCGTGGAGCACCTGGACCGCGTGCTACGCACGACGATGCGCGTCTGCGCGGGCAAGCCGATGAACGAGTAGCGGCCGAAGCGCTCCCCGCCCTGCACCGACTCGAGGAGATACGAGTAGGGCTTGCCGGCGAGCTTGAGATAGACGGAGAGCGGCGTGTCGAGGTCGGCGAAGGTCTCCAGGACCAGGGGCACCCGGTTGAAACCTTCGGCGGCGAGCCGCTTGAATTCGAGTTCGGTCATGAACCGCTCCGTATCGACTGCTTCGAGAACCTGCGGGGTGCGCGCGGAGGACGCGCGCGAAAGCGTTGACTAGCGGCGCCAGAAGCGCCAGCTACGCCAAAGCCCCCAGGTTTCGAAGCGCGGGCAGCTCATGCTTGCAGCAGTGCGGATCGGAGAAGGAAATGATATCGGCAGGGACTATAGCACCCGATCATCGCCCCGCACAACGGTCCAGCCCAACCTGGGTCCGGCGGTCAAGCTCACCTGGTGACTCCATCCGGAGCTCGACCGCTACCTCGATCAGCATCTCATCGACGATCGCGGCAACCGCCACGGCTTCCCGCCCGAGGTCGTCGAGGCGTTGCTCGCACCTTGCTTCGCACAACGTGGCCTCCCGGGGCCGACAGAACTGAAGGAAGAGGCTGAGCGCACCAAGGCGCGCAATGCCGCTGACGCGCAATCAGCGTTTTGTGCCGGTTGCTTGACTAAGGAAGTCTTCGAGACTCCTGACCGGGGCTGGGTCTCCACGTAACGCTACGCGAGCCCGCTCAGTCCGCGCGCGCATCTGTCGGGCGTATTCCGCATCCCGCGCGAGTGTTGCCGCCATCGCGACGTACTCTTCCTCCGACTGCGCGACCAGTTCCGACAACCCCATCCTTTTCAGGAGCCCACTGGCGAGCCTTCCCCGCATGAACCGACCTTCCCTCGTGACAATCGGGAGGCCGCTCCCCACCGCTTGCATCGCGGTGTTGAATCCCGAGAACCCGATCGTGTCGAGCAATAGTTGGGCGCGTCTCATGAGGCCGCAGAACTCCGCGCGCGGCTGCCAGGGAATGAAAATGACGTAGCGCTCGAAATCCAGGCCGTCTCGCTCGAATGTCGCCTTCAACCTGCGGCGCAATTTCTCCGACAGATGCGCGAGCTGGTGGGTGAAGAAGACGAACTGGCACCGTCCCAGCATTCGGGCGATCGCGGGGAAGACCCAGTCGTGCTGTGGCACGTACTTGAACGGCGTGCCTGGACAAATGAGAATCGAGGATTCCGGGTCGATCCCCAGCCGGGCGAGATCCGGCTCCACTGCCGTCACCGGCGGTGCCTCGTAAAAGCAGCCGGAGCCGGGAAGCGTCACCAATCTTTCCGTGTAGTAGGCCTGCGCACCGGGCGGCTCGAAAGCCTCCGCTGACAGGTAGTAGTCGATCGTAGGCAGCCCGCTCGTCTCGGGATGCCCCCACGACGCGACCTGGACCGGGGCCAGGCGCGAGCTCGCGAGCTTGCCCGTCATCGGCTCCATGCCGAGCTCCGGATAGATCAGCACGTCCGGTTGCCGGTCCAGAATAGCTTGCACCCACTCGCGCAGGCCCTTCGGACCTTGCTCGAAATGCGCTGCGTGCGATTTCGCAAAGAGGGTTTCCTGGTCCTGCTTCTGGCCGAGGTAGAAGACGTCGACCTCGAACCGGCCGCGATCAAGGCGCCCGACCCAGCCCTTGATGAGCGCGGTCCAGACCGAGTGGTCGAAGATGTGCGCCGATACGATCCCGACCCGGAGATGACCCCGTCTGGGTGGCTGCGCCCGGGCAACGCGTTGCCGCTCCAGCCATCGCCGCATTATTTCCGTGGAAAGCGCTCCGTAGCGGGCCAGCAGGTCCCGGTTGTCTTGCTCCTGGTACGCGAGGTAGAACGGTTGCAGCGCCATGGCCTCGGGATCGTGCTCCGGAACGGGAACCGAACCATTGGCTCAGCTTGTCGAGCTCGGCGGAAAAAGCCGCCCTGCAGCGCTCCGGATCGCCTTCCGCGTCGTATACCGCCGGCAACTGCGCCATCGCGAAGACCCAGCGGGCCGCAGCCAAATTCGGCCACAGCTCGATCGCCCTCGCGTGAGCCTGCACGGCCTCTTCCTGCCGATCCAGGTTGACTAGCGCTTTCCCTAGGTTGAGGTGCCCTTCCACGAGATCGGGCCTGATGGACAAAGCCATCTCGCATGAAGCCAGCGCCTCTTCGAATCGACTTAGGTCCTGCAACACATTACCTCTGCCAGCGAGCGCCTCAGCGCAGCGTGGGTCGATAGCCAAAGCCTGGTCATAAGACGACAGCGCTTCTTCAGGGCGTTCCAGCCTCCGCAAACACACGCCACGGTTGCTTAAGGCTTCAACGCAGTCGCGGTTGTTCGCCAGGATCGCATCGCAACTGGCGAGCGCGTCCTCGAGGCGACCGAGATCTATGAGAGCGGCGCCACGGCCGACTAGGGCCTCGACATAGCCCGGCTTGACGGCCAAGGCCGTTTCAAACGAGGTCAGCGCCTCCTCTGTACGTTTGAGCCCAAGCTGGCAATTCCCGAGGTTGAGGATCGCGGTTGCATCGCGCGGATTTGCGGAGAGCAGCCTCCTGCACAGCGGCTCCGCCTCGGAGAATCGTCGCGATCTCAGCAGCACGACAGCCAAGTTATTGAGGAGGCTCGGGCGCTCCGGCGCCAATTGCAGAGCCTCTTTGTAGAGCCGCTCCGCTTCAGCGAGCTCGCCCCTCTCCTGGAGGCCCAATGCGGCGAAAAAGAGCTCTTTCGCGCGGGCGAGGTTATCCATGGAGACGACCTCGCCCGGTGCTCGGGATCAGTGGTAGGTCGAGAAAACAGGCCCGGTGAAGGTCCACGCTTCTCACGGCAGTTTCACAGTCGAAATATCCCCTCGCCGCGTCAGCCATGTCGCGAGCTCGATTCCTCGGGCAGGGACGGGCCGATCGCCCGCTCGATGAGCCGCGCCGCGTCGAGCAGCGAATCGACCACTGCATCGCAGTCGAGCTCGCTCACCGGCCGGCCTTCGTTGTAGCCGTAGGGTACGCACCACACCGGGCAACCCGCCGCCCGCGCGGCCTGGACGTCGTTCAGCGAGTCCCCAATCACGAGCGTTTCAGCGGCTCGTGTGCCGAGCCGCTCGCAGGCGTGGAGCATGGGCAGCGGATCGGGCTTCCTCTGCGCCACCGTGTCGCCGCTCACTACGCAATCGAAGAATCGCGCGAGGTCGGTGCGCTCGAGGAGATCCTGCGTGAACCGCCCGGCCTTGTTGGTGACGCATCCGAGCGGCAGGCGCAACGCCCGCATGCGTTCGAGGCCGTCGACGACGCCGGGATACGGCTCCGCACGCCGACCGGACTCCTCCGCGTAGCAGCGCTCGAAGATCGGCAGCGCCCGCTCGAAGAGCGCCCGCTCGGCGACGCCATCCAGCGTCCCGGCGAGCGCCCGGTGGACGAGCACCGGCAGCCCCTTGCCGATGAAGGTCGCGAGCTCTTCGGGTGCGCGGGGCGAGAGGCCGAGCTCGCCGAGCATGCGGTTCGCCGCCGCCGCCAGGTCCGGCGCGGTGTGGAGCAGCGTGCCGTCGAGGTCGAGGAGGACGGCGCGGAAGCGCCGGCTCATCCGGCGACGGCCGAGAGCGCCGCGCGCATCGCGGCGATGGTCGCCTTGTAGTCCTTGGTCCCGAAGATCGCCGAGCCCGCGACGAACGTGTCGGCGCCGGCGCGCGCGATCGCGGCGATGTTGTCGACCTTCACGCCGCCGTCGACCTCGAGCAGGACCTCGCGCCCCGAGGCGTCGATGCGCGCGCGCGCCTCGCGGATCTTCTCGAGCGTCCCGGGAATGAACTTCTGGCCGCCGAAGCCCGGGTTCACCGACATGATGAGCACGAGGTCGAGCGCCTCGAGGGTGTGATCGAGCCAGCCGAGCGGCGTCGCTGGATTGAAGACGAGCCCGGGCCTTGCAGCCGCAGTCGCGGATGAGCGCGATGGTGCGGTCGACGTGCTCGCTCGCCTCGGGATGGAAGCTGATGATGTTCGCGCCGGCCTTGGCGAAGTCCGGCACGATCCGGTCGACCGGCTTGACCATCAGGTGCACGTCGATGGTCGCCCGCGTGAGCGGCCGGATCGCCTCGCAGACGAGCGGGCCGACCGTCAGGTTCGGCACGTAATGGTTGTCCATCACGTCGAAGTGCACGAAGTCCGCGCCGGCGTCGATGACCGCGCGTACCTCCTCGCCCAGCCGCGCGAAGTCGGCCGAGAGGATCGAGGGGGCGATGCGATATTGGCGTGCCGGCATGGGGCGCGAGAGGCCGGCGCATTCTATCGGTAAACCCCGGCCGGAAGGCGCGGCTTCCCCCGGTGCGCAGCTGGCAGTATGCTAACGGGATCGGCAGTCGCGGCCCGAGGTGGACCATGGCGAGCTCCAAGCCCGACCTGGCATTCCCGCCGCTCTTCTCCGACGAGGAGATCGAGCGGCGCCGCACCTCCATCCCCGACGGGGGCCCGCCGAGCTATGACCCGTGGCCGGCGCTCGAGGCCAGGTTTCCGCGGATCGCGGAGACGGTCCGCGCGCTCTGGGGCCGGCCGGAGCTCGATCGCTATCTCGACCGGCTCCTGATCGACGATCGCGGCAGCCGCCACGGCTTCCCGCCGGAGGTCCTCGAGGCGCTGCTCGCGCTTTCGCGGCAGCACAGCGAGCGCTTCGGCTTCCCGCCGCCCGTGGTGGAGGACTGGAAGATCGGCCCGCCGCGCTAGCGGGCGAGGTTGCGGCGCCGGCGGTTCTGCGGTGCAATAGGCGGATGGCCGAAGACAAGCGATACGAGGTCAGCGTCTCGCCGCAGGCGCAGTACCTCGCCGACCAGTCGGACGAACCGGCGGGGCGCTTCGTCTTCGCCTACACCATCACGCTCCGCAACACCGGCACCGTCCCCGCGCAGCTCATCAGCCGCCACTGGGTCATCACCGACGCCAACAGCCAGGTGCAGGAAGTGCGCGGCCTCGGCGTCGTCGGCGAGCAGCCGCTGCTCGCGCCGGGCGAGAGCTTCCAGTACACGAGCGGCGCCGCGATCGCGACGTCGGTCGGCACGATGCGCGGCACCTACCAGATGGTGGCCGAGGACGGTACCCGGTTCGACGCGTCGATCCCCGAGTTCACGCTCTCGATTCCGCGCACTCTCCATTGAGGTCGTGACGCTCACTTCTTCATCGTCCACCAGACGATGAACGCGGCGATCGCCAGCACCACCGCAATCTCGACCAGGATGATCCAGAACCCGTCCATTCGCCGCATCCTAACGTGCGCCCTTGCTGCCGCGACGCTCGCCGCGTGCGCGACCAAGCCGACGCCGCCGGCGGCGGTGACGGCGTGCCCCGCCGGGGCGACGCCGGTGTGCCCCGTCGTCGAGCCGCCCAAGGTCCCCGCCCTCGCGCCCGCGAGCTTCGCGGATCTGCCGGGCTGGCGCGACGACGATCTCGCCGGCGCCTGGAGCGCGTTCCGGTCGAGCTGCCGCGCGCTGCGGTTCCGCGAGCACTGGCGCGCGGTGTGCGAGTTCGCCGAGCCGCTCGAGTCGCCCGATGCCGAAGCGGTCCGCGCCTACTTCGAGGCGAGCTTCGTCCCCTATCGCCTCGCGAACCCCGACGGGACCGAGGAGGGGATGGTCACCGGCTACTACGAGCCGCGGCTGCGCGGCAGCCGCGAGCGGCGCGCGCCCTATCTGCATCCGCTCTACGCGCCGCCCGACGACCTGCTCGTCATCGATCTCACCTCGGTGGCGCCTGAGACGAAGAATCTGCGGCTGCGCGGGCGGCTCGACGGGCGCCGGGTGGTTCCGTACTACTCGCGCGCCGAGATCGAGAACGGCGCCGCGCCGGTCGCCGGCAAGGAGATCGTGTACATCGACGACGCGATCGAGACGTTCTTCCTGCAGATCCAGGGCTCGGGACGCGTGCGGCTCGAGTCGGGCGAGGAGCTGCGCGTCGGCTACGCCGACCAGAACGGCCACCCGTACCAGTCGATCGGACGCTACCTCGTCGCGACCGGCGAGCTCAAGCTCGGCGAGGCGAGCATGCAGGGCATCCAGGCGTGGGCGCGGGCGAACCCCGCCCGGGTGGTGGAGCTCCTGAACCAGAACCCGAGCTACGTCTTCTTCCGCGAGCTGCCCCCCGCCGACACGGGGCCGATCGGCGCCCTCGGCGTCCCGCTCACGGCGGAGCGCTCGATCGCGATCGATCCGCGCTTCGTTCCGCTCGGCGCGCCGGTCTATCTCGCGACGACGCGGCCGAACTCCAGCGTGCCGCTCGAGCGGCTGATGATCGCGCAGGACACCGGTGGCGCGATCCGCGGGCCGGTGCGCGCCGATTTCTTCTGGGGCACGGGACCGGACGCCGGCCTCCTCGCCGGACGGATGCGGCAGCAGGGCAGGATGTGGGTGCTGCTGCCGAAGGGAATGCCCTGCGGCGCGTCTTGCGAGCCGGCGCCCTAGCGCTTCGCGACGTCGGCCAGCATCTTCGACAGCTTGTCGGCCGGCATCCAGCCGGAGACGCGCTGTCCGTCGGCAAAGATGAGCGTCGGCGTGCCGTTGATCCCGTACTTGCGGCTGAGCGCCAGGTTCTTGTCGATCGGCGTGTCGCAGGTCGCCTTCGCGGTCGGCTGGACACCGTTCAGCATCAGCTCGAGCCAGGCCTTGCTGCGGTCCGGCGAGCACCAGACCGCCTTCGAGATCGCCCCCGAGTCGGGGGCGATGATCGGGATCAGGAACACGTGCACGGTCACGTCGTCGACGCGCGTGAGCTCCTGATCGAACTTGCGGCAGTACGGGCAGCGCGGATCGGAGAAGTAGGCGAGCTGGCGCGTGCCCTTGCCGCGCACGATCTTGAACGCCTGCGCGAGCGGCAGGTCCTCGAACCGGATCGCGTTCAGCTTGCGCTCCCGCGCCTCCGTGAGGTCGGTCTGCGTCTTGCCCTCGATCACCCTGCCGATGAAGAAGTAGGTCCCGTCCTCGTCGGTGTAGAGGATCCGCGCCCCCTCCGGCGTCGAGAGCCGCACTTCGTACAGCCCGAGGAAACCGGCCTTGGAGATGGCCTCGATCTTGGCCCCGTCGGCGAGCAACGCCTCGGCCGCCTTCCGGATCGCGGCCTCGTCCGCGCGCGCCGCCGCGGCAAACCCGAGCAGGGCAATCAGCAGGAACGTCCTGATCATCGTGTCACTCTCTCCCTTCCCGCCGTCAGCCGATCGCGTGACGGACCAGCAGATTCTTCACCGGCGCGAGCCGGTCGGTCAGCTTCAACCCCTCGTTTCGCACTCGCGCGGCCGGCGACCCCGGCAGCCCGAATATCTTGGCGAGCCCGTCGGTCACCATCCGCATCGCGAGCACGGCTTCCGCCCGCGCGCGCTCGAACCGACGCGTGAGCACCCGGTCGCCGCAGCCGCGGAACGGCTCGCGCGCGGCGAGCGTCTCGGCGAGCACCCGTGCGTCGCCGAACCCGAGGTTCACGCCCTGCCCCGCCAGCGGATGGACGACGTGCGCCGCGTCGCCGACCAGCGCGACGCGCGGGCCGATCATCGACTCCGCGGCAAGACTCTGCAACGGGAAGGCCTGGGGCGGCGTGATCAACGTCAGGTCGCCCAGCACCCCTCGCCCGGCCTCCGCGAGCCGGAGGCAAAACGCCTGAGGCGACAGCTCCAGGAGCTCGCGGCCGTGGGGCTCGGACGTAGACCACACGATCGAGATCCGGTTCCCTGGCAGCGGGAGGTACGCGAGCACCCCGTCGGCCCGGAACCACTGGAACGCGGTGCCGTCGTGGCGCTTCGCCGTCCCGAGGTTTGCGACGACGCCGAGCTGACGGTAGCTCGATCCCCGCGCGGTGAGGCCGGCGGCGCGCCGCACCCACGATTGCGCGCCGTCCGCTCCCACGACGAGCGAGGTGCGCAGCGGCTCCCCGCCCGCGAGGGTCAGCGTCGCCGCCTCGGAATCGATCTCCAGCCGTTCGCAGCGGGCGGGCGCGAACCGGCGCACGCCGGGGAGCCGCGCCACCGACTCCCACAACGCGTGCGCGAGTCGCCCGCTCTCGACGATGCAGGCGAGCGTGGACACACCCGCGTCGTACGCCGAGAACTCGAGCGTGGCGCCGGGCGCGTCGCCGAAGATCTCCATGCGGGACACCGCCTGCACGCGCTCGCCGTCGAGCCCGTCCCACGCGCCAACCGACGCGAGGAAATCGCGCGATGCAGGGCTGATTGCGTAGATCCGGCTGTCCCATGCTTCCGCGGGCGCGGCGGGCGGCGACGGCTCGACGAGCGCGACCGCGAGACCGGCGCGTCCGAGCGCCGCGGCAAGGCTCGCGCCGACGAGCCCGGCGCCGACGACGGCGACGTCGAATCGATCGGCTGGTGGCACGCCGCGAGTGTACCGGACGCCGCTCGCCGACGGCGTCCGGTCTTGCGGCGTGCGCCTACTTCGCCGGCTGCACGCTGATCGCGGCGGCTTCGGTGAACGTCACTTCCACCTCGTCGCCCCGCTTGAGACCGCGGATGAACTCCTGCGCCTTGGGATCCATCACCCTCACGCGCCGGTTATAGCCGGTCGGGCCGGTGACCTCGATCACGTTGGCGATGGTGTCGACCTCGTAGACCTTCACGGTCATCCGCCGCTGCTCCGTGGTCGCCGCGAACGGCCGTTCGCCGGGCATCGCGCGTGCGGTGGTGGAAGTGGTCTGCACTCCGACGACGCCGGTGCCCGGTTTCACGACCTCCGCCGCGATCGCGTCTCGATACCGCACGAGGACGCGGTCGCCCGGTTTCACCTGGTCGAGGTTGCGAACTTCCGGGCCAGCGACGACGAACAAGGGTCCTTCGCTACCGCTCAGCGTGACGATGCGGTTGCCGTAGTCGACCGACTGGACGTTGAAGGTCCGCTCGAACGTGTCGCCCACCGTGACTTCCTTCGGCGGCTGGGCGCAGCCTGCGGCGAGCAGCGCGGCGGCCAGCGTGGCGGTCATTGCACGAGCCATTTGGCAGCGTGAAGTCGTCATGTCGAGTCTCCTTTGTGCGGAAGTTGGAGGCGATCACGCCTCCGTGGGAGGGGGAATGGTCCTATCATCGGGCGAGACCGCAGCAGGAAGAAGCATCGAGCCGGCCATATCCTCCGCCGCACGGGCGGGCGGCGTCATTGGCAATAGGTGCAGGGTGCCCCCTGCCCTTTGGGTCTAGACCGCGGCTGCCGGGGCGGACGGACACGCCGGCCCACGGGAGCCGGCGCACGCAATGAGTGCAGGCAGGGTGCTCCAGGGGGCAACCGGCGGGCGCCGGGACCTAACCGTTGTGCGGCGGCGCGAGCCCGAGGTCGGTTGCGGCGCGGACCAGCTCCGCGACCGAGCCCACGCGCATCTTTGCCAGCACCTGCGCGCGATGCGCCTTGACGGTGCGCTCGGAAGCGCCGATGTCGCCCGCGATCTGCTTGTTGAGCCTGCCTGCGATGACACCGACGAAGACCTCGCGCTCGCGCGGAGTGAGGCTGTCGTAGAGCGCCTGCAGGGCGCGCCGCCGGCCCCCGGCTGTGCGGTCCGCCGCCTCGCGCGCGATCGCATCGCGAACCGCCCGCAGGAGCGGCTCGGGTTCGACCGGCTTGGCGAGGAAGTCGACGGCGCCTGCCTTCATCGCGCGCACGCTCATGGGCACGTCGCCGTACCCGGTGAGAAAGACCACCGGCAGGCGGATCTCGTGATCGGCGAGCACCGCCTGCAGGTCGAGCCCGCTCGGACCCGGCATGTTGATGTCGAGCAGCAGGCAGCCCGGCGCGTCGCCTGGGCGCGAAATCAGGAAATCTCCGGCGGAAGCGTAGCCGCGGACCTCGTAACCGGCGACCTGCAGGAGACGCGTGACGGCGGTCCGGAACGACTCGTCGTCGTCCACGACGTGCACGATCGGCTCGCGCGCGGTCATGCCGGCTGCTCCTCGAGCGTCGTTCGCCGCGCGGTTTTCGCCGCCGGAAGCGTGAACCGGAACGTCGCCCCGCCTTGGGCCTCCGATTCGACCCAGATCCGGCCGCCGTGCGCCTGCACGATCGAGCGCGCGATCGACAGCCCGAGGCCCATGCCGCTCTGCTTGGTGGTGAAGAACGAGTCGAAGAGTTTCGACAGACTCTCCGGCGCGATGCCGTGCCCGCGGTCGGTCACCGCGACCTCGACGCTGCCGTCCTCGCGCCGCGCAGTGCGCACGACGACGCGCCGCTGGGACACGTGCGTGTCGGTCATTGCGTCCATGGCGTTCACGATGAGGTTCAGCAGCACCTGCTGCAGGTGCACGCGGTCGCCGAGGACCTTCGGCAACGCGGCGTCGAACTCGGTCGACGAGCTCGACCTGCCGCCGTGCCGATTCGGCCCCGAGCAGCCTGACCACCTCCGCGATCGTGTCGTTGAGGTCGAGGCGCTCGCGCGCCATCTCGTGCTTGGCGAGCAGCGCCCTCAGGCGCCGGATGACCTCGCTCGCCCTGAGATCGTCCTTGCGGACGTCGGCAAGGATCTGGCGCACGTCCTGGAGTCGAGCATCGCCGGACTCGAGCAGCATCTCCGCGGCAGCGACGTTCGCCAGGATCGCTCCGAGCGGCTGGTTCACTTCGTGGGCGATGGTGGCGGTGAGCTCGCCCATCGTCGCGAGCCGCCCGGCGTGCGCGAGCTCGACCCGGTGCCGCTGCGCCTCGAGCTCGGCCCGGCGGCGCCGGACGCGCTGCAGGAGCAAGCTGCCGATCATCAATGCCTGCAACGCGACGAGGGCCACCACGCCGATCACGTAGAGCCGGTACTCGCTCCACAGGGATAGCTCGCGAAAGCGGACGATGGCTTCCAGGGGCAGCTGGCCTTCGTTGATGCCCCAGCGCTGCAGCTGGCGCCAGTCGAACATCGCCCGGGTGGCTCTGGGTTCCACGAGCGGCAACCGCGAAGGCGCCGTGCCCGCCAGGATCTGCAGCGCCAGGTTTGCCGCCTCCTCGCCGTGCGCATCCAGACTGTACAGTTGCCCCCCCACGATGCCGCGTCCCAGATACTGATCGATGAATCCGTAGACCGGCGCGTTGGCGGCGGCCGAGACCCGTTCCGCGACGTCGTGCGGGACGAAGTGCTCGCCGGCGCCGTCCCGGAAGACCGTCGAGTACAGCACGATCGTTTGCGGCGGCAACTGCGACAGGCTGGTGAGCAGCTCGCGCATCGGCAGTGCCGCGAGGTAGGTGAAGGCGAGGCGGTCTTCGAAGTCCCGGAGCTCCTCGCGGGCCAGCTTGAGGAGCAGCGCATCGAATTCCGACGTGCCCGCCACGAACACGATCCGCTCGGTGCCGGGATGCAGGCGGAGCGCAAGCTCGAGGGTCGGAGCGAACTCCCGCTTCACCAGAGCGCCGGTAACGTGCGACGGCAATGAACGAGCGCCCCACATTCTTCGGTCGATCCCGCAGAAGACGATCGGGGCTCCGGGAAACACGGCGTCTCCGTGCTTCAGAAGAAAGTCCAGCGCCGTGGGGTAGGCGGCCACGACCACATCGATCTTCCTGCCTGCGTACTTCGTGCGAAGGTGGTCCCGCAGGCGGAGGAGGTAGCCGTCCGAACCGAACCGGGAGAGATCCATCTCCTCGCGGTAGATCTCGACCGAACCCGGTGGACCGGAAGTCAACCGGCGGGTGAGACTGGCGTGGAGGACCGACACCCCGGGCAAGTCGGTGCGCTCGTCGTAGAGCACGACGACCTGCTTCGGCTCGCCGGACGCCGGCAAGGCGCCGGCGAGCCAGAGAATCAGCGCCGCACACACAAACCGCAACGTGGTGCAACAACTCATCACACGTTCCCTCTCTTGCCCGCCCGAGGGTCTCGTCTCGCCCTGCCGGATCGGCAAGACTCGAGAGAGATTGTAGGCACGGGCGCTGCGACCTACTAAGGACGGCGTCGCCCTCAAACGCGGCGTGGCGGGCGAGTTTACGCCCCCGGTCGCCGGATCGTGAGGTGCGCCGGGACGTCCACCGGTCACCCTCATCTGGCGTCAGGGTCGATAGCGGCCGGCGCGGGCGGGCGCGCACAGCGCCCTTGCTGCTAGCGCACTGCTCGTTGGTGCAACTCGGACCGGCGAAGGGCGGGAATAGGTCTCCGGTCCCTAGTGGATGGGCACCAGCAATGCGATGCCAACGCGGATCGTCCACTTCGGGTTGCCGACATCGTCCTTGAAGTCGTAGTCGATCTCGACGTTCGGCCGCCACTTGTGGCCCCAAAAGCTCACCACGTGGCCGTAGTCCACGCCGAGCGCAGCGACGCCCATCGCGACCGCTCGGTGTCTTAGACGAACGCGCTGTTGCCGAGCGAGAGCGAGCGGCCGCCGCCCAGCTGGTAGCTGAAGATCGGCTGAATGTTGATGAGGCCCACGTCGGGTGCGCTGCTCTTCCCCGCGAACGAGAAGAACGCCTGCGTGAACAGGCCTTTGGGGAAGGTGACCCCCGGCTGCCGTCGCGGCGGACAAAAAAGCCCCGCCGTTGCGGCGGGGCGAGTGGGCGTCGCGCCGGGCAAGGGACCAGCGCTCCGGCGCGACGGAGGAGGACAGGTTCGTCAGTGAGCCATCTGCTGCATTCCGGTGATGACGGGCCTACCGGGACGATTCCGCTGCCGTCGGGCGCAGGCCGCTACCGGGAATCATGGTCCCGCGGGGCTACGCAGGACATCGGTTCTTGGTACCTAGGCCGGATTGGTCTTTGGTGCAAAAGGCGAAACCGCCTCCGCCTCGCGCATGTTCGCGGCGGGGTCGCCTTGACACCCCCGGAGGCCGGCCGGAGAATCGCGCCCTTCGCGTGGCGAGTTAGCTCAGTGGTTAGAGCAGCGGAATCATAATCCGTTGGTCCGGGGTTCAAATCCCTGACTCGCCACCAACCCCTTCCGATCGGGTTGATTCGCGGGAAGTTCTCGCAGTTCAGCACCTTCGCGCTGGTCCTCGTGGTACACAAGGCTGGCCACACGCGAGTGGGCGCGGCCATAATCCAAGGGTGCCGCGCAAGGTGCGATCGCAGACTGGCCTCGTTCGTCGCGGAGCGGTCTATCACTACCACTACCGCCACCGCATCCCCCGCGATCTTCTCTTGCACTACGGGCGACGGGAGATCAAGCGATCTCTGAACACGAAGGACAAAGGCGAGGCGACGCGGCTAGCGGCCGCGGAACGGACCCGAGCGGGTGAGAACATGAACGCGCTATTTGCCTACTGGCAATCACAGGCAGAGCGGCGCCCGAACACCGTTCGCGAGTTCAAGACCGCTGTCCAGCAGTGGAACACCCAGCACCCGAACTTGCCGACTCGGCAGATCACTCGCGCGCACGTCGTCGCTTTCCGCGACGCGCAACTCAAAGGCCGGTCCCCGCGCACGGTGAAGAACAACCAGCGCGACGCCTCCCGAAGCCCGACGCATGTGTGTATGATGCGCCGATAATGCTCCGCGTCCCTTCCTCGACGATTCGCGCGTTCGAGCGCACGCTCACCCGCGCGGCCCGAGCTCTTTGCGGCGTGAGCTCGCGTCCGAAAGAATGGGACGAGTTGGAAGAAAGGTGCAAGCGGGCCATCGCTGAGTCCGGTATTGACGGTCGGACCTCCTATTTCGCCCTGGCCATTCGCCATCCGCTCTCCATTTTCCTTTTCCTGCAAGATCGTCTAGGGCTGCAGCCAGACCAAGTCGAGCGGATACTAAAAGGTTATGTTGCCGACGACCGATATGCGGACTATGGCGAACGAAGATCGCACGGATTCCGTTCTGACGTTCAACCTACCAATCTTCTCCTCTCGCAAGGGTACAAGCGAGGCTTGGCTTGGCGAGGGATCCCCGTTGGTAAGACCTGTTGGGACGTCTGCATTTATCAACAACTTCTGCAGCAACTGAAACCAAAGACCCTAATTGAATTCGGTACCGGATTAGGCGGGAGCACGTTGTTCTATCTCGACCATTGCAGGATCTTCGGTCTTGACACAAAGATTATTACACTTGATCTCAACAGCAAAGACGTAGACAAAAGGGTCCTCGAGGAGAAGACGATCGAATTTATTGCGGGTGACGTGAAGAATGTTACCGAGCTCCTTCCTGTCAACCGACTTCGCGAGCTGCCTCATCCGTGGCTGATCATAGAAGACTGCCACACAGAAATTCCACTCATTGTCGGGCATCTCTACCCATTCATGAACTCTGGTGATTATTTGGTGATCGAGGATGTCGACGTATTCACGCCCCGAGGTTTGGTGATCCGCGAGGCACTTCAGGGTCTTCCCACCAGTACGCTCCTGGTCGATACCTTCTATACGGACATGTTTGGACGAAATGCGACATGCTCCGCAGATGCTATTTTCAAGAAAATGTAAGGGCGTGTTGGAAAAACACATCCGCAACGCGAAGCGAGTCCATAGTAGGGGGCCTGATGAAGCGTCTCGTTAGCGCCGGTTTCGAGTACATTCCCAAGCCTCACATCCTGCGCGGCTTCGCCGCACACGTGTGACGCGAATGCCCGACCGCCTGCGGTCGGGCGGAGGGCTGCGCGGCAGCTTTCGAGCTTCGAGCTCGGCGCGTAACGTGCACGCTGGCCAACGTGTACCCCTCCCAGAGGCGAAGCTCGAGAGGGTCGTGTGCCACCTGCGCACGCACACGGCACTCTAGCCTCGGGCCGAGAAGTGTGCCGACGCGACGCCGATCTACCGCGTCGAGAAGGCGATGCGGAGAGCCGGGATCCCGATCTCGCGCGGCACCTTGAACCACCTTCTCTTGAGCGCGGCTGACATCCTCGCTCCGCTCTGGCAGGTTGCGCTCGGATCGCGCTGGGCGTGCGGGTCCACCACCACGACCACGAGCAGGGCGAGATGTCGCGCCATGGGACCTCCCGGGGATGCGCCGTGCATGATGTAGGATAACCTCATCGGGCTTGGCGACACGAGCAATGGCACGCTCGACGCGGATCGCCCGAGACCTTCGCCGAAGAGGGGGCTGATGGACCACTCGCCGATCCAGGTTCCCGACTACTCGCGTCTGGGCGCGGTGCGTTCGGTGCCGCGCCGCCGGGACTGGTCGCGGCTCAGCCCGGAGGAGTTCGCGGCGGCCCACGGTGACCTGCCCGTCGTTCTCGAGGGCGTGGCCAGGCAGTGGCCCGCGTGTCGCAAGTGGAACCGGCAGTTCATGCTCGCGACCGTCGGCGCGGACACGCTCGTCGACGTGCGCCGTCCCATGGCCCTCGGCGATCGGCAGCAGCAGTGGGCGGCGAAGATACCCCTGGGCGTCTTCGCGCGTGCGGTCGAGTCCTCGCCGGGTCTCTATCTCGCCGAGTGGTACGTGCATTCCCAGGTCCGCGAGCTCTTCGCGGACGTCCAGCCCATCCCCGATTTCCTCGACGATGACTGGCTGGCCCGCATCCCCTGCGACGCGTTCAGGGCGATCCACCGGAACAACATCTACTGGGGGGCCGCCGGGAGCGCCACCGACTGTCACTTCGACAACTCCAACACCGTGACCTGGAACGCGACCATCGTGGGCACCAAGCGATGGCTGCTCTTCTCGGGACGGACGTTCCCCGAACGGACCTCGGAGCGAATGCTGGCCAGCCAGCGCCTCGTCCGCGCGGGGCTGGCGACGGCGGCCTACAGCTCCAAGTTCTCGGGGTTCGTCACCGTGGAGGGGATCGAAAAGTACCTCGCGCGGCAGCTGGTCGACCTCCCGGAAGACCTCACGTTCTACTGGGCCGATGTCGCGGCCGGTGATCTCATCTACGTCCCGTGGCGCTGGTTTCATCAGGTGCACAACCTCACGGAGTCGATGGCGGTCAGCCGGTACTATCTCTCGCGCGAGAACTACGTCGCGTACATGTCCTGCGTGCGGGAACGCAGCCGGGCGGCCACCGCGGCCCTGCGGGCCCTGATCGGATCGAACGGGCCGCGAAGGGTCGTCGGAAGCGCCGGCGCGCGACGCCTCGTCTCGCGCGGCGTCGGCAAGGCCCTGTTCGCGGGCGCCCTCCGGATGGCAAAGCTCACGTGAGCGGGAACTCGCTGATCGAGCGGCCCCAGTAGCGCGGGGGCCGCGCGCGCTGCAGCCACCGCCCGATGGCCCGGCTATAGATCGAGGTGCACCCCAGCAAGGTTTCCAGGGGACGCGTGCCGAAGAAATCGATGCGCTGATAGCCTAGGCCGCGGAGGCGATCGAAGGCCGGGGCATACATGGGCTTGTCGCTGTTGTCGAAGATGATGAGCCCCTCCGCCGCCAGCGCCCGATGCGCAGCCTCCACGCAGGAGAGCCGGGCGGCGCCGTCGATGAGCACGATGTCGAAGGTCCGGCCAGCCTCCCGGATGGCATCCACGTACGCGTCGCGCTCGTCGGCATGGAGCTGATCGCCCGCGCACCGAACGACGCGCGCGGCGGCGTCCCGAGCCCCCCTTGCAGTTAGAATAGGCCCCGGCCGCACCGATCTTGCCGATGCTGATTCGCGTCTTCGCCGCCCTCACCGTCGGCCTCGCCCTCGCCGGCGCGGCCGTGGCCCAGACCGCCGTGCTCCGCACGCTTCCCGACGACGCGAAGCGCGGCACTCTCACCCACGTGCGTGACAACCTGGTCAATCTCGACGGCCGGCAGATCAAGCTCGCGCCGGGCGCGCAGATTCGCGGTGCGAACAACCTGATCGTGCAGCCGACCGCGCTCCCCAAGGACTCGCTGGTCAAGTACCAGCTCAACGGGAGCGGAGAGCTGTTCCGCGCCTGGGTGCTTACCACGGACGAGACGGCGGCGAAAGACAAGTCGGCGCCGCCGGCCACCGGCATCGACGCGGGCCGCCCGTTCACCGAGATCGTGCCGAAGCCGGCGTCCGAGCCGCTGCTGGGCCAGCCGCGCAAGCCTTGATCCACGCATGACCCGGCGGGTCTACATCCGCACGTTCGGCTGCCAGATGAACGAGTACGACTCGGACAAGATGGCCGACGTGCTCGCCGCCGCCGACGGCTTCGAGCGCTGCGAGCGGCCCGACGACGCCGACGTGATCCTCTTCAACACCTGCTCGGTCCGCGAGAAAGCGCAAGCAAAGGTGTTCGACGACCTCGGCCGGGTGAAGCACCTCAAGCAGGCGCGCCCCGAGGTCGTCATCGGCGTCGGCGGCTGCGTCGCGAGCCAGGAAGGCGCGGCGATCGTCGCCCGCGCCCCGTACGTCGACGTCGTCTTCGGCCCGCAGACCCTGCACCGCCTGCCGGAGCTGATCGCCGCGCGGCGGCGAACCGGTCGCCCGCAGGTCGACGTCTCGTTCCCGGAGATCGAGAAGTTCGATCGCCTGCCGCCGCCCCGGGTCGAAGGTCCGACCGCGTTCGTCTCGATCATGGAGGGCTGCAGCAAGTACTGCACCTTCTGCGTCGTGCCCTACACGCGCGGCGAAGAGGTGTCGCGGCCGTTCGACGACGTGCTCATCGAGGTCGCCGATCTCGCGGACCAGGGCGTGAGGGAGGTGACGCTCCTCGGCCAGAACGTGAACGCGTACCGCGGACGGATGACCGGTGGCGAAGCCGCGGATCTCGCGCTGCTCCTCGAGTACGTCGCCGAGATCCCCGGGCTCGAGCGGATCCGCTACACGACCTCGCACCCGAAGGAGTTCACGCAGCGCCTGATCGATGCGCACGGGCGTATCGACAAGCTCGCGCCGCAGGTGCATCTCCCGGTCCAGTCCGGCTCGGACCGCGTGCTCGCAGCGATGAAACGCGGCTACACGGCGCTCGAATACCGTTCGATCGTCCGGCGCCTGCGCACTGCCCACCCCGACATCTCGATCTCGTCCGACTTCATCGTCGGCTTTCCCGGCGAGACCGGGCACGACTTCGAGGCGACCGTGAAGCTCGCCGACGAGCTCGGCTTCGACGGGTCGTTCTCGTTCGTGTACAGCCGCCGGCCGGG
The DNA here is from genome assembly GCA_963827595.1 of uncultured beta proteobacterium. GTDB lineage: Bacteria > Pseudomonadota > Gammaproteobacteria > Burkholderiales > SG8-39 > DATEDA01. The sequence continues at coordinate 269,386 of CAWHBT010000013.1, read as the reverse complement.
CACGCCCGCCGCGGAGCTTCCGGACGACACGCCGCCGGCGGTGAAGCTCGCCCGGCTGCAGCGGCTGCAGGCACTGCTCGATGCGCAGGCGCACTCGATGAGCGAGCGCATGGTCGGCACCGTCCAGCGCGTGCTCGTGGAGGGCCCGGCCAGGCGCGACCCGGATGAGCTCGCGGGCCGCACCGCCAACAATCGCGTCGTCAACTTCCCCGGTCCGCGCCGGCTCGTCGGCCGGTTCGTCGAAGTGACGATCGAGCAGGCGCTCGCGCACACCCTGCGCGGCGCCGTGGCGCCCGGCCGCGGCGCGCGGCGGCCGGTTGCGGCCCTCCGCCAACCACTGCCAGAATAGGTCTCACCCGTCGCCTTGCGCCCCGCGTTGAAGGCCAAGCCAGTCGAAGTCACGCTGTCCCCGGCGGACAACCAGCGCCTCGCGAACCTGTGCGGCGCGCTCGACGAGAACCTGCGGCAGATCGAGATCGCGCTCGACGTCACGATCGCGCGCCGCGGCGATCACTTCACGCTGCGCGGCGAGCCGGAGCGCACCGGACGGGCAGTCGAGATGCTCGAGAAGCTCTACGCCGACGCGAAGCGCGAGCTCACGATCGACGACATCCAGCTCGGGCTGGTCGAGTTCCGGCAGCCCCGTCCGCCGGTCGAGGAGGATCTCCCGCTCCTGCAGACGCGCCGCCCCGACCTCCATGGGCGCACGCCGCGGCAGCGCGAGTATCTCCGGAACATCCTCGCGCACGACGTCACTTTCGCGGTCGGTCCGGCAGGCACCGGCAAGACCTATCTCGCGGTGGCCTGCGCGGTCGACGCGCTCGAGCGCGATGCGGTGAAGCGCATCGTGCTCGTTCGTCCCGCGGTCGAGGCCGGCGAGCGGCTCGGCTTCCTGCCGGGCGATCTCGCCCAGAAGGTCGATCCGTACCTGCGCCCGCTCTACGACGCGCTCTACGATCTCATGGGATTCGAGAAAGTGCAGCGGAACTTCGAGCGCGGAACGATCGAGCTCGCGCCGCTCGCCTACATGCGCGGCCGCACGCTGAACCACTCGTTCATCATCCTCGACGAGGCGCAGAACACGACCCCCGAGCAGATGAAGATGTTCCTGACCCGCATCGGCTTCGGCACCAAGGCGGTGATCACCGGCGACGTCACGCAGATCGACCTCGCCCGCGGGCAGAAGAGCGGCATGGTAGAGGCGCGCCACATCCTTGCCGGCGTGCGCGGGATCGCGTTCTCGGTGTTCCAGTCCGACGACGTCGTGCGCCATCCGCTGGTGGCGCGGATCGTGAACGCCTACGAGGCTTACGAGCAGGACGCCGCGGCGCGCGCGCCGCGCGGCGAGCGCGGGGAGTGAGCGCTGCCGGTCGGTTGCAGCTCGCGGTCCAGTACGGAGCGCCGCGGCGGCGCCTGCCCGCGCGCTCCAGCATCGCGTCCTGGGTCGGCGCCGCGCTGGCGGGGCGCCCTGCGCGCGTCACCGTGCGGTTCGTCGGCGCGGCGGAAGGTCGCCGCCTCAACCGCGAGTTCCGGCATCGGGACCGGGCGACGAACGTGCTGTCGTTCGCGTACGGCGCGGGCGGTGGCCGGCTCGCGGGCGACATCGTGCTGTGCGCGCCGGTGGTCGCGCGCGAGGCGCGCGACCAGGCGAAGCCGCTGCGGGCGCACTACGCGCACCTCACGGTCCACGGCGCGCTCCACCTCCGCGGCTACGACCACGGGCGCAGCCGCGACGCCCGCCGGATGGAAGCGAAGGAGAGGCGTATCCTCGGAGGCTTGGGCTTTCCGGACCCGTACGGGGGATGACGGACGGAGCTGCGGGGTGAGCGGGCGCTGAGCGGCTTGCCGCCGGCCGTTGCCGTTTCCGCCAGGTTCATGGACGACGCCGCGAATCACAAGCCCTCGTTCCTCGAGCGCCTCGGCGCGCTCATCATGCGCGAGCCGGAGGACCGCGAGCAGCTGATCCAGCTGCTGCGCTCGGCCTACGACCGCAACCTGCTCGACGCGGACGCGCTGTCGATGATCGAGGGCGCGATCCAGGTCTCGGAGATGAAGGTGCGCGACGTGATGGTCCCGCGCGCCCAGATGGACGTGATCGACATCAACGAGCCGCCCGACAAGTTCATCCCGCACGTCATCGCCACCGCGCACTCGCGCTTTCCGATGATCGACCGCGACCGCGACCACGTCCTCGGGATCCTGCTCGCGAAGGACCTCCTGCGCTACTACGCCGGCGAGGAGGAGTTCAACGTCCGCGAGATGCTGCGGCCGGTGGTGTTCGTCCCCGAGTCGAAGCGGCTGAACGTCCTGCTCCGGGAGTTTCGCGCGAGCCGCAACCACATGGCGGTCGTCGTGGACGAGTACGGCGGCGTCGCGGGACTGGTGACGATCGAGGACGTGCTCGAGCAGATCGTCGGCGAGATCGAGGACGAGTACGACTTCGACGAGGTCGAGGACAACATCCTGCGCGAGAAGAGCGGGCGCTGGCGGGTCAAGGCGCAGACCGACCTCTCCGACTTCAACCAGGTCTTCAAGACCGACTTCGCCGACGCGGAGCACACGACGGTCGGGGGCCTGGTCATCAGCCGGTTCGGCCGGCTGCCGAAGCGCGGCGAGTCGGCGGTGATCGGCGGGCTGAAGTTCCACGTCCTGCGCGCCGACAGCCGGCGCCTCTACACGCTGCTGGTCGAGCGCTTGAAGGAGCCCGCGGCTTGAGCCGCCGGGCCGGGCTGGCGCTCGCGTTCGTCGCCGGCGCGGTGTCCGTCCCGGCGTTCGGCGACTGGCCGCTCTTTCCGCTTCCGCTCGTCGCGCTGGCGACGCTGTGCTGGCTCTGGATCCGCGCGGACTCGCCGCGCACGGCCGCATGGCTCGGGTTCGCCTTCGGCGCCGGCTTCTTCCTCGTCGGGGTGAGCTGGGTCTACGTCAGCCTCCACGACTTCGGCGGGATGCCGTTGCCGCTCGCTGCGCTGGCGACCCTGCTCTTCTGCCTTTATCACGCGCTCTTTCCCGCCGCGGTCGGCTACGTTCAAGCGCGGCTCGCGACGATCCCACCGGTGCGGCTGATGCTGGTCGTTCCGGCGCTCTGGACGCTCGCCGAGTGGCTGCGCGGCTGGCTCCTCACCGGTGTCCCCTGGCTCGCGCTCGGCTATTCGCAGCTCGACGGACCGCTCGCCGGGCTTGCCCCGGTCGGCGGCGTCTTCGGCGTGTCGTTCCTGGCGGCGGCAGCGGCCGGCGCTGCGGCCACCCTCGTCGTCGAGCGAGGCCGGCGACGCTTGACGGCGCTCGCCGTCCTGGTCGCGATCGCGATCGCCGGCGGAGCGCTCCGCACGGTCGAGTGGACGACGCCGCACGGCGAGCCGTTGGCGGTGAGCCTGCTCCAGGGGAATGTTCCCCAGGAGCTCAAGTTCGCCCCGGGGCGCTACGACGAGACGCTCGCGACCTACGCGCGGCTCGCCGAGCGCTCGACCGGGCGCCTGATCGTGCTGCCCGAGACCGCGATCCCGCGGTTCCTGCACGAGGTGGATCCGGCGTACCTCGAGCGCCTCAAGGCAATCGTCGCGGCGCGCGGCGGCGACCTGCTGGTCGGCGTGCCGGTTCTCGATCCGGAACAGCGCTACTACAACGCGGTCGTCAGCATCGGCGCGTCGCCGACGCAAGCCTACGCCAAGTCGCATCTCGTCCCGTTCGGCGAGTTCGTGCCGCCGGGGTTCGGCTGGGTCGTCGCGGTGCTGGAGATCCCCCTCGGGAACTTCGCGCGCGGCGCGGAGCACCAGAAGCCGCTCGCGGTCGCCGGGCAACGCGTCGCGGTCAACATCTGCTGGGAGGACGCGTTCGGGGAGGAGATCATCCGGCCGTTGCCCGAGGCGACCCTGCTCGTCAACGTCAGCAACGTCGCGTGGTTCGGCGACTCGCTCGCGCCCGCGCAGCACCTGCGCATCGCGCGGATGCGCGCGCTCGAGACGGGGCGCTTCATGCTCCGCGCGACCAACACCGGCGTGACCGCGATCGTCGATCCGCGCGGCACGGTGGTCGCGCGCCTGCCGGCCTTCACGGAGGGGGTCCTCGAGGGGCGGGTCGAGGGACGGGGCGGGGCCACGCCATACGTGCGCCTCGGGAACGCCCTCGCCGTCGGGGTCTCGCTGGCGATCATCGGCTGGGCCCTGTTTGCCACCCGCTGGGCGCGGGCAAAACGTCGCAATGACGCGGACTTGCGCGTCGGCACGAACCCCCCCTGACACTTGGGGCCGAGTCCCGTGCGCCGCAGCAAAATGCGATTCCGGGGTTCCCCGGGCGGCGTCGAGGAGTAAACTAACTCGTGCGAGTCTGTCCCCGTCCCTCAACCTTTCGCGCAAAGGAGGCTGCCAATGATGACCGATGCAGAGATCGAGGCGCTTAGGGAAAAAATCAGCTCCCTTCGAACGGAGCACCACGATCTGGACGCGGCCATCGCGCGAATGGAAGAAAGTCGAATCTTCGAGGACGAACAACTCCACCGCTTGAAAAAGAAAAAGCTCTATTTGAAGGATCAGATCGTATTGCTCGAGCGCCGGCTCGAGGGCGAGGCCCATCCCCTCGCCGACGACCCGGCCTTCCGCGGCGCAAGCCCGTCGTACTAGCGCGCGCCGGCCCCGCCGGGCGCGAACCTTTCACATCAACCAACCAGGGGGCGGTGCCCCCTTTTTCACGCGACCATGGGAACCACAATCGAGCTCACTGCCTCCGACGGCCACCGGCTGGCCGCCTATCGCGCCGACCCCGCGGGCAAGCCGCGCGGCGGCATCGTCGTCATCCAGGAGATCTTCGGCGTCAACAGCCACATTCGCAGCGTGGCCGACGGCTACGCCGCGGACGGTTACCTCGCGATCGCGCCGGCGCTGTTCGACCGCGCCGAGCGCGGGTTCGAGGTGGGCTACTCGCCCCCGGAGATCGAGCGCGGGCGCGCGGTCCGGGCGAAGGTTTCGCTCGACGACGCTCTCAAGGACGTCGCCGCCGCGATCAAGGCTGCGGCGCCGGCGGGCAAGGTCGGGGTCGTCGGCTACTGCTGGGGCGGCACTGTCGCGTGGGCGGCGGTGACGCGGCTCGACGGACTCGCCGCTTCGTCGCCCCACTACGGCGGCGGCATCGCCGAGATCGCGACCGAGCGGCCGCACGCCCCGGTCATGTTCCACTTCGGCGAGACCGACCAGCAGATCCCGATGACCGACGTCGACAAGATCCGCAAGGCCCAGCCCGCGCAGACCGTCCACGTCTACCCGGCCGGCCACGGGTTCAACTGCGATCAACGCGGGTCCTACCACGCCGCGAGCGCGAAGCTCGCGCGCGAGCGGACGCTCGCGTTCCTGCGCCAGCACGTCGGGTAGGGAGCGGGCAGCCGCGGGCGCGACCCCGACCCGCGCGGCAGGTGCGGTCGTCTTCCGTCGCACCGAGCGCGGCGTGCGCGTGCTCGTGGTGCGCACGTCGGCGACCTGGGATTTCCCCAACGGGCGCCTCGAACCCGGTGAGACCGAGTTCGCTGCCGCCCAGCGGGAGGTCGTCGAGGAAACCGGCTTCGCCGACCTCGACTTTCCATTCGGGGACGCGCACCGGGACGCGCTGCCTTCCGTGGACGGCAAGATCGCGTCGTACTACCTCGCCGAGACCGATGAGGCCGAGGTCCAGGGTTTGCGGCGCGCTGCCGGGCGGAAGCAGCCCGACGAGTGGCGCTGGGTCAGCTTCGAGGAAGCCGAGGACTTCCTGCCGCCGCGCCTGGCGCTCGTTCTCGAGTGGGCGCGCGCCACGATCGAGGCGGGCTGAGGCTCCTCATGCCCGGCGCGGGTGCAGGTCGAACGCGAGGCACAGGCGCTGCTCCGCGTTGTCCTCCGGCAATGGCACCGTGTCGTGCCAGAAATACGATGGGAAGGTGACCATCAGCCCCGGCTCGGGCTTGACCAGCCGGGTGAGCGGCTCCTTCGTGAGCTTGATGTCGGTGCGGGAGGTGCCGATGTTCAGCCAGCCGGCGCGTCCGGCCGCGGGGTCATCGACGATCCCCGGCACGTCGACGTAGTAGACGCCGCTCAGCCAGCCGTCGACGTGGATGTGCGGGAAGAGCTTGCCGCCGCCGCCGCGCATCTTCACCGCCCACAGGTCGAGGTGGTACTTCTGCGGGGCGCCGCGGACGAACGGATGAGCCGCGTCCTCCGCCGCCAGGCCTTCCACCCGCTTCTCGAACGCGTGGCCAACGAACCGCTTCAACGCCTCCAGCGCGTCGTTGCGCTGTTCGGCGAGGTTCATCGTGCTGTGCCAGGCCTTGAGCGTGGCGTACTCCGGCGGGTCCTCCCGCAGGGACGGTTCGTTCGAGGCGAACTCGGACAGCTCCCGGTTAAGGGCGGCGATGTCCGCGGCGCCGTAACCGAGCTCCGTCAATCGATGAACGTGGAGCAGGCGGTCCGGGTCGGAGAGCCGGCGCTCCTCCTCGGTCCGCCCGAGCTCGGCGAGCGCCAGAGTCTTCAGGGCGAGCGCGCGGACGTCGTAGGCATTCAGCGTCGCTGCCCGTTCGAGGTGGCCCAGCGCTTCCTCGGCCCGGCCATGGACGAGCAGGCACTCTCCGGCGGCGACGATCGAGGCGACCTCTCCCGGGTCGATCTCAAAAGCCTTGCTGAAGGCTGCCACCGCCTCGTCGCACCGGCCAAGCCGCGTGTAGATCGTCCCGAGGAAGTGATGGCCCTTTGCGAACCCGGGACGCGCTCTGGTCATCCTGGTCAGGAGCGCGATCGCCTCGTCGTATCTTCCGGCGCCGCTGAGACTCGAGGCGAATGTATTGAGCAGCTTCTTGTTGTCCGGCGAGAGCTTGAGTCCCCGCTCACAGTACGTTATGGCCTCGTCGAACTTGTTCTGGTCGTGGAGGACTGCGCCGAGGTTCGCGTATGCGTCCACATGATTTGGCGCCTGGTTCATGACCCGTCGCAGCAGAGTCTCCGCCTGCTCGTACTGCCTCATCTCTCCGAGCAGCAGTCCGAGATTGCTGAGCGCGACGACGTTGCCGGCGTCGTAGGTCAAGACCTGCTGGTAGGCGCGCGCCGCGTCCTGCAAGCGGCCCGCCTTGTGCGCCCGCATGGCGGCCTCGACGACCTCCTTCAGGCCTTGCGGTGTCATGGGCGTAGCGGAGTCGTCTCGAGAGGAATAGGAGCGCCACGCGGGAGCAACGCGTCGGCCTCAGGACAGGATTATGGCAGCGCGTGCGGCCGCGGGACGTTGATGCTTCGCTTGGGGAAACAGGCCCCTGACTCTACGTTTCGCGAGACCTACCGCGCGTAGAGCCGCGCCCGACACTGCGCCATGCGCCGACTGACCCGCCGGCCGCGCCAGAGCTCGAACCACGCGATGAGTTTGGTGTAGATCACGAGCGTCACCGATGCCGCGATGATGGTCGTCCAGCGGCTCACGTTGATGGCAATGTTGCCGAAGACAATGTCCACTGTTGCCGAAGGGGTTGCCTAGGAACGTCGACGCCCCAAGTGCCCCCAGCAAAACAAAGGCCTGACTGGAGGTCGTGCGATCTCCACGGCGAACGTTCGCCGTGATTTTCGCCAGGAAAAACAAGGCCGAACCTCTGCGGTTCGCGAATGCCAGACCTCCGCCGAGAGCTCCGCCCGCGCCGAACGATCGAGCACGACGTGCCGGTGGTATAGCCGCTTTTGGCCGATTTCGGGCGTTTGCGACGCGGCTCGAGCAGGGGGCACCGAGGGGGCACAGCTGGAAAGAAAAAGAGCCTGCGTGGTAGCAGGCTCTTGATTCTTTGGCGCGCCCGGCAGGCGCGGCGTTCTCGAGTATGGCTCGTCGCGCTCGTCGCCCTGGCGTTCGGCGCCGGCATGTTCTACGTCACCTCCGCCATGGCGCTCGGCTGGCAGATCGGCCTCGCCGTCCTCGTCGCCGCGCCGCTCCTGCTCCTCGTCGATCTCCTCCGGCGCGACTAGCTCACTGGCCGCCGCGCGGCGGCGCGACGCCGGCGAAGGCGAGGAAGTCCACCATCCTGAAGTCCTGCGGATGCCGCCCGAACCGGTCCGGCAGCGTCGGCCGCCACCGCGGATTCACCGACAGGTAGGAGTCGCGGTCGCGCTCGAGCAGCGCGACGAAGACCTCGCCCACGATCCGCCCGCCCACCGGGCCGAGCGTCAGACCCTTCGCCGCGATCTGCGCCTCCTTGAGGATGTAATAGAAGAGCGGCGTCGAAGCGTCGAGGTTCTGGCCGAGCGGCTTCAGCTCCGACAGGTCGGCCGGCGCGAGCGCGGGCAGGTCCATCGCCTGCGCGATGCTTTGCCCCGAGGGCAGGCCCCACGTGACGTGACGCAGCAGGTTGCGCTGCGCGAGCGCGGTCGGGCCGACGCCGCCGATCGTCACGAGCGGCAGGTCGAAGAGCGGCGACGAGAGCTTGGTGTCGATCAGCTTGTTGCGCCGGATCCGGTTGCGGCCGGTCGCGTCCGGGCCGAAGTCGAAGAACGTCTCCCAGTCGATGAACCGCCGCGGCGCGCGGAAGCCGCCGCGCAGGTCCTCGGGGTCGGCGATGCCGTCCTGCGTGCGGTCGAAGATCGGCATGAACCCGGCCGCGATGTTGGGCGGATAGGACGGGCGCACCATGCTATGGCCGAACCGGTATGCGGCGGCCTGGAACTCGACCGGAATGAACGGCAGCATGAAGGACCGGCGCCGGCGGCGCAGGATGTCGTCGGTCGTCGCCTGCCCGATGAAGAGCGGCATGAACTCGTGTACGACCATCCACTGGTAGTGCCACTGGGTCAGCCGCTGCGCCTTCCTGAAGACCTCCCCCGGCGTGTCGCGGCGGTCGGACTTCTCGACGACGTCGACGACTTTGTTGTGGAACATGATCGCCGCCGCGTGCATCCCGGCGATGATCATGTTCTCGTCGTTGCGCGGGTCGGAGATGATCGCGACGCCGTCGGCGCCGCGCGGCAGGTCCTCGGCCGTCCCGCCGCTCTCGATCCGCAGCTTGATCCCGGGCTCCGATCCGCGGCGCCGGCCGAGCGCGTCGCGCACCTCATAGAGCTCCGGGTCCTCGCGCGGCCCGCCGCCGTACACCGAATCGAGGTCGAACGCCGGCGACCGCAGGTTCGGCGAGCGGAGCGGCTCGCTCGGGACCCCGAGCTTGGACGTCAGATCGAAGGTGAGATCATGGTCGATGAACTGACCCATGAACGTCGTCCCCGCCGTGTGGGTGGGGTTGTCGGGATTGGCCTCGTCCGGCTGCCCATCCAGCGCGTCCATGATCCCCCCCGGCTTGCCGAGCTCCATCAGCGCGGCGGTGAGCTTGTCGCTCGCCTCGGCGAAGGGCGGCAGCCGCGGGAAGAGGCGCCCAAACCGGTCTTCGCGCAGGACGAAGCGCCGCGGCCGCATCTGCTGTGCGTGCGCCCCGCCGATGCCGACCACGCCTGAAGCGACGGCGGCGCCCGCGCCGAGGGCGCCGAGCACCCGCCGTCGCGTGAACCGGTGCGCCACGGCCGTTGCGGTTCGATTCATGTCTCCTCCTGACGGGTGGGCGCCGCCCGCCCGGCCGGCGCTATGCATTTGGCATATTATGACATCAGCATAATCGCTTGCGGCCCAATGTCAAGCGCCGCGTTGGAGCGGGCGGGGCAGGAACGGGACCCAATCTGAGTTGGTCACAAACCGGCTCGCGCTCGACAAGCCTCAGTCGACCCAGTAGCCTTCCCCGGCTGAGCGTACGCAACCAGAGAGGGTTGAAGCCATGAAATGGCTTTCAGCAGGCGTACTTGCGTTGTTATCGTCAGTGGCCTCGGCCCAGGGTTTTCCCGAGCGGCCGGTGCGCGTGATCGTGGCGCTGCCGCCCGGCGGCTCGCCGGACCTCATCGCGCGCACCATCGCGCAGGGGCTCCAAGGGGTCTGGCCGCAGCCGGTGGTGGTGGAGAACCGGCCCGGCGCCAGCCAGAACATCGCCTCGGAGCTGGTGGCCAAGAGCGCGCCCGACGGGTACACCTGGCTGGTCGCGCCCGACAACGTGTTCGTGGTCAATCCGCATCTTGGCAAGCAGTCCTTCGATCCGCTCGCCGACCTCGTGCCCGTCACGCTGCTCGCGCGCATCCAGTTCCTGCTCGTGGTGCATCCGTCGGTGCCGGCGAACTCGGTGTCCGAGCTGGTCGCCTACGCGAAGTCGAGGCCAGGCGAGCTCAACTTCGGCTCCTCGGGCACCGGCAGCCCGCAGTTCCTCGGCAGCACGCTGCTCACCCAGCTCTCGGGCACGAAAATGAACCACGTGCCTTACAAGGGCGCCGCGCCGGCGGTGACGGACCTGCTGGCCGGCCGGATCCAGGTCTGGATCGGCGCCGCGAACTCGCTCCTTCCGCACATCCGCGCCGACAAGCTGCGGGTGCTCGGGACTGCCGCTTCGCAGCGCTTCGATCAGGTTCCCGACGTGCCCACGGTGGCGGAAGCGGGCGTTCCGGGCTTCGCGCTTTACCCCTGGATCGGCCTGTTCGTGCCAGCGAAGACGCCGCCCGAGGTGATCGCGAAGGTGAATGCCGAGGTGAGCCGGATCCTCGGTCTGCCCGACGTCAGGGCGCGGCTGGTGCCGCAGGGCATCGACCTCTCGACCGGCTCGCCCGAGGACCTGGCGAGGCTGATCCGTGAGGATTACGCGCGCTGGGGCAAGGTGATCCGCGAAGCGGGGGTCAAGGAGGAGTGAGCGTGGCGTGCGTCAGTCGATCTTCACGCCGACATCACGCACGAGCTTGCCGTACTTGTCGTAGTCGCTCCTGATCAGCGCCGCGAACTCCGCCGGCGAGGTCGGGAACGCCTGCAGCCCGCCGGCGTTGTTGAGCTTGTCCTTGACGTCCGGCGAGGCGAGCGCTTTCGCGATCTCCTCGCGGAGGCGAGCGAGGACCGGCTCGGGCGTACCGGCGGGCGCGAACAGGCCGAGCCAGATCGTCATCTCGTAGCCCGGATAGACCTCACCGATCGCGGGCAGGTCGGGGAAAAGCTCCGAGCGCTTCGCCCCGGTCACCGCCAGCGCGCGCAGCCGCCCGGCCTTGATCTGCGGCGCCGTCGACGTGCCGGCGAACATCGCCGCGACCTCGCCGGCCACCGTCGCGGTAGTCGCCGGCGCGCCCCCCTTGTACGGCACGTGGACGAGATTGATCCCGGCGCGCTGCTTGAGCGCCTCCATCATGAACTGGTGCTGGCTCCCGTTGCCCCCGGATGCGTAGTGCAGCGGGGGATTCGCCTTCCGTGCGTACTCGACGAACTCCTGGAACGTGGTCACCGGCAGCGACGGGTTCACCGACAGCACGAACATGTTCGACACGAGCGAGGCCACCGGCACGAGGTCGCGCTGCATGTCGATCGGCATGCGGCTGTAGACGTGCGGGTTGATCGTCATGAGCGAATCCGCGCCGAGCAGCAGCATGTACCCGTCGGGAGGGCTCTTCGCGACGAGCTCGGCGGCGATGTTGCCGTTCGAGCCGGGCCGGTTCTCGATCACGACCGGCTGCCCGAGGCCGGCCGCGATCTTCTCGCCCACGATGCGGGCGGTCAGATCCGGGGCACCGCCGGGCGGAATCGTGACGACGATCCGGACCGGACGCGAGGGATACTGCGCGAGCGAGGCCGTCGCGCCGGCGAGCACCACCGCGGCGAGCGCGGCGGCGGCGACGCGTGTCGGTCTCATGATTTTCCCTCCGCCTTGCCGGTGCGCATCATGCCGCCCGACATCGAGCCGGCATAGCCCGTCGCGACCCGGGCGTCGACGACCGCGACCGCGCCGCCGCGCACCGCGTCGATCGCGTCGCGGAGCACCGCCACCAGCTTCGCCCCCTCGGTGACCGGGCCGAAGCCGGCGGCGCCCTGGGCGCGCGCCATCGCCGCGAGGTCGATGTCGGGTTCGGCGATGCGCTGACCGATCCAGCGGTTCTCGACCGGGCGCCCGCGCTCGGCCGCGACGCGCTCCTGGTGCAGCTCGTCGTTGAAGAACGAGCGGTTGTTGGCGACGACGACGAGCAGCGGGATCCGGTAGTGCGTCGCCGTCCAGAGCGCCGTCACCCCCATGAGGTAGTCGCCGTCGCCCATGACCGCGACCGGGACACGGCCGGAGCCGCGCAGCGCGAGGGCCGCGCCGACCGCCATGCCCGGCCCCGAGCCGACGCCGGCGCCGCCGTCGTAGCCGAGGAAATCGAGCGGATGGCGGAATGCGCGGTACGCGCCGTCCCAGCTGAGCGGCACGCGCAGGAACGACGCCTCGGCATCGCCGAGCGCCTCGTTCAGTGCTGCGGCAAGTGAAGCGACCGTCGGCTCGCCGCCCGCGGGCGCCGCGGCCACGTGGGCGGGCTTGCTCCCCGCCGCGCGCGGCCCCGTGCGACGGCCGATTGCCTCGAGCAGCAGCGGCACCGCGACGTCGGGCTCCGCGAGGAGATGGCAGTCGACCGGGGGAAGACCCTGGTAATCCATGCTCCAGCCGCGGTGGCTGTACAAATCGACCGACACCTGGATGACCTTCGCGGGGACCTCGGTCGTGCCGTACGCCGTCTTGAGCGTGCCCGCGACGTCGAGCCAGTCGAGGCTCAGGATCACGTCGGCGCTGCGAATCGCCTCCGCGCCGCCCGGCGTCAGGAACGTCGCCGGCGGGGCGGCGTGGAGCGGATGATCGGTCGGGAAGGCCGCCGCCTGCTTCAGGTTCGTGAGCACGCGCGCGCCGAGCCGCTCCGCGAGCGCGACCCGGCTCGCCCATGCCGCCTCGCTCCGGCCGACGCGGCCGGCGAGGATGAGAGGCCGCTTCGCACGCTCGAGAAGTTGCGCGGCGCGCAGCACGAGCTCCGGCGCCGGCTGCGCGGGCGGCGGCGGCCGGTAGCGGGTCGGGTCGGCCACCGGCGGCAGCGCGTCGAGCCGGGACTCCTGCAGCCCGGCGTCGAGGCAGACGTAGACCGGCCCGCACGGCGCGGTGCGCGCCAGCAGCGCGGCGCGCAGCACCGACTCCTGAGCGGCGGGCGCCGATGCCGGCTGGTCGTCCCACTTCGTGAAGTCGCGCACGAGCGCGCCCTGGTCGCGCGCGGTGTGGGTCCAGTCGATCCACGGCCGGCGCTTTGCCGCGTCGACCGGTCCGGTCGCGCCGAGCACTAGGACCGGCACCCGGTCGCACCAGGCGTTGAAGATCGTCATCGTCGCGTGCATCAGCCCGACGTTCGCGTGCACCGCGGCGGCCATCATCCGCTCGCACACCCGGTAGTAGCCGTGGGCGATCGCGACCGCGTGCTCCTCGTGCAGCACGAGCAGCATCTGCGGCCGTTCGTTCCCGAGGAAGTTGACGATGCTGTCGTGCAGGCCCCGGTAGCTCGCCCCCGGATTGAGGGCGATGAACGGGATGTCGAGGGCCCGCAACGTCGCCGCGACCGCGTCGCTCCCCCAGTAGCTCGTCGGCGCCGCGGCGGCGGGTTTCTCCTCGCGGAGGGGTTGCAGCACTGCGCGCTTGTTCACGTCCATGTCACACCTTGAAAGAGGTCAGGACCTGTGGTGGAAACAACTCTTCCGGCGAGAGCTTCCGGTGGCAGACGCCCTGCTCGAAAGCGAACTGCAGGAACGCTTCCAGCGTGCGGCGGTTCGGCTCGAGGCCGTACGGAAACGGGTCGTCGCCGAACACGCGGCCAAGCTGCGCGACGTAGTCCCCGAGCCAGGCGAGCGGGGCATGCGACGCGGTCACCTCGGCGAGGCGCGCGAGCGAGCGCCGCTTCGCCTCCTCGAACGCCTTGAGCAGGTTCATCGCGACCCAGGGATCGCGATCGAGCACTTCGCGCCGGAGCGCGACCACGTGCATGATCGGGAACACGCCGGTCTTGCGGAAGTACGCTTCCTCGGCCGCGCGGTAGGCCGGGTAGAGCCGCGTCAGCTTGCCTTCGGCGAACGCCCGGGGCGGGCGGGCGGAGAGCACGGCGTCGAGCTCTCCCGCGAGCAGCATCCCACCGAGCGTCTTGTCCGGCGCCGGGCGGAGCCGCAGCCCGGGCGGGAGCTTCAGCGCCACCTTCTCGACCCGGCCGGGCTCGTTGACCCCCGCCTGGACCCATTCGATGTCGGCGAGTTTCAGGCCGAGCTCGTGCGCGAGGTAGCCGCGGCTGTACATCGCCGCCGTCTGCGCCCACTCGGGCACGCCGATGCGCTTGCCGGCGAGATCGGCAGGCGCCTTGACCGGCCCGTCGGGACGAATGTAGATCGAGGACAACCGGAACACGCGGGACGGGAATACCGGCAGCGCAACGACGCTCGTGTCGTCCTGCGAGCGGAGCGAGACGTACTTTGCGAACGAGAGCTCGGTGACGTCCCATTCGCGGTACTTCGTGAACCGGTAGAAGATCTCCTCGACCGGAAGGTTGAGCCAGACGAGCTCGATCCCGTCCGGCCGGACCACGCCCTGCGCGACGTCGCGCGTGTGGTCGTAGTCGCCGAGCGCGAGGGTAAGGCGCACGCGGTTCATTCGGCTACCTTGTCGCTGCGCGACAAGGATTCGCGCTTGGGGCGGCCCGGCGCGCTCATGCCCTCACGCTGCCAGCTTGCCCCGGTTGGTGCCGAACCCGACCTCCGAGCCGAGCAGCGCCGCCGGGTGCTTCAGGTCCTCCTGCCAGAGCAGCGACTCCATGTAGATGTTCAGCGGCTGGTCCTGGACGGTGAGCTCGTAGACGTAGTCGTCGTACGAGGCGTGGTTGTGGACCGCCCAGCCCGGCGCCGAGAGCATCAGGTCGCCCGCCTGCCACTCGTACCGGTTCCCGGCGACGACCGAGTAGCCGCGGCCGCTGAAGTAGTAGTTGATCGCCGCCGAGACGTGCCGGTGCGGCCGGTCGACGATCTTCGGCGGACGGATCGTCATCGTGGCGAAGAAGCTCGGCGTGATGCCGTTCATCCGCCCGGTCATCGGGTTGTACATCATGTAGAGCCGCCGCCCGACGTAGTCGCTGCCGAGCTGCTCGAGCTTGTCGAGCTCGCGCTTCACCGTCTCCCACGGGAAGTGCAGCGGCTTCGATTCGACCGCCTGCGGGTTGATCAGGATCTCGTACGGCATCAGCATCCCGCCGTCCTCCCCGATCGGGAACATCCCGAACGGGCTCTTGCGGCGCGGATCGTCGCGCTTCTCCTCGGACTCGTGAACGGCTGCGGTCTCGGCCGCAGGATCGAACTCCGGCAGGTAGACCTCCAGGTGCTGCAGCAGCGGGATGTTCGAGTACGTCAGCCGCACCTGGAGATCGGCGCCGTCGTTCACGTGCCAGTAGGTCGCGTACGACGGGTGGTTCCAGACGTCGTAGCGCCGGAAATCGATGCGCCGGCCGGCGACGACCGTGTGCCCGGTTCCGCCGATGCAGAAGTTCACCTCGGTCGCGTTGTGCCGGAACGCCTGCGTCGTCTCGCCGGGCTTCAGCACTGAGAGCTTCACCTGGATTCCGGGCGCGAAGCCGGGCGTGTCGCCGGCCGCGAGCGGATGGACGATCAGCGACTCGCGCCGGCCGTCCGCCGGGGCAGTGAGGCTCGCGAGCCGCTCGACCTCGGCGTCGATCTCCCGCTTGGTGACCACGATCGGCGGCCAGAGGTTGTTCGCGCGCGGCCGCTCGCCCGTCGCATCGACGAACCGGCCGCTCAGCTGCTGGAACGGTTTGCGCAGATCGTTCATGGCTTGCTCCTAGTGCCTTCTCAGGCGAGGCTCGCGGCCCGGATGCGCGGTTTCGCCCGCTGCGGGTGCGGAAAGGGCCGGCCCTTGCCGGCGGTCACCGCCCGCGCGTAGATCTCGGCGCCGAGGGCGAGATCGGAAATGCCCATCCCCATCGCCTTGAACAGCGTCAGGTCGTCCCCGGCCTCGCGCCGGATGCCGCCGGCGACCACGCGCGAGAGCGGCATTATCTTGTCCCAGCGCGGACCCGGCGGGCCGAATTGGGTCATGAATTCCCGCGCGAGCCGGTGCACCGCCGGCAGGCTGTCGACCACGATCCGGGTCGCGCGGTCGAACAGGTCCTGCGCGAACTCCTCGCGCTCCGGCGTAATGGCGCCGACCGCGTTCACGTGCGTGCCGCGGGCGAGCATGGCTGCGGTGAGGAACGGCTCGGTCGCGCGTGTCACGAGCGTGACGATGGGTGCACCCTCCACCGCCGCGGCGACCGACCCGAAGTCGCGGGCCTCGAGCCCGAGCTCCGCGCGCACCCGGTCGGCGAACTGACGGCGGCTCTCGGACCGCGGGCTGAAGACGCGCAGGCGGCGCAGCGGGCGCACGGCGTGGACCGCGGCCACCTGCAGCAGCGCCTGCTTGCCGGTGCCGATGATCGCGAGCTCGTCGGCCTGTTTCGCGGCGAGCCGGTCGGTGGCGACGCCCGAGATCCCGCCGGTGCGGAGCTGGCCCAGCGCGAACGCCTCGATGATGCACTTCAGCGAACCGTCGTCGGCATCGATCACGATGAGCAGCGGCGTCGCGCCGCCCGGCGTATGCGCCCAGGTCTTGGTCGCCGCGAGCTTCACGCCCGTGAACACCGCGCCGATCGCGTGCAGGTTGGCCTCGCCCCAGCCGACGTGGGTCTTGACCATGTTGTGGGCGCGTCCGGCGGCCTCCTCGGCGAGCGCGCGCTCGAGCGCGGCGATCGCCTCGCCGAGATCGATCAGCTCCACCACCTCGGCTTCGGTGATCCAGATCGGATCGCTCATCGCGCTGCCTCTTCGATCATCGCGGTTGGGAGGGCTCTGCCTGCGGCGCCCGGCTCGCCCGCCAACGCGGCGGGCTGGGGGGCTCCGTCGCGGCAACTATATACTTTGACAACTGTCGTTGCGCGCGAGCGCGGGCAAAATACGTCCCGGGAACGCATAATCGCGGCCATGGGTGCGCTTCCTTCCGTCTTCGTGTCCCACGGCTCGCCGACCCTCGCGCTCGACCCCGGTTCGACCGGCCCGGCGCTCGCGAGGCTCGCGGCGTCGCTCCCGCGTCCGGAGGCGGTCCTCGTCGCATCCGCGCATTGGGAGACATCGCGGCCGACGGTGAGCGGGGCATCGCGCCCCGAGACGATTCACGACTTCGGCGGATTCCCGCAGCCGCTGTTCGAGATCCAGTATCCCGCGCCCGGCGCGCCGGCGGTTGCGGCCCGCGCGCGCGAGCTGCTTGCCGCGTCGGGGTTCGACGCCGCGCTCGACCCGGAGCGCGGGCTCGATCACGGCGCGTGGGTGCCCCTGCGGTTCATGTATCCGCAGGCGGACGTCCCCGTGACGCAGGTCTCGATCCAGCCGGGGCGCGGTCCAGCGCATCACCACCGGCTCGGAACGGCGCTCGCCCCACTCGCCGACGACGGCGTGCTCATCCTCGGCTCGGGTAGCGCAACGCACAACCTGCGCGAAGTGCAGTGGCGCGCACGGGAGAACGAGAACGTGCCGGCCTGGGTGCAGGCGTTCCGTGCGTGGCTCGTCGACGCGCTCGCGCGGCGCGACCTCGAAGCGCTGCTCGACTACCGCGCCCGCGCGCCGCACGCCGCGCGCAACCACCCGACCGACGAGCACCTGTTGCCGCTCTACGTCGCGCTGGGGGCCGGGGGCCGCGAACCGACCGTCGAACACGTACTTGACGACGTGACGTTCGGTGTGCTCGGGATGGACGTCTTCGTCATGCGGTCTTCCCGTTCGGCGGAGCGCCGCGCCGCCTAGATGCACTTCCAGGACGTCATTCTCCGTCTCCAGCAGTTCTGGGGTGAACGCGGCTGCGCGCTGCTCCAGCCGTACGACCTCGAAGTCGGGGCGGGCACGTTCCACACCGCGACCTTTCTGCGCGCGATCGGCCCGGAGCCCTGGAAGGCCGCCTATGTGCAGCCTTCGCGCCGGCCCAAGGACGGCCGCTACGGCGACAACCCGAACCGGTTGCAACACTATTACCAGTACCAGGTGGTGCTGAAGCCCTCGCCCGACGACATCCAGGCGCTCTACCTCGACTCGCTGCGTGCACTCGGCATCAACTCCGCCGAGCACGACATCCGCTTCGTCGAGGACGATTGGGAGTCGCCGACGCTCGGTGCCTGGGGCCTCGGCTGGGAGGTGTGGCTGGACGGCATGGAGGTGACGCAGTTCACCTACTTCCAGGAGGTCGGGAGCCTGCCGTGCAAGCCGGTGCTCGGCGAGATCACCTACGGGCTCGAGCGGCTCGCAATGTACCTGCAGGGCGTCGAGAACGTCTTCGATCTCGTCTGGACGCCGGGCGTAACCTACGGCGACGTGTACCACCAGAACGAGGTCGAGCAGTCGAAGTACAACTTCGAGGCCGCCGACCCGAAGTGGCTCCTCGGACAGTTCGGCGACTATGAGCGGGAGGCGAAGCGGCTGATCCAGGCCGGGCTCGCCCTCCCCGCCTACGAGATGGTCATCAAGTCCTCTCACACCTTCAACCTGCTCGATGCGCGCGGCGCCATCTCGGTGACCGAGCGTGCGGCGTTCATCGGCCGGGTGCGAGCGCTGGCGCGGGCCGTGGCGCAGGCGTACTACGAGTCGCGCGAGAAGCTAGGGTTTCCGATGCTCGGGAAAGCCGCCTGATGACGACGTCGCTGCTCGTCGAGGTGCTGACGGAGGAGCTGCCGCCCAAGGCGCTGCGGCATCTCGGCTACACGTTCGCCGAGGCGCTGGTCGCCCACCTCCGGGCGGAGGGCTTCGCGCCCGCCGACGGGACGTTCACCGTATACGCAACCCCACGCCGCCTGGGCGTGCTGGTCCGCGAGGCCGCTGCGAAGTCGCCCGATCGCCCCGACCTCGCGACCGGTCCTTCGGTCAAGGCAGGCCTCGGCGCCGACGGCAAGCCGACCGCTGCCCTCCTCGGGTTCGCCAGGAAGCGCGGCGTACCGGTCGAGAAGCTCGAGCGGATTCACGACGGGAAGCAGGAAGTGTTCGCCTCGCGGGAGGTGGTTCCGGGCGGCCCTCTCGACGCCGGGCTCGATCGCAAGGTGGCCGACGCGCTCCGCAAGGCATCGAGCAGCCTTCGAGCAATGCGCTGGGGCGATCACGACGAAGCGTTCGTCCGACCCGTGCACGGCCTCGTGATGCTCCACGGCGATCGCGTGGTCCCCGGCAGGGTCCTCGGTCAGGAGAGCGGACGCAGGACGCACGGGCACCGCTTCCTGGGCAAGGGCGCGATCGAGATTCCCCGTGCCGACGACTACGAGGGGCTGCTCGAGCGCGAGGGCAAGGTGATCGCGAACTTCGAGCTGCGCGCACGCAAGATCCGCACCGATCTCGCCGCCGCCGCGGGGGGTGCGTCGATCGCCGCCGACGACGCGCTCTACGACGAGGTTACCGCGCTCGTCGAGTGGCCGGCCGTGTACGAAGGCCATTTCGAGAAGGCGTTCCTCGAGGTGCCCCAGGAATGTCTGATGCTCACGATGAAGCAGAACCAGAAATACTTCCCGCTGGTGGACGGGAAGGGAAAGCTGCTCAACCGGTTCCTCATCGTCTCCAACATGGAGATCGCGCACCCCGGCAACATCGTGCGCGGCAACGAACGGGTGCTGCGCGCCCGGCTCGCCGACGCCAAGTTCTTCTACGACCAGGACCGGCGCAGTTCCCTTCAGTCGCGGGTGCCGGGGCTGGCGAACGTGGTGTTCCAGAACAAGCTCGGCACCCAGCTCGACCGGGTGGCGCGGATCGAGCAGCTCGCCGGGCTGATCGCGCGCCAGCTCGGCGCAGATGAAACGCTGGCGCGCCGCGCCGCGCACCTGTGCAAGGCCGATCTTCTCACCGGGATGGTCGGCGAGTTCCCCGAGCTGCAGGGGATCATGGGCATGCACTATGCCAGGCACGACGGCGAACCCGAGACGGTCGCGGCGGCGATCGAGGCGCACTATCACCCGCGCTTTGCCGGCGACACCCTGCCGGGGGACCGAATCGGCGCCAGCGTTGCGCTCGCCGACAAGCTCGACACGCTGGTCGGGCTGTTCGGCATCGGCCAGCAACCGACCGGGGACAAGGACCCGTTCGGCCTGCGCCGGCAGGCGCTCGGCGTGGTGCGCATTCTCGTGGAGCAGAGCTTGCCGTTGCTGCTCTCGGACCTGGCGGCCGCGGCATTCGCGGTCCATCCGCCCGGGGTGCTGAGCGACGCGCGCGCCGAGGTGGAGACGTTCATTCTCGAGCGTCTGCGCGGCTATCTCCGCGACGCCGGCTATAGCGCGAACGAGGTGGAGGCGGTGCTCTGCATGCGGCCGATGCGGCTCGACCTCGTTCCGCACCAGCTCGCCGCGGTGCGGGCGTTCGCCGGTCTCCCCGAGGCGGAAAGCCTCGCCGCAGCGAACAAGCGCGTGGCGAACATCCTCCGGCAGGCGGCCGCGAAAGGCGAATCGTTCCAGAACGCCGAGGCGAAGATGCTCAAGGAGCCCGGGGAGCGCGCGCTCTTCGACGCGCTCCGGAGCGCGTCGCAGCAGGCCACGCCTCGTTTCGACCGCGGCGATTTCACCGGCTATCTGCAGACCTTCGCCGTGCTCAAGACGCCGGTGGACGCCTTCTTCGACACGGTCATGGTCATGGTCGACGATTCGGCGCTGCGGCAGAACCGGCTGGCGCTGCTCGCGGACCTCCGGCAGGCGATGAACCGGGTCGCCGACCTCTCGAAGCTCGCCGCATGACCGCGGCCACGGGCCTGGATTAAACTTCGCCGCGTCCCTGTCTCGCGACACCTGCCGGCCGTGAAGCTCATCATCCTCGACCGCGACGGCGTCATCAATCTCGACAGCCCCGGCTTCATCAAGGGCCCGGAGGAGTGGAAGCCGATCGCGGGCAGCCTCGAAGCGATCGCCCGCCTCACGCAGGCCGGCTACCGCGTGGTCGTGGCGACCAACCAGTCCGGCATCGGCCGCGGGCTGTTCGACATGGCGACGTTGAACGCCATCAACGCCAAGATGCACAAACAGGTCAACCAGGCGGGCGGACGCATCGAGGCGATCTTCTACTGCCCCGACACGGCCGAGTCCGAGTCCCGCTACCGGAAGCCGAGCCCGGGGATGCTGGTCGAGATCGGCGAGCGGCTCGCCATGCCGCTCGAGGACGTGCCCGCCGTCGGCGATTCGTTGCGCGACCTCCAGGCCGCGGCGGCGGTCAAGGCCCTGCCGATCCTGGTGCTGACCGGCAAGGGCGCGAAGACCCTCGAGGCCGGCGGGCTGCCGGAGGGCACGCGGGTCTATCCGGATCTCGCCGCGGTCGCGGCGGCGCTCGCCCAGTGATCGCGCTCCGCTCCGCGCTTTTTCTGGTGATCCTGATCGCGTTCACGCCGTTCTACTGGGCGATCGTGATGCTGTCGGCGCCGTTCTCGCGGCTCACGCGCTACCGCGTGATCATCGGCTGGAATCGGACCGCGCTGT
This sequence comes from uncultured beta proteobacterium, assembly GCA_963827595.1. Classification (GTDB taxonomy): domain Bacteria; phylum Pseudomonadota; class Gammaproteobacteria; order Burkholderiales; family SG8-39; genus DATEDA01. Next base: position 248,051 of record CAWHBT010000013.1, on the reverse strand, counting down.
GGTTGATCCGCCGGCTGCTCGGCATCGAGCACGAGGTGCGCGGCCTGGAGAACGTCCCGCGCGCGCCGTGCGTGATCCTCTCGAAGCACCAGTCGGCGTGGGAGACGATCGCCTACAGCGCGATCTTCCCGCCGCACGTGTACGTGATCAAGCGGGAACTGCTCTGGATCCCGTTCCTCGGCTGGGGACTCGGCCTGATGAGCCCGATCGCGATCAACCGCGCGCAGCGGAAGGTGGCGATGCAGCGGCTGATCGAGCTCGGCGGGGAGCGCCTCGGGCAGGGCTTCTCGATCATGGTGTACCCCGAGGGTACGCGCGTGGCGGTCGGCCGGCGCGGCATCTACAAGCTGGGGGGCGCCGTGATCGCGGTGAACAACAGGGCAAGCGTGCTGCCGGTCGCGCACAACGCCGGCCTCGTCTGGCCGCGCAACTCGTTCCGGAAGTATCCCGGGAAGGTCACCGTCGTGATCGGGCCCGCGATCGACACCACCGACCTCACGGCGGAGCAGGTGACGCAGCGTGTCGAGGACTGGATCGAGGGGGAGATGCAACAGCTCACGCCGCCTGCGGCGGTCGTGACGCCCCCCGCTTCGCTGCGCTATGCCACCCCGCTCGACAAGGGCGTCTGAGGTGCAGCTCGAGCTGCCGTTTCTCGCCGCGCCGGGCCGGCGCGAGCTGAAGGGGCCGACGCCGCAGCGCGCCGGGGCGGCTGCGACACCTCCAGCTCGGGACCCGGGTGCTCCCCTACTGGTTCCGCCGCGCCCGCCGGCGCACGATCGGCATCGCCATCGAGGAGCACGGCCTGGTGGCCGCGGCGCCGCGCTGGGCGACGATCGCCGAGGTGGAGGCGTTCATCCGCGAGAAGCAGCGCTGGGTGCTGAAGCGCCTCGACGAGGTCCGCCGCAATATCAGGCCGCCGTTCCTCTGGCAGGAGGGCGCCCGGTTCCCGTACCTCGGACGCGACCTCGCCCTTGCCCGCACCGCATGGGGTCGCACCCGCCTCGCCGGGGATCGCCTGGAGGTTCCGGCGATCGCGTTCGCGGCCGCCCCGCGCCTGCGCGAGACCGTCGTCGAATGGCTGCGCGCCGCGGCGCTCGCGCTGTATCGCGAGCGGGTCGCCGCCTGCGCACCGGCGATGGGCGTACTCCTCCCTGAAGTGGGCTTGTCGAACGCCGCCTCCCAGTGGGGCAGCTGCACCCAGGCGCTCGATGGCCGCGGACGGGTGCTCCTCCATTGGAAGCTCGTGCACTTCGAGCCCCGGCTCGTCGACTACGTCGTCGTCCACGAGCTCGCCCACCTGCGGCACATGAACCACTCGGCGGCGTTCTGGCGCCTGGTCGGGTCGGTGTGCCGCGATTACGAGCGGGCGCGGCGGGAGCTTCGCGACCGCGGGCACCTGATCCCGGACCTCTAGAGAGGAACAACGATGCGAATCCTGCACACCATGCTGCGAGTCGGCGACCTGGACCGCGCGGTGAAGTTCTACACCGACGTGCTCGGCATGAAGCTGCTTCGCACCACCGACCGCCCGGACCAGAAGTATTCGCTCGCGTTCGTCGGCTACGACGACGAGGACAAGACGGCGGTGCTCGAGCTCACCTACAACTACGGCGTCGACCGGTACGAGCTCGGTACGGCCTACGGCCACGTCGCGCTCGCCGTACCGGACGCCGGCAAGGCGTGCGCGGAGGTCAAGAAGCGCGGCGGCAAGGTGACGCGCGAGGCCGGGCCGGTCAAGGGCGGCACCACGGTGATCGCCTTCGTCGAAGACCCCGACGGCTACAAGATCGAGCTGATCCAGCGCGACTAGCTGCCGGCGGCCGACGCGACCGCGTTGGCGATCGCCACGTATTGCTGGACCCCGAGGTTCTCCGGCCGCAAACGCGGATCGATTCCGAGCGCGCGCAACCCGTCTTCATCGACGACTCCGGCGAGCGCATTGCGCAGCTGCTTCCGGCGCTTGGTGAATGCGGCGGTGACGACCCGTCCGAGCGTCGCCGCGTCCTTCGCGCCGAGCCCCCCGGGCCGCGGCACCAGCCGCACGACCGCCGAGTCCACCTTCGGCGACGGGCGAAATGCCCCCGGTTTCACGTCGAACAGCTTCCGCATCTCGAAGCGGTACTGGAGCATCACCGACAGCCGGCCGTACTCCGAGGTCGAGGCCGCGGCCACCATCCGATCAACGACCTCCCGCTGCAGCATGAAGTGCGCATCGCGCAGCCGATCGGCGACGTCGACCAGGCGAAACAGGACCGGCGTCGAGACGTTGTAGGGCAGGTTCCCGATCACGCGGAGGCGCACCGGGAGCCGCGCGAAGTCGAACTTGAGCACATCGCCGCGGTGGAGGACGAGGCGCGGATGCTCGGCCTCGAGCCGCGCCGCGAGGTCGCGGTCGATCTCGATCGCTTCGAGGCGCGTGACGCGATCGAGCAGCGGCGCGGTGAGCGCGCCCGTTCCGGGGCCGACCTCGACGATCGCGTCGCCGGGCTGCGGATCGACCGCCGCGACGATCTTCGCGATCACGCCGCGGTCGTGGAGGAAGTGCTGGCCGTAGCGCTTGCGGGGGACGTGGGTCACGCGCGGCGACGCTCGTGCCCGGCCATCTCGACCGCCAGCTCGATCGCCTCGAACAGGCTGGACGGGTCGGCCTTGCCGGTGCCGGCGAGATCGAGCGCCGTGCCATGGTCGACGGAGGTCCGCACGAACGGCAGGCCGAGCGTGATGTTGACGCCCCGGCCGAACGACGCGTGCTTGAGCACCGGCAATCCCTGGTCGTGGTACATCGCCAGCACGCAATCGGCGTCGCGCAGCTCGCGCGGCGTGAACAGGGTATCCGCGGGAAGCGGGCCGCGCACAGCGAGCCCTTCGCGCGCGAGCTTCCCGACCACCGGGGCGATGACGTCGATCTCCTCGCGACCGAGGTAGCCTGCCTCGCCGGCGTGCGGATTGAGCCCGGCGACGAGGATGCGCGGCCGGGCGATGCCGAAGCGCCGGCGCAGCTCCGCATCGACGGTGCGGAGCGTGCGCTCCAGCCCCGCCCGCGTGATCTCCCCCGCCACGTCCGCGAGCGCGAGATGGGTGGTCGCGAGCGCCACGCGCAGGCCTCCGCCCACGAGCATCATCACGACGTCCGCGCCGACGCGCGCGGCGAGATACTCGGTGTGGCCCGTGAACGGAATGCCGGCGTCGTTGATGACGCTCTTCTGCACCGGCGCGGTCACGAGCGCGTCGAACGCACCGGCCAGGCAACCGTCGACTGCGGCGTCGAGCAGCGCGAGAACGTAGCGGCTATTCGCGGGGTCGAGACGTCCCGAGGTGACCGGCGCGGCCGCTGGCCGGTGCAGGACTTCGAGCGCCCCGGCCGAAGGGGCCCTGGCGGCATCGAAGTCCGCGAGCGGAACGTCACGGTCGAGCCGGGCGGCGCGCGCGGCGAGGACCGCGCGGTCGCCGAGCACCACGACGCGCGCCCCGAACGCGCGGCCGGCAAGCGCGAGACAGACGTCGGGGCCGATGCCGGCGGGCTCGCCGGAGGTGACGGCGATGACCGGGGGACGAATCGTGGGTTGCGCGGGATCGGCCGGTGGTGCTGCGCGGCGCTTCGCTTTACCCATCGCCGGGCATCACCGCTCGTCCAGCCGGTAGTCGACGTAGGAGCGATCCCGGAGCTGCCGGAGCCATTCCTGGTACGCCTCGTCGGCCCGGCGGTCGCGGAGCACCCGGCGCGCCTCGATGCGCTTGCGGTCCGAAGAGAGGTCGGCGGTCCGCCGCTCCTCGACCTGGATGATGTGGTATCCGAACGGCGAGCGCACCGGCTCCGACAGCTCGCCGATCTTCAGCGCGTTCATCGCGCGCTCGAACTCCGGCACCAGGTCGCCGGGCACCGTCCAGCCGAGCTCGCCGCCCCGTTGCGCGGAGGCGGTATCGTCGGAGTTGAGCCGCGCGAGCTCGGCGAAGTTCGTACCCTCGGCGATGCGCTGGCGCAGCACCGTGATCTTGCGCCGCGCCTCGGTCTCGGACACGAGCTCGCTCACGCGCGCGAGGATGTGCCGCGCACGCGTCTGCTCGACCATGAACGACCCGCCACCACCCCGCCGGTCGTTGAGCCTGACGAGGTGGAAGCCCGCGGGGCTCCGCAGGACGTCGCTCACCTCGCCGGGCTTGAGCTTGACGAGCGCGTCGGCGAAAAGCTCGGGCAGGCGATCGCGCTCGCGCCAGCCCATGCCACCGCCCTTGAGCGCGTCCGGCGCATCGGAGTAGCCGACCGCCAGCTGGGCAAAGTCGTCGCCGGCGCGCGCCTTGGCGAGCGCTTCCTGGGCGCGCCGCAGGCGCGCGTCGACCTGTTCCGGGCTCGCGTTCTCGGGGACCCGCACCAGGATGTGCGAGAGGTCGAACTGGGTGCCCGCGTCGCCCGTCTGCAGCTCCTGGAGGAAGTTGTCGATCTCGCTCTCGCCGATCTGGATCTTGCTGTCGACCTCGCGCTCGCGCAGGCGCGAGATCACGATCTCGTTGCGGATGTCCTCGCGGAACCGGTCGTACGACACGCCCTCGCGCTCGAGGGTGCGACGAAAATCGGCGAGCGTCAGCTTGTTGTTCTCGGCGATCAGCTGCATGGTGCGGTCGACCTGGAGGTCGTCGACGCGCACGCCGCTGTCGCGCGCGAACTGGACCTGCACGCGGTCCATGATCATCCGCTCGAGGACCTGGCGCTGCAGCACCTCCGGCGACGGCGCCGGCGTGCCCTGCCGCTTGAGCTGGTTCCCGACCAGCAGCATCCGTTCCGAAAGGTCGCGCTGCGTGATCACCTCGGTGTTCACGACGGCGACGATGCGGTCGATCAGCTGCGGACCGCCGGCCGGCGCCGGTCGCCCGGAGACGGCCGGCCCCGGCGGCGCCTGCTGGAAGCCGGGCATCCGCAGCTGGGCCGCGGCGTCGCCGACGAGGCACCCGAGCAGCAATATCGAAAGCGCGCGCTTCATGGTCACTCGTAGGCCCGGTACGCCGACGGCACGTCGGAGCGGATCGGCGACACCGACATCCCGGTCGCGGGAGGTTCGCCCGCACCGATCGCTCCGAAATCGTACGTGCGGCTCTCGGGAGTCGACTGGTTGATGAGCGTGTACCCGGGAATGCTGCGGCGGAGCGCCTCGAGCGGGTTGGAGCCGATCCGGGCGAGCCCGTTGAACTCCAGTTGGATGTAGAACAACGTCGTCTCCTGCGCCGTGGCAGTCTGGAAGCGGCTCGCCACTGCGCGGACGATCCAGCAGCCGGCATTATATTCGACGCCGGCGAGCGATTCGACCAGCTTCTTGCCGACGAAGTCGTAGTTGAGCCGGCCGACGCCGTAGAAGCCGCGGCCGAGGGGCCACTGCGCCGCGACGTCCAGGCTCTGGATGGTCCCCGCCCCGGCGGTGAGCTGCTGGTTGGTGTAGCGATACGCCGCGCTCGCGACCGCCGCCGGCGCGGGCGAGTACCGGACGCCGGCGACGGACTGCGCGACGCCCCCCGTGCTGCCGAACTGGTACTGCATGCCGAGGTTGACGGTCCAGTTCGGCGCGACGCGTCCACTGACGTCCATGATGAGCGGCGAGATGTTCTCGGTGCGGATCGGCAAGCCGGGGATGAAGACCTTCTGCGGGGTGAAATAGTAGCGCTGGCCGATGATCGCGCGCGCCATCTCCTGGCCGTCGCGCGGGCGGATGAAACGTGAGGTCGCGGCGAGCGACAGCTGGTTCGCGTTCGAGATCCGATCGCCGCCGACGAAGGCGTTGTCCTGGAAGAGCTGCGAGTAGTTGAAGTCCGCGTTCGTGGTGTCGAACACCGGGAGCTTGGTCTGATCGCGGAAGGGCACGTAGACATAATAGACGCGCGGCTCCAGCGTCTGGAGGTAATCGGTCCCGAAGAGGCGCGTGGGCCGATCGAAGAACAGGCCGGTGTCGAGGCTCGCGATCGGCAGGACGCGGCTCGGCGACTGGTCCTGAAACCCGCCGAGGGTGGCGAGATCGTAGACGGTGGCGCTCACGCCGACCTTCGGCGTGAAATAACCATAGGAGGCCGTTTGCGGCCAGGCAACGTAGGGGTACACGGTGGCCCGTTGCCCGGTCGGGACGAGCGCGCTGTTGCCGAAGTAGACGTACTCGCCCTGGAAACCGGCGTCCAGGCCGCCCAACGTCTCCCGGAGGGCGCTCAGCGTGAGCTGCGGCTCGCGCCAGTAGGGGATCGGGACCGGGTTCTGCGGATCCTGCAGGGTCTGGAAGCGCTGGTAGTTCGCGGCCGCGCTCCACCAGCCGGACGGGGAGAGGTAGTTGACCACCGCCTGCTGCGGCAGGTACGTCTGCGTGGCGATCGAGAGCCTCGTCGAGAGGTCGCGGAAGTAGTTGTCGTCGGAGACCCGGTTGTAGTTGATCAGCCCGTACCAGCCGTTCTGGCGGTTCCAGTTGGTGTTGAACCCTGCGTAGTAGCGGTACTCGTCGTTGAGGGCCTTGTCATGGGGCAGGAAGTCGTAGCGCGCGCTGCCCACGAATTGCGGCTGCAGGAAGCGGAACTCGTTGAGGAACTGGACCCCGCGGGTGGTCATGTAGCGGGTGGTGATCGTCGCGTCGTAGTTGGGCGCGATGTTCCAGTAGAACGGGAGGATGATCTGCGCTCCGGAGCCGCTCTGCAGGCCGAAGCCCGGGGGCAGGAACCCGCTCTTGCGCTCGTTGTTCAGCGAGAAGTCGAACCACGGGACGTTGGGCGTCGACACCCCGAGGAACGTGAGGCGCGCGTCGCGCGCGGTGCCGACTTCGCGCTCCATGTCGAGATCGAGCTCGCCCGCCTGGATGAACCAGTCGTCCTGCCCGGGACGGCAGGTCGTGAACGTGCCGTCGGTGACGCGATAGCGCTCCTCCCCTTCGAATCGGAACGCCTTCGCCTCGCCGCGCCCTTCCGTGGTCACGCGCAGGCCCGTCGCCTCGGTCGCGGTGGTGGTCGGTCCCGCGGGCAGCCCCTGCTTGAGCCGCGAACGCACGTCGCGCGGCGCGATCTGGAAGCTCGGGCTCTCGAAGATGCCCGTCGTGTCGCCGATCCGCAGCCGCGCGCGCGGACCGGTCACCTCGTCCTCCCCGATCCGGATGCGCACGTTGCCGGTCGCCTCCGCCTCGTCGGTGTCCTGGAAGTACCTGAGGCGGTCGGCCCGGAGCGACGTGTCGCCGCGCCGCAGCTCGACGTCGCCGACCGCCTCGACCTCCGCCGAGCCGAGGCCCTGGATGCGGTCGGCGGTGACGAACGTCGGGAGATCCTCACCGCGGCCGCTCGGCGCCGCGCCGAGCGAGCGCTCGAGCCGCAACCCCTGCGCCTGCGCGTGCGCCCGACCGCCCGCGACTGCAGCGCAGACGACCGCGAGAACGGCCGCAGCTGCCGCGGCGCGAAGTACGGGAAGGGGCATCAACGCATGACCGGGCGCTTCTTTTGGCCGCTAAAATCGCACAATCGCCGAGCCATGGCAACGCCGATCGGGAGCCTCGACGCCAGGATGGACCGCATCGCGCAGCTCGAGCGCTGGCTCGCTCGCCGCTACCCGGGCACTCGCGTCGCCCTCACGCCCGCTTCGGCGGACGCGAGCTTCCGGCGTTACTTCCGCGTCGCGCCCGACGGCGACGCGCCCGCGACGTTCATCGTCATGGATGCGCCGCCCGAGCGCGAGGACTGCCGGCCGTTCGTTCACGTCGCAGGGCTCCTCGCTGGCGCCGGCCTCAATGCGCCGCGCGTGCTCGCGCAGGATCTCGAGCAGGGGTTCCTGCTGCTCACCGACCTCGGGTCGACGACCTACCTCGAGTCCCTGCAGGGCGCCGACGACGACGCGCTCCCCGCCCGGCTGTTCGGCGACGCGACCGATGCGCTGGTCAAGTGGCAGCTCGCGACGCGACCCGGAGAGCTTCCGGCCTATGATGCGGCGCTGCTGCGCCGCGAGCTCGAGCTGTTCCCGGAGTGGTATCTCGGCCGGCATCTCGGGGTGACGTTGACGCCGCGGAGCCGCGAGGTGCTCGACCGCGCCTTCGCGCTGATCATCGGTTCCAACCTGGCGCAGCCGAAGGTCTACGTGCATCGCGACTACATGCCGCGCAACCTGATGGTCGGCGAGCCGAACCCCGGCATCCTCGATTTCCAGGACGCAGTGTACGGCCCGATCACCTACGACGTCGCGTGTCTCTTCAAGGACGCGTTCCTGAGTTGGGACGAAGAGCGGGTACTCGACTGGACGATCCGCTACTGGGAGAAGGCGCGCCGCGCCGGCCTGCCGGTGGACCCGGACTTCAGCCGGTTCTGGCGCGACCTCGAGTGGATGGGGCTGCAGCGCCATCTGAAGGTGGCCGGCATCTTTGCCCGCCTCGCGCATCGCGACGGCAAGCGGCAATATCTCGCGGACACGCCGCGCTTCCTCGGCTACGTGCGCCCGGTCGTGGAGCGGTACCGCGCGCTCGCCCCACTCGCCCGGCTCCTCGACGAGCTCGAGGGGCGGACGCCCGAAGTGCGTCACACGTTCTGATATGAGGGTCATGCTCCTGGCGGCGGGAAGAGGCGAGCGGATGCGTCCGCTCACCGACGCGACGCCGAAGGCGCTGCTGCCGGCCGGCGGCAAGCCGGTCGTCGCGTGGCTGCTCGAGCGGCTCGCGGCGGCGGGCTTCGAGGAGCTGGTGCTCAACCACGCCCAGCTCGGGTGGATGATCGAGGCGGCGCTCGGCGATGGCGCGCGCTTCGGCGTCCGCATCCGGTACTCCCGCGAGCCCGAGGCGCTCGAGACCGCAGGCGGCATCGCGAACGCGATGGCGCTCCTGGGCGAAGCGCCGTTCCTCGCGGTGAACGCCGATCTCCACACCGACTTCCCGTTCGCGCGCCTGCGGGCGGCGCTGAGCGACGACGCCCTGGCGCATCTGGTGCTGGTCGACAACCCGTCGCACCATCCCGGCGGCGACTTCGCGCTGTCGGACGGGCGCGTCGCGAACGCGGGCGCCGCGATGCTGACCTTCAGCGGCATCGGCGTCTATCGGCCGGCGCTCTTCGCCGCCATCGCGCGCGGGACCCGGGCCTCGCTCGCGCCGCTCCTTCGCGAAGCGGCGGCGCGCGGTCGCGTCACCGGCGAGCACTTCCGTGGCCGCTGGCTCGACATCGGGACGCCCGAGCGGCTCGCGGCGCTCGACGCCGAGCTGAAGGCAAGCCGGGCATGAGCGCGCCGGGCCGCCCCAAGCGCGAAATCCTTGGCGCGAAGCGACAAGGTGGTGCACAGCGTCACGCTGCCAGTGAACCGGTGAACTCAGCTCGCTTGCCCGGCGGCCGGCGGGGGCCGAGAATCCGCAGGCTGGAGGTTTCGAGGTGACCCGAGAGCCGATGACCGACATTACGCCCTATCGCGCGCGCCGCGCCGCAGTGCTCGAGCGCATGGGCGCGGGGATCGCGATACTGCCCACGGCGCCGGAGCGGCTGCGCAGCCGGGACAGCGACTACCTCTACCGCTTCGACAGCTACTTCTACTATCTCACCGGCTTCCCGGAGCCCGAGGCGGTCCTCGTGCTCGTCGCCGGGCCCGAGCCGAGGTCGATCCTGTTCTGCCGCGAGAAGCACCCCGAGCGCGAGCTCTGGGAGGGCTTCCGGTATGGTCCCGAGGCGGCGCGCGAAGCGTTCGGCTTCGACGCGGCGCATTCGATCGCCAAGCTCGACGAGGAGCTGCCGCGCCTCATGGCGGATCAACCACGGCTCCACTACGCGCCCGGCATGGACCCGGTGTGGGACGCCCGGATCCTGCGCTGGCTGAACGACGTGCGCGGGCTCGCCCGGACCGGCGTCACCGCTCCCGGGGAAATCCACGACCTGCGCGTCATCCTCGACGGTATGCGGCTCGTAAAGGACGAGTACGAGCTCGCGGTCATGCGCCGCGCCGCCGCGATCTCCACCGGCGCGCACGTGCGTGCGATGCGGGCGGTGCGTCCCGGGACGATGGAGTACGAGATCGAGGCCGAGCTGCTGTACGAATTCCGACGCCATGGCGCGCAGTTCCCGGCCTACTGGCCGATCGTCGCCGGAGGGTCGAACGCATGCGTCCTACACTATAGGAACAACGATCGGCGCCTCGGGGACGGCGAGCTCCTGTTGATCGACGCCGGGTGCGAGCTCGACGGCTATGCGTCCGACATCACCCGGACGTTCCCGGTGAACGGGAAGTTCAGCGGCCCGCAGGCCGCCATCTACGAGCTGGTGCTGGCCGCACAGGCGGAGGCGATCGCGGCCGTGAAGCCCGGCGCCCCGTGGAACGCGCCGCATGACGCCGCGGTGAAGGTGCTCGCGCGGGGCTTCGTGGATCTCGGCCTGTGCCAGGGGACGCTCGAGGAGGTGCTGGAGAAAGAGGACTACAAGCGCTTCTACATGCACCGGACCGGTCATTGGCTCGGGCTCGACGTGCACGACGTCGGTGAGTACAAGGAGCAGGGGCAATGGAAGCCGCTTCAGCCCGGCATGGCGCTCACCGTCGAACCCGGGTGCTACGTGCGGCCCGGCGAGGGCGTGCCCGAACGCTTCTGGAACATCGGTATCCGCATCGAGGACGACGTGGTGGTCACCGCGGCGGGTTCGGAGATCCTGACCCGGGCCGCGCCGAAGCGCATCGACGAGCTCGAGGCGTTGATCCGGGACGCCCAGGGCCCGCCCCCCAAGAGTGTGCCGAAGCGCGGCGGGGGAGTGGCCGCCGCAAAGGGGCGGTGAAGTGAAGTTCGACGCCCGCGACGTCCTGATCGCCGGCGGGGGGCCGATCGGGGCTGCCGTCGCGCTGGGCTTGCGCGGCGTCGGGCTCGACGTGGCGTTGGCCGAGCCCGAGGTGCGGCCTACGGCGGGATTCCGACCGATCGCGCTGTCCCACGGCAGCCGACAGATTCTCGAGGGCCTCGGGCTGTTCGGGCGGTTCGCCGCGACGCCGATCGAGACGATCCACGTTTCCCAGGCGGGCGGCTTCGGGCGCACCGTCATCCGGCGGGAAGACCACGAGGTGCCCGCGCTCGGTTATGTCTGCGACGCCAGCGCGCTCGCTGCAGCTCTGGCCGACGCCACGTCCGGACAGCGCGTCGCCGGACACGTCGTCGGGTGGCGACCCGAGGGCGAGGCGATCCGTGTGGTAGTCGACACCGGCGGCGAACGACGGGAGATCGCGGCGCGGCTGCTCGTGCTCGCCGACGGCGGCCAGATCGCCGGTGACGATCTTGCGATGCGGGACTACGGTCAGACCGCCATCGTCGCGCAGGTGCGCACCGAGATCGTGCGGCGCGGCATCGCCTGGGAGCGTTTCACCGACGACGGGCCGCTCGCGCTGCTCCCGGACGTCGACGGCGCCTCGGCGCTCGTGTGGACGGTGCGCACCGGCGAGGCCGCCCGCCTGCTCGAGGCAAGTGGTGAGCGCTTCCTCGCGTCGCTCGGCGCGCGCTTCGGCCATCGGCTCGGCCGCTTCATCGCGGTGGGACCGCGTGCGAGCATGCCGTTGCGGCTCGTGTTCCGGCGCTCCAGTGTCGCCGGGCCGCGGGCGGTCGCGGTCGGCAACGCGGCCCAGACGCTGCACCCGGTCGCCGGCCAGGGACTCAACCTCGGGCTGCGCGACGCGGTGGAGCTCGCTGCGCTCATCCGCCGCACGGCGCCGCCCGCGCTGGGCGGCGAGGCCTTCCTCGCCGAGTATCGCGCACGGCGGCGCGTCGACCGGCTCGCCGCGATCGGAGTGACCAACTTCCTGGCCGGCATCTTCGGCGATCCGAGCCCGCCGCTGCGCGCCGCGCGCGGTCTCGGGCTCGTCGCGCTCGATCTCGTCCCACCGGCGCGCCGCCTGTTCGCCCGGCGGATGATGCTCGGCCTGCGCGGCGCGCCCTGACTCGCCGGAAGGGCCGCGCGCCGCTTTCCATCGCGGCCGCGGAAAGCAATCATCGCGCCGACCTCGCGCACACCGCACAACTTGAAGACTCGCGCGGAAATCTGCGGTGAATCAGTATTTTCTCGGATCGATGGACGCAGCCTGCTCGCAACCGCGGCGCGCTTGAGCAGCGCTGCGGTTTCTTGTCGCGCAAAGCGCACAATTTTTTGTTTCCACCGGAAAAAGTTTGAGCGTAGAATCGCGCTCCTCCCACAATAAGTTTCCCCGTTCGACGCATGCGGATCGGCACACACGTGCTGCGGAATAATCTTTTCGTCGCGCCGATGGCTGGCGTCACGGATCGACCCTTCCGCCGCCTCTGCAAGCGATTCGGAGCCGGTCTCGCGGTCTCCGAGATGGTCGCGTCGGACCCGCGGCTCCGCGCCACCGAGAAGTCGCGCCGCCGCACGGATCATCGCGGCGAACCGGCGCCGATCTCGGTGCAGATCGCCGGCGCCGACCCCGAGCTGATGGCCGCGGCCGCCCGCGACCAGGCCGACGGCGGCGCCCAGATCATCGATATCAACATGGGCTGCCCGGCGAAGAAGGTCTGCAACCAGGCCGCCGGGTCGGCGCTGCTGCGCGACGAGCCCCTGGTCGCAAGGATCCTGGGGGCGGTCGTGAAGGCCGTCGACATCCCGGTGACGCTGAAGATCCGCACCGGGTGGGATCCCGAGCGCCGCAACGCGGTGCGCGTCGCGAGGATCGCGGAGGAGAGCGGCGTTCACCTCCTCGCGATCCACGGCCGTACCCGAGCCTGCGGGTACGCGGGGCACGCCGAGTACGAAACCATCCGCGAGGTGAAGCGGGCCACGCGACTGCCGGTGGTGGCAAACGGCGACATCACGACGCCCGAGGACGCCAGGCGCGTCCTCGACTACACCGGGGCCGACGGCCTCATGATCGGGCGCGCGGCTCAGGGAGCGCCGTGGCTGTTCCGGGAGATCGAGCACTTCCTTGCGACCGGCCGCAGGCCGGCGCCGCCGACGGCGGGGGAGATCCGGGAGGCGCTGGTCGCGCACCTCGAAGAGCTCTACGGGTTCTACGGGGCCGAGATCGGCGTCAAGGTGGCGCGCAAGCACATCGGCTGGACCACGCAGGGGCTCGCCGGCTCGGCCGGGTTCCGCGCAATGGTGAACCGGCTCGAGTCGTGCGAAGAGCAGCTCGCGGAGGTCGAGCGCTTTCTCGCCGGGCTCGAGGAACAAGAAGCATCCCCGTGCTACGACAATCAAAAGGAGTTGGCGGCATGAGGCAGACGTCGAGCGAGATCTCCGAGACCGTGCGCAAGTCGCTGGAGCGGTACTTCAAGGACCTGGACGGCGAGCGGCCGCGATCGATCTACGACATGGTGCTCAAGAACGTGGAGAAACCGATGCTCGAGACGGTGCTCGACAAGGCCGAGGGCAACCAGACCATCGCGGCCGAGATGCTCGGCATCAATCGCAACACCCTGCGGAAGAAGATCCAGCAGCACAAGATCAAGGTGTGACCATCGACGGACGGCGGGTGACGGGTGACGCGGAGCGCGATCCGCGCTACCCTTCCTCCGCGACCCGCCCCCCGCGATGGACATCCGCATCAGGCAGGCGCTGATCAGCGTCTCCGACAAGGCTGAAGTGGTTGCGCTTGCGCGCGCGCTCGTGCGGCTCGGCATCGGCATCCTGTCCACCGGCGGCACCGCCAAGGTGCTGTCGGCGAGCGGCGTCAAGATCACCGAGGTCGCCGACTACACCGGCTATCCCGAGATGCTGGACGGCCGGCTGAAGACGCTCCACCCCAAGATCCACGGCGGCCTCCTTGCCCGGCGGGACGTGCCCGACCACATGGCGGCGATCAAGGACGCCGGCGCCGAGCCGATCGACCTGGTCGTCGTCAATCTCTATCCGTTCCAGCAGACGGTCGCGCGGCGCGATTGCACCCTCGACGCGGCGGTCGAGAACATCGACATCGGCGGCCCGACGATGGTGCGCGCGGCGGCGAAGAATCATGCCGGCGTGGCGGTGGTGACCGATCCGGCGGACTACGCGGCCGTCATCGCCGAGCTCGAGCGTGGCGGCGGTTCGCTTTCCGCCGCGACCCGGCTCGCGCTGGCGAAGAAGGCCTTCGCGCACACCGCTGCCTACGATGCGGCGATCGCGAACTATCTCACCGGCCTCGACGCCGGACTGAGGCTCGCGCCCTTCCCCGACCGTCTGACGCTGCAGTGGGAGAAGGCCGAGGACCTGCGCTACGGCGAGAACCCGCACCAGCTCGGCGCGTTCTACCGCGACCCCGCGCCGGCCGCCGGGAGCCTCGCCGGTTACCGGCAGCTCCAGGGCAAGGAGCTCTCCTACAACAACATCGCCGATGCCGACGCGGCCTGGGAGTGCGTGAAGACGTTCGAGCAGCCGGCGTGCGTGATCGTCAAGCACGCGAATCCGTGCGGCGTCGCTCAGGGCGCAGACCTCCTCACCGCCTATCGGCGCGCTTTTCAGACCGACCCGACCTCGGCCTTCGGCGGGATCATCGCGTTCAACCGCGCGCTGGACGGCGCGGCCGCCGACGCCGTTGCCCAGCAGTTCGTCGAAGTGGTGATCGCCCCCGAGGTCACCGCCGCGGCGTCGGCGGCGCTCGCCGGCAAGCCGAACGTGCGCGTGCTCGCGGTACCGATCGGCGACGACGTCCAGCGCTACGACCTGAAGCGGGTCGGGGGCGGCGTGCTCGTCCAGACGCCGGACTCGCGCAACGTCACCCCGGCCGAACTCAAGGTCGTCAGCCGGCGTTCCCCGACGCCGGCGGAGGTCGAGGACCTGCTCTTCGCCTGGCGCGTCGCGAAGTTCGTGAAATCGAACGCGATCGTGTTCGCGAGCGGCGGCATGACCCTTGGGGTGGGGGCTGGCCAGATGAGCCGCGTCGAGGCCGCGCGGATCGCCGCCCTCAAGGCGCAGAGCGCGGGCCTCTCGCTGGCCGGCGCGGTGGTCGCGTCCGACGCGTTCTTCCCGTTCCGCGACGGCGTCGACGTCGTCGCGCAGGCGGGCGCGAACGCCGTGATCCAGCCCGGCGGGAGCGTGCGCGACGACGAGGTGATCGGCGCGGCCGACGAGCTCGGGCTCGCGATGGTGTTCACCGGCGTCCGCCACTTCCGGCACTGAGAATCGGCCGGTCCGCGAATGAAGCTCCTCGTCATCGGCGGCGGCGGCCGGGAACACGCGCTCGCCTGGAAGCTCGCGCAGAGCCCGCGCGTCCAGAAGGTGCTGGTCGCTCCCGGCAACGGCGGCACGGCCCGCGAGCCCGGCGTCGAGAACGTTCCCATCACCGATCACGGCGAGCTCGCCGATTTCGCCGCGCGCGAGAACGTCCAGCTCACGGTCGTCGGTCCCGAGGCACCGCTCGCGGCCGGCGTCGTCGATCTCTTCCGCGCGCGCGGCCTGCGGATCTTCGGGCCGACCCGGGCCGCCGCGCAGCTCGAGAGCTCGAAGGCGTTCGCGAAGAGCTTCCTCTTCCGCCATCGCATCCCCACGGCCGGCTATCAGAGCTTCACCGAGGCGCGCGCCGCGCACGCCTACGTCGACGCGAAGGGCGCGCCGATCGTCGTCAAGGCCGACGGCCTCGCCGCGGGGAAAGGCGTCGTAGTCGCGGCGACGACGGACGAGGCGCACGCGGCGATCGACCGGCTCCTGGTCGAGCGCTCGATGGGCGATGCGGGGAGCCGGCTGGTGATCGAGGACCACCTGGACGGCGAGGAGGTGAGCTTCATCGTGCTCGCCGACGGCGAGGCGAGCCTCACCCTCGCGACGAGCCAGGACCACAAGCGGCTGCGCGATGGCGACGAGGGCCCCAACACGGGCGGCATGGGCGCGTACTCTCCCGCGCCGATCGTCACGCCCGCGCTGCACGCACGGATCGTCCGGGAGATCGTCACCCCGACCGTGCGCGGCCTCGCGCGCGACGGCATCCCGTACTCGGGCTTCCTGTATGCGGGGCTGATGATCGACGGCGCCGGGAACCCGAAGGTGCTCGAGTTCAACTGCCGGCTCGGCGACCCGGAGACCCAGCCGATCCTCATGCGGCTGAAGAGCGACCTCTTCGAGCTCTTCGACGCCGCAGCCACCGGCCGGCTCGACCGCGTCGAGGCCGAGTGGGATCGGCGCGCCGCGCTCGGCGTCGTGCTCGCCGCGGCCAACTATCCCGAGACGCCGCGCAAGGGCGACGCGATCGCCGACCTCCCGCCGGACGGCGAGGACCATCACATCTTCCACGCCGGCACCGCGCTCCGCGACGGACGGCTCGTGACCGACGGCGGGCGGGTGCTGTGCGTCACCGCGCTCGCCGACAGCATCAAGCTCGCGCAGCGCCGCGCCTACGAGATCGCGTCCGCGATCCGTTTCGAAGGCGTGCAGTACCGGCGCGACATCGGGTTCCGCGCCATCGCTCCCCGCAAGGGCTAGGCCCGCATCGCTGTGGTTAAATGCGGCGCATGAACGTCGCCGCGGTCAGGGACTATTTCACCGGTCTGCAGGATCGCACCGTCGCCGCGCTCGAGGCGGTCGACGGCGGAAAGTTCCGCCGGGACGCCTGGACGCGCGCCGAGGGCGGGGGCGGCGATTCTCGGGTGATCGAGGCGAGCGGCGTCCTGGAGCGCGGCGGCGTCAACTTCTCCCACGTTGCCGGAGCGCGGCTTCCCGCTTCCGCCACCGTGGCACGCCCGGAGCTCGCCGGACGCGGCTTCGAGGCAATGGGGGTGTCGCTGGTCATGCATCCCCGCAATCCCTACGTGCCGACGGTGCACATGAACGTGCGCTGCTTCCTCGCGACGCGGGACGGCGAGGCGCCGGTGTGGTGGTTCGGCGGCGGAATGGATCTCACGCCGTACTACGGCTTCGAGGAGGACGCGGTCCACTTTCATCGCACCTGCAAGCGGGCGCTCGACCCGTTCGGGGCCGAGCTCCATCCCCGGCTCAAGCGCTGGTGCGACGAGTACTTCCATCTGCGTCATCGCGGCGAGCCCCGCGGCGTGGGCGGCATCTTCTTCGACGACCTGAGCGCGCCGGACTTCGAGACCTGCTTCGCGATCGCGCGCAGCGTCGGCGACCACTTCCTGCCGGCGTATCTGCCGATCGTGGAGCGCCGCCGCGACACGCCGTACGGCGAGCGCGAGCGCGAGTTCCAGGCGTACCGGCGCGGGCGCTACGTGGAGTTCAACCTCGTCTACGACCGCGGGACGCTGTTCGGCCTGCAGTCCGGCGGCCGGACCGAGTCGATCCTGATGTCGCTGCCGCCGGCGGTGATGTGGCGCTACGACTGGGCCCCCGAGCCGGGAACACCCGAGTCGCGGCTGTACGAGGTGTTTCTCGTGCCCCGCGACTGGGTCTAGTCAGCAACCGAGCTGCCGGGCGAGGTCGACGAAGTCCCTGGCGTTGAAGTCGAAGCGCGGCTCGGGGCGCAGGTCCTGCCGGGTCCCGAACTCCGTCGGCCGCCGCACGAACGCCGTTCTCAGGCCGGTGCGCGCCGCCGCGTCGAGGTCCTCCGGGTGCGCGGCGACCATCATGACTTCGCCCGGCGCGAGGCCGAGCAGCCGCGCCGCGCCCAGGTAGACCTCCGGGTCGGGCTTGTAGTGGCCGAGAATCTCGGCCGACAGGATGCAATCCCACGGCAGGCCGGCGTGTCTTGCCATGTTGGTCAGCAGCGCGACGTTCCCGTTCGAAAGCGTCGCGATCACGCGCTTCTTTTTCAGCCGCTTCAGCCCCGCGACGGAATCCTTCCACGGCGCGAGGCGGTGCCATGCGCGGTTGAAGTCGGCCTTCTCGGCCTCGGCGAGCCCGTCGATCCGGAAGCGCACGAGCAGCTCGTCGAGGATCCGGCGGTGCAGGCCGTCGATGTTGGTCCACGGCAGCGCGCCGCTGCGCACGCGGTCCATCGCCGGGCGGTAGCCCGCGCGCCAGGCGTCCGCGAACGCCGCCCAGTCGACGGCCAGCTTCTTGCGCCGTCCGAGCTTGCGCCCCTCGGCGATGATCGAGCCGCGCCAGTCCACGACCGTGCCGAACACGTCGAACGTGAGCGCCTTGACCTCGCGCGCGACTCGCGTCATCGCCTGGAATCCTCCGGCAGGAAGAGTTGCAGCAGATCGTTCAGGAACCGGCAGCCGAGGGGGGTCGGGCGGATGCGCAGATGATCCCTGGCAATCAGGCCCTTCGCTTCCGCCGCGGCGAGCGCTTTCTCCGCGACCGTGATCGGCAGCCCGGTGCGCTCCGCGAACGTTCCGACCTCGAAGCCCTCGGCGAGGCGCAGCGCGTTCATCATGAACTCGAACGGCAGCTCGCGCGCATCGACCTCGCGTCGCTCGGCGACCTGCGTACGGTCGGCGACACGCCGCACGAACTCGGCCGGGCTGCGCGTGCGCATCTCGCGCACGATCCGGTCGGTAAACGAGACTTTCGAATGCGCGCCGGCACCGATCCCGAGGTAGTCGCCGAACCGCCAATAGTTGAGATTGTGGCGCGACTCGAGGCCGGGCCGCGCGTGCGCGGAGGTCTCGTAGTGCGCGTATCCCGCGCCCGCGAGCCGCGTGGCGACGAGCTCGTGAATCGCGGCCGCGGCGTCCTCGTCGGGCAGCGCCGGCGGATGCTTGTGGAAGACCGTGTTCGGCTCGATCGTGAGGTGATAGAACGAGAGATGCGGCGCGCCGGTGGCGATCGCCTCCGCGACATCGGCCTCGGCCCCCGCCATCGTCTGCTCGGGCAGGGCGTACATCAGGTCGAGATTGAAGTTGTCGAAGTGCGCGCGTGCGACCTCCACCGCGCGCCGCGCCTCGCGGTCGTCGTGGATCCTGCCGAGCGCCGCGAGCCGCCGCGGGTCGAAGCTCTGGATGCCGACGGAGAGCCGGTTCACGCCCGCGGCGCGGAAGTCGCGGAACTTCCCGGCCTCCACCGTGCCCGGGTTCGCCTCCAGGGTGATCTCGGCGTCCGCCGCGAGCGGCAGCCGCGCGCGGAACGCCGACAGCAGGCGCTCGATCGCGGCCGCGGAGAAGAGGCTCGGCGTGCCGCCGCCGAAGAAGACCGAATAGACGCGCCGCCCCCAGACCGAAGCCAGCGCCGAGTCGAGGTCCGCCACGAGCGCGTCGACGTAGGCCGCCTCGGGCAGCTCGCCGCGCACCTCGTGCGAATTGAAGTCGCAGTACGGGCACTTGCGCACGCACCACGGGAGGTGGACGTAGAGCGAAAGGGGCGGAAGCGCCCGGAGCGCCACCCGGGACCCCGAGCGTGGAGAGACGACTGCGACCGGCATGTTTGCGGCCGGACTATAGACGCTGCGGCCGAATCCGGCCTACCGCCCGCGCAGCCGGACCCGGGGGGTCGGAAGGAGTCCCCGCCCGGGAGCGGAGGCGCGAGCTACCTGAGACGTTGCCGGATCAGATAGATCAGCGCGAGGAGGACCGCCAGGCCGATGAAGCTCGGCGTGGGCACGGCGTTCGCGAAGCCGGTGACGTTCTCCACGACCGAGACGACGAACCGGCCCGCGCTCTGCCCCAGGATCAGGTAGATCAGGACGATCGACAGGACGGCGAGGAACGCGAGCTCGACGAACGTCCAGAGGAACCGCTTCGCCTTTTCGAGGAAGTCGACCAAGGTTCACCTCCGGATTGCGGAAAGGAAGGGGCTGGGGAGCCGCGCCCCCCGGCCCAAGTCACCTTGACGCGCGGCGCCGTGCTCTACGGCTCGGCTCGCCGCGCGTCGGTGTCGGCGTGTTGCGCTAGGCCGTCTGCTTCGAGAACAGCCAGAGGATGACGCCGAGCGCGATCAGCCCGGCCAGCCCTCCGTCGCCCAGCGTCTGGATCAGCGCCATCAGGTTCGGGACCACGTTTCCGAAGGCCCAAAGGCGGTCCGGCCCGACCAGGATCGTGGCGACGATGGCGAGCGCGAGAAGCGCCAACCCCAGCTGCGTGATCGCGCCGATCCAGCCTTTCGCAGTTTGTATGCCATTCATCGAGTCACTCCTCCCAAGAGTTGAGATGATGGGCCACGTCGTACTGCTCTACTGAACGTGACGGGCGGACTCTAGCGGAAGCGCTGCGCGATTGCCACCTTTACACATGCTGCATGGCAGAAGACGTTTGAATCGATTACTCTTCAACAACTACTCGCGCTCGAGTCCCTGGACAGTCGGTGTTGATCGCGCCATCGCGTGCGGTGCGTGCGCGCCTCGCGATCGCGATTTCGATTGCACGCATAATGCGCGCAGCCATGACGACGATCACCATACGGGGAGTGCGGGCTTGGGCGAGTTGATGACGCTTCCTACGACTGCAGACGCCGACCCGCAACCGGTCGTGCACCGCGAGCCGCAGGCGCCCTACCTCGCGCCTGGCGCGCCGCCGAAGCAGCTCTCAATCTGCCTCGTGAACCCGAAGTTCGAGCCCTCCTACTGGGGCTTCGACTACGCGCTCCCTCTGTATCCGGGCGACAAGCGCTGCACGATGATCACCGGCGCGCTGCCCGCTGTCGCCGGCCTGGTGCCCGCTCCGCACGAGGTGGTGCTGGTCGACGAGAACGTGGAGGACATCGACTTCGACGCGCTGCGCCGCTTCGACATCGTGGGCGTCACCGGCATGAGCGTCCAGAAGCGGCGCATGCGCGAGATCCTCGTCCGCCTGCGCGAGCTCGGGGTCTACGCCGCCGTAGGCGGCGCCTACGCCTCGGTGGACGAGCCGTTCTTCGACGGCCTGTGCGATGTCCTCTTCGTCGGCGAGGCCGAGACGACCTGGCCCGAGTTCCTCGCGGACTTCGCCGCCGGCCGGCCGACAAAGAAGGTGTATGAGCAGGCCGAACGGACCGACATGACCAAGGTCCCGAAGCCGCGCTACGACCTGCTGAAGGTCGGGCGCTACGCCTCCGGCGCGCTGCAGTTCTCGCGCGGGTGTCCGTTCCTGTGCGAGTTCTGCGACATCATCGTCACGTTCGGGCGCCGGCCCCGGACCAAGCGGCCGGAGCAGATCATCGAGGAGCTGGAAGACATGCGCAAGGCGGGGTTCTACTCCGCCTTTCTCGTCGACGACAACTTCATCGGCAACAAGAAGGCGGCGAAGGAGTTGCTGCGGCTGATCGTCCCCTGGCAGGAGCGCAACGGCTACCCGCTGCGGCTCTCGACCGAGGCGAGCATCAACCTCGCCGACGACCACGAGCTGCTCGAGCTGCTCTACGCCGCCAACTTCCGCCACGTCTTCATCGGGATCGAGAGTCCCCGCGCGGCCTCGCTGAAGGAGACGCGGAAGGTTCAGAACACGCAAGGCGACTCGATGGAAGCGAAGATCGCGCGGGTCCAGAACGCCGGGATCGACGTGCACGCCGGGTTCATCGTCGGATTCGACAACGACGACAAGGCGATCTTCGAGGACCAGTACCAGTTCATCCAGGAGAACGGCATCCTGCTCGCCATGGTCGGCATGCTGGCGGCGATCCACAAGACCCCGCTCTTCGCGCGCCTCAAGGCGGAAGGGCGCCTGGTCGAGGACGACCCGAACTGCAACATCGTCCCGAAGCAGATGACGCGGGAGGAGCTGCAGCGCGGGTACTGGGAGCTCGTTCGCCGCCTCTACACGCCCGAAGCGTTCTTCGAGCGGTACTTCCGCGTGTACCGCTTCCCCGAGTACCACCGGCGGCGTGCCGCCATCTCGAGCAAGGCGGGCGAAGGCAAGCTCCTCCCGACTCTCGGTTACGGCCTCGTGCTCCTGTGGACGCTCGGCCGGGCGCTCGTCAAGGAGCGCGCCGTCTGGAGCGTCGGGAGGGTCTACCTCCGGTACTTCTTCAGGGTGAACCTCAAGTACCGCAAGGACGTGGTCGGCTTCGCCCAGTTCATGAACCGGTGCGTGACCCACTGGCACTTCTACAAGTTCACGCGCCTCGCGATCGCAGGCAAGCTTCGTCTCTTCGGCACGACCTGAAAGCGAGCTCCTCGACCCGGGGCCGCACAACCGTCGGCGATGTGGCGGTATAGTGGTGCGGTGCCCATCGGGCGCGAGGGATCGGCCCGCGAGGGTGCGCCATGTCCGAGCTGAAGCAAAGCATTCGGTTCTGCACCTCGCGCGACGGCGCCCGCATCGCCTACGCAACGCTGGGCAAGGGCCCGCCGCTAGTCAGGGCCGCGCACTTCCTGACTCACCTCGAGTTCGAGCCGCGAACGGCGGTCTGGCGGCCGTGGCTCGTCGAGTACAGCCGCCACCACACGCTCGTGCGCTACGACCAGCGCGGCTGCGGTCTGTCCGATCGCGACGTCCCGGACTTCTCGCTCGACGCCATGGTGGGCGACCTCGAGGCGGTGGTCGACGCGGCAGGACTCGAGCGCTTCCCGCTGTTCGGCGCCTCGCAGGGCAGCGCGGTCGCGATCGCCTATGCGGCCCGCCACCCCGAGCGCGTCAGCGCCCTCGTGATCTGCGGCGGGTATGCGCGGGGGCTCCTCAAGCGCAACCCGAGTCCGGACGAGGTCAGGGAAGCGCACATCATGGTCGAGCTCGTCCAGCTCGGCTGGGGGCGCGAGAATCCGGTGTACCGGCAGGTCTTCACCTCGCTGTTCCTGCCCGGGAGCTCACCCGAGGAGGCGAGCTCGTTCAACGAGCTCGAGCGCACGTCGACCTCACCGGAGGTGGCGGCGCGGCTCGTGGCCTCGTTCGGCCCGATCGACGTCACGCCGCTCGCGCCGCAAGTCAGGTGCCCTACCCTGGTCCTGCACGTCCGGGGCGACGCGCGCGTCCCGTTCGAGGAGGGGCGGCTGGTCGCGAGCCTCGTGCCGGGCGCGCGCTTCGTGCCGCTCGAAGGGCGCAACCACATCATGCTCGCGCGGGACCCGGCGTTCGCGCAGCTTTTCACCGAGGTACACGCTTTCCTCGCCGCCAACGAGGCGCCGGGCCGGCGCGACGCGGCATTCCCTGACCTCACGCCGCGCGAGCGCGAGATCCTCGAGCTCGTGGCGCAGGGGCTCGACAACGACGGGATCGCCACGCGCCTCGAGCTGTCCGAGAAGACCGTCCGCAACAACATCACCCGGATCTTCGACAAGCTGGACGTCCCGACCCGCGCCCAGGCGATCGTGCGTGCGCGCGAGGCGGGATTCGCCGTCACCCCGAGCGACCCCCGCTGACCCGGGACGCCGGTCCCTGGTCGTGCAGCCTTCCGGCGCCTCGCGTGCCCCGACCGGGACGCCGGCCTCAAGACACGCCGCCCGCGCCGTCCTCTAATGGGATCCGGTGCGACCGAACGTGAAGGAGACCGCGATGAGCGACACGACGATGACGCCGGAAATGGGCGCCTTGAAGACCCGCCTGAAAGCCACCTGGGAATCGGGCGACTACGGGCACTTCGCCACCTACCTCCTCCCGGGCGCGCTCCAGTTTCTCGAGCGCCTGGCGCTCTGGCCCGGGATCAAGATGCTGGATGTCGCCTGCGGCGCAGGCCAGATCGCGCTGCCGGCCGCCCGGGCCGGCGCCCAGGTCACCGGGATCGACCTGGCCCAGAACCTCGTCGAGCAGGCGCGCAGCCGGGCGAAGGCCGACGGGCTGACGATCCGCTTCGAGCAGGGCGACGCCGAGGACCTGCCCTACGAGAACGGTTCCTTCGACCTCGTCGTCAGCCTGATCGGGGCGATGTTCGCCCCCCGCCCGGAGCTGGTCGCCCGCGAGCTCGTCCGCGTGTGCAAGCCCGGCGGCCGCATCGTCATGGCGAACTGGACGCCCGAGGGCTTCGTCGGCCAGCTTTTCAAGACGATCGGCAAGCACGTTCCCCCGCCGCCGATCATGGCGTCCCCGCCGAAGTGGGGCGACGAGGCGACGGTCCGCGAGCGGCTGAAGGACGGCGTCGCGGAGCTCTCGCTGACGAAGCGGATGTATCCGTTCAGCTACCCGTTCCCGCCGCGGAAAGTCGCGGAGTTCTACTGCCAGTACTACGGCCCCACGAATCGCGCGCACGCGTCGCTCGACGAGACGAAGCGCACCGCGCTGCTCGCGGATCTCGAAGCGCTGTGGACCCAGCACAACAAGGCCACCGATGGCGGCACGAAATACGACGGGGCATACCTCGAGGTCGTCGCGGTGCGCGCGTAACGCGTCCTTCCCTCAGCAAAAGGAGACCAGCCATGAAACTCAAGCGGTATCTAGTGCTCGCAGCCGTCGCGCCGTTGCTGCTAGGCGCGACGCCCGGCGGGGCCCAGTCGCACGATCACCGGATGATCTCGCCGAACGACCTGAAATGGAGCGACGTCCCGTCGCTCCCGGCCGGGGCGAAGATCGCCGTGATCGAAGGGCCGATGAGCGAAGCCGTTCCCTTCACGATACGGCTGAAGTTCCCCGCGAACTACCAGATCCCCGCGCACTGGCACCCCGCCGTCGAGCGGGTCACGGTGCTTTCCGGAACCTTCTACATGGGCGTGGGCGACAAGCTGGACGTGGAGAAATCGATGGCCCTGTCTCCGGGCAGCATGATGATCCTGCAGCCCAAGACCCACCATTTCGCGCTGACCAAGCAGGACGAGGTGATCGTCCAGCTGAACGGCACGGGGCCCTGGGGCGTGACCTATATCAACCCTGCGGACGATCCGCGGAAGAAGTAGCCGCGCGGGAGCCGCGGCTAACCCTGCTCGCGTAGCAGCCCGAGCAGCCGCCGCAGCGCCTTGCCGCGGTGGCTGACCGCATGCTTCTCGTGCGGCTCGAGCTCGGCGGCCGTGCGCCCGAGATCGGGCAGCAGGAAATGCGGGTCGTAGCCGAAGCCACCGGCGCCGCGCGGGCGATCGATGACCTCGCCGTGCCAGCGGCCTTCCGCGATCAGCGGCTCGGGGTCGTCGGCGTGCCGGACGAGGACGACGACACAGTAATAGTGTGCGCGCCGGTCGGCCTCGCCCTGCAGCAGGGCGACCAGCCGCTCGTTGTTGCGCTGGTCGGACTTCGGCTCACCGGCAAACCGCGCGGAGTGCACGCCCGGCTCGCCGCCGAGCGCCGCAACGCAGATCCCAGAGTCGTCGGCGAGCGCAGGCAGCTGCGCGTGCCGTGCGGCATTCCGTGCCTTCGCGAGCGCGTTCTCGACGAAGGTCGCGTGCGGCTCCTCGGCATCGGGCACGCCGAGCGCCGCCTGCGCAACGACCTCGATCCCGAGCGGCGCGAGCAGCTCGCCGAACTCGCGGAGCTTGCCGGGATTGGACGACGCGAGGACGAGCCTCTTCACCGCAGGTTCAGACGCCGAGCACGGCGCGCTGCTTCGCGATCAGCTCGTGGATGCCGCGCTCGGCGAGCGCGACGAGCGCCGCCATCTCCGCGCGCGTGAACGGCGCGCCCTCCGCCGTTCCCTGCAGCTCGACGAACCCGCCGGTGCCCGTCATCACGACATTCATGTCGGTGTCGCAGGCCGAGTCCTCCGCGTAGTCGAGATCGAGGATCGGCACCCCACGATACACGCCGACCGACACCGCGGCGACGAAGTCCCGGAGCGGCGACTCGGCGAGGAGCCGCCGGGCGATCAGCCCCGAGACGGCGTCGTGGAGGGCGACGAAGCTCCCGGTGATGCTCGCGGTGCGGGTGCCGCCGTCCGCCTGGAGCACGTCGCAATCGAGCTGGATCGTCCGCGCGCCGAGCTTCGTCAGATCGGTCACCGCGCGCAGGGACCGGCCGATCAGCCGCTGGATCTCGAGGGTGCGCCCCGACTGCTTGCCGCGCGCGGCCTCCCGATCGGTGCGCGTGTTGGTGGCGCGCGGGAGCATTCCGTACTCGGCCGTGACCCAGCCCTGGCCCTTGTCCTTCAGGAACGGGGGCACACGCTCGTCGACGCTCGCCGTGCAGACGACCTTGGTGTCGCCGAACTCGACCAGCACCGAGCCTTCGGCGTGCTTGGTGTAGCCGCGGGTGATGCGGACCGGACGCAGTGCGTCGGGGTTCCGGCCGGACGGACGCATGACTGGCGATGAGCGCGCTACTTCGAGTGCTTCTTGATCGCGTTGCGGATCTCGTCGATCGCGCGCTCGATCTCGTCGTCGGTGAGGTAACCGGTCTGCCCCGGCGGCGGCTTGGATCGTCCGAACTGCTCGATCGTGGTCTTCACGTGCGTCGGGTCCATGCTGACGGTCGAGATCCAGTCGCCGGTGCCCTCGAGCTCGTCGGCCCACTTCATCGACACCACGGACGCGTTGTCGCCGTCCTTGCCGGCGCGCACCTCGGCCATGTCGAGCAGGACCGGGATCGCGTGCATGATGTCGGCGCGCAGCAGCTCCTCGCAGAGCTGTCGCGACGTGAGCGGTCCCCAGAGCCCGTCGGAGCAGAGGAGCAGCGTGTCCTGGTGCCGGAGCGCCGTCCGGCGCGACAGGTCCACCCGCGGCGGGCCCATCTGCCCGAGACAGTTGAAGATCTTGTTGCGGTCGGGGTGAGCGGCGACCGCCTCCTCCCGGATCCGCCCCGCGTCGACGAGGATCTGCACCCGCGAGTGGTCCTTCGTCTGCGCCTCCACCCGGCCGTTGCGGATCAGGTACAGGCGGGAATCGCCCACGTGTGCCCAGTAGGCGAGTCCGTCCTGCACGATGCACGCGACGCAGGTGGTTCGCGGCGTCTCGAGGAGGCTCCGCACGTTCGCGTAGTCGACGATCGCGTGGTGCGCGGCGGTGATCGAATCGAGCAGGAACTTGAACGGATCGGCGAGCCGGGGCTGCGCCTCGCGCTGGAACGCCTCCGACACGAACTGGGTCGCGATCTGCGCCGCCACCTCGCCGTGCAGGTGTCCGCCCATGCCGTCGGCGATCGTCATGCAGAGCGCGTCGCGGCTGTAGCAGTACGCGACCCGGTCCTGGTTGGACTTCCGCGGCCCCTGCCGGCTTTCCTGGTAGATCGAGAACTTCATGTGTGTCGCCCTCCCCGCCGGGCGTGTTCCACGACCCTCACCGCCGCGCGAGCTTGAACAGCGTCCCGCGCAGGTTCGCCACGAACGAGCGCTTGCTCGGCCCCTCCGGGTCACGCTCGCGCAGCAACACCTTCTGCAGCGCCATCACGCTCTGCGGCCGCTTCGAGTGGTCGAGCTGCAGGCACCAGTCGATCGTCTCGAGCAACTGGTCCGAGTACTTGCCGCTGAACAGCCGCGTCGCCGACACGTAGCGGTCCTTCTCGACCCGCAGGTCCGCCGCCTGCGGCGCGGCACCGGCGAGACACGCGAAGATGCTCGCGCCCACCGAGTAGATGTCGCTCCACGGCCCGAGGAGCTCGCGCTTCTGGTAGTGCTCGGGCGAGGCGAACCCCGGCGTGTACATCGGGTTGAGCTTGAAGCCCTCGGCGGTGAGCGTCTGGCGCGCGGCGCCGAAGTCGATCAGCACCGGGGTGATGTCGTTGCGGATGTAGATGTTCGCCGGCTTGATGTCGAGGTGGAGCAGCTTGTTCGCGTGGACCTCCCGCAGCCCGTTGAGGAGCAGGGTGAACACGCGGCGGATGAAGTTCTCCTTCATCGAGCCGCGCCGCTGCTGGATGTGCTCCTGCAGGGTGCGTCCGCGCTCGTAGCGCATGACGAGATACACCGTCTCGTTCGCGCGGAAGAAGTTCAACACCCGCACGACGTTCGGGTGCGAGAGCTTGGCGAGCGCGCGGCCCTCCTCGAAGAAGCACTTCATCCCGTAGCGGAAGGTCGCGAGGTTCTCCTCGGCGATCGACGGCAGCACGTCGCCTTCGCGGCGGAGCGCGAGCGAGCTCGGCAGGTACTCCTTGATCGCGACCGGCTGGTCGGTTTCGTCGTGCGCCAGGTAGACCATCGAGAAGCCACCCGCCGAGAGCACCTTCGTGATCCGGTAGTTCTGGAGCTGGTAGCCCTCCAACAGCGGGATGTTCGCTTGCGACGGCATGCTTCTCGCGTCCTGGAACCTCGGTTGGAGCGGCGGTTTGGTGTCGCGCGGGTCCCGACCCGGCGGATTCACAAAGGGGCGTCGCCCTATTGTTCTCGCATTCCCTTAAGATAGCGGCGAGCGCGGATGATTTTGTGAGTATATCGGCACAAAGTAAAGCGCCGATCCGCGGTCTCGAGCGAGGAAACCGAGCGATGGTGAGCAGTATGACCGGCTACGCCGCCGTGACGCGCGAGCTCGCGGCCGGGACGCTCGCGCTCGAGCTGAAGAGCGTCAACAGCCGGTTTCTCGACGTCCAGTTCCGGGTGGCCGAGGAGGTGCGGTCGGCCGAGCCGCAGCTTCGCGAGCTGGCGATGGCGAGCGTCGCGCGGGGCAAGCTCGACTGCCGCCTCGCGTTCACGGCCTCGCCGCTCGCCCGCGGCGAGGCTGCGCTCAACGGCGAGGTGCTCGCGCGCCTCGCGCGCCTGTCGCAGCTCGTGCGCGATGCGGTTCCGGACGTGCAGCCGCTCCGCGTCATCGAGGTGCTGCACTGGCCCGGCGTGCTCGGCGAGGACACGGCCGCGGCCGAAGCGCTGCGCGAGGCCGCGCTCGACGCGATGCGCGCCGCCCTCGTCGAGCTCGGGGCGGCCCGCGTCCGCGAGGGCGAGAAGCTCGCGCGGATGATCCGCGAGCGGGTCGCGAGAATCCGCAGCCGGCTCGCCGAGATCGAGCCGCTCGTCCCGCAGGCCGTCGCCGCCTACGCGGAGAAGCTGGCCATGAAGCTGCGGGAGGCGCTCGCGAGCGCCGACGAGGAGCGCATCCGGCAGGAGATCGCGGTCTTCGGCGTGCGCATCGACGTTGCCGAGGAGCTCTCGCGCCTGGGTGCCCATCTCGAAGAGGTGGAACGCGTGCTCGCGGCCGGCGGCGCCGTCGGCAAGCGGCTCGACTTCCTGATGCAGGAGCTCAACCGCGAGGCCAACACGCTCGGCGCGAAATCGGTGTCGAAGGAGCTCTCGGCGGCGGTGCTGGAATTCAAGGTCCTCATCGAGCAGATGCGCGAGCAGGTGCAGAACCTCGAGTGACGGGTGAAGGGTGAGAAGTAGCGCACGTTCATCCACCGCGGGTCCTCCGGCCGGCGGGAAGGCGCATGCGAAGATAGCGGGATTCGGCGGGGGGAGCCGTGGCTCCACCCTCACCCCTCACCCGTTACCCGGCACCCTTCACTAGCCATGCAGGGCCTGCTCTTCATCATCGCGGCGCCCTCCGGCGCGGGGAAGTCAACGCTCGTCAACGCCGTGCTCGCCGGCGATCCGCAACTCGTGCTGTCGATCTCGTACACGACGCGCGCGGCGCGGGCGGGCGAGGTCAACGGCCGCGAGTACCACTTCGTCGACCGGGCCACGTTCCAGCGCATGCTCGAGGCGGGCGAGTTTCTCGAGAGCGCGGAGGTGCACGGCAATCTCTACGCGACCTCGCAGAAGCAGATCGCCGACGTGCGCGCGCGCGGCCGCGACATCGTGCTCGAGATCGACTGGCAGGGCGCGCAGCAGGTGCGGCGGATCTTCCCGGACGCGGTCGGCATCTTCATCCTGCCGCCCTCGCGTCCCGAGCTCGAACGCCGGCTGCGGGCCCGCGGCAAGGACCCCGAGGAGGCCATCCAGCGGCGGCTCGCGGCCGCCGCGGAGGAAATGAGCCACGCGGCCGAGTTCGATTTCGTTATAATCAACAACGACTTCGAGGAGGCCCGCCGGGACCTGAACGCGGTCGTGCGGGCCTCCAGGCTGCGCTTGGCGCACCAGAGCGCGCGCCATCCCGAGTTATTCCGACTGCATAATTAGGACTAGGAACCCACACCCCATGGCCCGCATCACCGTCGAAGACTGCCTGAACAGGATCCCGAACCGCTTCCAGCTCACGCTCGCGGCGACCTACCGCGCGCGGCAGCTCGCCCACGGCGGCACGCCGCTCATCGAGTCGACGCGCGACAAGCCGACGGTGATCGCGCTGCGCGAGGTCGCCGCCGGAAAGGTCGGGATCGAGATGCTGAGCAAGGTGCACCAGAACTAGCGAACTTGGACCACCGCGCCCGTGAGCTGACCGCTTCCAGCCGCTCCGCACCGCCACCGGCGGACGGGCGCGGGCGCACCGTTTGGCGGCGGGCGGTCATGAGCCCGCCGGGCCGCCCCAAGGGCGAATCCTTGTCGCGAAGCGACAAGGTAGTCCACATGAGCGCGCCGGGCCGCATCCCGAGCGCGCCCTGCCGCGACGAGGTAGTCCATTGAGCCCGCCGGGCCGCCCCAAGCGCGAATCCTTGTCGCGAAGCGACAAGGTAGTCCAATGAGCGCGGTCGCCCCGCTCGAACTCCTCCGGCAGAGCGTCGCCGGCTACCTCAAGCCCGCCGACCTTTCGCGTCTCGAAGAGGCGTACCACTTCAGCGACGCCGCCCATCACGGCCAGTACCGCAAGTCCGGCGAGCCCTACATCTCGCATCCGGTCGCGGTCGCCGAGATCCTGTCGGAGTGGCAGCTCGACGCCCAGACCCTGATCGCGGCGCTGCTGCACGACGTCGTCGAGGACACCGACGTGTCCAAGGACGACATCTCGAACCGGTTCGGCAAGCCGGTCGCCGACCTGGTCGACGGCGTCTCGAAGCTCGACCGGATCGAGTTCCAGAGCCAGCAGGACGCGCAGGCCGAGAACTTCCGCAAGATGCTGCTCGCCATGGCGCGCGACGTGCGCGTCATCCTGATCAAGCTCGCGGACCGCCTCCACAACATGCGCACGCTCGAGGCGGTGAACCCGCAGAAGCGGCGCCGCGTCGCGAAGGAGACGCTCGAGATCTACGCGCCGATCGCGAACCGGCTCGGGCTCGACGGCCTGTACCGCGAGCTGCAGGAGCTCGGGTTCGAGCACATCCACCCGATGCGCTACCGGGTGCTCGCGAAGTCCGTGAAGGCGGCGCGCGGCAACCGGCGCGAGGTGGTGAACAAGATCCTGGAGGCGATCGGCAAGCGGCTCACCGAGGCCGGGATCGAAGCGACCACCGCCGGACGCGAGAAACACGTCTACTCGATCTACAAGAAGATGATCGAGAAGAAGCTTTCGTTCTCCGAGGTGCTCGACATCTACGGGTTCCGCGTGGTCGTCAAGGACGTGGCCTCCTGCTATCTCGCGCTCGGCGTCCTGCACGGCCTCTTCAAGCCGGTGCCCGGCAAGTTCAAGGACTACATCGCGATCCCGAAGGTCAACGGCTACCAGTCGCTGCACACCGCGCTGGTCGGCCCCTACGGCGTGCCGGTGGAGGTGCAGGTCCGGACGCACCAGATGCATCGCGTCGCGGAGACCGGCGTCGCATCGCACTGGCTCTACAAGGACGAGGAGGGCACGCTCTCCGAGGTCCAGAGCCGCACCCACAAGTGGCTGCAGTCGCTGATCGATATCCAGAACGCGAGCGGCGACTCGGCCGAATTCCTCGAGCACGTCAAGGTCGACCTCTTCCCCGAGGAGGTGTACCTCTTCACGCCGAAGGGCAAGATCATGGCGCTGCCGCGCGGCGCGACCGCGGTCGATTTCGCGTACGCGGTGCACACCGACATCGGCAACCGCTGCGTGGCGGCGAAGGTGAACTACGAGCTCGTGCCGCTCCGGACCGAGCTGAAGAGCGGCGACCGCGTCGAGATCATCACCGCGGCGCACGCCCACCCGAACCCGGCCTGGCTCGCGTACGTGAAGACCGGCAAGGCGCGCTCGCAGATCCGGCACTTCCTCAAGACGATGCAGTTCGAGGAGTCGACGGCGCTCGGCGAGCGGCTGCTCGGCCAGGCGCTGCGCGGGCTCGAGTCCGATCCGATGACGATCGAGCCCGAGCGGTGGGAAAAGCTCGTGCGCGAGTCGGGTGCGAAGTCCCGCGAGGAAGTGCTCGCCGACATCGGCCTCGGCAAGCGGCTGGCGGCGATCGTCGCCCGCCAGCTGCTGGCGCTCGCCGACAACGCGCCGACCGACGCCAAGGTCCAGGGCTCGATCGTCATCCGCGGCTCCGAAGGGATGGCGGTGCAGTTCGCGCGGTGCTGTCGGCCGATCCCCGGGGACCCGATCGTCGGCTTCATCAAGAAGGGACAGGGGCTCGTCGTCCACACCCACGACTGCCCCACCGCCGCCAAGGCGCGCGTCGACCCCGACAAGTGGATCGACGTCGAGTGGGCCGCGGAGACCGACCGCACGTTCGACGTCGGGGTGAAGGTCGACGCCGCGAATCAGCGCGGCGTGCTCGCCAAGGTCGCCGCGGCGATCGCCGAAGCCGGCTCGAACATCGACAACGTGAGCATGGACGAGGAGCGCGGCGTCTACACCACGATGCACTTCACGATCCAGGTGCAGAACCGGCTGCACCTCGCGCGGGTGATGAAGTCGGTACGGCGGATCCCGGAGGTGGTGCGGTTGGCGCGGGTCAAGGATTGAGCGGAGGAGAGCGTGAAAGTCCGAGCGAATGGCATCGAACAGCACTACACCGTCGAAGGCGCCGGCCCCTGGCTGGTCATGAGCCACTCGCTCGCCTGCAACTCCGCGATGTGGGGCGAGCAGGTGGAGCTCCTCGCCAGGCGCTTCAAGGTGCTGCGGTACGACACGCGCGGCCACGGGCGGACCGATGCGCCGGCGGGCCCCTACACCCTCGACCTGCTGGCGGGCGACGCGAAGGGACTGCTGGACGCGCTCGACGTACGCGACGCCCACTGGATCGGGATCTCGATGGGCGGAATGATCGGGCAGACGCTCGCGCTGAAGCACCCGTCCACCCTGAAAAGCCTCGTGCTCGCGGACACGACCAGTCGCAACCCGCCCGAGGCGTGGCCGATGTGGAAGGAGCGCATCGAGGTGGCGGAGGCGAAGGGCATGGAGGCGACCGTCGAGTCGACGCTCGCGCGCTGGTTCACCGAGCCCTACCGCAAGGCGCGGCCGGACCGGATCCAGCCGATCGCTGACATGATCCGCGCGACGCCGGTCGCGGGCTACGTCGGCTGCTGCCATGCGATCCCGAAGATCGACCTCACCGCCCGGCTGAAGGAGATCCGGGTGCCGGTGCTGGCGATCACCGGCGCCGAGGACGTCGCCGCGCCGGGCACGCGCGCGATCCACGAAAACGTGCCCGGCTCGGACCTCGTGGTGATTCCGTCGGCCTCGCACATTTCGAACATCGAGCAGCCCGAGGCCTTCAACCAGGCGCTCACCCGCTTCTACGACCGGATCGGCGCCTGAGTACCGGCGTGCGGGCGGCGGCGTTGACACTCGCCGCGGCTCGCCCGAGGTAGCCCGATGAGTCCGCCCCTCGCCGACCGGCATGCGATCGTCACCGGCGGCGGGCGCGGGATCGGCGCCGCGATCGCCGCCGCGCTCGCCCGCGAAGGCGCGACGGTCTCCGTCCTCGGCCGCGACGCCGGCCGGCTCGCGGCGCAGGTCGAGGCGCTCGGTGGCGCGAGCCGCGCCCAGGCGGTCGGCGTCGATGTCGCCGACGAAGCGTCGGTGCGAGCGGCGTTCGCCGCGGTCCAGGCGCGCTTCGGTCGCGTCGACATCCTCGTCAACAACGCCGGCCAGGTCGAGAGCGCGCCCTTCGCCAGGACCGACGCCGCGCTCTGGCAGAGGATGCTCGCGGTGAACCTGACCGGCACCTATCTGTGCACCCGCGCGGCGTTGCCGGAGATGGTCGCGCGCGGCGCCGGCCGCATCGTCAACGTCGCGAGCACCGCCGGTCTCATCGGCTACGCGTACGTCGCCGCCTACTGCGCTGCGAAGCACGGCGTCGTCGGTCTCACGCGCGCGCTCGCAATCGAGTGCGCGAAGAGCGGCGTCACCGTGAACGCGGTCTGCCCCGGCTACACCGAAACCGATCTCGTCCGGGAGGCGGTCGCCGGCATCGTGCAGAAGACCGGCCGATCGGAAGCCGAGGCGCGCGCGGCGCTCGTCGCGCGCAACCCGCAGGCCAGGATGGTGCAGCCTGCGGAGGTCGCCAACGCGGTGCTCTGGCTCTGCCTCCCGGGATCGGAGTCGATCACCGGGCAGGCGATCGCCGTCGCCGGCGGCGAGGTCATGGGATGATGGCGACGGTCGTCACGACAGGGGACCCGCATGAGCATGGCCCACCACCAGCGCACCTTCGCCGGCTTCCGGCCCACGCACTTCGCCTGGCAGGTCGAAGGCAAGGTCGGGATGGTCACGATCAACCGGCCGGAGAAGAAGAACCCGCTCACCTTCGACTCCTACGCCGAGCTGCGCGACCTCTTTCGCGGTCTGCAGTATGCCGCTGACGTCAAGGCCGTCGTCGTCACCGGCGCGGGCGGCAACTTCTCCTCGGGCGGCGACGTGCACGAGATCATCGGCCCGCTCACCAGGATGACGATGCCCGAGCTCATGGACTTCACGCGCATGACCGGCGATTTTGTGCGGGCCATGCGCGCCTGCCCACAGCCGATCGTCGCCGCGATCGACGGGATCTGCGCCGGCGCCGGGGCCATGATGGCGCTCGCTTCCGACTTCCGCTACGGCACCGCGCAGTCTAAGACCGCCTTCCTCTTCACGCGGGTGGGGCTCGCCGGGTGCGACATGGGGGCCTGCACGCTCCTGCCGCGGCTGATCGGCCAGGGCCGCGCCGCGGAGCTGCTCTACACCGGTCGGTCGATGCCCGGCGACGAGGGGCTCGCCTTCGGCTTCTTCAACAAGCTCTGCGCGCCCGACAAGGTGCTCGACGAGGCACGAGCGCTCGCCCGGTCGCTTGCCGAGGGCCCGACCTTCGCGCACGGCATGACCAAGAAGATGCTGCACCAGGAGTGGAGCATGGGCGTCGACGAGGCGATCGAGGCCGAGGCCCAGGCGCAGGCGATCTGCATGCAGACCCAGGACTTCCGGCGGGCGTACGAGGCCTTCGTGGCCAAGGAGCCACCGAAGTTCGCCGGCGACTGATGCCCGACCGTACTTTCCTCGACTGGCCGTTCTTCGACGACGCCCATCGCACGCTCGCGCAGGGCCTCGACGCCTGGGCCGCGGAGCGGCTCGCTACGGGCCACGAGCACGTCGACGTGGACCGCGCCTGCCACGACCTCGTCGCGATGCTGGGCGAGGCGGGCTGGCTCGAGTACTGCGTGCCCAAGCGCTGGGGTGGCCGGCTGGAGGAGATCGACTCCCGTTCCGTGTGCCTCGCCCGCGAGACCCTCGCGCGCCGCGACGGGCTTGCCGACTTCGCGTTCGCGATGCAGGGCCTCGGCTCGGGTGCGATCTCGCTGCACGGGTCGAACGCGATCAAGGAGCACTACCTGCCGCGCGTCGCGCAGGGCGAGGCGATCGCCGCGTTCGCGCTCTCCGAGCCCGACGCCGGCTCCGACGTCGCGGCCATGTCCACGCGCGCGCGCGAGACCCGCGGCGAGATCGTCCTCGACGGCGCGAAGACCTGGATCTCGAATGGCGGCATCGCCGACTTCTACACCGTGTTCGCGCGCGAGACCGACGCCCCGGGTGCGAAGGGGATCAGCGCGTTCGTGGTCGACGCGGACGCACCGGGTCTCACGATCGCCGAGCGCATCAACGTGATTGCGCCGCACCCGCTGGCGCGGCTCGAGTTCCGGGACTGCCGCTTTCCCGCGTCGCAGCGGCTCGGGCCGCCGGGCGAGGGCTTCAAGGTCGCGATGCAGACGCTCGACATCTTTCGCGCCTCGGTCGCCGCCGCGGCGCTCGGGTTCGCGCGCCGCGCGCTCGACGAGGCCATCGCCCGGGCCGCCTCGCGCCGCATGTTCGGCGCGACGCTCGCCGACTTCCAGCTCACGCAGGCGGCGATCGCCGACATGGCGACCGGGATCGACTCGTCGGCGCTGCTCACGTACCGCGCGGCGTGGCTCCGTGACGTTAAGGGCGCGCGCACGACGCGTGAGGCCGCGATGGCCAAGATGGTCGCGACCGAGACCGCCCAGACCGTCATCGACCGCGCCGTGCAGATCTTCGGGGGGCTGGGCGTCGTGGCGGGTCACCCGGTCGAGAAGCTCTACCGCGAGATCCGGGCGCTGCGCATCTACGAGGGCGCGACCGAGGTGCAGAAGCTCGTCATCGCCCGCGAGACGCTGAAGGGACGGGGCTAGTCGAGGCTCGGGCCCATGGCCTACACCGCACACGTCGACACCTTCGCGCGCGACAACCTGCCCCCGCCCGGCGAGCTGCCGGGGTTTCTGTTCGAGTTGCCGGAGCTCGGGTATCCCGACCGGCTCAACTGCGCGGCGGAGCTGCTCGACCGGATGGTTGCGGCGGGCCACGGCGACCGCCCGCTGCTGCACGCCCTGATCCAGGGCAAGCGGTACTCGTGCACGTATCGCCAGCTCCTCGCCCGTGCGAACCGGATCGCGCACGTGCTCGTCCAGGACCTGAAGCTCGTGCCCGGCAACCGAGTGCTCCTCCGCGGGCCGAACAACCCGATGATGGCGGCGTGCTGGTTCGCGGTGATCAAGGCGGGCTGCATCGCGGTGGCCACCATGCCGCTGCTCCGCGCGAAGGAACTCACGCAGATCATCGACAAAGCCAGGATCGGGGCGGCGCTTTGCGACGTGCGGCTGCGGGACGACCTGGAGCTCGCGGGAAGCCAGTCGCCGTCACTCAGGCAGGTCCGCTACTTCAACGACGGCGGGCCGGGGTCGCTGGAGGAGGCTCTCGAGCAGAAGTCGGTCGCGTTCAAGAACGTCGACACCGCGCTCGACGACCCGGCGCTGATCGCCTTCACCTCCGGCACCACCGGCCAGCCGAAGGGCTGCATCCACTTCCACCGCGACGTGATGGCGATGTGCGACTGCTTCCCCCGCTCCTGCCTGAAGCCAACGCCGGACGACGTCTTCTGCGGGACGCCGCCGATCGCCTTCACCTTCGGGCTGGGCGGGATGCTGTGCTTCCCGGCGCGCTACGGGGCGTCGACCGTCCTGACCGAGCGGCCGGCGCCCGATGCGCTTCTGCAGACGATCCAGGACTTCCGCGCGACCATCTGCTTCTCCGCGCCGACGTTCCTCCGCCAGATGGCGCCGCTCGCAAGCCGCTACGACCTCGCGAGCCTGAAGAAGTGCGTTTCCGCGGGCGAGGCGCTGCCCGACGCCACGCGCCAGCTTTTCAAGCAGGCCACGAGAATAGAGATCATCGACGGCATCGGCTCGACCGAGCTGATCCACATGTTCATCGCGCACACGCCGGAGCGCGTCCGGCGCGGCGCGACTGGCTACGCCATCCCCGGATACCGCGCGACCGTGCTCGACGACGCGGGTCGGGTGTGCCCGCCCGGTGTCGTCGGGCGGCTCGCGATCAAGGGCCCGACCGGCTGCAAGTACCTCGCCGACGACCGCCAGCGGGTCTACGTCCAGAACGGCTGGAATGTCACCGGCGACGCCTACTCGATGGACGCCGACGGCTACTTCTTCTACCAGGCGCGCACCGACGACATGATCATCTCGGCGGGCTACAACATCGCCGGCCCCGAGGTCGAGTCCGCCCTGCTCGCGCACGCGGCGGTCGCCGAATGCGGCGTGGTCGGCGCGCCGGACGCGGAGCGCGGGACCATCGTGAAGGCATACGTCGTCCTGAAGCCGGGCTTCGCCGGGGACGCGGCGATGGTCAAGGCGCTGCAGGATCACGTGAAAGCGACGGTCGCGCCGTACAAGTACCCGCGCGCGATCGAGTTCCGCGACGCGCTCCCGCGCACCGAGACCGGGAAGCTGCAGCGGTTCAGGCTGCGGATGGAGGCCGCCGCCGCCGCGGGTCTGCGGCCGTGAGCCCGCCGGGCCGCGCGCGTGACGGATTTCGCGTCGCTGCTGTCGCCGCCGGCCGACAGCCGTCGACCGATCGGGAGTAATCCGCACCGCGCACGGCGACCCGCTCGTCACCCGGATCGGTCCACGGTGGAATGCCGAACCGATCCCGGAGGACGAATCATGCACCATCACCATCCATGCATCCGGCTCCTCGAAGCGCTCGCGGTTGCCGCGCTGGCGCTCGGCGTCGCGGCACCGCACGCGTTCGCTGCCCCGCCGGATCACGCGCCGGCGCACGGCTGGCGCAAGAAGAACGACCCGAACTACGTCGGCTATACCGGCAAGAAGTGGGAGAAGGACTACGGCGTGATCGACGGGCGCTGCAACCGCGAGGCAGTGGGCGCCGTGCTCGGCGGCGCCGTCGGCGGTGCAATCGGATCGAGGGTCGGCGAAGGTGACAGCCGCACGGTCGCGATCGTCGTGGGCTCCGTGCTCGGGGCGGTGATCGGCGCCAAGATCGGGCGCGATCTCGACGACGCCGATCGTGGCTGCGTCGGCCACGCGCTCGAGCTCACGGCCGACGGGAAACCCGTGACCTGGTCGAACGCGAAGACCGGCGTGACCTATGCGGTGACGCCGACTCGCGGCTTCAAGCAGAACGGCCAGAGCTGCCGCGAGTTCATCACCATGATCACCGCGAAGGGCGGCAAGGAGACGGTCACCGACCGCGCTTGCCGCGCCGGCGACGGGACCTGGCAGATCGTGTCGTAGGCGGAGCCACGATCGCGCGCGTCGCAGCCCCCTTCGCCAGGGGGCTACGCCGGCTTGCGCAGCAGCCGCTTCACCGTGTCGCTCGTCACCACCCGACCCTCGCGCGCGTAGGCCTCGTGGTTGTCCTCGATGTCGTCGGGCCGGTACAGGTAGTTCACCATCATCCCCGCCGACTGCTTGATGCCCCGGGGCGAGGTGTCGGCAAGCCAGTTGATCCGCTCCAGCCGCGCGCCGTTGCCGAGGTGGAAGCGCGCCACCGAGTCGAGCGACCGGTCCTCGTGCTTCGCCTCTACGAGGTAATGCGCGCAGAGGCGCGTGAGGGTCGGCCGGAGCGATTCCGGCGGCTGGGCCTCCATGGCGAAGCCGCGCAGCAACAGCTGGGCGAGCGCCTCGTGCGGATCCCGCACCCCCGCCTCCTCGCATAGTCGCGCGCGCTCTTTCGCGCCGAAGAACTCCGGGGCCTTCGTCCCCGCCTGCGCCTCGAGCCACTGCCGGAACCCGGGGATCGGCGAGAGCGTCGCGAACGTCCGCAGCCGCGGGAAATCGGCCGAGAGCGTCTCGACCACGCGCTTGATGAGGAAGCCCCCGAACGACACGCCGCGCAGGCCCGCCTGCGAGGTCGAGATCGAGTAGAAGATCGCCGCCTGCGCCGCCTGCGGATCGAACGCCGGCGCCGCCTCGTCGAGGAGCGAATGGATGTTGTCCGCCATGTCCTTCACCAGCGCGATCTCGACAAAGACCAGCGGCTCGTCTGGCATGCGCGGGTGGAAGAACGCGTAGCAGCGCCGGTCCGAGTCCAGACGGTTGCGCAGATCCGCCCACGACTGGATCTCGTGGACCGCCTCGTACGCGATCAGCTTCTCGAGCAGCATCGCCGGCGAGTTCCAGCTGATGCGCCGGAGCTCGAGATTGCCGATGTCGAACCAGCTGCCGAGGAGCGAGTGGAGCTCGTCGTCCAGTGCCTCCAGCTCGCGGCGCTCGGCGGCGTAGCGCAGCACGTCGGCGCGCATGTCGACCAGGAGCTTCACGCCGTCGGGCAGCAGGTTGAACTGCTTGAGGATCCGGATGCGCGGGCTGCCGAGCGCGAGCCGGAGCTCCGACTCGGCGTGGCGCCGCGCCGGCCCCCGCGCATCGAGATATCCCTGGATCGCGCGATTGATCTCGAGCTCATCGGGGCCGAACTCGTCCGCGAGCACGCCGAGCAGCTCCCGCCGGCCGGTGTCGTTCAGGCCGCGATAGAGCGAGCCGAGCGTCGCGACGCGCTGGCGGGCCGACGCTTCGCCGCCGATCCCCGCCAGGATGTCGCGGAAGATCGCCCGCGCGAGCTTGAGGTCGCCGGCCGAGATCGGCTGCGCGCCGCGCGGTCCGGCGCTCCGGGTGAGCCAGTTCCAGAACGCGCGCACGCGCCCCGGCTGGTCGCGGGCCGATTCCGTCAGGGAGGTGTCGACGGCCCTGTTCATCGGGAGGATTGTAAGGGATCGCTTCCGCGCCACCGGCGCGCCCCTTGCGGCATCGTGGCGCCCAATATGAACTACGTCACCGAGCCCGTGCGCACGAAGTTCCCGTCGCCGGCGAGTACGACGTCATCGTGCTCGGCGGGGGACCGGCGGGGATCGCCGCGGCCGCGTGCGCGGCGCGCGGCGGCGCCGCGCGCCTGCTCGTCGAGCGCTCCGGCTTCCTCGGCGCTTTCCTCAGCCCTTCAGGCCACTCATCACGACGGCTTGGACCACCCAACGCTGCAGCGTGATGAAGATGAGCAGGATGGGCAGGATGCTGATCACCGCGGCTGCGGTGAGGAGGTTGTATTCGATGAAGTACATGTTGGTGAAGCTCATCAGGCCCATGGTGACCACCTTCATCTCGGGGCTGCTGATCACCACCATCGGCCAGAAGAACTCGTTCCAGCTCCACATGAACTTGATGATCAGCAGTGTGGCCATGGCTGGCTTCACCGACGGCAGAATCACCAAGAAGAAGATTCGGAGTTCGCTGCAGCCGTCGATGCGGGCCGCGTCGATGTAGTCGTTGGGGATCATCTCGATGGCCTGCCGCATCAGGAAGACGCCGAAGACGCTGACCAGGTCCGGGGCCACTATGCCCATGTAGGTATCGAGCAGCCCAAGGTGGTTTATCCAGACGTATAGCGGCACCACGACTGACTGGAAAGGGACCATCAAGATGCCGACGACGGCGAGGAAGAAGACGTCCCGTCCGGGGAAGTGATACTTTGCAAATCCGAACCCCGCGAGCGACGAGACAACCAGGCTGCTCACGGCGGCGATCGAGGCGACGATGGCGCTGTTCAGCAGGTAGCGCATGAAGGGTTCGCGCTTGAAGACTTCGAGGTAGTTGGTCAGGTTGAGCCAGTGGTCGGGGGCGATCTGGAGCGGCACGCGTTGGATCTCCGGGGCGGTTTTCAGCGAGGTGACCGCCATCCAGAAGAAGGGGAAAAAGACAATGATGGCGCCGCAGGCGACCGCGAGGATAATGAGCCAGCGGAAGTAGACTTGCCGGATGGTGAGGGCCGCGCGGGGAGACAGTTCACTCGATCGAACGATGGAATTCATGTCTTCGGCGGTTCTTCAGTACTCGACGGGTTTTCGGAAGA
Source organism: uncultured beta proteobacterium (assembly GCA_963827595.1). GTDB lineage: Bacteria > Pseudomonadota > Gammaproteobacteria > Burkholderiales > SG8-39 > DATEDA01. The sequence continues at coordinate 207,190 of CAWHBT010000013.1, read as the reverse complement.
TTCGCCATTGCAACAAGGTCACCACCATGAGCGTGATGAAGACGAAGACCGCCATGACAGAGGCGTCGCCGAATCGGAAGAATTTGAAGGCCGTGTCGTACAGCAGCATGATGACGGTCTGACTTGCGCCTGCCGGTCCCCCCTGGGTCGTGGCGTACACCTGATCGAAGATCTTGAAATTGAAAATGAGTTCGAGAATGCAGACCATGATGATCTGCGGGTTCAGCAGCGGCAAGGTGATGTACCGGAGTCGCTGGACGGCAGTGGCCCCGTCGATTCTGGCCGCCTCGTAATACTCCTCCGGGATTGATTGGAGCGCGGCCAGGAAGATCATGGTGTCGAAGCCGATCCGGACCCAGACGCTCACGGTGGCGATGGCCGGGCGCACCTGGAACAGACTCTGCAGCCACTTCTGGGGCGGAATGCCAACGAACGACAACGCATAGTTCAGGAAGCCGTAGACCGGGTCGTAGATCCATTGCCAGATGAGGGCGGCCGCGACCAGCGAGGTGGCGAAGGGCAGGAAGTACATGGCGGCCCAGACGTTCCGCCACTTGAGACTGGTGATCTGGTTGAGACCGAGTGCCACGGCCAGTGCACAGATTACCGTCGTCGGCACGGAGAAGAGCAGGAGCTGGATGGTGTTCTGAACGGCGGTCCAGAAGGTGGAGTCGGTGAGGACCTTTTCATAGAGGCGCAGACCCACGAACTCGCTCGCTCCGCCTGGGGCGATCTTGTAGAACGAGTACATGATGGACTGGGCGAGCGGCAGAATGAAGACGGAGCCGAAGAACAGCAGGGCGGGGAGGACGAACAGGAATCCCGCACGGTTCTGGCGATCCAAGTAGCTCCTGGGGAACGCGATGCGAAACCATTGGCGCACAGTAGTAGCGAACCCCCGTCGCAAATGTGAATCGCATCCACCCACCGGTACACATACCGCTGGTGGGCCAACACGTCGGCCCCGTAGATCGGGCTACCAGCGACTATTTCTTGGGCGGAACTGCTAGTCCTTTAGGATGCGATCCATCTTGGCGGCAGCTTCGTCCAGCAAGGGCTTCGGCTGTCCCTTGCCGAACAGGACGCCTACGACAGCGTCGCCGAAGGCGGTGGCCAACTCGTTCGATTTCGGGTGGAAGTAGGTCGGCGGCACCGGCTGGGCGAGCATATCCTTCGTGGACTGGTAGTCGGGCCGAGACTTCACGTAGGCGGTATCGAGGTTCGCCGTCCAGACGGGGAGTATCCCCTGGATCTGATGATGCTCCAGGTCGTCCTTGGGATTGCTGATGAACCTGTAAAACTCCCACGCCATTTGCTTGTTCGGGCTGTTCTTGTAAACCAGGTCCGTCCAGGGGAACAAGGCCCCCGCACCGGGGCAGACCTTTTCACACGGCAGTGCGTACACCTTGAAGTTCACATCAGGGCGCGTTCTTCTTCAGCCAGCCGAAGAACCACGACTCGCGGAAGATAACGGCGGCTCGTTTCTGGCCAAAGGCATCTTCGGGATTCCCGAGCGCCAAGCTGGCCACCTTGTCCTTCAGGACCAGATCGCCAAAGAAGGTAAGAGCGGCCACCATCTGTGGGCTGTTGGCATAGCCGGTAGCCTTGTCCAAATCCGGGCTCAACAGCCGGGCGCCCCAGGCATGGGCAAAGGGGAGGAACTTATCCGTGATTCCCACCGGATGGCCCTTACTGCGGATGGCGAAACCCACCTGCGTCGGCTCACCCCCCTTCGGGTCGGCAATCGTCAGCTTCTTCATTGCCGCCAGCCAATCGTTCATGGTCTTGGGCGGCTCGTCCGGATTCAGGCCGGCCTTCTTGAACATGTCCACGTTGATGTACATCTGTTGGAAGTTGCCGTGCTCGATGGGGATCCCGTAGCGCGCCCCCTTCCACTTGCCGACGGAGACCATGTACTTCGGCAGATTCTCGTCATACGTCTTCTCCAGATCGGCGGGCATCTTGTCGCAGAAATCGTACTGCCCGCACCACTGGTGCGTCATCCCCATGAACATGTCAGGGCGCGCTGCTCCTGGCCATGAAGGCCGCCAGGTACTTGGCCTCGTATCCCTGGTAAGGGATGGTGACCACCTCGACCTCGTACCCGGTCTTCTTGGCGAACTCTTTCCCTTTGGTCACGTACCACTTGTTGAAGTCGGGGTTCTGTTCCCAGTGAGTCCAGAAGACCAGCTTCTTCTGCTGCGCGAAGCTAGCGTTAGGGATCGTAACGGCAACCATCACCGTGGCCAGAACTACCAGCATCCACCATCCGCCTCGTTTCATGACCTCCCCCTTAGTTCCTGCGAATTCCTTAACAAAATTGGAAAGGAAATTGCTCTCGGCAGCGTTTAGCAGGTGCGATTTTGCTTGTCAAGGGATGTCCTCGGGCGGCGATTGCAACGTGAGTCAGCGGGCGTGATGGCAAATGCTGCCCTCGCCGCGCGCGCTGGACGTCGCGTCGCTTCAGGCACAATTGCAGCGCGACGGCGCCTACCTCGGACCGGACGTCGCGGCCATCCGATAGGAAACCGACGATGAGTAATCGACTTGCCCCCCTGTTACAGGGGGTGGCGCGCAGTGCGGGAGGGGTTTCCCTCGTCACCGTCGCCGCGCTCGCTCTCGTCACGGCAGCCCCGGCCCAGGACAAGTGGCCCGCGAAGCCGATCCGCATGATCGTGCCGTTCCCGCCGGGCAGCTCGCCCGATCTGATCGCGCGGATGCTGACCGACCGGCTCGGCGGCGCGCTCGGCCAGCCGGTCATCGTGGAGAACAGGCCCGGCGCCGGCGGCATGGTCGGTACCGGTCAGGTCGCGAAGGCTACGCCCGACGGCTATACGATCGGGCTCTCGATCCCGGGCCCGCTCGCGGTGAACACCGTGCTGATGAAAGGCATGGAGTACGACCCGTTCAAGGAACTCGCGCCGATCACGGTCGTCGCGGCGAGCCCGAACGTGCTGGTCGTCGACCCGAAGCTGGGCGTGGCCAGCGTGCAGGACTTCATCAAGCTCGCGCGGTCGCAGCCGGGCAAGCTCAACTACGGCTCGGTCGGCAACGGCAGCGCATCGCACCTCACGATGGAGCTGCTCAAGCAGCGCGCCGGTCTCGACCTCGTCCACGTGCCCTATCCCGGCAGCCCGCAGGTGAACACCGCGATCCTCAACGGCGAGATCGCCGGCGGGTTCGTCGTGCCGGCAACGGCGATGCCGCTCGTGCAGGCCGGGCGGCTCAAGGCGCTCGGCGCGACCACGAGCTCGCGGAGCGTCGTGCTGCCCGAGACCCCGACGATTGCGGAGCAGGGGTTCGCCGGCTTCGAGTCCACGGCCTGGATCGGCGCCGTCGCGCCGGCGCGAACGCCGCTGCCGATCATCGACCGACTGTCGGAGGAGCTCGTGCAGATCATCCGCAGCGACGACGTGCGGCAGCGGATGATCGCGATCTACTTCCAGCCGGTCGGAACTGCGCCGGAGGCGCTGCGCATCCTGATGCGCGGCGAGGCCGACCGCTGGGGCAAGGTGATCAAGGCGGCGGGAGTGAAGCCGGGCTGAGCCTCGCGGGTGCCTGATGCATCTCCTCCTGAAGATCGGCGCAGTCCTGCTGGCGAGCCTGGTCATGGCGCACCTGGTCCTGGCCGGGTTCGTAAAGCCCGTTGCCGAGCATCCGTTCTGGGCCACGAGCACGCCACCGAGGGTGATCGCCCATCGCGGGGGACGGGGCCTCTGGCCCGAGAACACGCTGTACGCGTTCCGCAGGGCGGCCGATCTGGGCGCGGACGTCCTCGAAATGGACATCCGCCAGACGGCGGACGGCGTCCTGGTGATCCTCCACGACGAGACCGTCGATCGAACGACCGATGGCAGCGGCCCGGTTGCGGCGCTGACATTGTCGGGACTCCAGCGGCTCGATGCCGGCTACCGCTGGAGCCCCGACGGCGGCAAGACCCATCCCCATCGCGGCCAGGGCCTCACCGTCCCCAGCCTGCGGGACGTCTTCAGCGCCTTGCCCGGGGCACGCATGAACCTGGAGATCAAGGCCCGCGGTGCGACCCTGTCCAGGCCGGTCTGCGCGCTGATCCGCGAGCACCGCATGGAGCACATGGTCGTCGTGGCGTCCTTCGGGCAGGACGCCATGGACGCCTTCCGCACCGCGTGCCCGGGCGTTGCGACGGCGGCCACCGGGGAGGAGGTCCGTCAATTGTTCCGCCTCACGACGCTGTTCCTCGATCCGCTCTTCGAGCCTCGCGCCGAGGCGCTCCAGGTGCCCGAGCGGCTCGGCAATCTCGAAGTCCTCACCCCGAGATTCGTGCGCGCCGCGCGGCGACTCAACCTGAAGATCGACGTCTGGACGGTGAACGAACCCGAGGACATGCAGCGGCTCATCGCGTTACCGGTCGATGGCATCATGACCGATTACCCGGATCGCATGCTCGCCTTGATCCGGAAACCGGGCGCACCGCGGTGAGGGCGATTGGTCTATCCTTCCCGCGCTTCATTCCCATCCGGCCGCAGGAGGTCCAACCATGAGCTCGAACGGCAAGGTCGCGATCGTCACCGGCGCAGGCTCCGGCATCGGCAAGGCAACGGCGCTCGCGCTGCTGAAGGAAGGGTATTCGGTCGCGCTGGCGGGACGTCGCGCGGACGCGCTGGAGCAGGCGGTCAAGGCTGCCGGCGAGGCGGCGGCGCGCGCGCTGGCGGTTCCCACCGACGTGAGTGACCCGGCGTCCGTTCGCGCCCTCTTCGCCAGGACCAAGGAGAAGTTCGGCCGTCTCGACGTGCTCTTCAACAACGCCGGCCAGAACGCGCCCGGGATTCCGCTCGAGGAGCTGACGTTCGAACAGTGGAAATCGGTCGTCGACGCGAACCTCACCGGCGCGTTCCTGTGCACGCAGGAAGCGTTCAAGGTCATGAAGAGCCAGACGCCCCGGGGTGGCCGGATCATCAACAACGGGTCGATCTCGGCGCATGCGCCACGGCCCAACTCCGCGCCCTACACCGCCACCAAGCACGCGATCACCGGCCTCACCAAGTCGTCCTCGCTCGACGGGCGGAAGTACGACATCGCGTGCGGCCAGATCGACATCGGCAACGCGCTGACCGAGATGGCCGAGCGCATGGCGAAGGGCGTGCCGCAGGCGGACGGCTCGATCAAGGTCGAGCCGCTGATGGACGTCGCGCAGGTCGCGAAGACGGTGGTCTACATGGCGAGCCTGCCGCTCGAGGCGAACGTCCAGTTCGTGACCGTGATGGCGACCAAGATGCCGTTCGTCGGGCGGGGCTAGGTGGAGAAGGAAAAGCGATGAGGCAGCTGTTCGCAGCCGTCGTCGCCGCCGCGTTGTGCGCGTCTCCGGCACTCGCGCAGGACAAGCAGGGTGGAGCGCAGAAGCAGCTGACCGCGGACGAGAAGCGCACGGCCGCCTGCACCAAGCAGGCGGCTGACAAGGGCTTGAACGGCCGCGAGCGCAGCCAATTCATGACCACCTGCTTGAGGGCCGGCCAGCCGCAGGCCAAGTAGCGGCAATGGCCGTTCTTCGCCGGCCTGCTCGCCACGCGCCGCCGAACACCCGCTTGACCTCCCCGCCCGACGCGCGTCGGCGCTGCAGCGCGCGCGCCCGAGTCCTTCGCCGCGCTGCGGAGCCGCGGCTTCCGCGCCTATTTCATCACCTACGCGCTGGCGATGACGGCCGACAACATCGAGCACGTCATCAGCTACTGGGTGATGTTCCAGAAGTTCCAGTCGCCGGCGCTCGCCGGCTTCGCGGTGCTCTCGCACTGGCTGCCGTTTCTCCTGTTCTCCGTCTACTCCGGCGCGCTCGCCGACCGCTTCGACCCGCGCCGCATCATCCAGGTCGGCATGCTCGTGTTCATGGGCGTGTCGCTCGCCTGGGGATGGTCCTTCGTCCACGACTCGCTCGAGGTGTGGCACGCGATGGTGCTGCTCGTGCTGCACGGCTTCGCGGGCGTGCTGTGGACGCCGTCGAGCCAGGTCCTCATCCACGACATCGTCGGGCCGGTGCAGCTGCAGAGCGCGGTGCGCCTCGCCGCCACGGCCCGCTGGGTCGGGCTGCTGCTCGGGCCGGCGATCGGCGCCGGGATCATGCTCGCGCTGGGGCCCGCATACGGGATCCTGGCGAACGCGCTGATCTACCTCCCGCTGCTCCTCTGGCTGTGGAAGGCGCCCTACGGACCGCGCTTCAGGAAGACCGAGGCCGCGCCGCCGCGCGCCGTGCGCGGCCTCGCCGACATCGTGCAGACGATCCGCGAGATCGCGAGCGACCGCACGATCGTCTCGATGACCCTGCTCGCCGGCGGCGCGTCGCTGCTGGTGGGCAACGCCTACCACGCGCAGATGCCGGAGTTCGCGCACGACCTCGGCCACGGGCAAGCCGATTTCACCTACAGCATGCTGCTCGCGGCGGACGCGGCCGGCGCACTGGTCGCCGGTTTCGTGCTGGAGAGCCGCGGTCTCTTGCGCGCGCAGCCGCGCACTGCCTTCGCGCTGGCGGTGCTGTGGTGCTGCGCGATCGCCGGCTTCGCCGTCGTGCGCGCCTACCCGATCGCGCTCGTGCTGCTGTTCGCGGCGGGCTTTCTCGAGCTCTCGTTCAACGCCATGGCGCAGACGCTGGTGCAGCTGCACGCGCCGGCGCACGTCCGCGGCCGCGTGATCGGGTTGTTCAACATGTCCGCGCTCGGGATGCGCGCGTTCAGCGGCGTGACGGTCGGCCTGCTGGGCGCCCTGATCGGCATCCACTGGTCGCTCGCGCTGTCCGCCCTGACCCTGCTCTCCGTCGTCGTCGCCCTGCTCGCCCTCACGTCGCACGCCGCCCCCTCGCGCGGCGGCTGAGGAGGGATTCCCGGTCGCCGCTGCGACAAAGTTCACGGTCGCCGCGACGCGCCGGCGCTGCGGGAACGCATCCTGCTCACGGTTCCCGGATCACGTTCAACGATGTCATTGCAGCACCATGGGTTCAGGGTCGAGGTCCGGGCATCCCGCCGATGACGGCGGTGGCGACGAGGGCGACCCTGGCGACGCCGGACGGAAGGCGCGCAAGGTCACCGGGAGCCGCGCCGCCGACGCCGGGGGGACTCCACCTTTCCGCCGATCATGACCGACGAGCAGGTCGACGACGCCGCCGCCACGCGCCGGCACGAGCGGCACGATCCCTACCGGCGCAAGGACAAGCCGGACCCCTGGCCGATCATCGAGCGCGGCTTCCCCCGGATCGCCCAGAAGATCCGGGAGCTGTGGGGCCAGCGCGCGCTCGACGAGTACTTCGCGAACCTGGTGGTCGACGAGCGCGGCAGCCGCCAGGGCTTCCCGCTCGAGGTGCTGTCCGCCATCCTCGAGGTCGCGCGCCTGCACACCGCCCAGTACCGCTTCCACCGGCCGATGTGCCCGTGGGAGGCCGACGTCCGTCAGACGAAGTGGTGGAGCCGGGGCTAGCGCCCCGGCTCAGGCCGCTTTCTGCGCCACCGCGACGTCGGGCTTCGGGGGTTTGACCTGCCCGAGCTTTTGCTCGGCTTCCTCGCGCGCGCGGCGCTCGAGCAGGTAGAGCTGGTCGCGGCCCGACCAGTACTGCTTCGGCCACGCAACGCCCTGGAGCGCGTAGCCGAGCGCCTGATACTCGGCCGCCGCGCGCAGCGTGAAGTACGGGTCGGCGAGATGCGGGCGCGCGAGCGCGCAGAGGTCGGCGCGCCCCGAGGCGACGAGCGTGTTCACCTGGTCGGCGGTCGTGATCGCGCCGACCGCCATGGTCGCGATTCCGGCCTCGTTCCGGATCTGCTCGGCGAACGTCGCCTGGTACATCCGGCCGTAGACCGGCCGCGATGCCGGGTCGGTCTGGCCGCTCGACACGTCGATCAGGTCGCAGCCGAGCGCCTTGAAGGCGCGGGCGATGGCGACCGCGTCGTCGGTGGTGTTCCCGCCCGGAATCCAGTCGGTCGCCGAGATCCGCACCGACATCGGCTTCTCCGCCGGCCAGATCCGCCGGCAGGCGTCGAACACCTCGAGCGGGAACCGCAGCCGGTTCTCGAGGCTCCCGCCATGCGCGTCCCGGCGCCGGTTGGTGATCGGCGACAGGAAGCTCGCGAGCAGGTAGCCGTGCGCCATGTGGAGCTCGAGCATGTCGAAGCCGCACTCGATGCCCATCCTGGTGGCCGCGACGTGCTGGTCGCGGACGCGATCCATGTCCGCGCGTGTCATCTCGCGCGGCACCTGCGACACCGCCGGGTAGTACGGCAGCGGCGAGGGCGCCAGGATCGGCCAGTTGCCGCGCGCGAGCGGGTGGTCGCTGTCCTCCCAGCCGAGCTGCGTCGAGCCCTTCCGGCCGGAATGGCCGAGCTGCAGCGCGATCCGGCAGTCGCTGTGGACGTGCACGAACTGCACGATCCGCTGCCACGCCACCAGGTGCTCGGCCTGGTACATGCCGGTGCAGCCGGGGGTGATGCGCGCATCGGGCGCGACGCACGTCATCTCCGTGAACATCAGGCCGGCGCCACCGACCGCGCGCGCGCCGTAGTGCACGAAGTGCCAGTCGGTCGGCGTGCCGTCCGCGGCGCAGTACTGGCACATCGGCGACACCACGACGCGGTTCATCACCGTCATGCCGCGCAGGGTCAAGGGCGAGAACATCGGCGGCGGTGCCGCGAAGTCGGCCGGCAGCCGGATGCGCTGGTCTTCGGCGACCTGTCGCGCCCACCAGCGGTCGACATCCTCGACCACCGTCGCGTCGCGCTTGCGCAGGTTCTCGTAGGTGACCTGCTTCGAGCGCGACATCAGCGCGAAGTTGAACTGGATCGGCGGCATGTGCCAGAAGCGGCGGACGTTCTCGAAGAACACGAGCGACGTGTTCGCCGAGTACGTGATCCGGTCCGCCTCGCTGCGGCGCTCGGCCTCGTAGGCCTCGAGCGCGGCCCGCGGATCCCGCGGCTGGCGCGTGACCGCTCCGTGCAGCGCGATCGCGTCCTCGAGCGCGAGCTTCGTGCCCGAGCCGATCGACCAGTGCGCGGTATGCGCGGCGTCCCCGAGCAGCACGACGTTGTCGTGGTGCCAGGTCGCACAGCGCACCACCGGAAACTGCCGCCAGAGCGACCGGTTGGTGAGCACCGGCGCGCCGTTGAGCTCCTCGGCGAAGAGCTTCGCGACGTAGGCCGCGGTCGCCGCCTCGTCCTCCACGCCGAGGCCGGAGGCCTTGAACGCCTCGTCGGTGGTCTCGACTACCAGCGTGCACTCCCCCTGCGTGTACATGTAAGCGTGGAGATTCCAGATCCCGTGCTCGTTTTCGCGGAAGCTGTAGGTGAAGCCGGGGAGCGTGGTCTTCGCGCCGAGCCAGACGAAGCGGTTCGACCGGGTCTCGGTCGCGGGCTTGAAGTGCGCAGCGAGCGTCTCGCGCACCCGACTGCTGATGCCGTCGGCGCCGACGATCAGGTCGGCGTCCTGGTGTGCCGCCACGCCCGGGTCCTCGGTGTGATACCGGACTCGCACGCCGAGATCGGCCGCGCGGCGCTGCAGGATCTGCAGCAGCGTCAGCCGGCGGATGCCCGAGAAGCCGTGCCCGCTCGACTTGAGCACCCGGCCCTGGTAGTGGGTGTAGATGTCGTCCCAGTAGGCGAAGTTGGCCGCGATCTCGCGATAGCTCGTCTCGTCCGCCCGCCTGAGATTCGCGAGCGTCTCGTCGGAGAGCACGATGCCGAAGCCGAACGTGTCGTCCGCGCGGTTGCGCTCGACGACGTTGACCGCGGTGCCGGGGTGGCTGCTCTTGATGAGGATGGCGAAGTACAGCCCGGCCGGGCCGCCGCCGATGACGTCTGCTCGCATTCGCTTCTCTCCTGGCGCGCGCCGCGCGCCGGCCGCAGTCATTTTAGGTGCAAAGCCTCGCGCACGGCGGCGGCTCACGGCCCTTTCGCGTAGACTGCCCGGCTTGCCGCAGGGGGAGTCGGCCTCCAGCCGGCGGCCGAGGCCGAGCGGCAGGCCGCGTAGTCCGATCGGCCCGCGCGCCGCGGCGGGAGGTTCCGGATCCCATGAACGCATCCAAGGAGGATCGCGCGAAGCGCCGCTCGCGCGTCGCGGTCGAGGGCGCGGACCGCACCCCGCACCGCACGTTCCTGCGCGCGCTGGGGCTGGACGACGCGGCGCTGGCGAAGCCCTTCGTCGCGGTCGTCAGCACTCACGGCGAGAACACCCCCTGCTCGATGTCACTGCGCCCGCAGGCCGAGGCCGCGAAGCTCGGCGTCGCCGCCGCGGGCGGAACGCCGTTCGAGATGACCACGATCTCGGTCTCGGACGGCGTCGCCATGAACCATCGCGGCATGCGCATGAGCCTCGTGTCGCGGGAGCTGATCGCCGACTCGGTCGAGCTCGTAGTGCGGGGGCACAGCTACGACGGGCTGGTCGCGTTCGCCGGCTGCGACAAGACGCTCCCGGCGATGATGATGGCGATGGTGCGCCTCAACTGCCCAGCCGTTTTCATGTACGGCGGTTCGATGCTCCCCGGCACCTGGCGCGGGCGCGACGTGAGCGTGCTGACCGCCTACGAGGGCGTCGGCGCGCTGTCGATCGGCGAGCTGACCGAAGGCGAGCTCGCGCAACTCGAGCGCGAATGCGCGCCGACGCTCGGCGCCTGTCCAGGGCAGTTCACCGCCAACACCATGGCGATGGTGTCGGAGGCGCTCGGCCTCGCGGTGCCGAACTCGGCGATGCTGCCGGCGGTCTACTCGGAGCGGCTCGCGCTCGCGCGTGGTGCGGGCGAGACGGTGATGCGGATCCTCCGCGACGGCGGCCCGCTGCCGCGCGACCTGGTTACGCGGCGGAGCCTCGAGAACGCCTGCGCCGCGGTCGCCGCGACCGGCGGCTCGACGAATGCGGCGCTGCACCTCCCGGCCATCGCGCACGAAGCCGACATCCGCTTCACGCTCGACGACGTCGCCGCGGTGTTCCGCCGGACGCCGCTGATCGCGAACCTGCAGCCGGGCGGCGAGTACCTCGCGCGCGACCTGCACTATGTCGGCGGCGTGCGCGCGGTGCTGAAAGCGCTGCTCGACGGCGGCTTTCTCCACGGCGATTGCCCGACGCTATCGGGCCGGCCGCTGCAGGAGGCGCTCGCGGACGCGCCCGGCGCCGACGGGAGGGTGCTGCGGCCGGCCGCCGCGCCGATTCACCCGTCGGGTGGCGTCGTCGTGCTGAAGGGGAACCTCTGCCCCGACGGCGCGCTGATCAAGATCGCCGGGCTGAAATCGCTCCGCTTCGAGGGATGCGCGCGCGTCTTCGAGTGCGAGGAGGACGCGGCATCCGCGGTGCGTTCGCGCGCGTACCAGGCGGGCGAGGTCATCGTCGTCCGCAACGAAGGCCCGGTCGGGGGTCCCGGCATGCGCGAGATGCTCGGCCTGACCGCGCTCCTCTACGGTCAGGGAATGGGAGAGCGGGTGGCGCTGTTGACGGACGGCCGGTTCTCCGGCGCGACGCGCGGCCTCGCCATCGGCTACGCTTGCCCGGAAGCGGCGGTGGGCGGGCCGATCGCGCTGGTCGCGGACGGCGATCGCATCCGCATCGACGCCGACGCCGGTACGATCGAGTGGCTCGTCGACGCAGCCGAGATCGCGCGCCGCCGCGCCGGGTGGCGGCCGCGGCGGGCCGAGCCGCTCGCCGGCGCCCTCGAAAAGTATGCGAAGCTGGTCGGACCGGCGAATCTCGGCGCGGTGACCCATTCGGGAGCGGTCGACTGGCCGTACGAGTGAAGCCCCTCAAGGGAGTTGAACGTGGCAACTGACAAACCGATCCTCGCCTTCCTCGGCCTCGGTCTGATGGGGCTGCCGATGACGCTGCGCCTGCTGCAGAGCGGATACCGCGTCCACGTGTGGAACCGCAGCCGCGGCAAGCTCGCTCCCGCGCTCGAGCGGGGTGCGATCGAGTCGGCCACGCCGCGCGACGCGGCGAAGGCCGCGGACATCGTGATGCTCTGCCTGCTCGAGACGCGTGCGGTCGAGGAGGTCGCGTTCGGGCCCGACGGCGTCGCTGAAGCCGAGGGGCGCGGCAAAGTGCTCGTCGACCACTCCTCGATCCAGCCGGATGCGACCCGCATCTTCGCCGAACGGCTCGCGAGCCGGAGCAGCATGCAGTGGGTCGACGCCCCGGTCTCCGGGGGCGTGAAGGGCGCGCAGGAGGGGACGCTCGCCATCATGTGCGGCGGGCATCCGGAGGCCGTCGACCGGGTGCGGCCGGCGCTCGCGGCATACGCCCGCAACATCACCCACATGGGGCCGGCCGGCGCCGGGCAGACGACCAAGCTCTGCAACCAGGTGATCGTCGGGAGCGCGCTCGCCGTGATCGCGGAAGCGGTGACGCTCGCCCAGAGCGCGGGCGTCGACGCGAGCCGCCTGCCGGAGGCGTTCGCGGGCGGATTCGCCGATTCGATGCCGCTGCGGATCTGGGTGCCGCGGATGGTGAGCGGCTACACCGAGCCGATCGGCGCCGCGAACCTGTTCCTCAAGGACCTCGACAACGCGGCCGATCTCGCGCGCTCGACCGGCACGCCGCTGCCGGTGGCCGGGCTCGCGCGCGAGCTGTTCCGCGTCCTCGCCGCCCAGGGCCGGGGCGAGGACGACCCCGCCGCGCTCGTGACGCTTTACCGGAAGCCCCGGGCCTGACCCGCCGCGCCGGCACGCCGCCCGCGTCGCAAACCTGACTCAACGTGAAAGATTCGCGCTGACGCCGCCCGCGTGCGGCGTCGAAGCGTGCCCCCGCGGCGCCGGCGAGTTCCGCCGGCCCGTCGCCAGCACCGGCCGCACGAGGGTCGGCGTCCTCGGACGCCGAAGCGGCCGCGGCGCGTGCCGTCGAGTCGGCGCTCGTCGGCGCGACCCTGCCCCCGGTGGTGGAGATCTTCGTGCGACAGAACTGGCACGGCCTGCTCGCGCGCGCGCACGCCGCCGGCGGGACCCGGGGCGAGCAGTGGCAAGAGGCCGCCGCGACGTTGCGCGATCTCGTGTGGAGCATGCGTCCCAAGCTCGAGGCCACGGAGCAGCCGCGTCTCGTAGCGTTGCTGCCCGCGCTCCTGAAGAAACTCGCCCTCGGGATGGACGCCGCGATGCTCGATCCGGGGACCCGCAAAGCGGTCCTCGACGCGCTCATGGCGCACCACCGCCAGCTCCTTCAAGGCCAGCCCGCGGCACGTCAGGGCGGACGCGCCGCTCCGCGGTCTCCGGACCCCCTTCCGTCGTCCACCTGCGCGGCTTGAAGCCGGGTGGACGTACGCGCCTAGACGGCGGCCACGTACCCCAACGCTACCCACACGAGGCACGCGAGCCCGCCGAACACCAGGAGGCCGGCCGCGATCCGCGCGGGGATGCGGCGAGGAGCCAGCGTCAGTGGGCGCGGGGTCTCGATCACGAGACCGAACGGGATCGATTCGGCGGAGAGGAAGATCAGGTACTCCGGTTTCATGATTGCTCCTGTGAGGTTCGCGGGAACAGCGTACGCAAGGCGCGCCGCCCGAGGCCGGCACAAAACCCGCGCGGCTTGTGACCGATTCACCTCTGGTACATTCGGCTCCCATGAACCACCGGCCGATCGACATCCATGCCCACTTCTATCCCGCGGAGCTGATCGCGCTCTGGAAAGCCGAGGGCCCGCGCTGCGGCGGCGAGGTCGGCGAGGTCGAAGGCAAGCCGGTGCTGAAGGCAGGCCCCGTCCAGGCCGGCCCGTTGAACCCGCGTTTCACGAACGTCGAGGCCCGCATCCAGGCGATGGATGAACAGGGCGTCGCGCTGCACGCGATGTCCCTGTCGCTCCCGATGGTGTACTGGGCGGACGCCGCCCTCGCCCAGAAGCTCTCCGAGGCCTACAACGACGCGGCCGCGACGGCGCACCAGCGCCATCCCGACCGGCTGGTTTCGCTCGCGATGCTGCCGATGAACTACCCCGACGCGGCAGTGAGGGAGCTCGAGCGCGTGCGCCGGCTCCCCGGCACGCGCGGCGTGTACATGGCGACCGCGATCGCCGGGCGCGAGCTGTCGGATCCGGTGTTCTTCCCGGCGTACGAGGCGATCGAGGCCGCGGGCCTGCCGGTGTTCCTCCATCCGAACACGGTCATCGCGCCCGAGCGACTGAAGGCACACTACCTGCAGAACCTGCTGGGGAACCCGTTCGAGACGGCGATCGCCGCCGCGCACCTCATCTTCGGCGGGGTGCTCGACCGCTTCCCGAAGCTGACGGTCTGCCTGCCGCACGCCGGCGGCGCGTTCCCCTATCTCGTCGGCCGGCTCAACCGCGGCTGGGAGAAGCGCCCGGAGCTCGCGCACCACAAGACGTCGCCCCTCGAGTACCTCCGACGCTTCTACTACGACACGATCAGCTATCACGGGCCGGCGCTCGACTATCTGAGGCAGCTCGTCGGCGCCGACCGCGTGATGATGGGCAGCGACTACTGCTTCCCGATCGCGCTCGAGCGGCCGGTCGAGGTCGTGACCGGCCATCCGGGCTTCACGGCCGAGGAACAGGCCCTCGTCCTCGAGGGCAACGCGCGGCGGTTGCTCGGGCTCTAGGCCCGGGCCGGTCGCAGGAGCGGCGTCAGCGCGATCAGCCCCAGGATCGGCCCGGGTGTCAGCACGAGCAGGAGATACGCCGGGCTGACGACGCCGGCAAGCGCGTTCACGAGCTGGATGCTCACGATCGTGATCGCGAAGCCGATGCAGTTGGCGATCGTGAGCGCCGACCCGACCAGCTCGTGCGGCGCATTCTGCGCGTTCAGCGCCGAGAACTGGGGCGAGTCGCCGACCACCACCACCCCCCAGAACACCAGGAACGCGAGAAACACCGGCGTCGGCGCGTGGAATAGGAGCGGCGAGACCGCGCAGCAGCCGCCGGAAGACGCGAGCTGCGCGAACGCGACGCGCGCGCTGCCCGAACGGAGCGAGGCGAGCCCGCCGCCGGCGCAGCCGAGGAAGCCCGCGGCGATGACGACGAACGCCCATAGCGCGATGTTGAGGCTCTGCGCGCTCGCGACGGCATGCGCGGCGAGGACCAGCGGGACGAACGCCCAGAACGCGTAGAGCTCCCACATGTGGCCGAAATAGCCGAACGCGGACGCGCGAAAGCGGCGCGAGCGGAAGATCACCGCGAGGGCCTTCGGATCGAACTTCGCGCCCCTCGCGAGGTAGGGGCCGTCGGGAACGAGCGCGAGCATCAGCAGGCCGCCGAACGCCGCCAGCCCGGAGACCGCGACCAGCACCGTCTCCCACGGCAGGGCCTGCCCGAGCCCTTTCAGCAGATGCGGAAAGGCGGTGCCGACGACGAGCGCGCCGACGAGGAAGCCGAGCGCATTCCCGAGGTCGCTCCGGTACCAGCCCGAGGCGATCTTCATGCCGACCGGGTAGATGCCGGCGAGAAAGAACCCGGTGGCGAACCGGAAGGCGAGGAGCGACCAGAAGCCTTCCGCGAGCGCGTAGGCCCCGAGGTTGGACAGCGCGCCGAGCATCGAGCAGACGAAGAACACGATCCGCGGCGACAGCCGGTCGGACACGGCGAAGAAGGCGAAGGCGAGCGTCCCGGCGATGAAGCCGAGCTGCACCGCGGAGGTGACGTAGCCCAGCGCTGCGGCCGCGAGACCCCACTCGCGCTGCAGGTCGCCGAGCACCGCGTTGCCCGCGAACCACAGCGCGGTGCCGGCGAACTGGGAAAAGATGATGACCGGCAGGATCCAGGGGACGCGCGCCGGCATCGCGGCCGGTATCGATCCGCGAGCGGTCACGCCGCGCGCTGCGCGTCGAAATCGAACCGCGCGTTGCCCATGCCCCTGCCCTCCCGCGAGCCGTGATCGTACACGCCCGGCGCGGACTTGATCCCGATCGCGCGGGGCGCTATGTTCCGGACTCCCGACGGGTTCCCTGCACCCGGCAATCCCCGATCCTGGAGGCAGACGTGCTGCACGAGCGCATCCCCAACCTCAAGGCGCTGGTCGAGCCCGACCGCGTCCACCGGCTCTGCTACACCGACCCGGACATCTTCGAGCTCGAGCTCGCGAACATCTTCGAGAAGTGCTGGATCTACGCCGGCCACGAGTCGCAGGTGAAGAAGCCGGGCGATTTCTGGACGTTCCAGATCGGCCGCCAGCCGATGTCGCTGATCCGCGGGCACGGCGGCAAGCTCCACGTGCTCTACAACCGCTGCCCGCACCGCGGCACGCAGCTCTTCGGCGCGCGCTACGGCAACGCCGGCGACGCGCTCACCTGCTCGTATCACTCCTGGCGCTACCACTACGACGGCACCATCGAGTCGGTCCCGCTCGCGCGCGGCTACGAAGGAACCACCTTCGCGGGCTACGACTGCAACATGCAGCGCGCACCGCGCGTCGAGTCGTACCGCGGGTTCGTGTTCGCGAGCCTCGCCGAGAGCGGTCCGTCGCTCGTCGAATGGCTGGGGCCGGCGAAGGTCGCTTTCGACGACATCTGCGACCGCTCCCCCCAGGGCGAGGTCGAGGTGGTGATGAACTGCTACCGGGTCGTCCAGCGCTCGAACTGGAAGTTCTTCATGGAGAACCAGCTCGACGCGGTGCACCCCTCCGTGACCCACGAATCGACCGGCCGCGCCGCGGCGGACGTGGAGTTCCAGATCCAGCGCCGCACCGGCGAGAAGCCGCTCCACTACCACATGCTGTCGGCGTTCGTGATCCCGTTCGAGAAGTGGGACAGTCTGGAGACCTTCGGCTACCCCTACGGCCACACGATCCTCGGCGGCTACATGGGCCTGCGGCCGCAGGACCCCGACACCCTCGAGTACGAGCGGATCCTGGCCAAGGCGTACGGCGAGCAGAAGAAGGACGAATACCTGTCGCGCAACATCCACCACACGCTCGTCTATCCGTGTCTCTCGGTGCAGTCGCCACTGCAGCAGCTGCGCGCGATCCGGCCGCTCGCCCCCGACCGCACGCTCTCCGAGATCTGGCACTTCCGCCTGAAGGGCGTCCCCGAGCCGATCTACCGGCGCTCGCTCTGGTACTACAACCTCGTCAACTCGCCGGCGACGCTCGTGAACGCCGACGACCTCGAGAACTGGCAGAAGGGCCAGTGGGGCCTCGCGTCGCGCGGTGGCGACTGGGTGAGCTTCCACCGCGATTACGGCCGCGACAAGATCGAAGGCTCCGTCATGAAGTCCTCGAGCGGCTGCAGCGAGATGCCGATGCGCGCGCAGTTCCGCGCCTGGCTCGAGTACATGACCGGCGGAAGCTGACCGTGGCAGCGAAGAAAGCGAAGCGCGCGGCCGGGAGGAAGCCGGCCGCGCCGGCGGCAAGGAAGCCGAACGGCACCGGCCCGGACCTGCAGCGCGCGGTGGAGCAGCTCCTCTATCGGCAGGCGGAGGCGCTCGACGAGAAGCGGTGGCAGGAGTTCATCGATCTCTTCACCGCCGACGGGATGTACTGGATGCCGCCGGCGCCCCACTACACGACCTGGGACGGCATGCCGGCGATCTTCGCCGAGGACCGCGACCTGATGACGGTGCGCATGAAGCGGGTCACACACCCGCACGCCTGGTCGCAGGCTCCCGAGTGGGGCACGAACCACGTGGTGTCGAACGTCGTCGTCGAAAAAATCGACCCGAAGTCGGGCGACGTCCACGTGCGGTCGCGCTTCCACATGGTCGAGCTCCGGCGCGACGAGCTGCGGCATTTCGCCGGCTCGTACCGCCATCACCTGAAGCGGACCAAGGACGGGTTCAGGATCAAGCTCCAGCGCGTGGACATGATGAATTCGCAGGCGCCGTACGAGTACGTGCTCCAGGCGTGGGTGTGATGCTGTTCCCGACCACCATCGCCGGCAGCCTGCCGAAGCCCGCGTGGCTCGCCGAGACGCACAAGCTCTGGCCGCGCTGGAAGCTCGAGGGGGACGCGCTCGCCGAGGCGAAGCGCGACGCGACGCGCCTCTGGATCAGGGCGCAGGAGGACGCGGGCATCGACATCGTGAGCGAAGGCGAGCAGTCGCGCCAGCACTTCGTCCACGGCTTCCTCGAGGCGGTCGACGGGATCGACTTCGCGCGCAAGGTCGAGCTGGGGATCCGCAACAACCGCTACAAGGCGCTCGTGCCGACCGTCGTCGCGCCGCTGCGGCTGAAGGGCCGGGTGCACGAGACCGAGGCGCGCTTCGCCCGGGCGCACACCGGGCGGAAGCTGAAGTTCACGCTTCCCGGCCCGATGACGATCGTCGACACGATCGCCGACTCGCACTACGGCGACCGGGTCAGGATGGCCATGGCCTTCGCCGACTGCCTCAACCAGGAGGCGCGCGCGCTCGAAGCGGACGGCGTCGACGCGATCCAGTTCGACGAGCCGGCGTTCAACGTCTACATGGACGACGTGAAGCGCTGGGGCATCGACGCGCTGCACCGCGCGATCGACGGACTGAAGTGCAAGACCGCGGTGCACATCTGCTACGGCTACGGCATCAAGGCGAACGTCGACTGGAAGCAGACGCTCGGGAGCGAGTGGCGGCAGTACGAGGCGATCTTTCCCGCGCTCGCACGGAGCCGCGTCGACCAGGTCTCGGTCGAGTGCGCGAATTCCCACGTGCCGGCGAACCTGCTGCGGCTGCTCGAAGGCAAGGACGTGCTCGTCGGCGTCATCGACGTCGCGACCGACAAGGTGGAGACTCCGGAGGAGGTCGCGGCGGTCATCGCCGAAGCGATGAAGCACGTGCCGAAGGAGCGCATCCAGCCGTGCACGAACTGCGGCATGGCGCCGATGGACCGGGCGGTGGCGATTCAGAAGCTCAAAGCGCTCGGCGCGGGCGCGCGGCTCGCGCGCGAGCGGTTCGCTTGAGCCGGGGCAAGCCGCCCGCGTCAATCCGGGCGAAGCGGCGGCCGGCGCAACCGGCCCGGCCCCGCTCGACACCCCGCTCCGACAACGGCCACGCGCGGCTCGACCAGACCGCGCTCGAGCAGCTCGTCGGCTACAACATCCGGCGCGCCGAGATCCACATGCGGCAGGACTTCGAGCGGACCTTCGGCTCGAGGAAGCTGCGGCCGCCGGAGTTTTCGACCCTCGCGCTGATCGCCGCCAATCGGTTCGTCACGCAGGCCGACCTTGCGCACGCGCTCAGCATCCGCCGGCCCAACATGGTCGGTCTGATCGACGGGCTCGAGCGCCGGGGCCTGGTCGCGCGGACGGTTTACGAGCGCGACCGACGGAACCACGTCCTCGGCCTGACGCCCAAGGGCGCAGCGCTGCTCGAAGAGGCCAAGCGCGTCGCGTTCGCCGGCGACCGCCGCGCGACGAGCTGCTGGACTGACGCCGAGCGCGCTCAGGTGATCGCCCTGCTTCAGCGCCTGTACCGGCAGGACTGAACCGCCAGTTGACACAGGGCGTATGGTTATATACCATAACCATTGACGCGGCTCTGGAGGAGGGCACCGTGCAGCACCGGAAGAGCTCGGTCCTCGCGCCCACCCTGCGCTTCGAGCAGGAGGGCGAGATCGGCCTGCTCCAGCTCAACCGCCCCGCCAAGCGCAACGCCCTGGACGACCCGACGGTCGAGGCGCTCGGCGCGTTCTTCGCGGCGCCGCCCGAAGGCGTGCGCGCCGTCGTCCTCCACGGCGCCGGCGAGCATTTCTGCGCCGGCCTCGACCTTTCCGCGCTCGCGGAGCTCTCCGCGGCCGAAGGGGTTCACCACTCCCGGGCGTGGCACCGGGTGTTCGACCACCTGCAGTTCGGGCGCGTCCCGATCGTCGCGGTCCTGCACGGCGCGGTCGTCGGCGGCGGGCTCGAGCTCGCCTGCGCGGCGCATGTGCGCGTCGCGGAGGCCTCCGCTTTCTACGCGCTGCCCGAGGGTCAGCGCGGCATCTTCGTCGGGGGCGGCGCTTCGGTCCGCGTGCCCCGGCTGATCGGCGCGCACCGGATGGCCGACATGATGCTCACCGGCCGCGTTTACTCCGCCGCGGAAGGCCAGGCGCTCGGACTCGCCACGTACCTCGAGGAGCCGGGCGCGGGCCTCGCCAGGGGGATCGAGCTCGCGCGCAAGATCGCCGGCAATGCGTCGATTACCAATTTCGCGGTGATGCACGCGCTTCCCCGCATCGCCGAGCTCGGGCAGGACGCCGGCCTGTTCATGGAGTCGCTGGTCGCGGCGATCGCGCAGAGCGAGCCGGATGCGAAGGCGCGCATGAAGGCTTTCCTCGACAAGAGCGCCGGCAAGGTGAGGAAGCCCTGATGCCGACCGCCCCGGTGCGCAGGATCCCGCTTGGCTCGCCGGAGGTGATCGTGACGCGGCGGGAAGACGGATCCCTGCTCCTGCGCTCGCCTGAAGCGCTCGCGCCCCCTCCGGCGAACCTCACGGAGCGCTTCAGCCGGTGGGCGCGAGAGACGCCCGATCGAACGTTCATCGCGCGGCGTACGGCGGCCGGAGCGTGGCGCACGTTCAGCTATGCGGAGGCCTTCGAGCGGTTTCGGGCGATCGGGCAGGCGCTCCTCGACCGGAAGCTTTCGCCGGAGCGGCCGGTCGTGATCCTCTCGGAGAACGACCTCGAGCACGCGCTGCTCGCGCTCGCGGCGATGCATGTCGGCGTCCCTTGGGCCCCCGTTTCGTCGGCGTACTCGCTCGTCTCGAACGACCATGCCAAGCTTCGCTACGCGATGGAGCTCCTTACGCCCGGGCTCGTGTTCGCCGCGGACGGCGAGCGCTATGCCGCCGCCATCCGCGCGGCCGTGCCGTCGGCTACCGAGGTGGTCGTCACGAGCGTGCCCGTGCCGGGCCGCGCGACCACGCTCTTCGGCGCGCTCGAGGCGGCGCGGCCGACCGGCGCGGTGGACGAGGCCCACGCCGCCGTGGGCCCCGACACGATCGCCAAGTTCCTGCTCACCTCGGGCTCGACCGGAAACCCGAAGGCCGTGATCAACACGCACCGGATGCTGTGCGTGAACCAGCAGATGATCGCGCAGGCTCTGCCCTATCTGCGCGAGGTCCCTCCGGTCCTCGTCGACTGGCTGCCCTGGAATCACACCTTCGGGAGCAACAACAACCTCGGGCTCGTGATCCACAACGGCGGGACGCTCTACCTCGACGACGGGAAGCCCACGCCGGGCGAGATCGAGAAGAGCGTCCGCAACCTGCGCGAGATCGCGCCCACGGTCTATTTCAACGTCCCGCGCGGCTTCGAGGAGCTCGTGCCGTACCTGCGGCGCGACCCGGAGCTGCGCGCGAAGTTCTTCAGCCGGGTCGGCATGCTCTGCTACGCGGGCGCCGGGCTGTCGCAGCCGGTGTGGGACGCGATGGACGAGCTCGCCGTCCAGGCCAGCGGCGAACGCATCCTCTGGGTGACGGGGTTGGGCGCGACCGAGACCGCCCCTGCGGTGACCTTCACCCGGTCGGACGGCGTGCGCTCGGGGATGATCGGCGTGCCGGTGCCCGGGGTCGAGGTCAAGCTCACGCCGGAAGGCGACAAGCTCGAGATGCGGGTGCGCGGCCCGAGTGTCACGCCCGGCTACTGGCGACGGCCCGAGCTCACCCGCGCGGCGTTCGACGAGGAAGGGTTCTACCGGATGGGCGATGCGGTCCGCTTCGTCGATCCGGACGATCCGCAGCGCGGCCTCGTGTTCGACGGACGGGTGGCCGAGGATTTCAAGCTGTCGAGCGGGACGTGGGTGAGCGTCGGTCCGTTGCGCGCGAAGCTGATCGCCGCCGGCGCACCGCTCGTGCAGGACGTCGTGATCGCCGGTTTGAACCGCGACCGGATCGGCGCGCTCATCTTCCCGCGGCTCGAGGACTGCCGCGCCCTCTACGCCGGATTCCCGGCGCAGACCGCGGCGTCCGACGTGCTCGCGCATGACGCCGTACGCGCGCGGTTCCAGGCACTGCTCGATGCGCTCGCGCGCGAGGCGACCGGCAGCTCGACCCGGATCGCGCGCGCGATCGTCCTCGAAGCACAGCCCTCGATCGACGCGTCCGAGATCACCGACAAGGGCTCGATCAACCAGCGCGCCGTGCTCAGGACGCGCGCCGCGCTGGTCGAGGAGCTGTACACCGATCCGCCCTCGGCGCGCGTGCTGTGCGCGCGCTGGGGTTGACCCGAGCGTTACTGTCCAGGAGGAGAATCTGACCATGCACTGCCGCCTCGTTTGCACCATCGCCGTCGCCCTCTGCCTCGGTGCGCCCGTTCAAGGGTTCGCTCAGGCCTTCCCCGCGAAGCCGATCACGATCATCGTGCCGTTCCCGCCCGGGGGCGTGACCGATCCCGTGGCGCGAACGGTCGGGCAGAGGATGTCGGAGAGCATCAAGCAGCCGGTCATCGTCGACAACAAGCCCGGCGCGAGCGGGATCATCGCCGCCGAGTACGTCAAGAAAGCGCCTGCCGACGGCTACACGGTGCTGATGGGCTTCACCGGCAGCCATGCGGTGAACCCGAGCCTCTACTCGAAGCTGCCCTACGACCCGGTGAAGGACTTCCAGCCGGTCACGCTGCTCATTTCGAGCGCGCACATCCTCGTCGTGCCGGCGGACAGTCCCGCGAAGAGCGTCGCGGATCTGGTGGCGATGGCGAAAGCCAAGCCGGGCGGCCTGACCTTCGCCTCGCAGAGCATCGGCTCGGGCGGGCACCTGCTCGGCGAGATGCTCAAGGCGCAGACTAAGACGAACCTCACGCATGTCCCCTACAAGGGCTCCGCGCCGGCGTTGCAGGACATGCTCGCCGGCCGGGTCGATCTCTTCTTCGACGCGGTCGTGACCAGCCTGCCGTACGTGCGCGAGGGCCGGCTCAGGGCGCTCGCGATCGCGAACAAGACCCGCTCGCCGCTGCTGCCCGACGTGCCGACGATGGCCGAGGCCGGCTTCCCCGGCGTCGAGATGGACCAGTGGTTCGGGATGTTCGTCCCGGTCGGGACGCCGCAGCCGGTGGTGCGGAAGCTCAACGAGGAGTTCGTGAAGGCGGTGCGCAGCCCGGACATCGCCAAGTCGCTGACCGACCGCGGCCTCGACGTTGTGACGAACACCCCCGAGGAGTTCGCCGCCCTGATCAGGACCGACACCGCCACCCTCAGCAAGGTCGTCAAGGAGTCGGGCGCCCGCGTCGACTGACCGCCGGGCACGGCCCATGAACGTCAACGAGCTCGTCGCGATCGACACCCACACCCACGCCGAGGTGTCGTGCTGCCAGCCGCCCGATCTCTTCGGCAAGGAGTTCGACGACGCGGCGGACAAGTATTTCGGGACGGTGCTTAAGGCCGGACGCCGGCCGACGATCCCCGAGACCATCGCCTACTACCGCGAGCGCAGGATCGGGCTCGTGATGTTCACCGTCGACGCGGAGGGGGAGATGGGCCGCCGGCGGATCCCGAACGAGGAGGTCGCGCAGGCGGCGGCCGAGAACAGCGACATCATGATCGCGTTCGCGAGCATCGATCCTGCGCGGGGCAAGATGGGCGTGCGCGAGGCCCGGCGTCTCATCGAGGAGCATGGCGTCAAGGGCTTCAAGTTCCATCCCACCGCGCAGGGGTTCTTCCCGAACGACCGGAAGGCCTACCCCCTCTACGAGGTGATCGCCGCGGCGCAGCTGCCGGCGATCTTCCACAGCGGCCACTCGGGCATGGGAACCGGGATGCGGGGCGGCGGCGGCCTGCGGTTGAAGTACTCCAACCCGACCTACCTCGACGACGTCGCGGTCGACTTCCCCGACATGCCGATCATCATCGCGCACCCGTCGTGGCCGTGGCAGGACGAGGCGCTGTCGATCTGCCTGCACAAGCCGAACGTGTACATCGATCTCTCCGGCTGGTCGCCGAAGTACTTCGCACCCCAGCTGGTGCACTATGCAAATACGCTGCTCAAGGAGAAGGTGCTCTTCGGCTCGGATTTTCCGTTGCTCACGCCCGACCGCTGGCTGAAGGACTTCGAAGCCGCGGCGTTCAAACCCGAGGTCCGTCCGCTGATCCTCAAGGAGAACGCGATCCGGCTCCTCGGGCTCCGACCGGCAGCGGCCTAGGCCGGCGCGCCCGAGGGTTCGCGCGCACGGTCGTCGCGCGGCCCAGTCAGCTCGTCATCCGCTCGTGGACCCAGCGCGCGGCCGTGAGCGTGCGCGCGTCGTCCGCGAAGCGGCCGATCACCTGCAGTCCCACCGGCAGGCCGCTCGGCCCGTGTGCGACCGGGACCGTCACGCACGGCACGTGCAGCAGCGTCCAGACGCGGTTCATCACCGGGTTCCCCGTGGACCCAAGGCCCTCCGGAGCTTCCCCGGTCGCGCTCGGCGCGAGCAGCACGTGGCATTCGTCGAACGCGCCCGCAAACCCCATCCGGCAGGCGCGGGCGAGCACGCGCGCGCGGTCGTAGCGCTCGGCCGTCACCTGCCGGCTCGCGTCCAGCAACTCCCGCAGCCGCGTGCTGAGGCGGGCGCCGTGGACGGTGTGCTCGTGCGCGAGATTGCGGGCGATCTCGTAGCCGAGGATGTCGCCGTGCGCATCGCCGAGCGCGGCGAAATCCAGCGGCAGCTCGACCTGGCTCACGCCGGCGCCGGCCGCCGACAGCGTGCGGGCAGCGGCCTCCATCGCCGCGCCCACCTCGGGTCGCGTCTCGTTCCAGTCGTGGGTGCGGCACAGCCCGAGCCGCAGCTTGGAGGCCTGCGGCAGCGACAGGAGGTCGGCGCGCCCGGTGAGGGCGCCGACGAGCAGGGCTGCGTCCTCGACCGTGCGGGCGATGGCACCGGCGGTGTCAAGGCTCTCGGCCTGGGGTTTGATGCCCGCGCGGCTGAGCGTCCCGAAGCTCGGCTTGTATCCGACCACGCCGCAGAAGCTCGCCGGGCGGATGATCGAACCGACCGTCTGCGTACCGAACGCGAGCGGCACCATGTCGTCGGCGACCGCGGCCGCCGATCCGCTCGAGGAGCCGCCGGGGGTGTGTGCGAAGTCTCTTGGATTCACGGTGGTCGCCGGCGTAAACGTCGCGAACTCGGTGGTCATCGTCTTGCCGAGGATCACCGCGCCGGCCGCGCGAGCGGCAGCGACACACGCCGCGTCCCACGCCGGCCGATGCCAGTTGTAGATCGGCGAGCCGTACGCGGTGGGCATGTCCGCCGTGTCGATGATGTCCTTCACGCCGATCGGCAGCCCGTGCAGCGGCCCCCGGATCGGCCCCGCGTCGAAGACATGGGCCTGTCCGCGGGCGCGCTCCGGCTCGAGGAACGCCCACGCGTGGATGGCGGAGTCCCGCGCGGCGATGCGCGCCAGGCAGTCGTCGACCACCTCGATCGCGCGCACCTGACGCGCCTGGAGTCGGGCGGCGAGCGCCGTCGCCGACAAGCGGTTCAGCTCGGCCATGGCTCCCCTCCCCCGTCCCCTCGCGCTACAGCGCCGCGACCGCCTGCACCTCGACCAGGAACGGCTCGCCGACCAGCCGGTCGATCATCAGCAGCGTGTTCGGCGGGTACTTCCCGTCGGCGAAGAGGACCGGGAACTCGCGCTTGCGGTACGCCATGAACTTCGGGATGTCCTGCGAGTGCACGAGGTAGGTCGTGAACTGCACGACGTTCTTCCAGCCGGCGCCGGCCGAAGCGAGCGCCGCGCCGATGTTCTTGAACACCTGCGCGCACTGCGCGTCGAAGTTGTCGGGGCCGACGACGTTGCCGGCCTGGTCGGTGGCGAGCTGGCCGGCGATGAAGAGCCACTCGGAGGGGTTCTTGACCCGCGTGATCTGCGAGTACTGCCCCAGCGGCTTGCCCAGGCTGTCGGGGTTGTAGATGGTGATCTCGGCGGGCATGGCAGCCTCCGGCTGGGGGACCTCGCCTAGAATAGCGCAGCCGTCCCGGAGGCTCCCATGAACACGCACGCCGCGCTCCGCGTCCAGGAAGTCAACCCCGCCAGGCTCGCGGCGCTGTACCGCCGGCAGTTCGAGCTCTGCCGGGTGAAGCCGGGCGAGACGATCGCCGTCGTGAGCGACCTCGGGACGCGGCGCGAGTACGTCCAGGCGGCGTTCGCCGCGGCCGACGACCTCGGCGCCGACGTCTACGAGCTGGGCGTGAACTCGATCCCGTCGTGGACCAGGGTCGGGGTGCCGACGATCGGCAAGTGCAAGGGCACGCTCGAAGCGGTGTCGGCCGCCGACCTGCTGGTGATCTTCCACGTCCCGCTGTTCACGAAGTGGCTGAAGCAGGTCACCGACGGCGGCACCCGCGTGCTGATGATCATCGATGCGCCGGACGATCTCGAGCAGCTCATGTCGCCGCCGGGTCTGAAGGAGGCGTGCCGGCACGCGGAAGGCCTCTACCGCAAAACGAAGAAAGTGCGGGTGACGAGCGGCGCCGGCACCGATCTCGCATACGAGTGCGGCGAGTATCCGGTCATGACGCAATGGGGCTACGCCGACGAGCGCGGCCACTTCGACCACTGGGGCGGCGGGCACATCCACACCTTCCCGAACGAGGGCAGCGCGAACGGCGCGGTGGTGTTCCAGCCCGGCGACATCGTGATCCTGCCGTACTGCCGCTACGTGGTGGACCCGGTCAGGCTCGAGATCCGCAACGGCCACATCACCCGGATCGACGGCGGGCTCGACGCCAAGCTGATGCGCGACTGGCTGGAGGACGGGAAGAAGGACGACAAGGACCGCGAGCCGTACGCGGTGTCGCACCTCGGCTGGGGCCTCAACCCGCAGGCGCTGTGGTACGGGATCGCGCTGAACGGCGACGAGCCCGAGCGCCATCGGGCCGCGGCGCGCACGTTCCCCGGCAACTTCCTGTTCTCGACCGGCCCGAACACCCAGGGCGGCGGCAAGCGCGACACCCGGGGCCACTACGACGTGCCGATGCGCGACTGCAGCGTCGCGCTCGACGGCAAGGTGATCATCGAGCAGGGGCGCATCCTCGATCCGGGGATGAAGGTCGCGCGCGTCGCGCGATGACCGAACCCGCTCTGGCGGCGGCGGGCGTCTCCAAGCGCTTCGGCGCGACGCGGGCGCTCGATGACGTCTCGTTCGGCCTCGCCTCCGGCGAGGTACACGGCCTCGTCGGCGAGAACGGCGCGGGCAAGTCGACGCTGCTGAAGATCCTGGGCGGCGTACACCAGGCCGACTCCGGCGCGCTGCGGATGGGCGGCGCGGCGCTCCGCCTGAAGGGGCCGAGCGACGCGTATCGGCGCGGCATCGCGGTGATCCAGCAGGAGCTGCACATCGCGCCCGCGCTGTCCGTCGCGGAGAACGTGATGCTCGGCCACCTGCCCGGCACCCGCGCGCTGCGCGTCCTGCCGGTCGTCGACCGCCGCGGCGATGTTCGAGTCCGCTCGCGATGCGCTCGCCGCCCTCAACTTCCATCCCGATCTCGAGCGCCCGGCCGGCGCGCTTTCCCATGCCGAACGGCAGCTGATCGCGATCGCGCGCGCGGTGTCACGGCGGGCCCGGGTGCTGATCCTCGACGAGCCCACCGCGGCGCTCGAGCACGCGGAGGTCGAGCGTCTGTTCGGGCTCATCGCCACGCTCAAGGCGCAGGGGACGGCGATCGCCTACGTGTCGCACCGGCTCGACGAGATCGTGGCGATCGCCGACCGCTGCACGGTGGTGCGCGACGGGCGCGTGGTGGCGACGCTCGCGCGCGACGAGCTCGGCGTGGCGCGCCTCGTCGAGCTGATGACCGGCGGCGCGCTCGCTCACCTCGGCGCCACCGCCGCGCGCGAACGCGGAGAAGCGCTGCTCGTGGGGCCGCTGCCCGGCGACCCCGAGGGCCTGCGCCTTCACGCGCGCGAGGTGGTCGGCCTCGCCGGGTTGCTCGGCAGCGGCACGAGCCAGGCGCTGCGGTATCTCTTCGGCTGCGGGCCCGGTGCGGCGCGTGGCACGGCGCGCGGTCGCCCCGTGGTGCGCCGGCATCCGCGCGACGCCGTGCGCGCCGGGATCGGCTTCGCGCCGGGGGAGCGCGCCGCCGCGCTGGTGCCGAGCCTCTCGGTGCGGGACAACGTCGCGCTGCCCTCGCTGGGGCGGTTCGCGCGGCTCGGGCGCTGCGACGACGCGGCGATCGACCGCATGGTGCGGGAGCTCGTCGCCGCGCTCGACATCCGCCCGCGCGACCCCACGCGTGCGGTGCGCACGCTCTCGGGCGGCAACCAGCAGAAGGTGATCCTCGCCAAGTGGCTCGCGGCGGAGACCCACACGCTGCTCCTCGACGAGCCGACCCACGGCATCGACGTCGCCGCCAAGGCGCAGATCCTGCGCCTCATCCGCGAGTTCGCGGCGCGGGGCGGGGCGGTCCTGCTCGCCTCGTCCGAGACCCGGGAGCTGCTCGCTCACTGCGACCGCATTCTCGCGATGCGCCGCGGCACGCTGATCGGGGAGCTGAGGCGCGGAGGACCGTTCGACGAGCACGCGTTGCGCGACGCGCTCGGGAGCGAGTTGTGAGCGATGTCCCGGTCGTCGGCGGCGCGCCCGGAGCGCTCCGCGCGAGGCGCATCGATTGGGCGGGGCAGATCCCGCTCGCGACGCTCGTCGTCCTGTGCGTGGTGATCTCGCTCCTCACCGACCGCTTCCTGACCACGCTCAACATCACGAACGTGCTCGTGCAGGCGGCGGTGATCGCGGTCGTGGCGATGGGCATGACGTTCGTCATCCTGGGCGGGGGATTCGACCTTTCGGTCGGCTCGACCGTGGCGATGACCGGCTGTGTCGCCGCGGCGGTGATGATGCAGGCCGGGATCCTCGCGGGGGTCGTCGCCGGCGTGGCGGCCGGGGCGCTGATCGGCCTCGCCAATGGCCTCGCCGTCACCGTGCTGAAGGTGAACCCGTTCATCGCGACGCTCGGCACGATGGTGATCGTCCGCGGCGCCGTGTTCCTGTTCTCCGACAGCCAGCAGATCCCGATCGAGGGGGCCCTGCCCCGGCCGTTCCTCGACTTCGCGGTCGACCGGTTCCTCGGCGTCCACCACCTCGTGTGGGTGCCGGCGATCCTGCTCGTCGCGCTATCGTGGCTGCTCGCCAAGACGCACTATGGCCGCAACCTGTACGCCACCGGCGGCAACCGGGAGGCGGCGTACCTCTCCGGAATCCGCGTCGACCGGATGCTCGCGTCGACCTACGTCTGGTGCGGCGCGCTGGGCGGGGTCGCGGGCGTGATGCTGTGCGCGCGGCTGCAGTCGGGCCAGCCGACTTCCGGCGAGTTCTACGAGCTGACCGCGATCGCAGCGGTGGTGCTGGGCGGCGCGGCGCTGCACGGCGGCGAAGGGAAGCTCTACAAGACCGTCATCGGCGTGTTCATCATGGTGGTGCTCGGCAACGGGCTGAACCTCCTCAACGTCGACTCGCACTGGCAACGGGTCGCGGTCGGCCTGGTGATCATCGCCGCGGCCGCGGTCGACCAGCTGCGGCACCGTCGCTAGTCGGTCTGGACAGCCGGCCGGCGCCGGGCGCATCATCCCCGCGCACATCCCCGAGGAGGACGGAGGAATCATGAAACGCCTATTCGCAGTGCTGGCCGCGCTCGCCGTGGCGGCGCCCTGGGCGCCGGCGGTCGCGCAGAAGACCACCATCGGCGTGTCGCTGCCACAGGACGACAACCCGTTCTACATCGCGATGCTGAAGGGCATCCGCGCGCGCGCCGGGGAGCTCGGCTGGGACGTGGTGTACGTCAGCTCGCAGGAGGACAAGGCGAAGCAGATCAACGGCGTGCAGGACCTGATCGCGCGCGGAGTGAACGGCATCCTGATCTCGCCGATCGACGCCACCGGCGTCAACGCCGCCTACGACGCCGCCGCCGCGGCCAAGATCCCGATCGTCTCGGTCGCGCGCGGGTCGAGCTCGCCCAACCAGACGCTGCACGTGGCGATGGACGAGAAGCAGATCGGTCGGGACATCGGGACCTGGATCGTCGCGAGCATCGGCGGCAAGGGCAAGATCGCGCTCCTCGCCGGGCCGCCCGGATCGCCGACGTTCAAGAACCTGACCGACGGCCTGAAGGAGTCGTTCGCGAAGCAGTCGGGCACGCAGGTGGTGTTCGAGCAGTACGGGGCGCTCACGCGCGAGCGGGGGCTGAAGCTCGCCGAGGACGCGCTGACCGCGAACCCGGACCTCGTGGCGATCTACGCGGCGAACGACGACGTCGCGCTCGGTGCCGCGCAGGCGGTACAGGCGGCGGGCAAGCAGGGCAAGGTGATGGTGACCGGCATGAACGGCATCCCGCCCGCGCTGCGCGCGGTCGGTGACGGCACGCTGTCGCTCACGGTCGAGCTCAACCCGGTCACCTGGGGCCGGCTCGGGGTCGACGTCCTGGCAGGCTATCTCAAGGGCGAGAAGTACAAGCAGCAGGTGTTCATCAAGCACGAGCTGATCGACGCGAAGAACATCGGCGTCGAAGATGCCGAAGAGCTGAGGCGCCGCGCCGCTCGCGCCCCGACGGGCTAGTGCGCCCCGTCGGGGCCGGGATCGGGAAACTGCGCCGCGTACTTGTTGATCCACTCCGCGGCGGCGTCCTCCGCCGTGAGCGCCCGCCCTTCGGTGTCGCGGACGACGGCCCGGTAGTTCTCGATGTGGCACACCTGCTCCACCATGCGCCCCACGAAGGCGTCCTGCGGGTCCAGGAACTGGACCCCGAGCTCGTAGCGGCCGGCGCGCGCGCTGCACCAGATGACCCGGGCGCGCGTCTCGAACGCGGGCTTCACGAAGGGAATCCGCACTTTGACGATCGCCTCGGGCTCGAATCGGACGTCGGAGTCGAACGCGAGTCCGCCCAGGCTGACGTTGCGCAGCTGACGCGTGCCCTGGGCGAGCGGATCGTCGCTCGCCACCTCGATCGGGATGGTCGCCGGATGGCGGATGAACTGTCGCATCGCCTCACCAGTCTAGCAGCGTCGCCACCGCGGGGAGAGGCTAAACTTCCTCGCTTCGAGGAGGCTCGCACATGGACCACGCCGCGGCGCCGCGCCCCGACGCCGAACTCATTCGCGCGCTGGAGGCTGCCGGCTACCACCCCCTCTGGGACCGCTATAAGCGCATCACGCCGATGGCGCCGCGCGAGCGGGACCGGCCGATGCACTGGCGCTGGCGCGACTTCGAGCCGTTCGCGAGCCGTGCCGCCAGGGAAGTGCCGATCGAGGACGTGGAGCGGCGCGCGATCATCTGCGTGAACCCGGCCTTCGGCGGCGAGACGATGACGACCTCGAACCTCATCGCCGCGTTCACCATCCTCGAGCCCGGCGACCACGCGGTGCCGCATCGCCACACCGCGGCGGCGATCCGGTTCGCGACGCGCGCCGAAGGCGCGGTCACGATCGTCAACGGCCGCCGCTGCGAGATGCGGCCCGGGGACCTCGTGCTGACGCCCCCGATGTGCTGGCACGGCCACATCAACGAGTCCGACCACCGCACCTACTGGTTCGACGCGGCGAACATGCCGCTCGTCTGCGGACTCGAAGCGAGCTTCTTCGAGCCGGGCAATCGCGACAATCCGGAGTTCTGGAAGGTCGATGAAGGCGAGGAGCGGCTCTACCGCGCCGCCGGCCTCGCGCCGGCGACCGAACCGCAGCACCTCCGGCACTCCCCCAAGTATCGCTATCCCGGCGAGGAGACCCGGCGTCTCCTCGATGCGCTCCCGCCGCGGCCCGACGGCTCGAAGCTCCTCCGCTACGTCAACCCGATCGGCGGCGGGCCGGTGATGCCGACGCTCGACTGCTATGCCGGGCGGCTCGCGAAGGGCGCGGCGACGCAGCCGATGCGCGCGACCTGGAACGCGGTCGTGCTCGTCGTCTCGGGCGAGGGGCGCTCGACGGTCGGCGGCGCAGCCTTCGAGTGGTCCCAGCACGACGTCTTCACGGTCCCGCACTGGACCTGGGCCACGCACCAGGCGGCGAGCGGCGGCGCCGATCTCTTCCTGGTCACCGACCGCTCGGTCTACGAGGCGCTCGACCTCGCCCGGGTCGAGACGCAATGACGCGGCGGTGAGCGCGGAGGGCATCGGCGCGCGGGTCCTCCGGCTGGAGGACCCGCGCTTTCTGACCGGCCGCGGGCAGTTCGTGGCCGATCTCTCGTTTGCCGACGAGCTCCACTGCGCGCTCGTGCGCTCGCCGCACGCGCATGCACGCATCCGCGCGGTCGACGCGACGGCTGCCGCGCGCGCGGCGGGCGTAACGGGGGTGCTCACCGGCGCGGACATGGCGACGGACCGCGTCGGGCCGATGCGCTGTCTTTGGCCCATCCGCTCGCAGGACGGGCGGGCGATGGCCGAGCCGCCGCGCTGGGCGCTGGCGCGCGAACGGGTGCGACACGTCGGCGAGCCGGTCGCGGCGGTGCTCGCGGCGAGCCGCGCCGCCGCGCTCGATGCTGCGGAGCTCGTCGCCGTCGACTACGAGCCGCTGCCGGCGGTGACGGATGCCCGCGCGGCACTCGACGCCGCTGCGCCGCAGCTGCACGCCGAGGCACCGGGCAACGTGGCCTATCGCTTCGCGCGCGGCGACGAAGCGGCGGTCGATCGCGCGTTCGCCGCCGCGGCACACGTCGTCGCCCTCGACCTCGTCAACCACCGCATCGCCGGCTGCGCCATCGAGCCCCGCGCGGTGATCGGCGTGCCGGGACCCGATCCGGATTCGCTGACGCTCTACGCCGCGACGCAGGTCCCGCACCACGTCCGGCGGCAGGTCGCCGAGGAGCTCGGCCTCCACGAGCTCGCGATCCGCGTCGTCGCGCCGGACGTCGGCGGGGGCTTCGGCTACAAGGGCAAGCACTATCCCGAGGAGACGGTCATCGCCTGGGCCGCGCGCCGGCTGGGGCGTCCGGTCAAGTGGGTCGCATCGCGCACCGAGAGCTTCGTGTCCGACCTCCAGGCGCGCGACCACGCGACCCGTTGCGAGCTCGCACTCGGCCCCGACGGACGGTTCCTCGCACTGCGGGTGCGGACGGTCGCCAACCTCGGCGGGTACGTGTCGAACATCGGCGCCGCAATCCCGAGCGCGATCTATTCGGCCTTGCTCGCGGGGCTCTACACCACCCCGGCGATCCACGTCGAGGTCACCGGCGTATTCACGACCACGCTGCCGACCGACGCCTATCGCGGCGCCGGCCGGCCCGAGGCCTGCTACGTGCTCGAGCGGCTCGCGGACGAGGCAGCACGCAAGCTCGGGCTGGATCGCGCCGAGCTCCGGCGCCGGAACCTCGTCCCGGCGAGCGCGATGCCCTACAAGACGCCGATCGGCCCGACGTACGACTGCGGCGACTTCCCGCGCATCCTCGCGCGCGCCATAGCCGTGTCGGACTACGCCGGCTTCCAGGAGCGGCGGCGCGCGGCCGCGGCGCTGGGCCGGCTCCGCGGCATCGGCGTCGTCTGCTTCATCGAGTCCTCCGGGGTCGCGCCGTCGAAACTGGCGGGAGCGCTGGGCGCGCGGGTCGGGCTCTTCGAGTCGGCGGAGGTGAAGATCGATTCGACCGGCGCGGTGCAGGCGGCGCTCGGCACGCACAACCACGGCCAGGGCCACGCGACGACCTACGCGCAGATCCTCGCCTCGCGGCTCGGCGTGCCGCTCGCGAAGATCCGGATCGTCGAGGGCGACACCGCGGCCGTGCCCTACGGCACCGGCACGTTCGGCTCGCGGTCGATCGCCGTCGGCGGCTCGGCGCTCGACCGGGCGGCGCTGAAGATCGTCGAGAAAGGCAAGCGGATCGCCGCCCACCGGCTCGAGGCGGCGGAGACCGACATCGAATTCGGCGCCGGCCGCTTCGGGGTCAAGGGCACCGACCGGGTCCTGACGTTCGCGGAGGTCGCGCGCGCGGCCCACCTCGCGCACGACCTGCCGCCGGGCCTCGAGCCGGGGTTGCAGGAGAGCGCGTTCTACGACCCCCCGAACTTCGCGTTCTCGAACGGCGCGCACGTCTGCGAGGCCGAGGTCGATCCCGAAACCGGCGTCGTCGCGATCGCGCGCTACTGGGCCGTGGACGACATCGGCACGGTCATCAACCCGATGATCGTCGAGGGCCAACTTCACGGTGCCGTCACGCAAGGGCTGGGCCAGGCGTTGGCGGAGGCCTGCGCTTACGACGGCGAGGGGCAGCTCCTGTCGGCGTCGTTCCTCGACTACGCGATCCCGCGCGCCGACGAGCTGCCGGACTTCGTCTCGGAGACGGACGAGAGCCAGCCCTGCACCCACAACCCGCTCGGTGCCAAGGGCTGCGGCGAGGCGGGAACGATCGCCGCCCCCGCGGCGGTGGTCAGCGCGGTGCTCGACGCGCTCGCGCCGCTCGGGGTCAGCGAGCTCCAGATGCCGCTCACGCCGCTGCGAGTGTGGGCCGCGATTCGCGCAGCGGCGCGCGCCGCGGCGCAGCCGCGCTAGCGACCGCGTCCGGCTTTCAGCCGACAACGGGCTAGGCCGTCGCGCTGCGGGCGGTGCGTTCCGCGTAGTGCCCGCGGATCCGCCGGCGCCCGCTAGAACTTCAGCAGGCTCGGCAGCCAGAGCGAGATCGCCGGGATGTAGGTGACGAGCAGCAGCGCGAGGCACATCGCGCCGTAGAACGGCCACAGCTCCTTCGACACCTCCTCGATCGTCACCTTCCCGATCGCGCAACCGACGAAGAGCGTCGGCCCCACCGGCGGGGTGATGAGGCCGATGCCGAGGTTGAGGATCATGATCATCCCGAAGTGGATCGGGTCGACCCCGAACTTCACCACCACCGGCAGCAGGATCGGCGTGCAGATGAGCAGCATCGGCGCGAGGTCCATGAACGTGCCGAGCAGGAGGAGCAGGACGTTGATGAGGAACAGCAGGACGTACTTGTTGTCGGTGAGCGTGAGGAAGAACGCGGTCGCCTTCGCCGGCAGCTGCATGATCGCCATCATGTAGCCGAAGGCGACCGAGAAGCCGATCAGGATCATCACCATCGCGACGGTCTTGACGACGCGATGGAGCAGCTTCGGCAAGTCGCGCCACTTGTAGTCGCGGTAGATGAACACCGTGACCAGGAACGCGTACACGCAGGCGACCGCCGCGGACTCGGTGGCGGTGAAAACGCCCGAGAGGATCCCGCCCATGATGATGACGATCGTGATCAGCCCCCAGAACGCGTCGAGCACGATCCGCGGCACCTCCCGCAGCGGCACCGACTTTTCCTTCGGATAGCCGCGCCGGTGCGAGGTCCACAGCACCAGCCCGATCAGGCACAACCCGAAGAGCAGCCCCGGGAATACGCCGGCGAGGAAGAGATGCGCGACCGAGATCGTCCCGCCCGCGGCGAGCGAGTAGATCACCGCGTTGTGCGACGGCGGGATCATCAGCGCCTGCACCGAGCCGCAGATCGTCACGTTGGTGGCGAAGACCTTGGGGTAGCCGCGCTTCACCATCTGCGGGATCATCACCGAGCCGATCGAGGCGGTGTCGGCCACCGATGACCCCGAGATGCAGCCGAAGAGCGTGCTCGCGAGCACGTTCACGATCGCGAGCCCGCCGCGGATGAAGCCCACGAGCACCTTGGCGAGGTTGACGAGCCGCGTCGCCATCCCGCCCTCGGCCATGATCCCGCCGGCGAGCACGAAGAACGGGATCGCGAGCAGCGCGAAGTCGTCGGTGCCGTCCGAGATCTTGAGCATCACCGCTTCGAGCGGGATCTCGACCCAGAGGGCGGCGAGGATCGCGCCCAGGCCGAGCGCGTACGCGACCGGCACGCCGACGGCGCAAAGGATCGCGAACGAGCCGAGCAGGACCAGGATGTCCATCGCCTACTCCACGGCAGTCGGCTGGTCGCGGTACATGATCGAGCTCGCGGGCGGCTCGCCGACCCAGAGGCGCTCGAGGATGAACGCGAGGGTGATCACGCCGCCGATCGGGATCGGCATGTAGGTGAGCCCGACTGACAGGCCGGGAAACTCGGCGATGCTTTGATGCCAGAGCGCGTAGCAGAGATGCCCCCCGTACCCGACCATGAAGAGGCACGTCGCCACCATGCACGCGTTGACCAGGCCGGCGAGCAGGCGGCGCTTGCCGGGACCGACCGCCTTGAGCAGCGTCTCCACCGCGATGTGACCGTTGGCCCGGTACACCGCCGCGGCGCCGACGAAGGAAAACAGCACCATCATGAGGACCGACGCCGGCTCGGGCCAGGACAGCGGGCTGTTCATCACGTAGCGCATGAACACGCCCAGGGGAATGATCAACGTGATGCCGACAAGCGCAGCGGCGGAGACGACGATGCAGGCGAGGTACAGGCGTTCCATCGCCTGCGCGTAGCGGGCTTTCGGGTCCATCCGGGTCCCCACAAAAAGCAGGCCGCCCGCGGCGGCCTGCTGTCAGACGACTTTCTGGCGGACTACTTCGTGTCCTCGATGCGCTTGATCAGCGCGGTGTGCTTGGCGCCGTACTTCTCGCGGATCGGCTTGGTGGCGTCGTAGAACACCTTCTTGTCCACCTCGACGAACGTCACGCCGCCCGCCTTGAGCTTGGTCACCGAGTCGGCGACCATCGCATCCCAGAGGCCGCGCTGCTCGATCTGCGCGTCGCGCGAGAGCGTGGCGATCAGGTCCCGGTCGGCCTGGGACAGCTTGTCCCAGCTCGCCTTCGAGAACACCAGGATCTCGGGGATGATCAGATGGCCGGTGAGGCTGTAGAACTTGGTGACCTGGTAGTGGTTCTGCGTGAGCAGCGACGGGGGGTTGTTCTCCGCGCCGTCGACGACGCCGGTCTGGAGCGCGTTGTAGAGCTCCTGAAAGCCCATCGCGACGCCGTTCCCGCCCATCGCGTTCATCGTCTCGACGAAGATCGGGTTGCCCATCATGCGGATCTTCTGGCCCTTGAGATCGGCCGGACCCTTGATCGGCTTCTTCGCGTAGACGCTGCGCGTGCCGGCGTCCATCCAGCAGAGGCCGACCAGCTTCGCGTTCGGGTTGGCGGTGAGCTTGTCGAGCAGCTCCTTGCCGATCGGGCCGTCGATCACCTTCCGCATGTGCGCCTCGTCGCGGAACATGAACGGCAGGTTGAAGACGTTCAGCTCGTCGACGATCGGGCCCATCGGGCCGACCGAGATGCGCGCGATCTGCAGCGCGCCGACCTGGGCCTGCTCGATCATCTCCTTCTCGCCGCCGAGCTGCATGGCGGGGAACATCTGGATCGACAGCCGGCCGTTGGTCTGCGCTTCGAGCTTCTTGCCCATGCGCACGACCGCCTCGACCGTCGGGTAGCCGAGCGCGTGGACATCGGTCGCCTTCAGCACCATCTTCTGCTGCGCGAGCCCGGCGGCCGGGGCGCCCAGCGCGCCCGCGCCCAGGGCTACGGCGCAGGCGGCGAGAAATCGACGACGTTGGAACATGCAATCCTCCTTTGCGTGGCGGTTCAGAGAATGAAACAATTGTTCTCGTTTGCGGCATTCATAGCATAGGCATTCCCGGCTGGTCAAACCTCTCGCTGGCGGGGCCGGCTGCGCGTAGTCTACAGTCGCCGGCGCGTTCCCGGAGGAGGGGATGGACCGCTTCTACGTCGAGGTCGGCGACCGGGCCGAGTTCTCGAAGACGATCACCGAGACCGACCTCGCGCTCTTCGCCGCCGTGAGTGGCGACTTCGACCCGATCCACGTCGACGAGGCGTACGCGCGCACGACGCCGTTCGGACGCCGGATCGCGCACGGCGGCCTGTCGCTCGCGCTGCTGTCGACGGTCGCGGCGCTGATCAGCGCGCCGGGCGCGCGACCGCGGCAGCCGCGGCGCCTCGGTGTCGCTCGGCTACGACCGCATCCGGTTCCTCGCGCCGGTGTTCATCGGCGACACCCTCACCGCGCGCTACACCGTGCTCGAGCTCGACCGGGCGACGCAGCGGAGCCGCTCGAAGGTCGAGGTGCTCAAGGCGAACGGCGAGCTCGCCGTCGCCGGCGAGCACCTCATGAAGTGGCTGCCGTGACGACCGCCGGCGCCGCCAGCCCGCTGCTCGCCGAACGCCACCGGCTGATCGGGGAGACGGTGCGGCGCTTCGCCGACCGGCGCGTCCGCCCGGTCGCCGGCGAGCTCGACGAGACCGAGGCCTTTCCCGCCGACCTCTACGGCGAGATGGCCGGGCTCGGCCTCTTCGGGATCGCGGTGCCCGAGAAGCTCGGCGGCGCCGGTGGCGACGCCCTCGCCTACGCCGTCGTCATGGAGGAGCTCGCCCGGGGCTACGCCTCGGTCGCCGATCAGTGCGGGCTGGTGGAGCTCGTCGCCACGCTGCTCGCCGAGCACGGCAGCGCGGCGCAGCAGGCCCGCTACCTGCGCCCGCTCCTCAAGGCGGAGCGTCGCTGCGCCTACGCGCTGACCGAGCCGGAGGCGGGCTCGGACCTTTCGAGCGTGCGAACCACGGCGACGCGGACCGCGCGGGGCTGGACGCTCACCGGGAGCAAGATCTGGATCCACAACGCGCCGGTGTGCGACTTCGCCATCGTCCTCGCCCGCTCGGACGCGGCGACCGAGGGCGGGAGCCCCCGCCGCGGGGGGATGAGCATCTTCGTCGTCGACAGCGACCGGCCGGGATTTGCCGCGGGCCGCAAGGAGCACAAGATGGGCCAGCGGGCGTCCCAGGTCGGCGCGCTCACTTTCGACGACGTCCGGCTGCCCGCC
The DNA here is from genome assembly GCA_963827595.1 of uncultured beta proteobacterium. GTDB lineage: Bacteria > Pseudomonadota > Gammaproteobacteria > Burkholderiales > SG8-39 > DATEDA01. The sequence goes on along the minus strand of CAWHBT010000013.1, from coordinate 168,715 downwards.
GACGCGCTGCTCGGCCCCGAGGGCCGCGGCTTCCAGCTCATGCTGGGCGTGCTCGACAAGGGCCGGGTCGGTATCGGCGCGCTCGCGGTCGGGATCCTCCAGGCGGCCCTCGAGGCGTCGATCGAGTACGCGAAGGTCCGGCGGCAGTTCGGGCAGCGGATCGCCGACTTCCAGGCCGTGCAGTGGCTGGTTGCCGACATGGCCAAGGACACCCACGCCGCGCGGCTGCTCGTGCACGCCGCGGCGGCCAAGCTCGATGCCGGGGAGCGGGCCACCCTCGAAGCGTCGATCGCGAAGTGCTTCGCCTCGGACGCCGCGGTGCTGCACACCGCGAATGCGGTGCAGATCCACGGCGGCTCGGGCTACATCCGCGGGTTCGAGGTCGAGCGCCTCTACCGCGACGCGAAGATCACCCAGATCTACGAGGGCACGAACCAGATCCAGCGGCTCATCATGGCGCGCCAGCTGCTCGGGCAGTGAGGGGACGGGCGCGAGGCGGGTCAGCGCCGGGCGCCGCGGAGCAGGAACCGCTGAAGCAGCCGGAACGATGCGGTCGGCTCGGGCTGCTCGAACAGGCAGACCGCGTCGACCCGAAGCGGCGCCGCGTCGAGCGCCGCGAGCGTGTCCCGCGCGGCAGTAACGAGCGCGGTCACCTGATGCGGCGGCGCCCCCTCGAGGCTGCCCGTGAGCGTGAGGTGGAACCGGTACTCGGCGAACACGTAGGGATACCCCCACTCCTCGAGGTAGCGGTCCTGGCGCGGCGACAGGCCGGTGCGGCGGCGGCGATCGAGCTCCGCGGCCGCGAGCGGCGCCCGGAACGCCTCGAACTCGCGCACGCAGTCGGCCGCAAGCTCGTTGACCCGACCTTCCCGCGTCGCGGGCACGAGCGCGAGGAAGTCGGCGAGCCGCGTCACCTCGAGCGGCGGGAGCGGGATCGGCCGGCGCGCCCGGCAAAACCGCGCCACCGCGTCGGCGAGCTTGGTTCGGGTCGTGTCCTCGCGCAGGGCGAACGGCGCTTTCAGCGTCGCGTGAAACCCGTACTTGCGCGGCGCGGCAGTAAGGGCATGGAACGTCTCGCGCGACACCCCGGCGATCGCCGGCTGCTCGACGGGTTCGCCGGTGGCCGGATCGCGGCCGAGCCAGCGGGCGCCGAATCGCGACCACCCGCTCGGCGGGCGGGGCGCGAAGTAGAGGGCGTAGCGGGAGGCCGGCATGGGTGTTCGAACGCTTGGCTCCGGCCGCCTTCCTAGCGTCCCGGTGGCGAAGCGCGCCGTTCAGCCCCGAAACGGCGCGGTGAGCTGAGTGGTGATTGACCGCAGCTTGTCGAGGATCGAGCGGCCCAGCCGCGACTCGGCGGCCGCGGAGACCTTCGCGCGCTGCGTCTTCACGAACTCGGGCGACTGCGCGAAGACGTGGTAGCGCTCCAGCGCCGCGACGATGTGGTTCTGCAGGAGCGACAGGTTCACCGGCTTGTTGACGAACCGGAAGATGCGCGCCTCGTTGATCAGGCTGATGATGAGCTCCGAGTCGGAGGCGCCGGTGGTGACGATCACGAGCGTCTGCGGATGCTCCTGCTTGAGCAGCTTGAACAGCACCGTGTTGTCCACCCGCTGCGACTCGAGGTCGGCGAGCAGGACCGCGACCTCGTTGACCGCGAGCGCGTGCAGGGTGTCGTCGAGCGTGGCGGCGTGGACGACGCGGCACAGGTCGCCGGCCATCTCGCGGGTCGCGCGCGCCATCGCCGGGTCGTCGAGCACCAGCGCGACGACGTCCTCGGCCGGCTTCGCCGCCGCGCGCGGCGGCGGGCTCGCCTCGAGCGCGATCGCGATCGTGACCGCCTCGTCGATGGTGGCCCGCAGGTCGTCCTGGTTCCACGGCTTCGAGACGAAGCGGAACACCTCCCCGTCGTTCACCGAGCCGACGATCGCGGCGAGGTCGGAGTAGCCGGTGAGCAGCATCCGCACGGTCGTCGGCGCGACGAGCTTGACCTCGCGCAGCAGCTCGACGCCGAGCATGCCCGGCATGCGCTGGTCGCTGACGACCACGTGGAAGGGCTGGCTCCGCACCAGCCCGAGCGCCTCTTCGCCGCCGGCGGCCACGGTGACCTCGTAGACGTCGCGGAAGATCGTCCGCAGGGCGTTCACGATCCGCTCCTCGTCGTCCACGAACAGCACGCGCGGCTTGCGTACCCCGGTCCCCGGCGCCCTCGGGCGCTGCGCCTCCGCCGGCGCCGGCTGCCCCGGCTGCGCCCCCGCGTCGCCCGTGGAGATCGCGCGCCGGAGTGCGCTCACCCGCGTGGCGCGCATCCGGTGGGTGCCCGACGGCGTCTCCTCCGGCGTCGCCTGCGGCGCCGTAATCTCGTGCTCGCCGGTATCGCTCAGGTCCGTGGTGAACGGCTGGTCGTCGAACGCCAGGTGCAGCGCCTCCAGGAACTGGCGCGCGCTCCGGAACCGGTCCTCGGGCCGCTTGGCGAGCGCCTTGAGGAGCACCCGGTCGATCTGCTTCGACAATCGCGGCTCGAGGGCGGACGGCAGCGGCGGCGGTATCTCGAGAATCTGCCGCATCAGGTTCGCACCCTGCCCTTCGAACGGCCGCCGGCCGGCGAGCACCTCGTACACGATGACCCCCGCGGAGTACCCGTCGCTCCGCTCGTCGGCCGTCTGGCCGTCGAACTGCTCCGGCGCCATGTAGTAGGGCGTGCCGAGCACCTCGCCCATCAGGGTGAGGTGCGACTGCTCGAGCCGCGCGATGCCGAAGTCGCTGATCTTCGCCGCGCCCATCTCGTTGATGAGCAGGTTGCCCGGCTTGATGTCGCGGTGGATGACCCCGCGCGAGTGCGAGTAGTCGAGGCCCTCGAGCAGGTGGTCGAGGACCTCGGGGAAGACCTTGAGCTCGGGCCGGTAACCGGCGACGAGATGGTCGCGCAGGCTGCGGCCGATCACGCACTCCATCGCGATGAACGCGCACACGTCGTCCTCGCCGTACTCGTAGATCGCGACGATGTTCGGATGGTGCAGGTTGCCGGCGGCGCGGGCCTCGCGCTTGAACCGCTCGAGCGCCTGCTCGGCGTCGTTCGGGTCGAGGTCGCGCTTGCGGATCACCTTCAGCGCAACGTCGCGCTTGATCACCGGGTCGTGGCCCTTGTAGACGACACCCATCCCGCCGCGGCCGAGCTCGCCGACGATGTCGTACTTGCCGATCTGCGCCGGGCGGTCGCTGGTCACGCGAGCGCCTCCTCGCGCGCCGCGACCGGCCGGACCGGCAGCGTCACGGTGAAGCGCGTGCCGACGCCGACCTTCGAGTCGGCGGTGATCCGCCCGCCGTGGCTCTCGACGATCTTGTAGCAGATCGAGAGCCCGAGCCCGGTGCCCTTGCCGACCTCCTTCGTCGTGAAGAACGGGTCGAAGATCTTGGGCAGGATCTCCGCCGGGATGCCGTGCCCGTTGTCGGTCACCTCCACCGCGACGTGCTCGCGATCGGGCTGGAAGGTGCGCACGTTGATGACGCCGCCCTCCTCCGGGGTCGCCTGCGCGGCGTTGGTGAGGAGGTTCAGGAACACCTGGTTGATCTGCGATGGCGCGCACGCGATCTTCGGGATCGGACCGAGCACCTTGTTCACGGTGCGCCGCTTGAGCTGGTGCTTGGCGATCGACAGCGCGCCGCCGAGTCCTTCGTTCAGGTCGAACTCGGCCATCTTGCTGCGGTCGAGGCGCGCGAAGTTCCGCAGGTTGTTGACGAGCTCCGAGATCTGCCCGATCCCGTAGAGGCCGTCCTGCACCAGCTTGTCGAGATCCGGGAACGCGCCGCCCGAATGGGCCTCGCTCAGCGCCGCCGAGGCGACCGCGAACTGGCGCGAGAGCGCGGCGTCGTCGGTCTGGTCCGACTGCAGCATCGCGATCAGTTTCTCGGCCTCGCCGAGCGCCGCGGCGACCCTGGGCATGCGCCCGTGGACCGTGTCGAGGCTCGCCTTCACGTAGGCGAGCGGCGTGTTCACCTCGTGCGCGACGCCCGCCACCATCTGGCCGAGCGAGGACATCTTCTCGCTCTGGATGAGCAGCACCTCCTGCTCCTTCAGCTGGTGGAGCGCGGCCTTCAGCTCCTTGGTCCGCTCCTCGACGCGGTGCTCGAGGAACTCGTTCGCCTCGCGCAGCTGCCGGTTCAGCCCGGTGATCGCACGGTAGCTGCCGGTGAGCCGCCACGCGAGCCACGCCGCGAGCAGCAGCAGCAGGCCGGAATAGACGACGAGGTACATCCGGAACCGGTCGGCCTCGTCGAGGGCGTTGCCGAACCCGCGCTCGAACGCGCGCATCGCGGTGTCGAGCCGCGGACCGGTCGCGGCGAACACCGCGGCGCGAAACCGCGCGTCCTCGTTCGCCCTCGTCTCGATCGCGGCGCGGGCCGCGGCGACGAGCCGGTCGAGCTCCGGGCGCGCGGACTCCGGCACTCCGGCCGTTGCGAGCTGGGCGAGTGCGCCCTCGGCGCCCTGGCGCGATGCGTCGCTCGGGGCGGCGGCGAACGACAGGATGGCGTCGCGTACGCGCTCCGCATCGCGCGCCGTCCCGGGCGGGATGCCCAGGCCGCGCTCCAGGGTCGCGGCGGCGAACGCCTCGTTCGCCTTCTGGTAGCCGGCGGCGGCCTGACGATACGCGTCGCTCGCGGCGGCGAAGGCGTTCACTTCCTGCGCCTTGCGATCGAACGCCTCCTTCAAGCCCACCAGCGTCGCGGGCGGCACGGGATTGTCGAGCGAGAACACCTGGATCGCGAGCAGCGCGTGGATCCGCGCGAGTTTCGTCGGCTCGACCGACGAGCGCTGCACGGCGGCGCCCGCGGGGCGCGTGTCGAGCCGCGTTCCGATCAGCCAATCGTTCCAGCGGCCGTCGACTTCCTTCAGCTCGCGCAGGCCCGCCATGACCTCGTTCGCCGCGGCGAGGTCGACGGCGCGGGCTTTCACGTAGAGGTACATCCAGCCGCCCACGAGCAGCGCCGCGACGGTGATCACCGCCGCGTAACGGAAGGGCTTGGCCGCCGACCTCCAGGTACCGACCGCGACGCTCATCCGCGCCGCCTCGCGGGCGCGAAGCGGCGCCCGCCGCAACTCCGGAGGAGGGCGCTAAACTGCAGATTCGACAGAGGAAACAAGGGCTACCCCGCGGCCATGATGCGCCGCGAAGTATATGCCACCGGGGTAGCCTCCGCGCGGTACAACTTGGCTGGCGGCCGGGCGTGCGGGGTGCGTCGGCTGCTGCTGAGTCGAGCCGAGCCGTCGAGCCGAGCCGGGACGCGCCGGTCAGCCCGCAGCCGGGAGCTCCAGCACCACGCGCGCGACGCGGTCCAGCGCTTCGTCGACCGTCGCGACCCGCTCCACCCCGGGCAGCGGCTCGGCATCGAAGAAGCCGAGCACGGGCTTGCCGAACTGCAGGCCGAAGGCGATCTCGGAGAGCGTGCCGTAGCCGCCACCCACGGCGATGAGGGCGAGCGCGGCGCGCGCGATGATCGCGTTCCGCGCGACGCCGATGCCGGTCGCGATCGGGATCGTCACCCAGGGGTTGGCGGTCCGCCAGTCGCCGTTCGGCAGCAGGCCGACGACGGTGCCGCCGGCCTCCGCGGCGCCCCTGGACACGGCCGTCATCACCCCGACCAGGCCGCCGCACAGCACGACGACCCCCAGCTCGGCGAGCCCGCGTCCGAGCGCGGCCGCGAAGGCGAGCTGCGGCTCGGCCGCCTCCCGCGCCCCGATCACGCCGACCGGCGCGCGGCATGGGCGGCCGCTCTCGCGTTGCAGCCAGCGCGTCGGCCTCGCGCAGGCCGACGGGCGCGCCCTGCGACGCCGCGGGGCGCCAGACGCGCGCGTCGGCATCGAAGCGTCCGAACGCGTCGTGGCACAGGACGCCGGCGGCGCGGTCGAGTGCGAGGCCGCTCATCGCGGCGTGGGATCGGCAGGGGAACTCATGGCGCGCCGGGCGACTCTACCCTAAACGCGCCGCTCGGCAGCGGCAGGTCATGCTGCTGTCATCGCGCGTGACTACACTGTCCCTTCCCCAGTGGAGAACCCGAGCATGTCGCTCCTGCACGACACGCTGCGCGACACCGCAAGCGCGCTGCCTACGCGTCACACCGATGAAGTGCTCGCGCTCGACTCGCAGGTCGCGGTCGGCGTCGGCTACGCCGCACTGACCCGCGACGGCGTGCCGGTGTACGAAGCGGACTGCTTTGCGCTCGAGGAGGCCTGGTCCGTCCGCGACGCGGAGCGGCTGGCCGCGGCGGAGCCGGACCGCGATTGGCGCATCCACCTCGTCGCCCTGCGCGACGAGCGGCACTACCGTCGCGGCGGCGAGGGCCGCTGGCTGCTCTACAAGCGCGGTTACGGGTTGAGCTGACCGGCGGCCGGGGCCGCTAGTCGAAGTCGCGATCGGGGTAGGCCTCGACGAACCCGACCAGCGTGTCGAGGAAGAACGGCGGCACGTCGGCGGAGTCGTCCAGGAACCAGAGGTGCGCGGCGCTCTTGCCGGCGGCCACGCAGTCCTTGAGCCGGTCGAACGCCTCGAGCCGGCGCTCTTCCGAGAGCAGGCGCCAGCGGTCTTCGATCCCATAGAGCTCGAGGTCGGCGTCCTTGCCGAAGATGCCCGAGGTGTCGACGACCGCGAGCAAGTAGGTCGCCACCTCGGCACCCCACTGGTCGCAGAGCTCCTGCTGGCGGCGGGTCAGCCGCACGGGGGACCGATACCCGAGGTGCTTGGCGCGGTGCGCCTGCGCGAGCCCGATGGCGAAGCCGAGGGCGAAGCCCGCGAATACCGGATGGAACAGCGCGTGACGGGTGAGGTCCTCGCGGCGCTCGCCGGCGACCGCGACCGCGTGGCGCATCACGACGTGCAGGTCGGTCACGTGCTTTAGCCCGAACGGCACCTCGGCCACCGCGTCGAACCCCTCCCCGTCCTCGAGCAGCGCGAACAGCGGGTTGCCCTCGCTCGACGAGAGCTCGCCCGTGTTCGACGTCTTGCCCCAGGCGAGGTAGTCCTCGTCGGTCATTACCTCGTCGCGGCCGCCGTCCTGGTCGGCTTTTCCCCGACCGAAGCCGAACGACGAAACGAGCGATGAGCCCGCCATGAGCGTGCGAAGTCCTCTAGGTTGGTGCGCCGCGACGGGTGCCGCGCGCGGCGCCGATCTTGGTGTCACGCGGGGGGCGGCTGCGGCCCCGGCGCTCCATGAGACCGCCCGACACGCCGCACCGCCCCGACCGCGGACTCTACTTAGCCAGCAAAAACGATACCCAACAAGCCCTTGGCGCGGAAAGGCGTCACGCCCGGGGGCGAGAAAGCCGTCGCATTTCTCGGCAACTCATTGATTCCGGCCGGGTTCGACCCTGTCCCGGGCCCGCGTGCCCGGCGAACGGGACCCTGCCGCGGCCGGCTTTCCGGACAGGATCGTCGGCGGATCGGCACTGCAACGGGGCCGGCGGGAGTCACTGGGACCGGCGCGGGTTCTGCGAGAGCCCGAGCGCGGGCTGCGGCGCGAGCTTATCGGCTTCGGTGACCCAGCCGCCGCCGACCGCCCTGTATACGTTCACGACCTGCGTGTAGCTGTCGGCCTGCGAGCGCACCGCGGCGAGCTCGGCGGCTGAACAGCTCGTTCTCGGCGTACAGCACCTCGATGTAGCCCGCGTAGCCGTTGTCGAATCGCAGCCGCGAGAGCCTGGCATACTCCCGGAGCGCCGTGACGCGCTCGCACCTGCGCCGTCGCCTCCTCCCGCTTCTTCACCGTCCCGACCAGCGCGTCGTTCGTCTCGCGGAACGCGTTGAAGATCACCTGCTGGTAGTTCGCGAGCGCCGCGCGCTGGGAGGCCTCGGCCGTCTGCACCTGGCCCTCGATCTGCCCGAACGTGAAGATCGGGCCGGCGAGGCCCGCGGCCAGCGTCCAGGCGCCCGCCGGCCCGGTCAGGAAGTCGCCGAACGCCGTGCTCACCGAGCCGAGGAGACCAGTGAGCGAGAGCGTCGGGAAGTAGAGCGCCTTTGCCGCGCCGATGTCCGCGTTCGTCGCGACCAGGATCTGCTCCGCCTGCAGGATGTCGGGACGCCGCTCGAGCAGCGTCGAGGGCAGATCGCCGGGAATGCCGGGCGCCGGGAAGTCGCCGATCGGCCGCCCGCGCGGGATCGGCCCCGGGTTCCGCCCGAGCAGGACGGAGATCAGGTTCTCCTGCGCGGCGATCTGCTGCTCGAGCGCCGGGATCGCGGCGAGCGCCTGCTGGTACTGCGATTCGACCTGCGCGAGCTCGACCTCCGACACCACCCCACCCTTGAAGCGGAGCTCGAAGATCTTCTGCCGTGTCGGCGTAGTTCGCCGCGGTGGCGAGCGCGATCTCGAGCTGCTTGTCGAGCGCACGCAACGTGATGTAGCTCGCCGCGACGCTCGTCACGAGCGAGAGGATCACGCCGCGGCGGCCCTGCTCGCTCGCATAGACCTGCGCCTGGGCGGACTCGCTCTGGCGGCGGATCGCGCCCGAAGAGATCGATCTGCCAGTCGGCGCTGAGCGCGCCCTGGTACAGCGAGTAGTAGGGGTCGGCGCCGGGCGCGAGCGGTGGCTGGCCGACCCGGCTCGCGCGGTTGCGGCTCGCATCGAAGCTGTACCCGATCTGGGGATAGAACTGCGAGCGCGTCGTGGTGAGCTGCCCGATGAACTGATCGACGCGCGCGGCGGCGATGAAGAGGTCCCGGTTCTCCCGCAGCGCCGTGTCGATGAGCTGGTTCAGGGCCGGATCGTCGAACTGCTCCCACCATCTGGTGTTCGCCACGTCAGCGGCCTCGGGGTAGTCGATCCGCCACTTGTCCGGGGCGTCCGTCTTCGGCCGTTCGTAGTCGGGGCCGACCGCGCAGCCGGAGCAGAACGCGAGGAGCATGACCGCGTGCACGAGCCCGCGCATCTCAGTCGCCCTCCCGCTTCGCGTGCGCCGCAGCCGCGGGCGCCGGCCCGCCGTGCGCCGCGCCGGGCGCGGCCTTCTTCCCGCCGAAGCGCGCGCTCATGCTCTCGAGCATCCAGAAGAAGAGCGGCGCGAAGAAGACCGCGACCACGGTCGAGGCGAGAATGCCGCCGATCACGCCGGTGCCGATGGCGCGCAGGCTGTTCGCGCCGGGGCCGCTCGCGATCGCGAGCGGCACGCAGCCGAGGCCGAACGCGAGCGAGGTCATCACGATCGCGCGCAGGCGCAAGCCCGCCGCCTCGATCGCTGCGTCCTTGACCGCCATGCCGTGCCGCACCCGCTCGATCGCGAACTCGCAGATGAGGATCGCGTTCTTCGCCGACAGGCCGACGAGCGTCACCAGCCCCACCTGGAAGTACACGTCGTTCTCCAGGCCGCGCACCCAGGTGAGCAGCAGCGCGCCGAGGATCGCGATCGGCACCGTGAGCACCACCGCGATCGGCAGGGTCCACTTCTCGAACTGCGCGGCGAGCAGCAGGAAGACGACGATCAGGCCGGCGACGAAGGCGATGGCCGAGGTGCTGCCGGCCTGCTTCTCTTGCAGCGCCTGCCCCGCCCAGGCGTACGAGAAGTCGCCGGGGAGCGTCTCGCGCGCCACCTCCTCCATCGCCGCCAGTGCCTGGCCCGAGCTGAAGCCGGGTGCCGGGCCGCCGGTGATCTTCACCGCCGGGAAACCGTTGAACCGCTCGACCAGCTTGGGCGCGGCCACGTACCTCACCGTGATCAGCGCCGACAGCGGCACCATCTTGCCGCTCTTCGAACGGACGTACACCTTGCTGAAGTCGTCCGGCTTGACGCGGTAGCTCGCGTCGGCCTGCAGCACCACCCACCACACGCGGCTGAACTGGCTGAACTGCCCGGCGATCGACGAGCCGAAGAAGCTCTGCATCGTCTGGAATGCGTCCTGCACCGGCACGCCGAGGACTTCGGCCCGGTTCCGGTCGAGGTCGACGAAGAGCTGCTGGGTCGCCCCGCGGAAGGTCGTGCCGACGCCGGCGAGCTCGGGCCGCTGCCGCAGGGCCGCGAGATAAGCCTGCACCGCCTGGCTCGTCGCCCGCGTGTCGCCCGCGCCGCGGTTCTGGATGTAGAACTCGAAGCCACCGGTCGTGCCGAGGCCCGGGATCGACGGCGGGTTGATGGCGAAGACGAACCCCTCCTTGAGCTGCGCGAACTGCCGGTTGAGGCGCGGCAGCACGCTGAAGGTGAGCTGCGACGGGTCGGTGCGCTCCTCGAACGGCTTCATGGACGGGAAGAAGATGGCGGCGTTGTTGCGGTACGTCCCGTCGATCAGGCTATAGCCGTTCACCATCGCCACGTCCGCGACCGCCGGCTCGGTGGCGAGGATCTTCTCGACCTTCTCGGTCAGCGCGGCGACGTAGCCCTGGCTCGCCGTGTCCGGCGCCTCGACGACGATGAAGAAGTAGCCCTGGTCCTCGTTCGGAACGAAGCTGCCCGGCAGGATGCGGAACATCATCACGATGCCGGCGAGCATCGCCGCGAAGATGAGCAGCGCGACCGGCCAGCCCTGGATCAGGCGCGCGACGCCGCCGACGTAGCCGCTGGTGAGCCGCTGGAACCCGTTCTCGAACCAGCGGAAGAAGCCCTTCTTCTCGCCGTGGTGCGCCTTGATGATGATCGCGGCGAGCGCCGGCGACAGCGTCAGCGCCATGACGCCGGAGATGATCACCGAGATGGCGATCGTGATCGCGAACTGCTGGTAGAGCGTGCCGGTGACGCCGCCGAGGAACGCGACCGGCAGGAACACCGCGACCAGCACCAGCACGATCGAGATCAGCGCGCCGGCGATCTCGCTCATCGCCCGCTTCGCGGCCTCGAGCGCGCCGAGACCGTGCTTGGTCATGTTGGTCTCGACGTTCTCGACCACCACGATCGCGTCGTCGACGACCAGGCCGATCGCGAGGATCAGGCCGAACATCGTCAGCATGTTGATCGAGAAGCCGAGGAGGTGCATGCCGATGAAGGTGCCGACGATCGACACCGGCACCGCGAGGATCGGGATGATGGTCGCGCGCAGGGACTGCAGGAAGAGATACACCACCAGGATCACCAGCACCACCGCCTCGAAGAAGGTGTGCACCACCTTGTCGATCGAGTTCAGCGTGAACAGGCTCGTGTCGAGCGTGATCTGGTAGTCGAGGCCGGTCGGGAACTGCTTCTTCAGCTCCTCCATGCGCGCGCGCACCCCGCGCGCGGTCTCGACCGCGTTCGCGCCCGGCTGCTGGTAGATGCCGATGGTGGTCGCGGTCTTGCCGTTCATGCGGCTCGCGATCGAGTAGTCGCGCTTGGCGAGCTCGACCCGGCCGATGTCGCGCACGCGCACGATCGCCGTGCCCTCCTTCGCCGTGCGGACGATGATGTTCTCGAACTCGTCCGCATTGGTCAGCAGGCCCTGGGCGGTGACCACGAATGTCTGCTGCACGCCCTTCGGGCTCGGCTCCGCGCCGATCTGCCCGATGCCGAAGGTCTGGTTCTGGCTCTGGATCGCGTCCGAGACCTCCTGCACGGAGATCCCGAGCTGCGCCATGCGGTCGGGCCGCAGCCATACCCGCATCGCGATGTCGGGCAGACCGAACACCTGCGCGCGGTTCGCGCCCGGCACGCGCTTCAGCTCCTCGAGCACGTACAGGTTGGTGTAGTTGTCGATGTACGTGGAGCTGTACCGCTCGTCGGGCGAGAAGACCGACAGCACCATCATGATGCTGGAGGACTTCTTGTCCACCGTGACGCCCTGCTGCGAGACCACCTGCGGGATGAGCGGCAGCGCCTGGCTCACCCGGTTCTGGACGTTGACCTGGTTGATGTCCGGGTTGCTCCCGGGCTTGAACACCACGGTGATCGAGATGTTGCCGCTCGAGGAGCTGACCGAGTTGAAGTAGAGCAGGTTGTCGATGCCGTTGATCTGCGTCTCGATCGGCGCGGCGACGGTGTTGGCGATCACCTCGGCGGTCGCGCCCGGGTAGCGCGCCTCGACCAGCACCTGCGGCGGCGCGAGCTCCGGATACTGCGAGATCGGCGACACCAGCATCGCGACCGTGCCGCCGAGGAAGATCAGGATCGAGATGACCGCGGAGAGGACCGGCCGGTCGATGAAGAAGTGGGTGAACACGCGTGCCTACTTCTTGGCGGCGTCGGCCTTGGGCGCGGCCGCGCCTGCCTTCGCCGCGGCCGCCGCGCCCGGCTCGACGATCTTCACCGGCTGTCCCGCGGTGACCTTCAGGACGCCGTCCACCACCACCCGGTCGCCGGCGTGCAGGCCGGTCAGGATGACGATCTCCTTCTCGCCGTAGTAGTCGCCGACGATGACCGGCCGCACCTCCGCGGTCCCGTCCGCCTTCACCACGTAGACGAGGTGGCCGTTCGAGCCCTGCTGGACCGCGAGCTGCGGCACGACGATCGCGTCCGGCCGCAGGGCGCCCTTCGCGTACGCGGTCACGAACATCCCCGGCCGCAGGTCCCGCTTCGGGTTCGGCAGCACCGCGCGCACGAGGAACGAGCCGGTGTCCTGGCTGAACGACGGGTCGGAGAAGTTGATCTTGCCCTGCTGCGGAAAGATGGCGCCGTCGGGCATCACGATCTCGATGTCGTAGTCGCGGTCCTTCGGCTCGAGCAGCAGCTTCTTGCCGATCTCGTCGCGCCACTTCGCCAGCTGGTTCTGCGAGATGCTGAAGTTCACCCAGATCGGGTCGATCGCGGCGACGTAGGTCAGGTTGGCGCTTTCGGACTGGGCGTTGATGTATGCGCCCTGGCGCTGCACCGCGCGGCTCGCGAGCCCGGTCACCGGCGAGCGGATCGTCGTGTAGCCGAGGTTGAGCTCGGCCTCCGTCACCTTCGCCTGCGCGGCGTACACCGCCGCCTTGGCGGAGTCGAACTCGCCTTGCGCCTTGTCGAGGTCCGACTGCGACAGCGCGTTCTGCTGCGCGAGCGGCTTCACCCGGCCGAGGTTCGCCTGCGCGGTGGTGAACCGCGCCTGCTGCGCCTGCAGCTCGCCGCGCGCCGCATCGAGCTGGGCCTGGAACGGCTTCGGGTCGAGCTGGAAGAGGAGCTGCCCTTCCTTCACGACCTCGCCTTCCTGGTAGGCGATCTTGTCGAGGTAGCCCGACACCCGGGCGACGATGTTGACCTGGCGCGAGCTCTCGGTCTGCGCGACGAAGTTCGGCGTGAACGGGATGTTCTGCGGCTGCACCGTGATGACGGTCACCTCGGGCGGCGGCCGCTGCGGTGGCGGGGCTTCCTTGGAGCAGCCGGCGGCCGCGAGCGCGGCGAGGCCGGCGCCGAGGCAGGCGAAAGCGCGGAGTGGTGCGAAAGTCATGGCTGGACCTTGGTTGCTCGACGCCCCGGCGGAGTGCGGGTCGGACGCTGGCCGGACCTGGGCAGCAGGAGTGTGAGTTTGCCCCAAAACCGCGCGCCCGCGCCAGCGTTGCGGAACATCGAGGCCACGGGGTCAGCGCCGACCGGAATACGGAGGGTCTACACTCCGCGCAATGCGCTTCTCCAGAGTCCTGTTCGCAGCCGCGATCGCGGTGATCGCGGGCTGTGCGCGAGCGAGCCGCACCTGATGCCGACGCCGGCCGTCTTCAAGGACGAGCGGCTCGATTTGGTGTCGGCGCTTCCAGCCGAGCTCCGCACCACGCGCCTGCCCGTCTTCTACGCCACGACGCGCGCTCCGATCCCCGTGGGCGAGCCCGGGCACTATGCCAACCGGCAAGGCGACGGCGTGACGCTCGGCGTGGCCGACGTGAGGCTCGGCGAGCCGGGCTGGACCTGGAGCGATCTCGCCGCCTCGGACCGGACGAACACGATCGAACAGGAGCGTCCCGGCGCGGTGGAACGCATCCAGGAGTTCGGCAAGATCGACGCGATCGCACGCCGGGCGAGGCCGAGCGCCGCTTCCTCGCGGCGATCGACGCGCAGCTCGCGAAGGCGAGAAACCACGAGCTCGTGCTCTACGTGCACGGCTACCGCGTGACCTTCGACGAGGTCACGGTGCTGATGGGCTCGTTCGCCCACTACCTCGGCCACGGCGCGATGGTGACCTTCCAGTGGCCGACCGGGCAGAACTTCTGGAACTACGTCACCGACTGTCCCCGCGCCGAACGCTACATCCCCGACATCGAGCGCCTGATCGCGCTCGCCGCGCGGTCGTCGGCCGAGAAGATCACGGTCATCGCCTACAGCTGCGGCTCGCCACTCCTCGGCGCGGCGCTCGCACGGCTGCGGGCACGTCACCCCGAGGAAGGACGCGCGGAGCTTGCCCGGCGCTACCGCATCGGCAACGTGATCTTCGCGGCTTCCGACGTGGATCTGAAGACCTTCGCCCGCGAGTACGTGCCGCCGAGCCTGGACCTCGCGCAGCAGCTCATCGTGTACGCGTCGCGCAACGACCGGGCGCTCGGCTTCTCGAGCCTGATCGCCGGGGCCTCGCGGCTCGGCAAGCCGGACATCGCCGACCTGACGCCGGAAGAGCTGGAGCGCCTCGCCGCCGACCCGCGCTTCCAGGTGATCGACGTGTCGGAGGTGCGGGGCGCGCACGAGATGGGCGGCATGAAGGGCCACGGGTACTGGTACGCGAACGAGTGGATCGCCACCGACATCACGATCTCGCTGCGCTATCCGGTTCCGCCCGAGCGCCGCTGCCTGGTCAACTCGCCAGGGACGCGCGTCTGGCGGCTGCCCGAGAACTACCCGGATTGCGTGGCCGAGCGGCTGCTCGCAGCGTACCCGCAGTTGCGCCGCGCGGGCGCGAGGTGAAAGCCGCAGCAGCGGCTACTTGTCCGGCTCGGCCTTCCGCCAGGTGGAGTCCGGATCGAAGCGCGTCATCGCGCCAGCGCGCGCGGCGGTGTCCGCCCCAAGGTCCTTCTCGTAGACCACGCCGTCGTGATTGACGATGAAGGTCATCACGCCGGTGTCGCCGTACCGGACCGGCCAGGCGACCACGCCGAATCCGCCGATCATCCGGCCCCCCGCGATGTAGTCGAACGCGCCGCCCGCGGCGTTCTTGCCCTGCCCCGTCAGGATCCTGAAGCGGTAGCCGTGGTACCCCGTGCCGGCGGCGGCGCCCGCCGCCTGGGCCGCCGCGACGAGAGATCCCAGAGGGCTGGGCGCTTCACCGGACTTGGTCGGCCAGTACAGCCCGTCGCGCTTGCCCGGCGAGCTGGCGAGCCGGGCCGCGTACTGGAGCACGCCGTCGCCCCCGGGGTTCAGCCGCGCATACTCCTTCTCCGCATCGAAGATCGCGAGCACAACTTGCATCGCGGCGAGCTCGTTGCGGCCGATGCGGCGCAAGCGCATCTCTTCCGCGCCGGCCCGGGTGTCGAACCGCCAGCCTTGCGCGGTCTTCACGATCGGGATGGGCAGCGTCCACCCGTCGTCGCCCACCGCGAGGTGCGCCTTCGCGTCGCCTTCCGGTTTGATCGTGTGCGACTTGGCCCACGCGGCGAGAAAGCGGTAGCGAATCTCGGTGCCGACCGGCGGGATGAGCTCGCGATAGTCCTGGCCGAGAAGCGCTCTCATGGCGTCCTCGTCGCTCGTTGCGACCGCGTCGCCGAACGCGTTCATCGCCGCCTCCGGCGAAGGAAACGCCTTCTGTGCGAGTGCAGTGGGCGGCGCCGCGACGACGAACGCGAGCGCAACGACGAACGACGCGACGTACCTGGCCACCGTACCGCCGAACCGTTGAAATGTGGATCGCACTGTCGAGCCTCGCCTAGCGTCTGCCGCCGCCGCCGCGACCGCCGCCCCCGCGTCCGCCGCCGCCTGCACGCGCACCGCCGCCGCCGCCGCCGCTTGGCCGTGAGCCGGCACCGGCGCCGCCCCGGCTTCGCCATCGACTGATTGCTCGCGCGGCCGCGGTCGACGTCGCGTTGCGACGCGCCACCGCCGCCTACGCCCTGGAACGCGTTGTCGCGCCCTGCGCCGCCACGGTCGCCGGGTCCACCGCGATCGCCGGGACCGCCACGGTCGCCCGGCCCGCCGCGGTCACCGGTGCCAGCGCGATCTCCCGGACCCCCCGATCGCCGGGTCCGCCGCGATCGCCCGCGCCGCCGCGATCACCCGCGCGATCACCCGCGCGATCACCGGGGCGATCGCCAGCACGATCGCCAGCACGATCCCCGGGACCGCCGTCGCGCCCCCGGAAGTCATTGCGCCGGTCGGCCCCGGGGACGTCCTTTCCGAATTTCTGGCGGCTCGCGTTATCGCGATACTCGACGCCCTTGCGATGGCTCGCGTCGTGCTGCCACCGGTCGCCGCTCACCTTGGTCCGGTCGAAGTTCCTGTCGATGTTGGCGGCCCTGTTCACGTTGATGTTGACGTCGCCGCCGCCCCAGTTGCAGTTGCCGAAGATCGCGCCCGCGGCGGCGATGCCAACGCCCCAGGCAAAGCCCGCCATGAGCGCGCCGCCGGGATAGTAGTAGGGGGGCGGCGGCCAGTAATAGGGGGGATAGCCCGGATAGGCCCACCCCCCGTAGACGACGGTCGGGTTGTAGGCCGGCACGTAGATCACCTGGGGATTCGCCGGCTCGATCTTGATCACTGTCTGCTGCGGCGCGGCCTCCTCGATGATGACCTTCTGCTGCTCGTTGGACTTGAGATTCCCCGATTTCTCGGCCCGCTGGCGCAGCCGCTGCGCGGCGTCGAGCACCGCCTTCTGGTCGGCGAGGAACGCGTCGCCGAGCTTCTGCGTCCAGTCGAGCTTCTGGTCCATCGGCTCGAGGACCTGCGGGAAGGCGACCAGGGACTTGACGCTCACGTCCCAGGTCTGGCTCTCCACCGCCTTCACCGCCGCCTCGCCCTTCACGTTCGGGTTCGCCTTCACCCACCGCGCCGCCTGCACGACCTCCAGCGGGTACGTCGCCGCCATCAGGACCTGCGACAGCAGCGAGTCGGGGTAAAGCGCGATCGGCGCGACCAGCGCTTCGATCTCTTCGGGCTTGAAGGCCGGCGGGTCGCCCTGCGCGTGGGCGCCGCCCCAGCCGGCGGCGGCGGCCGCGAGCAGTCCGGCGAGCAGGAGTGGGGCGCTCCAGGAGTTCATGGACGAGCCAATCATGTCATGATTTCAGGACGATCAGAACGCCCGACTCGACAATGCCCCGCAGGCGCGGGGGCGGAGCAGTGCTACCCTCCTGCGCGAGAATCACAAAACCCCATTCCTTGAACAGGAGCAAGGCGTTGAAACACTGGGTCCTTGGATGGCGAGCGCGCGGCGCCCTGCAACTTCTGGCCGGGTGGTTCACGGCGCTCGGCGCTCCGCCCGGCCCGGGCGGCGTTCCTGTCCGGTGACCTGCTCGACACCGCGGCCGACTGGCTCGCCCTGTTCGTCATCTTCGTCGTGCCGTGCGTCGTCATCGTCCTGTTCTGGATCGTCCACGTCCTCCCCGAGAAGATCGCGCACAAGCGCCACCACCCGCAGCGCGACGCGATCCAGACGCTGTGCCTGCTCTCGCTCGTGTTCGGCGGCCTGCTCTGGCCGGTCGCCTGGCTGTGGGCCTTCACGAAGCCCGTGGGATACCGCGTCGCCTACGGCACCGACAAGCACGAGGACTACTACCACGAGATGGCCGAAAAGCACCGCGCCGGCGCGCTCGTCGCCGAAGAGATCGCCCATCTGCGGGACGATCTGGAGGCGATGGAGGCGAAGGGCGCCCTGCCGCCGAAGCTCAAGGCGCTGAAGGACGAGCTCGCCCGGGTCAAACCCGCGGCGGCCGCCGAGCGCGCGCCGAAGGCCGCGGCCAAGGAAGGCCAGGCGTAATGGAGCTTATCCTCCTCGGCATCTACTCGTTCTTCGTCTGGCTGATCTTCATCAAGCTGAAGTGGCTGCCGTGGAACACGGCGACGCAGGTCATCGTCGTGATCATCCCGGTCGTCGGGCTGGCCGCGCTCATCCTGCTGCTCAACATCTTCGCGCCGTCGTCGTCCGACGTGCGCGTCTACAAGTACACGATCCCGATCGTCTCCCAGGTCAAGGGCCGCGTGCTCGAGGTGCCGGTCGTGGAAGGGAACGTCCTGGTGAAGAAGGGCGACGTCCTGTTCCGGATCGACCCGACGCCTTATCAGCTCGACGTGAACACGCTCGAGGCGCAGCTCGCGAACGCGCAGGGCCAGCAGCGCGAGCTGGAGGAGTCGCTGAAGGGCGCCAAGAGCAAGGTGGTCGAAGCGCGCAGCGCGATCACGCAGGCGGAGAGCAACACCGGCGCGGTAAGCGCGCGACTGGCGCTCTCGCGCAAGCGCGTCGAGCAGTACCGCGAGCTGGCGGCGACCGGTGCCGGCAACCGATTCGACCTCGAGCGGGCCGAAGCGGATGTGCGGGAGCAGGAGGGCCAGCTGGCGGCGGCCCGCAGCGTGGAGGCGCAGGCGCGTGCGGGGCTCGTGCAGGCCGGGGCGAGCGAGCAGCAGGTCCAGCAGAAGCTCGGCGCCAAGGTGAACGGCGAATACGCGCAGGTCGCGCAGATCCGCGCCCAGCTCGAGAACGCGAAATGGCTGCTCGGCGAGACGACGACCCGCTCGCCGTGCGACTGCTACGTGGTCAACCTGCAGCTGCGGCCGGGCGCGTTCGTCGCGGGCATTCCGTTGAACGCGGTGATGACGCTCGTCGAGGCCGAGGGCCAGGTCGTCGCGATGTACAACCAGAACGAGCTGCACCAGGTCGCGCCGGGAAACGAGGCCGAGTTGGCGCTCAAGACGATTCCCGGCCGGATCATCAAGGGCAAGGTCGACTCGGTTATCTGGGCGCAGGGGCTGGGACAGCTCCCGGCGAGCGGCACCCTCCCGATGACCGGCATGATGGCGCTGCCGCCCGGCAGGTACGGCGTGAAGTTCGATATCGCCGACCGCGACAAGGCGCTCTTCCTCGCCGCCGGCGCGGCGGGCGACGCGGCGATCTACACCGACCACCTGCACGCGGTGCACATCATCCGCAAGGTGATCCTCCGCGTCGGTTCGTACCTGAACTACCTGGTCCTGAAGCTGCACTGAGCCGATGCGCGCAATTCGCTCGATTCTGGCGGTAACGGTCGCGGCGACGCTCGCGGCCTGCGCGCTGAAGTCGCCGCCCGAGCGCGATGAGCTGGCGAAGGAGGCGGCGGCGAACCGGCAGGTCCCGGAGAAGTGGACCGCGCAGGGGGGTGCCCCGGGCGCCATCGCCGACGGCTGGCTCGCGTCCTTCAGCGATCCGCAGCTCGACGAGCTGGCGAGGGAAGCGCTCGCCTACAACCCCGATCTCCGCGTCGCGGCGGCGCGCGTCGAGCAGGCCACGGCGTACCAGAAGGTCGCGGGCGCGTTGCTCTACCCGCAGGTGAACTTCCTCGCCCGCGGCGGCGGGAAGATGAGCGGCGACGCGAGCGGGCTGGAAGGCGTCGGCGTGTTCGCGAACTGGGAGCTCGACCTCTGGGGGCGCGTGCGCTCGGGCGCGGCCGCGGCCGAGTCCCAGTACGTCTCCGCCGCGCTCGACTACCAGTACGCCCGCCAATCGATCGCCGCGCAGGTCGCGAAGGGCTGGTTCCTCGCCACCGAGGCGCGCATGCAGAAGGCGCTCGCCGACGAGACCGTGCGCGCGTCGGAGCGCCTCGCCGGCCTCGCACAGGATCGCCTCCGGGTCGGGGTCGGCGACGAGTACGACGTCCGCCTCGCCCAGGCGAACCTGCAGACCTTCCGCGACGCCGCGCAGAACCTCGATCTCGCCTACCAGCAGGCGCTGCGGTCGCTCGAGACGCTGGCGGGCCGCTACCCCGCGGCGGTGGTCGCGGTGCGGCCCGAGCTCGCGCCCGCGCCCGCGCCGGTCCCGGTCGGGATGCCCTCGGAGCTCCTCGAGCGCCGCCCGGACATCGTCGCCGCGGAGCGGCGCGTCGCCGCGGCGTTCTACCGCACCGAGGAAGCGAAAGCGGCGCGGCTGCCGCGGATCTCGCTGACCGCGGCGGTGACCAGCATCTCGAGCGAGCTCTTCGTCCTCAAGCAGCAGGACAACCCGATATGGAGCGCCGGCGCGTCGATCATGGCGCCGCTGTTCCTCGGCGGCCAGCTCCAGGGCCAGGTCGAGGTCCGCACGGCGGAGCAGAAGCAGGCGGTGGCGGAGTACGGGCGGATCGGCGCGCGTGCCTTCGGCGAGGTGGAGAACGCGCTGTCGGCCGGCTTCGCGCTCGACGCGCGCGAGGCGATTCTGAAGCAGGCCGTCGCGGAGAACCAGCGGGCGCTCGAGCTCGCGAACATTCGCTACCGCGTCGGCTCGGGCGATCTGCGCGGCGTGCTGCAGCAGAGCCTCGCCCTGTATGCCGCGCAGGCATCGCTGATCCGCGTGCGGAGCGAGCAGCTCATGCAGCGCGTCAACCTGTATCTCGCGCTCGGCGGCAGCTTCGACGAGCGCCCGCCCGAGCCGCAGGCGGGCGAGCCGAAGTCCGCCACCGAGAGCGAGTCCGCGGCAGTGAGCGTTGCGGCTCGGACGGCGGCGCGATGATCAAGCTGGTCCTCTGCGCGCTCGGCCTCACGGCGATCACCGTCATCATCCACGGCGTCGGCGCCGTGGCCGCCGGCCGGCGCGTGATGGGGCTCTGGACCGGGCGCAGGGATCCTCCAGGCCGGCTCGGCGCGGAGCTCCTCATGGCCCAACTCGTGGGCGCGTTGCTGCTGCTGCATCTCGCCGAGGCGATCCTGTGGGCGATCTTCTACGTGCTGGTCGGCGCGCTGCCCGACCTCGAGACGGCCGCCTACTTCTCGCTCACGAGCTACACCACCGTCGGCTATGGCGACGTGGTGCTTCCCGAGGCATGGCGCCTGCTCGGCCCGATCGAGGCGGCGGTGGGCGTGCTGATG
The DNA here is from genome assembly GCA_963827595.1 of uncultured beta proteobacterium. Lineage (GTDB taxonomy): Bacteria > Pseudomonadota > Gammaproteobacteria > Burkholderiales > SG8-39 > DATEDA01. The sequence goes on along the minus strand of CAWHBT010000013.1, from coordinate 147,923 downwards.
CTCGGCTGGTCGACCGGTATCCTGGTCGTGGTGATCGGGGTGATCTACCGACGGTTCTCCCCGTCCCTCGCCGCGCCCGAGGGCCCGTCGGCGAAACGGCCCGGGTGACCACCCCGCCTGCCCCGGCGACGGGCTGGCGCGCGGCGTTCCCGCCGGCGCAATGGCTCGCCTCCTACCAGGGCGCATGGCTGCCCCGCGACGCCGTCGCGGGCATCACCCTTGCCGCCTATGCCATCCCGGTGTCGCTCGCGTACGCGACGCTCGCCGGGCTGCCGCCGCAATACGGCATCTACTGCTACCTGGCCGGCGGCCTGCTCTACGCGCTATTCGGCTCGTCGCGCCAACTCGCCGTCGGTCCCACGTCGGCCATCTCGATGCTGGTCGGCGCGACGGTCGCCGGCATGGCCGCCGGCGACCCGGGACGGTGGGCCGACATCGCGGCACTGACGGCGCTGGTCGTCGCGGGCATGAGCGTGCTGGCTTGGGCGCTGCGGCTGAGCTCGCTCGTCGACTTCATCAGCGAGACGATCCTGCTCGGCTTCAAGGCGGGCGCGGCGTTGACCATCGCGATGACCCAGCTGCCGAAGCTCTTCGGCGTGAAGGGCGGCGGGGAGCACTTCTTCGAGCGCATCGCGGTCCTCGCCGGCCAGCTTCCCGACACCAACGTCGCCGTGCTCCTCTTCGGTCTCGCCGCGCTCGCCCTGCTCCTCGCGGGCGAGAAGTTGCTGCCGGGCCGACCGGTCGCGCTCGCCGTCGTGGCGCTTTCCATCGTTGCGTTGTCGGCCACTTCGCTCGGCGGTCTCGGCTTCTCGATCGTCGGCGAGCTGCCGAAAGGCCTGCCCGACTTCCGCGCGCCGGAGCTGCGGCTGCGCGACGTGGACGGCGTCATCCCGCTCGCGTTCGCGTGCCTGCTGCTCGCGTACGTGGAAGGCGTTTCCGCCGCGCGCACGCTGGCGCAGAAGAACGGCTACGCGATCGATCCGCGCCAGGAGCTGCTCGGGCTCGGCGCGGCGAACCTGGCCGCGGCGTTCAGCCAGGGCTATCCGGTCGCCGGCGGGCTGTCGCAGTCGTCGGTCAACGACAAGGCGGGCGCGAAGACCCCGCTCGCGCTCGTGTTCGCCTCCTTCACGATCGCGCTGTGCCTGATGTTCCTGACCGGGTTGCTGCGCAACCTGCCCAACGTGGTGCTCGCGGCGATCGTGCTCGTCGCCGTCAAGGGACTGATCAACGTGCGCGAGCTGCGCCACCTGTGGCGCGTGAGCCGGTTCGAGTTCGGCGTTTCGATGGTCGCGCTCGCGGGCGTGCTGGTGCTCGGGATCCTCAAGGGCGTGATGCTCGCGGCGGTGGTGTCGCTGCTGCTGCTCATCCGTCGCGCGGCGCGCCCGCACGTCGCCTTCCTCGGACGCATCCCCGGTTTCCGCGGGCTCTCGGACATGGAACGGAACCCCGACAACGAGCCGGTTCCGGGCGCGCTCGTCTTCCGCGTCGAGGCCTCGCTGCTGTACTTCAATGTCGCGCACGTGTACGAGGTCGTCTGGGCGAAGATCCGCGCGAGCGCCGGGCCGGTCCGGCTGGTGGTGTGCGATCTGTCCGCAACGCCCTACGTCGATGTCGCCGGAGCGCGGATGCTCGCAACGTTGTACGGCGAACTGCAGTCGGCGGGGATCAGGTTACGCCTGGCCGGCGCGCATGCCACGGTGCGGGACATCCTCCGCGCCGAAGGGCTCGAGGAGCGCGCCGGCTATTTCGGCCGCCGGGTCACTGCGGTCGACGCCGTCGACGAGTTCGAAGGGGTCGCCGGCGCGGCGACGGCAAGCGCCGGCGAAGCGAAATCGTAGCTCGCCCGTCCGCTCCCGGCCGCACCGCAGACGATTCCTGACCGAACCCGGGTGAACCCGTGAACCTCCTGCTCAAGGAAATCCGCCATAACCCGATGCTCTGGCTGCTGGCCTTTGTGCCGGTGGTGTTTGCAGCGGCGAACCTCAAGCCCGAAGCGCACACGCTGCTCTTCGTGCTGTCGGTGCTCGCCATCGTGCCGCTGGCCGGACTGCTGAGTCACGCCACCGAATCCGTTGCGGCCAAGACTGGCGATGCGGCAGGCGGGCTGCTCAACGCCACGCTGGGAAACCTGACCGAGCTGGTCATTGCGCTCACGGCCCTGCGCGCCGGCGAGTACATGCTGGTGAAGGCGTCCATCGCCGGCGCGATCGTCACCAACACGCTGTTCATGCTGGGGGCGTCGTTTCTGCTCGGCGGACTCAAGTACCACGTTCAGGAGTACAACCGCGTCAGCGCCCGGATGCAGGCGGGTCTGCTCCTCCTGGCCACGGTCGCGCTACTGATTCCTTCGGCGGTCGCCACTGCCGACTCGGCAGCGGCGGCAGCGTTCACCCAGAAGCTGAGCGTAGCTCTGGCTGTGCTGCTCATCGCTGGCTACGGATTGGGCATGCTGTTCTCACTCAAGACGCACCGCGAGCTGTTTGCCAGCGCGGAACACGCCGCGGAGGGCGAGGCGCCTTGGCCGGTAGGAGTGGCCCTCGCCACGCTGGCCGGTGTCACCCTATTGGTTGCGCTCGTCAGCGAGATTTTCGTCGAGTCGGTGCAGCAGGCGGCGGAGACGTTCGGGATGACCCCTGCGTTCGTGGGTTTCATCGTCGTGGCGCTGGTGGGCGGTGCGGCGGAGATGGCGGCGGCGTTTTCCGGCGCGCGCAAGAACCGGCTGGACCTGAGCGTGGGCATCGCCCTGGGAAGCTCGTCCCAGATCGCCCTGTTCGTGGCGCCGGTGCTGGTGCTGCTCAGTTACGTGATCGGCCCGACGCCGATGGACCTGCAGTTCTGGCCCGGCGCGGTGGTCATGGTGCTCATCGCCACCGTCACCGCGATGTTCGTCACCAACAGCGGGCGGTCGGCGTGGTTCGTCGGCGTGCTGCTGCTGATGGTCTATCTGATCTTCGCCATGACGCTTTACCTGTTGCCGCCCCGGGTGCATGAAAATGCGGGGAGGCTGACCGCATGCGAGACGTCGGGGAGGAGAAGCCGGCACGCGTGCTCGATCCGATCGAGCGCTCGTCGGAGGTGATCTTCGGCCTGCTCATGGCGATGACGTTCATCGGATCGCTCAGCGTCGCCACCGCCGGTCGCGAGGAAGTGCGCACGATGATGATCGCCGCGCTCGGCTGCAACCTCGCCTGGGGCCTTGCCGATGCGGTCATGTATCTCGTGCAGACGGCGACCGAACGGACGCGCAATCGCACGCTGCTCGCGCGCCTGCGCGGCGGGGCGGACGCGGCCGAAGGGCAAGCGCTCGTCGCGGAGGCGCTGCCGCCGGGTCTCGCCGCGGCGGCGGGCTCCGAGGGACTCGAGGCGCTGCGCCGTCGCCTGGTCGCGCTCCCGGCGGTGCCCGCGGGGCCGCACCTAGGTCGAGACGACTTCAAGGGCGCGCTCGGCGTGTTCCTTCTGGTCGTGGTCGCCACTTTTCCGGTGGTGGTGCCGTTCATGCTGCTCGACCAGACCGCGCTCGCAGTGCGCGTGTCCAACTTCGTTGCGCTCGCGATGTTGTTCATCGCCGGCTGGATGCTTGCGCGGTACGCGGGCGGAACTCCGTGGCGGGGCGGGGCGGCGATGGCGGCGACTGGCGCGGTCCTGATGGCCGCGATCATGGCCCTCGGCGGATGAGGCGGGCGCTCGCGGCGACGGCCGCGTCGCTGCTCGCCGCCGGCGCGCTCGCCGCGGAGGACGACGGGGATTTCGCGGCTTCGAAGGGCTCGCAGCTCGAAGCGCAGCTGGAGGCGCGGCTCAAAGCCCGGATCCGCACCATCCCCGGCACCGACACGCGAGTACCTCATCGGCGGCTATCTCCAGCTCGACGGCGCTCGCGACGCGCAAGAAGCAGGACGGCGACGAGCAGAACACGTTCATCGTCTCGACGATTCCGTTCGGCCCCGCGGACGCCGACTACCGGCTGAGCATCCGGCAGTCGCAGATCAACTGGCTCTCGCGCACGCCGAGCTCGGTCGGCGAGGTGTGGACCCGCGTCGAAGCGAATCTCTTCCCGCTCGACGGCAAGACCTCGCCGACCCTCAACCAGCTGTACGTGCGGTTCGGCGACTGGCTGATCGTCGGCAAGACCTACTCCACCTTCATGGACGACGGCGCGCTGCCGACGACGCTCGACTACAACGGCCCGAGCGGCGTCACGTTCGTGCGGCAATGGCTCGCGCGCGGCTCGATCCCCTTCGGCTCGGGCTGGGCGCTTCAGGCGTCGGTGGAGGAGTCGCAGGCCGACCTCACCGCGGGCGGCGCGTTCGTCGTCGTGCAGTCGCACGCACGCCGGCCGGATCTCGCAGCGCGCGTGCGCTACGAGGGCGACTTCGGGCACGTGCAGCTCGCGGGGCTCTCGCGGAGCATCGGCGTCACGGCCGAGAGCCCGTTCGGGACGCGCGAGCGGCACGTGAACGGAACCGGCGTGTCGCTGTCGGGCTCGCTCAACGTCCGCGGCGACGACACGCTGCTGTGGCAGGCGGTGACCGGCAAAGGCGTCGGGCGCTATTTCAACGATCCGCTGAGCTCGACCGGCGTCGCGCTCGGGACCAACGGGCGGTTCGATCTCGTGCGCAGCTCGGGCGTCACGCTCTACTACCAACACAAGTGGACGCCCGACTGGATGACGGTGGGAGGAGCGAGCACGCTGTGGGTGAGTGACGATGGGCTGCGGCTGCCCGACGAGCTGAAGCGGGTGGTCTACGCATCGGTGAACCTGGTGCATCGGCTCACGCCGACGCTGATCGTCGGCGGCGAGCTCCTCTGGGGCGAGGCGACCCGCGTGGACGGGACTTCCGCGACGAACTTCCGGGTGCAGCTGTCGGCGCGTCTGCTGATCTTCTAGCACGCTCGCCGCTCACCGTGCCCGCAACCCGACGTGACAAGGAGACCGCACCCATGATCCAGCACGAGCTGCTGCGCGACCGGGGAATCCTGATCCTCAAACCCGAGGGCGCGCTGCGCGCCGAAGACTTCACTGCGCTCGCCGGCGCAGTCGATCCCTACGTCGAGCAGCACGGCGAGCTCAAGGGCCTGCTGCTCGAGGCGCCGTCGTTTCCGGGCTGGGAGAACTTCGCTGCGCTGCTGTCGCACCTGCGCTTCGTGCGCGATCACCATCGCCGGATCCGACGCATCGCAGTCGTCTCGGACAGCACGTTGCTTGGCGTGGCGCCGAAAATCGCGAGCCACTTCGTGAGCGCTGAAGTGCGCGCCTTCGACGCCGCAATTCGCGCAGCGGCGCTCGCCTGGATCGAGGCCGGCTCGTAGTCGCGGGAGCTGCCCGGCGACGCCTAGACCGAAGGCAGTGGGCCTCGCTGCGCTGCCGCGCCCGCGCGCCGGCGCGCGAACAGGTTGTAGATCCACGCGAACACGCCGCCGCCGACCGCACCGTCCACCAGGGCGTAGAGGGTTCCGACGATGACGGAGCCCATGCCGGCCCCGGGACGATAACCGGGATAGATCGAGGCGACGAGGTCGAGGAACGCCCGGCCGTAGCTCGGCCAGATGAGGTTCGCGCTGGCGACGACCAGCATCGCCGCACCCCAAAGGACCCCGGCCGTCAACGCCAGGGCAGTGACATCGAGTCGCATGACGCCTCCCACCAGAAACGAGAAGTCCTCGGACCGGCCGCGGTGACATCCGGCGCGGAGACTGTGGCGCTCGGCCGTCCCGCGCATCCAGTGTGCTAGCGTTTCGGCCCCCGCATGCGCCAAGCCAACGCTAGCATGGGCGACTCGCCCGCCTCCGACAAGCCTCCCGAACCCGGCCGCATCCTGCGCGACCCGGCGCAGCTGGAGCGCAGCGGGTGGTTGCGCTGGCTTCCCGGGCTCCAGACCCTGCGCCGCTACGAGCCGTCCTGGCTCCGGCACGACATCGTCGCCGGCCTCGTCCTGACCACCATGCTCGTGCCGGTCGGGATCGCGTATGCCGAGGCCTCCGGCGTGCCGGGCATCTACGGCCTCTACGCCACGATCGTGCCGCTGCTCGCCTATGCGCTGTTCGGTCCGAGCCGGATCCTGGTGCTCGGTCCGGACTCCGCCCTCGCCGCCGTGATCCTGGCCGTCGTCCTGCCGCTGTCGGGGGGAGATGCGCAGCGCGCGGTCGCCCTGGCGGGCGCAATGGCCGTCGTCTCCGGGATCGTGTGCGTCGCAGCCGGTTTCGCGCGTCTCGGCTTCATCACCGAGCTGCTCTCCAAGCCGATCCGCTATGGCTACATGAACGGCATCGCGCTGACCGTGCTGCTCAGCCAGATTCCCAAGCTGCTCGGCTTCTCCGCCGATGCGGAGGGACCGCTGCGGCAGGTGTGGGCAATCGCCCAGCAGGTCATCGCGGGACACACGAACTTCGTGGCGCTCGCGGTCGGCGGGACCGCCCTCGCCGTGATCCTGCTCCTCAAGCGCCGCCCCCGCGTGCCGGGCATCCTGATCGCCGTAGTGGCCGCCACGTTGGTGGTCGCGCTATTCGACCTCGCGTCGCGCGCAGGGATGTCGGTTCTCGGTCCGTTGCCGCAGGGCTTGCCCGCGCCGACGCTCCCGCTGATCCGCGCCGACGACCTGGTGCCCGTCCTCATAGGGGGCGTCGCGGTAGCACTCGTGTCCTTTGCCGACACGAGCGTCCTGTCCCGCACCTTCGCGGCGCGCCTGCGCACGCCCGTCGACCCGAACCAGGAGATGGTGGGTCTCGGCGCGGCCAACCTGGCCGCGGGCTTCTTCCAGGGGTTCCCGATCAGCAGCAGCTCGTCGCGGACCCCGGTCGCCGAAGCGGCGGGCGCCAGAACCCAGCTGACCGCTGTCGTGGGCGCGGTGGCGATCGCGCTGCTGCTCGTCCTTGCGCCGAATCTGCTCCAGGACCTGCCGAGCACCGCGCTCGCTGCGGTCGTCATCGCCTCGGCGATCGGGCTGATCGAAGTCGCCGACCTGCGCCGCATCTACCGGATCCAGCGCTGGGAGTTCTGGCTGTCGATGGCCTGCTTCGCGGGGGTCGCGGTCTTCGGGGCCATTCCCGGAATCGCGTTGGCGATCGCGATCGCGGTGATCGAGTTCCTCTGGGACGGCTGGCGCCCGCACTCGGCCGTCCTCGGGCGCGCCGACGGCGTCAAGGGTTACCACGACATTTCCCGCTATCCCCAGGCCCGCCTGATCCCGGGGCTTGTGCTGCTCCGCTGGGATGCGCCGCTGTTCTTCGCCAACGCCGAGCTCTTCCACGCGCGCGTTCTCGACGCAGTGGCGGGCTCCCCCACGCCGGTGCGCTGGCTGGTCGTGGCGGCCGAGCCGGTCACCAGCGTCGACGTCACCGCCGCGGACATGCTCGCCGAGCTCGACGACACCCTGCACGCGGCCGGCATCGAACTCGCCTTCGCCGAGATGAAGGATCCGGTCAAGGACAAGCTGAAGCGGTTCGGGCTGTTCACGCGGTTCGGCGAGCAGGGCTTCTTCGCGACGATCGGCGAAGCCGTGAACGCCTACCTCAAGGCCCACCCCGTCGAATGGGTGGACTGGGAGGACCGCGCCAGGTAGTGCGTCAGTACCGCTCCTTGACGAACTTATACGGGTACTTCGGCTCGCGATAACCCTTCCGCTTCTGCCGCTTCGGCAGCTTCACCTTCTCGCGCGGCGCGCTCTTGTACGGGATCTTGCTGAGCAGGTGACTGATGATGTTCAAGCGTCCGCGCCGCTTGTCGTCCGTCCTCGCCACGTACCAGGGCGCGAAGTCGGTGTCGGTCGCCGCGAACATCTCGTCGCGCGCCCGCGAGTAGTCGTACCAGCGGCTGTACGACTTGAGGTCCATCGGCGAGAGCTTCCAGATCTTGCGGCCGTCGTCGATGCGCGATTCGAGCCGGCGGGTCTGCTCCTCCTCGCTCACCTCCAGCCAGTACTTGATGAGGATGACGCCGGAGTCCACGATCAGCCGCTCGACGTGCGGCACCAGCTTCAAGAACTTGCGCGCCTCCTCCTCGGTGCAGAACCCCATCACCCGCTCGACGCCCGCGCGGTTGTACCAGCTGCGGTCGAAGATCACGACCTCGCCGGCCGCGGGAAGGTACCGGACATAGCGCTGCGCGTACATCTGGCTCTTCTCGCGCTCAGTTGGCGCCGGGAGCGCGACCACGCGGAACACGCGCGGGCTCACCCGCTCGGTGATCGCCTTGATGGTCCCGCCCTTGCCCGCGCCGTCGCGGCCCTCGAAGACGATGCAGACCTTCAGTCCCTTGTGCTTGACCCACTCCTGGAGCTTGACGAGCTCGCCGTGCAGCTTGGCGAGCTCCTTGTCGTAGGCCTTGCGCTTCAGCCTCTCCTCCGGGGCTGCGCTCCGCTCGCCCTTCTCGCCGTTGCCCTTCTTCCTTGCTTTCACGGTTTCCTCCTTGTAGCGCCGCCGCGGGCGTCGTCCAGGCGTTTCTTCTCGGCCTCCTGCCACGTCACCCATTCGATCCCCTGCGAGTAGCGTGGATCCGAGGCGCAACCTGCGAGGACGATCAGCACCAGCGCCGCGGCGAGCGCGGCGCGAACGCTGAAGACTCTATTAGAGGGCACGTGCCGCCCATTCTGGGCCTGCGCCCTCGCGGCGATTTGATCTTGCGCAAGCCGCCAGGGCGCCGCGCTGATCGGCGCTCACGGCTTCTTGGCGCGCTTGCCATCCGCGGGGGCGGGCGCGGCCGCCGGCGCTGGGACCTTCACCGGCGATCTCCAGCGCGTGGCCGCAAGCTCGCCCTGCCGCGCGTAGTCAAGCGCCTCGCCCAGCACCATTGCCGCCTCCTGTGGTGCATGGAAGCCCATGGAGTTCTCGGCCGCGATGAAGTCGAGCCGCCACTGTGCCTTGCGCTGCAGCTCGAGGGCCGCGTGCAGCTGCTCGGGAGTCGCGCCCTCCTTCTTCGCCGCAACGATCGCATCGATCAGCGCCGTGATCGCCGTGCCGCCGCGCTGCATCAGCTCGAAGTTGCGGGTCTGGATCGCATCGACGCGCGCCTTGATCTCCTCCTCGGACACGCGATGGCACGTCTGGCACGCCTTGTTGACGTTGAGCAGCGGGCTGCGCACCCAGTGGTCGGAGACCTTGGTCGCGCCGTCGCGCACATACGGCATGTGGCAGTCGGCGCATGCCACGCCGGCGCGCGCGTGCGCGCCCTGGCTCCAGAGCTCGAACTCCGGGTGCTGCGCCTTGAGGATCGGCGCGCCGGTCTCGGCGTGCCTGTAGTCGAAGAACCGGGTGCCGTCCGCGAACTTGGTCTCGTTCCAGAACTTCTCCTGGTCGCCCGCGCGCAGCCCCTTGCCCCACGGGAAGGTGAGCGGCATCTGCGACGAGCAGTAGTACTCGACGTGGCACTGGCCGCAGACGTAGGACCGCATCTCGGTGCGCGACGCATCCGCGTTCGGATCGTAGGGCTTCGCCTTGCCTGCGGCCCGCCAGCGTTCGATCGACGGCAGGTGCGGCACCGGCGCATCCCCGGCCGCCAGCATCTGGATTCCCTCGATGAATCCGGGACGCGTGACCCGGAGCTGCATGGTCTGGGGGTCGTGGCAGTCGGCGCAGGTGACAGGATGCGCGTGACCGGAATCGTGCAGCTTCTTGTTGAGCTCCTGGTACGAGAACTTGTAGCTCTCCGCGAGGCCCTTGGCCGCGTCCCCCTTGCCGAGCTCGCGATAGAGCGGCATCACGGCAGCGTGACAGTGGAGGCATGAGCCGGTCTGCGGCTTGGTGAGCCGCTGGGTGGCCTCCTGGTCGGCGAGCATGTAGGCATGGCCGCGGCGGTCGCGGTAGTCGATCGAGAAGGCATAGCCGAGGAACATGCGTTTCAGCCACGGGTCGCGCGCGATCTTCTCCTCCGGCAGCGCTTCGCTCCCGCCGTGGCCGCCGAACCGCGTGCGCGTCGTTTGAGCGGTGAGCAGATACGAGTCGTACTGCTTCGGCCAGTTGACGCCCCACTTCGCCGGATCCGTGGTGTCCTCGGTGACTTCGGTCAGGCGCACGTAGGGGTTCCGCGCCTCGCTCTTGCGCTCGAAGATGTTGACCAGCAACGCGGTGACGAGCGCGGTGGCAACCGCCACCACCACGATCGCGCCGATCATCACCGCGCGCGAAGCGCCCGCTTGGGATTTCCTCATGGCGTTCCTCCTTGCGGCCAGATGCATCCGTATCACCGGCCGAGGCCGGTCGTCTCGCCGTGTCCGACCGAGCGATGGCAATGAACACAGCGGATCTCGCCGGAATCCTCCGCGGCTCGCACAACCTGCTCGTGCACGAGGTCGCCGTGGCAGTGCAGACAGCTGTCCTGAAGGATCCGGCTGCTCTTTGCCTTGATCATGATCGGTTCGTGGAAGTCCTGGAACGTGAAGGCCTTCGAATGATGGTAGCCGTTCTCGCCCTTGGAGAGGTACTTGGCGATGAAGCCGTGCGGCAGGTGGCAATCGACGCAGGTGGCCACCGTGTGGTGGCTCGCCTTCTGCCAGGAATCGTACTGCGACTGCATGATGTGGCAGTTCACGCACACCTTCGGGTCATCGCTCATGTACGAGAGGCCCTCGGCGTAGAGGAACGTGAAGCCGCCTATGCCCAGCAGCACGCCAAGCAGGATTACAAGCACCGTCGGGCGGACGGCGCTCCGCTTCTCTCCCGACAGAGGTGTTCCTGCCATTTGCGCCACGCTCAGAGCGCAAGTGCCGCGCAGACGAGCAGGCCGAAGACGAGCTCGAGCCGGGCGGTGCGCTTCAGGATCGGGTTCAGCGCGGGGCTGATCGGCGCCCGATAGAGGTCGTGGATGAGGCGCACCGCGATGGGCAGCGAAGCGGCCGGCAGCAGCATCCACGGCCCCCCGCCGGTCAGCACCGCGAACAGCGGCAGCGCCGCATACGGCAAGAGGACTACCACCGCGAACTCGCTGCGGGTCGCCGCATACCCGACGCGCACCGCAAGCGTGATCTTACGCGAACACCGGTCGCTCTCCAGGTCACGATAGTTGTTGACCACCAGCACCGCCGCCGCGAGCGCGCCGATCATGCCGCCCGCCGCAGCCGACGCCCAGGAGAACTGGCCGGTCTGGAGGAAGGTACTTCCGACCGTCGCGACCAGCCCAAAGAACACGAATACGAAAAACTCCCCGGACGCGCTGTAGGCGATCGGTCGCGGACCGCCGGTGTAAGCGACCCCGGCCGCGACCGAGGCGAGCCCGATGACGAAGATCGGCCAGCCGCCGACCGACACGAGGTACGCGCCGAGCACCATCGCTAGCCCGAAGCTCGTGGCCGCGGCGCGCCGGACGTCCGCCGGTGCGAGCCAGCCCATCGAGCTCGCGCGCGGCGGCCCCAGGCGGTCGGCGCGGTCCGCACCGCGCTCGTAGTCGCCGACGTCGTTGTAGAGGTTTGTGCCGATCTGTATCAGCACCGCCGCGCACAGAGCGAGGACCGCGACGACCCAGTCGATCCCGCCGGCCTCGCGCCAGGCGAGCGCCGTGCCGACCAGCACCGGGGTGATCGCGATCGTAAGCGTCGGCGGCCGCGCGGCGATCCACCACGCCTTGAGCCGGCCGGGCGAGGCGATTGTATGGGCGACGGGGCGGGTCAGTAGCGATCTCCCTCGCGCGCGAGGAACAGCACCCCGGCGACCATACCATGCCTTTCCGCAGCTGGGTCGTTGCGTCCGGGCGGCGGCTAGCGAGAAAGCTGAACGGGTCAGCGAAAGACTTCTCGCGACGACGGTCGGCCCGCGACCGGCGGCTCGATCTCGCGCTCAAGCATCGTGCGGTAGACGAGGCCGCCGAGCGCCGCACCGACGAGCGGTGCAAGCCAGAACAGCCAGAGTTGCTGCATATAAGCCATCCCCGCGAAGAGGGCCGGGGCGGTGCTGCGGGCGGGATTGACCGACGTGTTCGTGACCGGGATGCTGATGAGGTGAATGAGCGTCAACGCGAGCCCGATCGCGAGGCCGGCGAATCCGACCGGCGCGCGCTGATGCGTCGCGCCGAGGATGACGATCAGAAACATGAACGTCATCACGACCTCGGTGACGATCGCGGCGCCCATGCTGTACTTGCCGGGGGAGAGCGGGCCGAAACCGTTCGAAGCGAAGCCTGCCGACGGGTCGAAGCCCGCCCGGCCGGTCGCGATGACATACAGAACCGCCGCGGCGACGATCGCGCCCGCTAGCTGCGCTACCCAATAGGGCAATAGGTACGCGGCCGGAAATCGGCCACCAGCCCACAGCCCGAACGACACGGCTGGATTGAAATGCCCGCCCGAGATCGGCCCGAGGGCATACGCGGCAGTGAGGACCGAGAGGCCGAACGCAAGCGAAACGCCGGTGAAACCGATACCGAGCTCGGGAAACGCCGCGGCGAGCACTGCCGCGCCGCAGCCCCCGAGGACCAGCCAGAACGTACCGAGGAATTCAGCGAGGAGCTTCGCGGGCATGGCGGGTCTCCTGGTTGAAAAAACCATCGTTGTCACAGGAACGCCGGGACAATGTCCACGAACAGGATCTTCACGATGGTCATGCCCGGAAAGATCATCGCGTAGCCGATGTCCGGCCGATCGGTCGGCGCGAGCTTGTTCGCGTACGCGAGGATCGCCGGATTGCCGCAGGCGCCCGCGACGATGCCCGCCACCTCGTCGTACGGCAGCCGGTACACGAAGAGCCCGAGGATCAGGATCGGCAGGACGAGCGCAACCAGCACGATTGCACCGAGCCCGAGCATCAGCAGGCCGGTTTCCGTCACCGTCGCGGCGAACTTCGGCCCCGAAGACATCCCGACCTGCGCGAGGAATAGCGTCAGCCCGAGGTTGCGCATCACGAGATTGGCGGAGAGCGGGATGGTCCAGTTCATGCCACCCGTGCGGCGCAGGTTGCCCAGGATCAGCGCCACGATCAGCACACCCGACAGCCCCACCGCGAGCTTGCCGATGCCCGGCAGCGGGATCTGGATCGCGCCCACCAGGAAGCCGAGCGCCATGCCGAGGCCGATCGAGATGTAGCTGAACTCCGCGGTGCCCTTGATCGAATCGCCGAAGAACTTGCGCAGCGCCGCGAAGTCCCCACGATTGGAGAGCATGCCAACGCGATCGCCGAACTCGAGCACGAGGTCGGGCCGGGGCGTGATGTCCGTATCACCCCGACGGACGTGAGCGATGATCGACGCTTTCTGCCCGGGCAGGTCGAGATCGCCGAGCGCTCGGCCCACCACGGTCGGGCGCGAGGCGAACACGCGCAGATAGTCGAGATCGCTGCGATCCTTGACCATGCGGCCGGGCGCCGCTTCGCCGAGACTCCGGCCCGCCTGCGCGAGCGCTTCCTTGCTAGTCCCGGCGGCGAGCACGACGTCGTTCTCGGCGACGACGACGTTGGGGGAGGCCGGCTCGTTGTGGTGCGCCCTGCGCAGGGCCACGATCTGCACGCCGGCGGGGAGCCCGCTCATCACCTCGCCGAGCGTCTTGCCGAAGAGATCCGGGTTGCGGATCGCGACCTCGAGCAGCTCGAGGCCGGGGGTCCCGGCCGTCTCGATCTTCGGCTTGAGGATCATGAACGCGAGGTACAGGAGCAGGATCGGGCCGGCGACGCCGAACGGGTAGGAGACCGAGTAGCCCACGGCGGGGTCGTCGTTGCCGAGCGTCGCGATGGCCGCCTGCAGCGTCGGAGTGCTCGTCCCCGAGCCCGCGAAGAGTCCGAGCGCGTGGCCGACGTTCAGCCCCATCGCCTTCACGAACACGATGCTCACCGCGCCCGCCAGCAGAACGCCGATCAACGCCATCACGTTCGCCCTGCGGCCGGCGGCGCTCGTCAGGCCGAGGAAGAACTGCTTGCCGTACTGGACGCCGACCGTATAGAGGAAGAGCGCGAGGCCGAGCGTTCCGACCATCGCCGCCGGCACCGCCTTGGGCGCGAACCAGCCCATGAAGAGCGCGACGAACAGCACCGCGCCCACGCCGAGCGAGAACCCCTTGATGTTGATCTCGCCTACGAGATAGCCGATGGCGATCGTCAGGAACAACGCCATCATCGGTTGACTCTCGAGCAGCGTCTTGACGTACTCCACAGCTCCTCCCTTCTCTTCTTCTACTTAGTAGACGGTCAACCCCCGGCTGCGGAACTGCCCACGCACGCGCTCGCTCAGCTCGGCGTCCGGCGGCTCGACGTTCTCCAGCGGATACTCGAGGCCGAGCTTGTGCCACTTGTCCTTGCCCATCTGGTGGAACCGCAGGATCTCGACCCGCTCGACGGACTTCAACCCGGCACAGAAATCGGCGACCTTTTCGACGTTGTCGTGGCCGTCGGTGAGGCCCGCCACGAGCACGTAGCGGATCCACATCGGGCGCCCGAGCGCCGACAGCCGCCGCGCGTAGTCGAGCGTCGGTTGGAGCGGCTGGCGCGTGACCTTCTCGTAGATCGCCGGATCGCCGGACTTGATGTCGAGCAGGTTGAGGTCGATGTCCATCAGCTCCTGGTCGGTCATCTTGTCGCCGAGACGGCCCGAGGTGTCGATGCAGGTGTGCAGCCCGAGCTCCTTGCAGCGGCGGAAGATCCGCGTCACGAACGGCCGCTGCACCATCGGCTCGCCGCCGGAGAGCGTGACGCCGCCTTTGCTGATCTTGAGGACCTGCGCGTACTTGCCGATCTGCTGCATCGCGCGCGAGACGGTCACCGGATGGCCGTTGAACTTGTGCCAGGTATCCGGGTTGTGGCAGTACTGGCAGCGCAGCAAGCAGCCGGTCAGGAAGCCGACGAAGCGGATGCCGGGTCCGTCCACCGTGCTGCCCACTTCGTACGAGTGCACGTAGCCGACGAGGTCGTCCTCCTCCTTGACCTCTTCGACGTCGCCCGGATGGACGGCGAAATAGTCGCGTGCCGCCTTGCTCTCGGTCGTGCCCTTGCGCGCGACCTGGAGCTCGTAGCGGCTGCCGGTGCGCGGCTCGCTCATGGCCCGCTCCCTACATGGCGCCGTGGAACGTGCGGTTGATCACGTCGAGCTGCTGCTCCTTGGTCAGCTTGACGAAGTTCACCGCGTAGCCCGACACGCGGATCGTGAGCTGCGGGTACTTCTCCGGGTGCTTCACCGCGTCCTGCAGCGTCTCGCGGTTCAGCACGTTGATGTTGACGTGGAAGCCGCCGCTCGAGAAATAGGCGTCCAGTCCGTTCACTCCGCGCGAGATGCGGTCGGCCTCGTTCCCGAGCGCGGCCGGCACCAACGACAGTGTGAGCGAGATGCCGTCCTCCGCGTCGTCGTAGGGGATCTTGGCTACCGACATCAGCGCCGCGAGCGCACCGTGCGTGTCGCGGCCGTTCGACGGATTCGCTCCGGGCGCGAACGGCTCACCCTTCCGGCGGCCGTCCGGCGTGTTGCCCGTCGATTTGCCGTAGACCACGTTGGAGGTGATGGTGAGCACCGACTGGGTGTGGACCGCGTTGCGATAGGTCGGATACATGCGGATCTTGTTCATCATCATCGACACCAGCAGCTTGGCCAGGTCGTCCGCGCGGTCGTCGTTGTTGCCGAAGCACGGGAACTCGCCCTCGGTCTTGAAGTCGACGATGATCCCGCGCTCGTCGCGCACCGGCTTCACCTTGGCGTGCTTGATCGCGGACAGGCTGTCGGCCGCGTGCGAGAGGCCGGCGATGCCGCAGGCGAGCGTGCGCAGCACCTCGCGGTCGTGCAGCGCCATCTCGATCGCCTCGTAGCAGTACTTGTCGTGCATGTAGTGGATGATGTTGAGCGCGTTGACGTACATCTTCGCGAGCCAGTCCATCATCGGATCGAGGCGGCCCATCACCTCGTCGTAGTCGAGCGGGTCCGACGTGATCGGCGCGAGCTTCGGCCCGACCTGCTCGCCGCTCACTTCGTCGCGTCCGCCGTTGAGCGCGTAGAGCAACGTCTTGACCAGGTTCACGCGCGCGCCGAAGAACTGCATCTGCTTGCCGACCCGCATCGCCGAGACGCAGCAGGCGATGGCGCAGTCGTCGCCCCACTTGGGCCGCATGAGGTCGTCGGACTCGTACTGGATCGCGCTGGTGTCGATCGACGTCTTGATCGCGAAGCGCTTGAAACCGTCGGGCAGGCGTGGCGACCAGAACACGGTGAGGTTCGGCTCGGGCGCCGGGCCGAGGTTGTACAGCGTGTGCAGCATGCGAAACGCGGTCTTGGTGACGAGCGTGCGCCCGTCCTCGCCCTGTCCGCCCACGACCTCGGTGACCCATACCGGGTCGCCGGAGAAGAGCTGGTTGTACTCGGGGGCGCGCAGAAAACGCACGATGCGCCACTTGATCACCAGGTCGTCGATGATCTCCTGCGCCTGCGACTCCGTCAGCTTGCCCTCGCGCAGGTCGCGCTCGAAGTAGATGTCCCAGAAGGTGGACAGGCGCCCGGCCGACATCGCCGCGCCGTTCTGCTGCTTGATGGCGGCGAGATAGCCGAAGTAGGACCACTGCACCGCATCGCGGGCATTCGTGGCCGGCCCGGAGATGTCGCAGCCGTAGCGCGACGCCATCTCCTTCAGCTCCTTGAGCGACCGGATCTGCTCCGCCAGCTCCTCGCGCAAGCGGATCACGTCCTCGGTCGAATGACGGTCGTCGAGCTCGTGCTTCTCGCGCTCCTTGTCGGCGACGAGGAAGTCCACGCCGTAGAGCGCGACCCGGCGGTAGTCGCCGATGATGCGGCCGCGGCCGTACGCATCCGGCAGGCCGGTGACGACCCCCGACGAGCGGGCTTTCCTGATGTCCGGCGTGTAGGCGTCGAACACCCCGTCGTTGTGCGTCTTGCGGTACTTGGTGAAGATCTCGCCGACGGCCGGGTCGGGCTTGTAGTTGTAGGCCTCGAGGCTCGCCGCGACCACGCGCCAGCCGCCGAACGGCATGATCGCCCGCTTCAGCGGCGCGTCGGTCTGCAGGCCGACGATGATCTCGCGCTCCTTGTCGATGTACCCGGGCGCGTGCGCGACGATGCTGGAAGGAACCTGCGATACGTCGAGGATGCCCTTCTCGCGCTCCTTGGCGAGCAGCGGCTGCAGCGTCTCCCACATGCCGCGCGTGCGCGCGGTCGGGCCCTGCAGGAAGGCACCGTCGCCTTCGTAGGGGGTGTAGTTGCGCTGGATGAACTCGCGGACGTTGACGCGGCTCTGCCAGGTGCCGGGCGTGAACCCGCGCCATGCGATATCCCACCGTTCGCTAGCGAGTTTCGGATTGCTGGCCATTTCCACTCCTTCCTTCGATTCAGTTGCGGACTTCGGCTTGCGCGCGCGACTCGGTTGGCGACAGGGCGAGCGTCACGTGCACCACGCCCGACTCGCGGCGCGTTGTCATCGCGAGGCCGCACCGTTCGAACACCTTCAGCATGGGGGCGTTGTCCGGCAGGACTTCCGCCACCAACTCCGTGATCCCGGCCTCGCGTGCGATGAGGATGAGATGGCGCATCAGATGCGTCGCGATGCCAAGCCCCTGATGCGGATCGTCCACGGCGAACGCGACCTCGGCGCGGCCCGGTTCCGAAACGATGTACCGCCCGCCGCCCACGATCACCGGCCGCCCGCCCTCCTCGAGAACGGCGACCAGCGCGACGTGGCTCACGAAGTCGACGTTCAGATAGAACTCGATTTCCTTCTCGGTGAAGCTGCGTTTCGGCGCGAAGAACCGCCGGTAGCGTGCCTCCTCGCTCATCTGGTCGACGACTTCGAGCAGCCCGGCGCGATCCGCGGGCCGGAGCGCACGGATCTCGATTTCGCGCCCGTCGCGCAGACGCTCGACTGTGGAGTACCCGGCTGCGCTCACCGCTCAGCTCAGCGGGAGATAAACCCGCAGCGTGCATTCCTTCCAGTACATTCCGTTGAGGCGCCGCTGCGCCTCGTAGAGCGCGGCGCGATCGGCCTCCTCGAACTCGAGGACGGCGGCCGGGTGCGAGCCGTCGCCGTCTTCCCGCCTGATCCGCGTGATCTCGAGCTTCGAGTACTTGCGGACGAGCTCGCGGATTTCGTCGTCCGTCGTGTCCGGGGCAAGGTTGCCCATCCAAAGCTGCATGGCGTTCTCCTCGTTACGGAGGTCAGGCGTCCCCCGCAAGCCGCCAATCGGCCAAGGCTAGCAGGCGCCTGTGACAAGGAGAATTGTCCCTTTGGGCAGGTGTCTTGTCCCTTGGGACAGGTGTCGCCGCTCGGTCCTCGGCGATCAATTCGTAACGCGGTTGCAGTGCAACAGCGCCGGTGCTAGGGTTGTAAGCCACCCAGCATTGTAATCCCCCGCCTCAGGAGTTCCCCATGGCCACCGAATCTCCCGGCACGCCCGTCCCCTGGGCGATGCCGCAAGCAGCGCACGCCGCGACCGAATACCTGGTCGACGCGTGGCAGCGCACGATCCTCACCTGGGACGTGCTGCGCGAGCGCGGCAACCAGTATCTCGAGCACGAAAAGTCCGGCAATCCCCCGGTGCTCGTCTTCGATTACGAGCTGGTCGTCGACGGCCGCGAGCTCACCAAGCCCGCGAACTACGCGCTGGTGCGCGTCAAGCCGCCCGCCGATTACCCGCCGGCCGATCCGAAGAAACGGCCGTTCGTGGTGATCGACCCGCGCGCGGGCCACGGCCCCGGCATCGGCGGGTTCAAGATCGACAGCGAAATCGGCATCGCGCTGAAGGCCGGGCACCCCTGCTACTTCGTGATGTTCTTCCCGGTGCCGGTGCCGGGCCAGACGATCGAGTCGGTCTGCGGCGCCGAGGTCGCGTTCCTGCGCAGGGTGAACGAGCTGCACCCGGATCCCGACGCGAAGCCGTTCGTGATCGGCAACTGCCAGGGCGGCTGGGCGCTGATGATGCTCGCCGCGCTCGCCCCGCAGCTCGTCGGCCCGATTCTCCTCGCTGGGTCGCCGATCTCTTACTGGGCCGGCGTCACCGGCAAGAATCCGATGCGCTATTCGGGCGGGCTGCTCGGCGGCACGTGGATGTCCTCGCTCGCCGGCGATCTCGGCCACGGCAAGTTCGACGGCGCCTATCTCGTCAACAACTTCGAGAACCTCAATCCCTCGAACACCTACTGGAGCAAGCTCTACAACCTCTACGCGAAGGTCGACACCGAGCGCAGCCGCTTCCTCGAGTTCGAGAAGTGGTGGGGCGGCCACTACCTCATGAACAAGGAGGAGATGGAGTGGATCTCGCAGAACCTCTTCGTCGGCAACAAGCTCGCTGCCGGCGAGGTCGAATCGTTCGACGGCCAGCACCGCGTCGACCTGCGCAACATCCGCTCGCCGATCGTCGTGTTCGCGTCGTGGGGCGACAACATCACCCCGCCGCAGCAGGCCCTCAACTGGATCCCCGACCTCTATCGCAGCGTCGAGGAGATCCGCCTCAACGAGCAGACCATCGTCTACTGCCTGCACGAGAAGATCGGCCACCTCGGCATCTTCGTGTCGGCGGGCGTGGCGAAGCGCGAGACCGCCGAGCTCGCCTGCGCGCTCGACCTCATCGAGACGCTGCCGGCCGGGCTGTACGAGGCGATCATCACCGACACGCAGCCCGACATGCCGGGGATCGAGTATGTCGACGGCCGCTATCTCATCCAGTTCGCGCCGCGCACCATCGACGACATCCTCGCCCTCGACGACGGCCGCAAGGACGAGCAGGCGTTCGAGGTCGCGAACCGCGTGGCGCAGATCAACCAGGGCCTGTACGACACGTTCGCCGCGCCGGTCGTGAAGGCGGTGTCGAACGAGGCGACCGCCCGCACGCTGCGCGAGACCAACCCGGCGCGGGTCGAGCGGTGGCTCTTCTCCGACCTCAATCCGTGGATGCAGTGGGTCAAATCGATGGCCGAGACCGTGCGTGCGAATCGCCAGCCGGTGTCGCCCGACAACCCGTTCGTCAAGACCGAGCGGCATGTGTCGGACCAGATCGAGCAGGCGCTCGACCGGTACCGCGACGTGCGCGACGACCTGTCCGAGCGGATGTTCAAGACGATCTACGAGTCGCCGTGGCTCGCGGCGGCGGTCGGCGTCGAGGCCGGGAGCCTCGGGCGCCGCGGCCCCCAGTCGGCGCCCTGGGAGCAGGACGAGCTGAAGCGCCTGAAGCGGCAGGAAGTCGAGTCGCACATCGAGCAGGGAACGCTCCTCGACGCCTGGACGCGTCTGCTCATCTACGTGCGGCCGGAGGGGAGCGCCGTCGACGAGCGGCCTTTCAACATGGTCCGGCGCATGATCGACGAGTTGAAGCCCGAGAGCGTGCCTTCGCTCGCCGCGCTGAAGGCGGCGGTGAAGCGGCAGGCGTTCGTGCTGGCGCTGGACGAGGAGCGCGCGATCGCGGCGCTGCCGAAGCTCGCGCCCGAGATGCACCAGCGGCGCAAGGGCTTCGAGGTCGCGCGGCTCGTCGCCGGGACGCGCGGCGAGCTCACGCCCTATCAGGAAGAGCGCTTCCGTCGGGTCGCGAGCATCCTCGGCCTCGACACCCCGGTCCAGGAGCTGAAGTCGGCATGAGCCCGCCGGGCCGCCCCAAGGGCGAATCCCGAGCGCGCGGAGCCGCGAGGGAAATCCAATGAACACCGAAAAACGGCACGAAAAGTACAAGCGCTTGATCGAGGCGGCCAAGGCGCTCACGCCCGTGAGCACCGCGGTCGCCCACCCCTGCGACGAGAGCTCCCTCTCCGGCGCGGTCGACGCGGCGAAGCTCGGGCTGATCAAGCCGATCCTCGTCGGACCGAAAGCGAAGATCGAAGCGGTCGCGAAACAGTTCAAGCTCGACATCTCGCGCTACGAGGTGGTCGACGCGCCGCACAGCGACGCGGCGGCGGCGAAAGCCGTCGAGCTGGTGCGGGCCGGCAAGGCCGAGGCGCTCATGAAGGGGAGTCTGCACACCGACGAGCTGATGGCCGAGGTCGTGAAGAAGGACACGGGCTTGCGCACCGCGCGCCGCATCAGCCACTGCTTCGTGATGGATGTGCCGGCGCACGCGGATGCGCTGATCATCTCGGACGCGGCGGTGAACATCGCCCCGACGCTCGAGGACAAGGTCCATATCGTGCAGAACGCCATCGACCTCGCGCGGGCGCTCGGCCGCAAGGAAGTGCGCGTGGCGATCCTCTCGGCGATGGAAACGGTCAATCCCAAGGTCCCGTCCACGATCGAGGCCGCGGCGCTCTGCAAGATGGCCGACCGCGGCCAGATCACCGGCGGCATCCTCGACGGCCCGCTCGCGCTCGACAACGCGATCAGTCCCGAGGCGGCCGAGATCAAGAAGATCGCCTCACCGGTCGCGGGCAGAGCGAACGTGTTGATCGTCCCCGATCTCGAGGCGGGGAACATGCTCGCCAAGAGCCTGTCGTTCCTGGCGGGCGCCGACTCGGCGGGGATCGTCCTCGGCGCGAAGGTGCCGATCATCCTTACGAGCCGCGCCGACACGGTGGAGGCGCGGCTCGCCTCGTGCGCGGTGGCGGTGTTCGTCGCGCAGGCGCGGCGGGAGAGCGCGGCGAAGGCGATCTCGTGACCGACGCGATTGTCGTCGTCAACGCGGGCTCCTCGAGCATCAAGTTCTCGCTGTTCGCTGAGCGGAGCGCGGAGCTCGCGCTCGTCGCGCGCGGGCAGGTCGAAGGGATCTACACCGCCCCGCACTTCGTCGCGAAGGACGCGGCAGGTAAGCCCGCGAGCGAGAAGCGGTGGGAGGCCGGCGCGAAGCTCGGCCACGACGGCGCGCTCGCGCACATCATCGACTGGCTGAAGGCGACGCACGGCGGCGATCACCGGCTCGCCGCGGTCGGGCACCGCGTCGTCCACGGCGGTATCGACTACGCGGCACCGGTGCGCGTCGACGCCGCGGTCGTGGCGAAGCTCGAGAAGCTCGTGCCGCTCGCGCCGCTGCACCAGCCGCACAACCTGGCGCCGATCCGCGCCCTGCTCCAGCGCCTGCCCGAGCTTCCGCAAGTCGCCTGCTTCGACACCGCGGCCCATCGGTCGAACCCGCCGCTCGCCCAGATGTTCGCGCTGCCGAAGGAGCTGACGGACGCCGGCGTGCGGCGCTACGGCTTCCACGGCCTCTCCTACGAGTACATCGCCTCGGCGCTCCCGCGATTCGACGAGCGCGCGGCGCGCGGCAAGACCGTGGTGCTGCACCTCGGCAACGGCGCGAGCATGTGCGCGCTCGAAGGCGGCCGCAGCATCGCGAGCACGATGGGCTTCACCGCGGTCGACGGCCTGCCGATGGGCACCCGCTGCGGCGCGATCGACCCGGGCGTGGTCCTCTACCTCATGGACGAGCGCAAGATGGATGCGCGCGCGATCGAGAAGCTGATCTACAGCCAGTCCGGTCTTCTGGGCGTGTCTGGCGTGTCGAGCGACATGCGCGTGCTGCTCGAGTCGTCCGAGCCGCGCGCGAAGCTCGCGGTCGATCTCTTCCTCTACCGGATCGGCCGGGAGCTCGGCTCGCTCGCGGCCGCGCTCGGCGGGCTCGACGCGATCGTCTTCACCGCTGGGATCGGGGAGCACGCGGCGCCGGTCCGCGAGCGGGTGTGCCGGCAGGCCGCGTGGCTCGGCGTCGAGCTCGACCCGCAGGCGAACGCCAAGCACGGCCCGCGCATCAGCGCGGCGACGAGCCGGACCGCCGGCGTGGGTGATCCCGACCAACGAAGAGCTGATGATCGCGCGGCATACGCGCGATCTCCTGGCCAAGAGCTGACCGCATGGCGCAAGCTCACAATCCCGTCCTCGCCGGCAAGAAGGCTCTGGTCGTCGGCATCGCGAACGAGCACTCGATCGCGTACGGCTGCGCGCACGCGTTCCGCAGCCTCGGCGCGGATCTCGCGATCACCTACCTCAACGACAAGGCGCGGCCGTACGTCGCGCCGCTCGCCGAGGCGCTGGGCGCGCCGATCTTCCTGCCGCTCGACGTGGAGCAGGCGGGCCAGCTCGAGGCGGTGTTCGACACCGTCCGGGCGCAGTGGGGACGGCTGGACATCCTGGTGCACTCGATCGCGTTCGCGCCGAAGGAGGACCTGCAGGGCGGGCTCCTCGACTGCTCGGCCGAGGGCTTCAAGCGCGCGATGGACGTCTCCTGCCACTCGTTCGTGCGCATGGCGCGGCTTGCCGCGCCGCTCATGACCGAGGGCGGCACGATGTTCGCCATGAGCTATCACGGCGCACAGAAGGTGGTGCCCAACTACAACGTGATGGGTCCGGTCAAGGCGGCGCTCGAGGCGGCGTGCCGCTACCTCGCCTTCGAGCTCGGGCCGAAGGGCATCCGCGTGCACCCGATCTCGCCGGGGCCGCTCAAGACCCGCGCCGCCTCGGGGCTGAAGGACTTCGACCTGCTGCTCAACGAGGCGGCGAGCCGCGCCCCGGTCGGCGAGTTGGTCGACATCGACGACGTCGGCTTTGCCTGCGCGTACCTCGCGACGCCCTACGCGCGCCGCATGACCGGCCAGACGCTCTACGTCGACGGCGGCGTCAACATCATGGGTTGACGCTGCACCCGGTCCGGGACGGCCCGTTGACTCGGAACCTGCGGCCGGTGCAGTATCGCCCGCGGTGACGCGCCCCGCGGCGCATCGGGGGGGGGGGGGGGAAAGGGGGGGCGGGGGAATGCAGCCCGACAGATAGAGAGGGCGAGGGGGCGGGGGAGTCCGCGGCGCAGAGTGAGGGGGGGCCCGAGGTCGGGCGATCGGCTCCGCGCTCGTAGTCGCCGACATCGTTGTAGAGGTTCGTGCCGATCTGGATCAGCATCGCCGCGCACAGCGCGAGGAGGGCGACCACCCAGTCGATCCCGCCGGCCTCGCGCCATGCGAGTGCAGTGCCAACCAGGACCGGGGTGATTGCGATCGTGAGCGTGGGCGGCCGCGCGGCGATCCACCACGCCTTGAGCGGCCCGGGCGAGCCGATGGCCTGGGCAGCCGGTCGGGTCAGCGGAGATCTCCCGGGCAGCGAAGGAGCGGCACGCGAGCGACCATATCACGCACTCGCTCGGCCCCGGCGGGTGCGCAAGTCGCTGCGCTCAGAACGCGTGGAAGAGGCCGAGCGCCCACATCTTCGGATCCGCGCCGAGCGGGTTCGGTCCCGCAGCCGTCAGACCCGTGGTCGAAGTGATGCCGCTGCTCGTGTAGTCGGCGAACTGGTTCGCCCCGTTGCTGACCTGGTTATACGACGCATAGACCCAGGTCCGCTTCGACAGGAAGTACCGGGCGCCGACCATGAAGGCGGTCGAGTCGCTGTCGGTGCACGACACCGTCGCCGCCGCGTTGCAGTCCTTCATGTCGCCCGTCCAGCCGTACTGCGCCATCACCTGGATGTTGCCGAACGTCTGCTCCCAGTTGACCGTGAAGCCGTCCTGGTAGACGTCGTTGCCCGTGGCCAACCCGGGCACGAGGCCGCCCTGGTTGTTGGTATCGGTGCGAACCCAGATGAGGCCGATGCGCGACCCGGGCATGTAGCCCCAGCTGCCGCCGAGCTTGTAGAGTGTGGCCTTCTGCTGCGTGTTCGTAGTCAACGACCTGTTCGCATAGTTCCAGGCGACGTCCCCCTGAACATAGAACGGGCCCCACGAGCCGCGCAGCGTGGCGCCCCAGATCGCCCCGTCCGTGTCGGTGGGCGGCGTCGCTTGCACCGGCTCCTGGGCGTTCGGCGAATAGCTGAGCGTGCCGTTGATCCCGGCGAACGTCGGCGACGTGTACTGCACGACGTTGCTCGTGCGCGAAACGGCCACGCCGGTGCTGATCCGGCCGAGCTGGGTGCCGTCCGTCCAGGGGATCTGGCTGTTGATGTAGTTCGTCGAGAACTGCGCGTTCACGGCATTCCCGAAGTAGATCGACTGGCGACCGAAGGTCAGGCGACCCCAGTTGCTGTCGAGACCCACGAACGAGTCGCGCGAGGCCCAGAAGCCGGAGCTCGCGTTCGCCTGGCCGCCCTGGCCCGTGTTGCTGCCGTTGTCGACGTTGACGCCGGTCTCGATCTGGAAGATCGCCCGCAGGCCGCTGCCGAGATCTTCGGTGCCGCGGAAGCCGACGCGCGAGCTGTTGTCGAACACCCGGAAACGACCCTCGCGGTCCTGACCCGGGACGCTCGAGCCCTCGGCCTGGTAGTGGTCGAAGCCGAGATTCGCCCGGCCGTAGATCTCCACCGTGCTCTTCTGCGCCAGCGTCACGCCGGGGATGGCGAAGACTCCCGCGATGGCGACCGTCATCCGCTTGCTATTCATAGGGCCATCCTCCTGTTGCGTCGGTCATCCTTTGATGCCGCGCCGCGGCGCGCATCCGCGAGCTTACCGCCGCGCCAATGCCGGCGGCAAGTACGGCAAATCCCGTTTTAGTCGGATTCCGGTGCTTCCGGTCGGCGGAACTACTTTCGCGCTGTCACGCGGCGCTGCATCTCGTCGAGATAGTTGTCGAGCTCGGCGACATCGCGGAAGATCGACTTGACGTCGACCGCCTTGACGATGTCGAAGACCTTCTGCACCGGGGGCTGGGTGTTGACCAGGAGGGCCTCGCCCGAGCGCGCCTTCATCGACTTCTGCGCCCTAAAGAGCGACCCCACCCCGGCGCTGCTGATGTAGTCGAGACCGCTCAGATCGAACACGATCACCTTCACCGGCGTGGCAAGCAGACGGTCGAGCTCGGCGTCGAGGCTCGGCGCTGTCTCGGTGTCGAGCCTGCCTACCAGCGCCACCGTCTGAGTGAGCGGCCGGCCTTCCTGGAGCTGGATCTTCAAGGACATTTGGCCTCCTTCGCCTTGCGTCGCCGCAAGGCAGATTGTATTCGCACTTCTCATCCCGAGCGCTTGACGAGGCGCAGCACGTTGGCGTCGTTCTCCCGCCGGTAGTCGGCGCGATCGACCAGGTTCTTCAGCACGTGGATCCCCAACCCCCCGGCCGGCCGCTGCTCGATCGGGGCGCCCAGATCGGGCGCCGGAGCCGCCAGCGGATTGAACGGAAGGCCGTCGTCGCGGAGGACCAGCCGGATCTCGCCGCCGCCGATCTCCACCGCGACCTCGATCGAGTGCCGCGCCGTATCGGCGTAGGCGTGCCGGATGACGTTGGAAAGGCCCTCCTCGGCGACCAGGCGCAGTTCGCCGACGAGCGTGTTGGCGACCCCCGCCGCCCGCAGCGTTGCTTCCAGCCAGTCGAGTGCCTCCGGGAGCTCGGCGAGATCGTTGCCGAGCGTCGTCGCCGCTCTCACCGCGCCGTCGCCCCGCCGCCGGCCTTCGCGTGCACGTCGGCCTCGCTGTCGGCGTAGCGCATGGCGATGGCGTGACACGCTTCGTGGATCGCGAGGAAAGCGTCCACCACATCGGGGTCGAAGTGCTTGCCGCGACCCTCGCGGATGATCTCCACCGCCTTCTCGTGCGGAAACGGCGGCTTGTAGACGCGCCGCGAGATCAGCGCGTCGTACACGTCGGCGACCGCCATCAGCCGCGCCGACAGCGGAATCGCCTCGCGCGCGACCCCCTCCGGGTACCCCGAGCCGTCCCACTTCTCCTGGTGGAAATAGGCGATCTCGCGCGCGTACTGGAGGAACGAGACCGGCTCGTCGAGCAGCTTTTCCGCCGCCAGGATCGCGTCGCGCCCCAGGGCGGGGTGGGCCTTCATGACCTCGAACTCCTCGGGCGTGAGCTTGCCGGGCTTCAGCAGGATCGCATCCGGGACACCGACCTTGCCGATGTCGTGCAGCGGCGCCGACTTGAACAGCAGCTCGACCGCCGCGTCGTCGAGCGCGGCAGCGAACTTCGGCTGTTTGCGCAGCTCGAGCGCCAGCGCCCGGATGTAGTGCTGCGTGCGGCGGATGTGGTTGCCGGTCTCGTTGTCGCGCGTCTCGGCGAGCGAGGCCATCGCCATGATGGTCACGTCCTGGACGATCGAGATCTGCTTGATGCGCCGCGCGACTTCGGCGGCGAGGTACTCGTTCTTGTCGCGCAGGAAGTCCGCCGCCGCCTTCAGCGCGAGATGCGTGCGCACCCGCGCCAGCACGATCGGTGGCGAGATCGGCTTGGTGATGTAGTCCACGCACCCCACCTCGAACCCGCGGCTCTCGTCCTCGACCTGCGTCTTCGCCGTCAGGAAGATCACCGGAATCTCGCGCGTCGCCGCATCGGCCTTCAGCCGCCGGCACACCTCGTAGCCGTCCATCCCCGGCATCATGATGTCGAGCAGCACCAGGTCGGGCTTCGGCTCGGCCACCGCCAGCTTCAGCGCGCGCTCCCCGCTGTTCGCCACCTTGGTGCGGTGCCCGTCCTTGAGCAGCCCGTTCAGGATCGTCAGGTTCTCGGGCGTGTCATCCACGATCAGCACCACCGGCTTGGTGGAGAAATCGAGCGGATCGGTCATGACGGTTCCTCCGGCTTGCTGCGTTGGCTGATGGACGGTCGATAGCGAAGCGCCAGCACGGTGATGTCGTCGGATTGCGGGGCCTGTCCGGCGAACTCCCGGACGGCCCCCAGTACCCGCTCCGCGATCGCTGCGGCCGACAGCGACTTGCCGCCCGAAAGCAGCCCGACCAGGCGCTCGGCGGTGAAAAATTCGCCCCGCTCCGCTTCCGCCTCGGTCACCCCGTCGGTATACAGCACCAGCGCGTCGCCGGCTCGCAGCGCAAGACGGATCGTGGGAAACGCCGCCTCCTCCCGGAGGCCCAACGCGGGACCACCGTCGACCGGCACCATCCGCGCCGGTTCGCCGGAAGCCGGGATCAGTACCGGCGACTCGTGCCCGCCCACCGCGCAGCAGAGCTCGCCCGTCTCCAGCTCGACCGTCCCCGCGAACAGCGTCGCGAACATCGTCGCCTCGTTGTCGGCACACAGCCCGCGGTTGACTTCGGTCAGGACGCGGCCCAGATCGGGCTCGTGGCGCGCCACGGTCGCGAACAGGGTCTTCGCCCTGGCCATGAACAGCGCGGCGGGCACGCCCTTCCCCGAGACGTCCCCCACGAGGAAGTACAGCTTGCTCCCCAGATGGAAGTAGTCGTAGAGGTCCCCGCCCACCGCCCGTGCGGGAACCAGGCAAGCGCCGAGGTCGTAGAGCGCGGGGTTCCGGCTGCCCCCCGTGGGCAGCATGTCCATCTGGATCCGGCGCGCGATCTCGAGCTCGCTCTCGAGCTTCTGCCGGGCGCGGGTCGCGTCTTCCAGCTCCCGCGCCCGCCGCGCGACTTCGGCGGCGAGGTACTCGTTCTTGTCGCGCAGGAAGTCCGCCGCCGCCTTCAGCGCGAGATGCGTGCGCACCCGCGCCAGCACGATCGGTGGCGAGATCGGCTTGGTGATGTAGTCCACGCACCCCACCTCGAACCCGCGGCTCTCGTCCTCGACCTGCGTCTTCGCCGTCAGGAAGATCACCGGAATCTCGCGCGTCGCCGCATCGGCCTTCAGCCGCCGGCACACCTCGTAGCCGTCCATCCCCGGCATCATGATGTCGAGCAGCACCAGGTCGGGCTTCGGCTCGGCCACCGCCAGCTTCAGCGCGCGCTCCCCGCTGTTCGCCACCTTGGTGCGGTGCCCGTCCTTGAGCAGCCCGTTCAGGATCGTCAGGTTCTCGGGCGTGTCATCCACGATCAGCACCACCGGCCTCGAGGAGGCGTCGGGCGCGTCGTTCACGACTGCTCCCGGAGGTCGATCCCCGCGCGTGCCGCCGCCGCGCGCAGCTGCTCGAGCGCGGCGTCGAACTCGAACGACTGCACCGCCTGCTCGATCGCGGCGAACTCGCCGCCGCGGAACGCGGCGCGCAGCGCCGCCGCCCGCCCGGCGACGTAGTCCACGGCCTCGCCGTCGCCCGCTTCCAGCAACCGCGCGAGCTGCCCGAGCTCCGGCCCGGCGGCGGGGGCAACGGCCGCCGACGGCGCCGCTGCGTCGTCGCCCGGCACCGGCAGCGCGGCCAGCGCCGCCGTCGCCCGCGCCAGCGCGGGCTCGAAAGCCGCCAACGCGCGCTTTTCGCCCTTCGCCTCGTGGACCGCGTGCTCCAGCGCCGCCGCGAGATCGCTGAGGGCCGCAAGGCCGAGATTCGCGGCCACGCCTTTCACCGTGTGCGCCTCGCGCTCGGCAGTCGCTCGCTCGCCGGCGGCGAGCGCTTCCCGCACGCGGCGCGCAGCGCCGGCCTGGCCCTCGGCGAAGCGCCGCAGCAGCCGCAGGTAGAGGTCGCGGTTGCCGCCCACGCGCCGCAGGCCGGCGGTTGCGTCGAGGCCATCGACCACGGGCAGTTCGGCATCCGCGCCCGCGCGGCGCTTGGGGATGCCCGCGCCCGCACGGCCTTTCGCCCAGCGGGCGAGCGTGCGGAACATCGCCTGCGGCTCGATCGGCTTGGCGATGTGGTCGACCATGCCCGCGGCGAGGCAGCGCTCGCGCTCCTCGACCATCGCGTGGGCCGTCATGGCGATGACCGGCAGCGCGGCGAACCGCGGGTCGGCGCGCAGGCGCCGCGTCGCTTCGAGCCCGTCCATGTCCGGCATCTGCAGGTCCATCAGCACCGCGTCGTAGCCCTGCGGCGAGCACTCCAGCCGCTCGAGGACTTCGCGCCCGGTGCTGGCGACGTCCACCGCGACCCCTGCCCCCTCGAGCAGCTCGACGGCGATCTGCTGGTTGATCTCGTTGTCCTCGGCAAGCAGCACGCGCGCCCCCGCGAGCGCCGGCAGCTCATCGCCGACCCCCGCCGCCGCGCGCGCGACCTCGCCCTCCTCCGGCGCGAAGAGGCCGACCAGGGCGTCGAAGAGCGTCGAGCGGCTGACCGGCTTGACCAGGAACGCCTCGATGCCGGCGGCCTCGGCCTCGGCGCGCAACTCCTCGCGCCCGAAAGCGGTCACCATGAGCAGGCGTGGCTGGTGCGCGAGAGCGCGCGCGCCACGGATGCGGCGCCCGGTTTCGATGCCGTCCAGGCCGGGCATCTTCCAATCGAGCAGCACCAGGTCGAACGGGTGGTCGCCGTCCGCCCGGCGGACCGCGTCGATCGCTTCCTCTCCGGAGGCGACCGCGCCGACGTTCAGGCCGAGCGCCCGCAGCAGCTCGCTCAGGATTTCGCGGGCCGACGGGTTGTCGTCCACGACCAGCCCGCGCGCGCCGTTCAGCGCCGCGGGCAGGACCCGGCGGCGCGCGGAATCCTCGTCGCCGATCCCGAGCCAGGCGGTGAAGCCGAAGGTGCTGCCGGCCCCCGGCTCGGACTCGACCCAGATCGTGCCCCCCATCAGCTCGACCAGGCGCCGCGAGATGGCGAGCCCGAGTCCGGTGCCGCCGTACTTGCGCGTGGTCGAGCTGTCGGCCTGGCTGAACGCCTGGAAGAGGCGCGCCGCCTGCTCGCGCGTCATGCCGATCCCGGTGTCGGTCACCTCGACCCGCAGCAGCACCTTGCCGCCGGTGCGTTCGGGGCAGCGGATCCGCACGCCGATCTCGCCGCGCTCGGTGAACTTGATCGCGTTGCTCAGCAGGTTGGTCAGGATCTGCCCGATCCGCAGCGGGTCGCCGATCAGCCCCTGCGGCACGTCCGCCGCGACGTCGAACACCAGCTCGAGGCCCTTGTCGGCCGCCTTCTGCGCCACCAGCGACGAGGCGGTGTCGAGCACCTCGTCGAGGCGGAACGGCACCGACTCGACGTTCAGCTTGCCGGCCTCGACCTTCGAGAAATCGAGGATGTCGTTGATGATGCCGAGCAGCGACGTGCCGGCGTTGTGGACCTTCGACACGTAGTCGCGCTGCTTGGCATCGAGCGCAGTCCTCAAGGCGAGGTGCGAGAGCCCGATGATGGCGTTCATCGGGGTGCGGATCTCGTGGCTCATGTTGGCGAGGAACGCCGACTTCGCCTGCGTCGCTTCCTCGGCGATCCGCTTCGCCTCCCGCATCGCCTCGGCCGCCTCGTGCTCGGCGGTCACGTCGTCGATGATCCACACCGTGCCCTTGGCGAGGTCGGCCGGATCCACCGCGCGTCCCGACAGGCGGCACCAGAAGCGGCTGCCGTCCTTGTGCTGCAGCTGCTGCTCGCGCTGGTGCGTCTCGCCGCGCGCGAGCTGCGCGTAGACCTCGTCGCCGCCGCGGCGGTACTCCTCGTCGCTCGTGTACCAGACGCGGGTCGGCTTGCCGGCGAACTCCCCCGGGCCGTAGCCGAACAGCTCCTCGAGCTTGCGGTTGCAGCTGTCGATGATGCGGTTCCGGATGAGCGCGATACCCATCGTCGCCGATTCGAAGACGGCGTTCTGCTCGTCGCTCGCCGCGCGCAGCGCCGCCTGGGCGTCCTGGATCTCGCGGGTGCGCGCTTCGACCTTGCGCTCGAGGTCGCGCGTCGCTTCGAGCAGCGCCTGGCGCATCTTCTCCTGCGCCGCGGCGAGCGCGACCAGCTCGCTCGAGCGCGCGCGCACCACGACCGGCCGCTCCAGGTCCAGGTTGCCGATGCGCTCGCTTTCGCGGGTCAGGTCGCGAACCGTGCGCGCGAGCCGCCGCGCGCCGACGTTCGCGCTCAGCATCGCGACCGCCAATGCGGCGAGGAATATGGCGCCGATGACCGCCAGATGCCACGGCCGCCCCAGCGAGAAGTCGCTGCGCGGCGCGACCGCCGCGACGACGAACTGCCTGGCCCCCACCGGCACCGTGTCGAAATGCGCGTACCAGAGCTCGCCCCGATCCGCGAACTGCAGCGGCGTCGCGGCCGGCCGGCCGGCGGCGTCCCACAGCGGCAGCGCGGCGGCGTGAAGCTCGAACCCGGCTTCCGCCGGCGTCTTGAGCAGTCGCGCTTTAATGTCCTCTTCCCCGCGGATCGCAGGATGGCGCGGCATGCCGAGCAGCCGTCCGTCCGCGGTGAGAATCGCCACCCGGCCAGCCTGGCCGACGTCCATCGCCGCGGTGAGCCGGGACAGGTCGCTCAGCACGACATCGAAGGCGATGATGTAGCGCTTGCCGGTGTTGCGATCGGTCCACCGGGCCGACGCCGTGATGCCGAGCTCCCTGGTGGTGAAGAACACGTACGGCTCGGTCCAGTGCACGTCCTCTTCGCGCGCGAGCGCAATGGCGCCGGTGAACCACGGGCGCTGGCGCGGATCGTAGGGGCCGCTGCGCGTCTCCTCGCCCAGGAAGCCGCCGTTGCGATCCCAGTGCACCCAGCGCTGCGCTGCCGCGCTCTTCGCGACGTTCGTCAGGCGGTTGTCCCAGCCGCGTTCGGTCCTGAGCAACATGATCTCCTGCCCGTCCTCGCTCGCGAGCAGCGCCGCAGTGACTTCGGGCCGGTTGCGGATCACGGGCAGGACGATGCGGTTGAACTCCTCGTAGTCGCCGACGTAGAGCTGGCCGCTCCGACCCCACTGGCGTGCGGTCTCGACGATGCGCTCGAGGCTCTCCACCAGGCTGCGCACCCGTGACGAGGCCGCGGTCGCCGCGTAGCGCATGTCGCGCGCGGCGAGCTCGTCCTCGGCCGGCAGGAGGACGAAGCGCCAGACCGCCGCCGCGAACAGCAGGACGGTGAGCATCACGACCCCGGCGATGCCCAGGAGCAACTGGGTGCGAACGCTGCGGGCGGTCATGGAAGGGTCTCGCGTTCCTCGGGCCGGTGTCGGCGCCGGCTCCGCCGTCGCCTGAACGGCGCCGCCGCGACCGCCTCGGTCAGCTCAGCTTGCAGAGCCGGCGGGCGTTGCCCTCGTAGATCGCGTGCCGTTGCTCCGCGGTGAGATCCAGCCGATCGATGATCTCGATCGTCCAGCGGATATAGGCCGAGCCTTTCTCCGGATCGAACGGCGAGTCCGAGGCGAAGAGCACCCGGTCGGCGCCGAAGAACTTGAGCCCGCACACGGTCGCGTCGTGGGCGCCGAAGAGCGCGGTGTCGGCGTAGAACATCCGGAAGTAGTCGAGCGGCCGCTTCTTCAGCTTCTTCAACAACACCTTGTAGTCCTCGTCGGAGGTGCGGGTGCCGAGCTGGTCCCAGCCCGGGCCGACGCGGCCCTCGAAGTACGGGATCATCCCGCCCATGTGATGGGTGATGATCTTGAGCTGCGGGTGCTTGTCGAACAGCCCGGCGAATACGATGTGCGCCATCGCGACGCTCGTCTCGTACGGCCAGCCGAACGTCCACCAGATCTCGTAGTGGCTCTTGCGCTCCCCCACGTAGTCGGGAAAGGCGGCGCCGCGCGCCGGGTGCAGCCAGATCGGCAGGTCGAGCTCGGCCATCAGGTCGAAGAGCGGCAGGGTCGCGGGATCGGTGAGCGGCCGGCCGAGCACGTTGCTGTAGACCTGGACGCCGACGGCGCCGAGCTCGCGGACCGCCCGCCGGGTCTCCTGCAGCAAGCCGTCGGGGTCGTTCATGGGCAGGGCCGCGATGAACCCGGCGAAGCGGTCGCGGTGCTGGCGCACGAGCTCCGCCATGCCGTCGTTGGCGAGCCGCGCGAGCTGCGTGGAAAGCGGCGGCTTGCCGAGCTCCTCGAGCGGCGGGTGCGGAAGACAGATCACCTGCTGATAGTCGCCGAACCGGTCCATGATGCGGAACCGCTCGTCGAGGTCGACGATGCTCGGGATCGCCCGGACGCGCTTGTGCATGTCGGTCGCCGCGGGGTCGACCTCGAGCATCCGCTCGTAGAACCGCTTCGGGAAGATGTGATTGAAGATGTCGAGCTTCATGGCGCTCCCTCGTTCCATTCGATGCCCCGCCCCGCGCGAGCCCCTCGGGCCGTGGCCGCGCCGGGGCGCGCGATAGCTGGCCGGCGCGGTTGGCGCGCGCGACCGGTCGGGCGCCGGCAACCGCCGGCGCCGCTCAGAGGGCCTTGAGGTTGATCGCCGCCACCCGGCCGT
Source organism: uncultured beta proteobacterium (assembly GCA_963827595.1). Taxonomy (GTDB): domain Bacteria; phylum Pseudomonadota; class Gammaproteobacteria; order Burkholderiales; family SG8-39; genus DATEDA01. The sequence continues at coordinate 114,228 of CAWHBT010000013.1, read as the reverse complement.
CGCGGCCGCGCTCGATCTCGAACGACACCTTCTGCTTCTCGTTGAGGCCGGTGAGCCCGGAGCGCTCGACCGCGGAAATGTGCACGAACACGTCCTTCGAGCCGTCGTCGGGGTGGATGAAACCGAACCCCTTGGCGGTGTTAAAGAACTTGACGGTGCCGGTAGGCATGTGGTCCCTCCAGATTAGGCGCACCCGCGCCACGCGAGCGGGGAATTCTACGGCACGCCGGGGCCGACGGAGCGGCGCTTGAGTTGGCACGGCAGCTTGCCGATACTTGGCCCTCGCGCGCGGGGGAGCCGCCATGGATGACTACGCCGCCCTCATCGACGGCCTGCCGAAAGCCGAGCTGCATCTGCACATTGAAGGATCGCTCGAACCCGAGCTCATGTTTGCGTTGGCGAGGCGGAACCGCATCGCGCTGCCCTACCCCACCGTGGCGAGCCTCAAGGCGGCCTACGAGTTCGCGGACCTCCAGTCGTTCCTGGACATCTACTACGCGGGCGCGAGCGTGCTGCTGACCCGGCAGGACTTCTTCGAGATGACCTGGGCGTATCTCGAGCGCGCGCGGGCCGACAGCGTGCGGCACGTCGAGATCTTCTTCGATCCGCAGACCCACACTGCGCGCGGGGTGCCGTTCGCGATCGCCATCGAGGGCATCGACGCCGCCTTGTCGGAGGGCGCACGGAAGCTCGGCATCAGCGCGTTGCTCATCATGTGTTTCCTCCGGCACCTGAGCGAGGAGGACGCGTTCGCGACCGTGGAACAGGCGCTGCCGCATCGCGAGAAGATCGTGGGCGTCGGCCTCGATTCGTCGGAGCGGGGCCATCCCCCGGCCAAGTTCGCGCGGGTCTTCGCGCGCTGCCGGCAGCTGGGCTGGCGGGTCGTCGCCCATGCCGGTGAGGAAGGCCCGCCCGCCTACATCACGGAGGCGCTGGACATCCTCGGGGCGGAGCGGATCGACCACGGCGTGCGCTGCCTGGAGGATCCGGCGGTCGTCGCGCGTCTTGCGGCCGAGCAGATCCCGCTCACCGTGTGTCCGCTCTCGAACGTGAAGCTGCGCGTGTTCCCGTCCCTCGAGCAGCACAACCTCAGGCAGCTGATGGCCGCCGGCCTGCGGGTCACGGTGAACTCCGACGACCCGGCGTACTTCGGCGGATACGTCAACGAGAACTACCGCGCCGTGCAGCGCGCGCTCGGCCTGTCGCGCGCGGAGCTGCGCGGCCTCGCGAAGAACAGCTTTCTCGCTTCGTTCCTGCCGGAGGCGGAGAAGCAGCGGCACTGCCGGTCGGTGGACGAGCACCCGGGATGACCCGCGCCGGCCGGAAGCGCCTGCCGACCCGGGAGCCGCTGAAGCGGCTCGAAGCCGGCCTCCCGGCGAGCTGGTTCCACGACGCCGCACACTATCAGCGCGAGCTGGAGGTCTTCTGGTACGACCGGTGGATCGCCGTCGCGCGCGAAGAGGAGATCCCCGGTGCCGGCGACTATCGCGCCGTCGATGTCGGCACGCAGTCGGCCTTCGTGGTCCGCCAGGAAAACGGTGAACTCCGGGCATTTCACAACACCTGCCGCCATCGTGGTTCGATCCTTTGCACGGCGGCGCAAGGGACATTCGCCCGGAGCCGCATCGTCTGCCCCTATCACGCCTGGACCTACGACCTCGCAGGCCGGCTCATCGCCACGCCGCGCCGGATGCCGACGCCGGATTTCGAGCCGCTGAAGTTCCCGCTCTTCGAGGTAGCCGTCGCCACCTGGGGCGGCTTCGTCTTCATCCACCTTGCGGGTCGCAAGGCGCCGCCCCTCGCGGAGTCGCTCGGCGACTGGCCCGCGCGCTTCGAGCGGTACGGCTTCGGGGGCCTGCGGATCGGCAAGCGCATCGTGGCGGACGTGCACGCCAACTGGAAGTTCATCGCCGAGAATTTCTCCGAGTGCTTCCACTGCCCGCCCGTGCACCCTGAGCTCTGCCGCGTCGTCACCGCCTACCGGGACGCGGGGGCATGGGGCCTCCACCGCAACGGGCGCGGGCGCGCCGTGCCCGAGACCACCCACGAATACAAGGCGGGAGCGCAGACGCTCACGCTCGATGGGACCGCCAAGATCGCGCCGTTCCGGGGCCTGAACGAAGCGGAGCGCCGGACCCTCTACGTCCCGGCGATGCTGCCGCCGAACCTGTTCCTGAACGTGCACCCCGACTACGTCAACGCGCACTTCATGTTCCCCACCGGACCGGCGAGCGTGCGGATCGTCTACGACTGGCTGTTCGAGCCGGAAGCAATGGCGAGCGCCGGATTCGACCTCGATCACTACGTCGCGCTGTGGGACGTCACCAACAAGCAGGACGCGCGCAACTGCGAGTGGCAGCAGCGCGGCACCCGCTCACGCGAGTTCCGCCACGGCCACTTCGTGCCGCAGGAGTTCGACTGTCACCGCTTCGCGGAGTGGGTGCGAAGCGCGCTCCGCGTGCCGCCGCCGCGGCCGGCGAAACGACGCGCGGCCGCGCGCAAGCGCGGAGCCCGGCGCGCCTGACGCGCGCCGGCCGGCGAGACCGCCGTCCTACTTACTTCTTCGCGGCCGCAGGTTTCGGCGCGGGCTTCGGCGCCGGCTCGACCGATAGTGCCAGCGCCTCGGTGTAGGTCACCTCGACCTGGTCGCCCTTCTTCACCACCTTGAAGTGGTCCGGATTGTGGACGTCGAGCGTGACGACGTTGCCTTTCGGGCCCTTGAGCGTGATGGTCTTGTTCTTCGGATTGACGTCGATCACGTCCGCGAGCACCGTGACCTGGCGGGCGAACGCGGCCGCGGGACGCTCGCCCGGCTGGGCCCGGACCGCCGCTTCGCGCTCGCCGCCCTCGCGGCTCCCGCCCTTGGTCTTCATGAGCTCGAGCGTGAGCGACTGGAGGTAGCGTGCCACGACGAAGTCACCGAGCTTGATCTGGTCGAAGTTCTTGACCTCGTCGCCGGCGACGATGTCGACGACGTTGCCCTTGGGGCCCTTCAGCGTGACCGTGCGCGTCGCCTTGTCGAGGCCGACGACCTGGGCGGACATTTTCGCCTCACGGACCATGGCGGCCCGGCCGGGCTCGCTCTGGATGGTGGTGCCTCCGGTCGCGCCGGGCTGCTGGGCAAGTGCGGGAAGCGCCGTGGCGAATCCGACGGCGGCGACAAGAATGAGCGTGTTGCGCATGGGGTCTCCAGGAAGCGACGGGATCGGGTGATGGGCCGGGCATGATCGCCAGGCCATGGGTTTGCTGCGGCGCAAGTATCGCGCAAACGGCGGTTCCGTGCCGCGCCCGGGAGTGGCGGTGACGGTCCCGGCGTGGAGTGGTTCCTGAAATCCTGCGCCCGGCGCGCCGCGCACCGATCGAGCGGGACCAAGTTCCTGTGTCTCGCTTCAGCGCCCGAATACAGTTCTGCGCCATCGTGGATTGCAACGCGCTCGCCGCGTCGCGGCGGGCATCGCGAATTCGATGGTGCGCAATCAGAACCGTTTCCAGACCTTGGCGCTCGTCGCGTGCGGGCTCGTCGTCGCGATGTGCTCGTCCGCGCTCGCCCAGGACGTCGGTGAGCCGGCGGCGGCCCCGGAGCGCGACATCAAACCGCCACTGGCGGTGCCTGCCCTCGGACTCCGCGACGATCGAAAGCTCTTTGCGCAGGCGCTCCGGCCCGTCGCGCCGTCGCCGTCAGCGCCCGGGCAGCGGCGCAAGGCCGGCTTCGGCGAGATCCCCGCGGCCCCGGGGGAGTTGATCTGGCGGTTGGGCCCGTACGTGGCGCGGCCCACGGCGCGCGACGACCCGCTCGGCGCCGGCACCTGGAGCGTGGGCCTAGCCGGCGTTGCGGTCGCAGTCCAGGGTGTGCGCTGGTACGGCGCCCTTCCTTCGGAACGTTGCGCGCTGGCCGGAGACGTGGACCGCGGCAACGCCAACGGCTTCCTGATCCAGCCCTTCCTGAACTACAACCTCCGGGACGGTTGGTACCTCACGAGCGTGCCGGTCATCAGCCTGGACTGGTCGGCGCCGCGAGGCGAGAAGTGGACGGTCCCGATGGGCGCCGGTGTCGGGAGGTTCGTGCGCCGCGGCGACCAACCCCTCGCCGTCCAGGCAGGGTACTACTACAACGTGGAGAAGCCGGGCGGCGCAGGCGACTGGGAGCTGCGCCTTCAGCTGCGGCTGGTATTCGCGGGTTGATCGGCTCGCGGCCCGGCGCGCCTGCTGCTGCGCCTAGCCGATGCGGCGCTCGGACAGGTAGCGGGTTACGACGCTCCGCGTCCAAGCGCGTCCCGGCGAGCCCGACGTGGCCGTCCGGGCGCAGCAGGTAGAAAGCCGGCCCGCGGATCTGCGCTCGTGCCAGTTCCCTGGCGTTCACAGCATCGTCCGGAATCACGTGGGTCCGCAGCATGTCGCCGAGGTCCGGCGCGACTTCGGCGGGAAGGGGCTGCCCGATCACGACGAGGTTGAAGCGCGTGTCGTCGAGCTTGTGGAACAGATCCTCGGTCGGGCCGTCGACCTGGAACCTGAGCCGCAGCCAGGGAAACCGATCGCCGGCGCGCGGCGCGCCGTCAGGCAAGCCCGGCAACGTTTCGGACAGCGGGCTCGCCGGGTAGCGGATGCCGGTCTGGGAAACGGTGCGGAAGGCGAGCTTGCGGATGCGCTCGCGGCGCATCGCGAAGGCCGCGATCCGCGCGAGGATGCGCGTGCGAAACAGGCCGGCGAGCCAGCTGTCCGAGACGATCAGCGAGAACGCCCGGTCGGTGGTGCTCAACAACCGCCGCGCGACCGGGATGCGCTCGTCCTCATAGGAGTCGAGCAGGGTCGCGTCCGCGCGGCCGCTCACCACGAGCGCGAGCTTCCACGCCAGGTTGTAGGCGTCCTGCAGGCCGGTGTTCATCCCTTGCGCGCCGACCGGGCTGTGGATGTGCGCCGCGTCGCCGAGCAGGAAGCAGCGGCGGTCGCGAAAGCGCGCGGCAGAGCGGTGATGGATGCGGTACGTGGAGAACCAGCTGCACTCCTGGAACGACAGGCCGTCGCCCGCTTCCCGACGGACCGACGGGATGACGTCCCCGAACGTCAGATCGTGCCGTTCCCGCAAGCCGGTGGGCAGGATGCCGACAACCCGCCAGTGATCGGCCCCGCGCATCGGGAAGAACAGGTGAAAGCCCTCCTGCCACAGGTAGACGTTGAGCTCGTCCTTCGTCATCGCTCCCGTCGCCTTCGTGTCGGCGACGAAGAAGACGTGCTCGTAGGGGGCGCCAGGGAACGCAATGCCGTTCAGCTCGCGCACCGCGCTGCGCGCGCCGTCGCATCCCCCGACCCAGCTGGCGGTGACTTTCCGCAGCGTGCCGTCGGGTTGCTTGAGCGTAGCCGTGACGTGATCGCGCTCCTGCGCGAGCGCAACGAGCTCGGTGTTCCACTCCACCGCCACGCCCCAGCGGCGGAGGGCGTCGCCCAGCAGCCGTTCGTTGTCGTCCTGACCGAGGATCAGGAGGAAAGGATAGGGGCTGATGTCCTTCCCGATATCGCCGAGGGGGATGCGCGCGGCGCGGCGCCCCTCCGCCCACATGTTGGCGCCGGTGGCGCGCTTGCCGAGATCGAGCGCCTGCTCCACGATGCCGAGCTTCGAATAGATCTCGAGCGTGCGCGCCTGCACGCCGAGCGCCCTGGTTTCACGCGACGGCCCGGCATGCCGATCGATGATGAGCGCGCGTACGCCGCGCCTCCCGAGCTGGTTCGCGAGCATCAGCCCGGTCGGGCCGGCGCCGACGATGAGGACGTCCGTGTCCACTTTCTCGCGCTCCGTGGGCCCCGTTTCCCGGAGCACTCTACCGCAGCTTCAGTCGTCGCTGCGGTCCGCCCGTGTCGCGCGCCCTACGTCCGCAGGCGAGCCCTCTTGTCGCTCCCGCGCCGCTTTGAATGCAACCTCGACTGCGATTGGATCGCTTGCGGGAAAGGTGTACTCGAGCGCGGCGTCGAGCATCGCCTCCGCGGAAGCTGTCGGGTCGAGCCGCGCTGCGTCGACAGGATCGCCGCCACGTGTCTGCAATTCACAGCCCTCCGCACACGTTCGGAGCAACCCAAGAGCGCGTCGGACACGTTGGGTTCCGGCGACGCGAACTTGCCCGGCCCAACAACCCCGGCCCCTCGGGAAGAAGCCGAGTCGCGCCCCGGTTAGGCCGCCGAGCGGTTCGTCACGACCGCGAGCTCGCGGCGCTGGACGACCTCGCCTTGTGCGCCTGGCAAGCGCCGTCTGATCGGCCTGACCGGCGCGACCTCATCGACCTCGACCACGACGATCTCGGCGGCGGACAGTCGACGTGCCTTGCGTTCGTCGTTGGTCGTCGGATGCCACCCGAAACGGCGCCACGTCTCGGCGACGGAGGTTGCCGCCGCCGGCACGTACCGGAACGATTCATCGAGGATGGAGCGATTCGGTTTCATCTCTGCAGTTCCTTTGCGCCAGGTCCGGCCGGCGCAGCTGGTCAAGGTGGCATGATGCGAGCCGACCGTTGCCGCATCGTTGCAGCAAGCGCAGCCATGGCTACAGGTGAAACGTGTCGCGCGAGCGCCCCTGGCGCATGCGACCCGCCTACGCCGCGGGCTGGAGACCCCGTCCGAACGAGGCACGCTCCTAGGCCTTGAGGGCGCGCATCGTGTTGCCGTGTGCAACGCCGACATCGGGGCTTCGCTGCAACGCCTCCGCGTACCGCCGCTGGAAATCGGCGCCGCCGGCATCCGGTTTGAGCAGCTTTCGGATCCGCGCCACGCAATCGGCAAGACTCGCGCCCTGCTCCGTCTCCTCCTCGAGCAGCTCCTCCAGGCGCACGATGAGCGTGGTCAGCGGGTTCAGCCAGGCGAACGCCGGATCGTTGATCAGCGCGTCCAGGAACTCTCCGTCCGACAACCGGCCGTGCGCCCGCTCGTGTTCCCGGCGCTCCGCTTCCAGCAACGCCCGGTGGAGGTCGAGCAGCCGAAGTCGAACTTCCTTCAAGGGATCAATCCCGGGGGAGATCGAATGCCAGCACCTCCGCGCCTCGCCCGCGTTCGAGTTCCATCGCCCCGCCGTCGGTCTTCAGCGCATCACCTGCGCCCAGCCGCTGTCCGTTCACCGTGACCTCGCCGCGCGCGACGTGGACATAGCCCTTGCGCCCCGGAGCGAGCTCCAGCCGGGCGCGCTCGTCGCCCTCGAACAGGCCGGCATACACGTGCGCGTCCTGGTTCATCGACACCGAGCCGTCACGGCCGTCGGGGGACACGATCACCCGCAAGCGGCCGCGCTTCTCCTCGGGTTTGAAGTGCTTCTGCTCGTAGGACGGCTCGAGACCGGTCCGCTTCGGCTCGATCCAGATCTGCAGGAAGTGCGTCACGCCGGTCTTGCTGTGGTTGTACTCGCTGTGGCGCACGCCGGTGCCCGCGCTCATGCGCTGGACGTCGCCGGGAACGATCGTCGAGCCGTTGCCGATCGAATCCTTGTGGCCGAGGGCGCCCTCGAGCACGTAACTGATGATTTCCATGTCGCGGTGCCCGTGGGTCCCGAACCCCGAGCCCGGCTGGACGCGATCCTCGTTGATGACGCGCAACGGCCCGTAGCCCATGTGCTCCGGGTCGTAGTAGTCGGCGAACGAGAAGCTGTGGTACGAGTCGAGCCAGCCGTGGTTCTCGTGGCCGCGTTCGTCGGCGCGCCTGATTTCCGTCATTTGATCGCATTCCTTGCAGCCGATGCTCTGCTGAGTCCGCCGGCGCGGCCAGCCGACCCCGTCGCGCGGCTGCGTGCGATCCACCGGAGCTGCACCGTCAAGCCGATCAGGAACGCGACCAGCAGCACCAGGTAGACGCCTTGCAGGACCGGCGCATCCGGCGAGGCCACGAGCGGCGCCCCGGGCGGCAGGCGGGTCGAGGTCTCGGTCACGCCCGGAATCGTGTGAAAGAAGACCGTCGAGGAGTAGCTGATGGCCTGGACGTACCGCGCCCAGCGGCCGAACAGCCCGGAGGTCGCCGCGACCGTCCCGACGCCAAGGGCAAGGATGGTCAGGATCGAGAGCACATGGGGCGGCCCGAACCCGCCGTGCTGGAAGATGAAGAGCCCCGTCGCCGCGGAGAGGAACGTGCCCACCACATAGGTCTGACCGAGCCGATTCGTCAATAGGATCTCCTTGTCGCGGGCGAGCGCCCAGAACCCGCACACCACCGCAATCAAGCTGATCGCGGTGTGAAGCACCCCAAGTGTCGTCAGACCCAGCATGTCAACCCCCTCTCAAGCAAACACACGCACACGAGCAGTGCCAGAAGAGCCTGCATCTTAGGGCGCCGTCAGACGAGCTGCGCGTCGAGCGTGATCTCGGCCCGGAACAGCTTGGAGACCGGGCAGTTGGCCTTGGCCTTGGCGGCGAGTGCTTGGAAGGACGCAGCTTCCGCGCCGGGAATCTTGGCTTTCAGCGTCAGGCGCACCGCGGGGATCGAGAACCCCTCCGCGCCGCCCTCGAGGGTCACCACCGCGGTCGTCTCCATCCGCTCGGCGGTCAAGCCCGCTTCGCCGAGCATCAGCGAGAGCGCCATGGTGAAGCACCCGGCGTGCGCCGCGGCGAGCAGTTCTTCGGGGTTGGTGCCGGCAACGCCCTCGAACCGGCTGGCGAAGCCGTACGGGTAGTCCTTCAGCGCGCCGCTCGGGGTCGAGAGGGCGCCACGGCCGTCCTTGAGGCCGCCCGACCACACGGCCGATCCACTGCGATTGATCTTCATGCTGTCCTCCTGCGAAACGAGAGGGTTGATTAGGTCGTCCGCCGCGGGACGATGAGGTTGCCGACCGAGATCTGAACGGGCTCGCCGTGCTGGTTCAAGGTCGTCGTGCGCACCTTGATCACGCCCTGATCCGGGCGCGACTTTGACTCGCGCACCTCGAGCACTTCGCTCTCGACGCGCAGCTCGTCGCCGGGCCGCACCGGCCGCGGCCACCGGAGCTCGTCGAAGCCCGCCCCGAGGATGCCGCCTGCGGGCTGGAAATCGCTCTCCACGAGGAGCCGCATCGTGGCGGCGGCGGTATGCCAGCCGCTCGCGGCAAGGCCGCCGAAGATCGAGCCGCTCGCGGCCTGCTCGTCCAGGTGAAACGGCTGCGGATCGAACTCCGCGGCGAACGCGATGCTCCGGGCCTTCTCGATCCGGATCCGTCCCGCACCGCCGAATCGCTGTCCCGCCGCGAAATCCTCCAGATAGCGCTTGGTCATGCTTCCCGCCTCCGCTACTCCTGGAGCGCGCGGTGGACGAACTGCACCGCGGCCGATCCCTCGCCGACCGCCGCGGCCACGCGCTTGACGCTGCCGGCACGCACGTCGCCGACGGCGAAGATGCCCGGACGGCTCGTCTCCAGCAGGTGCGGCGGTCGGGAAAGCGGCCAGCGGCTCGCCTCGAGGTCCTCGGCCCGCAGATCCGGCCCGGTGCGCACGAATCCTTTGTCGTCGAGCGCGACCCAGCCCTGGAGCCACGCGGCGTTCGGCACGGCACCGGTCATCAGGAACACGTGGCCGATGGCGTGCGTTTCGAGCTCGTCTCGCACCCTGGTTCGCCAGGCCACGCGCTCGAGCCGCCCGTTCCCCTCGAGCGCCGCGATCTCGGTGAACGGCCGCAGCGTGATCGTCGGGCTCTCCTCGATCCGGCGGATGAGGTAGCGAGACATGCTCTCCGCGAGTCCTGCTGACCGCACGAGCAGGTGGACATGCCGGCAACTGCTGGCGAGGAAGACAGCGGCCTGGCCGGCCGAGTTCCCGCCGCCGACGACGATCACCTCCTCGCCCTCTGCAGATCTGCGCCTCGAGGTAAGTGGCGGCGTGATAGACGCCGGCGCCGACGAACCGCGACAGGTTCCCGATCGCGATCGGCCGGTACTCCGCGCCGGTCGCGACGACGATCGTCCGCGCGTGCACGACGCGGCCGTCGGCGAGCTCGATCCGGTAGGGCCGGCGATGGCACAGCAGTCGCGCCACCGCGCTCGCGACCGTGACGTCGGCGCCGAATTTCTGCGCCTGGACCAGCGCTCGCCCGGCGAGCGCCGGCCCCGAGATGCCGGTCGGGAAGCCGAGGTAGTTCTCGATCTTCGAGCTCGTCCCCGCCTGTCCGCCCGGCGCCGTCGCCTCGAGCACGAGCACGTCGAGGCCCTCCGAGGCCCCGTAGACGGCGGCGGCGAGCCCGGCCGGGCCGGCGCCGATGACGATCATGTCCCTGACGGTCGCAGCGTCGAACTCCGGATTCATCCGCAGGCATTCGGCGAGCTGCGCGTTGCTCGGATTTCTCAGCACCTCCTCGCCGCGGCAGATGACCACCGGCACTTCGTCGATCCCGACCGCGAAACGCTCCAGCAGCGCCGCGACATCCGGGTCCCGGTCGACGTCCAGGCTGGTGTAGGGAAAGCCGTTGCGGCCGAGGAACTGCCGCAGGCGGAGCGTCTCCGCGGAGTGGCTCGAGCCGATGAGGATCACGTCGCCCTGCTGGGCCTGGATCAGGCCCATCCGGCGCAGGATGAACGCGCGCATGAAGAGCTCGCCGAGCTCCGCATCGGTCTGGACGAGCCGGCGCAGGTCCTCGTGCTCGATCGCGATGACTTCGCCGTCTTCGCGGACGCGCGCGCGCACGGAGACGCCGGCGCCGCGCAGCGCGCTCATCTCGCCGGTGAAGTCGCCAGCCGTATGGACCGTCACGAGCATCTCGCCCGCGAGGCCCGGCAGCACCACCTCGATGGCGCCGGAAAGGACGACCAGCATGCGTCCGAACCGGTCGCCGGGCTCGGCGAGCACCTCGCCGGCGCGGATGCGCACCCGCTTGCCGTAGGCCTCGAGGCGGCCGATCTGAGCCGGCGTGAGCTTCGGGAACATCTGCTCCCGCCGCGTCTCACGGAGGTCCGCCATGGCAGCGTCAGCGGCCTTTCAGCGCCGAATCGGTCGCGTCGAACAGGGCCTGCACGCCGAACGATACGTCCCGGATGGTTCCGTTCACGAAGAACCCCGGCGTGCTGCGCACGCGGCTTGCCCGACCGCTCTCGATGTGCTCGCGGATGCGCTGGAGGTGGACGTGCTCGTCCATCTCCGCGGCGTAGCGCGCCATGTCCAACTCCAGGCGCTCGGCATAGCCGTGAAGGTGATTCGGCTTCAGGTGCGCCTGGTTGTCGAACAGCAGGTCGTGCATCTCCCAGAACTTGCCCTGGCTGCCCGCGCACTCCGCCGCCTCGGCGGCGGCGAGCGCGTGCGGATGAACCTCTTCCAGCGGGAAGTGGCGGTACGCGAATCGAATCCGGCCGGCGTAGCGCTGGAGGAGCAGCCTCACGCCGGGCGCAGCCTGCTTGCAGTTGGGGCACTCGAAGTCGCCGTACTCGACGATCGTCACGGGAGCGTGCGACGCGCCGAGCACGTGGTCGACGGCGGTGACCGGTGCGGTCAGGTCGAACTTGCGATCTTGGGTCACGTCCGCTTTCGGGTGCAAACGACGCAGAAGTCCGGTCGAGTCCGATCGAGTCGAGGGCCGTGAGCGGCGCGCCGGGAAACTATCACGCGCACGGTGCGTCCCGTGCACGGCAGAACCATGACAGCCGCGCGAGGCAATGTGACAACTGACACAGGCGCGGGGTTCCCGCTACATTCCCGCGACGCGCAGCACGGCCAACGTCGCCGCGGGGTGCTCGACGGGCGGCCCCGGACGGTTGGTGGCGAGTCGAGCGATGATCAGCTAGGAGACGTTGATGGCTACGCGAGGATTTTCCGGCAAGGGCCGTCCGACCGGCACGAGCGGACGGCTGCCGCCCGGGCAGTTCGTCACCGAGGATTTTCCCGTGCTCTCTGCCGGTCCGACGCCCCGGATCTCACTGGAGGCGTGGCGGTTCGCCCTCCGCGTCGGCCCCAAGCCGGTCAAGGGATGGTCCTGGAACGAGTTCAATCGGTTGCCGATGACCACGACGACGCGCGACATCCACTGCGTGACCAAGTGGAGCAAGTTCGATACGACGTGGGCCGGCGTCTCGATCGACGCGCTCCTCGCCGACGCGGGCGTGGAGCCCCCGACCCCGTACATCCTGGCGCACTCGGTCGACGGCTACTCCACCAACGTGCCCACGAAGGATGTCGTCGGTGGCCGCGGTATGGTGGCGGTTGCCTACGAGGGGAAGCCGATCCCGAGCGAGCACGGCGGCCCGGCCCGCCTGCTGGTCCCGCATCTGTACTTCTGGAAGTCCGCCAAGTGGCTGAACGGGCTCCAGTTCACCGACCGGGACGAGGCCGGCTTCTGGGAGCTGCGCGGCTATCACATATACGGCGATCCCTGGCAGGAGCAGCGCTATTCGGGCGACTGAGACGACCGCCGTGTCGCCCGGCAAGCTCCTCTGGAGACCGACCTCGGTTGTCGCGATCACGCCGCGCACGCCCGGGATCAAGAGCTTCTTCTTCGCGCTGCCCGACCCACCGTTCTTCATTCCGGGGCAGCACATGGACGTGCGCCTCACGGCACCGGACGGTTACGAGGCGCAGCGCAGCTATTCGATCGCGTCCGCCCCGGAGCGGACGGACACGCTGGAGCTCGCGATCGAACGGCTCGAGAACGGCGAGGTGTCGGCGTTCCTCCATGATGAAGTGCGGGTTGGCGACGAAATCGACCTGCGCGGACCGATCGGCGGCCATTTCATGTGGTCGGTGAAGGACGGCGGACCGCTGCTGCTGATCGGGGGTGGCTCGGGGGTCGTGCCGCTCATGTCCATGATCCGGCATCACGCCGCGCAGGGCAGCGCTCTCCCGGTCACGCTCGTGGCATCGGCCAGGACATCGGCGGATCTTCTCTTCCTCGACGAGCTGCGGTCCCGCCACGCCGAGCGCCGCGGCTTCGCCCTGATTGCGACGGTCACGCGCGAGGCGCCTGGCCAGCCGGACCTGCGGGCTGGCCGCATCGACCGAGAGCTCCTTGCGCGCGCACTGGAAATGCCCGGCCGCCCCCATCTCACGTTCGTCTGCGGGAGCAACCCGTTCGTCGAGTCCGTCACCCAGCAGCTGCTGGACCTGGACGTCCCGGCGGAAAGGATCAGAACCGAGCGGTATGGCGGGTGAGAGGGCCAGCCAGCGGCTCGCCTTCGCTTTCACGCGCGTGCCCGCCAGGATCGGAACAGTCGCTTTCGTGGAACGCTCGGAAGCCGCGGCATCCCCGAGTCCCTGCCACGGGTGATCAGACCCACCTGACGATTGTGTCATCTGTGGCGCTCCGCGCGGTTCCTGTAATCGCGCAGCAACCGCAGACTCGCAACCTCACTCCCTAGCGCATGGTGCCGGGTTCTCCTCCCCCTCCCCCTAGGTGCCGTGTGTTCTCGGCGCACCCGCGATCGCTCGCGGGTGCGCTTTCTCTTTCCGCGGCATGGGCGCCTGAGCTTCTATCCAGCCATGAAGAAGATCCTTTTCAAGACCACGATCCCCTTCACCGAAGACGACTGGCACATCCGCCGGTTCTCCCTTCTGGCGACCCACCTCGAATCGCTTCAAGACGATCGCGGCTCGCGGGTTTTCGCCGTCACGGCCCGCGATCGAACGACCGGGCCCGACGGTGACGACCCGGACCTGATCGGCCTTCCGGATTCCGACGTCGACGAGCTGTGGCTGTTCGCAGTCGACGCCGGCGGGGGGTTGAGCACGGCCGATGCGAACGCGATTCGCCGCTTCACCGCGCGCGGCGGCGGGCTGCTGTTCACGCGCGACCACCACGACCTGGGCGCGTGCCTGCTCAAGCTCGGCGAGATCGGCCAGGCGCACTTCTTCAATGGCGAGAACCGCGAGCCCGAGCCGTGGCGCCATTGCGTCGACGACGTCTACAACCCGAGCATTGGCTTTCCGAACTACCACTCGGGGCGGAACGGCGAGCTGCAGACGATCGAGCCCGAGCCTCCCCTGCATCCGCTCCTCCGGCGCCGCGGCGGCAGCGCCGACCCGATCATCAGGTTTCCGGCCCACCCCCACGAGGGCGTCGTGGGTGTCCCCGAGACGACGCGGGCGTACGCGCGCGTGATCGCGCGGGGCCGCAGCCGCACCTCCGGCCGGGACTTCAACCTGATCGTGGCGTTCGATCCCGCGCTGGCGGGGCGCGCGGGCGGCCGCGCTGTTGCGCATTCTTCCTTCCACCACTTCGCGGACTACAACTGGGATCCGCGGCTAGGCTGCCCGAGCTTCGTCACCGATCCCGAGGGAGACCACGTGCTTGCGGACCCGAATGCCCTGGACGACATCCGCGCGTACGCCGGGAACCTGGCACGTTGGTTGTCCCGGGACTCGAGTTGAGGCCGGCGTAGAGCGGCCTCAAGCTGGCGGCGGACAGGCTGCGAAGCCGGAACTGATCGCGGTGTGAAACACACCGGGTGTCGTCAGACCCAGCATATCAACCTCCCCTCACGAGACGTGATGACAGCGGCTTTCGCTTTGCGATCCGTGATCAATCCTTCCCCGCCGCGTGCGCTTCCACCTTCCACAGCAGCTTGTCCACGCCGCGCGATACCTCGGTGAACAGATCGGCGGTGTCGGCATCCCCGAGCTTCGCAGCAACGTCGATTGCGGCCCGCGCCGACTTGCCGAACTTCGCAAGCGCGCCGGACAGCGCGATGACGTGGTCACGCCCCGAAACGATGTCGAGCGGATATTCGGCAGGCGCGACCTTCCGGCCGCAACCCGGACCGTGCCGTACGCGGTGCCGCCGAGCACGACGGCCCGCTCGGCGATTTCGTCCGCGTACTCCTCGAACTCCTCCACGACTTCGTCGAAGAGCTCGTGGAGCGCGATGAAGCTCGGCCCCTTCACGTTCCAGTGGGCCTGCTTCGCCTGAAGATGGAGATCCAGCGCGTCGGCAAGCTGCTGATTCAGCATCCCGACCGCTTCCACGCGCAGCTTCTCCGGGAGGTCGTTCTGGGTGTTCCAGAGTGTGGTTTTCATGGGCTGGTGTCCCGCTACTGCGCGACCGCGCTCGCCGCCTGCTCGATCACGCTCGCGACCGTCTTCGGCTGCGAGACGAACGGCACGTGGCTCGCCTTGACCTCGGACGTCTTCGCGCCCATCCGCTGCGCCATGAAGCGCTGCAGCTCGGGCGTGATGGCGTGGTCCTCCGTTGCCACGAGATACCACGCGGGAATCGATTTCCACGCCGGGGTCGCGACCGGGGCGCCGAACGCGCTCCCCTGAATGGGCTTTTGCGTGGCCGCCATGACGTGCCGTTCCGTTTCCGGCACGTCCTTGGCGAAGACGTCGGCGAACTTCGCCCGGTCGATGTACAGGAAGCCTGCTGAATCCGGTACGAGCGCGGGGCCGATCAAGGAAGGCGCGAACCGCTCGAGCAGCTCGCCGATCGTCTCGTTGGAATCCGGGGCGAACGCGGCGATGTAGACGAGGGCTTTGACGTTGGCATTTCCCGAAGCTGCGCCCGTGATTACCGCGCCGCCGTAGGAGTGCCCGACCGCGACGACCGGGCCTTTCTGCGCGTCGATAACGCGCCTGGTCGTTGCGACATCGTCGGCATACGAGGTGAGCGGATTCTGGACGGCGATCACTGCATGCCCTTCCTTCTCGAGCAACGGGATGACCTTCGCCCAGCCGCTGCCGTCGGCGAATGCGCCGTGGACGAGGACGATCGTTGCCTTCCCGTTGCCGGTGCTGGCGCTAGTCGTGGTCATTGCTTTCTCCTTCAAAGAAGTGTCAGTGGTTGTACCGAGTAGTGGCGTCAATCGAGGAACGCGACGATGGCCGGGATGACCTGGTCGGTCGCTTCCTCCATCAACCAGTGGCCGGAGCCCTTGACCACGGTGCCGGACACGTTGGTTGCGACGAGCTTCGCTTGCTCGATGAGAAAGGTGCCGGAGGCTTTCTCGCCCGTGAGGACGAGGACGGGCATGTTCAGCTTCGTCGTCGAGAACGCGGCGAAGTCCTTCGCGTCCTGCTCGAAGTTCCTGAAAACCTCGAACCCGGCCCGCATGCCCCCGTCGCGCGCGTAGGCGGCGGCATAGACGCGGCGGTCCGCTTCGGGCACCGACTTGGTCTTGTCGGCGGCGAAGTCGTTCCAGAAGTGCTCGAAGTAGGTTCGCTCGCGCCCCTTGACGAGTGCCAGCGGCGTTTCGCCGTAGAAGTGGAAGTGCCACAGGTCGCGCAGCAGCCAGACCTCCTGCCAGTTACCGACGCCCGGCAGGAACGCATCCATCAGGACGACCTTGCTGACCTCGCCGGGATACTGGGCCGCGTACGCGTATGCCACCATCAAACCGATGTCATGGCCGACGACCTTCACCTGCTCATGGCCGAGTTGGCGCACGAGCTCACGAACGTCCTTCGCCATGGTCTTCTTGTCGTAGCCGTCGCGCGTGCGCTCCGAGCTGCCGATACCGCGGAGGTCGGGGGCGATCACGGTGTGGGAGGTCGCGAGCAAGGGCATCAGCGGCCGCCACATGTGGCTCGTCTGGGCGTAGCCGTGGAGCAGGACGACGACCGGGCCGCGGCCCCCGATCTTGTAGTTGATCCTCACGCCGTTCACGTTGGCGCTCTGTTCCGTGAACCCCTTGGGTAGACGCGAGGCCTGGGCCGCTGAGGGCGCGGCCGAGGAGGTGGTCTGCTGAGCGGAAGCGGGGACGCTCGCGGCCGCCGCAATGACCAGCGGAAACAGCCACAGCCACCGGGGGATGCTCGAGATCATCACGTTCTCCCGGGTCAAGACTTGCGTGTTTGGGGCGTTGGTCATGGCAGCCTTTCTTTGAGGGCAGATGCTGCCGGAGAAGGCGGCGTTTCGTTCTCCGGCAGCGCGCAATGGTTGGTCGCCTACGCCTTGAGGAACGCGAGCAGATCCGCGTTGAGCTGGTCCTTGCTCGTGTCGCCCAGGCTGTGCGGCCGCCCGGGTAGATCTTCAGCGTGGCGTTCTTCACGAGCTTCGACGAGAGCATCGCCGAGGCCCCGATCGGCACGATCTGGTCGTCGTCGCCGTGGATGATCAGCGTCGGCACGTCGAACTTCTTCAGGTCCTCGGTGAAGTCGGTCTCCGAGAACGCCTTGATGCAGTCGTAGGCGTTCTTGTGGCCGGACATCATGCCCTGCAGCCACCACGATCGATCAGCCCTTGGGAGACCTTGGCGCCGGGCCGGTTGAAGCCGAAGAAGGGCCCGCTGGCGACGTCCAGGAAGAACTGCGAGCGGTCGGCGAGGTACGCCGGCGCGAAAGCCGTCGAAGACCTCGATCGGCAACCCGCCGGGATTGGCCGCAGTCTTCAGCATGATCGGCGGCACCGCGCCCATCAGCACCGCCTTGGCCACGCGTTTGGTGCCGTGGCGTCCGATGTAGCGCGCGACTTCGCCGCCGCCGGTGGAGTGGCCGATCATGACGGCGTTCTTCAGGTCGAGCGCTCGAACAGCTCCGCGAGATCGTCGGCGTAGGTGTCCATGTCGTTGCCGTTCCACGGCTGGCTGGACCGGCCGTGGCCACGGCGGTCGTGCGCGATGCAGCGATAGCCGTGGGAGGCCAGGAAGAACATCTGGACTCCCAGGCATCCGCGCTGAGCGGCCAGCCGTGACTGAAGACGACGGGCTGTCCGCTGCCCCAGTCCTTGTAGTAGATCTGCGTGCCGTCCTTGGTCGTGATCGTGCTCACAGCTTGATTCCTTTGCTCGGTTGGAGGGGTGGAAGCGCCCGCCTGCTCAGCCGCTACGCTTCCGTGCTGGCGCCGACTTGTTGCCGGTCGTTTTCATGACCGGAGTTTCGCCGGTCGCTCGGACCGATGTGTGTCGCGAACCGGCGGTTTCATGTCAGCTGACACCAAGCTCAGAGCAATGTGACATCTGCCGCTTTGGCGGCGTAGAGGCCGATGCAGAAGGGCGCCATTTTCCCGCCGAGGGCAGACGCGTTCTTGCAAATTTCTGCTTCCCGCGGACGCGGTGGGCGCTCGCACGCTTCTGCCTGGCGTGCAGGCCGTGTGGCGCGGTTCGCCACCGTGCCGACGTCACGTTGTAGCGACGTCGGCCATGTGATCTGTCGTAGATTCAATACTTGAAGTGCTAACCGACCTGCTTTGCCCTCACCACCTCGAACCCGGGCGCGCTCTCGAAATCGCGTGGAGTGACGTATCTGTGGTCCGCCGCCGAGCGTCGCGGACGCCAATCTGCGTCGGGACGATCGGACATCCGACCAGCACGAACGCCTGGGCCAGCAAGCTGGAGCAGATGAACCGCGTAGCGCCTTGCGCCATCGTGCTCGGCGCCGACGGCGAACGGGAAGCCAACGGCAGCCGCAGAAACCGTCTCCCCAGAGCCAAGGCATGGTCCAGGTCATATTCGGCGCCGATTCGGCTTACGACCCAGTCCGCAAGGCGGCGTCGCTCGGTGTCGTCCAGGCCCGTGGGACGCAATATGCGCACCCGCTGCCCTTTGAACTCGGAGAGCGGCACCGCTCTGACGCCCGCCGCGATGTCCGCTTCGACGATGCAGCGCGGATCCGGCCCCTCTTCCAGCGGACCGACGTACATCGAGACGTGCGACCAGGTCGATCCGGTGATGCGTCTCACCAGCGCCGCCATGCGGGTGTTGCCGTCCGTGAGCAGGACATCGCCGTGCCGAAGCATCGCGGAGAGAGATTGCGCATCGGCAGCTGTTGAAGGACTGTTGCGCTTGACCGGCTGCGCGAGATAGAGCGCCAACGCGTCAATCAAGCGGCCCCGGGCGAGGAGATGCAGGAGGCCACGGCCAAGGCTAGAAGCGGCAACGGTCAACATGAGGATCGACGTGTTACGCAGTCATGTCCGGTCAATCCGCGGTGCGCCCGGAGGCCGGGAGCTCGCCCGGCTTCCCGCCGCCTTCGCGCATCGCGTCCTTGAACCCGCGTATCGCCCCGCCAAGATCCGCGCCCAGGTTGCGCAGTCTCCTAGTGCCGAAGATCAGCGCCACAATCGCGAGGACGATGGCCCAGTGGCCGATGCTGAACGAACCCATTTCAGTCCCGCTGCCCGTTAGTCAGATGACTCATGGGCTCGAGTCTGGGGAACCACGGTGTCGTGCGTACGCCGCGACCGGCCTGCGCCGTGCCGGCCGATACGAACGCGTGTCAGCCGCCACTGCTACGCCAACCGATCGTCTCGCGCCGGCTGTTCGCTTCCGGAGATACGCCCCAGGGAAGAAGCGACGGAGATCCCGAAAGCGGGACCCGTTCGCTTTCTTGCGGTCGTCGTGGAGCCTGATGCGCGGCTGCGTTCGCGGCCTGCCGTCGCGCTTCCCGATCGGCTACCCGTCGCAGCCGCAGTCGGCGGTGCCGAGAGCGGCTCCGCCGGCGACGACCGGGGAGAACGCGATGGCGATGAGGACTCTTACTGGAGGGCCTTCAAGTAGTCGGCGACCTCGGCGCGCTGTTTCGCATCCGCGGTGCCGGGGAAAGGCATCACGTTTCCGGGAATCGCCTTCTGCGGGTCGGCGAGGAAAGCATCCAGCGATTTCTCGTCCCAGGTCACGCCGCGCCGCGCTCTTCGAGGACGTACCCCACGCCGCGGACGGTGTGGATGAGCTTGCGCGAGTCGGGGTAGTCCACCTTCGCCCGCAGCCGCCGGATCGCCACGTCCGCCGCATACTTGGCGGTGTCGACATAGATGTCCCACACCCGCGAGGTGATGAAGCTCGGCGACAGCACCTCGCCGTTGCTCCGGGCGAGCAGCGCGAGCAGCGCGAACTCCTGGCGCGTCAGGTCGATGCGGTTCTCGCCGCGCCGCGCGCGGCGCCGGATGACGTCCACCTCCAGGTCGCCGACGCGCAGCACCTCGGGTCCGCGCGGCACGCCCCGCCCGAGGGATGTGCGCACGCGCGCGAGCAACTCGGCGAAGGCGGGCTTGACGACGGCGTCAACGTTCAAGAGGCTGAGGTAGACGCTGAGGCTTCGGGTCTTCATGGCTCGGGTCTCCGCTCGCTCGGACACCACAACAGGAACCCAAACCCCGCTTTCGTCCGCTCAGTGCGCGGTGTCGGGACGGGTGCGCAGGGTTGGGTCGGTAACGTACTCGTGCGCAGACCGGCGGCCGCCGGCGCCGCGAGCGTCCAGGCGCGATGGCGAGCCGTGCGACGACGGCGATCGACCCCGTCCTGGCTTGTGACACTGCGCCTCCTTAGGCGTGGCTCATGACTCGGCTCGAGTTGACGCCCCTGCTGCGTCCCAAGCGATGACAACCACCGCCGATTCGATTGCAGTCGTCACGGCCGGACGCGGGTAGAGCGGTGGCGGCGGCACGAGCGCACGATTCAGCAGGATCGACGGTCGCGGTGCCGCTACCGTTGGTGGGATGCCCATGCACCCACTCGGGAACCGCGCGATGGAGACGGCCAAGCAACGACTGGATCGGCTGGGAGCGGGCGGTTCGCGACCCCGCGCCGTTCCGCCCAGCCGGGACGCGCAGGTCGGCAGCGGTCAGAAATACAACGGGCGCCGGGTTGCCCCGGCGCCCGCGCGACTCGCGGCGAACCTTGCGGCGGCGCGCCTATTTGATGCGGTAGACCTTGTCCTTCCAGTAGTACTGCCCCGCGAACTCGTACGGCGGGAACCACGACAGCCGGAACGGCACCACCGTCTCGGCGTACTTCTTCTGGCTTTCGATCACCTTCCGGTAGAACGGGTCCTTCTCCACGTACCCGGCCTGGATCTTCTCCCACGTTCGAGGAAGTTCTTCAGGATGTCGTCCGGCGTGCGGAGGATCTGGACGCCTTCCTTGATCAGCTCCTTGCAGGCGTCGGCGGTTTCCCGGTTGAAGGCGAAGTTGCGCTGCATGGTGGCGTATACGCTCGCCACCTTGATCATCTCCTGCAGGTCGGGCGGCAGCTTGGCCCATACGTCCTTGTTGATGATGATCTGCGCGCCGGTGACCGTCTCGTGCATTCCGGGCGTGTAGTAGTACTTGGCGACCTTGTGCAGGCCGAGCTTCCGGTCCTCCAGGCAGTTGATCCACTCCGCGCCCTGGATCACGCCGCGCTCCATCGCCGGCACGATCTCTGGGGTGGAAGCGTCACCACCGCCACGCCGAGCTTACCGTAGGTCTCCGCGCCGATGCCGTAGATGCGGAACCTTATGCGTTTTGAGGTCGGCGAGGTTCTTGATCGGCTTCTTGAACCAGCCCAGGCCCTGCGGATAGTCGGTGGGAACCGGGAAGCCGACGAGGTTCAGCTTGAGGATGTCGCGGTAGAACTCCTCGAGCAGCTTCATGCCGTCGCCGTCGTAGTACCAGGCGTAGTAGTCCATGCCGTCCATGCCGAACAGCGGGCCGTGCGACATCGGGATGGTCGCCGGGTGCCGGCCCTGGATGTAGCCGAAGGGCGCGATGCCTACGTCGAGCACGCCCTTGGATGCGGCATCGAACACCTCGAACGGCGGCACGATCGCGCCGCCGGGCTGGGTCTCGATCTTCAGGCGGCCGCCGGACATCTTCTCCACCGTCTCCGCCCACAGCCTGAAGATGAGGTGCAGGTTGGAAGACGCCGGGTGCGACGACTGCCCCTTCAGGACCATCTTCGCCTTGGGCAAGAACGGGTCCCGGGGCCATCACTAGAGCTGCGCCCAGCAAGGCGATGAGGACTGGAACGAGCCTGCGCATTGGATCTCCTCCGAGGTCGTTCGCCCGCCTCGCGGGCGAACGCCACAGTAGGCGCCGCGGTCCGAAGGTGTCAAGTAACTCGCCGTGAGCGCGCGCCTCCGCTAGAATCGCGCGCGGAGGACGCCCACCCATGTCGGTCAGCACCGGGACGCCGCGTGCCCGCGGCGCAAGCGGCGACTTCCCGCCGGTTTTCTACGCGACCATCCGGCACATCGACCGGTTTTCCGACGTCACCGGCAGGCTCTGCGCCCTGACGCAGATCTTCCTCGTCGTGACGATCACCTACGAAGTCGTGGCGCGGCACTTCTTTCACGCGCCGACCGTCTGGGTCTTCGAGTCGAGCACCATGGCGAACGGCGCGAGCTTCATGCTCGCCTGCGGCTACGCGCTGTACAAGGGCGCGCATGTCCGCACCGACATCTTCTGGGACAAGTACTCGGAGCGGACGCGGGGGATCATCGACCTCGCTTCGTACCTCGTGCTGTTCTTTCCCACCATGATCTTCCTGATGGCGGTCGGCATCGACGGTGCGTCGTACTCGTACGCGGCGGGCGAGCGCTCCCAGGAGAGCAACTGGCGGGCCATCATGTGGCCGTTTCGCGCCACGATTCCGCTGGCGGCGGCGCTCTTCATGATCCAGGGTGTCGCGGAGTCGCTCAAGTCCTGCTACCGGATCCGCTTCGGGCGCGAGTTCGAGCACCGGAAAAAGCTCAAGGTATGAGGCCCGCGCCGTGACCGGCCTCGAGCTGCTCGGCATGGTGATGCTCGTGGTGTTGCTCGCCGCCATCTTCATCGGCCTGCCGATCAGTTTCACGCTGCTGTTCCTCGCGCTGATCTTCGGCTACATGGGCCTCGGGGCGAAAGTGTTCAACCTCGCCTATCTGCAGACCTTCGGCCTCATGAAGCAGGACGAGTTCGTCGCCGTGCCGCTGTTCATCCTGATGGGCTATATCTGCGACCAGGCCGGGTTGATGGAGCGCCTGTTCAGGGCGTTCCGCGACCTGTTCGCGCCGGTGCGCGGCGCGCTCTACGTGGTCGTGATCCCCACGGCGACGCTGTTCGGCATCGCCGCGGGCACCGTCGGCGCCACGGTGACGCTGCTCGGCATCATGGCCGGCCCGATGATGATCAAGGCCGGCTACGACGTGCGCATGTCGGCCGGCGCGATCGCCGCCGGCGGCACGCTCGGCATCCTGATCCCGCCCTCGGTGATGCTGGTCGTGATGGCGCCGGTGCTCGACATTTCGATCATCGACCTGTATGCGGCTGCCTTCGGCCCCGGGTTCCTGCTCTCGGGCATGTACATGGCCTACACCCTCGTCCGCAGTTTCTTGAATCCGAAGCTCGGCCCGCCGGTGCCGGTGGCGGAGCGCCAGACGTCGGTGAAGGTCGTGCTGTGGGAATGCCTGGTCGGCCTGGTGCCGGTGACGGTTCTGACCCTCATGACGCTGGGCGCGATCCTCGCCGGGTTCACGACCGCGGCCGAGGCGGCGGCGCTCGGCGCGCTCGGCGCCGTCGTGCTCGCCATCGCCTACGGCAAGTTCACCTGGCGGGGGCTGCTCGACGCCTGCAACAGCACCATGGCGACGACCGCCATGGTGCTGTTCCTGGCGGTCGCCTCCAACGTTTTCGGCTCGGTGTTCGCTTGGCTCGGAACGGCGACCTGGATCACCCAGATGCTGCTCGCCGCGCCGCTGCCCGCCTGGGGCACGATGTCGCTGCTGCTCGCGCTCATCTTCCTGCTCGGCTGGCCGTTCGAGTGGCCGGCGATCGTGCTGATCTTCCTGCCGCTGCTCGCCCCGGTGGCCAAGGGGCTGGGCTACGACATGGTGTGGTTCGCCTGCGTCGTCGCGGTGGTGCTCCAGACCGCGTTCCTGTCGCCGCCGGTCGCGATGTCCGCCTACTACCTCAAGCAGGTGGTGCAGGAATGGAACCTTGCCACCATCTACCGCGGCATGGCGGATTTCATGGTCATCCAGGTGATCTGCGTGGCGCTGGTGCTGACCTTCCCCTCGATCGCCATGTGGTTCCCGAACTGGCTGCAGGAGCGCGCCAAGGCGGAGCGCATGCGCGAGCAAGGCGCGATACCGGTCAAGCTCCTCCCGCTCGCGGCCGCGGACAGCGCCGCGCGCTAGCGGTCGGGCTGCTCCGTCGTTACGACCTGCCTACGGGAAGGCTTGCCGTCACGGCGCGCGAGCGGCGAACGAGCTCTTCCCACAGGCCTTTGGTCTGTTTCTTGAACACGACATCGGTGTCGGCGCTCCTCACGAACCAGAAGCCGCTCGCGATCTCCGCCGCGAGCTCGCCCGGCTCCCAGACCACCACTCCGGCGTAGAACCGGGCGCGGTCAGGCCGCTGCTCGATGATGCCGTCGATCACCTGGCCGCTGGTGGCCAGGAACAGATCCGGCGCGAGCTGCAGCGATCCCTCGCCCGGGCTCTCCTTCGTTCGCACCAGCGCGAACACCGCGTCGGCCGCAATCGGGCCCCCGAGGTACAACGGGTCCACGACCTTCTTCGAGGGCTCGTGGTCGGGAAAGAGCGCGCCGAGCGACATCGGCGTGGGCCGGTTGAGAATCACTCCGAGATAGCGCCCATGCGTGAGGCGCTTCGCGATCAGAACCGTGTGGCTGTAGTCTGCCCCGAGCTCCGGTGTTGCGACGAGCAGCACCGTTTCGGCGGGTTCGCCCGCGCGGGCGCTGCCGAAAGCAGCGGCGGCGAGGACCAGCACCATGAAGAGGTTGAGTAACCTGACATGGACAGCTCGGCTTCCGGTACGCATCGCTCGATCTCCTGGAATCATCACACTGGAACCATGGGAAGCTCAGTCGCCCGGCCGCCGCGCGCAGACCGGGCTGCCTGGAAAGGAGACTTCAACCTGCACGATCTCCACACGGTCGCAGACGAACGGCGGAACCTCGTGAACCCCGACGAACCTCCCGCTCTGGTCGGCAATCGCGGCGAGAGAGGCTGCCGCCAGCAGCGCCACTCCCGCGATGCGGGCCGCGAGCCCGATCCAATTAATGCCGGTGTCCGTTTGCATGCTCATTCTCGTTTGCTCAATGCGCGACAGCCCTTCGCCGCTTGAACTGAAGTCTGAGGATCGACCGCTACTGGTTCGTGTCCGAGTGGTTGCCGGGTGTTACGGCCGTCACCGACTGCGCGGCCCTGACTCTTTCGGCCCGGCGGCGGCGACGCGGCGCTGCGCCGCCGGGTGAACGGAGTTCGGTAGCCCTTCTCGAACCACTGACGCGATGGCTATTGATTGAACTGCGGGAACCCGTCCTTCTCGAGCTGGTTGCGCTCGGCGTTGGCACCCTCGACGATCGCTGCACCCGCGTTGCGCTCCGGCGCCTCGTCGACCATGGGTACGTCCCGCATCGTGGCTCCTTGGGCCGCGTAGCCGGTGGACTGCTCGGGGTACCGGTTAGCCCAGAACGCGGGTAGCGGGTAGAACGGCGTGAAGCCTTCGGTGCCCTCCAGGCGCACAACCGGGCGCCCGAAGAGGTCGGTGTCGCCGCTGCGCGCAGCCGCCGGGGCTTCGGTGCTCGGCCGCCGGCTCAGCTGCTCTTTCCAATACGGGTCGTCGCCCCACCACTGGGCTGAGGCAGTGAAGGGAGTCGCCAGCGCCGTCGTGACGGCGATGACAGAAGCGATGCGTGCAAGTTTCATATGCAGTTCCTTTCGAAAGAGTTGGCTCCACAATGGAGTGGAACCATCATGAGGCGCGGGGGCGCTCTTCCTATGTCATGAGCGGCCGTGCGTATTACGGCTGAAGCGAGAGGTATTCGTGCGGATGGCAGCGCGCGCGCAGCGATCGCACTCCCGGCTTGCCGGGCCGGCGTCCTGCTGCCCGGGGACTACGCGGTGACGCGCCCCCGCTGAGCTTCCGGCGCAGTACGCGCCGCGGGGCTCAGTTGACGAACGCGCCCGGCCGCTCGACCGCCCTGCGGTTCTCGCGCAAGACTTCCGGGGCTGCCGCGCAGCCGAGGATCTCGGTCGCGGCGATCGCGACGATGGCGAGTGCAGCGAGTCGGCGCAAGAGACCCTTCGGGTCACCGCCCAGGGCGCCGCGGGTTACGGGTGCCGTGCGGGCCCCGGCCGGGTGCACAAGCCGAAATGTGTCCTGATCACTGGCCGTCCTCATTTCTTTTGCTGCTTCGCGACCTCCTGGGCCTTCTGGTAGCTCTCCACCACGGCGGCGTAGTTCGGCGCCACGAGGCCATACAACTTGGCAAGCTCGGCCGCTTCAGGACGGTTCCACGTGCGGTGCGTCTCGGACAGGACGGCATTTGTAGAGGTCGGGATGACGCCGGCCTGGGCGAAGCGAGCGACCGTTGTCCGCGACGCCATTTCGCTCGGATCGCCGGAAGCGTCCATCACGGCATAGACCTTGAACCCCGCCGCCTTGGCGTCCAGCGCCGGGAACATCACGCAGACGCTGGTCCAGACCCCCGCCATGATCAGCGTCTTTCGGCCGGTGGCGCGCACGGTCTTGACGAAGTCCTCGTTGTCCCAGGCATTTACTTCACCCTTGCGCGGCACGTAGACCGCGTGCGGCGCGAATTCATGGATCTCCGGCATGAGCGGTCCGTTCGGCCCGCCGGGCTCGGATGCGCTGGTGATGACGGGGATCTTCAGCAGTGTCGCCAGCTTCGCGAGCATTTGACGTTCCTCCGCAGCTCGGCGACGTCGATGTCCTTCACCGTCTGGAACAGACCGGCTTGATGATCGAGCAACAGGATCACCGTGTCAGACGTATCGAGCAGGGCTTGCCCGCCGCCGGTGGGCAGCACGCTCGAGGGCGCGTTGCTTGGGCGACCCCCTTGAGCGAGCGCGCTCGAATGGGGCGATAGAACGGCGCCGATCGCCATGACGGCGGCAAAGGCACTCAGGGCTCTCTTCAAGGAAATCGACATGGGTCTTCCTTCGGTGGTCATGTGGTTTCCAGGAGACGCGGGCTGCGACAGCCCCGTCACGCGCCAATTGCGCCACTAACGTGAACGCGAAACCATCGGACGATGGTATTGGTCGATACCTTGGTATCGGTTGCGCGACCAGCAGGGTTCGATCGACCTCAGAGAGGAAAGCGCAATCAAGGGGCGGTGCAATCAGCGCCGCGCGCGACTTGAGTCGATAACCGACACCGTTCAAGCGAAGCCGCCGACCGCCGTCCAGAGAATCGCGGCGCGGCCACCCCTGTTCCAGACCGAGAGGTTATCGACCGATTCTTGGCCTGGCGAAAGTGTTGCCGTTTCGGGTCAGCTGCAGGCTGAGCGTCGCGGCCATCCTCACCAGGTCTGCGAGAGAATCAGCTTTCATCTTTCGCATGACGTTCCTCGGTGATGCCGAGTTCAGCGGCGGCCTTATCGAGTCACTCCGCGCTGGCGATTTCGAGGGGGTCGGAAAAGGGTCGTGAGCAAGCTCACGGGGCGCCGGTACGCTTACCGCAAGACGATGAGTTGGGGCCGCGCGGCTACTCGCCCATCAGCTCGCGGGGGGACCCGCGCCCCAGCGGGCCACGGTCTCTTCGACGCTCATACGGGAGTTCCATTTCATTACGTGCGCCTGCGGGAAGGAACCACCGCTACACCGCAACCGCCGGCCTGAGGCTGCGCGCTTCCTGGATCGGCATGTGGATGAGCGCGGCGCCGACCGCGAGCATGATGTCGATGTACCACAGCCAGTCGTAGCTCCCGGTGCGCTCGAAGAGGTAGCCGCCCAGCCACGCGCCGAGGAAGCCGCCGACCTGGTGCGACAGCATGACGATTCCGAAGAGCGTCGCGACGAAGCGCATCCCGTGGAGCTTTGCGACCAGGCCCATGGTCGGGGGCACGGTGGCGAGGTATGTGAAGCCGATCGCCACCGAGAAGAGCATGAAGGTAGTCGCGGTCTTCGGCGCGGCGAGGAAGGCGAGCACGGCCACCGCGCGCGACGCGTAGAGGATCGAGAGCACCGTCTTCATTCGCCAGTGGCCGATCGCCCAGCCGGCGGCGAAGCTGCCCGCGATGTTGAAAAGCCCGATGAGCGACAGCGACCAGGCGCCCACTTCCGGCGGCAGTCCGCACAGCGCCACCACGCCCGGCAGGTGGGTGCCGATGAAGGCGACGTGAAAGCCGCAGACGAGAAACCCCGCAGTGAGGAGGAGAAAGCTCGGATCCGCCCAGGCGTCGCGCAGCGCGTGCCTCAGGGTGCTTGCACCACGCTCACCGCCCGACGCCTTCGCGTGGGCCGGCTGGGACTTCCCGCGCAGCACCCACGCGAGCGGCACGACCGCAAGCGCCATGACCCCGAGCGCCGTGAGCGCGCCGACCCAGCCGATCGCGCCGGTAAGCAGCACCGCGAGCGGCGCCACGGCGAACTGACCGAAGGAGCCGCCGGCGTTGACGATGCCGCTCGCCATGCCGCGCTTCTCCGGCGGCGTGGCGCGGCCGACCGCCGACATCAGCACGCCGAGCCCTGCCATTCCGGCGCCGCCCGCCGCCACGACGCCGATGAGGAAGACCAGCAGCCACGTGCTCGTCGCGTAGGGCGTGAGGATCGTGCCGAGGGTGACGAGGACCGCCCCGGCGGCGATGACGCGCCCGGTGCCGTACTTGTCGGCCACCACGCCGGCGAAGGGCTGCGTGATCCCCCACATGAGCTGTGCGCAGGCGAAGGCGAGGCTGATCGCCGCGAAGCCCAGGCCGCTCGCCGTGTTGAGCGGGCCGATGAAGAGCGCCTGCGACTGGCGCACGCCGAAGACGAGCGCGAACACGAGCCCCGCCGCGGCGATGATCCCGAGCTGCCCGCGCGTCATGGCGAAGCGACCTTGCTCCGGACCGCCGCTATGCGGCCTTCAAGTAGCTCGCCTGCTCGGCGCCCAGGCCGCGCTTCACGTTGCGCGTCACCTCGTCGGCCAGCACTTCCTCGAGGCGCTGCTCCACCGCCGCGAGCGCCTGCAGCGCGACCACCTCGGGGCGCGTCTTCGGTGCCTGCACGCCCTCGGCCATGTCGGTGTCGATGAAGGCCGCGTGCACCCCCACGACGAGCGTGCCCTGCGCGCGCAGCTCGTTCCGCAGGCCATTGGTGAGCGCCCAGGCGGCCGCCTTCGAGGCGGCGTAGGCGCCGACCGTCGGCAGGTTCAGCCAGGACAGCACCGAGAGCATGTTGACCATCGCGCCGCCGCCGTTCGCCTTCAGCACCGGCGCGAACGCGCGCGCCATCGCGAGCGTGCCGAAGAAGTTCGTCTCCAGCGCCGCGCGGGCCGCATCCTCGGCCGCCTCGGCGAGGAACGGCTGCGCCTGCAGCACGGCGGCGTTGTTGATGAGCAGCGTGACGTCGCCCGCTGCCCTCGCCGCCGCGGCCACTTCCTCCGGATGGGTAATGTCGAGCTTGAGCGGCGTCACGCCGCGGAGCGCGACCTTCGACGGATCGCGCGCCGCCGCGTACACCTTCGTCGCGCCCTCCGCGAGCAGCGCCTCCGCGAACGCGAGCCCCAGCCCGCGATTGGCGCCCGTGACGAGCGCGACCGAACCCTGGATCTTCATCGGTTGCTCCTCAATATGATGAACGTCATATATCAGGCCAAAAAAAGCTATGCAGCGCAGTCGCGGACCAGCTCCCGCGCCGCCTTGCGAACCGCCTTCGACAGCTGCGGCTCGTCCACCGCACGCGCAAGCACCAGCGCGCCCACCAGGCAGGCAAGGATCGCCATCGCCTTCTCGTGCGTGCCCGCCTTGCCCCAGCCGGACATCTGCCGCTCCACCAGCCCGATCAGCTCCTTGATCCGATGCGTCGTCGCCCGCCGCACCTCCGCCGGCTGCCGCGGCACCTCCGATCCCGCAGCCGCAATGGCACAGCCCCGCTCGGGTGCCTCGACGTGCCGGTCGGAGAGGTAGGCATCGACCAGCGCCGCCAGCTCCTCGCCCTGCTTGGCCGCGCGGATGGCCTTGGACAGATTCTCGATGGAGTCCGCCCCGGCGCAGTCCGCGGCCTCGGCAAGCAGCGCATCGCGCGAGTCGAAGTGCGCGTAGAACCCGCCATGGGTCAGCCCGGCGTCCTTCATCACCTCGGCAACGCCCACGCCTTCGTAGCCACGCCTGCGAATCGCGCGCGCGGCAGCTCGCACGATGCGCTCGTGAGTCTCTTCCTTCCGGGAAAGGGGCTTGACCATGGCTTGTATGACGTTCATCATATTACCGCCCGCTCGGCATTGTCAAGCGCACGTTTCGCCCATACGTTGCACCCGAGGGCCGAGAGGTTCACCGGCCTAACGACACGAGAGAGTCATGACAAACCATAGAGTTGCAATCGTTGCCGGTGTCCGGACGCCGTTCGTGAAGGCGGGCCAGGCGTTTTCGTCGTTGGGGCCCCTCGCGCTCGCGAAGCATGCCGTGCGCGGCCTCCTGGATCGCCATGACATCGATCCCGGCGGGATCGATGCGATCGCGTTCGGCGCGGTCGTGCCCGAGCGGGGCAAGCCCAATCTCGCCCGCGAGATCGTCCTCGAGGCAGGCTTACCGGCCGCGATCGAGGCGCAGACGGTGTCGTCCTACTGCATCACCGGCCTGCGCACGGCGACCGATTATCGCGGACGCCATTGCGCCAAGGGCGGATCAGCGCCGGAATCGCCGGCGGGGTCGAGTGGCTGAGCGGCGCAGACCCGGCTACCTTCCGCGAGCCGACGACGGGCCTTTCGATGGGCGAGCACATGGAGATCACCCGCAAGGAATGGGACATCCCGCGGGAGCGGCAGGACGAGATCGCGCTTGCCAGCCATCGGCACGCGGTTGCCGCGAGCGCGAAGCTCGCCGCGGAGATCGTGCCGCTGGAGGGCGTTGCGCGAGACACGGGTCCGCGGCCCGACACATCCGCCGAGCGGCTCGCAACGCTGAAGCCGGCGTTCGGGACCGGCGGGACGATTACCGCCGGCAACTCCTCGCCCGTGACCGACGGCGCCTCCGCCGTGCTGCTGATGAGCGAGAAGCGGGCGCTGCAGGAGCGTCGTCAGCCCCTGGCATTCATCGAGGCCATGGACTACGCGGCGCTCCACCCGAGCGAAGGGCTCCTCATGGCTCCCGCCATCACGGTGCCACGATTGCTCGAGCGGGCCGGCCTCCGGCTCGCGGACATCGATCTGCTCGAGATCCACGAGGCTTTTGCCGCGCAGGTCCTGGCAAACGCCGCGGCGTGGGAGCGCGGCTGGAAGGGTCCCGCGACCGGTCCGGTGGACTGGAATCGCGTCAATGTAAACGGGAGCTCGGTGGCGGTCGGTCACCCGTGGTCGGCGACCGGCGGGCGGATCCTTACGACCCTGGCCTACGAGATGGCGCGCCGCGATGCGCGCTACGGGCTGATCAGCGTTTGCGCAGCTGGAGCGATGGCGGGAGCGTTTCTTCTCGCTCGGCCTTGACTGAGGTTGAACTCGATCTCGTCGCCAGGATCAGCCTCGGGAGGAATCGAGCAGCGCCTTCGCGGTCTGCAGATCGGCCGTCCCGAAGCCCTCGGTGAACCGGCCGTACACCGGCGCCAGGAGCTCGCGCGCCTCGATCGTCCGGCCGTGTGCGTGCCACAGCCGCGCCAGGCTCGTGGCGCCGCGCAGCTCCCACGACAGCGCGCCCTGTCGGCGCGCCCAGTCGAGGGATCGCAGGAAGTGGTCCTCCGCCGCCGCGGCGGCATTCGGCGCGCCCTCCAGCAGGAGGAGCTCGCCCTTGATGCGCAGCAGCTCCGCGACGTTCCAGCGTTCCTCGCTGCGCTCGGAGCGCTCGAGCGCCTCGTCGATCGCCGCCAGGCCCTGGCCGACCTGGCCGGTGCCGGCGAAGGCTGCTGCCAGCGGGCCGAGAAAAGTGGTGAGGTATTGGACGAACTTGACTTCGCGCTGCTCCTCGACGCCGGCCCGGAGCAGCGCGAGTCCGCGGTCGAGATCGCCGCGCTGGATGAGGAGCATGCCCTTGAAGCAGCGGCCGCAGGCATTCCAGACGTCGAGTCCATGTCTCGCCGTACGGTGAAGCAGCATCTCGCTGAAGCGTTCCGCTGCCGCCAGATCCCCCGCGAGAAGCGCAACCGGGCAGGCCGCCTGCGCCAGCGCGTTGCACAGCGAAAGCGTGTGATTCATCGATAGCGCCTCGCCGATGTTGCCTTCGACGGTGCGCATGGCCTGATCCGCAAATCCCTGCAGCCACAGCACCCGCACGAGCGTGCTGCGCGCCGTCACGCGCTGGTCGAACTGAAAGCGGACGAGGTGCGACCGTTGAGCGGGAGTCACATAGCGGGCGAGCATGCGCTCGATGTGTTCGCGGGCAACGGACTGGGCGCCCGTGACGTGCAGGCAGACGCCGACCAGTCGAACGCCGACGAGCACTTCGGCCACATCGGCGGCCTCGGCCGCGAGATTGCAGAACCTTCTCGCGAGCTCCAGCGCCGTTCCGAACTTCCCGTTGTTGACGTTACTCGCCCACAAGCCCCAGAGCGCCCGCAGCTGATAGTCGGTGTCGCCGAGGCGCTCAGCGAGCTCGAGCGTAGTCCGCCAGGCGCTGCCGGTTTCCCGTGCCGGACTCCGCGTATACATCAGCGACCAGCCTAGCGCCGCGTGGAGCTGCATCTCGCGGCGTGCGCCCGGGCCCGACGCGGGCTCGCTGGCGGCGAGCGCGCGCTCGACTCGCCCGCGGCATTCGTCGACCAGCGACAGCTGGAACCACAGGGGCACCGCGGAAGCAGTGAGCGCCACGCCGACCGCGGTGTCGCCGCCCGGCGAAAAGGCCCAGTCGAGCGCCGCGCGCACGTTGTCGAGCTCGCGGCCATAGGCGGCGAGCCACTCGGCCGTGGGACGCGTCTCCCATTCGGACCCAGCCAGCGCAAAGAGGTCGCGGCAGTATTCCGCGTGGCGGCGTGCCAGCAGTTCGGACTCGGCGCTCTCGGTCAGCCTCTCGAGGGCGTAGGCTCGCGTCGTCTCGAGCAGCCGGTACAGCGCCGTAGGGCCGGCTGCATCGACCGAGACGAGCGATTTCTCGACCAGGTTGGCGAGCGCGTCGACGACGGCGGCCGCCGGGAGATCGCTGCCTGCCGCGACTGTGCTCGCCGCTTCCAGCGTGAAACCGCCGGCGAACACCGCCAGGCGTCGCAGGACCACGCGCTCGGCTGCGGGGAGCAGCTCGTGGCTCCACTCGAGCGTCGCCCGCAGCGTCTGGTGCCGCGGCAACGCCGTGCGGCGGCCGCCCGTGAGGAGCCTGAGACGGTCATCCAGCCTGGCGGCGAGGCCTTCCAAACCCAGCGCGGTGGTGCGGGCGGCAGCCAGCTCGATCGCGAGCGGGATGCCGTCGAGACCGCGGCAGATCGCCGCCGTGAGCGCTGCGATGCGGCGGTCGGGCGTGAAATGCGGATCCGCAGCGCGGACGCGCGCAACGAACAGCTGTACCGCACCGGCTCGCAGCAGCTCGTCCGGGTCCTCCGTGCCCTCCCCCGGTACCTCGAGCGGTTGCACCCGGTACACCGCTTCCCCGTCCACGCGCAGCGGCTCGCGACTGGTCGCGATCACGACGGTGGGCGCGGCGCGCAGCAGCGCCGCGGCCATGTCGGCCGCCGCCTCGATCACGTGCTCGCAATTGTCGAGGACCAGCAGGATCTGCTTCGTGCCGAGCGCGGCCGCGACGCGTTCGGGGGACGGCGCCCCCGCAGCGAGCGTGACCCCGAGCGCGGCGGCAACGGTGATGGGAACGAGTCCCGGGTCGACGAGCGGCCCGAGCTCCGCCACCCACACCCCATCGGAAAACTCCGGCAGCAGCTGCCGACCCGCCTCCAGGCCGAGCCGCGTCTTGCCGATTCCCCCGGCGCCGACCAGCGTGACCAGGCGATGCGCGCCGACCAGTTCCGTCACCTCGCGGAGCTCGGCCGCCCGGCCGATCAGCTCGGAAACCGGCTCGGGAACATTCGTCGGCACCCGCTGGGGGGCCGCAACGGTCGCCGCGGGCGCGGCGGCGTGGATCTCGCCCGTGAACTGGTAGCCGCGGCCGGCGACCGTGCGAATGAGATCACGCTGCCCTGCGAAGGCCTTGCGCAGGGTCGAGATCTGGGCATGCAGGCTGTTCTCTTCGACGATCCGGCCCGGCCAGACGCGGCCCATCAGCTCGTCCTTGGTCAGGACCGCCCCGCGCGCCTCGATGAGCGCCATGAGCACATCGAACGCGCGTCCGCCCAGCTCGATCGGCTGGCCGTCGGCAAGCAGCTGGCGGCGATGGGGCAGGACCCTGAAGCGCCCGAACTGGACGATTCCGGACACGCCGGATACGGGAGGCATGGGCTGCGATTCCAGAGGTCCGACCTCGTCGGCTCGATCACGCGTCGAGCAACGCCTTCGCCGCCTGCAGATCGGCCGTCCCGAAGCCTTCGGTGAACCGGCCGTACACCGGCGCCAGGAGCTCCCGCGCCTCGCGGGTCCGGCCCTGGGCACCCCACAGCCGAGCCAGGCTCGTGGCGCTGCGCAGCTCCCAGGCGAGCGCCCCCTGGCGGCGCGCCCAGTCGAGCGATCGCAGGAAGTAGTCCTCGGCCGCTGCGGCGGCACTCGGTGAGCCCTCCAGCACGACGAGCTCGCCCTTGATGCGCAGCTGCTCAGCGACGCTCCAGCGCTCCTCGTTGCGCAGCGATCGCTCGAGCGCCCCGTCGATCGCCGCAAGGCTCTTCCCGATCTCTCCCGCGCGGGCGAGGCCCGCTGCCATTTCGCCGAGGACCGCCGTGTAGCGCACGGAGGGTCTGAACTCGGGAAGCTCGTCGAGCGCGGTGCGCAGCACCCGCAGGCCGGTGACGACCTCGCCGCGCTTGATGAGCAGCACGCCCTGGAAGCAGCGGCCCAAGCCATGCCAGCTGTCCAGTCCGTGGCCGGCACTGGTGTCGAGCAGCATGGCCACGAAGCGTTCCGCGGTCCCGAGATCGCCGGTGAAGAGCGCCACCGGGCACGCTGCCTGGGCGAGCACGATGCAGCGCGAGAGCACGTGATTGATCGCGAAAGCGTGGTCGACAGTCCTTTCCACCGTCCGCATGGCCTGATCCGGAGATCCCTGCAGCCAGAGGATCAGCGCCAGCGCCATGCGCCCCACGACCAACTGGTCGAACTGAAAACGGACGATGTGCGCGCCGTGAACGGGAGCAACATAGCCACTGAGCATGCGCTCGGTGTGCCGCCGCGCGCCGGCCTGGTCTCCCAGGCAGTGCAGCGCGAAGCCGATCAACCGGTCGCCGACCAGTGGATCGACGGGATCGGCCGAGTGCGCGGCAACTCGGGAGAACTGCTCGGCCAGCGCCAGCGCTTCGCGGAATTTGCCGTTGTTCAGGCGATCCGCCCAGAGCCCCCAGAGCGCGCGCAGCTGATAGTCAGTGTCGTGGAGGCGCTCGGCGAGCGAAAGCGCATGCGTCCACGCGGCCGTCACTTCCGGCCCGACACCCGTGTACAGCAGCGCCGCGCCCAGCGCCGCTTGGAGCCGCATCTCGCGGTGCACGTCGCTGCCCGCTGCGGTCGCGAGGCCCGCCAGCGCCTGCGCGACGCGCGCACGACACTCGTCCACCAGCGACAGGTGCATCCACAGCGGCACCGCGGCGACCGCTAGCGCCACGCCGACCCGCGCTTCGCCTCCCGGCGAAAAGGCCCAGTCCAGCGCCGCGCGCACGTCGTCGATCTGGCTGCCGTACGCGTCCAGCCACTCGGCCACGGGCCGCGTTCTCGACTCGGACTCCGCCTGCTCGAAGAGATCCCGGTAGTACGCCGCGTGGCGTCGCGCGAACTCCTCGCGCTCGCCGCCCCCGGCGAGCTTCTCGAGGGCGTAGGCGCGCGTCGTCTCGAGCAGGCGATAGCGCACCGTCGCGTCCCTGGCGTCGGCAGTGACGAGCGATTTCGTCACCAGGTTTGCGACGCAGTCGACGACATCCGGCGCGGAGATCTCGCGGCTCGCCACGACCGCGCTCGCCGACACCAGCGTAAAGGCGCCGGCGAACGTCGCGAGCCGAGCGAGGACCACGCGCTCGGCGGCCGGGAGCAGCTCGTAGCTCCAGTCGAGCGTCGCCCGCAGCGTCTGGTGCCGGGGCAGCGCCGTGCGCTGACCGCCGGTGAGAACCCGGAACCGGTCGTCGAGCCGGGACGCGAGGCCTTCCAACCCGAGGGCAGCGGCGCGCGCGGCCGCCAGCTCGATCGCCAGAGGGATGCCGTCCAGGCGCCGGCAGATTGCGCCGGCGATCGCCGCGAGGCGCCGATCGGGCGTGACGTGCGGCTCCGCCGCGCGCACCCGCGCGACGAACAGCCTCACGGCTCCGGCCTGCAGGAGCTCGTCCAACGCCCGGGCCTCCGCCGGGGGAACCTCGAGCGACGGCACCCGGTAGACGTACTCCCCTTCCGCCCGTAACGGCTCGCGGCTGGTCGCCAGGACGCACGTCAAAGAGCTAGCGCGCAACAGCGCCTCGCCCATGCGGGCTGCCGCCTCGATCACGTGCTCGCAATTGTCGAGCACCAGCAGGAGCTCTCTTGCGCCGAGCGCCGCGGCAACCCGCTCGGGCGACACCGCGCCCCCGGCGAACGTGATCCCGAGCGCGGTCGCGACGGCGACGGGGACGAGCTCGGGATCGGAGAGCGGGGCAAGCTCGGCGACCCGCACGCCGTCGGCGAACCTGGGCAGCAGCTGGCGGGCCGCCTCCTGTGCCAGTCGCGTCTTGCCGATGCCGCCGGCACCGATCAGGGTGACCAGCCGATGCGCCCGCGCGAGCTCCGTCACGTCGCGGAGCTCGGCGTCGCGGCCGATCAGCTCCGAAACGCGCTCCGGAAGGTTCGTCGGCGAGCGGGGCAGAGCGGAAACCGCCGCCCGAAGCTCGCCCGCGAACTGGTAGCCGCGCCCGGCGACGGTACGGACGAGATCGCGGTCCGGCTCGAGCGCCTTGCGCAGCGCCGAGATCTGGACCTGGAGGCTGTTTTCGTCGACGACCCGGCCCGGCCAGACGCGCTGCATCAGCTCGGCATTGCTCAGAACGGCTCCGGGGGCCGCGACCAGCGCCATGAGGAGGTCAAACGCACGCCCGCCGAGCTCGATCGGCCGGCCATCGGCAAGAAGCTCGCGGCGCTGGGGGAAGATCCGGAAGCGGCCGAACTCGACGATCCCCGGCTCAGCAGGTGACTCCGGACCCATAGGGGGTGGATTGTAGAGGACCTGTTCAGGAAATTTCAGACCGTTTCAGAGGCCGCCTTCCGGCGCGGGTCAGGCGCGCCCGGTTTCAGAAGGTTTCAAGCCGGGGCAAAGACTTGACTCAGGTCAACGAGTAACGTGCAAGCATGCTCACCCTGGTCTCCTCCGCCGCGAACGATCCTTCCCGCGCGACCCGCGCGGAAGTGGAGGACCGCAGCATTCCCGGGGGTCCGAGGGGCAAGATCGCCTTGCGCATCGCCCGGCCCCGGGGCGGGGTTGGGGCGCTGCCCGTCGTGATGTACTTCCACGGCGGCGGGTGGACGCTCGGCGACGAGGGAACGCACGAGCGGTTGATCCGCGAGATCGCCGACGGCGCGAAAGCCGCGGTCGTGTTCCTCGACTATGACCGTTCGCTCGAGGTGTCGTCCGCGGTGGCGATCGAAGAGGCCTATGCGGCGACCAGGTGGGTCGCGCTCAACGGCGGCGCCATCGGGGTGGACGCCAGCCGCCTCGCCGTCGCCGGCGACAGCCGGGGCGGCAACCTGTCAGCCGCGGTCGCGCTGCTGGCCAAGGAACGCGGCGGGCCCAGGATCAGCGCGCAGGTGCTGTTCTATCCGGTCACCGATGCCGACGCGGATGGCCCCGCACGCAACACGCCGGCCGCGTCGCCCTTGCGCGCGTCAGTCGATCTGCTGCGCGGCCTGCCGCCGGCGCTCGTGATCACGAGCGGGCTCGACGCGCAGGGCCGCGAGGGCGAGGCCTATGCGGACCGGCTCATCGCCGCGGGCGTCACCGTCACCTTCAGCCGCTATCTCGGGGTGCTTCACGACTTCCTCATGCTGAGCGACGGCAACGGATGCGCCGCCGCTCGCGCGGCGATCGCTCAAGCGAACGCGATGCTGCGGCGGGCGCTCGCCAGCTAGACAAGGCCCTACAACAGCATTTCGGGAAGAATCGGTAGCGACCAGACTCGCTTGCCGGTTGCGTTGAACACTGCGTTCGCTATGGCAGGAGCAGTGCCGACGGTCGAAAGCTCAGCGAGCCCCGCCTACGAGCCCCGGGACAGCCAACGCGCGAGATTCGCGGCGCAGGCACGGATGTCATCCCGAAGGCGAACGTTCAGACCCTCCGAGTGACCGCGTACTCGCCGGGGACGAGGGCGCCGGCGCGGCACAAGCGGTTCAACAGCGCATAGAGCGAGACGAATGCCGCACCGCCCTGAAGCCACGCATCGAGCGGACGGTCGAGGTAGGGATCGGGTCCGCCATGCACGAATGCGATCGCCGGCAGGCGCTGGCGGTCGAGGCCGAGATCCGCGTCCGCGGAGAACCGTTGGCGCGCGGGAAACCTCGTCCGCACGAGTCGCTCGAGTTCACGGGTATCGATCACTTGCATGGCGGGCCTCTGGTATCTCTTCGTACGCCTCCATGCTCCCGCGCGCAGGTTTCGTCGCGATGTCCGCGTTGCCGCCTTTTCTGTCAGATGTTGTCTGAGGTACCTACGCGGTCTTGGTCAGTCCCGGCCGACTGGGCTCGCCCGCTTCGTCAGCCAAGGACGCGGCCGCTTCGACCGTGTGACCGGCGGCGATCCACGCGTCCAGTCCGCCATGAAGCGGGCGGGCCCGGGTGTACCCGCGCGCCAGGAGCAGGCGCGCCGCCTTGGCCGCCGAGGCCTCGTTCGGGCACGCGCAGTACAGGATGATCGGCCGATCGCGGGGGAGCCCTGCACGGCCCGCCTCGATCGCGTCCAGGGCGACGGCGATCGCACCCGGGATCTGCCGCGGGTCGGCCGTTTGAATGGACGCGCCGCGCACGTCGACGACGAGCGGCGCCTCCCCGGCCGTGATCAACGCCTGGAGCTCGTCCACGGAGATGCGAGGGACATCCAGCGTCCGAGCGACCCGCCGCCGCCACCACCACCGCGACGCGACGTAGAGCGCGAGGATCACCGCGACGGCGACGACGGCGTGCCAGCCAAGACCCTCGAACAGCCCTTCGAGCTGCCGCAGCACCGACTCGATCTGCTCGGCGAGGAGCATTCCGGCGCCGACGAGGACGAACGCGTAGAGCGCGGCGCCCGCGGCGGTGAGGATCAGGAACTTGCTCCACTTCATCCCCAGCGCGCCGGCCAGCGGCGGCGCGATCAACGATACCCCGGGCAGGAACCGGCCGACGACGAGCGACGACCAGCCCCAGCGCCCGAACGCGGTCTGGGTGCGCAACACGCAGGTATCGGCCGACAGCGAAAGGCGGCAGACCAGCTTCAGGACGCCGGTGCCGTACCGGCGCCCGGCGGCGAACCACAGCGCGTTGCCGATCACGGTCGCCGCGACGATTGCGGCGATCGGCACGAGCGGATCGATCGCCCCGGACGCCGCCCGCGCGCCGACAACGAGTGCAGTCGGCATCATCGGCAGCGGCACGCCGAGCTCGTGCAGCAGGGTGTTGACCGCAACGATCCAGAACAGCTGGCGGTCCTCGAAGGCGGCGAGGTCGAACATCACCGAGCCGGAGCGAGCGGGTGGCGAGGCGAAGCGAGGTTCGCAGCTTGCGGTTTCACCGCGACCCTCCGGGTGTGAACTCGATGACCACGCCGAGCACGATCAACCCGATCCCCACCGCGATCCCCGGCGGGAACCATGAGCCGACGCTCGCGACGAGCGCGATCGCTCCGATCAGGGCGACGACCACTGGGCTGTTCCTTCGCTTCTGGACCAGATCCCAGTCTCGACCGCAGGAGTGTCCATTGGCTGTCGCCGGCCGCCCGTCGCGTTTCAGCGGTAACAGCGGCCGTTGCAGTTGCAGAAGTACATTGGACCGAGCCGCTTCGACGGCACTGACCGGCCTCGTCAGGCAGACGCTGCAGCTTCCGAGGGCTCGCCTGGGCGCGGGCTAGGCCTGCAGTACCCGCGCGAGGCTCGTCGCGAGCTCGCGCGCCGACAGCGGTTTCTTGAGGACCTCGTCGGCGCCCGCGTTGTAGGCGCGGGTGGTCACGATTCCGCCCACGTTGCCGCTCACGAGCACGATCGGGACGGAGCGCCGAATGCCCCGCACCGCCCGGATCAGGGCCGAACCGGAGATTCCAGGCATGCGCTCGTCGGTAATCACTGCATCGAACCCCTTGGGATCGGCGCGGAAGGCCTCCAGCGCCGCGGCGCTGGACGTAAAGCCCACCGGCGCATAGCCCAGGTCCTCGAGAGTCTCCGTCGCGAGCCTGACCAGCGGCTCCTCGTCGTCGACGAACAGGACCCGCTGACCGCCACCTTGCGGCACGGCTTGCTCGGGGTCCCCCAGGTCGTCGGACGCGTCGCCTGCGCGCGGCAAATAGACGGTGAACGCGCTGCCCGAGCCGACCGTGCTCGTGAGGTCGATCGCACCGCCCGCTTCCATCACGATGCCGTGCACGAGCGAGAGCCCGAGGCCGTTGCCGACGCTGACTTCCTTGGTGGTGAAGAACGGATCGAAGATCCGGTCCAGGATCTCCGGCGGGATGCCGGTCCCGGTGTCCGCGACCTCCAGCACGACGTAGTCCGCGGCTCCGATCGTGCCGATCGTCGCGACGCGTGCGGCGTCGACGCGCACCGTCTTCAGCGACACGCGCAAGGTCCCGCCGGAAGGCATCGCCTGGACGGCATTCGTCGCCAGGTTCATCAAGACCTGGTGCACCTCCGTCGGGTCGCCTTGCGTCGCGGCACGGCCCGCCTGCAGCGCTGCCTCGATGGCGATGCCTGGAGGCACGCTCGCGGCGACCAGGTCGAGCGCTTCGCGAACCACTCCCTCCACGTGCACGGCGATCCGCTCCCCCGCGCCGCTGCGGCTGAACGTGAGGACGCGATCCACGAGCGCGCGGCCGCGCTCGCCTGCCGCGAGGATGCTCTCCAGATCCCGACCCAACCGGCTGCCCCGGGGAGCCTCCCGCAACGCCCTTTCGCCGTAGCCCAGGATCGCTCCGAGGATGTTGTTGAAATCGTGCGCGATGCCGCCGGCGAGGGTTCCCATCGCCTCGAGGCGCTGGGCCTGGCGAAGCCGGGATTCCAGTCGCCGCAATTCCTCCTCTGCCGTGACGTCGCTCGGTGACGTCGAGCATGAACCCGACGACGCGCGCCGGACGGCCTTGGTCATCGAAGAACATCCGGCCTTTCGCCTGCAGCCAGCGCACGGCGCCGTCCGGGTGAACGACGCGATATTCGGCCGCGACATCGCCGGACTCGTTGGCGTGCGCCATCGCGTCCTTCACCGCCGGCCAGTCTTCGGGATGGACGAGCTCCTTCCAGGCATCGAAGGTCCCGTCGTAGGTGCCCGGCGCGAGCCCGTACATCCCGTCGAGCTCCGGCCACCGGCGTTTCTCCCCCTCGCCGGCGCCGAGGCGCCACTCGAATGCGACGGCCCGCGCGGCCTTCTGCGCAAGGTCGAGCAGTTCCTGGCGCGCTAGCAGGGCGGCTTCCGCCTGCACGCGCTCCGTGATATCCGTGGTCGTGCCGATGTATTCGTCGACATCACCCGCTTCCGTCGGGAGAGGGCGGCCCACGCTGCGCAGATGCCTGACGGATCCATCCGGCAGTACAACGCGATAGTTGATCGCATAGGCCTGCTTCGCCCGCGTGGCTTCTTCGAGGTCGTGCCGGACGCGCGATCGATCCTCCGGATGAAGCGCCGTCAGGAACAGATCGACGGACGGCTCCGCGTCTCCCGGCTCGAACCCCAGCATGCGGTACTGCTCTTCCGACCACGTGACCCTGCCGCTGGAAAGAACCCATCCCCAGCTCCCGGTGTGGCTGATCCTCTGTCCCTCGGCCAGGAAAGCTTCGCTCCGCCGCAACTGCTGTTCCGCCTGCTTGCGCTCGGCTCGCTCCCGGCCTTCACGCAACGCCCGGTGCACCGAGCTCACGATCCTCGACAGCCGCTCCTTGAGCACGTAGTCCGATGCCCCGATCTTGAGCGCGTCGATCGCCACCTCTTCGCCGAGCGTTCCGGACACGAATATGAACGGCACCTCCGGGCATCGCTCCAGGGTCAGCTTCAAGGCCGAGAGGCCATCGAAGGAAGGAAGAGAAAAGTCGGCGAGGATCAGGTCGAACCCGCCCGCCTCGAGCGAAGCAAGAAAATCGTCCCGGGTGTCGACGCGCGTGACCTGGCAGGCGATGCCTCCGGTCTCGAGCACACCCTGAATGATTTCGGCGTCCTTGACGTCGTCTTCAAGATGCAGGATGCGCAGGGGAGAGTTCATGACTCGCGTTTGCTCCGGAGGCAGACCTCAGCGCCCCTTGCCCACGCTTCCCGGCGGCGGCTCGTTGATGATCGCCCAGAAGACCCCGAGCTCCTTGATCGCATTGACGAACTCGTGGAAATCCACCGGCTTGACCACGTAGGCGTTCACGCCGAGCTGATAGCTCGCCACCATGTCGCGTTCCTCGCGCGACGAGGTGAGCACCACGACGGGAATCAGTTTCAGCTTCTCATCGGACCTTGACCTGCTGCAGCACCTCCAGTCCGTCGACCTTGGGCAGTTTCAAGTCGAGCAGGATGACGGCGGGGTTCTCTTTGGTGCGCGTCGCGAAGTTGCCCCGGCAATAGAGGTAGTCGAGGGCCTCCTCGCCGTCGCCAGCGACAACGACCTCGTTGGCGAGGTTGTATTCAT
Source organism: uncultured beta proteobacterium (assembly GCA_963827595.1). GTDB lineage: Bacteria > Pseudomonadota > Gammaproteobacteria > Burkholderiales > SG8-39 > DATEDA01. Next base: position 71,880 of record CAWHBT010000013.1, on the reverse strand, counting down.
CCAGCGCCGTCAGCGTGAGCTCGACGTCCTTGGGGTCATCCTCGACCAGCAATATACGTCCCAATCCGCTCATGTTTCATACCCCTGTGGTTTTGGGAGCCGAGAAATAGAACGTGGCGCCTCCGTCCACGACGCTCTCAGCCCACACTCTGCCGCCATGACGAGCAATGATACGTTGAACCGTGGCCAGTCCTATCCCGGTGCCTTCAAACGCATCGGCACGATGCAGGCGCTGGAATACACCGAAGAGCTTCTTCACGTACCTCATGTCGAAACCGACGCCGTTGTCTCTCACGAAGACGACGACCTCGCCCTGCTTGCCGTCGGCGCACCCGATCTCGATCTCGGCCTGCGCCCGGGTGCGCGTGAACTTGACGGCGTTCGCAACGAGGTTGAGCAGGACAAGCCTCAGCATCGAGCGGTCACCATGCAGAGTGGGCAATGCGCCGATTCTCCAGGCGATGCTGCGACCTTCCGTGTCACGTTCGACTTCACTCACGACTTCTGTCACCAGCGGCCCCAGGCTGACCAGCGTGTTCCGCGTCTCGGCCCGTCCGATCCTCGAGAAGGCCAGAAGGTCGTCGATGAGATCGCCCATCCGCTTTGCCGATTCGAGGAGCATCGCCACGTAGCGCCGGCTCTTCTCGTCCAGAACCGAGGATGCGTTCTTCTGCAGGAGCTCCGAATAACCCGCCATATGGCGAAGGGGCGCTCGCAGGTCGTGCGACGTGGAATAGGCGAAGGCTTCGAGCTCCTTGTTGCTCGCTTCCAGCTCGAGGGTCCGCCGTTCGAGGTCGGCGTTGAGCTCCCGGATCTTCTCGTCCCGCCGCTTCCGCTCGGTGATGTCGTTGTTGGTTTCCAGGATCGCGACCGGCAGGTCCAGCTCGTCCCGCCGCAAGGACCATCGGCTCGCTACGATCACCTGCGGTTCCATCGGATCGTGTCTTCCTGAGCTCGCCGTCCCAGCGCCCGGTGCGCAGCAATTCCGCGCGGATCTCGTCCAGCGGCTCCGGAAAGATCGTTTGCAGCAGCTCGTGAGCAGGCTTGCCGATCGCTTCTGCGGACGTCCATCCGATACAGCTCTTGAGCCCCACGGTTCCAGTACGTGATGACGTCGCCCATGTCACGGACGAAAATAGTGTCGTGCGTGAGATCGAGCAGGCTGGCCTGCTGCGTTCGTATCGCGACTTCTGCTTCGAGCTCGTCGCGTGCCCGGCGAAGCTCCTGCTCGATCCGCCGGCGCCGCGAGGCGAACCAGCCGATCAGCAGCGCAAACAGGATGAAGACGACGAAGTACGGGCGATCGGAGGCGTCGATGTAGAAGCTGTACCGGGGGTCCGTGAAGAAGTAGTTGAAGGCCAGGCTCGAGAGCACGATCGCCAGGGCGCCAGGTCCGGCCCCCGCGTACCAGACCGCTGCCGGCGATGGCCATCAGCAAAAAGCGGGAATGCCAGGTTGTCCAGCGCCTGGAGTTCGGCGACGCAGCGCCAGCCCAAGTGCGATCGCAACGAAAGCGACTGCCAGCCCGTAGGGGCGGAGCCACCGCATCGCCGTCAGCAATGCAGCATCCCGAGGCGTCACGCCTTGGCTCCCGCGGCCCGCATCAGCACGTTGATACCCGACCACCTTTGCACCCTGATCAGCAAGATTCATGAGTCTCGTCCGTCCATCAGGCGTGAAGTCCGACGCGTTTACGCATGGAGCACGCGCGCGAGACTGCTTGCGAGGCTCGTGCGCGAAAGCGGCTTCTTCAGCACTTCGTCTGCGCCGGCGTCCCGCGCGCGGCGCACGACGTCTCCGCCCACATAGCCGCTCACGAGCAGGATCGGGATCGCGCTCCGGATCCCGCGTATTTCGCGGATCAGCGCCGAGCCCGACATGCCGGGCATGCGCTCGTCGGTGATCACCGCATCGAACCGCTCGGGATCGGCGCGGAAGGCCTCGAGCGCCGCGGCGCTGGAGGTGAACCCGACGGCCACATAGCCCAGCTCCTCGAGGGTCTCGGTCGCGAGCCGGACGAGCGGCGCCTCGTCGTCCACGATCAGGACCTGCTGGCTGATTCCCGCGCGGCGCTTCGGGCTCCTCGCGCTCCTGGTCGTCGGCGGCGTCGCCGGCACGCGGCAGATACACGGTGAAGACGCTGCCGGCGCCGGACCGTGCTCGCGACGTCGATCGCGCCCCCGAGCTCGGTGACGATGCCGTGCACGAGCGAGAGCCCGAGCCCGGTGCCGACGCCGACCTCCTTGGTCGTGAAGAACGGATCGAAGATCCGCTCCAGGATCTCGGGCGGGATGCCGGTGCCCGAATCGGCGACCTCCAGCACCACGTAGTCGCCGGAGTCCGAGCGTGCCGGTGGTCGCGACGCGCGGCGCGTCGAGCCTCACCTCGTCGAGCGACACGCGCAGCGTGCCGCCCGGAAGGCATCGCCTGGATCGGCGTTCGTCGCCAAGTTCATCAGCACCTGGTGCACCTGCGTCGGGTCGCCGCGCACCGCTGCGCGGCCCGCGCGCAACCGCGGCGCGATGGTGACGTTCACGGGCAGCTTCGCCGCGAGCTGGTCCAGCGCTTCACGGGCCACCCGCTCCACGTGCACCGCGACCTGCTCGCCCACGCCGCTGCGGCTGAACGCCAGGACCCGGTCGACCAGCGCGCGCCCGCGCTCGCCCGCCGTCATGATGCTGTCGAGGTCGCGCCGCAGGCGGCTGCCTTTGGGCGCGTCGCGTAGCGCCATCTCGCCATAACCGAGGATCGCGCCCAGGATGTTGTTGAAGTCGTGCGCAATGCCGCCCGCCAGCGTGCCCATGGCCTCCAGGCGCTGCGCCTGGCGCAGGTGCGGTCTCAGCTGCGCCGCAGCGCCTGCTCCGCCTGCGTGCGCTCGATCGCGATGCTGGCGAGGTGAGTGAGCCGCTCCATGAGGCCGAGATCCTGCGAAGCGGGGATGCGCGGCTCGCGGAAGTAAAGCGCGAAGGTGCCGAGCGCTCCTCCCGCCGAGGAAACGATCGGCGTCGACCAGCATGCGCGCAGGCCGTGCGCCAGGGCGTGGGCGCACCAGTCGTGCTCCCGCCAGCGCGTCTCCGAGGCGATATCGGCGCTAATCACCTGCTCCTTCAGGAACGCCGCCATCGCGCACGGCCCGGAATGGGGACCTACCCGCCTGCCGTGGATGCCGTCGTTGTAGCTCGCCGGCAGGCTGGGCGCAGCCCCGTGCTCGAGGCGCATGCCCGAACGATCCACCAGCATGATGCCGCAGAGGCAGCCGGCGGCGTTTTCCTCGACGAAGCGGCAAAGCGTCTCGAGGATCTGGCCGAGCGGGGTGCCCTTGGCGATCATCTCGAGCAGCGCTTTCTCGCCCGCCAGCAGCGCCTCCGCGCGCTTGCGATCTTCGATGTCGGTGTTCGCGCCGTACCACTTGACGACCCTGCCGCGCTCGTCGTGCACCGGCGCGACGCGCATCAGGATCGAGCGGTATTCGCCGTCGAACCGCCGGAACCGGGCTTCCGCTTCGCCTGCCGCCTGCGAGGCCTGGATCTCCTGCCAGCGCGCCATGTACGCCTCGACGTCTTCCGGATGGATGGCATCGCCCCAGCCGAAGCCGCGCGCCTCGTCCGCGCTCTGCCCGGCGAAGTCGAGGTAGCGCCGGTTCTGGAATTCGGTGGAGCCGTCCGGGAGCGCGCACCACACCTGCATCGGGATCGCGTCGATGATCCGGCGCAGCTCCGCCTCCGAGGCCTTGACGTCGCGCAGCGCGACCTCGAGCATCTCCTGGCGCGAGCGCAACTCTTCCTCGATGCGCTTGCGCTCGGTGATGTCGCGTCCGACGCCCTGGTAGCCCTTGAAGCGGCCGTCCTCGTCGAAGATCGGCGCACCGCTGATGCTGAGATAGCGGGTCCTTCCGTCCGCTCCAATACGGCACAATTCCAGATCGCGGAATGGCTGACGGGCTGCAAGCACCGCCTGGTGCTCGGGCCAGGAGCAAGCGAGCGGCGTCGTGTCGGCAAGCTCCCAGCGGGTCTTGCCGATCGCGTATCCTCGCGAATATCCGCTCAGATCATCGGCCTGGCTCGACAGGTAAGTGAAGCGCAGGTTCTCGTCCTGCTCCCAGTACCAGTCGGACGAGAGCTCGGTCAGGCGGCGGAAGCGGGCTTCGCTCGCGCGTAATGCCTCGGCGGCGAGCTTGCGGTCGACCTCGGCGCGCTTGCGCGCATCGATGTCAGTGGTCGAGCCGGCGAAACGAATCGCCCGGCCCGAGGCGTCGCGCGTGCAGATCCCGCGGGTGTGAATCCAGTGATAGCTGCCGTCCAAGTGGCGCAACGCGCCACTCGCCTTCGTATCGCGGCGTGCGGCCCTCCAGGTGGTCGCGTCTCGCCGCCTCGCGCCGGCCCACGTCGTCGGGATGAACCTGATACCACTGCCGCCACTCGGATTCGTGGCGCGTATCGATGCCGTCCGAGGCGCGTCCCATCCTGATCTCCTGGGCGCGCGGCGACAGATAGACCATGTTGGTGGTCAGGTCCCAGTCCCACAGGCCTTCGTTGGAGCCGGCGACGGTGAGCTGGTAGCGCTCCTCCGATTCATGCAGCGCGGCATTCGCCGCCAGCAGCGACTCGGCCATCGCGTTCACGGCCCGACCCGTCTCTCCCAGTTCGTCGCGGCTGCTGCTCTCGCACCGCACCGACAGGTCGCCACGCTGGATCGCTGCAGTCGCCGCCTGCAGCTTGGCGAGCGGCACCAGCCCCCGGCGGGCCACCAGAAACGCGAGCCCGACGATGAGCATGACCAGGACCGCCGACGCCGCGAGCACGATCGCGGTGGCGACGCTCTGCTCGCGCGCGTGCTGTTCGATGATGGCCGTGGCCCACCGGTAGCGCGCGTCCACCAGCTCCTGCGTTCCGCTCAGCAAACGCTCGACCATCAGTTCCCGGCGGCGCTGCGCGAGGTCGGACCCACCGTCGCGGTACGCCATCTCGAGCCCCTCATGCAGCGGCAGCAGCTCGACCACACGCTCGCGGATTTCGGCCAGGGCGGGGTGCGGCGCGGACTCGCGGGCCAGCGCCTGCTCCACAGTCTGACTGAGCTGGGCATGCCTGGCACGCCACTGCGCGGCAGCCCGATCGCCGCCGTAGACGGTGTACTCCTGTGTCAGCGCGAGCAGGTTGGCGACGTCGCGGGCGATGTCCTGGCTGTCGCCCTGGGATAGAAGGTTGGCGGCGCTGCGCTGTGTGACGTACCAGAGGCTGCCGAGCAGGACGAGACCGACCATGGCGGCACTCGTCGCGGCCAGGAGCAACTGCGTACGGATGCGCATGTCCGCCTACTTGACCAGCGTGACCGCGCCGGGCTCCACCTTGCGCAGTGGCGCGATGCCCCACGCCCCTGCGCGCCACGGAGCGGTTCGCTCCGCGCACTGTTTGGGCTCGAGCACGAGGCGCAAAGAGAGCTGCATCGGCTACGCGCCAAGCACGCGCGCGAGGCTGCTTGCAAGCTCGTGCGCAGAAAGCGGCTTCTTCAGCACTTCGTCTGCGCCGGCGTCCCGCGCGCGGCGCGACGACGTCTCCGGCCACATAGCCGCTGACGAGCAGGATCGGGATCGCGCTCCGGATCCCGCGTATCTCGCGGATCAGCGCCGAACCCGACATGCCGGGCATGCGCTCGTCGGTGATCACCGCATCGAACCGCTCGGGAGCGGCGCGGAACGCCTCAAGCGCCGCGGCGCTGGAAGTGAACCCGACGGCCACGTAGCCCAGCTCCGCGAGGGTCTCGGTCGCGAGCCTGACGAGCGGGGCCTCGTCGTCCACGATCAGGACCTGCTGGCTATTCCCGCGCGGCGCTTCGGGCTCCTCGCGCTCCTGGCTGTCGGCCGCGTCGCCGGCGCGCGGCAGATAGACCGTGAAGACGCTGCCGGCGCCGGGCTTGCTCGCGACGTCGATCGCGCCCCCGAGCTCCGTGACGATGCTGTGCACGAGCGAGAGCCCGAGCCCGGTGCCGACCCCGACCTCCTTGGTGGTGAAGAACGGATCGAAGATCCGCTCCATGATCTCGGGCGGGATGCCGGTGCCCGAATCGGCGACCGCCAGCACCACGTACTCTCCGGAGTCCAGCGTGCCGGTGGTCGCGACGCGCGGCGCGTCGAGCCTCACCTCGTCGAGCGACACGCGCATCGTGCCGCCCGCGACCATCGCCTGGATCGCGTTCGTCGCCAGGTTCATGAGCACCTGATGAACCTGCGTCGGGTCGCCGAGCACCGCCGCGCGGCCGGCGTGCAACCGCGGCGCGATGGTGACGTCCGCGGGCAGGCTGGCCGCAAGCTGGTCCAGCGCTTCACGGGCCACTCGCTCCACGTGTACCGGGACCCGCTCGCCGACGCCGCTGCGGCTGAACGCCAGGACCCGGTCGACCAGCGCGCGCCCGCGCTCGCCCGCGGTCATGATGCTGTCGAGGTCGCGCCGCAGCCGGCTGCCCTTCGCCGCATCCCGAAGCGCCATCTCGCCGTAGCCCAGAATCGCGCCCAGGATGTTGTTGAAGTCGTGCGCAATGCCGCCGGCGAGGGTGCCCATCGCCTCGAGCCGCTGCGCCTGGCGAAGCTGCCGCTCCAGCCGCCGCAGCTCCTCCTCGGCCTGGTGCCGCTCGGTGACGTCGAGCATGAAACCGACCATGCGCGTGGGCTTGCCCTCGTCATCGAAGAACATCCGGCCCTTCGCCTGCAGCCAGTGCACCGCACCATCCGGGTGGACGACGCGATATTCGGCGGCCACGTCGCCGGTTTCGTTGGCGCGCTGGATCGCGGCCTTCACCGCCGGCCAATCCTCCGGGAAGACGAGCTTCTTCCAGGTGTCGTAGGTCCCGTCGTACGAGCCCGGCGCGAGCCCGTACATCGCCTCGATGTCCGGCGACCAGCGGTTCTCGCCCTCGCCCGCGCCGATGCGCCATTCGAACGCCACCGCGCGCGCGGCCTTCTGCGCGAGGTCGAGCATGTCCTGGCGCGCGCGCAGCTCCTCCTCGATGCGCTTGCGCTCGGTGATGTCGCGCCCAATGCCATGGTAGCCATTGAAGCGGCCCTCCTCGTCGAAGATCGGCGTGCCGCTGACGCTGAAATAGCGGACGGTTCCGTCCGGCCCGACGACGCGGCGCATTTCGAGATCACGGAAGGGCTGACGGGCTGCAAGCACCGCCCGGTGCTCGGGCCAGGAGCAAGACAGCGGCGTCGTGCTGGCGAGTTCCCAGCGGGTCTTGCCGTACGAGGACTCCCCCGGGTATCCGGTCAGGTCGCTGGCCTGGCTCGACAGGTACGTGAAACGCAGATTCTCGTCCTGCTTCCAGTACCAGTCGGATGAGAGCTCGGTCAGGTTGCGGAAGCGGGCTTCGCTTTCGCGCAGCGCCTCGGCGGCAAGCTTGCGATCGGTGATGTCGCTGACGACGCCGTCGAGGAGGATGCGACCATCCTCGACTCGCGTCGCACGCATGCTGTCGCGCACCCACCGCAGCGCGCCGTCCGGCCGCAGGATCCGGTATTCGGCGTCCTCCCGGTCCGTGGCGCCCGAGGTGATCCGCTGGAAGGCCTCCGCGAGCAGCGGCCGGTCCAGCGGATGGATCGTGCCGAGCCAGCGCTCCGGCGACTCGAGGAAGTACTCGGGCGGCCGCCCGGTGATGCGCTCCACGACCGGCGAGTAGTAACGGTAGGCGAACGAGCCGTCGACCGCGACCTCGGCGCTCCACAGATAGTCCGAGATCGAGTCCATCAGCCGCTGCAGCTCCTCCTTCCGCAGCCGGGACTCGTCCTCCGCGGCTTTGCGGTCGGTGATGTCGCGGCCGATGCCTTGCAGCTCGACCACGTGCCCGTCCGACCCGACGACCGGGGAGTCCACCCACTGCTGCCAACCGGTGGTCCCATCAGCCCGCACCACCTCGTGCTCATAAGTGCACACCCGGGGATCCTTCACCAGCGATGCCACCTGGTTCAACACCGCCGGCCAGGCCGGCTCCGGGATCACCTCCAGGAAACTCCGTCCGATCAGCTCTTCGCGTCGCCGGCCGAAGAACCGGCAGTAGGCCTCGTTCGCGAAGGTCAGCGTTGTGTCCGGCAGGTAGCGGCAGACGAGCTCGGTCTGGCTCTCCACGACTGCGCGGTGGCGCTCCTCGCTCGCCTGCAAGGCTTCCTGCGCTCGCTTGCGGTCGGTGATGTCGGTCAGCGAGCCGCTCATCCGAGTCGTGACGCCCCGCTCGTCCCGGAACGCTTTCGCGCGCGAGCGCACCCAGCGGATCTCGCCCGGCTGCGGGACGATGCGGTACTCCATCTCGTAGCGCTCCGATTCGCCCGAGAGGAGTGATTGAAAGGTGCCGAGCACGCGCTGGCGGTCGTCCGGATAGAACGGCGCCCGCGCGACATACTCCGCGTGGTCGGGGAAGCGCGTGTCCGCAGCGAGACCGAAGATCTGTTTCATGCGCGCCGAGACGAATATCTCGCCCGTCGAGACGTTCAGCTCCCAGTGACCCTCGTCCGAGGCGTCCAGGGCGCGGGCGTATCGCTCTTCGGACAGCCGCAGGGACTCGTTCGCGCGCGCCAGTTCCCCGGTTCGTTGCGCGACCACGCCCTCAAGCTCGTCGTGAGCGCGATGAAGCGCCTGCTCCGCCTGCCGGCGAACGGCGATCTCGTCCTCCAATTGCACGTTTTGCCTGGCGAGCTGCGCAACCATGTCGTTGACGGTTCGCGCCAGAGTGTCGAGCTCGGGCGACCCGCTGCTTGCTGCCAGACGGCGCGAAAGGTCGCCTTCGGCGATGGCCGACGCAGTGCGGCTGATTTCATTCACTTCTGCGAGAAGCGCACGATGGATCAGCCACCCGATGCCGGCACCCATCACCAGGACGATGGTCACGGCGCCGGCAATCCCGTACCAGAAGCGCTCGATGAACGACTGGAAGAGAACGCTCTCACGGCCCCTCAGGAGGTGGTATCCGCCCGGCAACTTGGCATGCAAGGCAACGACTCGCATCGTTGCTCCGCCACCGATGTCAATGACGAGTCCGTACGTTCCGGGCGCGTCGGGGACCTGCGGTGGCCACGCGGGCAGATTGCCGGCGAGCCGCGATTTCGACGCGTCGGCGAGGATCATGATTTCGTCACCAGGCAGATCTCTCACCTGTGACTCCATCGCGGCAGCAAGCCCCTTTGCGCCTTCGCGGTCGAAGACGTCCACGAGCCTTTGCACGTCCTCTCCCTGAACGTAGGCCCTGAAGGTCCCGAGGTTGACGCGCCAGGCAGACCAGAGCGGGACCGCGAACAAGGCAAGCGCCAGCACGCTGAGTGCGATGTAACCAAGCCCCAGCCTGGAAGGGGAAAAGCGAAGAAGCCTGATCATCGGTAACGCTTGCTCAGCCTGTCTTGAGCGGGGTGCCTCGGGAAGTCCCCCTCACCGGTCCTCGAGCGACTCGCGGACGGCGGCGAGCAGCTCCGCGCGCGTGAACGGCTTCGGCAGCACCTTGCGCACGCCGAGTTGGCGCGCCGCGTTCGCGGACATGCCCAGACCACGCCGAAACCGTGCGGAGATCACCAGGATCGGCACTGGATACGCCGCCTGCAGCGACCGGATCAGCGCCCCGGCGCCGCGCGGGCTCGAGATGTTCGCGATGACGAGGCACGGCGCTTCCCCCCGCGCAGAGCCCCCGGACTGCCCCGCGCCCACGGCGTACCCTGCTTCCCCGAGCCAGCGCTCAAGGAGCTCCCGGATGAGGTCGTCGGTCTCGACGATTGCAATATAAGCCTTTCGCTGCACCAATGCCCCTCTGCTGCTCGTGGATTTAGGGGCAACGCACTCTGACGGCCCGCTGGCATCCGTTCCCCGCATTCAAGGCGCGTGGCGCCGCGACAATGATGACCGCCGCGGAGGGCCAATGTGACAAGTGACACAATCCACCCACCTCCGCTACATTTCCCGGAAGCGCGGCCCGACTAGCGTGGTCGCATGTTCGAGGAAAACACCGCACCGATGGCGACGACGAGCCAAGCGACGACAACTGCCCACGTGCTCGCGGTCGATGACGATCCGTCGGTGCGCCAGATGATCGCCGACTACCTCGGCGACAACGACGTGCGGGTCACGACGCTGGCGAGCGGGCGCGACATCGCCGACGTCATGACGCGCGAGACGATCGATCTGCTCGTGCTCGACCTGCGCCTGCCGGGCGAGGACGGAATGCAGATCGCGCGCAAGCTGCGCGAGGAATCGAGCGTGCCGATCATCATGCTCACCGGACGCAAGGACGAGGCCGACCGGGTCATGGGCCTCGAGCTCGGCGCGGACGACTACCTCACGAAACCCTTCTCGCCGCGCGAGCTGCTCGCCCGCATCCGCGCGCTGCTCCGCCGCTCGCGTGCGCAGGAGACCGTGGCCGACGGTCTGAGCAGGATGCGGGCGTACCGCTTTGCCGGCTGGGAACTGAACGTGCGCGTGCGTCGCCTGACCACGCCGGAGGGCGCGACCGTCGCCTTGACCAACAGCGAGTTCAACCTGCTGGTGGCGTTTCTCGCCGCGCCGCAGCGGGTGCTCTCCCGCGACCAGCTCCTCAACCTGTCGCGCCTGCACAACGACGAGGTCTACGACCGGTCGATCGACGTGCAGGTGGGACGCCTGCGGAAGAAGCTCGAGCGGGGCGCGGCGCGGCTGAACATGATCCGCACCGAGCGCGGCGCGGGCTACGTCTTCACGGCGCCGGTCGAGACCGTGCGGTAGCCGACGAGGCCGACGGCGAACCGCGCGGCCTCGGGGCGCTTCGCGATGACGCGCTCGTCAACGGCCGAACCAGAGCCGGTCGAGCGAGGGGGACAGCCTCGGCTTCGGATTCAATCCGGCTGGCTACCATCTATTCGACGCGCAGTCCGGGGCACGGCTCAACTAGCGATTCGGATGTGACTGCGCTGCGCACCGCGATCATCGGCCTCGGCTGGTGGGGCAAGTACATCACCGGGCGCCTCGCCGACAGCCCGCACTTCCGGATCACGCACGGCGTCGATACTGCGGCGGACGCTGCGGACTTCGCCCGTCAGCACGGCGTGACGCTCTGTGGCGCGCTCGACGAAGTGCTCGCGAACCGCGACGTGGACGCGGTGGTGATCGCGACGCCCCACAGCGCCCACGAGACGCAGGCGCTGGCCGCGGTGGCCGCCGGCAAGCAGGTGTTCTGCGAGAAGCCGCTCACGCTCACGGCCGCTGGCGCCGAGCGGATCCTCGCGGCGTGCGACCGGGCCGGCATCGTGCTCGGGATCGGGCACGAGCGACGCTTCGAGCCGGCGATGGAGGAGATCGCCCGCATGACCGCCGCCGGGACGCTCGGTCGGCTGCTGCACCTGGAAGGGAACGTCAGCCACAACCTCTTCGCGCGCATGGACGCCTCCAGCTGGCGTGTGGGCGCCGCGGATGCGCCGGCGGGGCCGATGACGGCGCTCGGCGTGCACCTCACCGATCTCTTCATCGCGTTCGCGGGGCGGCCGCGCGCGGTGCGGGCGCGGACCGCGCACGTCGTGCCGGAGGCCGTGGGGGTCGATCACGTGTCGATCTGGCTCGAGTTCGCTTCCGGCGCGACGGGCGCCGTCACGTGTCTCGCGACGACGCCTTTCCAGGGCCGGCTGGCGGTGTTCGGCACCAACGGTTGGGTCGAGGTGAAGGAAAACGCCAACGTCGACCAGCGGCAGCCGAGTGATTTGACCTACTGCGACGCGAGCGGCGCGCGCACCGCGCGAAGGTACGACGCGATCGACACCGTGCGGTTGAACCTGGAGGCCTGGGCGAAGGCGGTGGCGGGCGAGGCGCCCTACCGCTACACCCGCGACCAGATCCTCGCGAACGTGGCGGTGCTCGACGCGGTCGTGCGCTCGTCTGCCGAGGGCGGGAAGCTGCTCGCGTTCTGACCGGCCCTCGGTCCGGGTCTCAGCGCGAGAAATTGACGCGGACGCCGCCGGCCAGCGGCGCGAGCCGCTTCCACAGCCCGCCGGAATCGTTGCCCAGCACCAGGTCGGCCTCGGGTTCGACCACGTGCCACGCGCCCGCGCGCAGCTCCGCCGCGTAGCTCCCCGCGTTCGCCAGCCGACCAGGCCGACGAAGAACCGCGCGTCGCCGGGCCGGTCCGCGATGACGCGATCGACGGCATCGCCCTGCAGCGCGACGAAGAGTTGCGGCGTCACACCGACCAGCTCCTGGCCGGATTTGCCCCGCCCGCGTACCAGCGCGAACAGGCCCATCGGTCATCAGCGGACCGCCGAAGTGGACGCGCGTGCTGACGCGGCGCGACGCGTCATCGTCGGGGAACAGCTCAGCGAGGGGCGTGTCGGTCGGCCGGTTCAGGATGAAGCCGAAATGGCTGCCGTCGCCGATGGGCACGGCGAGGAGCACCGTCTCGCGGTATCCGCTCGCGCCGAGCGCCGGTGTCGCCACGAGAACCATCGGCGAAGCGAGATCGGCCGCGCGCGCCGGCGCGGCGAGAGCGACCAGCGCCGCCACCTGCAGCACGCACAGGGCGGCATATCGGGCGATTCGGGAATTCATTGCAAGGCTCCGCATCCGCGGCAGCGAGCCCGCGGTGCCGGGAGGGCTTCCCGGCGCCGCGGTGGGGCCGCATTAGTTGTTGTACTGAGGAAAACCGGCGGCGTCCCGCTGCGCCTTCTCGGCCTCGTTCGCCCCGGCGTACCCGGAGTCGGTGAGCCGGAACTCGCCGATCGCGTCGGTCAGCGTGGTGCTCGGGCCGGCGGCAAGCTGCGCGAACACGCTCGGCTGGCTGCTACGGTCGAGCGCCTTCTGCCAGTAGGGGTCGTCGAACGCCCAGCTGCCGTGCGCCAGCGCAGTGCCGGTCCCGGCGAGGGCCGCGCCCGCGGCCAGCGTGAGAACAAGTTTCTTGAACATGATGCAGGTTCCTTTCGAAAAGGTTGGTTGGATGCAGCGTCATTCACGACGCAGGTCCATCCTCAGGCTCCCGGCTTTCGATACCATGTCGGCTCGGGGATCGGAGGTTGCAGGTGTAACAGCAGCGCCGCGACCGTCCGCGGTCGGCGTCGGCGGATCGCCGATGTGACGCGCCAGGAGATCCCGGTGACAATGGACACGGCGAGCACGCCGCGACCCGTGCCGTGCATGAACGATCCCACCCGCGCCTGAGCGATGGTTGCTGCTGGACCTGCCGAATGGATCGTCTTCTGGACCGCGGTCGCCGTCGTCCTCGTCGTCGACATCGCGGTCGCGCGCACCGGTGGACGTGCCCAGACGGTGCGGAGCGCAGCCGTCTGGAGCGGGCTCTGGATCGGCCTCGGCCTCGCGTTCGGCGTCTGGGTGGCGGTGCGTTTTGGCGGCGAGGCCGGTCTCACCTATCTGACCGCCTATGCCCTCGAGAAGTCGCTCTCCGTCGACAACCTGTTCGTCTTCGTCCTGATCTTCGCGCAGACCGGGATCCCTCCTGCGCTACAGCACCGCGCCCTCTTCTGGGGCATCGTCGGCGCGCTGCTCATGCGCGCGGTCCTGATCGCGCTGGGCCTGTACCTGCTGGAGCAGTTCCACTGGGTGATCTATGCGTTCGCGACGCTGCTCGTGTACGCGGCCGTGCGCACGCTGCGCGGCGAGGAGCGGCAGCGCAAGCTCGTCGAAACGAGCTGCGCGCTCTGCACGAGCTGGATCGCCCGCTTCATCCCCATCACCCCGGTCGGCAAAGGAGCGCGCTTCCTGGTACGGGAGGATGGACAGCTGAAGGCAACCCCGCTGCTCGTCGCGCTGGTCGTGATCGAGACGAGCGACCTGGTGTTCGCGATCGACTCGATCCCGGCCGTGTTCGCGGTGACCCGCGACCCGTTCCTCGTCTACACGTCGAACGTGTTCGCGCTGCTCGGGCTGCGGTCGCTCTACTTCGTCCTGGCCGGCGCGATCCGGGGGCTGCGCTTCCTGCGGGTCGGACTGGCGATCATGCTGCTGTTCGTCGCCGCCAAGCTGCTATTGGCGGATGTCGTCGAGATCCCGCCCGGCGTGTCGCTCGCTGCGATCGCGCTCATCTTCAGCGTCGCCATCCTGGCGTCCCGGCTGTTTCCGGCTCCGCCAGCAACCCCTGTGGAGAAAGCGATGACCGCCTGCAGCCACCGCAACCAGATCAAGGATGTGAAGCCCAATACCCCGGGCTGCGAAGAGTGCACCAGGATGGGCGACACCTGGGTCCAGCTGCGGATGTGCCTCGCGTGCGGCCACGTGGGCTGCTGCGACAGCTCGAAGAACAAGCATGCGACCAAGCACTTTCATGCGACCAGGCACCCGATCATGCGGTCGATCGAGCCCGGCGAGACGTGGAAGTGGTGCTACGTCGACCAGGTGCAGGTGGACTAGGCAGGCGCGGGGACCCGGCGCCCCGGCGCCGGGACATCACCGATCGGCGTTCAGCGCTTCGAGCGGGGGCTGCGTTTCCAGGGCGAGTGCGGTCCTGGACACGACGACCGCACCGTCGGACTCACGGACCTTCGCTTCGATCAAGCGCGCTGCCGCCGCCTGGATCGCGGCCCGGTGCTGATCGAAGACAAGCAGGCAACGCTGGTACAGGTCCGTTTCCTCCCGCAGACCACGCCCCAGGTCGACGAGAGCGTCCTCCTTGACGTAGCAGCGCACTCGCTCGCCGCCGGCTCTGGCGAAGAAGAGAACGCTCTTTCGGGGCGCGACGTACAGGCGCCGGCTCTCAAACGTGACGTCGACCTTCAATTTCCTTTCCCCCGCGGCCGAGTCTCCGAACGCGTTTCGGAGCCCTGCCCTACGCGCTAGCAGCTTCCGCGCCAGAAGGTCAAACCCGGTCGGCGGCGTGAACCATTTCACGACGTCCCGGTGGCACCTCCGTCGCCGAGAGGTGACGGTGCGTACGGTGGCGTTGACAGGACGTGGTGCCTGCCGCACATGTACCCGGAGCTGCAAGCCGCGTCGGACGCTGAGCGTCAGCTCCTGGCGCTGTGCGTCAGCTCTCCCAGAAATTCCGCGACGATCCTTGCCGCCTCAGGCGCGCTGGTCACGAGGAACAGGTGGCCGTCGTCGATGGTCACCAGGCGGGCGTCGGGGATGAGCTTGGCCAGGATGCGCGCGTTGATCGTGGGCACCAGCGGATCGTCGGTGCCGGCCATGACGAGCGTCGGCTGCGGAAGCGACCTCAGCCAGGGCAGGCTGCTCCAGCCGAACCCGGCGGCGAGCTGCAGGTAGTAGCCGTAATCGCTCGACCAGCGGACATGGCGCAGATGCTCGCGGACCCGCTCGGGCGAGTCGCGCAACGCCCCGCCGTAGATGTCGCCCGCGATCTTCGCTCATGTACGCGGCGTCCTTGTAGCGGCGCGGGCTCGCCATCTTGAGCAGCACGGAGAGCTTTCCGGGAATCATGAGATGACCGGGCGAGGTCGCCGCGAGCACCAGCCGCCGGCAGCGGCTCGCATGCTGGAACGCGAACTGCTGGGCGAGCGCCCCGCCCCAGGAGACACCGAGGACGTCCACGCGCCCGTGTCCCAGCTCGTCGAGCAGACGGGCGCTCAGCCGTGCCAGCATCCACGGGCGGTACGGCAGCCCGGGCGCGGGCGAGCCGCCCACGCCCGGCACGTCGAAGACGATCGCCGCGGGTCCCGGCAGCGCAGCGAGAAACGGCTCGACCAGCTCGATGTTCGCGCCGATGCCGTTGAAGATCAGCAACGGCGGCCGGGACGGATCCCCGGGGCGGACTCCGACCCGCAGGGTTTGGCCGTCGACTTCCCGCCGACCGATTTCGAGCTTCGGCGCCCCGCTCTCCCCGCCCTCCGAATCGCGTGCGGCGGATGACGCTGCCGGCATCTATTTCTCCATGACGTAGCGCCCGGGCGCTTCGCCCAGCGGCGGGTGGTCGGCGCTCCCGAGCGTCGCCGGCGCCTCCGCCAACTCGCCCGAGCGCGCCTTGATCCACTCGAGCCAGTGCGGCCACCAGCTCCCGGGGTGCTTCGCTGCCTTCTCGAGCCACCCCTCCGCGCTCCGCTCGCGCGCTGCGCCGGACCAGAAGAATGCCTTGGGATTCCCGGGCGGGTTGAGAAGGCTCTGGATGTGGCCGCTGTTCGACAGCACGAATGTGCTCCGCTCGCCGTAGAGCCTCGCGGTGTTGTAGCAGCCCTGCCACGGCGTGATGTGATCGGTGACGCCGGCGACCACGTAGCTGTCCAGGTCCACCTGGCGCATGTCGAGGGGCGTGCCCCGCACCCGCAGCCGGCCGGGATTGACGTACGGGTTGGCGTCGATGAGATCGAGGAAGTCGGCGTGCAGCCGCGCCGGGAGCCGCGTCGTGTCGCTGTTCCAGTAGAGGACGTCGAAGGCGGGCGGCGAGTTGCCGAGGAGATAATTGTTGACCCAGTAGTTCCAGATCAGGTCGTTCGGCCGCATCCAGGCGAACATGCGCGCGAGCTCCCGTCCTTCGACCACGCCGGCGAGCTGCGACGCGGTCTTCGCCGCGACGATCGCTTCGGGAGTGACGAAAGCGCCCGCCGTCGTCGCTTCCGCCATCGCCGTGTCGAGCACGCAGACGGCCACCGTGGCGCTGTGGACCTTGCGCTCGCCGCGGGCCGCGAGGTGCCCGAGGAAGGCCGACGTCGTGATGCCGCCCGAACACGAGCCCCAGACGTTGACGTCCTCGCTCCCGGTGATCTCCCGCATCACGTCCACCGCCTCTTCGAGCGCGCCTACGTAGGTGTCGAGCCCGAAGTGGCTCTCGGTGCGCGTGGGGTTCTTCCAGCTGATGGCGAAGGTCTGCAGCCCGCCCTTCAGCGCGAGCTGCACGATGCTCTTCTCGGGCGCGAGGTCGAAGACGTAGAACTTGTTGATCTGCGGCGGCGCGATGAGGAGCGGCCGCGCATGGACCTCGCCGCCCACGGGCCGGTACTGGATCAGCTCCATCACCTGGGTGCGATGCACGACCACTCCCGGCGTCGTCCCGAGGTTCCGGCCCACGGCGAACTTGCTCGCGTCCACTTGCGCGGGCAGGCCGGGGTTGCGCGCCAGGTCGGCGACGAAGTTCTCCAGGCCGCGCGAGAGACTCGCGCCGCCGGTGTCGACCAGCTTCTTCAGCGCCGCGGGATTGCCCCCGAGTGTGTTGGTCGGGGACATCGCGTCGACGAAGAGGGAGACGACGAAGCGCGCGCGCTCGGCGGCGCGCTTCTCCATCCCGGCCTCGTCCACGAAGCGGTTGAGCGCGCCGCCCCACGCGAGGTAGGACTGCGCGAGCGCGCGGTAGGCGAGTGCCTCCTTCCACGCGGGATCGGCGAAGCGCTTGTCCGCGGGCTCGGGCGCGAGCTCGGAGCGGCCGGTCGCGATGCGCCCGAGCTCGCCGAGGAACGCGAGATACTGCCGCGTCGCCACTCCGGGGTTGCGCACCATCTGCTCGAGCAGCGTGCGCGCCGAATCGAGAATGTCCTGGCCGCGGACGCCGACCAGGGGATTGGCCGCGAGCGTGTGCTGCGCGGCCTGTTCGGGGAGCTCGTTCGACATCCGCTTCTCCTTCAACCCTGGGCGAGGCGAGTGGCCGTGAAGATGGCGAGACCCAGGAGCCCGCCCACCAGTGCGCCGTTGATCCGGATGTACTGCAGGTCCTTGCCGATGCTGAGCTCGATGGTCCGGACCGCGTGCCGGGTATCCCAGCCCTTCACCTGCGCCGCGACGAACGCGGCGACCTCGTGCTTGTAGCGCTCCGTGATGGCGCTCGCGTGTTCGGCGAGCCAGTGGTTCAGCCGCGTACGCAGGGCCGCGTCGTGCCGGAGCCGGTCCGCGAGCTCGCCGAGGAATGCCCCGAGGCCGGGCCGGACGATCCCCTGCGGGTCACGGACGTCGGCCTCGAGCCACGCGACGAACCGCTCCCAGCCCTCGAGCAGGACTTCGCGCAGCTCAGCGCGCGCGAGGAGCTCCCGCTTGAGGGTTTCCAGCCGGTCGCGGTCGTCCGGCGATTCCTTCAGGCGGGCGACGAAGTCCGCGACGAACCGGTCGAACTCGGTGCGCAGCGCGTGCTCCGGGTCCGCGCGGACCTCCTTCAGCAGGGCGTGACAGGCGCCGACCAACCGACGCAGCAAGTAAGCGTCGGCCTGAAAGAACCGGGCGAGCGTCGGCAGCTCGCCGCGGATCCGGTCGCGGATCGCCTCCAGAGCGGCCGGCTCGGCGAGGAGCCGCTCGAGCCGTCCCAGCAGCTCGTCGAGAATCGCGTGGTGGCGGCGGTCGCGCGTCGCGACCTCGAGGGACGTGCCGATGACCCGTCCCAGGTCGACCGCGGCGAGCCGCTCCAGCACGCCGCGCTCGAGCTCGCCGCGAAGCCCCCCGCGGTCGAGCGCTGCGACCATCTGCGGCAGCAGCGCCGCGGCGTGCGCGGCGACGAGCTCGCGGTTGCGCGCTTCGGCGAGCCAGCGACCGGCGCTCGCCGCCGCGTCGAGCTCGATGAGCTTCTCGCCGACCCGCGCGCCGACGAGAAAGTGGCGGGCGATGAAATCGCCCAGGTTCGCCGCGATGCGCGCCTGGTTGGCCGGGATGATGGCCGTGTGGGGCAGCCTGAGGCCGAGGGGGTGCCGGAACAGCGCAACCACCGCGTACCAGTCGGCGAGCGCGCCGATGATCGCGGCCTCGGCGAACGCGGCGACGTAGGCGACGCCCGAGTGCCGGCCCTCGAGCGCTTTGCACCGACGAAGACCAGCACGCAGAGGACGACGAGCCCCGTCGCCCAGGCCTTCTGCCGCGCCAGCGCGCGCTCCGTGCCGGGTCGATCGCGGCGAGGCTCGCGGCCGCTGCGCCCGCGAAGGCCCCGGCGCGGTCCTCACGACTGGAACATCGCGCTTGCCGATCAGCATGCACAGGATCTCGGCGACGAGGGCGGGCTTCGCCTCGCCTCTCGATCTCGAGCGTGCATTGCAGCTTGAGGAGCACGCGCCCGCCGCTCTGCGGCTCGGCGGCGAGCAGGCTCACGCGATTGCGCACCCGCGCTCCCGCCCTCACCGGAGCGATGAAGCGAACCTTGTCCAACCCGTAGTTGAGCCCGGCCGCGGCATCCGGGCGGAATCGCGCCCACCGCCATCGCCATCGGGCCGACCAGCGACAGCGTGAGGTAGCCGTGCGCGATCGGCCCGCCGAACGGGCTCTCCCGCTCTGGCGCGATCCACGTCCACGTGGATCCACTGATGGTCGCCGGTGCAGGCGGCGAACTGGTCGATGCGAGACTGGTCCACCGCCACCCAGTCCGAAGTCCCCAGCTCGCGCCCGACGAACTGCGCGGCGGTGGCCATGCTGTATTCGGCGATCGCCATGTCGATGCCCCGCGCCTAGGCGGCGAGGAACTGCTCGGCCGATAGCGCCATCACCGCCGCCGCGCCCTCCACCACCGTGTTGCGCAGCGCCGGCGCCTGCACGAGCACGTGGTCGGCGTAGAAGCGCGCGGTGGCGATCTTCGCTTCGTGGAACGATCGGTCGGCGTCCTTTCTTGCCGGCGAGCTTCCGCTCCGCGGCGAGCGCCGCCCGCGCCATCTGCCAGCCGCCGGCGACGATGCCCATGAGCTTCAGGAACGGCACCGCGCCGCCAGGGGCGTGACGGGATCCCGCTCGGCGACGAGGAACGCCACGCAGTCCGCCACCGCGCTGTACACCGGCCGCGAACTGGCGTTTCAAGGCCTTCACGTTCGGATGGCCCGACCGATCGAGCTCGGCTTCGAGCCGCCGCCATTCGGCCAGCACGGCTTTCGGCCGTGGCGCCGCCGTCGCGGGCGACCTTGCGGCCGACGAGGTCGTTCGCCTGGATGCCGGTGGTTCCCTCGAAGATCGAGGTGATGCGCGCATCGCGCAGGTACTGCGCCGCGCCGGTCTCCTCGATGAACCCCATGCCGCCGTGCACCTGCACGCCGAGCGAGGCGACCTCGATCCCGGTCTCGGTGCACCAGCCCTTCACCACCGGGATCATCAGGTCGACAAAGGCCTGGCGGCGCTTGCGCTCCTCCGCGCTCGGCGCCTTGTGGGCGAAATCCATCGCCGCGGCGACCACGTACGCGAGCGCGCGCATCGCCTCGGTCTGCGACTTCATGAGCATCAGCATCCGGCGCACGTCGGGATGGCGGATGATGGGCACCGCCTTGCCTCCCGCGACCGGGTCCTTTCCCTGGACGCGCTCGTTGGCGTACGCGACCGCCCGCTGCAGCGCGCGCTCGGCGACCGCCAGGCCCTCGAGCCCGACGCTGAAGCGCGCCGAGTTCATCATCACGAACATGTACGCGAGGCCTTTGTTCTCCTCGCCGACGAGGTAGCCCTCGGCGTCCTCGAACACCATGACCGCCGTCGGGCTCGCGTGGATGCCGAGCTTGTGCTCGAGCGAGGCGCACGCGACGCGGTTGCGCTCGCCGAGCGTTCCGTCCGGCTTCACCAGGAACTTGGGCACGATGAAGAGTGAGATGCCCTTCACACCCTCCGGCGCGTCGGGCGTGCGGGCGAGCACGAGGTGCACGATGTTCTCCGCCATATCGTGCTCGCCGTAGGTGATGAAGATCTTCTGGCCGGTGATGCGGTAGCGCTCGCCGTCGCGCACCGCCTTAGTGCGCACGAGCGCGAGGTCGGAGCCGGCCTGCGGCTCGGTGAGGTTCATCGTGCCGGTCCACGCGCCGGCGATCATCTTCCCGAGGAAGACGCGCTGCAGTTCCTCGGAGCCGCACAGCTCGAGCGCGTGGATCGCGCCCTGGGTGAGGAGCGGGCAGAGCGAGAACGACATGTTCGAGGCGGTGAGCATCTCCTCGACCGCCGTGGCCACCAGCTTCGGCAGTCCCTGGCCGCCGCGCTCCGGGTCGAACGGCAGCGCCCCCCAGCCGCCCTCCACGTACTGCCGGTAGGCGTCCCGGAACCCCTTCGGCGTGGTGACCGACCCGTCCTTCCACGTCGAGCCTTCCCGGTCCCCGGAGTGGTTGATCGGATCCAGGATCCCGGACGCGAACTTGCCCGCCTCCTCGAGGATCGCGTCGACCGTGTCCGTGGTCGCCTCTTCGAAGCCCGGGAGCTTCGCGACCTCGCCGAGACCGGCGAGCTCGTTCAGCACGAACCGCATGTCCTTGAGTGGCGCCGTGTAAGTGCTCATCTCTGCAGTCCCTCTTGCCCGCGCGTAGCGCCGGGGTGCGCGATTGACGCGCGTACCCCGGCGTTGCGGCTACTTGTTGAAGTAATCGGTCACCTTCTCCCAGCGTCCGTTGCGGATCTGCTCGATGCGCGCGGCACGCGTTCCGAGGTGATCGGCGGTCGAGAAGCTGTAGCGCGGCGCGCCGAAGAAGTCCGGCTCCCGCGTCAATCCCTGCATCGCCTTGGCAAAGCTCTCGTTGCTGAGGTTCGGACCGGCTGTCTGCGCGGCCTGGACGAACAGATCGGCGCTCACGTAGGCGATCACGCTGTAATAGTTCGGATCGACGTTGAAGCGCTGCTTGTACGCGGCGATCCACTCCGTCAGGGGCTTGTTCTTCTCGTCCGCGTAGGGCTGCGGCAGCAGCGGGATGCCGTACAGGCCTTCGGTCGCCTTGCCGCCGAGCTCGGGCAGCTGCGCACCGTAGGCGGCGGCGGTCGTCAGCATCGGCACGTCCCAGCCGGTCTTGCGCGCCTCGCCGACCAGGCCGGCCGCCTCGCGCAGCACCGCGCCGAGCACGACGAAGTCGCAGCCGGCGCTCTTCACCGTGGCCACCTGGGACGAGAAATCGGTGGCGCCGCGCTTGTAGCTCGCCTTCGCGCACAGCGGCAGGTTGAGCGATTTCAGCGTCGCCTCCGTCCCCTTGAGCACGTCGGCGCCGTAGTCGTCGTCCTGGTAGACGATCCCGACCTTCTTGTAGCCGTTCTTCTCCACCAGGTACTTCACCCCGAGCGGCGTGGTGACGGAGTACGCCGGGAGGTTCGCGAACTTGTATTTCTGGAGCGGCTCGTAGGTCGGGGGGATCGGCGCGCCGGGGAAGACGTGCAGGATGTCGCGCTCCAGGAACAGCGGCATCGTCGCCATCACCACCGGCGATCCCAGGGTGCTGATCGCGGCGAACACCTTGTCCTTCTGGATCAGCTTCTGGGCGGCGAGCACCGCCTTCTTCGGATCGTAGCCCGAGTCCTCGACGACCAGCACCACCTTGCGCCCGTGGATCCCGCCTTTGGCGTTGGCGTCGTCGAAGCGCATCTGCAGGCCGTTGCGGAAGTGCGTCCCGATCGCGGCGATCGGCCCGGACAGGTCCTGGATCGAACCGACGACGATCTCGGTCTTCGATACGCCCTGCGCGCCGGCTGCGAGCGGCAGCGACACCGCGGCGGCCAGGGAAAGCGTCGTCAGCAATTGCAAGCGTTTCATCTGTGTCCTCCTGTCGAAAGAAGTTGACCTACACGGAAAGATCCGTCGTCACGCGCTGACCCGGTCGCGGTACATGGCCTCGATCAGCGGCTTGTACTTCTCGTTCACCAGCTTGCGCTTGAGCTTCATCGTCGGCGTGAGCTCCTCGTCCTCCGCGGTGAGCTTCGCCTCGATGAGGCGGAACTGCTTGATTCTCTCGACCCGGGCAAAGCCCTCGTTCACCCGGTCGATCTCGCCCTGGACGAGCTTCAGGATCTCCGGCGCGCGGCACAGGCTCGCGAAGTTCGTGAACGGGATGTCGTGGTCCTGCGCGTACTTCTCGACGTTGTCGTGGTCGATCATGACGAGGCAGGTGAGGTACGGCCGCCGGTCGCCGATCACGACCGCGTCGGTGATGTAGGGCGAGAACTTGATCTGGTTCTCGAGCTCGGACGGCGTGACGTTCTTGCCGCCGGCGGTGACGATGATGTCCTTCAGCCGATCGGTGATGCAGAGGTACCCCTCGTCGTCGAACCGCCCGACGTCGCCGGTGCGGAGCCACCCGTTGAGCAGCGTCTCCGCGGTCCGCTCGGGGAGGTTGAGATAGCCCATGAAGACGTGATCGCCGTGGATCAGGATCTCGCCCTCGGGCGAGAGCGCGATCTCGCCGAAGGGCACGCTCGGTCCGACGGTGCCGGGCCGGGGGCGGCCGATCGGGTTGGCGCTCGCCGCGCCGCTGCATTCGGTCAGGCCATAGGCCTCGATCACCTCGATACCGAGCGCCATGTACCAGCGGAGGAGCTCGGGCGAGATCGGCGCCGCGGCCGTGACGATCCACTTGCAGCGGTGCACGCCGATGACCTTGCGCAAGTTGTTGAGGACCAACACGCGTGCGAGCCAGAACATCGCGCGGAGCCCTGGCGGGACCGGCTGGCGGGCGATCCGGCGCTCGGCTACCCGCTGGCCGAGCGCGATGGCGGCCCCGTAGGCGCAGCGCTCGAGGGGCGTCGCCTCCTTCAGGCGGAGCATGATCGCCGAGTAGAACTTCTCCCAGATGCGCGGCACGGCGAGGAACACGGTCGGCGCGATCTCGCGGACGTTTTCGGGGATGGTCTCCGGGTTCTCGACGAAGTTCAGGACCGTGCCGGTGTACAGGCTGAGATACGCCCCGGCGATGCGCTCGGCGACGTGGCACAGCGGCAGGAAGCAGATGCGCTCGTCGTTCTCCGCCTGCGGCAGGACCGCGACGTGCCCGCGCGCCGCGTGGAGGACGTTGCGATGCGACAGCATCGCGCCCTTCGGCCTGCCGGTGGTGCCGGAGGTGTAGATCAGGATCGCCAGGTCGTCGGGCCGCCGCGACGCGAGCCGCGCCTCCCACAGCTCGGGATGCGCCTGGTGGTGCTCGTGACCGAGCCGCTGCAGCTCCTCGAGGCTCATCACCATCGGGTCGGCGAAGCGGTGCAGCCCCTCCATGTCGAAGACGATGATCTTGCGCAGCAGCGGCAGCCGCGCGCGCACCTCGAGCGCCTTGTCGAGCTGCTCCTCGTCTTCCACGAAGAGGTAGACCGACCGCGAGTCGGCCATGAGGTACTCGACCTGCGTCGCCGCGTCGGTCGGGTAGATCCCGGAGGACACCCCGCCCGCGCCGAGCGCGCCGAGGTCGGCGTAGAGCCATTCGCGCCGCGTGTTCGACAGCACCGAGACCGTCTCGCCCGGCTCGAACCCGAGCCGCACGAGCCCGAGGCCGACGGCACGCGCGGCGTCGCCCAGCTCGCGCCAGCTCGTGCCGCGCCAGATGCCGAGCTCCTTCTGCCGCAGCGCGACCTTGTCGCCGCGGCCCGCGACCGCGTTCCAGAACACGGCCGGGAACGTGTCGCCGGGAATGGCGGGTGCGGGGGATTCGGCGGTCATGGGAGTCATCGCCACGTTTTCTTGCGCTTCCAGCGCCGCTCGCCGCGCACCGCGGCGGTCTGCATGCCGAGGTAGAACTCCTTGATGTCGGGCTTCTGCATGAGCTGCTCGCACGTGTCCTCCATCACCACCCGCCCGACCTCGAGCACGTAGCCGAAATGGGCGTGGGTGAGCGCCATCACCGCGTTCTGCTCCACCACCATGATCGAGAGGCCCCGCTCGCGGTTGATGCGCGTGACGATCTCGAAGATCTCCTTGGTCAGCTTGGGCGACAGGCCGAGGCTCGGCTCGTCGAGCAGCAGCAGCTTCGGCCGGCCCATGAGCGCGCGGCTGATCGCGAGCATCTGCTGCTGGCCGCCGGAGAGGCTGCCGGCCGGCTGGCGCGCGCGCTCCTTCAGGATCGGGAAGTACGCGAACGCCTGCTCCAGGTCCGCGGCGACGTCGTCGCGCCGCGTGTAGGCGCCCATCATCAGGTTGTCGTGGACGCTCAGGAACGGGAACACTTCGCGACCCTCGGGCACGTGGCAGATCCCGAGGCGTACAAGGGCGTCGGGCTCGAGCCCGTGGATCGGCCGGCCCTCGAACTCGATCGTGCCCTTGGTCGGTTCGAGGATCCCCGAGATCGTCTTCATGATCGTGGTCTTGCCGGCGCCGTTCGCGCCCAGCACCGCGACGATGGCGCCGCGCGGCACCGCCAGCGACACGCCGCGGATCGCGGTGATCGGGCCGTAGGCCGCCTCGACGTTGCTGAGGCGGAGAAGCGTTTCGACCGCCGGTTCGGGTGCGCCCATGTCAGCCTCCCAGATAGGCTTCGACGACGTCCGGATGCCGCTGGACTTCCGCCGGCGTGCCGGTCGTCAGCACCTGCCCGTAGTTGAGCGCGAGCACCCGGTCGGACACCCGCGCCACCAGGTTCATGTCGTGCTCGACCATGAGCACGGTGACGCCGAGGTCCTGCTTGATGTCGCGGATCCACCACGCCATGTCGTCGGTCTCCTCGACGTTGAGCCCCGAGGACGGCTCGTCGAGGAGCAGCAGCTTCGGCTGCATCGCCAGCGCCCGCCCGAGCTCGACGACCTTGCGCACGCCGTAGGGCAGCCCGGCGACGCGGGCCTCGCGGTAGTGCGCGAGGTCGAGGAGGTCGATGACGCGCTCGACCGCCTCGCGCTGCTCGCGCTCGGCGCGGTGGACGCTCGGCAGGAACAGGCAGTCGGCCAGCAGGCCGGTGCGGCGGTGGCAGTGGCGGCCGATGAGCAGGTTGTCGAGCACGGTGGCGTGCTCGAACAGCTCGATGTTCTGGAACGTGCGGGCGATGCCGAGGCCGGCGATCGCGTGCGGCGCGAGCCGCGTGAGGTCGTGCTCGCCGAACAGGACCCGGCCGGCGGTGGGCGCGTAGAGGCGGCTGATCATGTTGAAGATCGTCGTCTTGCCGGCGCCGTTCGGACCGATGATCGTGAACACCTCGCCCTCGATCACCTCGAAGCTGACGTCGTTGACGGCCTTGATGCCGCCGAACTGGATCGAGAGATGGTCGACGCGCAGCAGGCTCATTGGACTACCCTCGCGGAAGGCGCTCGGGGTTCGCCCTTGGGACGGCCCGGCGGGCTCATCGCGCGCGCTCCGATTTCATGAACGTCCGCTGGCGGCGGAACGAATCCTGCTTGTAGAGCGGGAAGGTCTGGAGGTACTGGCGGACCTTGAGCCAGCGCCCGTAGAGGCCCTGCGGCTCGAACACGATCACGAGCACCAGGATCAGGCCGAAGATCGTCGGCTCGAGCCCGGTCTGGTGGCCGATCGCGGCCGGCAGGACGTCCTTGGCGACCGCGATCAGCTGCGGCAGCGCGATCAGGAAGATCGCGCCGAAGACCGCGCCGTGCAGCGAGCCGACCCCGCCGATGAAGATCATCATCGCGAGCTCGATGGACAGGATGAGCCCGAACTGCTCGGGGCTGATGAACTGGAGCTTGTGCGCGTACAGTGCGCCGGCGAGCCCGGTGATGGCGGCCGACAGGCAGAACGCCACGGTCTTGTAGCGGGCGAGGTGGATGCCCATGCTCTGCGCCGAGATCTCCGAGTCGCGGATCGCGACGAACGCGCGGCCGGTCGGGGCGCGCAGGAGGTTCATCACGCCGAGCATCACCACGACCAGCAGCCCCAGCGCCAGGTAGTAGAGCTTCCACTCCTGGTCGATGCGAGCGCCGAAGAGATCGATCGAGCGCAGCGTCATCCCGAGGCTGCCGCGGGTGACCGATTCCCAGCGCGTCAGCACCTCCTGCACGATGAAGCCGAAGGCCATCGTGGCGATCACCAGGTAGATCCCCGTCAGGCGCAGCGCCGGCAGGCCGACCACGATGCCGGCGAGCCCGGCGAGCACCGCGGCGGCGGGAAGCGACGCGACAGCGGGCACGCCCTGGGCCTGCAGCACGGCCTCGGTGTAGGCGCCGACCGCGAGGAACGCGGCGTGGCCGAGCGACACCTGGCCGGTGTAGCCGGTGAGCAGCATCAGGCCCACCCCGACCAGGCCGTAGATGCAGATGAAGGTGAGCTGCGAGAGGTAGTACTCGGAGATGAGGAGCGGCGCGGCGGCGAGCGCGACCAGAAGCACGCCGTACCAGGACACCTGGCCGCCGTGCTGGAAGAGGCGGATGTCCTGGTCGTAGCTCGTCTTGAAGATGAATCGCATGGCGGCTCTAGACCTTCTTGCGCAGGCGCTCGCCGAACAGTCCGTGCGGACGGACCATGAGCACGAGCAGCACGACGACGTAGGCGGCGACGTCTTTGAAGCCCTCCGGCAGGTAGAACCCGGAGAGCGACTCGACGACGCCGATGATGAGACCCCCGACGATCGCCCCGGGGACGCTGCCGAAGCCGCCGATCACCGCGGCCGGGAACGCCTTGAGGGCGATGAATCCCATGTTCATGTGCACGAACGTGATCGGGGCGAGCAGCACGCCGGCGAACCCGGCGACGGCGGCGCTGATCGCCCAAACGAGCGAATTGACCCGGGCGACGGGGATGCCCATGTAGTAGGCGGCGAGCTGGTTCTGCGAGGCCGCCTGCATCGCCACGCCGACCCGCGTGAAGCGGAAGAAGAGATAGAGCGCCGTGCAGAGCGCCACCGTCAGCACGATGACCGCGACCTGCTCGGCCGAGATCGCCAGGCCCGCGGGCCGCAGCACTTCGCCGGAGTACGGCGCGCGGATCGTGTAGGTCTCGGTGCCCCAGCCGGGGACCATGCTGACCAGCCCGCGCATCATGAAGCCGAGGCCGATCGTCACCATGACGATGGCGAACTGCGGCTGCCCCAGCACGCGCCGGAGGACGAGGCGATCGACGCCGGCGCCGAACGCGGCCAGCACCGACGACCGCCACGAGCAGCCCGAGCCAGAACGGCAGGCCGAGCGTGGCGACGGCCGTGAACGCCACGAATCCGCCCACCATCATCAGATCGCCCTGGGCGAAGTTGACGGTCTCGGTCGCCTTGTAGATGAGCGTGAAGCCGAGGGCGATCAGCCCGAGCACGCAGCCCATCGCGAGGCCGCTGAGGGCGAGTTGGAGGAACTGGGTCATGTCGCTCGTGCCTGGTCGACGCTTCGCAAGATGGGCGAAGTGTCCCGGCCGCGAGCGCGGCTGTCAGTCATCCGGGCGACGTCGCCCGGACGACAATGGAGAGTGCTATCGGGGGGGTTCCGGCGGGGTCAGGCGGACGAGCCCGCGGCGTCGCCCGCGGCCCGGGCGAGGACGCCTACTCCTCGAACGTCCGCAACCGTTCGAGATCGAGAATCGTGACGCCGACGCGCTCGATGCGCAGCATGCCGCGCTGTTCGAGGAACCGGAGCGCCTCGTTGGTCCGCTGGCGCGACAGCCCCGCCAGCTCGCCGATCTCGTCCTGCGAGATCAGGAGCGTGCGCTCGGTGCCCGGAGAAAGGACCGGATTGAACAGCGACGCGAGCGACAGGGCCACGCGCGCGTTCGGCTCCAGCAGCCGGTCGCGGTTCGCCAGGCCGATGAACTGCTGCAGCCGCTCGTTCAGCGCGCTGATGACGAACCGGTTGAACCCGATGTTCTCGTCGAGGAGCGACATGAAGAGCTTGCGCGGCACGAACGCGATCTCGCTGTTGCGCAGCGCCACCCCGTCGTACCGCCGGGGGACGTCCTTGAGCAGCGAGCCTTCGCCGAACCACGCGCCGGTGCCGACCGCAACGAACGTGGTGGCGCGCCCGTCCTCGCCGATCATCATCATCTTGCCGAGACCGTCGACGATGCCCAGCCAGTGTTCCACCCGTTCGCCGTGGTGGAAGATGTGACTGCCCTTCGGGTAGATGCGCGAGAACGTTTCGGTTTGCACGCGCCGCCGCTGCTCCGGGGTCAGTTCCCGGACCCACACGGCGTCCGCGAGCATCTGCGCGAGTTTCGACATGGTCCGAGCAGGGAATGATACGGAGTCGTTGACCCGGCCCGACGCGCGACGCGTGACGCCGCGCGCGCTTCCTCGGGCGTCGGGGCGAGCCGTTGGCCGGCGCTCGGTGGGCACGCCGGTCAATCGGGCGTGCGGTCGGCTGGCTCCATTCCGGCATACGAAATAAAGTTGCTCGACGGGTCCGCCCCGGGACGCGCTTCTTTTCGCCGCCGTGACAAGGTGTTATCCGCGTTTCACCGCCGTGGACGCCGCCGTCGCAGAGGGCCGCTCGTCCCAGCCGTCAGCCATCGGTAGGTTGCAGCGCAGCAATATCGCCGCCGTTCCGGATCAGTTCGGACCGCAACCAAAAGGGAGAGCACCATGGATCAGGCGAGAGATGGCAGGCAGTTCCTGGGAGTCCAAGCAACCGCCGTAGCGGTCGTGGCAGCGATGACGATCGCCGTCGTCGCCATGACCACGACGGCGACGCAGGCCGTGGCGCCAACGACAGCGCCGGCGATGGCGGCCGGCGGCAACGCGCCGACCGGCTACTTCCCCGCCCAGTTCGCCGACGTGGACGCCGAGGTCACGCCGCACATCGAGGCGTTCTGAGCGAAGCGAGCGCCTCCGGCGGGCATGACGACCTTCACTCCCCTGCCCCCTCTTGCGGGCGGGATTCGGATCGGCGTGGCGCGCGTCTGGCTGCTCGTCGCCATCGGGCGCATGGCCGGCGTGAGCAAGACCACGCTCAACCCGGCTTCTGCTTCGCCACCAACTCCGCGCGCTTGCGCAGCTCGGCCATCGAGAGGTCTTCCGTGTGCGTGGCGACGTGCCACATGTGGCCGAAGGGATCCTCGAGCGAGCCGGTACGGTCGCCGTAGAACTGGTCCGCGACCGGCCGCGTGAGCTTCGCGCCCGCCGCCACCGCGCGCGCCATCATCGCGTCGACGTCCTTGACGTAGAGATGGATGCTGACCGTCGTGCCGCCGCGCGACGCCGGGCTGAGGAACTGCATCTCCGGGTACTCGTCGGCGAGCATGATCCGCGAATCGCCGATCCGGATTTCGGCGTGGCCGATGTCCCCCTTGGGACCCGGCATGCGCATGATCTCCTTCGCGCCGAACGCCTTCTTGTAGAACTCGAGCGCCTCCGCCGCGCCGCGGATGCTGAGGTAGGGCGTGACGGCGTGATAGCCGGCGGGGATCGGCGCCACTTTCTTCCTCGGCGCTGCCGGCTTCTTGGCGGCCTTCCCGGCAGCAGCCTTCTTTCGTTTCATCGTTCGCCTCCTTTCGTGGTTGGTACGGCATTCTGCCCGCCGATGCTTGCGGCTCCGTGACACGGAGCGGTCATCCGGCGGCCTGGGGCTCCGGCGTCGCCGCCGGCTTCGCAGCCGGTTCCTTCAGGCTCTCGCGGCCGGGGTGGAGAAACGTGATCAGGGCTTCCTCCTCCGGGCTCGGTTGCGCGAAGCCCATCGCGCGCGGCAGCAGGTGGGCGATGCAGCTCAGCGTGCTCTGGCCGTCGCCGTTGTCGCCGACGACGTACCAGACGTGGCTCTGCGGCGCGAAGCGGCCGAGAATCGGCAGATTGTCGCGCGTCTCGCCGAACACGCTGTAGTGCAGCGCCCGCTGCCTGCGGCCGGCAAGGCGCGGGAACGTATCGGCGCACCAGCGCGCCAGGCGCTCGGCCGAGCCCCCGGCGTCGGGCGGCGCGCGAAAGTTGTCCCCGACCACCGGCGTGTCCTCGCCGCCGACGATCAGCTTGTCGTCCTGGCGGGCCCAGTAGTGCGCGTGCGGGTCGAAGTAGTAGGCGTTCGGCGTGTTCTCGCCCGGGTCGTCGAACGCGACGAGGAACGTCCAGTACGAGCGCATCCGGCCCTGCAGGTTGGCGTCGCGGTCGATGATGAAGCCGTTGGTCGCGACGACCGCGTGCACCGCGGTCACCGATTCGCCGTCCTCGAGGCGCGCCCGCACCGCACCGCCCTCCTCGCGCAGCTCGACCACGCGCGAGCGCTCGCGGTAGCGGGTCTCGCCGAGCGTGCGCGCGATCGCCTGGACGTAGCGCGTGGAGTCCACGATCGCGTCCTCGGTGACGAACAGGCCCTGGACGTACTTGCCCGGCGCGGCGCCGAAAAGGGCGGCGATGCGCTCCGCGCCGTAGCTCTCGATGTCGGCGTCGATCCCGAGGTCGCGCATCACGCGATGCTCCTCGCGCAGCCGGCGGTCGTCGTCGGGCTCGCCGACGATCAGGGTCCCGTACTGGCGCACGAGGCGCGGGTCGAACTCGCGCGCCAGCGCGAGCTGCAGCTCCACGCCGCGGCGCTTGACCCGCAGCAGGTTGCGCGCCACCTCGCGGTTGAAACGGCGCGAGAGGTAGGTGTACCCGCGGTCGTCGGGCGTCAGCACCATTTTCGTGTAGTCGGGGAACACCGGCCCCGGCGTGCCCGACAGGTACACGTTGCCGCCCTGGCCGATTCTCTCGGCCTCCAGCACGAAGAGGTCCTCGACCCCCGCGCGCGCAAGGTGGAGCGCGGCGCTCAAGCCCGAGAGACCGCCGCCGATGATCAGGATCTGCAGGTCTGGGGTCATGGAAACGACGCTCCACTCGAGGAGAACCCCGTTACGTCAGTGATCCGCCAGGCGCCGGCGTGCACACTCGGCGCATGTTTCGTTCCGAAGAACTCATGGTCCGGCCCCGATTGACTGCGACAGAGGGCGCCGCGGGAATACTACCCGAGCGCCGGGGGGAGTCTGCGACGCGTAAGGCGCGCCTTGCGCTCACCGACGAATCCGTTGCCAGCACTGCCCCGTAGGATCGGCGATGGAACGGATCAAGAACTACGTCGCGAGGTGGGCCGATGGTCGAACGCCCATGGAGTTCGCCGCCCTCATCGCCGGCGCAACTGTGATCGCCATCGTGCCTGGCGCATTGGTGCTCTGGCTCGCGTGGCGCTTTCTGCGGACGCGGAAGCCATTCGGCCCGCGCCACCGACGTTCGCCGGCCGGGCCGTGGACGCCCAAGGCGGGACACGAATTACAAGGAGTGACGCATGTTCTCTGAACAAGAGCGAAGCGCGTTCGATCTGGGTCAGCGGATGGCGGGAGCGGGGTTCTCGCTGCACGACAACCCGTTCGTGCGCCTGAATCCGCGGTTCGCGACGCAATGGACCCGGGGCTTCCTGGGCTGGAGCACGCTGGCGAATATCACTGCGACGTGGTCGCCCGGTGCGTCGCCGTCGGCCGCAGACTTCGCCGCCTGACGGCGCGCCGGCGTTCGCCGGGGCGACTTAGAACCGAGTGTCAGAGCCCTTCGAACTGGAGGATGTTCAGGCCCGCGTTGGGATCCGTCAGGTACATCAGCCCGTTCCGGTCGACGTAGCAGTCGCACGACTGGATCACCTGCGGCCGGTTGGGACGCGGATCCATCATCCGCGTGGGGTTCGGGGGCACGTAGTACCCGATCTCGCGCGGCTGGAACGGGTTCTCGATGTCGTAGGCCCGAACGCCGGCGTTGTAATAGGTCGCGAAGATCACGCGCGAGCTCTCGAAAGCGCCGGGCCGGTTCTCGTGCAGGTTGTGCGGCCCGAAGCTTCCGCCCTTGGCACAGTAG
Source organism: uncultured beta proteobacterium (assembly GCA_963827595.1). Taxonomy (GTDB): domain Bacteria; phylum Pseudomonadota; class Gammaproteobacteria; order Burkholderiales; family SG8-39; genus DATEDA01. The sequence continues at coordinate 39,662 of CAWHBT010000013.1, read as the reverse complement.
TCCGCCTCGGCGGGCTGGGGAAAAGCCGCGATGCTGACCGGATTCGCGGGCTCGCGAACGTCGAACATCCAGATGTAGCGCAGCCCCTCGCTGCAGTTCGCGAAGGTCGGCTCGTCGGCGAGGACGAGCAGGTTGCGATCCGGCAGGGGCAGCGGCGAATGCGTCCCGCCGCCGAACGGCGGATCCAGGTTGCGGTGGCACAGCAGCCTGGGCTTGGTGGGATCGGCGACGTCCAGCACCGTGAGCCCGCCATCGCGCCAGGCGCCGTAGGCGAGGTTGCCGGTCACGAGGACGTGATGCAGGGCGTAACGCCGCCCGGTGCGCCAGGTCGGCGTCTCACCGCCGCCGCGCCACATGCCGGGGAGCCAGAAGCGTCCGACGATCTCGGGCTTCCGCGGGTCGGACATGTCGACGACCGCGAGGATGTGATCGGTGAAATCGGCGAAGTGGACGGAGGCGTAGGCGTACCGGCCGCCCGTGTACCAGATCCGGTGCGGTCCGAGCCCGGTGGTCGGCGTGAAGCCGATCTCGGCCGGCTTCTCGGGCTTCGAGATGTCGTAGACGCGGATGCCGGAGGTGAACCGGCTCGCCGGGTCCTTCAGCTTGTCGGCGGGGGACCCGCCGAAGTACGCCTTCTGGTCGTGCTGGAACTCCTGCATGGTCCAGACACTGGGCGCGTTGACCGCCAGCAGCAGGTCTTCGTGGGTCTGGAGATGGAAGGCGCGCGTACCCGGCGGGCAAGCGATGAAGTCGACGATCTTCGGGTGCTTCGGATCGCGGACGTCGACGGTCGTGATGCCGTTGCTGAACCCGTGGCCGACGTAGGCGTAGCCGCGATGCACCATGATCTGGACACCGTCGCCGCGGCCGCCCAGGTCGGAATGGCTGACGAACTTGATGTTGCGCGCTGCGACCGCGTCCATGTCACGTCCTCCGGGTACCGCTCGAATCTATCACCAACGCCGGCGGCGCTAGGCCCGCGCCGGCTCCAGCCCGCCGCCGAGAAACAGTTGCCCGATGCGCGGATCGGCGAGGATCGTCGCCGCGCGATCCTGGAGGCGCGCACGGCCGAGCTCGAGCACGATGCCGTGATCGGAGTTCTCGAGCGCGCGCTTGGCGTTCTGCTCGATCATCAGGATCGTGATGCCGCTCCCGCGCAGCTCCCGCAGCAGCCCGAACAGCTCCTCGACGAGGATCGGCGACAGCCCGATCGACGGCTCGTCGATCAGCATCAACCGGGGTTGCAGCATGAGCCCGCGGGCGATCTCGAGCATCTTCTGTTCGCCGCCGGAGAGCGTCGATGCCTGATGCCGCGCCTTGCGGCGCAGGACCGGGAAACGGTCCATGACGGCCTCGATCCGCGGCTTGAGGTCGTACCCTCTTGGTGCCGCGACCGCGCCGAATTCGAGGTTGTGGAACACCGACAGCTCGGGGAAGATGTTCCGCCCTTGCGGGACGTAGCAGATCCCGTCGGCGATCAGCTCGTGCGGCGCGCGGTTCGTGATCGCCCGTTCGTCGAAGTAGATCCGTCCCGCGCGCACCGGCAGCATCCCGAACGCCGCCTTGAAGGCGGTTGACTTGCCGGCGCCGTTCGGGCCGATCACGGTCGTGATGGCGCCGCGCACGACCGTGAACGACAGCCCGTGCAGAATCGTCTCCTTGCCGTAGCCGGCGACGACGTCCTCGAACCGCAGAATGTCAGGACCGGCCATGGCCGAGATAGGCCTCGATCACCTTCGGATCGCGCCGGACCGCCGCCGGATCGCCCTGCGCGATGACGCGGCCCTCGGCGAGCACGATGATCCGGCTCGCCAGCGCCATGACGAACTCCATGTTGTGCTCGATGACGACGAAGGTCGATCGCTGCTCGGCGTTGATCGCCTTCAGCCGCTCGCGCAGGCTCGCGAGCATCGTCAGGTTGACCCCGCCCGCCGGTTCGTCGAGCAGGGCGAGGCGGGGGCGCGCCATGAACGCCATCGCGACGTCGAGGAGCTTCTGCTGGCCGTAGCTCAGGTCGCCCGCGTGCTCGTCGGCGAGATGGCCGAGCCGGAAGAAGCCGAGCATGCGGTCAGCCGCGGCGGACAGGCCGGCGTCGCTCCGGCCGACCAGACGCGAGAGCATCGTCCCCTGGTGCTCCTGGCCCGCCAGGATCAGGTTGCTCCGCACCGTCAGCTGCGGAAAGATCTGGAGCAGCTGGAAGGTGCGGCTCACGCCGAGACGGTTGAGATCGCACGGTCGCATCCCGGTCACCGCACGGCCGTCGAGCCGCACGTCGCCCGCGCTCGGCTGCAGCTGGCCGAGGATGCAGTTGAACAGCGTCGACTTGCCGCTGCCGTTCGGACCGATGATGCCGAGGATCTCCCCTTCCTCGACGCCGAACGAGACGCCATCGACGGCGACGATGCCGCCGAAGCTCTTCTTCAGGTCGCGCACTTCGAGGACGGTGCTCATCGCGCGCCCTCGCTTTCCGCCGCGGCTTCCGGGGTCTCCGTGACGGCGCCCGCAGCGGCCCGTGGGCCCGGCCTGGTAAGCCGATCGGCGAGACCGAGCAGGCCCGACGGCCAGAACGCCATCATGATCATCACCAGGACCGCGTAGCCCATCAGATAGAACCCCTGCGCGAACCGGAGCCATTCGGGCAGCAGCACCGCCACGATCGCGCCGAGGAACGGGCCGAAGAAGTAGCCGGACCCGCCGAGGACGACCATCAGCAGCAGGTTGAGCGACAGGCCGAGCGCGAACGGCGTCGGGTCGATGAACTGCACGAGCGGCGCGTACAGCGCGCCGGAGATGCCGCCGAGACCGGCGCCCAGCGCGAACGCCATCAGCGTGTAGCGACGGGTGTCGACACCGAGCGACAGCGCCCGGACGGGGTTCTCACGCAACGCGACGAAGGCAAGGCCCCAAGGTGAGCGGATCAACCACCAGCTCGCGGCCGACGCCAACGCGAGGTGCGCCAGGCAGAAGAAGTAGAACTCCCGGGCGCCGTTCATCGACCAGCCAAGCACGGACGGACGCGGCACGTTGCTGATCCCGTAGATGCCGCCGGTGAGCCACTCCTCGTTGCGAAAGATCAGATAGACGAGCGTGTTGAAGGCGAGCGTCACGAAGGCGAGGTAGTGGTGCTGGACGCGCAGCGCCGGGTAGCCGAGCAGCCAGCCGATCGCGAAGCACGACACTCCGCCGAGCATGTAGGTGGACCAGAACGGCCAGCCTTTCGTGGTGAGGTAGGCGGTGACATACGCACCGATGCCGACGAACGCCGCCTGCGCGAGCGAGATCTGCCCGGCGTAGCCGAGCGTCAGGTTGAGGCCGATGGCGGCGATCGTCATCACCGCCCACATGCTGAGGATGAAGATGCCGTAGGGCTTGAGCCCGAACGGCGCGATGACGAGGAACGCCCCCGCGAGCGCGAGCACGCCGCCGGCGAGCAGCCTCCGGTGGCGCTTCACACCGTGCGCTCCTCGACCCGGCCCAGCAGTCCCTGCGGCCGGAACAGGATGACCACGATCAGGATCAGCAGCGGGATCGCCATCCGGTACTGGGAGGAGATGTAGGCGGCGGCGAAGTTGTCGATCACGCCGAGCAGCAGGCCGCCGGCGATCGCCCCGCGGACCTGGTTGAAGCCGCCGATGATGGCGGCAATGAACGCGTATAGGCCGAGCCACTCGCCGTTGGTGAACTTGGCGAGATAGATCGGGGTGATCAGGAGCGAGGCGACCCAGACCAGCGCGGCGTTGATGAGGAAGGTGTAGAGGATCATGCGCTCGACCCGGATGCCGAGCAGACGGGCGACGGTCGGGTTCTGCGCGGTCGCCTGCATGCAGCGTCCGGTCAGCGTGCCGCCGAGGAAGAGCTGCAGGGCGACGACGGCCGCGATGCAGATCGCCAGGATGAGCAGGCTCTGGACGGCGAAGACGGCCCCGAAGACGGTGAGGTCGGTCGTGGCGGCGAGCGCGGGGAACGGCCACGCGTCGGCGCCGTAGAACTCCCGCACCGCCTCCTTCATCAGGATGGCGAGCCCGATCGTGGCGATCACCAGCGGCAGCACCCCGTGACGGATCATCGGATCGACCATCGCCTTCTTGAAGACGAGCCCCAGGAGGATGAGCGACACCACGCCGCCGAGCCCCACCGCCGGCCAGAACGGGAGGCCGAAGTAGCTCATCCCGATCAGGACGAAGAACGCCGGCAGCATGACGAACTCGCCCTGGGCGAAGTTGATCGTCTGGGAGGTCTGCCAGAGGAGCGTGAAGCCGACCGCGACGAGCGCGTAGATCCCGCCGGTCGCGAGGCCGGCGACGAGCAGCTGGAGGATGTCGGCCAACGTCGGTGGTCCGACGGACGACCGGCGCTGCGGCGCCGGCCGCCCAACGCCCGGGCGGGCAGTGTCGCTCGACTACTTGCCGAGCTTCGGCAGGACCTTGCTGATGCTCTGCTTGCCGCCGACGACCTCGGCGAGGAAACTGATGCGGTCGATCTCGCCGACCTGGTCCCAGGTCGTTTCCATCAGGATGCCCGGCTCCTCCTGCGGCGTGATCGTCAGCCCGTGCATCGTCTTCGCCAGGGCCTTGCGATCGAACTTGCCGAGCTTCTTCTCGGTGACGAACTTCACCGCGTACACCGCGGTGTAGCCCTTGATGCCGTTGTGATCGGGCTTGTAGTTGAACCGCTTCTGGAACCGTTGCGCGAACTCGGTGACCGCGGCGATCGGCGCATCGGCGGTCAGGCCGACATGGCCCACGACGCCGTTGGCGGCGTCGGCCGCGAGCTCGATCGTTTTCTGGCTGAGGAGCGTCGTATCGCCGACGAACGGCCCCTTGAGACCTTGCTTCCGCGCCTCGCGCATGATCCGGGCGCACTCCTCTTCGTTGCTGTAGACGAAGACCGCATCGGCATTCGCCGCCTTGAGCTTGACGACGTCGGCCGCGAAGTCGACCTGCCCCGATTCGGTGGACACGTCGGCGACGAGCTTGATGTTGCGCGCGGTGAGCTCCTTGATGAGCCGGTCACGGCCGCCCTTGCCGAAGTCGTTGTTCACCCAGATGAGCGCGATCGTCTTCGCCTTCAGCTCGTCGCGGATGTAGTTCGCGATCTTCGGCATGCCGATCTGCTGGCCGAAAGAGGTGCGGAAGAGATAGGGGCTCCCCAGAGTGGTGAGCTCGGCCGCCTCGCCGCCGATGAAATCCGGGATCTCCGCCTGCTGCACCATCTGCAGGGTCACTTTGACGTTGCCCGAGAAGATCGGCCCGAAGATGACGTACGGATCACCGTCGATCGCCTTCTGCATCTGCGAGCGGGCGACGCCCGGGTTGGTCTGGGTGTCGTACTGCGTGAGTACGATCTTTTCCTTGAGGATGCCGCCCTTGGCGTTGACCTCTTCCACCGCCAGGATGACGCCGTCGCGGAAGTTGCCGCCGGACACCGCAATGGAGCCCGAGATCTCGCCGACGTACGCGAACTTCACATCCGCTGCCGCGCCGCCCGACAGCAGCATCAGCGTCGCGAACGCCAGTACAAATTTGGACCATCTCATGGCACCCTCCTCCGTCGACGATTGGAAAAACGCGCGGTTGCGGACTCGAAATGCGGACAGTTCAGCGGCGCGACTCTACCACGCCAATCCGGGCGGATCCGCTCGGGGCGGCGCGCGCTCGACCCCGGAATGGGCCGCGTGGGACGGGCTCGGTGGCCACCGGGTGGGCAGCGCTTGCGATGCGGTGCAGCATCCGCATCGCTTCCGCATGCACGATGCTGAGCCGATGAGGACGGCACCGCGGGCACCCGGACGATGACCGCGGCGATCGTCCAGCAGCTCGCGCGAGCCTGAGCTCGCGCGAGCCTGACCGGGGTGTACGCCCCTTACAGGGACTTGAGGTACTCGACCAGGTCGCTCTTCTCCCGCTCGAGCAGCCCCAACCCGAGGAACCTGTTGTAGTGGTTCACCACGTCGCGCAGCGTGGCGAAGCGTCCGTCGTGGTAGAAGCCGCCCTTCTGGTGGGTCCACAACCCCTTCAGAGGAGTGGTCCGGTAGTGCTTGTCGGGTGCCCGGCTCGACTGAAAGTCATCGATCCCGATCTCAGCGAGGCGTGTGCATGTTCCAGCCCGGCTCGGTGAAGAGCGGCGGCACGTGGCAGGTGGCGCAGCGGGCATTGCCTTCGAAGAGCTCCTTGCCCCGCGCTGCGGCAGACCTGCTGAACGAGTCTCGCGCCGGCTTCGGTGCCGGGATCGCGAGCTGGTAGAACTGGAGCGCTCCGAGCTTGGCGGTGATCAGGTCGGGGGTGTTCCGTACGTTCCCGAACCCGGCGCGGGCCGCGACGGGGAACTGCCATGGGTCATTGAGGCGCGGGTCGAAGAACGTTCCCTGGCCGTGCATCTCGAGATTGGCGACGAAGGCGTTCCAGTGCGAGACGCCGCCCCATCCGGTGAAGGTGTGCAGGTTCACGCCGGCCAGCCCGAAGGCGGGCGGGATGAGCGTCGCGGCCGACTTCCCGTCGGGCCGGAAGGCCTTGCCGTCCAGGAACAGCTCGGCGTCGAACTTCCCCGGTCCCCAGCTCCGCAATACCTGCTTCACGGTGGCCACCTCCACCTTCGACCCAGCGAGGCTCAGCAGGTCCGCCACCGGTTGCAAGTTGGGCGCCAGCGAGGCGATCAGCCCGATGTCGAGGTCGCGGTTGGCCCACCCGTCGAGTCGATGGCCGATGCCGGGAGCAAAGGCGTTGTCCACGGTGGAGTGGCAGAGCGCGCACTGGATGCCGATCGACTTCAAGCTGCCGTTGGTGTTGAAGAAGCCCGTCACTCCCACCACGGCGTTCAACTTGAGGAGCGCCAGCGTGGTCGCCGGATCGTCGAGGTTGACCCGACCGTTCTTCAGGGCGTTGACGAGATTTCGGGGCAGTGCGTCGAGGTCGACTTTCAGCCCCACCGCGAGCGCCGTCTTCGGGCTGACGCCGTCGATCTTGAGGTCCGGCGTGGCGACGCCGCCGAACGCGGTGCCCTCGATGGCCTTGTGCAAGCCGAGCAGGTCGCCCCAGAAAACCTCGTCGCCGAAGGTATCGAAGCGAAAGATCTGCCGGCCCTGCTGAACCATCTCCCGCGAATGACTGGTGATCCGCCGGTCGAACTCCGGGCCTTTCGCGTCGGACTCGTCGTCGGACTCCCGAGGTGAGGCACTCGTAGCGTCCTGGACGTGGAACCCGACGATGGCGAGGACGAGCAGCGCACAGGGGATCAGAACCTTCCACCAGGTCGTCATCTCACATCTCCTCTGGGACACGACGTCGGAACATCGCACCTACGGACACAGCGCCCGCGAACCGTTCGCGGCCTTCAGGTAGGCGATCAGATCGGCGCGCTCGCGCGGGTCGTCGACCCCTGCGTAACCCATCGATGTGCCGGGCACCGCCTTGGTCGGCGCGGCGAGGAAGCGTTCGAGCGTGTTCTCGCTCCAGACGATGCCGGACGAGCGCATCGCCGGCGAGTACTGGAAGTCGGGCCGGCTCCCCGCGCGCCGGCCGAACAGCCCGCAGTGCCTCGGCCCGGTGCGATCGCGGTCGAGCGAATGGCATGCCGCGCAGCGCTCGTACACCTGCTCGCCGCGCGTCGCATCGCCTGCCGCGACTGCCGGCGCGGAGAGTGCGGCCAGCACCGCGAAGACGCCCGCCGGGATCGGGCCCAGCCACCGCATTCACGACACGAACGCGCTCGGGACCGGGTTCTCCCCGACCGCCTGACGCAGCACCGCCCAGTGCATCGCTTCGTCGCCGAGGATGCTCGCCGCCGCCTTGGCGAGATCGCGATTGCCGAAGACCGGCACGGCGTTCAGATAGGCGCTCACCGCGCCTTTCTCGAGCTGGGCAGCGAAGCGCAGCACGTCGGCCTGGTTCTTGAGCTTCTCGGTCGGGAACGCGTACTGGGCCTTCGCGGCGACCGGCTTGTCGCCGAGCTTCAACACGGTCTTGGCGAGCAGCTCGGCATGCGCGCGATGGTGGCCCTGGAACTGGCGCGCGAGTGCGAGCACCTGCTTCTCGAGCAGGTTGCTCGCGGCGGCGACCTCATAGGCGGCGACCGCTTCGAACTCGGCGCCCAGCGCGGTGTTGAGGATGCCCGCGTCGTTTGCTTCGGATTTCGCGCCGCGTGCTTCGCCGGCGGCGAGCGCGTCATGCCCGGCGAGGAGCGCGACCGCAGCACCGGAGAGCAGCGCGGCGCCGCCGAGGAACAGCCGTCGATTCGGGGCGATAAGCCCGCTTTCGGTGAACGCAAGGAAAGACATGCCCGACTCCTTCAAGGTGGTGTGAAGCCCGGCCGGGTTGCCCCGGCGCCGGCGAGGTGAGCTGAAGCGCCGGCGGCGCTTCAGCCGGTCTGGGATGGCGGGGACCGCGAGCTGAGCCGCTCGAGCACGGCGGCGACGGTCCGGTCGCAGCGCGCGCCGGCAAATCCGAACGTCTGGTCGAGCGCGGTGTCGACCTCGCGCGCGAGCGACTCGCGCAGCAGGCTGCGCGCGCGGAAGTACCGGGTGCGGACCGTCGCCTCCGGAACCTCGAGCAGGACAGCGGTCTCCTCGACCGAGAGCTCCTCGAGCGCGCGCAGCACGAACACCGTGCGGAACGCGTCCGGCAGGGCGTCGACACGCCGTTCGATCAGCGTGCCAAGCTCGTGGCGCATCGCTTCGGTCTCCGGTCCCGGCGTGTCGGCGGTCAAAGCCGCCGACACGGACGGGGATTCGGCGTCCACGGCCCCGTCCAACGGGATCACCACCCCACGCGCTGCCGTGCGGCGCTTGCGCCCGAGCGCCTCGTTGATCACGATCCGCGCGAGCCAGGTGGAGAGCTTCGCCTGGCCCGTGAACCCGCCGATCGCCCGGTAGGCGAGCAGGTACGCCGACTGCAGGCAATCCTCGGCGTCGGCGTCGTGGCGCAGGATGCTGCGCGCAGCGCGGTAGAGCATTCGATTGTGTCGCCGCATGATCTGCTCGAAGGCGCTGCGGTCGCCTGCCGCGACCCGTTGGGCGATTGCGAGATCGCTTTCGTCATGGGCGGGCGTCCGTACAGCGTGCGTGGTCATTGTGCTCATCCGGTTTCGCTGCTGTCGGCACATTAGATGGAAGTCGGCGGTCGCGCGTTCCCGCGGCCGCGAGGATTCGGCCCGCGGCGCCGGCGCCCGTCGCGATCGTTCCGGTTCCGGGTAAATTCTGCCGATGAGGCTGCACAGTGAACGCGGTCAGTGGACCCCGCCCGCTCGCTGTGGCACGCTCGCTCGCCGTGCCAAGGAGGACCACCTCGATGACCCCGCTCGTCGTACGTCTCGCCGCCGGCGTCGCCCTGGCCGCCGCTTCGACGCTCGTCGCTGCTCAACAATGGCCCACCAAGCCGGTCCGCATCATGGTCGGCGCCTCGCCGGGCGGCGGCACCGACATCATCGCCCGGATGCTCGCCGAGAAGTACCAGGCGAGCTTCGGCCAGCCGTTCCTCGTCGAGAACCGGCCGGGGGCCTCGAACACGATCGCCGCCGATCTCACCGCGAAGGCACCGCCCGACGGCCATACGATCCTGGTCGCCACCAACACCGCGCAGTCGATCGCGCCGCATCTCCTCAAGCTCGGCTACGACCCGCTGAAGGATCTCGCGCCGGTCGCGCTGCTCGTCACGGTTCCCAACGTGCTGGTCGTGAACACCGACGTGCCCGCGAAAAGCGTCAAGGAGCTCGTCGCGCTGATCAAGGCGAACCCGGACAAGTATTCGTACGGCTCGTCCGGCACCGGCAGCACGCAGCATCTCGCCGGCGCCGCGTTCGCCTACGAGCTCGGGCTCAAGATGACGCACGTCCCGTACAAGGGCTCGAGCCAGGCGCTCGCCGATCTCATCGGCGGCCAGATCCAGATGAACTTCGACACGACGTCATCGGCGATGGGCCACATCAAGAGCGGCAAGGTGCGCCCGCTCGCGGTGATGTCGCCCAAGCGCTCGCGCGAGCTGCCGGAGGTGCCGACGCTCGCGGAGCTCGGCATCCCGAACGTGGAGATGAGCACCTGGTACGGCCTGTTCGCGACCGCCGGGACGCCGGCCGCCACGCTCGATCGGCTGGGCGCCGAGACCGCCAGGGTGCTCAAGATGCCCGACGTGCAGAAGCGCCTCGAAGGCCTCGGCGGCGAGCCTGGCGACATGACTCCGGCCCAGCTCGCGGCGATGAACAGGGCGGAGTTCGACCGCTTCGGCAAGCTGATCCGCGACGCCGGCATCCGAATCCAGCAATGAATCCGCGCATCGCGCTCTTTACCGGCGACCCGGCGGGCGTCGGGCCGGAGCTCGTTGCGCGGCTGCTCGCCGATCCGGAGACGACTGCGGCGCGCCGACGTGCTCCTGATCGCGAGCCGGGCGAGCGTCGCGGCCGGCATGCGTGCGGCGAGGACCAGCTTCGAGATCACACAGGGCGGCGCGGCCGACGGGCGGCCGGCGCTCGTCGACTGGCGCGGGCTCGAAGCGCCGGACTTCCCGCTCGGCAGGGCCGGGCCCGAGAACGGCCGGTTCATGCTCGAGGGTCTCGCGGCCGGCGTCGCGCTCGTGCGCGGCGGGATGGCGGACGCGCTGTGCTTCGCGCCGCTCAACAAGGCGGCGCTCCGCGCCGGCGGCATGAGCCATGCCGACGAGATGCACTGGTTCACCGAGGTCCTCGGCTGGACCGGCCCGAGCGTCGAGTTCAACGTTCTCGACGATCTGTGGACCTCGCGCATCACTTCGCACGTCCCGCTGAAGGACGTGGCGGGTCTGCTCAGCGTGTCCGGTGTGGCCGACGGGATAGGGCTGCTGTATCGCGGCCTGCAGAGCGCCGGCAAGCCGCGGCCGAAGCTCGCCGTGTGCGCGCTCAACCCGCACGGCGGGGACGGCGGCAACTTCGGTCAGGAGGAGATCACGATCATCGCGCCGGGCGTGCGGCTCGCCGCCGAGCAGGGCTGGCCCGCCGATGGACCGTTCCCGGCCGACACGATCTTCGTACGCGCGCGGGGCGGTGCGTACGACGGCATCGTGACCATGTACCACGACCAGGGCCAGATCGCGATGAAGCTGATGGGCTTCGAGCGGGGCGTCACCATCCAGGGCGGACTGCCGATCCCGATCACGACGCCTGCGCACGGAACGGCGTACGACATCGCCGGCCAAGGCAAGGCGGACGTGGGCGCAATGCGCAACGCATTCGTGCTCGCGCGCAGGATGGGCGAGCCGCGGCGTCCGGCTTGACGCGAGGTGCGGTGCGGTCCCGATTTGTTGGCTCACGAGCGACCCGTCGGCGTGAGCGCAGTGCAGATCCCCGTGTTTAGTCGCGCCCGCAGGACTGGAATATGATTTGCTCCACAATCGACAAGGCGTCCGATCGAATGCCGGAGACTGCCAAGAAAGTCCACGAGTCCTCGTCGAGCTTGGCAACGGGCGCCTTCGACGATCTGGCCTCGCTGCGCGTGTTCTCCCGAGTGGTGGAGCTGGGGAGCTTTTCGGAGGTAGCGCGCCACCTTGGCGTAACCCCAGCCACCGTGAGCAAGCACATCGGCGCGCTCGAGGGCCGGCTTGGCGCGCGCCTGGTGAACCGCACGACGCGGCAGGTGTCCGTCACGGAGGCCGGCCGCCGGTTGTACGAGCACTGCGTCCGGGTGCTGCGCGAACTGGAGGAAGCCGAGGCCGGCCTTTCGGAGATCCAGAACGAGCCGGCCGGGAGTCTGCGGGTGACGGCCCCGCTCCAGTTCGGGGTCCGGCGGATATCCCCGCGGTTGCCCGACTTCCTGCGGCGTTATCCGCGGGTTTCGGTCGACCTGGACCTCTCGATCCAGAAAGTGGACCTGTTTCGGGAGCACATCGATATCGCGATCCGGATCACCGATTCGCCCGAACCGGGCCTCGTGGCGCTGAAGCTCGCGCCGTACCGGCGGGTCTTCTGCGCTTCGCCCGAGTACCTCGAGCGGAACGGTGTCCCGCAAGCCCCCGAAGATCTCGTGAACCACAACTGCCTCATCGCCCGCGGCGCCAGCCTGAACGCGAGCTGGCCGGTGAAGCGGGGTGACGTGGTCAGTCTGCAGCGCGTCTCGGGCAACCTCGTTGCGAATAACGCCGATGTCGTTCGCGATGCGGCGCTTGCAGGGCTCGGCGTGGCCATGTCACCGAGGTGGCTGGTCGAGGACGACCTGCGCGCGGGCAGGCTGAAGGAGGTGCTGCCGGGCTATGCGGTCGGCGACCGGGCGGTCTATGCGGTATTGCCTCGACCCGGAACCCCGCTCCTGAAGGTGCGATGTTTCGTCGACTTCCTGAAGGAGAGCTTCCAGGACATTCAGTGACTTCGCGCGCATCGAGCGTCCCCTTTCGATCGCGGAACAACTGCTGTTCCGGGGCCGTGGTTGCCCGCGGGCGCCGGGATGCGCACACTCTCCCCCGGAAGACGGTCTCGCACCCCCTCACTAGACCACCGCAAAGGAACCTCAGACACATGCGCCTTGTGAGCTTCGTCGCACAAAGCGAAACCTTCCTACGGTGCCGTCGCCGGCGACGCGGTCGTCGACCTGACGACTCCGGAGGCTCCGACCTTGCGCCAGGCGCTGGGTCGCGAGGGCATCGAAGGTTTGAGCTCGGCGGGCCGCGCAGGGGGGGCCGCGCGTAGCGTTGTCCGCGATTCGATACCTACCGCCCATCACGGATCCCGACAAGATCCTGTGCGTCGGGCTCAACTATCACCTGCACGCCAAGGAAGCCGGGATGGCGATCCCTGAGCGTCCCTCGATCTTCACGCGTTTTCCGGCCTCCCAGGTCGGTCATGGCGAGTCGGTGTGGCGGCCGCGTGCCTCCGAGCAGTTCGACTACGAGGCGGAGCTTGCGGTCATCATCGGGCGGCGGGCCCGCAAGGTGCGGGCGGCGGACGCCATGGCCTGCGTGGCGGGGTACGCGTGCTTCGCCGAGAACTCCGTCCGCGACTGGCAGATGCATACGCGGCAGGCCACCCCGGGCAAGAACTTTCACGCCAGCGGCGCGTTCGGCCCGTGGCTCGTGAGCGCCGACGAGGTTCCCGACCCGACGGCGCTGGAAGTGATCGGGCGCCTCAATGGCAGCGAGGTGCAGCGCGACTCGGTCGCCAACATGATCTTCTCGATTCCGCAGACGATCGAGTACCTGTCGGCCTTCGCCGAGCTGTTGCCGGGCGACGTCATCTCGACCGGCACGCCGGCCGGGGTCGGCTTCACCAAGAAGCCGCCGGTCTATCTCAAGGCGGGCGACGTGTTCGAAGTAGAAGTGACCCGGATCGGCGTCCTGCGCAATCCGGTCATCGACGAGCCGCAGTAAGGAGCACTCGCGTGCCTGAACCTGTCCTCTGGCTCACCGAACAGGAGATCGTGTCGCTCGTCACGCTCGACGACGCGATCGAAGCGTTGGAGCGCGGCCTGCGCGCCCTCGGCCAGGGCCAGGGCTTCAACCTGGCCAAGGCGCTCGGCGGCTGGGGCGACGGCAGCTCCATGCATTCCCTCGGCTCGGCCCTGCCGGAGCTCGGGTTTGCCGGCTACAAGAACTGGGTGAACACCAAGCGCGGGGCGACCGCCCTCTACGTCATGTTCGACGCGAACAGCGGGGCGCTCGTCGCGGTCATGGAAGCGGCCGCCCTGGGTCAGCTCCGCACTTCCGCGATCACGGGTGTGGGGACGAAGTGGCTGGCGCCGCAAGGCGCCGCGGAGATGGCGCTGATCGGGACGGGCGCGCAATCGATCACGCAGATCGCCGCCGTCAACGCCGTTCGGCCGCTCAAGCGGCTCCGCGTATTCAGCCCCACGCCCGAGAAGCGCAAAGCGTTCGTGGCCACCGCACGCGAACGGTTCGGGTTCGAGATCGTCGATGCGGGATCGATCGATGCCGCCACCGACGGCGCGCCCATCGTGACGCTCGTCACTCGCGCCAAGGAGCCTTTTCTCGAGGCGCGCATGCTCGCGCGCGGCGCGCACCTGAACGCCGTCGGCGCCATCCTGCCGCAGAACGCGGAGTTCAAGCAGGACGTGTTCGCCCGGACCGGAATCGTCGCCGTCGACGACCTTCCGAACGTCCAGAAGGCGTCGCGCGAGTTCATCGAGTACTACGAGCACGGCGGACGCGGCTGGTCGCAGGTCCGGTCGATCAGCGAGCATCATCGCGAAGAGCGATACCCGGCCGCCGGGCTGCGATGTTTCGTTATTCAAGGCGGTCGGTATGGGCCTGTCGGATCTCGCGGTTGCGGTCATGGCGTTGGAGCGTGCGCGCGCCCGGGGACTCGGGCGCTCCATCCCCCACCCCGATCGCGCGATCCCGCGCTGGAAAGACACGGTGGAGCGCTAGCGCTCGCACAACAGGAGGACATCATGGCAGATACCAAGCATCGGTTCGTCGACGTGAGCAACGCCAAGGCGCGAGAGCAGGAGCTCTGGCCGTCGATCCTCATCCGGAAGGAGGCGATCGACGCCGAGATCGAGCGCCTCGCGAGCTCGCCTCGTCCGTCGAGCGGGCGCCGCGCATCGCTGGTTGTGCATCCGAATGCGAAGGCCCCGGCGCTGGGGCTTGCGCCCGGGATCGACGTCACCATCAACGTGGTCAAGCCCGGGGAGGAGACGCCGCCGATCGCCCGCAACTCGACGCTGGTCGACATGTGCATTCGCGGCAGCGGCGTGGCGAGAATCGGCGGGCGCTCGTTCGCCGTCGAGCAGTTCGATGTCTGGAACACGCCGTCGCTGGAGCCGTATGCCTACCGCAACGAGGGCCGGGACCTCTTCGTCCGGCTGTCCTACAGCAACGCGCCGCTGCTCGAAACGCTCGAGGTGCACTACGTCGAAGAGAACCCGCGCTTCGAGACGAAGGACCCGCAGGCCGAGCGCGGCGCGAAGCGGCAGGCCGCGCAACGCGCGCGCGACCTCGCCGAGTCTATTGACGTCGGTGCGGACGGGGAGAAGCTCCTCGGGTACGAATACCTCGTCGACATCGACGTCGTGGACTCCAAGCCGCTGCTGTGGCCGTGGAAGGAAGTCAACAAGCATCTCGGGAAGGTCTACGAGCGCGACATCAACTACACCGGCCGGCACCTGTACGTGCTCTACAACCCCGCCACCGAGCGGCGCATCGGCACCACGCACTGTTTCTTCGCCACCATCGCCAAGTATCCGCCGAACAAGATCGACCAGCCGCACCGCCATACCTCCGCCGCGATCAACTACTACTTTTTCGGGCACGGCAAGAGCGCGGTGATGGGCGAGCGGATGGAATGGCAGGCGGGCGACCTGCACCTCTCGGCGCCGGGCTGGGCAGTGCACAACCACGGCTCGCGCGAACAGGGGTTCTGCGCGCTCACCATCCAGGACCATCCGCTGCAGATCGCGATGGAATCGCTGATCTGGCAGGAAACGCTGAAGTCACCCATTCTGAAGCTCGGTTCGCAGAAGGGCGTTGAAACCAACCTCGGCGAGCTGGTCTCGTTGTAACCGGAGGGCGGTCATGAACGACACGGCGGCCACCAAAGTGAAGCCCGCCCTCCCCTCGGGCCCGCAGGTCGTGGCGCTCACGCACGAGCTGCGCGATCTCTACGACGAGGTTGCCGACTACCTCGACGACGATCAGGTCGAGCGGCTGCCCGACTACTTCACGCCCGACTGCACGTACAAGGTGATCTCCAAGGAGAACCACGACGAGGGACTGTTGCAGGCCGCGATCTACTGCGATGGCATGGCGATGGTGCATGACCGGATCCTGGCGCTGCGCGAGACCCAGATCTTCGAGCATCGGGCGCTGCGTCACTTCATCAGCGGCGTGCGGGTGACCGCGATCGAGGGCGAAACCGTTCGCGCCCGCGCGAACTTCCTGATCACCGAAGCGATGTCCGATCTCGAGCCGCGCGTGCTGATGGTCGGGCGCTACATCGACACCCTGGTACGGCGGGACGGACGGCTGCTCTTCAGGGAGCGGCTCGCGGTGTACGACAACTACCGCGTCCATCTGTCGCTCGTCGTACCGGTCTAGGAGGAGGAAAGCATGGGCAAGAGCATGCAGGCCGAAGCCGAACCGCGCGTGTGGCCCAAGGAGGGCTGGACCCGGGTCCCCTACTGGATCTACAGCGATCCGGAGGTGTATCGGCGCGAGCTGGAGCTGTTCTTCTACGGGCCGACCTGGAACTACGTAGCGCTCGACTGCGAGGTCCCGGAGACTGGCAGCTTCAAGCGGAGCTGGATCGGCGAACGCCAGGTGGTCGTGGTGCGCGGCAAGGAGGGCGAGATCCACGTGTGGGAGAACCGGTGCGCCCATCGCGGCGCCCGAGTCTGCTGGAAGAACAAGGGCAAGGTGGAAGACTTCACCTGTCCGTACCACCAGTGGAACTACGCTCTCGACGGGAAACTGCAGGGGGTCCCGCTGCGTCGCGGCGCGCTCGGCAAAGGCGGCATGCCCAAGGACTTCGATACAACCCAGCTCGGGCTGTCGAAGCTTCGCGTGCACGTCGAGGGTGGATCGATCTGGGCGAGCTTCGATCCTAACGCGCCAGACTTCGCCACCTACACCGGCCCCGAGCTGCTCGGGCACATCAAGCGGCTCTTCCCCGGACGACCGCTCAAGCTCCTCGGCTACACCAGGCAGGCCATTCCGAGCAACTGGAAGATGTACCTGGAGAACCTGAAGGATCCGTACCACGCGACCCTGCTGCACAGCTTTCTGATCACTTTCGGGCTGTGGCGCGCCGACACCCAGTCGGAGTCGATTCCAACCGCGGGCGGCAAACACGGGATCATGGTCTCGAGCAACGTCGGCAAGAAGACAACCGCGGCGACCTCGGAGCTGTCGCGCTTCAAGGCGAAGCTCGAGCTGCAGGACAAGGACACCGTCACGCCGCGGCCCGAGTTTCCGGATGGCAAGGTCGTCGGGTTGTCGGTGTTTCCGGGCGTGGTGCTCCATCAGCAAGCGAACACCCTGGGCATGCGTCACGTCATCCCCAAGGGCGTGGACAAGTTCGAGCTCTCCTGGACCTTCTACGGCTACGCCGACGAGGACCCCGAGCTCACCCGCCTGCGGCTGCGGCACGCGAATCTCTACGGCCCGGCGGGTTACGTGGCGCTCGAAGACGGCGAGGTGCTGGCGGAGTGCCAGCTGAGTGCCAAGGAATACGGCCACCGAACTGCGGTGCTCGAAATGGGCGGCCGCGAAGTCGAGCCCCAGGATCACATGATCACCGAGGTGCTGATCCGCGCCTTCTACAAGTACTACCGCGAAGCGATGGGGCTCTAGCGCGGCCGCCGGGAGACGCCATGGCCGAGAGCATCCCGCGTCTAACGCTCGAGGAGCTCGACCCGAGGCTCCGGGACTACGTCAAGCCGACCGTCGATCGACTCGGCTATCTCGGCGAGTTCTTTCAGACCGTCGGCAACGTCCCGGACGCCGTGATCCAATTCATGGAGTACACCAAGGCGGTCAAGGCCCCGCTTTCGGATTTCGAGAACGAAGTGCTCGCGCTCGCGGTATGCGCCGCGCTCGGCGCCGACTACGAACGGATCCAGCACGAGCGGCTCGCCAAGCGACTCGGCGCGAGCCTCGACTGGATCGCGGCGGCGGAGGACCGCTCCGGCTCGAACCCGACGGCGCTCAAGGCGGAGGAGCAGCTGTTACGGACCCTCGCGCTCGCCATGCTGGCTCGGGCGGGTCGGGGCTGCGGCGAGGAAATCCGTGCAGTGGCCGCTGCGCTCGGTCCGGGCAAGGCGGTCGCTGCGATGCTCCAGATCACCCGGTTCGTGACAATCGCTTACCTGTGCAACGCGCTGCAGTTGAGCCTGCCCGTGAAATCGGTTTTCGACGAGCGCTAGGCGCGCGCGAGATTGATCCCGCGGCTCGCGCCGCCCCGTCTGATGCGGTGTTAGAGGCCGCCCCGCGCGTCGAGCAGCGCGCCCGTCACATACGATGCCTCTGGCGAAGCGAGCCATAGGATCGCGTGCGCGATCTCGTCGGGGCGGCCGATGCGGCCCATGGGGATGGCGCGCGCCATGCTCGCTAGCTGCTGCGGATCCCGCGCAGCGTGGATCTCGGTGTCGACCAGGCCGGGACGCACGGCGTTTACGCGAATCCCTTCCGCCGCCACCTCCTTCGCCAGACCGACGGTCAGCGTGTCGAGCGCACCTTTGGTCGCGGCGTAATGCACCCAAACGCCCGCCGATCCCTGCTGCGAGGCCCCCGACGAGACGTTCACGATCGATCCGCCGCGCCCGCCCCGCGCCGTGGACATCCGGCGCACCGCTTCGCGCGCGCACAGGAAAGCGCCGACGACATTGACGCGTAGCACCTGCTCAAACCGCTCGAGCCCGAGATCGGCAAGACGACTGACCCCGCCAGTGACGCCGGCATTGTTGACGAGCACCGTCAGCGGGCCGAATCGTTCGACTGCCTCGAACAGGCGCAACACGGACGCCTCATCCCCGACGTCGGCAGGAACCGCGAGCGCGCGGGCACCTGCGCGCTCGACGTCCGCAACGACTTGGGCGGCGTCGGCCGCGCGCTCACGATAGGTGATCGCGACCGCGTAGCCAGCCGCTGCCGCCAGCCGGGCGGTCGCCGCGCCGATCCCCCGGCTGCCGCCCGTCACCAGCATCACGCCTCTCTCGGACATCTATACGCTCAGGTGCGTCTTAAGCACCTGCTCGTTGCCCTCGAGCTCGCTCCCGGTGCCGGTGAAGCAGATCTCGCCCTTGGACAGCACGTAGTGCCGGTCGGCGAGGTCGAGCGCGACCTGGAGGGCCTGTTCCACGAGCAGCACGGCCAGTCCCTCGACCTTGAGGGTCTTCAGGGTCACGACGATCTCCTCCACGATGAGCGGCGCGAGCCCCTCGGAGGGCTCGTCGAGCAGCAGCAGCGCGGGATTGAGCATCAACGCGCGGGCGATCGAGAGCATCTGCTGCTCGCCCCCGGAGAGCTGGAAGCCGAGATTGCCACTGCGCTCTTCCAGCCGCGGGAACAGCTTGAAGACCGAGGCGAGGTTCCAGCGCCCTCCGCCCGCCTGCCGGGCGGCGACGGTGAGGTTCTCCTTGACCGTGAGGCTCGGAAAGATCCCCCGCTCCTGCGGGACGAATCCGAATCCCCGGCGTGCGATCTGGTACGGGGCCAGTCCCGAGATGCTCGACCCGCCGTAGACGATCCGTCCTGGGCGGGGCTTGAGGTAACCCATGATGGTGAGGATCGTGGTGGTCTTGCCGGCGCCGTTCCGGCCGAGCAGCGACACGACCTCGCCCTCCCTGATGGCGAGCGAGACCCCGTGCAGTACGTGACTGTCACCGTAGTAGGCGTGAACGCCCTCGAGTTCCAGCATCAGTGTCGGCGACCCAGGTAGACGTCCCGCACCTTCGAGTTGCTCGAGATCTCCTGCGGCGTTCCCGAGGCGAGGATCTCGCCGTAGTAGAGCACGGTAACGCGATCGGCGAGCGTGAACACGACGTTCATGTCGTGCTCGATCATCAGCAACCCGAGCGTCCGTGGGAAGCGATGCGACCAGATCGATCATCCCGGTGGTTTCCGCGGGCGACATGCCGGAGGTCGGTTCGTCGAGCAGCAGGAGAGCCGGCTCGGTGGCGAGCGCGAGCGCGATCTCGAGCTGGCGTTGCTCGCCATAGGACAGCACGTTCACCGGCCGGTCGAGCCCCTCGGTCAGCCGCAGCAGCGCGAGGATCTCGTCGACGCGCTCCCAGAGTCCGCGATTCGCGTCGATCGACGAGAGCGGGTCGTACAGCGTGCCGCGCTTCGCCTGCACCGCAAGGCGGACGTTCTCGCGCACGCTCAGACTGCGGAACAGGTTGTTGCGCTGGAAGGTGCGCCCCACCCCGAGCTGGCAGATCCGTTCGGGCGACGCGCCCGTGATGTCGGCGTCCCTGAGAAGGATCTGTCCGGAAGAGGGACGCAGCTGGCCGCCGATCTGGTGGATCAGGCTCGTCTTGCCAGCGCCGTTGGGCCCGATCAACGCGTGGCGCTCCCCCGCCCGCACCTCGAGATTGACGTCCTTGGTCACCACCAGGCTGCCGAAGGCTTTGGTGAGACGAATGGTACGCAGCAGGATCGTCATCGCCTCAGGAGGAGCCGCAGACGCTCGGCGACGAGGCCCCAGACGCCTTCGCGCAGGAACATCACGCACAGGATGAAAACCACGCCGATACAGAGCAGCCAGTACTCGAAGTGCGAGCTCACGAAGTTCTTCAGCAGCAGAAAGATCGCGGCTCCGACCGCCGGACCGAAGATGGTCCCGGTCCCGCCCAGGATCACCATGATGATCGCGTCGCCCGAAAGCGCCCAATGCAGGACGTCGCTCGAAACAAAGGCGTTGAAGAATGCGTAGAGCGTTCCGGCGAACCCGGCCAGTGCCCCGCCGATCGCGAACGAGATGAGCTTGAAGCGCTGCACGGGGTAGCCGAGGGCGCGCATCCGCAGCTCGTTCTCGCGGATCCCGATGAAGATCGAGCCGAGCGGTGAGCGTACCAGCCGCCGCAAGAACCACCATGCGGCAAGGAACCCTATCGCACACACGTAATAGAGCACGATGCGCTCGTTCAGATCGAAGCCGAACAGCGGCGGCCGCTGGAACCCGCCGATTCCATCCGTCCCGCCGGTGACGTCGCGCCACTTCACCGAAATGGAGAAGAGCAGCTGGGAAAACGCCATGGTGAGCATCAGGAACGGGATGCCGCTCACCCGGATGCAGAAGAACCCGATGATGATCGCCCCGATCGCCGAGATGAGTACGCCTGCCAGCATGCCGATCCAGCCGTTGACGCCCAGATGGACGCCGAGCGTCACGACCGTGTACGCACCGAGACCGAAGAACGCCGCGTGGCCGAAAGAAAGCAATCCGGTGAACCCGATGAGGAGATTGAGGCTCATTGCGAACACCGCGAAGACCACGACCTCCGCCGCAAGCCCCATCACGTAATTGCCGGCGAGCGGCATCAAGGCGAGCGCCAGGACCAGGAGCGCGTATCCGGCGACGCTCAGGGGCTGGGTACGGGTTCCGTTCGCCATAGGTCGTTCAGGCCCTGACGATGCCGAACAGCCCCTGCGGCCGTGCGAGCAGCACGACTACCATCAGGAGATAGATGACGAACAGCGCGAACTCGGGAAAGTAGGCCTTGCCGAAGGTGTCGACGAGGCCGACGAAGATGCTCGCGACGAACGCGCCGCGCAGGCTTCCCATGCCGCCGATGACCACCACGATGAAGGCCGGGATGAGGATCTCGATGTCCATCCCGGGATAGAGACCGAGCACCGGCGCCGCCACCGCGCCGCCGAGCGCCGCGAGGCCGACGCCGAGCGCGAAGATGGAAGCGAACAGCAGCTGCACGTTGATGCCGAGACCCGACGCCGTGTCGGCGTCGTCGACGCCTGCCCTCACCATCGCGCCCACGCGGCTTCGCTCGAGGAACAGCCAGAGCAGGAAGGCGATCAGGAAGCCGAAGGCGATGATGAAGAGGCGATACTTGGGCAGCACCACCCCCGCCACCTCGAATGCGCCGGTGAGAGCCGCCGGGGTCGGCAGGCTGCGGACCTCGGCACCCCAGATCCAGCGCACCAGGTCGACGAAGACGAACGTGAAACCGAACGTCAGCAACACCTGGTCGAGGTGGCCGCGCGCGTACAGGCTGCGGATGAAGATCCGCTCCATCAGCACGCCGATAACGATCGCCGGCACCGGTGCGAGCGCGAGCGCGACCCAGAAGTTGCCCGTCCAGCCGAGCAGCGTGAACGCGAAGAACGCGCCCAGCATGAAGAACGAGCCGTGGGCGACGTTCACGACGTTCATGAGCCCGAAAATCAGCGAGAGCCCGGCCGAGATCAGGAACAGCAGGACCCCGTACACCAGCCCGTTGACCAGCTGGGGAAGAATCGTCGCCATCCCGGGATCCGTCGCCCTATGTCGGCGGCCGGCGCCAGAAAAGCTGCGCTCGCACTCGGGTCGTCGCCCGGCGCTCGTGCTCAGCCGGGCTTCGTCGCGGGGTCGCGCAGGTTCGGTATGGTGGCGATCACCCTGTTGGCGAACCGTCCGTCGAGCTCCACCACCTCACGGATGTACTGGTTGTGCACCACGTTCTGGGTGTTGGGGTCGATGGAGATCGGGCCGCGCGGCGCGTTGAACTTGACGTTGAGCATCGCGGCCCGGAGCTTGTCCTTGTCCTGGGTGTTCCCGCCGGTCGCCTTCAGCACGTCGTCGATCGTGCGCGCGACGACGAAGCCGTACTCCGCGTACACGTTCGGATACTCCTTGAACTTGGCGCGATAGTCGGCGACGAACTTCTTGTTCTCGGGGTTGTCGAGGGTGTCGGTGTAGTGCAACGAGCTCAGGATGCCCAGCGCGTTCTTGCCCTGCGCCGGCAGCACGTCGCTCTCGACCATGAACCCCGAGCCCGCGATCTTGATCTTGCCCTTCAGGCCGAACTCCGCGTACTGATTTACGAAGCGCACGGCGTCGGTCCCCGCGTAGAAATGGAAGGTCGCCGGAGGATTGATGGAGCGCAGGTCGGCGAGGTACGGGCTGAAGTCGCTGTTACCGAGCGGCGGATAGATCTCCTTGATGACCTTGCCGCCCTTGGTCTTCTGGAATCCCAGCTTGAACTCGAACAGCACGTCCCGGCCGCCGGCGAAATCGGAAGCGGTCAGCGCGGCTTCTTTCGCGACGTTGTCGAAGAACCACTCCCCCATCGGGTAATGGTTCTGCCAGCCCGAGGTGGAGACGCGGAAGAGGTACGGCACCTTCACGTACGACAGCGCGGTGACGCCGGCGCCGGAGCAGATGAAGAACTGGCGGCTCTGTCGCAGGTACTCGACGCAGGCCATCATCACGCCGCTCGACTGGATGCCGCAGACGATGTCGCACTTGTCGTTCTCCACCAGCTTCTTCAGCTTCTGGAGACCGACCTGCGGGTTGATTTCGTCGTCCTCCCGGATCAGCTCGACCTTGCGGCCGGCGAACGTGCCGCCGACGCTGTCCAGGTAGAGGTTGAAACCATTCAACTGCGCGGTGCCGAGGATGGCAAAAATCTTGGAGAACGAGTTGAGCATGCCCACCTTGAGCGGCGCGCCCGCCTGGGCGAGGACTGCTGGCGCGTTGAGGCCGAGCGCGGTGCTGGTCCCGAGGGCTGCCGCCCCGGCGAGGAAGCGGCGACGGCCGCGAAGATTGACATCGTTGATCCGGTCCTTGGCGCCCATGGTGTCTCCTCCTCTCCAGATTATCGTGGCGCAGGCCGAACCGGCTGGACCCAACCTACGCGAACCGTCGGCATTCTAGGTGCCGCAAAGAATTCCCCACAAGCGCATCGTGGGAACAGCAGTTGTTCTACTTCGCCCTGCGGGTCTGCTGCGCTGCGGGGGCGGCCAAGACTGGCCTAGCCTGGCTCTCGGGCATCGATCGCTCCCGCACGGCCCAGGCGCCTCGGTTCCGTGTCCCGTCTCGTGTCCCGATTGTAAGATGCCTGAGTTCGATGCGCAGAAGCGGCTTGAGCGCCGAGCGTGCATAGATGAAGCTGGTCATTGCCAAACCGAGCCCGTTTGCGCGCAAGGCACGTGTCGCTCTGATCGAGAAGGGGATTCCCTTCGAGACGGTGATCGATCTGCCATGGAATCCGGGCGCCGAGGCGTCGGGCCTCAACCCGCTCGGCAAGATTCCGATCCTCGTGCTCGACGACGGGCGGGCGGTTCATGACTCCAAAGTCATCCTCGAGTACCTCGAGACGCTCGATCGCCCGCCGCACCTGATCCCGAGCGATCCATTGCTGCGGGTCGCACACAAGCAAGTCGAGGCAACCGCCGACGGGGTATGCGATGCAGTCGTGCTGATCGTTCTTGAGCGCAGTCGCGCGAGCGCCTTGCAGAGCACCGACTGGGTCGAGCGGCAACTGCGTAAGGTGGAAGGCGGGACGCAAGCGCTCGCGGACGAGCTCGCCTCACGGCAATGGTTTGTCGGCCCGGAGTTCGGCCTCGCGGACCTCGCCGTGGGCTGCATGCTGGGCTACCTCGACCTTCGTCTACCCGAAGTCGACTGGCGCGGTCGGCATCCGGATCTCGTCGCCTTCGCCGACCGCATGTTCACCCGGCCGTCGTTCCTGGCGACGGTTCCCGAGCTGCAGCCAATCGCAGAAGTACGGTAAGCCGGTGAGGTGTCGCGGCCAGCGCGCCTTGTAAGCCTGTTTTCCCTCTGCTAGAGTCGTTGCAAGGAGGAGGCAGTGATGACTTGCCTATTCCGTTTCCTCGCAGCGCTCGCCTTCGCGGGGTTCCTCTTCATTGCCGGGGCGCATGCTCAGCAGTACCCCTCCAAGCCGGTTCGACTAACGACTTACGCGACCCCAGGCGGCGGCTACGACAGGCTGCTGCGCGTGATGGCCGATGAACTCGGTAAGACCTGGGGCCAGCCGGTCATCGTGGAGAACCGGCCAGGCGCTGGCGGAATCATCCAGGCGGAGGCCTGCGCCAAGGCGGCTCCGGACGGCTACACGATCTGCCAGTTTGACCGTGGGCAGGTATCGATGCTGCCGCATCTCTACAAGAAGCTACCCTTCGACCCAGCGAAGGACTTCGCGCCGGTCACGAATGTGGCCTATCTCGCGTCCGTGCTCGCGGTCGGGCCCGGGGTACCGGCGGACTCGGTGAGCCAGCTCGTTGCCGTCGCCAAGGCTAAACCGGGCGCGCTGAACTACGGCTCAATCGGCATCGGCACGCCTCCGCAAATGGTGGTCGAGTGGATCAACAAGCAGTACGGAATGGGTCTCGTTCACGTCCCGTACAAGTCAGCGCCCGCGCTGGTTCAGGCGCTGGTTGCCGATGAGATACAGGTTGCGTACTTCGGCCTGATCAACCTTCTCGGTCTGATACGGGACGGCAAAGTGAAAGCGCTTGCCGTAAGCAGCCAGCAGCGCAACCCGCTCGTGCCGAACGTGCCGACATTCGCCGAAGCGGGACTAGCCGGTCTGGACGGGAAAAACTGGGTCGGACTGTTCGTGCCGGCCGGGACACCCAAGGAGATCGTGAACAAGGTCCACCTCGACGTCGTGCGGGTCTTCGCCGCCCCGGAGTTCCGCGAGCGGATGATGCTCTCGCAGGGATGGGAACCAATTCTCGACGGCCCCGAGTCGTTCGCCCAGCTGATCAGGTCGGATCGCGACGTGGCGGGCGCGCTGGTGAGGATCTCGGGTGCCCAGCTCGATTGACCTATGCGCACGCTGATCGAGAACCTGGCGTTTGTCCTTACGGTTGACAGGAATGACCGCGTCTTGAAGCGCGCATCGGTGGTGGTCGACAAGGATCGTATCGCCGATGTGGGACCGGCAACGGAGGTCGCCAATCGTCACGCACGTGGCTCGTTCGATAGCATTGTCGATGGCAGCTGCTACGGCGTCACCCCAGGCTTCGTCGACGCACACGTACACCTTGGAGAAACCCTGTCGCGGGCGGTTTTCCCTGACAAGATCACCACCCACGCCTGGGTCTTCCATTGGGGGAAGCCGTTCTACGGCCACACCGATGCGCGAGATGAACTGGTGGGATCGCTGATCGCAATGGCCGAGATGCTTCGCTGCGGCACCACCTGCTTTCTCGACATGGGCGCGCACAACGACGTCGCGGGCATCGTTGCTGGCATGGAGAAGGCGGGAGTACGCGGCGTCACCGGGCGACATGCCTGCGATGTGCCTCCTGCGGAGCCGCCCGAGGGCTGGACGAGGGAGATGGTGGCACACCATTACTTTCCCAATGCGAAGGTGGCGCTGAGAGAACTCGAGAAGACGGTCAAGGATTTTAATGGCGCCGCCGGCGGACGGGTGCGCGCCTGGGTGAATATCGAAGGCAAGGAACCGTCGTCGAGCCTCGAGCTCCATGTCGCCGCGCGCGCGCTTGCCGAGAAGCTCGGCGTCGGCACTACCTATCACCTCGCAACCACGAGCGAGGAAGCGAAGTCATCGCAGAAGCGGTTCGGCGTGTCGCCGGTGAAGCGCGTCGCAATGAGCGGTGGTCTCGGGTCCAACCTCGTCATCGCTCATTGCGTCGCAGTCACGGACGAAGACATCGCGCTGATGGCTGGTGCCGGGACCAAGGTGGCGTTCTGCCCGGCGGCCTCGATGAAGCTGGGGAAGGGTGCCACGAGAATCGGCAAGTACCCGGAAATGATGGAGGCCGGCGTGCGGGTCGGGGTGGGCACCGACGGCGTCTCCGCAGGCGGCAATCTCAGCCTGATGCGGCAGATGTACCTGGTGGCCGGCATGTTCAAGGACGCGCGCATGGACTCGACGCTGATGGGCGCGAGCAAGGCGCTGCGCATGGCGACGATCGAGGGGGCGGAGCTCCTCGGTTGGGCAGATGAAATCGGCTCGATCGAGCCCGGGAAGAAGGCGGATTTCGTGCTGTTCGATCTCGACCATTTCGAATGGGTAACGTACGGTGATCCGCTGCAGGCCCTGGTGTATTCCGCTAGTCCGGCATCGATCGCACAAACCTGGGTCGATGGCCGGCCGCTCTACCGCGATGGCCGGGTGCAGACGCTCGACGAGAAGAGCTTGCGCGTGGAGGCGCGCGACCGTGCCGTTGCGATCATCAAGCGCGCCGGTCTGTCACTTGACCGGACGCCGACCGTAAGTACGGTTTATGACTGAGGCTTGCGCGGCGAGGCGGCTGCGCTAGTAGAGCGCTTTATCGGGTTTGAGCCGGGCGGGCCCGCCCGCCGTAAGCGACGCTCGCCCGCCGAATTCCTGGATGCGGAGCGGGCGCTGTGGGCGAAGGTGATCAAGGACCTCGGCGTCAACCCCCAGTAACGCCGATGCGGACCGAGGTGCTGATCGTCGGTGCAGGTCCGGTGGGCCTTGCGCTCGCCATCGAGCTGGGGCACCGGGGCGTGCGCTGCCTGGTCATCGAGCAGCAGGGCCGGGTCGGCTACGCACCGCGCGCCAAGACCACCCACGTGCGCACGCGTGAGCACCTGCGCCGCTGGGGAATCGCGGACAAGCTGCGCGACGCCTCGCCGCTCGGCGTCGACTATCCCTCCAATATCGTGTTCGCCACCCGGCTGACCGGCCCCGCGCTGGCGAGGTTCGAGAACGCGTTCTACTGCGCGCCCGGCAGGAACGACTTGTACTCGGAGCATGCGCAGTGGATCCCGCAGTACGCCCTGGAAGAGGTGCTCAAGGCGCATGCCGAAACCCTCGCCGGCGTGCAGATCCGCTTCAACTGCCGCCTGGAGTCGGCCGAGCAGAGCGCCGCGGGCGTCGTCGCGCAGGTATCCACCCCCGAGGGGCCGCGGACCTTCGAGTGCGATTACCTGGTGGGCGCGGACGGCGCGCGCAGTGCGGTGCGCCAGCTGATCGGCGCACGCATGGAGGGTTCGACCGGCCTCTCCTACAACACCAACGTCATCTTTCGCGCGCCCGGTTTCGCGCGTGCCCACGAGCTCGGCCCGGCGATCATGTACTGGCTGGTCAACGACGAAGTGCCCTGCTTCACCGGCCCGATGGACCGCGGCGACAAGTGGTTCTTCGGCTGCAGCCGGGCGCTGGATGCGCCGAAGCTCGAGGCCGCGGAGGCCGCCGCCCTCATCCGCCGCGCGACCGGCGTCGATCTGCCGGTGGAGATCCTCAGCGCCGACGAATGGGTGGCGCACCGCCTGATCGCCGACCGCTACCGCGACCGCAGGATCTTGCTCGCCGGCGACGCCTGCCACCTCCACCCGCCTTTCGGCGGCTACGGCATGAACATGGGCGTGGCCGACGCGGTGGACCTCGGCTGGAAGCTCGCCGCGGTGCTGCGCGGCTGGGGTGGGCCAGGATTGCTCGAAAGCTACGAGCTCGAGCGCCGCCCGGTGCACGATTTCGTGATGGACGAGGCGGTGGCGAACCACGCGCTGCTGCCGCGCAACCTGTGGCGCGAAGGCATGGAGGAAGCGACGCCGCGCGGCGACGCGCTCCGCGCCGAGATCGGCGGCCTGATCCAGTCGGCCAAGGAGCGCGAGTTCAACACGCTCGGCGTGGTGCTGGGCAGCCATTACAGCGGCTCGCCGATCGTCGCCGGCGACGGCAGCGCGCCCCCGGCGCGCGACTTCAGGAACTACGAGCCCTCAGCGCATCCCGGCTGCCTCGCGCCGCACGCCTGGCTCGCCGACGGCAGTTCGCTCTACGATCACTTCGGTACGGGTTTCACGCTTCTCGTCGCGGGCCCGGAGGATGCCGCCGGTACCGAGAGCGCGCGCCGCGCCGCCGCGGCTGCCGGCGTCCCGCTGAAAGTCGTGCATTCGGAACAGTCGTATATTTCGGACCTTTACGGCGCGCGCTTTGCGCTGATCCGCCCGGACCAGTACGTGGCCTGGCGCGGCGATTCGATCCCGAAGAACGTTTTCAATCGCGTCACGGGCCGCAGTCCCGTGAGCAGCAAGGAGGAGCAATGGCAAACCTGAAAGAGCGGCGCCCCGGCGTCCTCGGCGTGCACTCGGTGAACCGGTTCGTGTTCAGCGTGCCGGACCTCGGCGAGGCCGAGCGCTTCTACAAGGCTTTCGGCCTCGACGCGAGGCGCAGCGGCAAGCGGCTCGACCTCTACACCTACGGCCATCCCCACTGCTGGGGCTCGGTTTGCGAGCAGGGCGAGCAGAAGAAGCTGCAGTACATCAGCTACGGGATCTTCGAGGAGGACCTCGATGCCTTTCGCAAGAAGATCGCCCCCTCCGAGCCGCATCCGCTGAGCGACGGCAAGGGCCTGTGGCTGCGCGACCCCGACGGCGTGCCGAACCAGCTGGTCGTCGCGCCCAAGGTTTCGCCTTCCGCGAAAACGGTGTCCGTCGCCGCGCCCGCGGTGCCGCCGGGCAAAGGCGCCGCGCCGAGCCGCAGTCAGGTGAAGCCGGTGCAGCCGCGCTATCTTTCCCACGTCCTGCGGTTCACGCCCGACGTGCCGCGCATGGTCGCCTTCTGCAGCGAGACGCTCGGCCTGCGCCTGTCGGACAAGTCCCTCGAC
Organism: uncultured beta proteobacterium; assembly: GCA_963827595.1. Lineage (GTDB taxonomy): Bacteria > Pseudomonadota > Gammaproteobacteria > Burkholderiales > SG8-39 > DATEDA01. The sequence goes on along the minus strand of CAWHBT010000013.1, from coordinate 10,692 downwards.
GTGATCGCGTTCCTGCACGGCGCGCACGGCAGCGATCATCATCTCGTGGCCTTCGCGAAATCGGATCGCCCGGGGCTGCACCATTCCTCCTGGGACGTCGGCAGCTTCGATGAGGTCGGACGCGGCGCCGAGCAGCTGCGCACCGCCGGCTTCACCGCCGGCTGGGGCGTGGGCCGCCACGTGCTCGGCTCCAACTTCTTCTACTACGTGCGCGATCCCTGGGGCAGCTTCGCCGAGTACTCCTACGACATCGACTTCGTGCCCGCCGACCTGGACTGGCCGGCCGCCGACCATCCACCCGAGGACTCCTTCTACGTCTGGGGACCGGCGGTGCCGGAGGACTTCGTCGCCAACACCGAGCCTCGCTAGACATGCGCTTCCTTGTCCGCGGCGCTCGCGCGCCACCCCGCTGGCTGGCGGACTGACCCGGGGCCAATCGGGGCGCCTCAGCTAGGCAAGCCTCGAGTCCTTCGATCCGCGCGTTGCCCCGATGTCCGAAAACGGCTAGCAAGCCCCCTGGCCCGCGCGCATACTGCGCGCATGCCGCTCGACTCCCACACCTGCTACCGCGCCCTGCGGGCCCGCGATGCGAGGTTCGATGGCCGCTTCTTCGTCGCGGTGTCCTCGACGCGCATCTACTGCCGGCCGGTGTGCACGGTGAAGCCGCCGAAGCGCGAGAACTGCCGCTTCTACCCGAGCGCCGCGGCCGCGGAATCGGCGGGCTACCGGCCCTGCCTGCGCTGCCGGCCGGAACTCGCGCCGGGCAACGCGAGCGTGGACGCGATCACGCGCGTGGCGCAGGCCGCAGCGAGCCTCATCGAGGATTGCACGCTGGATGACGCAGGGCTGGAAGCGGTAGCGGCGCGCCTCGGCATCACCGACCGGCACCTGCGCCGCGCCTTCGGCGCCGAGTTCGGCGTCTCGCCGGTGGCGTTCGCGCAGACGCAGCGGCTGCTGCTCGCCAAGCGTTTGCTGACGGACACGTCGCTGCCGGTAACGGAGGTGGCGTATGCCAGCGGCTTCGGCAGCCTGCGGCGCTTCAACGCGCTGTTCAAGCAACGCTACCGCCTGCAGCCGAACCGGCTGCGCAGGCACATGCGTGGCAACGGTGCGGCGTCGGCCGACGTGCTGGAATTCGAGCTCAGTTTCCGCCCGCCCTACGACTGGCCCGCGGTCAGCGCCTTCCTCGGCGCGCGGGCGATCGCCGGAGTCGAAGTGGTCGAGGAAGGCCGTTACCGCCGTACGGCGCGCATCCGCGCCGACGGCAAGGATCACTTCGGCTGGATCGAGGTCTCGCCGTCGTCGAAGAAGCCGGCGCTGCGCGTTACCGTTTCCGCATCGCTCGCGAAGGCGCTGCCGCCGACGCTGTCGCGGGTCAAAGCATTGATGGACCTGTCCTGCAATCCGACGGAAGTCGCCAAGGCGCTGGGCGCGCTGGCGAAGCGCCATCCCGGCATGCGCGTGCCGGGCGCGTTCGACGGGTTCGAGGTGGCGGTGCGCGCGATCCTCGGCCAGCAGGTGACCGTTGCGGCGGCACGCACGGTCGCCGGCCGCTTTGCCGCGGCTTTCGGCGATCCGATCGAAACCCCGTTCGCCGCGCTGACGGTGGTATTCCCCGGCGCGGAACGGATTGCGGAGCTTCCCCACGACCGCATCGCGCGCCTGGGCATGCCCGGCGCCCGGGCCCGCACGGTGAGCGCCCTCGCGCGCGCGGTGGCGGACGGCGATCTCGACCTGATGCCCAACGCGGACATCGAGGCGACGCTGGCAACGCTGCGCGAGTTGCCGGGGGTCGGCGAATGGACCGCGCAGTACATCGCGATGCGCGCGCTCGCGTGGCCGGATGCTTTCCCGCATACCGACCTCGGCGTGATGAAGGCGCTGGGCGAAACCGATGCGCGCCGCGTGCTCGCCGCCGGCGAAGCGTGGCGGCCCTGGCGCGCGTACGCCGTGATGCACCTCTGGCAGTCGTTAACCAAGGAATGATCATGCACCGCTACGATTTCTACGATGGCCCGCAGGGGCGGATGGTTCTGGTTGCACGCGGCGATGGGCTCTCGGGCGTCTACTTCGACGGGCAGAAGCACTTCCCGGAGACCTCGCCGGAGTGGACGCGCGACGCGCGTCATGCACCGCTCGCGCAGGCGAAGCGCGAGCTCGCCGAATACTTCGCCGGCAGGCGCCAGCGCTTCGAGGTCGCGCTCTCCCCGGAGGGCACGCCGTTCCAGCGGGCCGTGTGGAAGGCGATCTCGACGGTCCGCTTTGGCGAGACGATCACCTATGGCGAGCTTGCGCGCCGCGCGGGGCATCCCGGTAGCGCGCGCGCCGCGGGCGCGGCGACCGGGCGCAACCCGATCGGCGTCATCGTGCCCTGCCACCGCATCATGGGGTCGAGCGGAGCCTTGACGGGCTACGCGGGCGGCCTGGAAAGAAAGCGCGCGCTGCTCGCGCTGGAAGGGGTCGGCCGCGATCTGCTGTCGGCTGCTTAGGGCGGCGCGACCGAGCGATCGGCCGCCGCCTGAGTGGTGACGATCAGCGTCGAGAGCGCCATCGCCGGCGTCTTAATCGGGTGAATCGCTTCTGCCGCGGATCAGCCGAAGGTGAACACAAAAGCTTCCACGCCGGAATCGAGAAACTCGATCTCGAACCGGCGATCGACAATGGGTTTCGCTTGGCGAATCAATTGGTATAGCCGCTGCTCGGTGACCGTGCCATTGCCTTGCTCATCGATGTCGATTCCGTGTGCGGCCCCTGGCGGTTTCCCATCGATGAGCACGCGAAAGCGCACCGCGGTTCCGCGCGGTGCCGGACCCATGACGAGATGAAGATCGCGCGCGTGAAAGCGGTAGACGATGCGGCCATTGGGCTTGTTCAGCAGTATGGCGTGCTTCTGCATTGTCCAGTCACCAGCAAGCGCCCAATGATTGACTGCGAGCCGCGCCGGCGCCGCATACGCGCGAGGCTTGCCGACGACCGGGCCCCCCGGCGACACGAAGTTCGCGGTGCGTTCGGCACCGACGTAGTTCTCCGGCGACTGGAGGCTCGCCCAGTCCGCGGCCGCTTCGACGCCACCGCCCTGCGCGGCGACGACGTCACGGCCGATGACAGCCTTTCCGGTCTCGGCGAGCAACTGCTGGATCATTCTTTCCGTGCGCTCGTATTCGCCTTCGCCAAGATGGCGGTAGCGAACGCGCCCCTGCGCATCGACTAGATAGACGGCGGGCCAGGCGTTGTTGCCGAAGGCGCGCCAGACGGCGTAATCACTATCGATCGCGACCGGATAGGCGACGCGCATGTCGTGCACGGCGCGCCGCACGTTGTCGATGTTTTTCTCGAATTCGAACTCGGGAGTGTGTACGCCGATGACCACGAGTCCCTGATCCCGGTATTTGTCGGCCCAGGCGCGCACATAGGGAAGCGTGCGGATCCAGTTGATGCAGGTGTAGGTCCAGAAGTCGACCAGGACCACCTTTCCGCGCAGGTCGGCTGCGGTCAATGGCTGCGAATTGAGCCACCCGGTCGCGCCGTCCATACGCTGCAGCACGGCGCTGTCCTGCGCTGGCGTGTCGAGCGCAGCCGCAAGTCCGAGCAGCGCGGCAAAGAACATCTGCTTCGTTTTCATGACCATGAATGTTGGATTCGGTGCGAACCGGCCATGGCGGCTGCAGACAGTGCGAAACAGGTGGATCTCAGCGGCAGGATCCTTCGGCCTCGCGGTCATAACCGTCGACGTCCACGACGGCCTGGGCAAAGGCGCGTGGAGCCTCCTGCGGCAGGTTGTGCCCGATGCCGCCGGTGATGTGCGCGGTGCGAGTATCGGCCGGAGAACTTGCTGGCGTAGGCGCGCGGGTCCGGATGCGGAGCGCCATTCGCATCGCTTTCGAGGGTGATGGTCGGCACGGTGATGACCGGACTTTGCGCGAGCCGCTTTTCCAGGTCGTCGTAGCGCGGCTCGCCTTGAGCCAGGCCCAGCCGCCAGCGGTAGTTGTGGACCACGATGGCGACGTGATCGGCGTTCTCGAAAGAAGCCGCGGACCGGTCGAACGTGGCATCGTCGAAGTTCCACTTCGGCGAAGCGATCTGCCAGATGAGTTTCGCGAAGTCGTGCCGGTACTTCTCGTAGCCCGCGCGGCCGCGCTCGGTGGCGAAGTAGAACTGGTACCACCATTCGAGCTCCGCCTTGGGCGGCAGCGGCATCCTGCCGGCTTCCTGGTTGCCGATCAGGTAGCCGCTCACGGCCACCAGGGCCTTGCAGCGCTCGGGCCACAGCGCCGCGACGATGTCTGCCGAGCGCGCGCCCCAATCGAAGCCGGCGAGGGTCGCCTTCTCGATCTTGAGCGCATCCATGAAGTCGATGACATCCACGGCAAGCGCCGACGGCTGGCCATTCCGGAACGCCGCGTTCGAGAGGAAGCGCGTCGGGCCGTAGCCGCGCAGGTAGGGGACGAGGACGCGATAGCCCGCCGACGCCAGCAACGGCACCACCTCCTCGAAGCTGTGGATGTCATAGGGCCAGCCGTGCAGCAGGATCACCGGCGGGCCACCGGCCGGACCGGCCTCGGCGTAGGCGATGTTCAGGACCCCGGCATCGATCTGCTTCATGGTCGTCCCTTGGGCGTATGCGGTGGCGATGCCGCCGAGCTCGGCGGCGGCGATGGCCGCAGCGGCGGTGCCCAGGAAACGGCGGCGATTCTGGTCGATGGTTTCGGACATTGCTGTTCTCCGGTGTTGGATTCGCTACTGCAATCGCAGCGGCTTGAACGCCTCGCGCATCTCCTCGGCGAAGATCTGCGGCTGTTCGTTCGCCGCGAAGTGGCCGCCCTTGTCGACTTCGTTCCAGTAGATCAGCTTCTTGAACGCCTGCTCGCCCCAGCTGCGCGGCGCGCGATAGATCTCGCCCGGAAAGATGGTCACGGCGACGGTCATGGCGTTCACCGCGTCTGGTAGGGATGGAAAATGTAGTCCTTGCTCTTCACCACCACATGGCATGCGTGCCCGCAATCGGCGGTAGCCGGGTCGGCGACCCACTTGGCGGTCGCGGCGTCATAGTTGAACAGGGCGTAGCCCCAGCCGCCGGTCTTCGGAAATCGCTTGCTGTCCTTCTCGATGACGAAAGCCTGCTTGAAGATGTCAGGCACATCCACGACGAAGGGGGCCTCCGTGCTCTTCTTCGGCTTCCACTGGAGCTTCACGATCTTGGAGCCTTCCGGGAAAGGCTGGCCGTTGCCGGGCACGCCGGCCTTGTAAGCCTTGATCATCGCCGGGTTGGCGACGATGACCTTGAGCACTGCGTCGTCGCCCATCGCCCCGCCGCCAATCGCTCCCTGGCTGGCGGAGGAAACTACCGCCCAGTCCTCGTAGCCTTTAAAATCGGAGAACGCGATTCCGCTCGGCGATTTCAGCGAGTACTTGTCGGCGACCTGCGCGTAGACGGCGGTCCCCAGGGCGGCGAGCACTGCCGTCGCCGTTGCGATCCTCAAGATGCTCGCGCGCTTCATGGATGATCCTTTTTAGGTTGGATTGACGTGCTGTTCCTAATGGATTGCTCAGCGGGAGGAGGACGCCGGGCCGGGCACTGTGAAGGTCACCGTTCGCTCGATGAAGGGACGGCCCTCGGGGTCCACCGCCTCGATCCGCACTTTGTGCTCGCCGCGCGGCAGGCCGACGAGGATGACGGTGTTGCTCCCGCCATAGTCCGCCCACTGCCAGGGCAGATCGTCGAGCGTGATGTGCAGGTGCCCGACCCGGGGAGAGATGTCGCGGGCGGCGGCCCCGCCGATGGGAACGATGCGAAGGTTCTCCAAGCGGTACGGAATGAAGACGACGCCCTGGGCGAGCGGTCCGGGAAGCGGCGGCTGCACGGTGAGGCTGGGCGCGGGTTCGTTCTCGACGTTGACGACGGTGCTCTGCGCGAAAGCGCCGGCAACCAGCAGGGTGGTCGCCGCGACTGCGGCCAGCGTCTTGATGAGCGGGGTCATTGCGAAATATCCTTTAGGAAAGGTGACGCCATGACTACCAGAAGCATCGTCCCCGGTCGATTGGACGAAGGTGTTGCCCGATACCTTCGAATCAGGAGAGCTCTGGCTAGCGGACGACTTCTACTGCGGGCTCGCGAGCGCGGTAACGCGGATCTCGTTGTCGGCAAGGTAGTCGACGATCATCTGGCGCACCGACGGATCGTCGTCGACGGCGAGGACGTGCGCGCTGCTCACTTGCGCCGCTCCCCGGAATGCCGACTCGACTTCATTCATCTCGAGCATGAAGCTGAGCCGTCGATTGCTCATGCAGATGTAAGACCGTGGCGGTTTTATGCCAACTGACATGTTCGGTCACCAGGTCTTCACATGCGTGGCGCCCGGCGATCGTCAGATAGGGGTGAGGAGGAGCCGTTGATCCGTCGCCGACGTCCCCGACCGGCAGTCGCCGAGGCGCTCATGCGCTCGCTGCGGGAGTATGCTGCGCCCGTCCTGGTTCTCCCGGAGTGAAGAAAGTGCTGCCCAGGCCATTCACCCGCAAGGAACTACTCGCCGCCGGGCGCGAGTCGGTCGAGGCTTGACGGTGTCGCGCGGCAAGGCGGCGATCGCCTTGCGCTATGCGCTGGCGCCCGCCTGCATCGGCGCCGCGGTGCTGCTGCACGAGTCGCCGGCGGGCCCGCTCTTTCACCCGACGGGACCTTTCGTCATCGGGGTTATTGCCGCGGCCTGGTTTGGCGGCGTCGGACCCGGCATCTTTGCCGCCTTTCTGTCGGCAATCTCCCTTCCTCAGCTAATCGCCATCCCGCCCTCGACGGCCTACCCGCTGCTTGCCGGCTTCTTCGACCTGCCGCGCTTCATCAGCCTGGGGCTGACCGGCGCGGCGGTGGGCTGGGGCGTGGGCTCGTACCGGCGCGCGCAGGCGCAGCTGCGCGAGCGCGAGCGCCATCTGTCCGAGGAGCGCTATGACCGCGCCATGCAGGCCTCGAAGGACGGGATCTGGGAATGGAATCCGGCCACCGATGAAATTTTCATGTCGGAGCGCGCGCGGGAGTTGTGGGCCGTGCCCGATGGCGTGGTCGTTCGTACCCGCGCCGAGTTAAAGGGGCTGGGCGGCTTCCATCCGGACGATTTCCAGCGCACCGAAGACGGGATCGCCGAGAGCCGCATGCCGGGGGCGGACGCACTCGACCTGGAGTACCGCGTCATCGGGGCGGGCGGCGAGGTCCGCTGGGTGCGTTCGCAGGGCAAGATGTTCTTCGATCAGCGCGGCTCGCCCGCGGTCATGACCGGCTCGCTCACGGACGTTACCGAGCGCAAGCTCGCCGACCTGGCGCTCGCCGAGTCGGAAGCGCGCTTCCGCAGCCTGACCGCGCTTTCCTCCGACTGGTATTGGGTGCAGGACGAGAAGCTGCGCTTCACGTACCTGTCGAGCCAGTCCGGCAACCTGAGCGGATACTCCGGCGAGCTCTCGATCGGCAAGACGCGCTGGGAGCTTCCCAACACGATGCCGCTCTCCGGTACCTGGGCCGAGCACCAGGCGCTGCTCGCTGCGTGCCAGCCTTTCCGCGACCTCGAGTGCTCGCGCATCGCGCCGGACGGCACGCTGCTCTACATCAGCATGAACGGCGAGCCGCTGTTCGACGAGCAGGGCCGCTTCAAGGGCTATCACGGCACCGGGCGCAACATCACCGAGCGCAAGCGCATCGAGGAAGCGCTGCGGCTGTCCGAGGAACGCTATGCGCTCGCGCTGGAGGCCTCCGAAGAGGGCCACTTCGACGTCGACCTCGAGACCGGCGAAATCTTCGCCTCCGCGCGGCTGAACGAGATCTACGGTTTTCCGCGCCAGGCGAAAACCGCAAACCGCGTCGAGTACCTGAACCAGGTCCCGTTCCATCCCGATGACCGGCACTTGCTCGCCGACATCGCTAGCTCGGACTGGGAAGACCCTGCGCGGGTCACCCGGTTGGAACGGTATTCGCTCCGTATCGTTCCGCGCCCGGGGGAGACGCGCTGGATCCAGACGCACGCCATGGTGACGCGCGACGCGCAGGGCCGCGCGCGGCGCCGCGTCGGCGTGGTCACCGACATCACGGAGCGCAAGCTCGCCGAGGAGGCGCGGCGGCTCTCGGAGGAGCGCTACGCCCTCGCCATGGAAGTCGCCGAGGAGGGCCACTGGGACTGGAACCTGCAGACCGACGAGATTTTCGCGTCCGCCCAGGCCAAAAGGGTGATGGGCCTGCCGCAGGACGGGGAGTACCGCACTCGCAGCGAGATGACGGCGCGCATTCGCTACCACCCGGACGATTGGCCGCGCATCTCGGCGGAGTGGCGAGAGGCTCTCGCCGGCCCGGCGGCGGAGCAGGAATTCCAATATCGCATCCTGCGCGGCGAGGAGCCGCGCTGGATCCGGGCCCGCTGGAAGGTATTCCGCGACGCGAGCGGCGTGGCGCAGCGGGTCATCGGCATCGTCACCGACATCACGGAGCGAAAGGTCAGCGCCGAGGCGCTGCGGATCTCGGAGGAGCGCTACGCGCTCGCGGTGGCAGGCGCGAATGACGGCATCTGGGACTGGGACCTCGTCACCGGCATGTTTTACCGCTCGCCGCGAAATCAGCAGATAACCATGGGGCGCCCCTCGGATGGCGTCGATGTGCGGCACGTGGACGAATGGTCGCGGTGGTTCCAGCCTCATCCGGATGACGTCCCAAAACGCGACGCCGCCATTCGCTTGCACCTCGAAGGTCGCACGCCCCTTTACGAGATTGAGTATCGCGTGCAGCACCAGGATGGCGCTTACCACTGGGTTCAGGCTCGCGGCGTCTGCACACGCGACGCGTCAGGCCGCGCGTTGCGTTTTGCCGGCTCCACCAGCGACATTGATGCGCGCAAGGCAGTCGAAGAAGCGCTGCGGCTCTCGGAAGAGCGCTACGCCCTCGCCCTAGAAGCCTCAGAGGAGGGGCACTTCGACTGGAACGTCCGGACCAACGAGATCTTCGCGTCGGAGCACTTGAAGAAGCTGCTCGGCCTGCCTGCGGACGCGGAGTACCGCACGCGCGACGACATGTCCGCACACGTGCACTACTACCCTGACGACCGACAGCGGCTCGACGAGATGACGCGCCGCGTTCTGGCGAGCCACGCACAACAGGATGAATTCGAATACCGCATCATGCGCGGCGCGGAAGTGCGCTGGTTGCACAGGAGATGGAAGATCATCCGCGACGCCGCCGGCGCCGCGCTGCGGGTGATCGGCGTGCTGACCGACATCACCGAGCGCAAGAAGGCCGCGGACGAGCTGCGCGAAAGCGAGTCGCGCTTCCGCACCCTCGTCGAGCTGAACTCCAGCGGCTTCTGGGTGCAGGACGAGAACCTGCGCTATACACCTTCGGCGTTCACGGCAGGAGTTGCCGGCTACGCGACCGACGACCGGGTCGGCAAGACGCGCTGGGAGCTGCCCGGCGATCCCACGCCCTTGTCCGGCTCCTGGGCAGTGCACCAGGCTGATCTCGCGGCGCGCCGGCCTTTCCGCGATTTCGAGTACCGCCGCCGGCGGTCGGACGGCAAAGTCGGCTACTACAGCGCGAGCGGCGCGCCGATCTTCGACGACCGCGGCCGCTTCAAGGGTTACTACGGCGTAGTGAGTGACATCACCGAGCGCAGGCGCGTCGAGGAAGAGCTGCGCTCGCGCCAGGAGATGCTCGAGCTGGCGCAGAAGTCGGCGCGCGCCGTCGCCTTCGAATGGAAGATCGGGGATGGCGAGGGCGAGAATCGCTGGTCGCCCGACCTCGAGGCGATGTACGGCTTCGCGCCCGGCACCTACGACGGAACCTTCGAAACGTGGAAGAAGTGCGTGCATCCGGAGGACTGGCCGGCGGTCAAGGAGGCCGTGCGGCACGCGCACCGTGCGGGTGAGGTCGCTTCCGAATACCGCGTGGTCCATCCGGACCGCTCGGTGCACTGGCTGCAAGCACGCGGGCGCATGTTTTTCGACGCCGTGGGCAACGCCACGCGCGTGGTCGGCTTCATGCAGGACATCACACAGCGGAAGCAGGCCGAGGACGAGCTGCGCAAAATGGAGCAGGAGCTACGCCGCGCGCAGCGCCTGGAGGCGATCGGCACGCTCGCCGGCGGCATCGCGCACGACTTCAACAATATCCTCGGTGCGATCCTGGGCTACGGCGAGATGGCGATGCGCGACGCGAAGAAAGGCACGCGCCTGTACCGCGACCTGGACAGCATCAGGGCCGCCGGCGAGCGCGGCCGCTCGCTCGTCGACCGCATCCTCGCGTTCAGCCGGAGCGGCGTCGGCGAGCGCGTCCCGGTGCATGTCGAAGCGGTCGTGCGCGAGGCGCTCGACCAGGTCGCCGCGAGCCTCCCCGAGAACGTGACCATCGCGCCGCGCCTGCGCGCGGGGCCCGCGGCGATGCTCGGCGATTCCACCCAGGTGCACCAGGTGGTGATGAACCTCGCCTCGAACGCCGTGCAGGCGATGCCGCAGGGCGGCATACTGCGGATCGTGCTCGAGACCGCACGCTTCGGCGCGGCGCGGCCGGCGACCGTCGGCTCGATCGTGTCCGGCGACTACATCGTGCTCACGGTGAGCGACACGGGCACCGGCATTCCGGATGACGTCCTCGAGCGCATGTTCGATCCGTTCTTCAGCACCAAGGAGGTCGGCGTCGGCACCGGCCTCGGCCTCTCGCTGGTTCACGGCATC
>CAWHBT010000012.1:0-338068 GCA_963827595.1 uncultured beta proteobacterium | reverse complement strand
GCATTGGCGGTGCACCAACCTCGACCTTCTGAACGGAGCACCAGCAGGCTAGGATAAAAGTCCGCTTCTGGCCGAAGCCGACGCTGATGACCGGCAGCTTCCGACCCATTGCTGCCGTCGTGCTCTGGAGAAGCGGACCTTCGCGGACTTCTCTGAACGGCCAACTGCGGACTGTCAGCACGCGCCATAAAATCGCTCCGAAGCAGACACTGAAAAGCGCGGGCAGACAGCGCCGGACGGTCAAATGCGGCGGATCGGTATGCCGCCCAAGAGTGCTGCCGCGCCGCCGCCATCCAGACAGCCCGGATCGACGAGTTGCTTCCGTTGCGCCCGCAGTCCGATAGCTGATCGAAGCACACCACCGCTTCCGCCTTCGGGTTGAGCTGGAAGGCGCTCGCCATGCGCGAGACCTTAAGCGTCCTCCTGGCGGAGACGATCTCCCGGTCGCGCCGAGGCGCGAAGAGGTTATGCTGGCAGAGAACTGTCGTTTGCATGTTCTCGCTTTCTATTGCTCAACTAGTCGGCGCCGTCACCCCGCCCCGACAGCCCTGATCTGCCGGAGCGGGGATCGTCGCGCCAACCGAGCCGCGGCTGCACGATCCGCCGCCCGGTCACGTCGGCGTTGCGCGCGGCGCGATGGGGGCCGCATTGACGTAACCCGCATTGCGGATCGAGCGCGTTCACCAGCAAGAAGGCTCTGCGCACGGGAAATCAGACGCACCAATCGCCTCGAGATCACGGATCTTTGGCCCGACGCGTCTTGCGAGCGGATCGATGTTCTTATCGCCTTGTGTACGCTACCCGACAGACGACAGCATTGGCACCGCCTAAATTTCCACGATACAACGCGCGCATCCGACGCCGGGGCCGAGCACTAAACCGAAAAGCTGGTCTCCCGCCGGCGGTCTCAGGTTTGGCTAACTCTTTTGGTGTATCTCGATTTGAGAATCTAAGGAGACCCCGATGGAATCGAGAATAGTGTTACCGCGACCCAGGCGTACCATCGGAACATGAACAAACCGCGGCTTCCAAAGGGCCATCAGTCGCTGCTCTCACCGGCGTTCAAGTACGTTCAGGCGATAGAGACCGATCTATCGAAGACGTTCGCCCGCGTCCGACTGCAGCAAGTTGTTGCGCCCGCGCAATCGGGGACCGTGTCCGTGCTGAAATTGCGGGATGGGGGCGCGATGAAACGGTCGTAGACCGCGGACGTTTCCCGGGCGGTCTCCGCGCCAAGAAAGGAAGCCCGCTTGCGCGGGCTTCTCGGTTATTGGCGGAGAGAGAGGGATTCGAACCAAACAGGCATTCGCGCTAGGAAAAAGGGTTCGTGTCCGCCCCTCGAAATTGCTTTGTACCCCGCTAAGTACCAGCCGGTGCCCGATCTCGTGTCCTGTGCTTGGATGTCCGCTTTGGGGTAACTGGTCTCCCTACCGCAATCCGGTCGCATCGCGCCATAGACGAAAACGGCCATGAGCGGACAGTCGACTTCTCGGTGAGCAGGGTTTCTGCGGTGAGCGACGCAACCCATAGCGAATCACGGGGTTGGGGGCGTGGGACCGCGGACCTCGCTCGATAGCCTCGGGCGCCCACAGCCCCAGGTGCTCGAGGATGCGCCGGATGACTCCCGGATCCTCGATCAGCGCAATGACGCGCATCGGCCCTTTGCGCTTGGGGCATTCCAAGGGATCGGCCTCGTAGACCCTGCGAATGAGCCGCGCCCAAGCGGCTTTTGCGCGAGTCGCAAATTCACTTGCCGGCTCCGCGCTTGGGGCCAGCAGCGCGGCGCCCGCTTGCGTGAAAACTTCCTTTGCCCGCTCGCCCCGGGGCGCAGTTCGAGTACCACTCCACATAACGCACCAGGTGCTCGTAGCGGTCGGGAATGTGTTTGCAGAGCAACGCCAACCACGCGGCGCCGCGAAGATGGGCCGCAGCAGCCGTGGCACGGTGAAGACGTACTGCCGGTGCGGCACGGGCGCAAGCCACGTTCTCCTCGACCCACTCGCCGTTCAGAAGCACGCGCTTCTGGTGACAGCTCGGGCAGAAGTAGCGCGTCTTGCAGGAGAAGGCGAGCAGGTAGTCGTGTCCGCACGCATCGCAGTAGATACGTGCGAAGCCGTGGTGCGGATCGCCACACGCGATGAACGGTCTGAGCGCCAGAGCGGTGCTGTGTCATCACGTCTGTGTCATCACGTATTGGTGTTGAGGCGCCAAGACAGCCGATGCTGAGTGTTAGGCCCAGGACGTCACAGCGATGTGGAGACAGAGATAGAAATTGTGGAGCCCCAGTCGCTGTAAAGGCACTTCGAGGGTCGTCCCGTGCTGCACCCCAGGTGGAATGTGCACCGTCACGTTTCCCTCCTCCTCGATCATGCCTTGACCCAGGCAGACTAGGCACATGAAGCCCCACTCACGCCCCCTCCCGGCACAACTCCGACACCGGGAAAAGATCGGGACCCCGAGGTGGATTACGCCTCCGCGCCGCGCCTCTTCTGGCCACAGGCAAATCTCCACGTTTAGCCCTTCAACTCGCTCGCCTTTGGGCACTCCCACGCCGGTGAAGTTCCGCCGCAGACGTGCCTGCAAGGCGTCGAAGGACGGTTGAATAGTTAAGAAGTCTCGCAGCCCAAAACGCCACTCTGGGATTAGCGGTTCTGATTGCGGCCAATCCCAGCCCCTGCGAGGCACTGGCGCCCTCTGGGCTGCGGTTTCGGTCTGGAGCAGATGGTGACGGTAAGCCTTCCGGCGTTCAGGATCAGAGAGGACCTGGTAAGCCTCGACGAGGTCCTGAAACGCCGCGGTACCTTGAGGACCTAACCGATTGCGATGCAATCGGTTGACGAGTTCATGAAAGGTGTTCTGGATACCACGCGCCGTTTCAGTGCGCGAGACACCCAAAATGGAGTAGTAATCCTTCAGTGCCATGGTCTCTCCTCCTCCGCGAGCGATAGAAGAATCAGTCCGCCGTTGCCGGAGTTCGCTCCCTGATTGAGCGTGCCGCGAACGACCACTAACCCGCTTCGTTCACGAGCGGGGGGCGGCACGAACTTCGGGCTGTTTTGCGTCGTGGTCGCCTGCACGCATTCGATGATTGCCTTCTTGGCGGCGCCGTCGTTCCATGACGTGAGATCGATCTACGCGAGCGGTAGGCGCAGATAGCAGCCGCAACGGGCGGTATCTGCGGCAGCACGATCACAGGATCACGTCGCGGTCATATTGGGGAGCAGGCGATCGGACTCCCTCTTGACCACGTCGTAGCACTCGCAGGCCCGAGCCTCCAGTCCTGGCCGATCCACCACCGTGATGCGGCCGCGGCTGTACTGGATGAGGCCTGCGCTCTGCAACTTCCCGGCGGCCTCCGTGACCCCTTCGCGGCGCACCCCGAGCATATTGGCAATCAATTCCTGCGTCATGGTCAGCTTGTTGGAGGACAGCCGATCGAGACTCAGCAACAGCCAGCGGCAGAGCTGTTGATCGACCGAATGATGCCGGTTGCAGACCGCGGTCTGCGCCATCTGTGTCAGCAGCGCTTGGGTGTAACGCAGCAACAGATGCTGCATCGCCCCACCGCGAACGAACTCCGCCTTCATCGACTGCCCTGGAAGCCGATAAGCGGAGCCGGCGCTCTGCACGATGGCCCGGCTCGGCGTGGTTTCGCCTCCCATGAAGAGGGCAACACCCACCATTCCCTCATTGCCGACCACGGCGATCTCGGCGGACGCGCCATTAGCCATGACATAGAGCAGGGATACGATCGAGGTCGTGGGGAAGTAAACGTACTCCAGCCGGCTGCCGGACTCGTAAACGACCTCACCCAGCGCCATCGAGACCGGCTCGAGGTGGAGATCCAGGCGTTCGCGTTCGGCCGCTGGCAGGACGGCGAGAAGGCGGTTTAGGTCGCGTATTTTCGGTGCAGACATCGCGAGCTTGTCTGCTCGATTCAGTGCCGAGAATTCTGCGCCATATGTACGTCAGCGTACAGAGCGTCTTGGAACGAGGCGGATAATCCATAAGGAGCGTTGATCGTGCGTCACGGAGGGTCATGATGTGAGGCGCACAGACTGCGGACTCCTCACCACCCTGCTCGAGGGAAGAACCAATGAAGGCACGGACCGTGAACGGCGCTCGGCATCCCGCCGTGGGGTCAGGTCTGGGCGTGCGATGCCCGCCTGGGCCCTCTGCGGATCCAGCACCCGCCGAATTGGAGCAAGCACTCTCGGAGGTAGCAGACCTCGAGCGAGCGCTCACAACGAATCAGCGGCAGTTAAGAGGCATGCAGGAGCGGATCGAAACGCTCGTCAAACGCGATTCACGTCTCAAGCAGCGATTCCAGCGGCTCGCGCGAAAGGAAGCGCAGGTGCGTCACGTGGCGTACCACGATGAGCTCACCGGCCTGCCCAATCGAAGCTTGCTGCTGGACCGGTTCAATCAGGCGGTGGCTCAGGGCGCACGACAGGGCCGCGCTGTCGTACATAGGATGCGGTATTAGGAGAAGCAGCACGCGGGACCTGACGCTCGATAGCAACGTCCTTCGCGATCGAGGCGGGCGAGCCCATCCGGTTGAAGCGATAGATCCTATGTAGGGCCGCGAAGGCCTTTTTCACTACCAACATAAGGTGGATTAGTCAGTCAAGGGGGGCCTGACAAGGGTGATCCAAGACTATCCGCCTCGCAGGGAGCGCTCCGGCTAGTCCAGTGTCGAGGTGGTCTCAATCAACCACTTGCTGCGTGTCTGCGCCGCAACGTGGAGGAGCGACGCGCTGATCGAGCGCGAGGGTGCAAGGGTGCATTCACTGCGTTGATCACCACCGAAGGCTACCCGCGGCGCGGTCGAGATTGGCTACGAGCACCCACTTCGCGCAATATGCCCCAGCACCTGCCAGCAACAAAAACCCCGCCGAAGCGGGGTCAATACTATTCGTGCCGTTCGAGGCGCCGCTCAATGCACCGCGAGCCTTTTCGCTGCCGCTACGGTTTTCTTCGGCAGCGTGAGTTCCAGCACGCCGTCGTTGTACTTGGCTTGGGCGGTCGCTTCGTCGACCTCCTGACCGAGCGCGAACCCGCGCTGGATCTTGCCGTAATAGCGCTCGGCGCGGAGCACCCTCTCGTCGTTGACGTCTTTTTCGTGCTTCACTTCCGCGGATATCGCAACTTCGTTGCCGCTAATCGTTATGCTGATCTCTTCCTTCCTGACGCCGGGCAAGTCGGCCAGCACTTGATACTCGTTGTCGTTCTCGGTTACGTCCATGCGGAACTGCATCGGCGCGGGCGCACGCGTCTCAGGATTAGGCAGCCACACGGGGACGCCACGGAACCAGTTCTCGAATGCATCCTCGAGTGGATTAAAGCGTGTGATGTTTACCATTTTGTTCTCCTATCAAAGTTGATTTGTTTCTCGTCACTCCTGATCGGTTGCCCCTGGGTATCGATGAACTGGATCTTTCCTTCGAAAAAGCGGACGGTCTGATCGGTAGAACTGGCCTTCAGCGGCACCGAGGCCGGGGTTGCGGTAAAGACCTTGTCCTCGATCACGGCTGCCGGTACTTCCAGCCTCGGGAGGGAGCAGCCAAAGGCCATCGCCGCACCCGCCGCGGTCACCAACATCCCCACTAGCCTCGTCCACATTGCTGTCTCCTTGCTTGTGTCAGTGTTTCCGTCGTTCCGCTTCAATAGACGAAGTAGTGAGGGCGAGCTTGCCCGCCCTCACCGTACGAAAACACCTGCTGCCTTTAGGCCTTTGCAGCGGCGCCGATCTTGTGGAAAGTGGAGTTGGAAACCTCATAGGTATCAACCCGAGGAGTTCCGCTAACCACGTTCGCCAGGATCTTGGTCACTTCTGCGTACGGCCCGCGGTTATAGGCATCGGCGCTTTCTTTGCTGTCCCACAAACTCACGCCGAAGGCTTCGGTTCCGGCCGAGGCAACGAACGTGATTTCATCCCGAAACCCTTTTTGTTTTCGAAGCATGGGGATGACTTCCTTCTCGAGCCGCTGGGCAAACTCGGCGCTGCTGTTGGCCTTCAGCGTCAGGGATACGCGGCGTGCATACATCTCGTCCTCCTTAGAATTGTGATGGCGAAGGGGGCGTTTCGGATAACCGCCTTTAGTTCAGAGGATCAGAAGACACACTCCATCTATTGACAATCATAGGTTAAGTCACTTGACATGTCAAGGCTTGAACTAGAATATCTGCGATCCTTAATTCATCTCGGTTAATTACGGAGGCCTCCGGTGGATGTTTGTTTGGTCATCAAGGAACGGCTGGAACAATTGGGGTTCGAGCAGAAGGAGTTGGCGGCCGCCGCCGAAGTCACCGAGTCCTACATCTCTCAGCTGCTGACTCGGAAGAAACTGCCCCCCGCGCCCGATCGAACAGACATCTACGAGAAGATGGGTACGTTTCTCAAGCTGTCGAGCGGCAAGCTCGCAAAGCTGGCTGAGCTCCAGCGCAGGGAAGAGTTGAAGAGAGATTTCGAGGACCCGCCGGCGCCTTTGTTTCACGAAGCGCGAGAGTTGGTTCTCCGCAAGTGCAGACCGGAGAAACAGCAAGAGGTACGAGCGATTTTCGAGAAGCAGCCCTTTGGTGAACTCGAGCGCCTCGTCACACAAAAGCTTCTGGACGTGGTCAAGCGAGTTGCCAGAGAGGAATTGCGGAGCGAGAAATGGCTCCACTCGGTCGCTCGACTCAGTGGCCGAAGCTATAAGCAGATGCGAGTCATGATTCTCGAGTTTCTGGATACAGACGTCTTCCACCTGTCAGTGGAGAACTGCGTTTCCTTCCTGGATCCGCTCATCGACTCCTGGGATATCGACCTCTCGGCCTTCGGTATGGAGATTGTGCTTAACCGAAGACTCGCTCCAGGGCACTCGCGGCGATTTGAGTTTGTTGAAATGGAACCCGACCAAGCTTTCGGGGGCGAGCCGGGGCTCAACGCATTCCTTAAGGATGCCCCACTCAGCGGTAATGTCACTCAGGAGGAAATCGACTTTCTAAAACAGTTGAGGTTCAGGGGAAAGCGGCCTACGCCGCTCTACTACTACCGGGAATTGCAGAATCTCAGAGATCCGCTGCATTTCCGCACTGTCGAGGGGTGACCGTTGCCTTTGTAGCGAGTTCATGAGGTGCGGGCCAAATGAAGCGTCACAAAGGGCCGGCCCGAAGTGATGGTGTTTTGCTCTCGGGTTCTGACCCGCAGATCGAGTAACCAGCTCGCCGAGCTCGCCGTCGCGCTTCAGCAGACGTGCTCGGGGCGGTCGAGGATCGTCGTTGTTGCCCATGTCGCGATTATGGACAAGCATCCGTGCGCTACCTGAAACGGTGTCGGCTATCGGCGTAGAGTGGGCTTCGCGGTCGAGTAGCGGCGTGCCCCGCCGCACATTGACATGGCCCACCTACCCGCGCCTTCTGCAGCTGCCTGGACGCTTTTCCTGGCGATGCTCTCCAGGGTGCCGAAGAACTGCATGGGTAAACGACTGCTGCCGGATCAAGACTCGCAGCTGGCGAAGAGCATCGAACCTAAGATAAACACCCATGAGTGATGGACTCGATCGCACCCCCGGCTATGTGACCCAGCTAGAGGGAGCGATGGTCAAGCTCGATGGCAGGTACAACATGTCCATGAGCAAAGCACAACATCGCCAGAAGCGCATCCGCCGGCAAGCATCGCGCAAGGCCGCGCGGCGAGCAGAACGCGCCCTGCGGCGACGCTGACGTGCGCCCGAGCGCGGGTCCTCCGCTCGCCATCGGCGCAGACGAGAACGGCCGTTTGCCATCCACAGGCCCACGAGGAAAAGAAATGAAACGCATTGCCGCCGTCGCCGCCATTACCCTGTTCGCCGCGTCCACCACGTTCCCGGCGCACGCCCAGCAGTACCCGAACAAGCCGATCCGTATCGTCGTGCCCTACGCGGCGGGCGGCACCTCGGACATCCTCGCGCGCCAGATCGGCCCGAAGCTGACCGACGCCTGAGGACAGCCGGTGATCGTCGAGAACAAGCCTGGCGCCAACGGCAACGTCGGCGCCGATTTCGTCGCCAGGAGCACGCCCGACGGCTACACGCTGCTGCGCTTCGCCGCGACTACGAGCACCATCCGCGAGAGTTGCGCGGGTCGTCTTTGTCCTTGCGGCAACATCACGCCCATGTAGTCGCGGACTTCCCGCGGCTGCGGAAGCGCCTGCACAGCCGCGCGGGGCTCCTCTCCGGCGGCGAGCAGCAGATGCTCGCGCTCGCGCGCGGGCTGATGGCCAAGCCACGGTTGCTGCTGCTCGACGAGCCGTCGCTCGGCCTCGCCCCCGCGGTGGTCAACGATCTCTTCGCCGCCCTCGACCGGCTGCAGAGCGAGCAGGCGATGAGCCTCCTCGTCGACCAGATGGCGGCCTCGCCCTCACGCTCTCCGACCGCGCCTACGTGATCGAGTCGGGCAGATCGTTGCCGCCGGTGCCGTGGCCGAGATCGCCGCGGCGGGCGCGTTCGAACGGGCCTATCTCGGGGTAGTACAGGCGGAGTCCGGCCCGCCAGCGATTTTCGCATTTCCCCTCTTGAAAACAGGTAGTTTCGGCCTAAATTAGCACTCGATATGGCTGAGCGCTAATAGCGCTTGGTCCCTAACCCTGATCCGCGGGCCCGCCCACCGGTCGGTGAGCGGTCGCAACATCGTAGATGGAGGAGAACTTCATGAAAATCCGTCCTTTGCATGATCGCGTCATCGTCAAGCGCCTGGACGAGGAGCGCAAGAGCGCCGGCGGGATCGTCATCCCCGACAACGTGGCCGAGAAGCCCGACCAGGGCGAGGTCATCGCCGTCGGTCCCGGCAAGCGCAACGACGACGGCAAGCGCGAGCCCCTCGATGTCAAGGTCGGCGACCGGATCCTGTTCGGCAAGTACTCCGGCAGCACGGTGAAGATCGAAGGCACCGAGTACCTCGTGATGCGCGAGGAAGACATCATGGGCGTCGTCGCCTAAGCCAAGCGTCAACGCAAACTCAAGGAGTTCGAAGCCATGCCTGCCAAAGACGTACGTTTCCACGAGGACGCCCGCCACAAGCTGCTCGAGGGCGTCAACATCCTCGCCAACGCGGTGAAGGCGACCCTCGGCCCGAAGGGCCGCAACGTCGTGCTCGAGCGCTCGTTCGGCGCGCCGACCATCACCAAGGACGGCGTGTCGGTGGCGAAGGAAATCGAGCTGAAGGACAAGTTCCACAACATGGGCGCGCAGATGGTGAAGGAGGTCGCCTCCAAGACTTCCGATGTCGCCGGTGACGGCACCACCACCGCCACCGTGCTCGCCCAGGCGATCGTCCGCGAGGGCATGAAGTACGTGGCCGCGGGGATGAACGCGATGGACCTCAAGCGCGGCGTCGACAAGGCGGTCGAAGCGGTCGTCGAGGAGCTGAAGAAGATCTCCAAGCCCACGACCACGTCGAAGGAGATCGCGCAGGTCGGCGCCATCTCCGCGAACCTGGACGAGGGGATCGGCAAGATCATCGCCGACGCGATGGACAAGGTCGGCAAGGAGGGCGTGATCACGGTCGAGGACGGGAAGAGTCTGCAGAACGAACTCGAGATCGTCGAGGGGATGCAGTTCGACCGCGGCTATCTCTCGCCGTACTTCATCAACAACCCCGAGAAGCAGATGGCGGTGCTCGAGGACACCTACATCCTGCTGCACGACAAGAAGATCTCGAGCATCCGCGATCTCCTGCCGCTCCTCGAGCAGGTGGCGAAGGCCGGGAAGCCGCTTCTGATCATCGCCGAGGACATCGAGGGCGAGGCGCTCGCGACGCTGGTCGTGAACAACCTGCGCGGGATCCTCAAGACCGCCGGGGTGAAGGCGCCCGGGTTCGGCGACCGTCGCAAGGCGATGCTCGAAGACATCGCGATCCTCACCGGCGGCACCGTGATCGCCGAGGAGCTCGGCCTCACGCTCGAGAAGGCCACCCTGAAGGATCTCGGCCGCGCGAAGCGCATCGAGGTGGGCAAGGAAGAGACCACCCTCATCGACGGCGCGGGCGAGCACAAGGCGATCGAGGCCCGGGTGAAGAGCATCCGGCAGCAGATCGAGGAGGCGACCAGCGACTACGACAAGGAGAAGCTCCAGGAGCGGGTCGCGAAGCTCGCCGGCGGCGTGGCGGTCATCAAGGTCGGCGCGGCGACCGAGATCGAGATGAAGGAGAAGAAGGCGCGCGTCGAGGACGCGCTGCACGCCACCCGTGCGGCGGTCGAGGAAGGCATCGTCGCCGGCGGCGGGGTCGCGCTGCTGCGCGCGCGCAAGGCGCTCGACAAGCTGAAGGGCGCGAACCACGACCAGGACGCCGGCATCAAGATCGTGCACCGCGCGCTCGAGGAGCCGCTCCGTGCGATCGTGGCGAACGCCGGCGAGGAGCCGAGCGTGGTGCTCAACAAGGTCGTCGAGGGCAAGGGCAACTTCGGCTTCAACGCCCAGACCGAGGAGTACGGCGACCTGGTGGAGATGGGCGTCGTCGACCCGACCAAGGTCACCCGCATCGCGCTGCAGAACGCGGCTTCGGTGGCGGGCCTGCTGCTCACGACCGACGTCGGCGTCGCCGAGCTGGTCGAGGAGAAGAAGAACGCCGGCGGCGGCCACGGCCACGGCGGCATGGGCGGCATGGGCGGGATGGATATGGATATGTGACGTTATTCCGTCGCATAACAACGCGCTGCAGGGGACGCGGGGGACAGCAGCCTCGTGCTTTGCTGGCTTGGTCTGCGCGCGCCCCTGAGCGCGGGCGTTCAACGTCTGCTTCCTCGATTTCGTGCGTCCGCTCTCGGCAGTCCTGACCTTCCGCTCTGGGTCGATAGCGCCGTCGAGCGGCCGTACATGGACGCCCCCGGTTTGCCAAGCTTTCAGTTCGTGACGGCTCGTAGGGAAGATTGCAACCGTACATTCGGACTTTCGATGCGGCGTTGCCGCTGTCCCTGATGGAATGCGCTGGTCGGCTCCTCATTCGCTTTCGCGCACTCGAGGTGCTGCGGCCGCTGTGGGCTTTGCCAACCACGGTCTTACCTTTCATGCCATCACTGCGTGATCGCCTGAGCAATCGGTGGAAGGATCTCCTCGTTGCGTTTGCCGCGTTAAACCTAGACCGCTGCCAGCGTCGGGACGTAGTCGGGCCGGAACTCCCGGTCGTGGGCAAGTAGCGCCCACACGGTGCGGGCGTTCTTGTTCGCCAGCGCGACCGCTGCGACGTTCGGATGACGCCGATGCAGCAGACCGGCCAGCCAGGGATTGACGGCCGCTCTGCGCTGCGCGGCAACAATCGCTGAACGCGCACCATGAATGAGCAGCGTGCGTAGATAAACGTCACCCCGCTTGCTGATCCCCAGTAAGGTCGGTTTGCCGCCGCTGGAATGCTGTCGCGGCACCAGTCCAATCCACGCCGACACTTGCCGCCCGTTGTCAAAGCTCCTGGCGTCAGCGATGGAGGCCACCAGGGCGCTGGCGCCCAAGGGTCCGATACCGGGGATCTTCTCAAGCTTCTGGCTGAGCTCACTGCTGCGATGCCAAGCCTTGATCTGCGCTTCGAGTTGGCCGACCTGGCGATCGAGCTCCTTGAGGTGGTCCAACAGTCGCTCCACCAGATGGGGGAACGCTGCAGGCAGCTTGTCAGTTGCACCCTCGAGGACCTCTGGCACGCGCTTCCTCACATTCGTGATGCCCTTTGGCATCACCAGGCCGAACTCGCCCAGGAGGCTACGGATCTGGTTGGCCTGCGCAGTGCGCGCCTTGACGAAGCCCTGACGCACACGGTGGAGCGACAGTACGGCCTGCTGTTCGACGCTCTTGACCGGCACGAAGCGCATGTTCGGTCGGGCTACTGCCTCACAGATCGCCTCGGCATCGGCGAGATCGTTCTTGTTCGTTTTCACATAGGGCTTGATGAACTGTGGGGCCATCAATCGCACCGTGTGTCCAAAACCTTGGAGTTTTCTGGCCCAGTGATGCGAACTGCCGCAGGCTTCCATCCCAATCAGGCACACCGGCAGCTTCGCGAAGAACGCCGCCATCTGGTCACGTTTGAGCTGCTTCTTCAGCACCACCCTGCCACGCTCATCGACGCCATGCACCTGGAACACATTCTTTGCAAGGTCAATGCCAATCGTCGTAATCTTCATCGCGGACGCTCCCCTCGGTTCAAGTGGTTGATCAGCGATTCCACTTTGGCACATTGATGCCGTTGCGAGTGGGGGCGTCCATCCCATTGCTTTCAGCCTCCGCCAACTCAATGTCGGCGGTCATCACCGAGGAGGTCCCAAGACACGTCAAGCCGGGGATCGGAGCACAGCAGTCGCCGGTCTTGGACATCTCTTCCGGATCGTTCTGACACGGGGGTTTCTGCGGTAGCGAAGTTGCCGCACCGGCGCCGAGCGGGCTCGGCGGACGAGCAGTCGACCACCTTGACACCGGGGACTTTCTTCTCAAGAGCGACGGCAGGTGCCGCAGCAGGCCAGGGGCCCCCGGACCCCCCGCCCCCCCGGGGAGGGAGGGGCTCCGGCAAAGACGCGCACGTAGAACGAACACCAAGCAGGCACCGATGCGACCAGGCGCCCAAGCTGCCCGAGTCTCCCGGTTCCTCAGGTCCGCTTTTGCCACGCGCCATGGCCTTCCGTGCGCCCGATCACGCCGTCCTACGTCGCAGCGCGCTGCCCGATCGGCACAACTCTGCCCGCCGTGACCATCGTAACCCGCTGCTGAAGCTTTGTTTTCGGAACGCGACCTAGGCATACACGATGCTCAACCTTGCTTGGCGCGGGCTGCTGGGCTTGGCCGGAGATCGTGTGATCTGACGAAACAGCCGCAGCCGTGGAGGATCAGACCCTTGGCACTGCGCGGAGGTTTTCCACCCGAGTGGCCGGGCGAGGAAGGGAGGTGGCGAGTCGGGGCCACCCCTGATCGGCGCGCCGAAGGTGATGCAGTAGGCGTCCAGGCTTGTCCGCAGCGTACGGCGCGGGCTTCGGCACCAAACGGCACAACCGCTTGGGTCAGTCGCAGATTACAAGCGTAAGTTGTTGATTTATGGTGCTGGCGGAGGGACTTGAACCCCCGACCTGAGCATTACGAATGCCCTGCTCTACCAGCTGAGCTACGCCAGCGGGGACGCGGCGGATTGTACCAGCGGCGACTCGCGCCGCCGCTCTAGCCGCGCGCCGACTCGGGGCGCGTGCGGACGATGACGTCCACGCCGTCGGCCACCGTGCCGGCCGGCAGCGGCGGCAGCCCTTCGACCCTCACGCCCTCGGCCGGGATGTCGGTGAGCTCGCCGGTGACGACGTCGTAGAAGTGGTGGTGCGGCGCGGTGTTGGGGTCGTAGAACACGCGGTCCGGGTCGACGATCAGCTCGCGAATCAGCCCGCGCTCGAGGAACAGCTTGAGCGTGTTGTACACGGTCGCCTTCGAGGTCTCGGCGTGCCGCGCGTTCACGAGCGCGAGGATCTGGTCGGCCGACAGGTGCTCGCCGCGCTCGAACAGCGCATAGGCGATCTCGATGCGCTGGTGCGTCGGCGTGATCCGGTGGCGGCGCAACCGCTCCGCCAGGGCCTCGCGCGTAATCGGTTGAAATGGCATGACAAAGATGTTACCCAACCGCTTGGACTTTGTCTAACCCGTAGGCTGGGGCACCAAACAAACGGGCCGCCGGTCGGAGACCGGCGGCCCGGGAGGCTACGGGTGGTGTTGCTAGAACAGCTGTCGCCAGCCGATCCGGCGGGTCGCCACGCTGCCGCTGCCGATGTTCACCTCGAAGCTCTGGATCTTGGTGTCGGCCGTCGGGATCAGGGCCTTCACCGCGCCGCTCGGCAGCTTGATGACCGTCAGACCGACCGCGACCGCGCTGCCGATCTTGACCCCGAGGGTCGTGCCGTTCGTCGAGCTCGAGACTGCGGTGGGGTTCGCGTAGTCGAACTGGTAGAAGAAGCTCTGGCCCCCGGTGCTGCAGGCGTTCGCGTCCGGCTGGTTGCTGACCACGAGCAGGGTGCCCTGGACCAGCTGCGGGTCGATGTTGACCCGTTCACCGGCGCGCGGCAGATCCACGTACCAGCCGACCTGACTGGTCCAGTTCACGCTGAAGCCGCTGGGGATCGTCACGCTGCCATCGGGGTTCACCACGGGCGTGTTCGTCAGCATGCCGCTGTTCGTCCGCAGCGCGCCGAGGTCGGTGCTGGTGCACGGCGGGCTCGCGGTCGTGCAGTCCTTGAAGGCGTACACCGTCTGGATCTGCGTCGTCGCGAGATCCGAGAGGCCCAGGTACTCGCCCGTGGTCACGTAAAGGACCAGGTTGGTGTTGATCCGGGTGATCTCCGGCCGGGTCGTGATCGGCTGGGCGACGCCGCCCGGGTCGGTCACCTGGGCGAGTCGCTGCACCGTCGGCGGGATGGGCGGGGTCGTGGTCATGTCGAACTTCCAGACGTTGCCGAGCAGATCGCCCGCATAGACTGCGAGCACGGTGTTGTCGACGGTGAAGTTGTTCGCGAGCGCGGTGATCTTGCTGAGCCCGCTGGGCGAGCCCGGGGTTCCGGCGAGGGTGCTCACCTTGTCGAGGATCGCGCCGGTCTGCAGGTCGACCACGTACAGCCAGCCCTGGCCGTCGGCGTTGTTGTAGCCGGAGGTGACGAGCGCCACCCACTTGCCGTCCGGGCGCTTGGTGATCACCGGGTTGCCGTAGGTGAACCCGATGTTCGGGTCGGAGCTGGTGCAGAGCGTCGAATCGGTGCACAGCTCCCACAGCGGCTTCGGGTTCGCGGGATCGGTGACGTCGAGGGCGTAGTAGCCCTTGCCGCCTTTGTTCAGGCCGGCGACCACGACCGTGTGCCACGCGCCGCCGAAGTAGGCGTCCATGACGGTCGCCGTCCCGTCGACGAAGTACGTGTGCTTGATCGAGTAGTTCTTGTCGGCGAGGAGGTGCATGTTCGCCATCACCATCGTCGGCACGTACGCCCACAGCTCCTGGCCGTTCGTCCCGTTGAAGGCGTGCAGCATGCCGTCGTTCGCGCCGACGTAGAGGGCCGGGGTGCGTGTCGCCTGGGCGGCCTTGAACGCGCCGTAGTTGGGTGACACCGGATCGCCGAACTGGAACTGCGGCTTCGAGACATACACCGGGACGGCGTTGACCGTGTCGCCGAGGATGTGGTCGCGCTGCCGGAAGATGTCCGGCTCGTTGGTCTTGTCCCCGCGCAGGTAGCTCACCAGGGCGGTGCCGTTGTTCACGGTCGTCTGCTGCGCCAGCGAAAGGTCCGTGCACTGCGAGAGCAGCGAGCACTTGTTGGTGAAGAAGCCTTGCACCGCGCTCGGCAGGGTCGCGAAATTGAAGTTCGCGAGGCTCGTGCCGTTGCGGACGTAGATTTTCCGGCTCGCCGGCGCCACGGCGTCGAGCTGGGTCTGGGCGCTCCACACGACCGTCGGGATCACGTTACCCGTGGCCGTGTCGATGTTGCGCGCGATGACCTCGCCGTCCCAGGTGACCGTCCGGTAGGTCGACGAGAAGACGAAGTTGTCGAACTGGTTGATGTTCGGCGTGGAGGTCGCCGCCGCGGCCGCTGCAGCGGTCTGCGACACGACGTTCGACAGAGCGTTCTTCAGGCCGAACGAGAGCGTCTCGGGGTCGCGCGCGTTGTAGTACTTGCCCCGCCCGTTCACCGCCGCGTGCCAGAGGTCGTCGATCGCCGATTGCTGATCGTTCACCGGTACCGGCCAGTTGCAGGTGCTGGTCGGCGACCAGGGGCACCCGGTGGCGGAGCTCTTGATCTTGGCGACGTCGCTGTTGGTGGCGGTGTCGTAGTCGGTCTGATAGCGCATCAGGCCGTCCACGAGGCCGAGCGTGAACGTGGTCATGTGCTGCGAGTCGTTCGCGTCCGCCGGCGACGTCGGGACGTTGTTCTGGCAGATGTTCAGGCTGCTCGCGCTGCTCGTGCAGTTCCCGAGCGGCGTGGCGGTGCGAAGATCGGTCTGATAGTAGTAGAGCGCGACGTCGGCGAGCGTTCCTGACGATCCGGCCACATTGCCGTCATACGCCCCGTCCGAGCGCTGCGCGTACCCGGTGTTCGTGTTGTCGACGTTGCCCATCGCGGCGCCGGTCACGTTCACGCCCGCGGCGTCGTTCCAGTAGCCGTCGGTCGTGAGCAGCGCGAAGTTCTGCTGGCACGAGTACTCGACCGGGTCGTCGCTCATGCCCGAGTTGATCCCGCCCGGCTGCTTGGCGAAATAGCGCCCGACCCGCGACAGCGCTTCGCGCAGCGGCGTGTTGCCCGTCGGGTTCTGGGCGTAGAGCTTCTCGAAGAAGAGGAGCTTCTGCGCGTTGTCGAATACCTGGATCGGCTGGAAACGGTTCGGGGACACCGGATTGCTCCCGCTCACCGTGTTTCCGGGGGTGTTCCCAGGCCGGATGGTGATGAAGCCGATGCGATAGCGATCGTCGAGGTCGATGAACGCGTGCCCGCTGGCGCTCTTCATCATCTGCATCCGCGTGCGGTAATACGCATACCAGTTCGCGAAGTTCGTCATCTCCTCCGCGTAGCTGCAGGTCGGCGCCGCCAGGCAGTCATTGCGGCTCGGGCGGTTGCCGTAGGTCGGCGTCGAGGGCTTGATGTCGACGCGCTGGAACCTGCCGTAGCGCGCGTAGCGCCACTTCGTGCCGGTGCCCTGGTTGATGTACCTGCCGATGCACAGCGGCGGAGTGCCGCCGGTCGGCGTCCCAGCCTGCGTCGACTGGGCGAGCGTCTGGCAGAAGCGGACAGACGCCGGGAAAGCGAACACGCCGGTCGGCGTCGTCGAGGCCGTGCAGTCCGACAGATCGAGGTCGCTGCAGTGCTCCTGCGGGATGATGTCGAAGTAGTGCGGGTTGCTGTTGTCCTGGAACACGCGGTTGTCGGAGTTGCTGTTGTTGTTCGGCAGCCCCTGGGTCCAGTAGTTGAACGGGTTCGGGGTGTTGATGCCGCTCCGGCTGCAGTCGGCGGCGGCATAGGCGCGCATTCTTGCAGGCGTAGAGCTCGCGGTACTGGGTGGCGATGTTGTCCTTGGTCTTCGGGTCGGTGAACGGGTCGTTGAAGACCTGGGTCCAGTTCACGGTCGCCGCGGCCGTCTGCGAGACGAAGTTGGTGCCCGCCCAGCCAAACGGCATCGGTGGCGGCAGGTAGGTCACCTGCGGGTTGTAGTAGTTGCCGTTGAACGCGGCGGCATAGAACGGAACGTCGCCGCGCTCGCACTCGGTCAGGTTGTTGTCGCTCGTCGGAGTAGCGACCCCGTCGTCGTCCCGGCAATAGGCCTTGGTATTGTCAGGGGAGCCCTGGACCGAGTGGGTGACGTAGTCGGGCAGGAAGTCGCCGGCCATCGACCCCGAGGCGTCCAGGATGTACATCAGGTTCGGCCGCACCGTGGTGCTGACCGAAGTCTGCAGCGGCACGTTCGAGAGGTCCGTGAGCTGCGCGTGGGCAGCCGCAGCCGCGCCGAGCGCGACGGCGGCCGCGAGCGCCCTCAGCGCCGCAGGTCGGGGGGTGGGATGGAGGCTGGGCTTCATGGTCGTCTCCTAGCGAACTCAGGTTTGGAGGGCCACCACGGTCTGGGTGACCATCCGGGTGTTGCGCGGACCGTCGACGCGGGTCGTGATCCGGAAATAGAGCATCGGGTTGCCGCTGAACTGGGTGGCGCCGACGCCGAGGCTGCCCCCGGGCGAGGTGCCCCCGGTCTTGACGGTGAGGGCGCAGCGGTTGTTCGCGGCGTTGTACGCGGCGTTGGGGACCGTGCACATCCGGTGGACCTTGTAGAACACGGTGAGGCCCTGGCCCTTGGTCACCTCGTTCATGCACGTCGAATTGCTGTTGCAGATCTGGGCGGGGGTCGGGCAGGACGAGTCGGCGCCACAGCTCCAGATCCCCGCGTCGGCATAGCTCGTCGGCTCGTTCGCCGGAATGGACGAGAAGTACCCGTTTACGTTGTCATCAGTGTTGATCTGGCCCGCGGCGGCCTTGGCAGCAATCGCCGCAGTCGCGAGCTGCACGCCGTTGTCGGCGAGGTTGAGCGCCGCCTGCCGGTAGACGACATTGGTCGCGACCATCGACGCGCCGAGGCTCCCGCGGAACATCGCGAGCGCGCCGAGCGCGAGCGCCACCAGCACAACGAGGGTGATGAACAGGACCACGCCGCGCTGGGCGGTCCGCTGCGAGCGGGTTGAGTGTGTCATGTCGGCATCCAGATCATGTTGCGGAGCGGCACCACCGCCTCGAACTTCTTGTAGCGGTAGCACTGCCAGTCGGGGATGTGGGAGAGGTCGAACGTCCCGCCCGCCCAGGTGAGCTCGGGCGAGGTCGCCGGGGTCGCGGTACAGGTGTTGGTGACCGGATCCTTGCGCTCGATGAGGTTGCTGCGCGCGAGCACCGCGAAGCGCACGGCGAGGACGAGACCCCATTGTGCCGGCGGGGCGACCTGCCAGGCGCCCAGACCGGCGCTGGGATCGAACTGGTCGGCGATCCCGTCGGCCGGCGCCGTCGTGTCGACGCCGACGCCGTACTGGGCCTGCAGGGCGACGATCCCCTCCACGAGCGGCCGGGCAGCGGGGACCCCGGTCCCGGCACCGAGGAAGTTCGTCATCGTGAGGTGATCGGCGATCCCGTCGGCGGGCAGCGTGTCGGCCAGCGCGAACTGGACGCGGGCCGGTCCCCGGCCGAGGTTGTAGACGGCGCCGTCGGTCGTGAAGAGGGGATCCGTGCCGGCGGGGCTGTTGTAGCGCACGCTCGAAAGACTGGTGCCAATCAGATACGAGGCCGTGCCCCGCTGCACCATGCTGTTGGCATTCGGGTCGGGGTTCGGGGGGTTGGTCGGCGTGCCCGTCGCTTCGAACATCCTGCAGACGACGGGCGGGCTCGGCGCCGCCGGCGCCGGCTGCGCCGGAATGGTCTTGGTGTTCTGCGCCACGAGCAGCAGCACGTCGCCGGGCCGGACGCCGTAGCGGTTGTTCACGAGGATCGGGTCGGTCGCGGTCGCCATCGTCTGCATCAGGTTGCTCGGCACGGTCGGGAACGGCAGGTCGCTGTAGACGACCGTGATCGTGTCCGAGTCCGTGCCGACACCGGCGCCGTTGTTGTTGGCCCCTTGCGTGATGACCACCGGCGCGAGCGGAAAGTTGAACGCGACCGGGGTGCCGGTGCGGACATCGGTGCCGACCACGTTGCAGCCGAGCGCCGGGAACGAGGTGTTGGCCAGGTCGCGGAACCGGTCGACCAGCCCGTAGCCGGCGTTGCGGATCTGGTCCTGCAGCGCGGTGACGGCGATCGCCGCGCTCATCTGCGCGTCGCTGCCCGCGACCGACGTGCGGCGCGTGCCCTCCGAAACCGTGAACAGCTGGAAGACGACGAGCATCACCACCAGCCCGATCGCCATCGCCACCATCAGTTCGATGAGGCTCATGCCGAGTTGCTTGATCCTGCGGGTCATGGCGGATCCTCGGGTCACGGGTTGTCGATACGCGTCTGGACACTGACGCTGTTGGCCGGCGCGCCGCTCGGCAGCCCCGGCGGCGTCCAGCTGACGGTGACCGTCACCAGATTGCCGTTCGGGTCGGGGGTCACAGCGATCGCCCCCGTGCCCGGTCCCGGCAGCCTGAGAGCGACCTGCGCCTGCCACGCGGCGGCAGCCGGCGCGGCGAACGTCGGGTAGTTGAGGAGGTTGGCGCGGTCGGCCCACATCTGGCCGACGACCTGGTCGGCGTAGTTGGTCGCCTCCACGCGGTACTTCGCGTCGCCCGCCGCGGTGATCGACCTCGCCTGCAGCCCGACCAGCGCCAGGATGCCAAGCGAGAGGATCAGGACCGACACGAGGACCTCGAGGATCGTCGCGCCGCCTTGCCTGCTGATGGATCCGGTTCGCATGGCGTCTCCTCCTAGCAATGGCGCGGATCGGCGGGGTCGCTCACCGCCGGATCGCAGGCCCTGGTCGAGCCGCCCGGGTTGATCACGACCCGGAGCGGCCGGACCGCCAGGTCGGTGCTCGCCGCCGAGGTGATGTTGACCTGCGTCAGCGGGAGCGAGGCGTCAGCGTTGGCCACGACCTGTCCGAGCGAGCTGAAGGTGACCATGTACGCGCCGCCGGGCGTCATCGTCGCGCTCGCGCTGGACGAGTCGTCGGCCTGGTTGTGCCGGCGGACCATGTCGACGGCCCCCGCCGGGCCGGCATCCGGATCCTGCCAGTCGTCGGGCGGCGTGCCGGGGTTGGGGACCGTGTAGACGAAGTAGCTCAGGCTCGCCGGCCGAAACACCAGGATCGCCTGGGTGTTCCGCGCGATCGCCGTGGCGCGCGCGAGCTGCAGCCCGCCCTGTACCGATTCGGCCGCACCGCGGATGCGCAGGTTCTGCATCCAGATGCTGTATTGCGGCAGGCCGACCGCCAGCAGGACGCCCATCACGGCGATGACCAGCATCAGCTCGATGAGGGTGAATCCCCGGTTGCGGGAGGTCAGCATGCGGTCGCTCCCGTGCCTTTCCTGCGCACCCAGCAGCCGGTGGCGCCGGTGCTCGTGCTGAAGCCCGAGCCCGCCGGCACGGCGGTCGTCTGCTTGAGGCCGGTGTTGTCGATCGTGAACGTGAAGCCGGCGACGTTCTGGCCCGCCTGGCCCGCCGCTTGCACAGTGAACCCGGTAGCGGTCAGCGTCGGGCAGGTGAAGTCGAAGTGCTTGGGATTCGCTGGCAGGTTCGCGACGGTTCCGCTCACCGTGCACGCACCCACGTACGTACGGTTGTCCTGGTAGAACTGCTCCAGCTTCGTCGCCATGCCGCCGAGATTGGCGTACGCCTCGGCCAGACGGCTGCGGAGGATGTAGTCCTGGTAGGCCGGCAGCGCGACCGCGCCGAGCACCGAGATGATGACCACGACGATCATCAGCTCGATGATGGTGAATCCCGCTTCCCTGTTCTTGCCGAGCTTCATTCCAAACTCTCCCGGGTGGTGTGCGATCGGGCTTCCGGATCCCGATGCGCGTGAGAACTCTCAATACCCAGGCTGCGTTATGACATACGGGTAGACCCCCTGTCAGCGGAGGACAGACAAGCGGTGGCGATTGACCGCCGAGCGGCGCGGGGACGGGGGTGCGGCGTGAACTAGTGCCGCTGGACGGGGCCGGGGCCGGCCCCGGGAGGGGTTTGAGCTACTCGGCCGGGGTAGCCGTCTGCAGCCCCTTGGGCATCGGGAAAACCACGCTCTCCGCGACTCCTTCGAGCTGCCGGACCCGCTGCGCACCGAGCGACTTCAGGCGCGCGATGACTTCCTGCACGAGCACTTCCGGCGCCGAGGCGCCCGCGGTCACGCCGACGCGCGGCCGGTCGGCGATCCACGCCGGATCCAGCTCGTCAGCGCTGTCGATCATGTAAGCGGGCACGCCCAGCTGGTCGGCGACCTCGCGGAGCCGGTTCGAGTTCGAGCTGTTGGGCGAGCCGACGACGATCACCACGTCGCAGCGCGGCGCCAGGAACTTCACCGCGTCCTGGCGGTTCTGCGTCGCATAGCAGATGTCGTCCTTCTTCGGCCCGACGATCTCCGGGAACCGCCGTTTCAGGGCTGCGACGATCGCCGCGGCGTCGTCGACCGAGAGCGTGGTCTGGGTCACGTACGCGAGCCGCGCGGGATCGCGCGCCGCGAGATCCGCGACGTCCTCGACCGTCTCGACCAGGTGCATGCCGCCCTCGGCCTGCCCCATCGTCCCTTCCGCTTCCGGGTGGCCGCGGTGGCCGATCATGACGACCTCGCGCCCCGCCCGCAGCATCTTCGCCACCTCGACGTGCACTTTGGTGACGAGCGGGCAGGTCGCGTCGAAGATCTTGAGGCCGCGCGCCTCGGCGTCGCGCTGCACCCCCTTCGACACCCCGTGCGCCGAGAAGATGACGGTGCTCCCGGGCGGCACCTCGGCGAGCTCCTCGACGAACACCGCGCCCTTGCGCCGCAGATCGTCGACCACGGACCGGTTGTGGACGATCTCGTGGCGGACGTAGATCGGCGGACCATGGAGCTGGAGCGCGCGCTCGACGATCCCGATCGCGCGTTCGACGCCGGCGCAGAAGCCGCGGGGGTTGGCGAGGAGAACGTCCATCTGGGGAATCGCGGGGAAGCGGTCGGCGCGATTCTAGCGCCGTTCGCCGTCGCGCCTGCGGGCCCCGAACACGCCGTCCCAGATCAGGAGCGCGGCGCCCACGGTGATCGCGGAATCGGCGACGTTGAACGCCGGGAAGTGGTAGCCGTGCGCGTGGAGCAGCACGAAGTCGACCACGTGGCCGAGGACGATCCGGTCCCAGAGGTTGCCGATCGCGCCACCGAGAATCAGGCCGAGGCCGGTGCAGAACAGCCGCTCCTCGGTATGGCGTCGCAGCAGGTGAACGATCAGCGCGCTCGCGCCGAGAGCGACCGCGACGAAGAAGCCGCGTTGCCAGCCCGACGCGTCGGCGAGAAAGCTGAAGGCGGCGCCGGTGTTGAACACGAGCACCAGGTCGAGGAACGGGATCACGGGCACCCGCTCGCCCGGAGCGAGCGCGGACTGGACGATGGCCTTGGTCGCCTGGTCGAGCACGACCACCGCCGCCGCGATCGCGAGCCAGGGTAGGAGCCCACGCACGCCGGACGGGGCCACGGGCACAGCGGTCATTGGACTACCCTCGCGCCCGGCGCGCGTGCTCGGGATTCGCCCCTGGGGCGGCCCGGCGGGCTCATGCGAACCGCCGCGTCTCGCCGCTGCCGTACAGGTTGCTGACACACCGGGCACAGAGGTCGGCGTGAGCCGGGTCGGCGCCGACGTCGGCGCGGTAGTGCCAGCAACGCTCGCACTTGCGCTGCGGGCTCGGGGTCGCGACGACGCCCTGCCCCGCCTCCGACGCGGCCCGCGACACCGCCGCCTGCGACGTGAGCATCACGAACCGCAGATCGTCGCCGAGGCGCGCGAGCTCGGCGTACCGATCCCCCGCCGCCTGGATCTCGATCTCCGCCGCGAGCGACGAGCCGATCTTGCCCGCGACCCGCACGTTCTCGAGCTCTTTCTGCACGTCCGCCTTGGCCGTGCGGAGCTCCCGCCAGCGCGCCAGGAGCGCGGGACCGTCCGCAACCGCCGGGAACGCGTGCCAGGTGTGGAAGAAGACGCTGTCGTCCGTCTTGCCGGTGAGCACCTGCCACGCCTCCTCGGCGGTAAACGAGAGGACCGGCGCCATCAGGAGCAGCAGGCTCTGGGTGATGTGGTAGAGCGCGTTCTGCGCGGAGCGGCGCGCCGGAGCGTCGGCCCGCAGCGTGTAGAGCCGGTCCTTGAGCACGTCCAGGTAGAACGCGCTGAGGTCCTCGGAGCAGAAGGTCTGCAGCTTCTGCACGACGAGGTGGAACTCGTACCGCGCGTAGTGCGCGGCGAGCTCGTCCTGGAGCGCGGCGGCGAGCGCTACCGCGTACCGGTCGAGCTCGACCCAGCCGGCGACCGGCTGCGCGTGCCGGACCGGGTCGAAGTCCGCGAGATTGGCGAGCAGGAACCGCAGCGTGTTCCGGATCCGCCGATAGGACTCGACGACCCGCTTCAGGATCTCGTTCGAGAGCGAGAGCTCGCCGGAATAGTCGGTCGCGCCCACCCACAGACGCAGGATCTCGGCGCCGAGCGAGTCCGAAACTTCCTGCGGCACGATGAAGTTCCCGAGCGACTTCGACATCTTGCGGCCGTCGCCGCCGACGACGAAACCATGCGTGAGCAGCCCCCGGTAGGGCGGCACACCGTTCAGCATGCACGAGACGAGGAGCGAGGAGTGGAACCAGCCGCGGTGCTGGTCCGAGCCCTCGAGATAGAGATCGGCGGGGAACTCCGTCTCCGCGCTGTGCGATCCCGCGCCGGTCCGCCGACCGTCGGGGCCGCCCATCACGGTCTGGTGGGTCGAGCCGGAGTCGAACCATACGTCGAGCGTGTCCTTCACCTTTTCGTACTGCGCCGCCTCCGCGCCCAGGAGCGCCTTCGGGTCGATCCGCTGCCAGGCCTCGATCCCGCCGCGCTCGACGTGCTTCGCAACCTCCTCGAGAAGCTCGAGCGTCCGCGGGTGCAGCGCGCCGGTCTCCTTGTGGATGAAGAACGGCATCGGCACGCCCCACTGCCGCTGCCGCGAGAGCGTCCAGTCGGGGCGGCCCGCGATCATTCCGTGCAGGCGCGCCTGGCCCCAGGCCGGGAAGAACTGCGTGGCCGCGACGCCGCGCAGCGCCGTCGTCCGGAGCGTCTCCGCCGGCTTGCGGCCCGCGAAGCCCGGAACCTCGTCCATGCCGGCGAACCACTGCGTGGTCGCGCGCAGGATGACCGGCGTCTTGTGGCGCCAGCAATGCATATAGCTGTGCGCGTACGGCGCCTCGCTGAACAGGGCGCCCGACTCGCGGAGCTTGGCGACGATCTTGGCGTTCGCGTCCCAGATCGAGAGCCCGCCGAAGAACTGCAGGCTCGCCGCGTAGCGCCCGTCGCCCTGCACCGGGTTCAGGATGTCGTCGTCGCGGATCCCGTAGCGGCGGCAGGACTCGAAGTCCTCGACGCCGTAGGCCGGCGCGCTGTGGACGATGCCGGTGCCGGTGTCGAGCGTCACGTAGTCGCCGAGGTACACCGGCGCGAGGCGATCGTAGAACGGGTGGCGGAACTCCAGGCCTTCGAGCGCCGCGCCCTTGACGGAGGCGACGGTCGTGCCCGCGAGCTTGAAGCGCGCGAGACACGCCTCCTGCAGCTCGGCGGCGAGGACGAGGTAGCCGCGCGGCGTGTCGACCAGGTTGTAGACGTGCTCCGGATGGACGTTCAGTGCCTGGTTCGCCGGGATCGTCCACGGGGTCGTCGTCCAGATGACGGCGTATCCGGGCTTGTCGTCGAGGCGGTCGCGGCCGAACGCGCGCGCGAGGCGGCGGCCGTCGGCCGCCGGGAACCCCACGTCGATCGCCGGGTCGGTGCGGTCCTCGTACTCGACCTCGGCTTCGGCCAGCGCCGAGCCGCAGTCGAAGCACCAGTTGACCGGCTTCAGGCCGCGGTAGAGATAGCCCGCCGCAAGGATCCGGCCGAGCGTGCGGATCTCGTCGGCCTCGTTCCGGTAGGCCATCGTGAGATACGGATTCTCCCAGTCGCCGAGCACGCCGAGCCGTTCGAAGTCCTGCTTCTGCCGGGCGATCTGCTCGGTCGCGAACGCCCGGCACAGGCGCTGCGTCTCCGCGGGCGGGAGGTCCTTCCCATGGCGCTTCTCGATCTGGACCTCGATCGGCATGCCGTGGCAGTCCCAGCCCGGCACGTATGGCGCGTCGAAGCCGGCGAGCGTCTTCGACTTGACGACCATGTCCTTCAGGATCTTGTTGACCGCGGTGCCGATGTGGATGTCGCCGTTCGCGTACGGCGGTCCGTCGTGCAGCACGAACCGCGGCCGCCCCGCGCACGCCGCGCGCAGGCGCCGGTACAGGCCGGTGTCCTGCCACGACTTCACCCACACCGGCTCGCGCTTGGCGAGATCGCCCCGCATCGGGAACCGCGTGTCGAGCAGGTTCAGCGTGCCCTTGTAGTCGGGCTTGGCGGGCTTCGTCATCGGCGCTCGTCGGTGAGGATCGCGCGCGCGGCGTCGCAGTCGCGGGCGATCTGCGCCTTGAGCGCGTCGAGGTCGGGGTAGCGCTCCTCGTCGCGGATCTTCGCCAGGAACTCGACGCGGAGATGGCGGCCGTAGAGCTCGGCGGCGAAGTCGAAGAGATGCACCTCCAGGACCGGCTTCCCGTCCGCGTGCACGGTCGGACGCACGCCGAGGCTCGCGACGCCGTTCCGCGGCGCCTCCCCCGCGCCGTGCACGCGCGCCGCGAAGATGCCGGCGAGCGGGGGCCGGTTGTGCTTCAGCTGCACGTTCGCGGTCGCGAACCCGAGCTTGCGGCCGAGCCGGTCGCCCTGCACGACGCGGCCGCTGATGCTGTACGCGCGGCCGAGGAGCTCGCGGGCCCGGCGGAGGTCGCCGCGCGCGAGCGCGTCGCGCACCGCCGAGCTCGAGACGCGCGTCCCGCCCTCGGTGACGGTCGGCATCGGCTCGAGCTCGAAGCCGTGGCGGCGCGCGGCGGCGGCGAGGAACGCCACGTCGCCGACGCGCTTCGCGCCGAACCGGAAGTCGTCGCCGACCAGCACCCAGCGCGTCCGCAGGGCCGCGACGAGCAGGCGCTCGACGAACGCCTCGGCCGGGATCGCGGCGAAGGCGCGCGAAAAGCGCTGGACGTGCACGTGGTCCACCCCGTGGGCGGCGAGCAGCTCGAGCTTCTCGCGCAGGCTCGTCAGGCGCGTCGGTGCCGAGAGCGGCGTGAAGAGCTCGCGCGGATGCGGCTCGAACGTGAGCACGGTGGCGGCGAGATTCCGCTCGCGCGCGGCCGCGATCAGCCGCGCGAGCATCGCCTGGTGCCCGCGGTGGACGCCGTCGAAGTTGCCGATGGTGAGCGCAACCGGGCCGGGCACCCGGGGGGCGAGCCCACGGGTGACGAGCAGCGCCGGCGCAGGAGGTCGAGCGATGCGCATGGGTCCGTGAAAAGCGTTGAATTCTAGCGGCTTTACCGCACTGCGAGAAAAAACGGGCCGCGACGGTGTGCGCGGGAAGTTCCGCGGGGGTCTAAGATCCACTCCGCAGGCAACCAAGGGAGTCCCCAATGAAACTGACAAGAAACATCGGGATGCTGTTGCTGGCCCTCTGGCTCATCCTGACCGGCGTGATCCCGCTGCTCAATCTCCACTTCTCGGGACAGGGCACTGTGATGGCCATCATCGCTATCGCCGCCGGAGTCCTGATCGTCGTGGGCCGATAGCGCGAGGGGAGCCGCATGAGCGGCGCACGATGAAGTCGCTCGACGAGCAGCTCGCCGTCTACGCCAGCTACCACCGGAATCGCTGGAACCGGCTGACGCACTACGTCGGCGTGCCGCTCCTGACCTTCGCGCTCCTGATCCCTCTCGGCTGGTTGCGCGTGCCGCTCGCCGGGATCGAGATCACCGGCGCGATGGTGTTCGCCGTAGCCGTGCTCGCGTGGTATGTCCGGCTCGATGCCGGCCTCGCGGCGACGATGGCCGTGCTGATCGCCCCCATCCTCTACGCCGCGGACCGCGTCGCGCAGCTGCCGCTGGCGACCGGCTTATGGGTGTTCGGCGTCGCCTTCGTCGTCGGCTGGGCCTTCCAGCTCGTCGGCCACGCCATCGAGGGTCGCCGTCCGGCGCTCGTCGACAATCTCCTGCAGGCGCTGGTCGCGCCGCTCTTCATCCTCCTCGAAGGCCTGTTCGCGCTCGGGCTCCGGCGCGATGTGCAGCGGCGGGTCGAGGACCGTCTCGACGCGTCACTGTAGCCGCGACGCAGCCTGCCTTAGCTCCACCACGCGGGCGTGGATGTCCGACGCGTCCGGGGCGTCGGGGCGCCGACGGAGGTAGTTCTGGAGGTCGGCGAGCGCGGGGCGGAAGCACTCGAGCTGGGCGTGGACGAGCCCGCGGTCGCGAAGCTCCTCCGCGGACTCCGGCACGACGAGCAGCATCCGGTGCATCACCGCGAGTGCCGGCTCGAGCTTCGCGCTCTTGAGGTAGATCCCCTTCAGGTTGCGCAGCACGCGCGCGACGATCTCGCGCGGCGTCGCCGGCTCGAGATACCGCTCGAGCCCGAGTCTGGCCGGTCGATCGGCAGGCAGCGCCTGGCCGAGCCGGGCGCGAAGCTCGGTCTCGGAGCACGGCTCGCCGCGGGCGAACGGGTCGAGCACGAGGCTCCCCTGCTTCAGCCGCAGCCTGACGAGGAAGTGGCCGGGGAACGACACCCCCTGCAGCTGCAGCCCGAGGCGGCGGCCGACCTCGAGGTACACGATCGACAGCGTGATCGGGATGCCGGTGCGGCGCTCGAGGACCTCGTTGAGGTAGCTGTTGCGGGGGTCGTAGTACGCGTCGGCGTTGCCGCAGAAGCGCAGCTCCCCGAACAGATGGAAGTTCAGGGCCGCGACCTTCTGCTCGGCCGGCGCGTCGGCGGCCAGCCGCCCGCGCACGGTGGCCGCCATCGCGTCGAGCTTCGCGACGCAGGCGGCGATGTCGAGCCCCGGGTACTGGTCCTCGGCGATGAGGAGGCACGCCTCCGCGAGACTGAACTGCTCGCGGGTGACGAGCTCGGCGAAGCGTTCCAGATGGGGAGTCACTGGATTACCCTCGCTTCCGCGCTCGGGGTTCGCCCTTGGGACGGCCCGGCGGGCTCACGGGCGCAGAAAGTCGCGGGCGCGGAAGCCGAGCGCCCATAGCGCCCCAAAATACACCGCCGCGCCGAGCGTCACCAGCCCGGCGAGCGCGGGCGCGCGCAGCCGCCAGTCCGCGCCGATCCACCACTCCGCCGGCCCCATCGCGAACCCGACCGCCAGCGCCATCGCGCCCACTGCGGCCGCGACCTTGGCGCCGAACGCGCCCCAGCCGGGCCGCGGCCGGAAGATCTCGCGCCGACGCAGGCCCCGATAGAGCAGCGCCGCGTTGAGGCAGGCGCCGAGCGAGATCGCCAGCGCGAGCCCGGCATGCCGCAGCGGCCAGATGAAGACGACGTTCATGACCTGGGTGGCGGCGAGCGTGACGAGCGCGATCTTGACCGGCGTCCGGATGTCCTGGCGCGCGTAGAACCCGGGGGCGAGCACGCGCACGACGATCAGCCCGAGCAGCCCGACGCTGTAGGCGATGAGCGCCTGTCGCGTCATCAGGAGGTCGTCGAGACCGAAGGCGCCGTAGAAGAACAGCGTGGCGACGAGCGGCGTCGCCAGGATGGCGAGCGCCGCCGCCGCGGGGACCGCGAGCAGGAACGTCAGGCGCAGGCCCCAGTCGAGGAGGTCCGAATACGCGTCGGCCGCGGCCTCGGTGTGAAGCTTCGCGAGGCTCGGCAGCAGGATCGTGCCGAGCGCGGCGCCGAGCAGCCCGGTCGGGAACTCCATCAGCCGGTCGGCGTAGTAGAGCCAGGACACGCTCCCGGTCTGGAGGAACGAGGCGAAGATCGTGTTGAGGAGCAGGCTGATCTGCGCCACCGACACGCCGACCACCGCCGGGCCCATCAGCACGAGGACGCGCCGCACGCCCGGATCCCCGAGCGCGAGGCTCGGGCGCGGCAGCATGCCAATCCGCGCGAGGAACGGCACCTGCAGCGCGAGCTGCAGCACCCCGCCCGCGAGCACCGCCCAGGCGAGCACCAGCACCGGGGGATCGAAGTACGGCGCGAGGAACAGCGCGCCGACGATGAACGCCACGTTGAGCAGGGTGGGTGTGATCGCCGGGACGGCGAACCGGCTCCAGGTGTTCAGGACGCCCGCGGCGAGCGCGACGAGGGAGATGAACAGGATGTACGGGAAGGTGATCCGCAGCAGCGCCACCGTGAGCCCGAACTTCTCCGGATTCGCGGCGAACCCCGGGGCGCTGACGTAGACGATCACCGCGGCGGCGGCGACGCCGAGGGCGACCGCCACCGCGAGCGCGAGGAAGAGCGCCGTGGCGACCCGGTCCACGAGCTGCTTCGTCGCGTCGGGTCCGTGCCGCGACTTGTACTCGGCCAGGATCGGCACGAAGGCCTGCGAGAACGCGCCCTCGGCGAACAGCCGCCGGAGCAGGTTCGGAATCCGGAACGCGACGAAGAACGCGTCGGTGGCGAGCCCGGCGCCGAACGTCCCGGCGATGACCGCGTCGCGGACGAAGCCGAGGACGCGGGACACGAAGGTCATCCCGCTGACGGTGGCGAGCGCCCGCGCCAAGCTCATTGCCGGTGATTATACGGGCGGCGCGCGGTAAGCCCTTGTATTCGCTTGCGCGCGCCGCCCATTGCGCCTACAATCCGCGCCTTTTCCGAGCCCGCCGAGCCCAATGGCCAACACCGCCCAGTCGCGCAAGCGCGCGCGCCAGTCCGAGAAGCGCCGCGTGCACAATGCCGCGCTCCGCACCACCTTCCGCAGCGCCGTGAAGAAGGTGCAGAAGGCGATCGCCGCCGGCGACAAGGCCGGCGCTGCGCGCCTGTTCAGCGCCGCGACGGGCGCGCTCGATCGCATCGCCGACAAGAAGGTGATCCACAAGAACAAGGCGGCGCGGCACAAGCGCCGGCTCGCGGCCGAAATCAAGGCGCTCGCCTGAGCGCCGGCGCGGGCGCGGCACACGCCGCCCGCGCGATCCTCCCGCCCCTACCCCCGCGCGACGCTCTCTAGGGACGCCAGCGCCCGCCCTCGCGCCGCATGCGCAAGCCCGTCAGCCGCGTCCTCGTCGTCAACGACGAGCCGCTCGTTCTCCGCGAGTTCGTGAAGGGCCTCAACGCCGCGGCCCGTTCCCTCGAGAACCCCCTCGGCCTCGCCTTCACCGGCGTGACGAGCGGGCGCGACGCGCTCGCCGCGGTCGAGCAGGACGTCGACATCCAGGCGGTGGTCGTCGACGACAAGCTCTACACGGTCAACTCCAACCACTCGAAGAAGCAGCAGCAGATGTCGGCGGTCGAGCTCGTCCAGCGGCTCAACCGGTTCCGCCCGGAGCTCGACGTGTACATCCTCGTCGCGCAGGCGCAGGAGGACGAGGTCGTGGACACGCTGTTCGCGGAGGCGGTCGACGGCTACTTCTACCGCGAGGAGCGCGACTACCGCGGCATGTACCGCATCCTCAACGCCCAGATCCAGGAGCGCGCGCGCACCCCGTTCTACGACCAGCTCAAGAACTACGTCTGGATGGCCAAGGACTCCTGGCATACGCCCGGCCACTCGTCCGGCGAGTCCCTGCGCGGCAGCCCGTGGATCAACGACTTCTACGACTTCATGGGCGAGCACATCTTCGACGCCGACCTCTCGGTCTCGGTGCCGATGCTCGACTCGCTGATGGAGCCGCGGGGCGTGATCGCCGAGGCGCAGGCGATGGCGGCTAAGGCGTTCGGCGCGCGGCGGACGTTCTTCGCGACCAACGGCACGTCCACCGCGAACAAGGTCATCTTCCAGACCATCCTCGCGCCGGGCGAGAAGCTGCTGCTCGACCGCAACTGCCACAAGTCGGTGCACCACGGCGTGGTGCTGTCCGGCGCCCACCCGATCTATCTCAACTCGTCGGTGAACAAGGCCTACGGGATCTACGGACCGGTGCCGAAGAAGACGATCTTCCAGGCGATCGAGGCGCACCCGGACGCGGAGGCGCTGATCCTCACGTCCTGCACCTACGACGGGTTCCGCTACGACCTGAAGCCGATCGTGGACAAGGCCCACGAGCACGGCATCCGGGTGATCATCGACGAGGCGTGGTACGGGTTCGCGCGGTTCCACCCGGAGTTCCGGCCGACCGCGCTCGAGGCGGGCGCCGACTACGCCACCCAGTCGACCCACAAGGTCATGAGCGCGTTCTCGCAGGCGAGCATGATCCAGGTGAACGACCCGGGGTTCAACGAGCACCTGTTCCGCGAGAACTTCAACATGCACACGTCGACGTCGCCGCAGTACGCGATGATCGCGAGCCTCGACGTGGCGCGGAAGCAGATGGTGATGGAGGGCTACAAGCTGCTCGCGCGGACGCTCGCGCTCGCGCAGGAGCTCCGGAGCCAGATCAACTCGACCGGCGTATTCCGGGTGCTCGAGCTCGAGGAGCTCCTGCCCGCGGAGGTCAAGCACGACGGCATCCGGCTCGACCCGACCAAGGTCACGGTGGACATCTCGACCTGCGGCTACACGGTCGAGGACCTGCAGCGCGAGCTCTTCACCCGCTTCAACATCCAGGTCGAGAAGTCGACCTTCAACACGCTCTCGCTGCTCCTCACGATCGGAACGACCCGCAGCAAGGTGTCGCGGCTCTACGACGCGCTGATGCGCATCGCCCGCGAGGGCCGCGCGCCGCGGCGCCTCTACCAGGCCCCGGACATCCCCGAGTTCACCCGGCTCCGGGTGCTCCCGCGGGACGCGTACTACTGCGGCGGCGAGGCACTGCCCATCCTCGACGAGCGGGACCAGGTCAACCGCACGCTCGTCGACCGCATCTGCACCGACCAGATCACGCCCTATCCGCCCGGAATCCCGGTGCTCGTGCCGGGCCAGGTCGTCACGCGGGATGATCGTCGACTACCTCGCCGGGCTGCTGCGCTCGCAGAAGCAGATGGAGCTGCACGGCATCCTGCACGACGGGTACATCCCCTGCCTGAGGGTGCTGACGTCGGCCGAGGAGCGCGGCCTGCACCGGATCGACTGATCGCCTGCGCCGCGTGTCGAGGGAACGACTCGCCGGTGATGCCGAAAAGTGCCGCCAAATGAGGCCGTTGCGTTGCCCTTGTGAGGGAACCCTGCTATACCCCGCCTAACTATTTGATCGCGGGGGGGCTATGGCTGCGAACGGGACGGGCAAGTACGGCTTCCGCATCCGAACGCGCACCGGGATGGTGGTCGAGAACCTGACGATCCACGGCCGCGACGAAGCCGACGCCGAGCGCAAGCTCCGCCAGATGTACCTCCACTGCCAGGTCCTCGAGTGCCGCACCGTCGACGGGCCGCGCAAATCCGACCCGATCTCGTTCGAGGACGTCGTCGCGCTGGTCACCAAGTAGGCCGCGGCTAGACCTCCACGAACCCGGTCGCGAGCAGCTCCTCCAGCAGCGCCTCGTAGTCCCGCGCCCCGCGGCCCTTCGGCTCGTGGGCGAAGATGTCCTTGCGGTGGAACGGGCTCTCGGCGAGCCCGACGGTCTCCCCGATCCGCGTCCGGCAGAGCTCGTCCCCGAAGCGGTTCCGCAGCGTCGTCTCGATCTCGTGGGCCATCTTCCGCCGCGAGTCGAAGCGCGTGAGGACGTAGCGGCGCTCGACGCGCTTCTTCAGCACGTGCTCGAGCGCCTTGAGCGTGCTCTCGAGCGCGAGCGCCCCTTTGAGCGCGAGGAAGTCCGCGGAAACGGGGACGAGCACCTTGTCGGCGGCGAACACGCCCGAGAGCGAGAGCACGCCGAGCAGCGGGCAGCAGTCGATGAACACCGCCCGGCTGTTGCCGCCGCCTGCGTACTCGTCCAGCCCGTCCTTGAGGCGGTACAGAATGCGCGGCCCCTTGCCGAACAGCGAGTCGACCTTCATCAGCTCGGAGTGCGCGGGGACCAGCTCGCCGCGGCCCTCGGCCGAGCCCAGGGCCACGGGTCGCGCGAGCTCCCGCAGCGGCTTCGACTCGTTGTAGTAGGCGAACACGCTGTCGGCGGAGCCCTCGACGGGCCCGAGGACGTGCGACAGGTGCGCCTGCGCGTCGAGATCGAGGAGCAGCGGCGCGACCTTTCGCCTGGCGAGCGCGGCGCCGAGGTTGAGGGCCGTGGTCGTCTTGCCGACCCCGCCTTTCTGGTTGAAGACCGCGAGCCGCGTCATTGGGGGAGATTCTAGGCGCTCGGCGCCTCGCCCCCCGGGGCCGGGGAGCGAACGAGAGGGGGTGTGCTAACATCGCGCAGATCAAGCAGGTTACGGCGGCGAGAGCCGCCGTTTTGCATTTGTCGGGTCGCCGATGACCTCGCACCTCATGAACACCTACGCCCGCCTGCCGGTCGCGTTCGCGCGCGGCGAAGGCGTCTGGCTCTGGGGCGAGGACGGCAAGCAGTACCTCGACGCGCTCGCCGGCATCGCGGTCTCGGGCCTCGGCCACGCGCACCCGCGCCTCACCCGCGCGATCGCCGACCAGGCGGCGAAGGTCATCCACACCTCGAACCTCTACGAGATCCCGCTCCAGACCGAGCTTGCCGACCGCATCTGCACGCTCTCCGGCATGGACGAGGTGTTCTTCTGCAACTCCGGCTCGGAGGCGAACGAGACGGCGATCAAGCTCGCGCGGCTCTACGGCCACCAGAACGGCGTGTCGAGCGCCGGCATCATCGTCATGGAGCAGGCCTGGCACGGGCGCACGCTCGCGACCCTTTCCGCGACCGGCAGCCGCAAGGCGCAGGCGGGCTTCGAGCCCCTCGTCCCCGGGTTCATTCGGGTGCCTTACAACGACGAGGAGGCGGTGCGC
Organism: uncultured beta proteobacterium; assembly: GCA_963827595.1. Taxonomy (GTDB): domain Bacteria; phylum Pseudomonadota; class Gammaproteobacteria; order Burkholderiales; family SG8-39; genus DATEDA01. The sequence continues at coordinate 304,127 of CAWHBT010000012.1, read as the reverse complement.
CACGCCGCGGACGCGAACCGCAACATCGTCGCGGTGCTGGTCGAGGTCCTCCAGGGCGAAGGCGGCATCAACGTCGCCGACCGCGACTACGTGCGCTTCCTCCGCCAGCTCTGCGACGAGCGCAAGTGGCTGCTGATGATCGACGAGGTGCAGAGCGGGCTCGGCCGCACCGGCAAGTGGTTCGCATTCCAGCACGCCGGGGTCCTCCCGGACGTGATGCTGCTCGCGAAGGGCCTCGGCTCGGGCGTGCCGATCGGCGCCTGCGTGGCGGCCGGGCGCGCCGCAGGCGTCTTCAAGCCGGGCAACCACGGCTCGACGTTCGGCGGGGGGCCGCTCGCGTGCGCCGCGGCGCTCGCCACCTTCGCGGTGATGGAAGACGAGGGGCTCGTCGAACACGCAAGCCGCCTGGGCGAGGCGATCCGCGCCGGCTTCCGCGACGCGCTCGCCGGCTTGCCCGGCGTCGTGGAGATCCGGGGCCAGGGGCTCATGATCGGCATCGAGCTCGACCGCCCCTGCGGCGACCTCGTGAAGCGTGCGCTCGCGGCCGGATTGCTGATCAACGTCACCGCCGACCGGGTGATCCGCCTGCTGCCGCCACTCGTGATCCGGGAGGCGGAAGCGAAGCTCGTCGTCGAGCGGCTCGCGCCGCTTGTCAAGCAGTTCCTCGCCGGGCCCTGAGGCGCGGCCGTGGCGGCGCCGCAGCACTTCCTCCAGTTCAAGGACCTCGCGCGCGACGAGTTCGAGTATCTCTTCGCGCGCACCCGCTGGATCAAGGAGAAGTTCAAGCGCTACGAGCAGTACTGGCCGCTCGTCGACCGCACGCTGGCGATGATCTTCGAGAAACAGTCGACCCGGACCCGGCTGTCGTTCGAGGCCGGCATCCACCAGCTCGGCGGGGCGGCGATCTTCCTGGCGACCCGGGACTCGCAGCTCGGCCGGGGGGAGCCGGTCGAGGACGCGGCGCAGGTGATCTCCCGCATGTGCGACATCGTCATGATCCGGACCTTCGAGCAGGCGATCGTCGAGCGCTTCGCGCGCCACTCGCGGGTGCCGGTCATCAACGGCCTGACCGACGAGTACCACCCGTGCCAGATCCTCGCCGACATCTACACCTACATCGAGCAGCGCGGCGCGATCCGCGGCCGGACCGTGGCCTGGATCGGCGACTCGAACAACGTCTGCAAGACCTGGCTCCAGGCGGCCGAGGTGCTCGACTTCAACGTGCACGTCTCGACGCCGCCCGGCTACGAGGTCGAGCCGAAGCGCGCGGGGTTGCGCGGAACCGACCATTACAAGGAGTTCGCCGATCCCATGGACGCGGCGCGTGGCGCCGACCTCGTCACCACCGATGTCTGGACCAGCATGGGCGTCGAGGACGAAGCTGACGAGCGCAAGCGGGCATTCGCCGGCTGGCAGGTCAACGCCGCGCTGATGAAGCGCGCGAAGCCGGACGCCCTCTTCATGCACTGCCTGCCGGCGCACCGCGGCGAAGAGGTCGCCGCCGAGGTCATCGACGGCCCGCAGAGCGTCGTCTGGGACGAGGCGGAGAACCGGCTGCACAGCCAGAAGGCGCTGATGGAATACCTGCTGCTGGGACGGGTGACGACGTGAAGCAAAGCGGCGGCGTGAAGAAAGTGGTGCTCGCCTACTCGGGCGGGCTCGATACCTCGGTCATCCTGAAGTGGCTGCAGGACACCTACGGCGCCGAGGTCGTGACCTTCACCGCCGACATCGGCCAGGGCGAAGAGCTCGAGCCGGCGCGGCGCAAGGCGCGGCTGCTCGGGGTGAAGGAGATCTTCGTCGAGGACCTGCGCGAGGAGTTCGTGCGGGACTTCGTCTACCCGATGTTCCGGGCGAACGCGGTCTACGAAGGCGAGTACCTGCTCGGCACGTCCATCGCGCGGCCGCTGATCGCGAAGCACCTCGTCGCCATCGCGCGGCGGACCCGGGCGGATGCGATCTCGCACGGCGCCACCGGCAAGGGCAACGACCAGGTCCGCTTCGAGCTCGGCGCCTACGCCCTGATGCCGAACGTGCGCATCATCGCCCCGTGGCGCGAGTGGGACCTCACCTCGCGGGCGAAGCTCCTCCGGTACGCCGAGCAGCACCGGATTCCGGTCGAGTTCAAGAAGCGCAAGGACGGCGGTGCGCCCTACTCGATGGACGCCAACCTGCTGCACATCTCCTACGAGGGCGGGATCCTCGAGGACCCGGGCTACGAGCCCGAGGAGTCGATGTGGCGCATCACCGTGTCGCCCGAGAAGGCGCCCCGGCGGCCGCAGTACGTCGAGCTCACGTACCGGCGCGGCGACATCGTGGCGATCGACGGCAAGCGGCTGAGCCCGGCGCGGGTGCTCGCTGCGCTGAACCGGCTCGGCGGCCGGCACGGCGTCGGCCGGCTCGACGTCGTCGAGAACCGGTACGTCGGCATGAAGTCGCGGGGCTGCTACGAGACGCCCGGGGGCACGATCATGCTCCGGGCGCACCGGGCGATGGAGTCGATCACGCTCGACCGCGAGGTGCTCGCGCTGAAGGACGACCTGATGCCGCGCTACGCGCGGCTGATCTACAACGGCTACTGGTTCAGCCCGGAGCGGCGGCTGCTGCAGACGCTGATCGACGCCTCGCAGGCCGCGCGTGAACGGCAAGGTGCGCGTCAAGCTCTACAAGGGCACCGTGATGACGGTCGGCCGGGCCTCGAAGACCGACTCCCTGTTCGATCCCGCGATCTCCACGTTCGAGGAAGACCGCGGCGCCTACGACCAGGCCGACGCCGCGGGCTTCATCAAGCTGAACGCGCTGCGGCTGCGCATCGCAGCGAATTTGCGCCGCAAGCGCCGTTAGCACCGCATGCCCACGATCGTCGGCCACGCGGCGGTGATCGCGACCGCCGGCGTGCTCGTCCGGGCGCGGCTGAAGGTCGTCGCGTGGGCGATCGCCTGCGGCGTCCTGCCCGATCTCGACGTCTTTGCCTATTCGTTCGGCGTCCCGTGGGACAGCATGCTCGGGCACCGGGGATTGACCCACACCGTGCTCTTCGCCCTCCTCCTCGGCCCGCTCGCCGCCTGGCTCGGATTTCGCAGCGCGCCGCGCGGCGAGTTCTGGCGGCTCGCGGCGGCGTTCTCGGCCGCCACGCTCTCCCACCCGGTGCTCGACGCCTTCACCAACGGCGGGCTCGGCATCCCGTTCTTCTGGCCGCTCGACGACACGCGGTACTTCATGCCGTGGACGCCGCTCGAGGTCTCACCCTTCCTGCGCGGATTCTTCTCCGCCCCGCGGCGCCGAGGTGGCGCTGAGCGAGCTGAAATGGATCGGCGTGCCGTGCCTGCTCGCGCTCGCGCTGTACGCGCTGGCGCAGAGGTTGCGAACGGGACTCGAAAAGGAGGAACGGACATGACGAACGCCAAAGGCCTTGCGGCGGTGACCGGAGCCGGCTCGGGACTCGGGCGAGCGATCGCGCGACGGCTCGCGGCCGACGGCTTCGCGGTCGCCGCCATCGACATCGACGAACGCACCGCGCGCGATACTGCGCAAGCCATCGAAGCGGCCGGAGGCCGGGCGCGCGCCCAGCGCGCCGACGCGAGCCGCGCCGCCGAGCTCGATGCCGCGCTCGGCGCGGCGATCGCGGCGCTGGGTCCGCTCGAAGTGATGGTCAACAACGCCGGCGTGCTCGACGGCTATTTCGACGTGGACGAGATGGACGAGGCGCTCTGGCGCCGGGTGATCGAGATCGACCTCACGAGCGTGTTCCTCGGCGCCAAGCGCGCCCTGGCGGAGATGCTGCCGCGCGGCCGCGGGCGCATCGTCAACATGGCCTCGGTCGCGGGCCTGAACGGGACCGGTGGCGGCGCGGCCTACGTCGCCGCCAAGCACGGCGTGGTGGGGCTCACCCGCCAGATGGCGGTGCGCTACGCGTCCCAGGGCATTACCGTCAACTGCGTCTGCCCCGGCGCGATCCCGACCAACCTGCGCCGGAACTCGCAGGCGATCCTCGGGCCGAACGTCCCCGACATGAGCGGGCGCGGCGTGGCGGTGAACGACGACCAGGTTCGCGCGCTCGTTCCCGCGGGCGTGCGCGGCACAGCGGAGGACGTCGCGGGCGCCGTGGCCTTTCTCGCCTCGGACGCGGCCGCCTACGTGAACGGGCACGCGCTGGTGGTCGACGGCGGGTGGCGCGCCAAGTAGGATCGACTACTCTCCAGGGCCCCGGAGAAGCGACCCATGAGCACGCGCCGCAGCGAGCCCCCGCGCGTCATCGCGCACCACCTCGCCCCCGGCGGCGCGATCCCCAACCACCCGCGCTGGCCGCTCCTCGTGTACCCCGGGGCGCTCGCGATCGCGGGCGCGGACCTGGCCGCGGCCTTCGAGCGGCTCTTTGACCGCAACCGCTGGCCGGCGGCGTGGCGCAACGGCGTGTTTCCGTTCCATCACTTCCACACCACCGCGCACGAGGCGCTCGGCGTCTACAGCGGCGAGGTGACGGTGCAGTTCGGTGGCGACGGCGGCGTCGCCGTCACCGCGCGACCCGGCGACGTGATCGTGCTGCCGGCGGGCACCGGACACAAGAAGCTCTCCGTGCGCGGCGACCTCGGCATTGTGGGCGCCTACCCGGCCGGCCAGCACGCCGACATGTGCACGCCGCTCAACTCCAACGCGCGGCGCAGCGTGGAGGCGGTGGCGCGCGTCCCGCTTCCCGAGTGCGATCCGGTCCACGGGGCCGGCGGGCCACTCTTCCTGCACTGGACGTGATGCGCATCCGGGTCCTCTCGGACCTGCATCGCGAGGCGGCGCCCTTCGACCCGCCGCCGGCGGCAGCCGACCTCGTCGTCCTCGCCGGCGACATCGACAACGGCGCGGCCGGCGTCGCATGGGCAAGCGCGACGTTCGACGCCCCGGTGCTGTACGTCGCCGGCAACCACGAGCCCTACGACGGCGAGTTCCACGCCACGCAGGCGGCGCTGCGGGCCGTCGCCGCGGGGACCAACGTCCACGTGCTCGACTGCGGCGAGCTCGAGCTCGACGGCGTTCGCTTCCTCGGCTGCACGCTCTGGACCGACTTCGCGCTGAACGGCGCGGCCGGCCGCAAGCTCGCCCTGGAGAAGTACGGTGCGTGGCTGGTCGACTTCCGGACGATCCGCTGGCGCGACCGGATGTTCGCGGTCGACGACTCGACCGGGCTGCACGACGCCCACCGCGCCTGGCTGACCGCGCGGCTGCTCGCGCCTTTCCCGGGACCGACGGTCGTCGTCACCCACCACCCACCCCATCCCGGGAGCATCGCATCCAAGTTCGCGGCCCACCCGCTGAACCCCGCCTTCGTCAGCAACCTCGAGGACCTGATGGGCCGCGCGCGGCTCTGGATCCACGGCCACACGCACAGTGCGATCGACTACACGGTGCGCGGCACCCGCGTCGTCTGCAACGCCCGCGGCTACCCGGGCGAGGCGACGGCGTTCGTCCCCGATCTCGTGGTCGAGGTCTAGATGGAAGCCTACGTCGTCGACTGGCTGAATCTCGGCGTGCGCTGGCTGCACCTGATCGCCGGCATCGCCTGGATCGGCGCGTCGTTCTACTTCGTCTGGCTCGACAACCACCTCGTCCCGCCCCGCGACCCGAATGACAAGCTGCGCGGGGTCAGCGGCGAGGTGTGGGCGGTGCACGGCGGCGGGTTCTATCGCGCGCAGAAGTACCTCCTCGGCCCGAAGAGCGAGCCGCTCGCGGATCGCCTCCACTGGTTCAAGTGGGAGGCGTACACCACCTGGCTCTCCGGCATGGGCATGCTCGCGATCGTCTACTGGTGGGGCGCGAACACCTACCTGATCGACCGCTCGGTGCTGGATCTGTCGGTGCCCGCTGCGGTCGCGATCTCCGCCGGATCGCTCATCGCCGGCTGGCTCGTCTACGACGCCCTGTGCCGGGCGGTGAAGAGCGAGCTCGCCCTGGCGGTGTGCCTCTTCCTGCTCACCGTCGCCGCCGCGTGGGGCTATGCGCAGGTCTTCGGCCCGCGCGCCGCGTACATCCACGTCGGCGCGATGATCGGGACGATCATGGTGTGGAACGTCTTCTTCCACATCATCCCCGGGCAGCGGCGGATGGTCGAGGCGATCCGCGCCGGCCGCGAGCCCGAGCTCCGCGATGGGCTCATCGGCAAGCAGCGCTCGGTGCACAACACCTATTTCACCCTGCCGGTGCTGTTCACCATGATGAGCATCCACTACCCGATGACCTACGGGCACCGTCACGCCTGGGCGGTGCTCGCGGTGATCATGCTGGCGGGCGCATTGATCCGCCAGTACTTCGTGCTGCGGCACTCGGGGAAGAACGCGGTCGCGCTGCCTGCAGCGGCGGCGGCACTGCTGGTCGCCGTCGCAATCGCGATCGCGCCAGCGCCGCGCGCGACGACCGCCGCGGCGCCGGTGACCTTCGCGCGCGTCCAGCCGATCATCCAGGCGCGCTGCGCGGTGTGCCACTCCGCCAAGCCGACCTTCGTCGGCTTTCAGCAGCCTCCCGGCGGCCTGGAGCTCGACACGCCCCAGCAGATCAAGGCCGCCGCGCCGCGCATTCACCAGCAGACCATCGCCACGCCCGCCATGCCGATCGGCAATCTCACCAAGATGACGGACGAGGAACGCCGGCTCCTCGGCGCCTGGCTCGCCTCCGGCGCGCCGCTCAATTGACGATGCGCTACGCCATCGCGGTCCACGGCGGCTGCGGCCGCTGGGACGGCCGCAACACGCGCGCCGCCTTGCAAGGGGTGCGCGCGGCGGTCGAAGCCGCCCGCCGTATCCTGACCGGCGGCGGGTCGGCGCTCGACGCGGTGTGCGCCGCCGTCGTCGTGCTCGAGGACGACCCGCTGTTCAACGCCGGCACCGGCTCGACGCTCAACTCCGAGGGCGACGCGGAGATGGACGCGGCAGTGATGGTCGGGGAGCAGCTCCGCTGCGGCGGCGTCGCGGCGATCCGGCGCGTCAGAAATCCGGTCCTCGTCGCCCGCCGGGTGATGGAGGACACCCCGCACGTGCTGCTCGCGGGCCCCGGCGCGACCGCGTTTGCGCGTCGCCAGGGCTTTCGCGACTACGACCCCATCACCCGGGAGAGCCGCCTGCGCTTTCGCAGCGTGATGGCCGCCGAGGCTGCCGGCACGGTCGGCGCCGTGGCACTCGATACGAAGGGCCGGCTGGCGGCCGCGACCTCGACCGGCGGCACGGCGCTCAAGCTCCCGGGCCGCGTCGGCGACTCGCCGGTCCCCGGCGCGGGCAATTACGCCACCCGGCTTGCCGCGGCCTCGGCGACCGGCCGCGGCGAGCTCATCCTGCGCCACGCGGTCACGAAGTCGCTGTGCGACCGCGTCGCCGCCGGCCGCAGCGCCGGTCGCGCTGCGCCGGAGACGCTGCGGCGGCTGCCGCTCGAGCGCGGCGACAGCGTAGGCGTGATCGCCCTCGATCGCGCGGCGCGCGTCGGCGTCGCGATCCGCGGCGGCGGCGCGATGCCGCACGCGTGGTTCGTCGCGGGCGCGGGCCGCGTGGTCGCCCGGATGCATTGACGCATGCTGCGTCCTCACACCCGCGCGATGACCTGGCTCCTCGGCGCGCTCGTCGCGCTCGCGCCGCTCACGATGGACATCTACCTCGTCTCGATGCCGTCGATGACGCAGGCGCTCGGTGCGAGCTCCGAGCAGGTCCAGCTCACGCTGTCGGTGTACATGTTCGGCTGGGGGCTCGCCCAGCTCGTCGTGGGGCCGGCGTCGGACCGCTGGGGGCGCCGGCCGGTGCTGCTCTGGGGCCTCGCGCTCTTCGTGCTGGCCTCGGCCGGGTGCGCGCTCGCCGGCGACGTTCGGACGCTGATCGCGGCGCGCTTCTTCCAGGCCGTGGGCGTATCGGCGGCGTTCGTCGTCCCCCGCGCGGTCGTGCGCGATCTCCACGCCGCCGAGCGCGCCGGGCAGATGCTGTCGATCATGGGCATGATTCTCAGCGTCGCGCCGATCGTCGCGCCGCTCATGGGCGCCCACCTGCACGTGTGGCTCGGCTGGCAGGCGAACTTCGTGTTCGTCGCCACCTACGCTGCCGCCGCCCTCGCCTACTCGGCAGTCCGGCTCCCGGAAACGCTGAAGACGCCCGACCCTTCGGCGCTCGATCCGCGGGCCATGGCGGCGAGCTTCGTGACCCTCCTACGCTCCCGGCGCTTTCTCGGCTACCTGCTGGTGGCGTCGTTCTCCCTCGGCAGCCTGTTCGCGTTCCTCGCCGGCAGCGCGTTCGTGTTCGTCGCGGTGATGGGCGCCGGGGAGCGCGGGTTCGGCGTGCTGTTCGGCGTGGTGATGATCGGCAGCCTCCTCGGCGGGTACCTGGCCGCGCGCACCGTGCTGCGCCTGGGCATCGACGGGTTGCTGCGGATTGCCACTGCCGTAATGCTGGTCGCCGGCGTCGTCCTCGCCGCGCTGGCGTTGGGCGGGGTGGATCATCCGGCCGCCGTCGTGGTGCCCATGTTCGTGTTCATGTTCTCGTTCACGGCGGTCATGCCACAGGCGACCGCGGGCGCGCTGACGCCGTTCCCGAGGATCGCCGGCGCCGCGACCTCGCTGCTGTCGTTCTGCCAATTCGTGATCGCGTCGTGCTTCGCGCTCGCGGTCGGCCTTGCCTACGACGGCACGCAGCGGCCGATGACGAGCGCGATCGCGCTCGGTGCGGTCCTGACGTTCGGGGCGTTCTGGCTGGTGGTGCGGCCGGCGGGGCGGGTGACGCCCGTCGCACATCGCGCGCCTTAGACATGCACCTGCTCGACCAGATCGCGTGGATCAACCGGGAGGCGTGGAAGCCGGTCTCGCCCTTCGGATTGCTGGGCGCGGCGGCCTTCACCGCCTACATCGCCTTTTGGACGTGGCGCGGCGACGGCTGGGTGCCGCTGGTGGACGACGCCAACTTTGCCGTGCACGAGGCCGGTCATCCGCTCGTCGGGCTGTTCAGCGCCCGGCTCGCGGTCTACGGCGGTACGCTCGCCCAGCTCCTGTTTCCGGCGGTCTGCATGCTCGAGTTCTGGCGCCGGCGCTGGACCGTCTCGTACGCGCTCTGCGGCATCTGGCTCGGGCAGAGCCTCCTGAACGTAGCCCGTTACCTGGCCGACGCGCGCGCCATGCAGCTGCCGCTGGCGAGCTTCGGCGAGCACGCCCTGCACGACTGGAACCTGATCCTGTCGCGCTGGGGGCTGCTCAAGCAGGACCTCGTTCTGGCGAACGGACTGCGCGCCGTCGCCTGGCTCGGCATCGCCGCGGGTCTCGGCTTCCTCGCCTATCGGTGGTGGCGGGAGAGAAGCGCTGACGCAGATTGACTGCTGCGAGTCATTCGTCCGATTCGTCCCGTTCCCGCCGCAGCTCGCGCACTTCGGTATTCATCGGCAGGTCCTTGCGCCGTCGCGCCGCGAGCAGCTTGCCGGTCTCGAAGTATTCGCCCCGGACGGCGCGCTCGGCCGCCTCCTCCAGCTCGTCCGGCCATTCGCCGAGCGAATAGCCGAACCACGGCGACTCGGGCTTCAGCTGCGGCAGCCCGAGCTCTTCCCAGATCTGCCGCGCGCGCTCCATGTACTCGCGCTTGGGGAGCGAGATCGGCGGGAAGTCCTCCTTCATCGTCGCGTCGATCAGGACCGAGGCGTCCTCGCCGTTGTTCCGGCGGCTGCGCGGGCCGTGTCCCTGGTCGCGGTGCCTGAGGATCTGCAGGTCGAGATCCGGGTTGGCCCGGTACGACATCGCCCAGAACACCGCGTCGGCATTGTCCGGGTCGATGTCCTCGTTCACCGCGATGACGTACTTGCCGGCAGCACGGTTCCACGCTGCCGCCCCGTAGAGCGCCCGCCAGATCTCGGTCCGGGGGGTGTTGCGATCCACGATCAGCACGATCACCTTGCGCAGGTTCGTGAGCGGCTCGTGCATCGACACGCGCTTGACGCCGTGGATGCCGAGCGCCTGGCGCAGGTGCTGCAGGAACAGCGGCTCGAGCGCCACGCGCTTGATCAGGCTCGATTCGCTCGGCGTCACCTGGGAGATGATCGAAGTGAGGATGGCCTCGCGGCGCCGCGTGATGCAGGTCACGTCCATGAAGGCGTTGTACTCCTGCAGGTTGACGTGGCCGTGCGACTCGCCGAACGGCGCCTCGGGTTCGAGGTACTCGGTGTCGATGTATCCCTCGATCACGATCTCGCTTTCAGCCGGAACCAGCAGGTCGACGGTCTTCGCCCGCACCACGTTGATCGGCGCGCCGACGAGTCCGCCCGCGACGTGAAGCTCGTCGAGCGTCTCCGGCACCTTCTGCGCCGAGGTGAACGCGACGCACGGCGGGGCGCCGAGCACCACCGCGGCGGCGAGCTTCTCCCCGCGCGCTTTCGCCTTCTGCCAGTGGATGTAGATCCCGGGCCGCAGCTCGAGCGACGGGTTCATGCCGAGCCGCCTGGGTGCCTTCAGCTGGCCGCGGTAGATGCCCATGTTCTGCACGCCGGTCTCCGGATCCCGCGTGATGTACTGCGACAGCGTGGTGTAGGGCGCGATGTCCCAGCCCGGCGTGGAGATGGGCAGCGGGATCGAGTCGAGCGCCGCTCCGGGCCGGTCGAGCTCGGCCCCCGTGATCACGATCTCATGGCACGGGGCATCGGTCACGACCCGCGGCGCCACCGGTCGCGCCATCGCCTGCGGTCCAGACCTCGTTGATCCGCTCGAGCGGGCAGCCCATGCCGATGCGGTAGATCTCGCGGCTCGCGGCGAGCGCGCCCACCACGACCGGGATGTCGTACTTGCGCCCCTTGCTGTCGACGACGTTGGTGAACAGGAACGCCTTGCGGTCCCGCTCCGCGATGCCGCCGCGGAACTGCCAGCGCACGAGCGGATGCATCTCGGTGTCCTTGTTGATCGGCCGTTCCACCGTGACCAGCAGACCGGCCGCTGCGAGCGCCTTCAGGTGATCGTGCAGGTCCGGATAGGGCCGCGCAGCCATCGGGGTCCTTTCGTCGGGGCGGTGCTCAGTCGATCGCGATGTTCTTCTCGCGGATGATCCGGCCCCATTTGGCCTGATCCTCCCGCACCCGCCGCGCGAGCGCCTCGGGCGGCCCGCCGACCACGTCGCACCCCTGGCCCTCCAGTCGCTCCCGCATCCCGGCGTCCGCGACGATCCGGTCCAGCGCGGCGTGCAGCCGTTCGAGGACCGGCGTCGGCGTCGCCGCGGGCGCGAACATCGCGACCCACGATTCGGTCTCGAAGCCGGGATAGGTCTCCGCGATCGTCGGCACCTCCGGGTAGAACTTCGAGCGCGCGAGCGAGCTCACGCCCAGCGCGACCAGCTTGCCGGTCCGGACGTGTTGCTGGATCGACCCGCCCCCCTGGATCAGCATCACCTGCACCTGGCCCGAGAGCAGGTCCTGGATCGCGGGACCGCCGCCTTTGTAGTGGATCGGCACGGTCTCGATGCCGGCGGTGTCCTTGAAGAGCTCGTAGGCGAGGCGGCTCGACGACGCCGGGCCCGCGGAGCCGTAGTTGAGCTGCGGACCCTTCTGCTTGGCGAGCGCGACGAACTCCGCCACCGTCCTCACGCCCAGGCTCGGGTGCACGAGCAGCACCTGCGGGTAGCGGCAGAGCTGCATGATCGGCGCGAAGTCGCGGACCGGATCCCATTTCAGGCTCTTGAACATGAACGGGTTGATCGCGAAGGTATCGAACGTGGCGAGCAGCGTGTGCCCGTCGGGCGCCGCGTCCGCGACCTGCTGCGTGCCGACGATGCCGCCCGAGGTGACCCGGTTCTCGACGATGACCGGCTGGCCGAGCACTTCGGCGAGCGGCGTCGCCACCATGCGCGCGATCAGGTCGCTCGCCCCGCCGGGGCTGGCGGGGATGACTATGCGGACCGGCTTGCTCGGATAGCCCTGCGCGCGCGCCTCGCCTGCGCCTTGCGCGCCGGCGACCAATGCGCACAGGATCAGGAGAATCGAACCGCGTACGCGCTCAGGCCGCATTTCACCTCCCTCGATCCTTCCTATGTGCCGCGCCCGCAGACGACCGGCAGCGCCCCAATTCCTAGCCTCGCGAGCCATCATATACTGACCAATCTCGCGAGGAGCACCCCGCGCAATGCCGGCCGCCACCGATCCGATCGCCTTCGAGCTCTTCAAGAACGCCATCTTCTCGATCGCCGACGAGATGGCGCTCACGATCTTCCGCACGACCTACTCCGGCGTGCTCAAGGACAACATGGACTACTCGACCGGCTTCGCCGACGCCGAGGGGAAGCTCGTGGCGCAGGGCCTCACGTTGCCGGGGCACCTCGGCTCGGTGCCCACGGCAATGGAATCGATCATGCGCCACTTCCGCGACGACATGGCGCCGGGCGACGTCTTCATCATGAACGACCCGTTCGACGGCGGGATGCATCTCCCCGACATCTTCGTCTTCAAGCCGCTCTATCACGATGGTGAGCGGATCGCGTTCGCCTGCACCGTTTGCCACCACACCGACGTGGGAGGGCGCGTGGCCGGGTCGAACGCGTCCGACTCCACCGAGATCTACGCCGAGGGTCTGCGCATCGCGCCGCTCAAGTTCTACGAGGCGGGGAAGCTCAACAAGACGCTGATGACCTTCATCGAACGGAACGTGCGCCTCCCGGTGAAGGTGTTCGGCGACCTGCGTGCGCAGCTCGCCGCCTGCCACATCGCCGAGAAGCAGTTTGCCGAGCTCGTCGCCAGGTACGGTCCAGGCCAGACCCGGGCGTACATGAACGACACGATCGACTACGCCGAGCGCCTCACGCGCGCCGCGCTCGAGAAGCTGCCCGACGGCGAGTGGAGCTTCGAGGACTGGATCGACGACGACGGCATCGACTACGGCAAGCCGATCCGCCTGTTCGTCAGCTTGCGCAAGCGCGGCGGCCACATGGTGGTCGACTGGACCGGCACCCATCCCCAGGTGAAGGGCGCGATCAACAACACGCTCTCGTTCACCAAGGCAGCCTCCTACACCGGCGTGCGCTCGGTGCTGCCGCCCGGCATCCCGAACAACGAGGGCGTGTTCCGCGCGATCGAGGTGATCTGCCCGCCGGGCACGGTCGGCAACGGCGTCCTGCCGGCCGCCTGCGCGGCGCGCGGCCTGACCGGGTTTCGCATGACCGACTGCATCTTCGGCGCGCTCGCGATGATGCTGCCCGACAAGGTGAAGGCGGCGGGAGACGGCGGCAACACCGGGATCTCGATCGGCGGCTACTACGCCGATCGCAAGCCCTTCGTGTACGTCGACTTCACCTGCGGCGCATGGGGCGCGCGGCCATGGGCCGACGGGCTCGACGGCAACTCGCACATGTTCGCGAACATGGCCTCGCACTCTATCGAGGTGACCGAGGCCGAGCACCCCATCTCGCTCCTCGCCTACGAGTTCGTGCCCGACAAGGCGGGCGCGGGCAAGTACCGCGGCGGCGTGCCGTTCAAGCGCGACTACCGCTTCAACGAAACCGAAGGCGTGCTCCAGGTACGCTCCGATCGCCGCGACCACCGCCCCTTCGGCCTGTACGGCGGCAGCCCCGGCCGGCCGTCGGAGAACTATCTCAATCCCGACGGCGAGAATCGCACGCTGCCGGGCAAGCTGACGATGAACGTCAAGCGGGGAGACGTCTTCAGACACGTGCTCGCCGGCGCGGGCGGCTGGGGCGATCCGCTGGAGCGCGACCCGGCCGCCGTACTGAAGGACGTGCGGAACGAATTGCTCTCGCCCGGGAAGGCGGGGGCCGACTACGGCGTCGTGGTCGACACCAAGCGGTGGGTCGTCGACGAGCCGGCCACGAAGCGGCGCCGCGACGAGATCCGCAAGGCCCGCGGCTGGGGCGATGTGCCGAAGGTGCAGCGGCACGACCCGATCCCTCCGCCGGGCGCGGAGTAAGTCCATGATCACCTATCGCGTCGGCGTCGACATCGGCGGGACCTTCACCGATATCGTCCTGCTCGGCTCGGACGGCGCGATCCACACCAAGAAGGTCAGCTCGAGCGTCGAGAACTATGCCCAGGCGATCGTCGAGGGGCTGCTGGAGGTGTTCCGGGAGACGGGGCTGCACGGTCCGATGATCGAGGAGATCCGACACGGCACGACGGTCGCTTCGAATGCGATCCTCGAGCACAAGGGCGCGCGCGTCGGCCTCATCACCTCCAAAGGTTTTCGCGACATCCTCGAGATCCGGACGCTGCGGATGCCGCGGCTCTACGACATCGGCTGGACGAAGCCGGCGCCGCTCGTCGAGCGGTATCTGCGCCAGGTCGTGGACGAGCGCATCGACGCCCACGGCAGAGTCGAGCGCCCGCTCGACCCGAAGGACGCCGAGCGGGCCGTCGAGGCGCTGCTCGCAGAGCGAGTCGAGGTTATCGCGGTGTGCCTGCTCAACTCCTTCACCAACCCCGCGCACGAGCTCGCGCTGAAGGCGATCGTCCGGAGGCGAGCGCCAGAGCTGCCGCTGAGCGTCTCCTGCGAGGTACTGCCGGAGATCAAGGAGTACGAGCGCACCTCGACGACGGTGGTGAACGCGTACGTGATGCCGATCGTCGCGCACTACTTGCGCGCCCTGCGCAAGGGCCTCGACGCGGCGGGGATCCCCGCGCGCCTGCTGCTCATGCAGTCGAACGGCGGCCTCACCACCGACGGCGCCGCCGTGGAACGGCCGATGAACATCATCGAGTCCGGTCCCGCGGGCGGCGTGGTGGGAGCGCAGGCCCTCGCGCGCGCAAAGGCGCTGCCGAAGCTCATCACCTTCGACATGGGCGGCACGACGGCGAAGGCCGCGATGGTCGAGGACGGCGAGGTGACCCGCGCCGCCGAGTACTCGGTGGGCGCCGGGATCATGATCGGCTCGCGGCTGCTTACGGGCGCGGGCTACACCCTGAAGGTGCCGGCGATCGACCTCGCCGAAGTGGGTGCAGGTGGCGGGTCGCTCGTGTGGATCGACGGGGGCGGCTCGATGCAGATCGGTCCGGAGAGCGCCGGCGCGTCGCCGGGCCCGGTCTGCTACGACAAGGGTGGGACGGTCGCGACCGTCACCGACGCGAACGTCCTGCTCGGTTACATCAACCCCAGGTACCTCGTGGGCGGCGCGCTGAAGCTGAACGCGGGGAAGGCGCGGCAGGTCTTCGGCGAGACGATCGCCAGGCCGCTCGGGATGTCGACCGAGCAGGCCGCCTACGGGGCGCACCAGATCGCGGCGTCGAACATGATCCGTGCGATCAAAGCGGTCTCGACCGAGCGGGGACGCGATCCGCGCGAGTTCGCCCTGTTCGCGTTCGGCGGCAGCGGCCCGCTCTTCGCGTGCGGCATGGCGAGCGCGCTCGGCATGAGCCGGGTCGTGGTGCCCCCCTCCGCCGGCCTCTTCTCGTCGTTCGGGCTGCTCTACGCCGACGTCGAGCACCACTACTCGCGTACCGTCCGGCGTCTCCTACGCAATGCCGATCTACGCGAGATCCAAGGCGCCTGGGATGCGCTCGCCGATCAGGCCATGACCCAGCTCGCGATCGAGGGTTTCCGCGGCGCGCAGGCGCGGCTGCGCCGCTCGGCGACGCTGCACTATCAAGGGCAGAGCTACGAGCTAGCGGTACCGGTGCCCGAGGGGCGGCTCGATCCGAAGATGGTCGAGCACCTTGAGGAAGCGTTCGGCCGGGAGCACGAGAAGACCTACGGCCATCGCGCCGGTACCGAGGAGCCGGTCGAGCTGGTGTCGATCCAGGTCGTCGGGCAGGGGCTGCGCGAAGGGGCGGGTGTCCCCGAGCGCGTGCGTTCGAGCCGGCCCGAGCCCGAGTCGCCGCCGCCGCGCCCGGCATGGTTCGGCGCGCCGCACGGCTGGGTCGAGACGCCGATCCTGCGGCGCTCCGATCTCGCCCGGCCGCGCGTCGGGCCGCTCATCATCGAGGAGTACGACGCGACGTGCGTCGTCCCGCCGGGCGCGAGCGCGGACCTCGACCGCAGCGGGAACATCGTGATCGAGCTGGGCTAATCGACGGTCACGCGCTCAGCCGTCGAGCTTCTTGAGGACGTGCCGGCGGTTGCGGGTGAACGGCCGCACGTGCGTCGGCCAGCGGCCAGCGTCGACCGCTTTCGCCCAGGCTTCGCTCACCAGCACTTCGGCGCTCTCGAGCTCGTAGACCGCGCTGTACTTCGGTTCGCCCTCGGCGACGAGGGTTTTCTTCTCGCCGCCCATGATCATGGTGAGCGGCACCGTCTGGCAGCGCCGCGCCGAGAGGACGCCGGGCACCTTGAGGATGAGCGGGATGTGCTCGGTGTCGTAGACCTCGTTGAAGATCGCGTCCTTGTCCGGGTCGACGTCCATGCTGGCGATGAAGACGAACCTAGCCTTGGCTGGCATTGCGGCTTGCTCCTGGTGACTGCGGGAGGGGCGAGAGTCTATCCCCCACTCGCTCAGCCCACCAGCCGCGGCAGCCACATCGCGAGATCGGGAAAGACGCAGATCAGCCCGATCATGATCAGCAATGCGATCACGAAGGGCGCGGCGCCGCGCTCGACGTCGGAAAGCGTGCCGCGGCCGCGGATGCCGTGGATGACGAACAGGTTGATGCCGAAGGGCGGCGTCACCATGGCGGTCTGAATCAGCAGCACGAGGAGGATGCCGAACCAGACCGGGTCGTAGCCCGCCTGCAGGATCAGGGGCGTGGTGATGGGGATGGTCGCGATCATCATCGACAGCTCCTCCATGAACGTCCCGAGGACGAGGTACAGGACGATCACCGCGGTGAGGACCTGGACCGGCGTGAGCTGATAGGCCGTGATCAGCCGGCTCAGCTGCTGGGTCAGCCCGATCGTCTGAATGACGACGTTCAGGAAGAAGGCCCCCACGAGGATCGCTACGACCATCGCGGTGGTGCGCACGGTCGCTTCGCATACGTCGCGCAGCATGGCCAGGCTGAGCCGCCGGCGCCAGGCGGTAATGGCGAGCGCGCCGATGATTCCGACGGCGGCCGACTCGGTGGCGGTTGCAAGACCGAGGAAGATCGCACCGACGACGATCATCAGGAGGGCAAGCGGCGGAAGCAGATCGGGCAGCGTGCGGATCCGGGCATCCCAATTGGTCGGAATCCTCTCGCCGCCCCAGCGCGGCCGCCAGAGGCACGCGATGAGCACGGTCAGGCTGAAGAGCGCCGTGAGGATGAAGCCGGGAATGAAGCCGGCAAGATAGAGCTTCGGTACGGAGGTGTCGGTCATCACGCCGTAGATGATCATGTTGATCGAGGGCGGGATGAGGATGCCCAGTGTTCCGCCGGCCGCGAGCGTGCCCAGGAAGAGGCGCTCGTTGTACTTGTGCTTGTCGATCTCGCCCATCGCCACGACCCCGATGGTCGCCGCCGTGGCGACGCTCGATCCCGACACCGAGCCGAACAGCGCGCAGGAGCCGATGTTCGAATGCATCAACCCCCCCGGCAGCCAGGACAGCCACTGCACCAGGGCGTTGTACATGCGCTCCGCGATCCCGCTGCGCAGCAGGATCTCCCCGAACATGATGTAGAAGGGAATGGCGGTGAGAATGAAGTTGCTGCTCGTCGCCCACGTCAGCTCGCCCAGCATCCGCGTGAGCGGCATCGTCGAATAGAGCTGATTGAGGATGAGCCCTGTCATCCCCATGCCGGCGGCGACCGCGATCGAGCTGCCCAGCACGGCCAGCAGCACGATCAGGGAAATCGCCGCTGTCATTCGGCTCGCTTGGCGTCGAGTGCGCGCTCGACGGCGATGATCTCCTCTTTGGCCTCGGCCAAGGCGGATTTCGAGCCGATCGCCTCGAACAGGCTGGCGAGGTCCCCCCTCAGGTACGCGGCGAGCGCGCGCGTCAGCAGGAGCGCCGCAACCGCGACGCAGAACGCCAGGCCAGCGAACCACAGGCCCTGCGGGATGACGAGCGGCGTCTCGATCGCGGAGAGCGAGCGCGAACCGGACGCGTAAGACTGCCGCAGCACGCCCCAGGCGTGCCAGGCGACGAGGGCGATGAACAGCGCGAAGGAGGCGAGGCTGAGCAGGTCGAGCGCGGCGCGGACGCGACGGCTCCGGACGCGGACGTACACCGTATCGATGCGGATGTGCGAGCGGCTGAGCAGCGCCACGGAGAAGCCCCAGGCGCTCGCGATCGCGAGCGCATAGCCGGAAAGCTCGTCCGCCCCGCCGACCGTCAGCGAGAAGGCGTAGCGCAGGACGATGTCGATGCAGATCGTCACTGCGGCAGCCAGCAGCATCGCGCCGCCGGCGATCGCGCCGGCGCGCGATATTCCAGCAGCGATTCCCTGCAAGCGCTTCATTCGCCGCCTGCAGTGCGCGCGGCGACCTGTTCGGCTAGTTGGTCGGCGCGGTGAGTCCGAGCGCCTTGCCGACAGTGTTGTTCCACTCCGTCGCGCACTCGCGGCCGCAGCGCTTCGCCCAGCCGGCGAGGACCGCGCCTTCGACGAGCGCCTTGTGCTGCTGCGCCTCGGCCGGCTTCACCGGCACGATCGTCATGTTGGCGAGCTTGCCCATGGTGCAGGGCTGCTTGCTGGTGTTGCAGTTGTCGGCCTCCGCCGTCGCCTTCTTCAGCGTCTGCCACATCTTGTCCTCGTAGCCCTTCATCTGCGTGAGCAGGAAGCCCTGCGTCTGGGGGTCGAGCCGCTTCCAGGTGGTCAGGTTGACCGCCGTGACGTTGATGCTCCAGCCGAGCGACATCGGATAGAGCGACTTGGTCACCTCGGCCCAGCCGGCGGTGTTGCCCGACAGGCTGCCGGTGACGCCGCAGTCCACCACGCCGCTGTTGAGCGCCGGGACGACCTCGGCGAAGGCCATGCTCACCGCCGTGGCACCCACCCCGCCCAGGAAGTCGCGCATCGTGCTGTTGAAGACGCGCACCTTCTTGCCCTTGAGGTCGGCCAGGCCGCCGACCATGCCGCGGCACCAGAACACCTGCGGCGGGTTGCCGCCGAACGCGAGCAGCTTCGCGTTCCAGTTCGTCTGCATCTGGCGGTCGATCACCTCACGGTAGGCGTTGCACCCCGCGCGGGCCCGGTCCGGCTCCAGCGTGATGCCGGCGAGATCGCAGCCCTCGAAGCGCGGGTCGTCCCCCGCCATCTTGGAGATGTCCATGCTGGCGAAGTCCATGACGCCGAGCCGCAGGAGGCGAAGCATCGTCTTGTCGTCGATGCCCATCTGATCGAGTGGCGTGATGAGGGCGGTGATGGCGCCGTTGGAGGCCTTCGGCAGCGTCTCGCGCCAGAAGGGCACCTCGTCCACGATCGAGGCGACGGTCGGGCTGTTGAGGCCGATCACCTTGAACTGGTTCTTCGGCAGGCCCTGCGCCGCAGCACCGAACGAAACCGACACCCCGAGCACGATTCCAGCGAGCGGGCGGTGCAACATGGTCTCCTCCTTGTGGTCCCGAGTCGAAGGCGGACGCCGCGAGCGCGCGACGCGATCCCTCTTCGCGAAGATGGTCGCACCAATCGCGCGTGGGGTGCAAGGGCCGGTCGGCCCGCCGGGGAAACAGCCGCAACCCTCCCGGGTGAGGAACCCCACGATGCTGCAGAATGAGCCCGGTCGGAAATGCTGAGAGGGACCCGAAACCATGTCCGTCACGACCGGACCGCTGTCGACCATCGAGGCCCAGTACCGCGCGCGCACCGAGCGCTCGGGGCAGCTCTACGCGGAGGCGTGCCGGGTGATTCCGGCGGGCCTCACCCACGACTCGCGGACCACGCTGCCCTACCCCATCTATGCGGCGCGCGCGGCGGGTCCGCGCAAATGGGATGTGGACGGCAACGAGTACGTGGACTACTTCGGCGGCCACGGCGCGCTGCTGCTCGGCCATGCGCATCCCGCGGTGGTCGAGGCCGTCCAGCGACAGGCCACGCTCGGCACGCATTGGGGCGCTTCGCACGAGCTGGAGGTGCGCTGGGCCGAGCTCGTGCACCGGCTGGTCCCCTGCGCCGAGCGCGTCCGGTTCACGGCCTCGGGCACCGAGGCGACGCAGCTCGCGCTCCGGCTAGCGCGCGCCTACACCGGCAAGCCGAAGGTGCTGCGCTTCGTCGGGCACTTCCACGGCTGGGCCGATCAGGTCGCGCCCGGCGCGATGTCGCATTTCGACGGCTCGGTGCCGGCCGGGATTGCGCCGTCGCTCCTGGAGCAATCGGTGCTCCTGCCGGCTGACGATGTCGCCCCCGCCGTCGCGGCCCTTGAGAGCCGCGACGACCTCGCGGCGGTCCTCTTCGAGCCGTCGGGCGCGTCGTGGGGACAGGTGCCCTTGCCCCCCGGCTTCATCGCCGCGCTCCGCGATGCGACCCGGCGCCGCGGCGTCCTGCTGATCATGGACGAGGTGATCACCGGCTTTCGCTGGTCGCGCGGCGGTGGTCAGTCCCGCTATGGGGTCACGCCGGACCTCTGCGTGCTCGCCAAGATTCTCGCCGGTGGGCTCCCCGGTGGGGCGGTCGCGGGACGCGCGGACGTCATGGACCAGCTCGACCCGGCGGCGGCGAAGGCCGCTCGCCGGGAGAAGATCGGGCACCAAGGCACCTTCAACGCCAACCCGCTGTGCGCCGCTGCGGCGGTCGCCACCCTGAAGCTCGTGGAGGCGACCGATGCCTGCACTCAGGCCGAAGCGACCGCTGAGGCGATTCGCAAGGGGATGCGCCAGATCCTCATCGAGGAGCAGGTCCCCTGGGGAATCTACGGCGAGGCGTCCGCCTTCGTGATCTTCCCGAATCCGCGTCGCATCGCGATCGACCCGGCGACCTTCGATCCGCTGCCGCTCGGCTTCGAGGGCATCAAGGGCGCACGCGATCCCGGTCTCATCAATCGCCTCCGCCTCGCCATGCTCGCCAACGGCGTCGACATCATGGGCGGACCGGGCGGCCTAGTCTCCGCGACCCACGGGCCGCGCGAGGTGGCGCTGACGCTGGAGGCCTTCCGCACCGCGGTGCGGTGGCTGAAGGCCGAAGGAGACATCGCGGCGCCCAGCTGACCGTCCGCCCAGCGAGATCAGGCCGCTTTCCGGCGGTTCGCCTCCAGCCAGCCGTCGACCAGCGCGACGGTCTGATCGACCGCCGCCAGTCGCATCCCCTTCTGCGCCGCGATCGTCCGCACCAGGCGGTCCACCCGCTCGATGTTGGTCGCGCCGTTCGCCAGCGCGCGCGCTGCGGAGGACGGGCTGCCGAGCGACTGCGCCGCGGCGGCGTACTTCTCGAACGGCACGAGATCCTTCCGATCCGCGCCCAGGGCGACGCACAGCGTGACCACCCACTCGTACACCGCTCGCGACGCCTCGAGGTCGCTGTGGATAGCTTCCTTGATGGACCGCATGCCGTCCTTCTGCACGCAGCGATAGTTCCCGGCGAGCAGCATCGCCCATTTCGCGAGCGGCACGAACACCGAGTCGTACACCTTGAGCTTGACCGGCAGCTCGATCTTCCCCTCCGGCGCGTCGAACCGGATCGCATCGATGTCGGACTCCAGCCGGCGCAGCACGGCAGTGTGCTTGTCGGACTCGAACCGGGCCGCCTTGAAGTTGGTCGGCAGCCTGACCTGCAGCACGTTGACCTTTTCTTCGGGCGGGCGAAACGCCTGCGGGTCCGGGCTGCACAGCGTCATCAGCGCCGGGTCGAAAGCGTCCCAGACGGTCGGATCGGTGTAGGCGTCCCGGCAAGCCGCGACGTCGAGGCCGGGAATGCGCTTCAGGTAGGTGAGCGGCGGCATGTTCATGATCGACATGCACGGCACCCGCGCCTTCGCCACCGCGGCCATGAGCTCGCGCACGCCGGCGGACCGGTACTGCGGCTCCTGCATCGCGAGCGCGACGAGATCGTAGTCTCCGGGATTCACGCCGTCCGCACCGCCCGCGGACATCTTGCCCGGGAGCTTCCGCGAATCGATCTCGACCAGGCCTTCCCGGCCCTTGATCGGCATGCGGACCCTGAAGCCCTCCTTGTTCATCAGCTCCGCCTCGGCGGGGAGGCACACGAGCCGCGCGCTGTGGCCGGCCATGAGCAGCTTGCTCGCGAGCAGCGAACCGTACGACGCACCCAGGATCAGAACCTTGTATGGCATGACTCACCCCATCCACGCGGAAAGCGGTGCGCCAACGATAGGCCTGCCCGTCGCTCGTGTCATGCGGCGAAGCAAAATTCCGGAATCCGGGAGAGAGAACGCCCTCAGTCCGACGCGACGGCGGCGCCCGCCATCATCAGCCCGAGGCGCTCCGTGCTGTACTCGGTCGCCGCGAGAACCCCCGCGATGCGCCCGCGGAACATGACCACGATGCGGTGGCAGAGCGACATCAGCTCGTCGAGGTCGCTCGAGACGAGGAGCACACCGCTGCCGGCGGCGGCGCGCTCGACCAGGCGCCCGCGCACGTACGCCGTGGCGGCGAGATCCAGGCCGCGCGAGGGCTCGCACGCCACGATGACTTGCGGATGGCACTCGAGTTCCCGGCTCAGCACGACCTTCTGCTGGTTGCCGCCCGAGAGGGTTCCGATCGGCGCCGCCACCGAGCCGGCCCGGATGTCGTAGGCGCGGAGCTGCTCGGTCGCGTGGCGATCGATAGCGCGCCGCTGCAGCACGCCGCAGCGTGCGAACGCCGGCTCGCGAACGCGGCCGAGCAGCAGGTTGTCGGCGACGCTCATCGCCGCGACCATCCCGAGCGCGTGCCGGTCCTCGGGGATCTGCGCTAGCCCGAGGCCGCGCCGCTCGCCGATCGAGCGCGTCGTCACGTCGGCGCCGGCGACCCGCACCTCGCCCGCCGCCGCGCGACGCGAGCCAAGAATCGCGTCGGCGAGCTCGCTCTGACCGTTGCCCGCCACCCCGGCGACGCCGACCACCTCGCCGGCATGGACCGTCAGGCTGACGCCGTCGACGGCGGGATGACCGTCGATCCGCACGGCGAGCTCGCGCAGCTCGAGCACGGCCGCAGCGCGCGGTGCCGCGACCGGTCGGCGCGCGGGCGCGACGCCCTGCCCCACCATCATCCGCGCGACCTCCTCCGGGGTTGCGTCGCGCCGCGGGATCGTCGCGACGTGCATACCCTGGCGCAGCACGGTGATGCGGTCAGCGACCGCGAACGCCTCGGGCAGCTTGTGGGTGATGAGGACGACCGCGTGGCCGCGGGCGCCGAACCGCCGCAGCATCGCGAGCAGCGTGTCGGTCTGCTGCGGCGTGAGCACGCTCGTCGGCTCATCGAGGATCAGCAGCCGCGCCCCCTGGTAGAGCAGCTTCAGGATCTCGACCTGCTGGCGCTGGCCGACCGCGAGCGTCTCGACCGGGACGTCGAGCGGCAGGTCGAAGCCGTACTCCGCGGCGAGCTGCGCGACGCGGCCGCGGTGGCCCGCGTAATCGAGGACGAGATCGCGCCAGCCGAGCGTCGGCAGGACCACGTTCTCGACGACGCTGTGCTCGCCCACCAGCGCGAAATGCTGGTGGATCATGCCGACGCCGCGGGCGATCGCCCGGCGCGTCGACCAGTGCGGCGTTACGTCCTCGCCCCCGACGACGATCCGGCCGGCGTCCAAGCGGACGATGCCGTAGAGCACGTTCATGAGGGTCGACTTCCCGGCGCCGTTCTCGCCGAGAAGAGCCCTCACCTCGCCGGCCGCCAGCGCGAGCGTGACGTCGGCGAGCGCCGTAACGTCGCCGAAGCGCTTGCGGATGCCTTCGAGGCGGACGGCCTCGCCGCGCGCGTCCGCCGCGTCGTTCACTTGATCTCGTGCATCTTCACCGGCACCACGAGCTGGCGGCTCTGGACCCGATTGAACGCGTCGCGCACCGCCTTCTCCTCGGCCGGCGGCAGCTTGCCCCGGAAGTCGGTCAGCGCGAACGACTCGATCCCGAAGGTCACGATCTGCGGCTGTAGGTTCTTCGCCGCATAGTCCTTCGCGAGCGCGGCATACCAGCTGGGAATGTTCAGGAGCAGGCTGGTGAGGACTCCCGCGTTCGAGTCCGGATACCAGTCGGTCGCGTAGCCGATCGTCACCGCCTTGCCCGCCTCGGCGGCGTCGAGGATGCCGCGCGTGCCGTTGCCGGCGTTCGCGACGATCACATCGGCGCCGCGCTGGATCTGCAGTGCGGCCACCTCGCGGGCGCGCGGCACGTTGACCCAGTCGCCGCTGAACGCCCAAAAAACCTCGGTCTCGGGACGCACCGCCTTCGCGCCCTCGATGACGCCGCTGAACATCGCGATCTGCGCCGGCACCGCCACCCCGCCGACCGCCGCGATCCGCTTGGTCTTGCTCGCGGTGGCCGCCGTGACGCCGGCGAGCACGCCGTAGCCGTAGAAGTCCGCGGCGTAGGCCCTCACGTTGGGCGCATCGGGCAGCTTGTTCGTGCCCGACATCAGCACGAAGAGCGTCTTCGGATGCTTCGGCGCTACCTCGTTCCACGCGCCGATGTGCCCGCTCGAGGTGAAGATCACGACGTCGAAGCCCGACTGCGCGTAGCCGGTGGCGGTCTCGGCGAGCCGCGGGAACGGCACGGCCTCGGCGATGGTGACGTTCCACCCGTGGTTCTTGATCAGCAGCTGCACACCGTCGAACTGGCCGCGGTCCCAGCCGTTCACGGCGCTGGGATTCGGGACCGAGAAGATCGCGGCCGCCCGCACCGGCGCCTGGGCTGCGGCTTCGCGCGGCGCAGCGCCGGCGGCGACGATCGCGCCGGCGGCCAGTCCGGCCAACAGCCCCAGCGTCCTGCGACGCCGCTCGTTCTTGCGCTTCGTTTGCATTGCATCCTCCTTCGTGTTGGCCGCCGCGCCTCGCGTGAAGCGCGGCGGATTCTAGGTCCCCAGGTACGGCCGGCCCGCCTCCTGCGGCGCGCGGGCCCGACCGGTCATCGCCACGACCGCGAGCGTCAGAATATACGGAACCATCAGGTACAGGTGCGGGTTGCCGCCGAGCCCCTGCGCGCGGAACGCGGCTGCCTCGCCGGCGCCGAACAGGAGGCACGCCGCGAGCGTCCACCCCGGCCGCCAGCGTGCGAAGTAGACCGCGGCGAGCGCGATGAACCCCCGGCCGAGCGTGATCTCGTCGCTGAAGCTGCGGACCCACCCGACGGTGAGCGCCGCGCCGCCCAGGCCGCCCAACGCGCCGGCGGCGGCGAGCGCCGCCGCTCGCACTGCGCGCACGTTGATGCCTGCGGCACGGGCAGCGTACGTGCTGTGGCCCGACGAGCGCAGGACTAGACCCGGTCCGGTGCGCTGGAGGAAGTACCACGTGCCGGCGGCGAAGGCGACTGCGAGCCACGCGAGCGGCGGGACGACGGCGAGCACGCCGGGCGCGAGCCACTCGGGCAGTGCGAGCACCGGCGTCAGCTTCTGGGTGCTGGACGCGGTCAGGCGGAACGCGAAGCTCGTGATGCCCGCGCAGGCGATGTTGAAGGCGAGCCCCATCACCACCTGATCCGCCGGCAGCCACACCGTGAGGACGGCGAGCACGATCCCGCCGGCGAGGCCGGCGGCGACGCCCCACGTGACGCCGATCCACGGGTCGCCCGTGGTCACCGCGCCGAGGACGCCGGCGAAGGCGCCGAGCAGCATCACGCCCTCGACCCCCATCAGCAGCACCCCCGCGCGCTCGGCGATGAGCACGCCGAGCGCGACGAACGCGAGCGGCGTCGCGGTGCGCAGCGCCGTCAGGAGGAACTCGATCTCGCCGCTCATGCTGGCGCGCCCTCCGTCGTCAGCCGCCGCGCGAGCGGGGTGGCGCGGAGCGCGAGATACAGGATTACCGGCAGGCTCTGCAGCACGTAGACGAGCGCCGCGGGCACCCCGGTCATCGCCTGCATGTGGCGTCCGCCGGTCTCGAGCATCGCGAGGAGCAGCGCCGCCGGGACGACGCCGAGCGCGTTGCCGCCCAGCAGCCCCGCCAGGATCCCGATAAAGCCCCAAGGCTTGGACCAGCCCTCCGCCACGCGATGGACGACGCCCAGCGCCTGGATGCCGCCGGCGATGCCGGCGATCGCCGCCGCGAGCAGCACCGCGATCACCAGCACGCGCGTGACGCGGATGCCGGACGCGGCGGCGGCGGGGGCATTTCCGCCCACCGCCTCCAGCTCGAACCCGAACACGGTCCGGCGCAGCACCCAGAACAGCGCCACCGCAATGCCGAGCGCGAGCCACACGCCGAGGTGGAGGTCGCCCCCGGGCAGGCGCAGCGCGTCCGGCACCATTCGCGTGCTGCTGAAGAACACCGCGGGGTCCTTCAGCGGCCCGGTCACCATCGCGAGCACGAACTCGACGATCGCGAAGTTGAGCATGATCGTCGTCGTGACCTCGCTCGCTCCGCGCGACACCTTGAGCGCGAGCGCCGGAACTGCGGCGGCCGCGCCGGCGAGCGCCGCCGCCAGCATCGCGAGCGGAATCGCAATCCCTGGGGGGGCCTGAACGTGGAGCGCCACGAGCAGCCCCGCCAGCGCGCCGATCTCGAGCTGGCCCTGGCCGCCGATGTTGAAGAAGCCGGCGCGCAGCGGGACGAGAAACGCCAGCCCGCCGAGCGCGATCGGCACGGCTTCGCGCACCGTCGAGGCGAGCGCCTGCGGGCTGCCCATCGCCCCCTGCGCGAGCGCGGCGAAGACCGTCGCGACGTTCTGACCGACCGCCAGCGTCAGGCCGGCGAGCACCCCGAGCGAGACGGCGAGGCACAGGGTGAGGATCGCTGCGTTGACCCAGACCGTGCGCGCGCCGGCGCGCCCGTGCTCGCCGCGCAGCACCGCCGCGAGCCTCAGTCGCCCGGCCCTCGCCCCGCGCATCAACCGGCGCGCTCGTAGTCGATGTAGTCGAAGCCGAGCCGGAAGTGCCGCGGCCCGAGGAGCGCGTGACCCGCCGGCGTGTGCCAGGCCGCATCGAGCGCCTTCATCGCGAACACGACCACCCGCCGCCCCGGTATGACCTCCCCGAGCGTGGTGAGGGGCTGGTTGGTTCCCGGGTCCAGGACCGCGATGATGTCCGGGCTCGCCGCGATCGGGGTCGCGTCGCGCCAGACCGCGTGGTGCTCGTTCTTCACCCAGATGCGGTAGGTGGCGCCGGCCCAGCGTCCGGTGCCCTTGATCCGGTAGTCGAGCTCGCGGTGGGTGTAGGGCTCGGTGCTCCGCCAGTCGACCGCGATCGCCTCGCCTTCGCAGAGCACCCGGCCGCCGGTCGCCGCGACGAGCGGCGCGAGCCGGTCGCTCGCCGCGGCGCCCTGCCGCAGCGCCGTCCCGACCTCGATCGCCTTGAGCAGGCTGCCGGGCACCAGCGCCGGCCGGGCGTCGCGCAGCTGCACGAGGTGCCCGGTCGTGGCGATGCCCCGGCCGTACGCGCCCCGGCTCACCATGCGCCCGAGGCGATCGGCCATCGCCGCGCTGACCGCCGACCTGACGAGGACGCGGTTGCCCCACCGGTCGATCATCATCATCGGCGTCGGCAGGCGCCCGGCGAGCTCCATCTTGTTGATGGTGATCTCGGGGATCGCGCGGCCGACGTAGTCGCCGTCGAGGGTCGGGATGCCGAGCTCGAGCCCGGTCATGATCGTGGCCGAGGTCGCGGCGCTCGAGAGCTCCATCGAGACGAGCGCGCCGAGCCTGACGCCGGCGTCGGACGCGAGCTCGCGCGCCGACGCGACGAGCCGCGGCACGATCGTCGGATACTGCTCGCGCTCGAGGCCGAACTGCGCGAGCTCGTCGGCCGGCGGCGGCTCGTCGGGGTCCTTGCCCCCGACGATGAGCGCCCAGCAGGTCCACGCGTCGTCCGGCAGCTCGTGCGGGCTCACCAGCGTGAGGCGCTTCCCGGCGCGCACCGCGGGCCCGAGCATGTCGAGCCCCGCCTCGAGCTTGCCCCCGCCGCCGGTGCCGAAGAACGTGAGCCCCCAGCAGAAGCTCGCTACGGTGTCGAGATCGGTGATGACGGTCGCCATGGCCTCCCCCTCTTTCTCGTCGGCGCCGCGAACGCCGCTACGCCGCGCGCAAATCGAGCCGCAGGTTCGCGTGCCCGTCGACCCAGAGCCGGTGGCCGCTCCGCACGAGGACCGTCGTGTCCTCGGCCTCGACGAGCGCCGGGCCGGCGATTCGATGCCCCGGCCGGAGGCCCGCGCCCGAATAGATCGGAATCGACTGGAACGCGCGGCGCTCGTGCAGGTACACGGCCCGCGTCTGCTTGATCGCGGCCGAAGCGTCGGGCCCGCCGAGCGGAACCTCTGCGAACGCCGCCTTCGGCAGCGGCGCCACCGCTTCGACCGACAGCGCGACCGCTTCGATGCCCGCCTTGGCGTAGGCGGTATCCGGGCCGAAGCGCGCCTCGTACAGCTCGATGAAGCGCCGCACGAGCGCCGCGCCCGCGTCCTGCGCCTCGAGGTCGCGCCGGCCGACCGGGACGCGGACGGTGTGGACCTGGCCGCGGAACTGGAGGTGGACGAAGCGGGCGAAGGTCACCGCGCCGATCGGCAGCCGCTGCCCGGCGAGCTCCCGGTCTATTGCCGCCTCCATCGCCTCGAAGTGCTGTCGCCAGCGCAGACGCACGAGCCCGAACGGGGCCCGCGCCGGGTCGGACAGCTCGAGCACGCGCTTCGCGTCGCTCGTGGCGATGCCGAACGCCGAGAAGACGGCGGCGGTGGCGGGCACGACGACCTCCGGGCAGCCGAGCGCCGCGGAGTACGCATCGCAATGCAGGCCGCCCGCGCCGCCGTACGCGAACACGACGAACCGCGCCGGGTCGTGGCCGCGTTCGATGGTGACCTTGCGGATGAGGTCAGCCATCTGGGCGTCGACGATCTCGATCACCGCGGCCGCGGCGTCCTCCACCTCCATGCCGAGCGGCTCGGCGAGCCGCGTGCGGATCGCCGCGCGCGCGGCGGCCAGGTGCAGCTGCATGCGACCGCCGAGGAAGTAGTCGGGGTTGAGCCGCCCGAGCACCAGGTTCGCGTCGGTCACCGTCGGCTCGGTCCCGCCGGCGGCGTAGCACGCCGGCCCGGGCCGCGCTCCCGCGCTCGCCGGGCCCACGCGCAGGACCCCGGTCTCGGGCTCGACCCACGCGATGCTCCCGCCGCCGGCGCCGATGGAGGCGACGTCGATCACCGGCAGCGCGATGGGGTACTTGTCCACGATCGGCGCGTCGGAGTACCCGGGCTCGCCGTCGACGATGACGCCGACGTCGAAGCTCGTCCCGCCGACGTCGGTCGTGAGCACCTGCGCGAAGCCGAGCCGCCGGCCGACGGTCTGGGCGCCGAGCGCGCCGCCCGCCGGCCCGGACACGAGCAGCGCGACCCCGCGCTTCGCGGCCTCCTCCACCGAGGTGAGGCCGCCGGCGGACTGCATCACCGCGACCGGCCCTGCGAGCCCGGCCGCGACCAGGCGCTCGCGCATCCGCCCGAGATAGCGGGCGACGCCCGGGGTGAGATAGGCGTTCATCACCGTGGTCGCCGTCCGCTCGTACTCGCGGATCACCGGCGCGAGCTCGCTCGAGATCGTGACGAACGTCCCCGGCAGCGCTTCCGCGAGCCACTCGCGCACCGCGCGCTCGTGCGCCGGGTTGAGGAACGACCACAGGAAGCTCACCGCGACCGCTTCGATCCCCTGTCCCCGGAGCCGCTCGAGTACCGCGCGCTGGCGCTCGAGGACGAGCGGCGCCACGACCCGGCCGGCGCGATCGACGCGCTCGTCGATCCCGTGGATGCGCGGCCGGGGCACGAGCGGCGCCGGCTTCGCGAGCCGCGCGACGTCGATGATCTCCGACTCGGTCAGCCCGGCCACCTTCTGGGCGGTGCGGCCGATCAGCATCGCGTCCTCGTGGCCCTTGGTCGTGAGGAGCGCCGCCCGCGCGCCGGTGCGCTGGATCAGCGTGTTCGTCGCCACGGTCGTGCCGTGGGCGAAGAGCACCGTCTTGGCGAGCAGCTCGGCGAGCGGCCGGCCGAGGCGGCGCGCCCCTTCCGCCACCGCGTCGAGCACGCCCTGGTCGTAGTCGGGCGGAGTCGAGGGCGCCTTCGCCCGGAGGACGGCGCCCGCGTCGTCGAGGATCACGCAGTCGCAGAAGGTGCCGCCGCTGTCGACCGCGATGACGTAGCTCATCGCCCGACCGCGCCCGTCGGCGCCGCCTCGCGCGCGAGCCACGCCGAATCGATGCGCGCATCGTCGACCACCGGATCGTCGGGGCGCGCGATCTCCGTCTCGAGCCGCGTGAAGCACGCCGGGCAGTAGAACTCGCGCAGCTCGAACCGCGCGCCGCCCACCGAGTGGGGATTCACCTCGGGCCCGATCGCCTGGACCGGCAGCCGCGCCATCGCGGCGCCGAGCTTCGGCGACCGGTCGGCCGGCCCGAGCACGTGCCCGCAGCGGCAGCGGAGCCGGAGCGCGCCGTCCTTGAGCTCGCCGTACACCGCCTCGGCCACGCGGACGCCTTCGCGCTCCGGGTGCCACGGTGCGGGCCGTGGCCCAGCCTTGCCGTCGAGTCCCGCCGCCGTGCGCCGCGCCCCGCGGATTTTCTCGCGCGCGGCCCGCGTCGCGGCGACATCGACCTCACCCGCGGCGTCGAGCACCACGCCATAGGCACGCCGCGCCCACTCCACGGTGACCAGACCGTTCGCGACGTCCTGCGCCACCCTGGCCGGATCGCGATCGAGCGGGTCGCCGTAGCCGCCCCCGCCCTGCGAGGCCGTGCGGTACACGTCGCCACGGCGCATCGAGGTGCTCTGGTACGCGGGATAGACCTCGAGGTCGCCTGCGATCTCGCCCAGTTCGCCCGGCACTTCGCCGCGCGCGAATCGCGCCTCGACGTCGCTCCGGCGCAGGATCGCGAACTGGTTGGTGCACGAGGGATGTCCGCCGAACATTCCCGGCGACTCGGGCTGCTCCACGCCGAAGGTGTGGAGGATCTTGGTGGGGATCTCCTCGACGCCGGCCAGCGTGTACATCATGCTGATCCCGGCGCCGCCGCGGAACATCCCCGGCCCGCCCGAGTCGGGCGTCTGGCGGCGGTAGAGGTAGAGGATCGGAAAGCGATACTCGTAGCTCTCGACGTTCGCGATCGTGGCGCGGACCGAGCTCGTGTGGCCGCCGGTGTCGATGCCGTCGCGGCAGCAGAGCGCGCCGCTGCCGCCCGCCATGCCGTCGAGCAGCGGGCCGCCGAACGCCTCGCCCGCGTCGTCGCGACCGAACAGCTCCTCGAGCGCCTTCACCCCCTGCCAGCCCGCCATCGCGCGGTCCCGGTGGCGCGGCGATGCGCCCAGCATCTTGCCGATCGCGATCGACGCCAAATTGCGCGCTTCCCAGATCGCGGTCGTGGTCGACTTCGAGACCCCCGCCGGCCAGGTCGCGTGGAACACGCTCCCGGGCCGCGACTTCACCTCCAGCACGCGCCGCACTCCCGCCGGCGACCACGGGATGTCCCAGCACAGGTAGACCAGCATCGACGCCAGCACCCCGCCGACGAGGCCGTGCACGGTGCAGTTGACGAGCGCCGGCGCCTGGTCGTCGGTCTCGGTGAAGTCGAAGACCAGGCGCTCGCCCGCCTTGGTCATCGTGACCGCGCAGGCGTAGATGCGGCTGCCGACCTCGATGTAGCCGCGGTGGCGCCACTCGCCGTCGGGGAGCTCGCGCAGCCGCGCGCGCAGCCGACGCTCGGTGTAGTCGATCACGTCGGCCATCGCCGCCTGCACCGCGTCGAAGCCGAACTCGCGGAACGTCTCGACCAGGCGCCGGCGGATCACCTGGTGCGCTGCGACCTTCGCGCGCAGGTCGAGCGCGAGCAGGTCGGGGAGCCGCGAGTTGCGCAGGTACGCGCGCTCGACGTCGCGGCGGAGGCGCCCGCCTTCGACCAACTTCACCGGCGGCGTCAGCGGCTGCTCGCCGAAAATGTCGGTGGCGTCGATCTGCGCCTGTCCCGCCATCGGGCCGCCGACGTCGATCACGTGAAGGGAGGCGCCCGTCCACCCGGCGAGCCGGCCCTCCCAGTGCACCGGACCGGCCACCATCACGCACGTCTGGTGCGCGACCGCGACGTACGGATCGTTGGTGAGGAACGTGTCGTCCACGCCGATGCCGGGGTTGTCGGCGTAGTCCGCGAGCAGGGTCTTGACGAACGGGCTCAAGCCCGTCGCCTGCGCGCAGATGAAGGTGTCGATGTAGACGAGGTCGCCGTCGGCGGTCATCAACCCGGTGTTCATGTCGAACACCTCGGTCGCCACCGGGGAGCCGGAGAGCCGGCTGATCGTGCGCGCGCCCTCGTCGTTGATGTACCACAGGCGATGGCGGAGGATCTCGAAGGTCTTCGGGTCGAGCCGCAGGCCCGACCCGGGGGCCGGCGCGGCCCGCTGCGTGGCGGCCTGGGTCATGCGCCCGCCCCGGCGGGCGGGCGTGCGGCCCGGCGCCGCGGCGCCGCCGGGCGGCGCTCGTCCACGCCCAGCACCTCGATCAGCACGTCGTGCTGCACGCTCGCCAGGTGGGCGCGCACCGCCTCGCGCGCCCGCGCCGCGTCGCCGGCGCGAATCGCCGCGTAGATCGCGAGATGCTCGGCGTGCGACCGCGTCACGCGCCCGGCGAGGTCGGCGAGCGCGGCGCGCTCCGGGACGAGCTCGGCACCGAGCGCCTCGGCGATCTCGCGCAGCGTGCGGTTGCCCGCGGCCTGCAGCAGCGCGGAGTGGAACGCGAGATCGCACTGGACGAACGCGGTGGCGTCGCGTGCCGCCTTCATCGCCCGCAGCGCCTCGGCCATGCGCTCGAGGTGCTCCGGGCCGGCGCGCCGCGCCGCGAGCTCGGCCGCGAGCATCTCGCTGCCCATCCGCGCCTCGATCAGCTCGAGCACGCGACCCTGGTGCTTCGCAACCCAGTCGCGCCAGGTGTCGCGCAGCGTGCTGCTCGACGCCGTGCGGATGACCGATCCGTCGCCGTGGCGGGTCGCGACGAGACCGATCGCCGCCAGGAACTGCATCGCCTCGCGCACCGTCCCGCGGCTCACGCCGAACCGCTCGGCGAGCTGCCGTTCGCCGGGCAAGCGATCGCCCTGCTTGAGGCCCTCGCGGCGGATCAGCTCCCGGATGCCGGTGACGACGTGCTCCCAGCGCCGCGCCGGGCTCCGCGACGCTGCGATCCGCTGCCCGGGCCCCCGGCGGGCGCCGACGGCCGGACCGCGCGCGACCCCCACCGCGGCGCGGCCGACGCTCATGCGATCCGATGCTGCAGCGGCTCGCCGCGCAGCACGGCGAGGAGGTTCGTGTAGTCGCGCACCCGCTCGTCGCGACTCGCCGCCACCGTGCCCGCCGCCACGTGCGGCGTGAGGACGAGGTTCGCCGCCGGGTTGCGCGCGAGCTCGAGGAGCGGGTCGTCGGGACGCAGCGGCTCGTAGGTGTAGCAGTCGATCGCGGCGCCCCCGAGGCGCCCGCCGCGCAGCGCCGCGATCAGGTCGCCTTCGTTCACCGTGCCGGGCGCACCGCAATGCACGAAGCAGGCGCCGCGCTTCGCTTTCCCGAAGAACGTCGCGTCGACGCTCTGGTTGTTCTCCGGGAGATTGGGCAGGAGGCAGCTCACGTAGTCGGACCGCTCGGCGAGCTCGTCCCGGGTGGCGTAGGTGAGGCCGAGCTCGGTCTCCACCGACGGCGGCAGGCGGCTGCGCTTCGCGTAGAGCACCGTGCAGCCGAAGGGCTTCAGCCGCCGGGCGAGCTCGGTGCCGATCTCGCCGAAGCCGAGAATGCCGACCGTCGCGCCGAGGAACGCCCCTTGATGCTCCCGCCGCGACCAGTTGAAGGCGAAGTAGTCCTCGCTGCATCGCTTCGGCGGCAGGCCCCAGTCGCCCGCCTCGTCGGTGATCTTCACCAGCTCCCGCAGGCGCCGCCCGAGCGCGAGCATCAGGAGGATGGTGTGCTCGGCGACGAGGATGCAGGTCGCGACCGGCCAGCAGCACACCGGGATGCCGGCGCGCCTCGCGGCGGCGAGGTCGATGTCCCAGACTTGCGACCCGAGCCGCTGGATGAGCTTCAGCTTGCGTCCGGCGGCGATCACCTCGGCGTCGATCGTGCCGACGCGCTCACTCACCAGGAACTCGGCGTCGGCGAGGAGCGGCAGGATCTCGCGCTGGTCCGCCGTGCGCCGGACGGTGACGTCGAGCTCGGGCGGCGCCGCGTCGAGCGCGGCCTGCTGGTGGCGCAAACCCCTGCGGGTCACGAACAGCGTGGGATGGCGGGTCATGTCGGTCGCCTCCTCGGTCCGGCGCGCGCTAGTGGGTATCGAAAACCGCCTGATAGGCGGCCACCGCCTGGCGGATCGCGACGATCTCGGCCGCCGTCGGGCGGTCCGGGTCGGCCGCGGGCGGCAGCCCGCCGAAGCGCATCAGGCAGGCCATGAGCAGCAGCCGCGCCTTGGTCGCGGTCAGATTGCGGCCGCCGATGAGCCGATCGCGCGCCGGGGTGAAGCCCTCGTTGTTGCCGCGGCCGACCCGCACCACCGGCATGCCGCTGTGCACCGCGCGCATCATCAGCTGGTGGCGCGCTTGGGAGGTCATCATCCCGTAGGGCGCGAGCCCCTCGACGACGAAGCCCGCGAGCGGCGCGGTGCGCAGGTTCGCGTCGAGCTGCGCGAGGAGGTCCACCTCGCGCTCCGGATCCTCGTCGAAATCGTCGGCGCAGTAGCTGCCGTCCTTGACGATCGTCACCTTGGGGATCGCGCCGTCGAGCAGCGCACCGTCGGCGGCCTTGATCGGCACCGCGATCCGCACCAGGCGGCCGCCCTCGCGCCGCACCCCCATCGCCTCCGCGGGCAGGCGGCTCAGGTTGACCTCGGAGCGGTAGGTGTGCCGCGCGACCGGGAGATACGTCAGCACCGGCGGCCCGTCGTGCCCGGCGGCGCCGATGACCCCGCCGTGGCCGCCGGTCGCGATGTATCCGCCGGGGCGCGCGTCGGCCTTCTGCACGTCGCGCGCGGCGAAGAGCCGCTGCTCCTGGAGGAGCACCATCCCGGCGCGGTTCCGCCCCGCCTCGTCGGCCCACACCCGCGAGGTGAGGTACTCGACCGCGTCGGCGATGTTCTTCGGCCCGTCGTTGCTGATCTCGCCTTGCGGGCGCTGCGCCGCATTGCCGCAGATCGGCAGCGTCGTGTCCAGGATGAGGTTGAACCAGTAGATCGTCTCCTCGATCCGCGGACTGCCCTGGGTCCAGATCGCGCCGAGGTAGCGGCCCGAGGCGAGCACCCGCTGGACCGCGTTCGCGATGCGGGCGAGGCCCGGTCGCGGCGGCATCGCGGCGATGTGATACGGCCGGTACGGGAAGAAGTCGCGCCCGCGCACCTCGGGCGGGATGTCGCCCTCGCCGACGTCGGTCCGCAGCGCTGCCGGCAGCCCATTCGTGTAGCCGGCGGGCGGCAGCACGCGATAGAAGTCGACCTCGGCCCGCGCGCTGATCATGTTGCCGTGGCCCTTGCCGTCGATGCCGAGGCGGTCGATCTCCTCGAAGCTGCGCGAGCCGTCGGGATAGAACGGCTGGCGCGCGCGCTCGGCCGGCGCTCCCGCCGCGGCGCAGTCTTCCTCCCAGGCACTCCCGTCGGCCTGGCGCGCCATGTACGGCAGCGGATAGACGCCGTCCTCCGGCCGGAGCTCGATCTCGTAGACCGGCCGGTCGGCGGGGCTGCGACGTTCGCGGTGGAAGCTCCCGTCCGCGCCGAGGTAGCCGTCGGGCGGCGCGTAGAGCTCGGCGGCGTCCCGCTCGAGCGGATGGGCGCTGAACTGCTCCACGTACACCGTGACCGGCGCGGCGAGCCGCTGCGCGCGCAGCTCGTCGAACCGCGGCCGGCTGCCGTCCGGGTTCAGCCGCGGCGGCAGGCCGTACTTCGCCCGCGCCTGGTTGCTGGTGACGAGCGGCGGCGAGTTCTGGATCGTCGCATTCGGGCCGGCGAAATGGGCGATGCGCGGCTTGGCGGTCATGGCGCGGTGCGGCCGGTGGTCCGACCAGCGATTATGTGAATGAACCAGTTGGGCATGTCAAGCGCGCGACTCGAGCGCCGCGCCGTAGGTCTTGCGCATCATGTCCATGATGTGCTCGCCGACCGTGCACGGCGGGTAGATCGGCTCCGCGTTCGCGGCCAGGCAGGTCGGGACGCACACCACGCGATAGTCGTCGCGCGGGTTGAAGAACGTCGCGATCGAGTAGCGGTCGCGGCTGGCGGTGCCGGTCACGACGCGGTGCAGCGTGGAGCGATAGGTATCGTTGGTCCAGCGGCGGATCATGTCGCCGAGATTGATGACGAAGGTGCCGGGGATCGGCGTCGCCTTGATCCACTGGCCGTCGGCGCCCTTCACCTCGAGGCCGCCGACGTCGTCCTGGACGAGCATCGTGATCGCGCCCCAGTCGGTGTGCGCACCGGCGCCGAGCTGGTTCGGCAGTGCGTCGCTCGGCCGTGGCGCGTAGTGGAGCAGGCGCACGGAGCACGACGGCCGGTCGTAGCCGTCGTCGAAATAGTCCTCCGCGAGATCGAGCGAGAGCGCGATGCACCGCACGAGGTGCCGCCCGAGCCGGCGCATGCGCGCGTCATACTCCTCGAGCTGGCGGCGCAGCTCGGGCATGTCGGCGGGCCATTTGACGCTCCGCGCCAGCTCGCTCTCCGCGGGCCCCATCATGAAGCCCTCCTTCAGATCGGGCGGCGCGGCCGCGTCGAGGACCTGCAGCTGCGGAGGGTCGTACCCGTAGCCCCCCGCTCCGAGGAGCGGCATCTTGGCCGCGAGCGGCCTGGCGAAAAACCGCCTGCTCGTCTCGAGCGTGGCCTGGATCGTGGCCTCGGGCACGCCGTGATTGCTGACGTAGAAGAACCCGGTGTCCCGGCAGGCCGCGCGGATCTCGGCCGCGACCGCTTTGCGGCTTTCCAGCGCGGGCGAAAAGCTCGGGCCGAGGTCGATCACGGGGATGGACGAAACGTGGTCTGTCATCGGTGCATCCTCATCGGTCGCGCGGTCGGGCTCACCGCCGGTAGGGCTCGCCGAGCGCCGCGGGCGCCCGCACCGACGAGCGCCACCACGCGAGCACCGCGACGGTGGCGACGTACGGCAGGCTGAGCAGCAGCTCGTACGGCACCGGGAAGGCCTGGATCTGGACCTGGAACTGGACCATGTCGGTGATCCCGAAGAGGAACGCCGCCGCGAGGCAGGCCCACGGCCGCCAGCCGCCGACGATCACGATCGCGATCGCGATCCAGCCCCGCCCGGCGGTCATCGCCGGATGGAAGAGGTGCAGCTGGTCGACCGCCAGCAGCGCGCCGGCAAAACCGGTGAGACCGGTCCCGATCACCACCGCGGCGAAGCGATAGCGGTCCACGCTGATGCCGTTGAAGTCGAGCGTCTCCGGCGACTCGCCGGCCGCGCGGATCGTCATTCCCGCGCGCGTGCGCGCGAGGAACCACGCGACCACCGCGATCAGCGCGAGCGCCGCGTAGACGAGCGGGGAGCGATCGAAGAGCACCGGCCCGAGCAGCGGGATGTCCTCGAGCAGCGGGATGCCGACCGGCGCGACCGGCGGCACGCGCGGCGGCTCGAGCGCGCCGGTGAAGTGGTGCTTGAACAGCACGTTCCCGAGGCCGAACCCGATCGGCACCAGGAGCAGGCCGTTGATCACCTGCTCGGTCTTGAAGAGCACGCTCCAGACCGCGAGCAGCAGCCCGAGCGCGAACCCCGCCGCGACGCCGCCGGCGAGCCCCGCCCACGGATTCTTCGCCGCGTAGGCGACGACGAACCCGACCGCGGCGCCGAACAGCATCACGCCCTCGTGCCCGAGGTTGAGCACGCCCGCGCGCTCGGTCACCGCCGCGCCCACCGCCGCCAGCCCGACGACGAGCGCGAAGTTGGTCGCGAAGACGAGCGCGCCCGAGGCAAGCTGCAGGAGCGCGTCCGGCGTCATGGCGCGCGGCGCCGCGCGAGCGCGTCGGCGGCGAGCACGAACAGCACCAGGATCCCCATGAAGACCCGCACGAAGTCGCTCGGGATCCGCAGCTCGACCTGCACGCCCTCGGCGCCGACCACGAGCGCCGAGAACAGGAACGCGGCAGGGATCACGGCGACCGGATGGTTGCGCGCGAGCAGCGCGACCAGCACCGCGGTGTACCCGAAGTCGTGCGACAGCCCGACGACCAGCCGATGCGTGACCCCGAGCACGTGGACCGCCCCGGCGAGGCCCGCCAGCGCGCCGCTCAGCACGAAGAGCGCGATGATCGTTCCCGGCACGTCGACGCCGGCGGCCAGGCTCGCGCGCGGGTTCGCGCCGATCGCCCGCGCACGCGCCCCGAACGTGCACCCGTACGCAAGGTAGGCGACCGCGGGGACGAGCACGAGCGCGAGCACGACGCCGACGTGGAGGCGGCTCTGGCCGAAGGCCGCGAAGCGGAACGCCTCCGGAAACGCCGGGGTCTGGAGGAGCGGGATGTCGGGGTCGCGCAGCACGGTGCGGATCAGCCAGCTCATGACGAAGATCCCGACGAAGTTGAGCATCAGGGTCGAGACCACCTCGTTCACCCCGCGGTGTGCGCGCAGCCAGCCCGGGACGAACGCCCACGCCGTCCCGGCGGCGATCGCGGCGGCGACGGCGAGCGCGAGACCGAGCGGTCCGGGCGTCGCCGCCGGCAGTCCGAGCGCCACGAGCCCCGCGGCCGCGGCGCCGAGGTGGAACTGGCCCTCGCCCCCGACCGTCCACACCCGGGCGCGAAACGCGAGCGCGTAGCCGAGCGCGATCAGGAGGAGCGGCGTCGCCTGGAGCACCGTGTCGACGAACCCGGACCGGCTGCGGAACACCGTCTCCAGCATCACGCGGAGCGCGGCGAACGGGTCGTGGCCGAGCGCCGCCACCAGACCGGCGGACACGAGCGCGCCCGCCGCCACCGCGAGCGTGACGCGGAGCGCATCGCGCGCGCCGCGCAGCAGGGCTTCGGCGCGCGGCGGCACGGCGAGCGAGGCGGCGAGCTCCGCGGCGCCGGAACGGGTGGCCTGCGGCTCGGGCATCACGCCGGCGGCGCCTCCGAATGCGCCCTCACCCCGGCCATCGCCGCACCGAGCGCGCCGATCGTCGCGGCCGCCGCCGGCCACTCGCCCTGGAGGACACCGTCGTACATGACGCCGATCCGGTCCGCGAGCTCGATCAGCTCGTCGATGTCCGACGAGATGATGACCACCGCCGCGTCCCCGTCCGCCGCGCGCCGCAGCTCGGCGCGAACGAAGGCCGCCGCGGCGACGTCGAGCCCCGCCGTCGGCTGGGCCGCGATGACGAGGACCGGGTTCCGCCCCAGCTCGCGCGCGAGGAGAAGCTTCTGCGCATTGCCGCCCGAGAGCTGACGCGCGCGCAGGCGCGGGTCCTTCGGAACGATGTGGTAGCGATCGATGGCGCGCGCCGCGGCCGCGAGCGCCTCGGGCCGGCGCGTCGGCGCCGCGCTCAGGATCGAGCCGGCGGCGGCCTCGGCGAGGAGCAGGTTCTCCGCGACCGTCAGGTCGCGGATGACGCCCCACAGCTGGCCGTCCGACGGAATGTACGCAGTGCGGCTGCGCGGAATTCCCGGCTGCCCGAGCACCCGGACGTCCCCGCGCTCCGGCGCGATCAGCCCGGCGAGCGCGAGCTCGAGCTCCCACTGGCCGTTGCCTTCGACGCCGGCGATGCCGTACACCTCGCCGGCGCCGACCGCGAACCCGACGTCCCGGAGCGCGCGCGAGACGAGCGGCTCGCCCGCCGCAGGCCGGACGGACAAGCCCCGCACCTCCAGCACCGGCGCCGAACGTCGCTCGGGACCCCGCGCGCGCGGCCGGGCCTCCCCGTTCGCGGCGCCCGCGCGCTCGCCCATCATCGCCTCGACGAGCCGCGCGGCGGTCGCCCCGGCAGCGTCGAACGTGCCGATCTTCCGGCCTTGCCGCAGCACGGTCATGCGGTCGGCGAGCCCGATCACCTCGCGGAGCTTGTGCGTGACGAGGACCACCGTCCGGCCCTCTTCGGCCGCCATGCGCCGGATCATCGCGAAGAGCTGCTCGACCTCGCCGGGCGTCAGCACCGATGTCGGCTCGTCCATGAGCAGCACGCGCGACTCGTGATAGAGGGCGCGCAGGATCTCGACCCGCTGCCGCTCGCCCATCGAGAGCGCCTCGACCCGGGCGTCCGGGTCGACGCCCAGGCCGTAGCGCCCGGCCAGCTCGGCGAGACGCGCACCCACCTCGCGGAGCATCCGTCCCTGGCGCCGTCCGTGCGGCTCGAGCCCGAGCGCGACGTTTTCCGCG
The DNA here is from genome assembly GCA_963827595.1 of uncultured beta proteobacterium. GTDB lineage: Bacteria > Pseudomonadota > Gammaproteobacteria > Burkholderiales > SG8-39 > DATEDA01. Next base: position 263,952 of record CAWHBT010000012.1, on the reverse strand, counting down.
ACCGACAGCGTGGGCACCAAGCGGAAGCGCTGCGGGATCATCGCGATCCCGGCGTGCAGCGCGTCGGTCGGGCCGCGCAGCGCGAGCGGCTGCCCGGCCGCCGCGATCTCGCCCTCGTCGGGCCGCACCAACCCGTAGAGGATGCTCATCAGCGTCGTCTTGCCGGAGCCGTTCTCCCCGACGAGGCCGTGGATCTCGCCCGGGGCGAGATCGAAGTCGATGCCGTCGTTGGCCACGATGGCGCCGAACCGCTTCGTGATGCCGCGCATCACGATCGCGGCGGCGCCGGGCGCGGCCATCGCTATTCGAACGACACCGGGATCTTCAGCTCGCCCTTCGCGACCCGCGCCGTGCTGTCGTTCAACGCCTTGACCGCGGAGGCGGGCAGCGAGCCGACGATGGCCTCGTTCAGCTTGAAGGTCGTGATTCCCTCCCGCGCGCTCCCGGCGTAGTACTTCGCCGGCAGGAACGCGTTCTTCTGGATGTCGTCGACGACCTGGCCCATGCCCTTGTAGCCGTCCCAGACCAGGCTGCCGAGCACGTTCTGCGGGGCGAGCGAGGACATGTCGTAGACGTACCCGACCGCGTAGAGGTTGCGCTCGCGGGCGGCCTCGATCGCGCCGCGCGCCGGGCCGGCGCCGCAGATCGAGAACACGTCGACCCCGCGATCCGCGAGCGACAGCGCGAGCGCCTTCGCCTTCGCGATGTCGACGAAGCTGCCGACGTACACCGGGGTCACCTCGAGCCCGGGCTTGACCGAGTTCGCGCCGTCGCGGAACGCGTTGAAGATCGCCTTGCAGCCGGGCAGCGCGATGCCGCCGACGAACCCGAGCTTGCCGGTCTTCGAGACGTGCGCGGCGACGATGCCGCCGAAGTAGGACGCCTCCCAGACCGGGGTGTCGTAGGCGGCGAGGTTCGGGCCCTTGTCCTGGGTGCCGAAGCTCGGCCAGGCGAACTTCAGCTGCGGAAACTCCTTGCTCACGCGGAACGCCGCGTCCTTGAAGGTCCCGCTGTGGGCGATGATCAGGTCCGGATTGCGCTCGGCGTACCGCCGCAGCACCCGCTCGACGTCGGCCGTCTGCACGCTCTCGGTGTACGCGTACTCGATGCGCCCCTCGCGCTGCAGCTGCTCGAGGCCGGCGTGCAGCGCCTGGCTCCAGCTGACGTCGTTGGTGGGGAACGGCAGCACCGCCGCCACCCGGAGCTTCTGCGCCTGCGCCAGGGCGGGCGACGCGGCGAGGCCGGCGACCGCGGCGCAGAGGATCGTCGATACGGCGAGGAATCGGCGTTTCGTTAGCATGGTCGTTCTCCTAGGAAAGAGCGGCGGTCATCGGTCGGCGGTTGCAGCTTCGCGCATGCGCCGCGCCGCAAGGCGCACCGCGTCGACGATGTTCTGGTAGCCGGTACAGCGGCAGAGGTTGCCGGCGAGGGTCTCGCGGATCTCCTGCTCGTCGTCGAGATCGGGCCGCTCGCGCAGCGCGTAGACGAGCGTCATCAGCACGCCAGGCGTGCAGAACCCGCACTGCAGCGCGTGGGATTCCCAGAATGCCTGCTGGAGCGGGTGCAGCGCCTCGCCGTTGGCGAGGCTCTCGACGGTCTCGACGCGGGCGCCGTGCGCCTGGACTGCGAGCATGAGGCACGAGCGCGCGGGCAGCCCGTCGACCAGCACGGTGCAGGCACCACAGACCCCGTGCTCGCAGCCGACGTGGGTCCCGGTCAGCTCGAGCTCGCTGCGCAGGAAGTCGGCGAGGAGCAGTCGTCCCTCGACCTCGCGGTCGACCGGCACGTCGTTGACGACGAGTTGGACGCGGTGGCGGGAAGGCATCGGCCGCTCCGTCTACGCCGGTCGCGCGGCGCGCTCGATCGCGCGCGCGAGCGCCCGTTGCGCGATCTCGCCGGCGACCTCGCGCCGCGACTCGGCCGAGAGCTGCAGGTCGGCACGGCCCGGCACCGCGGCGCGCACCGCGCTGGCGACGCGCGCAAGCGCTGACGCCCCGGTCTCGGCGCCGACGAGCGAGCGCTCCACGTCGTGCAGCCGGAGCGGAACGTCGCCCACGCCGCAGAGCGCAAGGCGAGCACTCGCCACCCTGCCCCGGGCGTCGAGCCGGGCGAGCGCCGCCGCGCCGGCGAGCGCGAAATCCCCGCGTCGCCGCGCGAACTCGGCAAACGCCCAGCCCGTCCCGGGCGCGGGGATCGGGACCCGGACCTCGACCAGCACCTCGTTCGCAGCGAGTGCGGTCTGCAGCGGTCCGGCGAAGAACTCCGCCGGTGGCAGCGTCCGCGCGCCGCCCCGGGCGCTGCGGACGACCAGCTTCGCCTCGAGCGCCGTCATCGCCGCCGGCAGCTCGGCCGCGGGCGCGGCGTTCGCGAGGCTTCCGCCCAGCGTGCCGCGGGTGCGGATCTGGATGTGGGCGATGTGATCGGCGACCTCGCTCAACAGCGGTACGTGCGCGCGGACCACCGGATCGCGCTCGAGCTGCAGGTGGCGGACCATCGCGCCGAGGACGAGCTCGTCGCCGTCGCGGCGGATGTCCGCGAGCCCCGGCACGCGGTTCAGGTCGACGATCGCCTGCGGGCGCGCGAGGCGCATGTTGAGCAGCGGCACGAGGCTCTGTCCGCCCGCGAGCAGCTTCCCATTCGCGCCGAGCCGGTCGAGGAGCGCCAGCGCCTCGTCGAGCGAGTCCGGCGCGTAGTAGTCGAAGGCCGGAGGCTTCATCGCCTGGCCTCGCGCTTCCCGCGCAGCGCGCCGAGGATCCGCTCGGGCGTTACCGGCAGCTCGGTGAACTTCACCCCGTAGCCGGCGAGCGCATCCTCGATCGCGTTCACCACCGCGGCCGGCGGACCGATCACCCCGCCCTCGCCGACGCCCTTGGTGCCGCCGGGGATCACCGGCGAGGGCGTCGTCGTGTGGTCGATACGGATCCGCGGGATCTCGGTCGCAGTCGGGATCAGGAAGTCCATGAACGAGCCGGTGAGGAGCTGCCCGTCGGCGTCGTACGCGAGCTCCTCGTACAGCGTCTGGCCGATGCCCTGCGCGACCCCGCCGTGGAGTTGCCCCTCGACGATCATCGGGTTGAGCACCGTCCCGGAGTCGTGGAACATCACGTAGTCGAGGAACTTCACCTCCCCGAGCTTGGTGTCCACCTCGACCGCCGCGAGGTTCACGCCGTACGGCCAGGCCATCGCCGTCGGATCGAACGCGGCGACCGTCTCCAGCCCCGGCTCCATGCCTTCGGGCAGCTTGATGGCCTGGTGGTACGCGGCGTCCGCGATTTCCGCCATCGTCACCGCGCGCCACGGCGCGCCGTCGATCGCCACGCGCCCGTCGCCGAAGCGCAGGTCCTCCGGTGCAGCTTCGAGCATGTGGCTCGCGATCTCGGCGATCTTCTCGCGCAGCCTGCCCGCCGCCTTCATCAGCGCCGCGCCCCCGACCGTGGCCGAGCGGCTCGCGCCAGTGCCGTAGCCGGTGTAGGGGCACACCTGGGTGTCGCCGGTGACCACGTGGACCGCGTCGCGATCGATGCCGAGCGCGTCGGCGCAGACCTGGGCGAGCCCGTTGGTGAATCCCTGGCCCATCTCGCACAGCCCGGTGTACACCGTCACCTCGCCGCTCGGCTCCATGCGCACGCGCGCGATGTCGTACCCGCCCTGGGTGCACTTGCCCTGGTTGAGCGCCCGCGACGGCCCGAGGGCGGTGTTCTCGACGTGAAACGACATCCCGATGCCGACTGCGCGCCCGCCGGCACGCGCCGCCACCTGGCGGCGCCGCCAGCCGGCGTAGTCGAAGGTCGCGAGCGCGCGCTCGAGACAGTCCGCGTAGCGGCCGCTGTCGAAGGTGTGGAAGATGCCGGTGTAGGGGAACGCCTCCGGCGGAATGAAGTTCCGGCGCCGGACCTCGGCCGGATCGAGCGCGAGGGTCTGCGCGAGGCGATCGACCAGCCGCTCGACCGCGAAGTTCGCCTGTGGCTGGCCCCAGCCGCGGTACGACCCGAGCGGCGTCTTGTTCGTCACCACGGCGCGCGCCCGCACCCGCGCGTTCCGGATCCGGTAGACGTTGGTCATCATGACCGCGGTGAGCCACACCGGGCCCATGCTCACCGTGTGGTGCATCGAGCCGAGGTCGCCGACGATGTCGGCGAGGATCCCCGTGATCGTGCCGTCGCGCCGCGCCGCGAGCCTGACGTCGATGCGCTGCTCGCGGGCGTGAACGGTGGCGACGAACGATTCCAGCCGGTCCTCGATCCAGCGCACCGGCCGCCGGACGGCGCGCGCGGCGAGCGCGACCGCGGCCTCCTCGTTGTAGAAGTGGAACTTCGCGCCGAACCCGCCGCCGACCCGTGGGACGAGCACCCGGACACGGTGCGTGGGCAGACCCAGCATCGCGGCGAGATAGTCGCGCGCCTGGTGCATGATCTGCGACGAAGTCGTCACCACGAGCTCGTCGCGGTGCACGTCCCACTCGGCGAGCACGCCGCGCGTCTCGATCGGGCAGGCGAAGTTGCGCTGGATCCGGAAGCGCTCGGTGAGCGTGACCTCGCCTTCCGCCAGCGCGCGGTCCACGTCGCCGATCTGGGTCTCGAACTTCGCGGCCACGTTGTCGGGCCAGTCGTCGTACAGCCGCGGCGCGTCCGGCGCGAGCGCGGCATCGACGTCGGCCACCACGGGCAGCGGCTCCCAGTCGACCCGGATCAGGTCGAGCGCGTCCTCCGCGAGGTACGGGGTGTCGGCGGCGACCACGGCCACCGGCTCGCCCGCGTAGCGGACCCGCTCGCGGGCGAGCGCCCAGGTCGGGGTAAGACGATGCTCGTCGAAGACGTGCATGCTCGGCATCGTCCCGAGCTCCGGCGGCAGGTCGGCGCCGGTGAGGACGGCGTGCACGCCGGGAAGACGGCGCGCGGCGTCGGCGTCGATCGCGCCGACGCGCGCGTGAGCGTGGGGACTACGCAGGAACGCGGCGTGGAGCATGCCGGGCCGCGTGAGATCGGCGATGTACCGCGCCTTGCCCGTGAGCAGCTCGGGGTCCTCGCGACGCCGCAACCGCTGCCCCACCCAGCCCGCCATGGATCGCGCTCCGGTCGGCTCCGTTGGCGCGGCGCGTCGCTGGTCGGACCAGTGCTCGACAGTTCGGACCGCGTGGCGAAAGTTTATATGCGATGCCGCTCGCGCGTGTCAAGCGCGATGCGCCGCGGCACGCGGCCGCCGCGGTACGCGCACCCGGCAGGTGCGCGCCGGGCGGAGATGCACCCGAAGCGCGCGCGGGCTAGGCGCGATACACCGCCCGCGCGGCGTCGACGCCAGCACCGCGCGGGAGCCTGTGGCCTTCCGCCGCGAGCACCGTCTCCAACGCGGCGAGCGTGGCGAGCACGCAATCCGGGCGGGCGTTGTAGCCCATGGCGCCGATCCGCCACACCTTGCCGTGCAGCGGGCCGAACGAGGTGCCGATCTCGATGTTGAAGTCGTTCAGCATCGCCAGCCGCACCCGATCGCCGGAGACGCCGGCCGGGATGTGGACGCCGGTGACGTTCGGCATCTTGTGCGCCTTGTCGCCGAAGACCTGCAGGCCCATGGCCTCGACGCCCGCCACCACCGCTGCGCCGGCGAGCGCGTGGCGACGGAACACCGCCGCGCGGCCCTCCTTGACGAAGATCCGCGCGCACTCGCGCGCTGCGTAGAGCATCGACGTCGCCTCGGTGTGATGGTTGAGCGCCAGGTCGCTCCAGTAGTCGATCAGCATCGCGAGGTCGAAGTAGTTCGACGGGATGATCCGGCCCTCGCCCGGCACGTAGTCCTTGGGGCGCAAGCCTTCCTCGATGTGCCGGCGGCGGTAGATCGCCGCCGCGGCCGCGTCGCCGAGCGTGATCGGCGCCGAGCCCGACGGCCCGCCGAGACACTTCTGCAGCCCGCCGGTCACGCAGTCGATCTCCCAGGCGTCCACCGGCAGCGGCATGCCGCCGAGGGTCGCGGTCGCGTCGACCTGCAGCATCGCGCCGTAGCGATGGCAGAGCTTGCCGATCTCGGCGAGCGGCTGGGCCATCGTCGTCGAGGTGTCGCCCTGGCACGTCGCCACGAGCTTCGGCGAGAACGCCTTGAGCGCCGCCTCGACCTGCTCCGGCCGGAACACCGTGCCCCACTCGGTCTCGAGCACCTGGACATCGGCGCCGACACGGCGCGCGATCTCGGTCTTGAGCTGGCCGAACCGCCCGAACGAGAGCACGAGCACGCGGTCCCCGGGCTCGACGAGCGACACCATCGCGCACTCGATCGCCGCGCGCGCCGTGCCGTCGACGACGAGCGTCCAGCGATTCGCGGTCTCGAAGACGCGACGGTACAGCGCCGTCGTCTCCTTCATGTAGGCGCGGAACTGGGGATCGAACTGGCCGAGGAGCGGCGCCGACATCGCGCGCAGCACGCGCGGGTCGGCGTTGATCGGCCCCGGGCCCATCAGGAGGCGCGGCGCGGGGTCGAGGTCGTCGAGGATGCGCTCCTCGTCTTCGAGCTCGGTGAGCTTGGGGAGTTTCGGCTTCATCGGCGCCGCGTATGCTACCGCACGGCGCCCGGCGCGACGACTAGAGGCGCAGCCCGGTCGTGTTCTTCTCCCACGAGAGCGACTGGAAGCGCACGCCCAGCTCGCTCGCGTAGCGATACGCCGCGAGGATCTCGTCGCGCCGCGGCCGCCGCGCGATCGGCCGATAGCGATCCTTGAACTTCGGGTCGTCGGGATCGCAGAAGTTCTCCGGCCGGTACTGGTCCATCACGTTCACCGGCACTTCGGGCATCTCCCGCGCGATCCACTCCAGCACCGGCCGGGTGCAGCACTCGACGTGATCGGGCATGACCAGGTGACGAATGGTGAACTCCTCGCCCCAGCCGTGGATCAGCTTCAGGTTCCCAGTCACGGTGTCCCAGTACCACGGCGTGCGGGAGAGCTCCTTCGCGCATTCGCCCGGGCCGAACTTGAAGTCCGGCAGCCAGATGTCCATGAGGAGCCGCAGCAGCCGCATGGCTTCGCCGGTCATGAAGAAGTTCGAGTTCCATAGCTGCGGCGCGTTGAACGCGCCGCGATACTCGGCGTTCGCGCGCGCGGCCGGGAACGCGGCGCGCCAGTCGGCCTTCGATCGGCAGCGCCGCGCGCAGATCGTCGTCGGTCGGGCGGAGCTCGGGGAAGCTGGCCGATCGCGTCGACGATCGTGTGCAGGTGGATCGTCGGATCGCCGCCGACCCAGTTGATGTTGTGGCAGCCCTCGACGCGGAGGATCCACGCCATCGTCGCGAGCGTGCGCGCCGTACCGGCTCGCCGTTGTCCTTGTCGGTCGAGATGTCCCCGTTCTGGCAGAACGCGCAGCGCATGTTGCAGGAGGTGAAGAAGATCGTCCCAGAGCCGTGCCGGCCGCGGTAGATCAGCTCCTCGCCCGGATGGTGGAAGTAGCTCGAGACGCGCGTGCCGGAACCGAGCTTGCAGGCGCCCAGCTTCGCGCCCGTGCTGCGGTCCACCCGGCAGTCCCAGCGGCAGAAGTTGCAGTGCGCGAGCATCCGGTAAGCGAGCTCGCGGCAGAGATCGAGGAGGCTCGGGCTCGCGGGCGCGGGAAGCGCCGCATCCGCCATCCTTGATCGCGGTCCAGAGGTCGAGGAACCTCGCGCGTTCGCGCGCTCGAGCTCGAGCCAGAGAGCTTCCTCGGTCGCGTCGAGCGGCGTGCCGACGGCGACGGAGCGGGCGATCAGGAACTTCGCCGGCTTGCGGTTCGCCGCGACGTCGCGATACCACTCGAACCCCGCCGCGAAGTCGGGGTGCTGCCAGAACCGGAAAGCCGTCGAGACCGCCCATCGCCTCGCGCCCCTCGGGAGGCGCGATGGGATTCTATGCCTTCGGCGGAAAGCGGCTCCGCCAGTGCCGCGCGATGTCGATCCGCCGGCAGACCCAGACCTTATCGTGCGCCTGCACGTGGTCGAGGAAGCGCTGCAGGCCGCGGAAGCGCCCCGGCCGGCCGAGCAGCCGGCAGTGCATGCCCGACCGACATCATCTTCGGCCGCTCGGCGCCCTCGGCGTACAGCACGTCGAAGCTGTCGCGGAGATAGGTGAAGAACTGCTCCGCGGTGTTGAACCCCTGCGGGGTCGCGAACCGCATGTCGTTCGCGTCGAGCGTGTAGGGCACGACGAGATGCTGGACCTTGCGGCCGTTCGCGGTCTCGACGGTGGTCCAGAACGGCAGCTCGTCGCCGTAGTAGTCGGCGTCGTATTCGAAGCCCCCGTGCTCGACCACCAGGCGCCGGGTGTTCGGGCTGTCGCGCCCGGTGTACCACCCGAGCGGCCACTTGTCCTTCGTCAGGCGCCGGATGATCCCGGTGCCGATTCGCATGTGCTCGGCCTCGAGCTTCGGGCTCGCGTGCTGGTAGTGGATCCACCGCCAGCCGTGGCAGGCGATCTCGTGGCCGAGCTCGAGGAACGCTGCGGTCGCCTCCGGATGCCGCTCCAGCGCCATCGACACGCCGAACACCGTGAGCGGGAGCCCGCGGCGCTCGAACTCGCGCAGGATCCGCCACACGCCGACCCGGGCGCCGTACTCGTAGATCGACTCCATGCTCATGTGGCGCGCCGGATAGGCCTGCGCGCCGACGATCTCGGACAGGAACATCTCGGAGCCGGCGTCGCCGTGCAGCACGCTCGCCTCGCCGCCCTCCTCGTAGTTGAGGACGAACTGGACCGCGACGCGCGCGCCGCCCGGCCAGTCGGGATGCGGGGGATTGCGCCCGTAGCCGACGAGGTCGCGCGGGTAAGCGCTTGCCGCCGGGGGGCGCTTGGACTTGCGCTTGATGCCCATGGGCTAGAGTGGTTCAGGAAGTTCGGAGCATGTCGGCGAGCGCGAGCGCCACGACCTCGGTCGCTCGGTGCAGATCGTCGAGTTTCAGGTTCTCGTCGGCGCGGTGCCCGTTCGCCTCCTCGAGGGTGCGCGGGCCCGCGCCGTAGAGCACCGTCGGGATACCCGCCTCGCTGTAGTGGCGGGCGTCGGTGTAGAGCGGCACGCCGTGCGGCTCGACCTCGACGCCGAACACCTCCTGGGCGTTCCTGCCGATCGCGTGCACCATGTGCTCCTGCCCGGGGCGGCGGACGAACGGCTGCGCGAGCAGGATCCTCCGGATCGCGACGCGGATGCCGGGCATCCTTCGCACCGACTCCTTGACCAGGGCGGTGAGGAAACGCTCCGCCGCGCCCGGCGTCTCGTCCGGGATGATGCGGCGATCGAGGCGAAAGGTGACCTTGTCGGGCACCACGTTGGTGTTGATGCCGCCGTGGATCAAGCCGACGACCAGCGTCGGGCTGCCGATGCCCGGGATCGCCGATTGCAGCGCGGTGAGCGCCTTGCGGTAGGCGTAGAGGTCGTTGAGGATCGCAGCCGCTGCTTCGAGCGCGTCCTCGCCCTTCTCCGGCTCGGCCGCGTGACCGCTCTTGCCGAACACCTCGACCTCGAGGTGGAGACAGCCGTTGTGCGCCGTGGTGATGCCGTACGAGAACCCGGCGCAGATCGCGAAGTCGGGTTTGGTGATCCCGCGTTCGAGCAGCCATTTCGGGCCGAGCTCGCCACCAGCTTCCTCGTCGTAGGTAAAGTGGAGCTCGACCGCGCCGGCGAGCGGTGCGCCGCTCTGCTTTAGGGCGAGCAGCGCCCAGGAATAGGTGGCGAAGTCGGACTTCGACACCGCGACGCCGCGACCGTACATGCAGCCGTCGCGGATCTCTGCGCCGTAGGGGTCCGTACTCCAACCGAGCCCGGGCGGCACGACGTCGCCGTGGGCGTTGCACGCGACGGTCGGCCCGCCGCTGCCGAAGCGCTGGCGGACGACGAGATTGGTGCACGAGATCATGCCGCGCGCACGGACCAGCTCCGCGGGCACCGGGTGGCGCTCCACCTCGAAGCCGAGGCCCTCGAGCAGGCTGGCCGCGCGCGCGGCGTGCGGCGCGCAGTCCCCCGGCGGATTGTCCGAGGGCACCCGCACCAGCTCCGCGAGGAACTGGGCCTCGCGGCCGCGCTCGCCGGGGAGGAAATCCCGGATCCGGCGGCGCGGGTCGGTCATGCAAGCGCGGTCCTTCGGACGGTGACGTCGGGGCGCTGCCTCACGCGCGGCGCGAGCGCGGTCCCGAGGCCCGGTCCGTGCATCGGGTACGCGTATCCGCCTTCGATCCGCGGCAGCTCGGTCACGATCTCCCGGTACCAGCCGGTGTAGTACGCGCGCACGACCTCCTGGAAGACCGCATTCGTCGCGCTGAGCGCCAGGGCGAGCGACGCGATGAGCACCACCGGCCCGGTGCAGTCGTGCGGGGCGATCGGCCGGTGCCAGGTCTCTGCCAGGCTCGCGATCTTGCTTGCCTCCGACAACCCGCCGACCCAGCTCACGTCGAGCATCACATAGTCGACCGCACCCGCCTCGAGCAGCGCGCGGAACGCGCCCCGCCCGGCGAGCGTTTCGCTCGCGCAGACCGGGACCGGGACGCGCGCGCGGTAGTCGGCGAGCACCGCCGGGTTCGTCATCTTTACCGGATCCTCCGCCCAGAACGGGCGGTACTCCGCGAGCGCCCGCCCGATCGCGACCGCAGCGGGAAGGTTCCAGAGCGAGTGCAGCTCGCACAGGATCTCCATGCGGTCGCCGACGGCCTCGCGGATGCGGCGGAACGGCTCGAGCCCGGCCTTCAGCTCGGCGCTCGAGATGGACGCGCCGCCCGTCGCCTCGGCCGCGACGTCGAACGGCCAGATCTTCATGGCGCCGATGCCCATCTCGAGCAGGCTCTCCGCCAGTTCGGCCGGTCGCTGCATGAACGCGACCTGATCCTCGTAGAGGCCTTCCGCTTCGTAGTGCCCGTCCGCGGTCACGAGCCGGCGCCCGCCCGCCTGGTTGTAGGTGTAGCCCGCGCAGGTGTTGTAGACGCGAATCCGCTCGCGAGTGAGCCCGCCGAGGAGCTGCCACACCGGCAGGTTCGCGCACTTCCCCCGGAGGTCCCAGAGGGCGATGTCGACCGCGCTCGCCGCGCGCACCTCCACGCCGGCCGCGCCGAACCCGAGATAGGGATTCAAGAGCCTGTGGCTGTGCGCCTCGATCGCGAGCGGATCCCGGTCGAGCAGGTACGGCGCGACCGACTCGTGGATCTCGGCCGCGACCGCGTGCGCGCCGTGGCACGTCTCGCCGAGGCCCGTGAGCCCGGCGTCGGTGTGGATCTCGACCCAGAGGATACTGGGGTACGCCCCGACGTGGACCGTCTCGATCGCGGTGACCTTCACCGCGCGCCCTGCGGCCGGAAGTTCTCGATGAAACGCGCGAGCACCCGGGCGCCGATGCCGGCGTCCGCTACGGTGATCGCCTCGGCGGGATTGTGGCTGATCCCCTTCTCGCAACGGACGAACACCATGCACACGTCGGCGATCGCCTGCATTGCCATGCCGTCGTGTCCCGCGCCGCTCGGCAGTCGATACGGGCGCACGCCCTCGACTTCGACCGCCACCGCCATCTGGTCCATGAGCCAGGGGGCGCACGGCGTCGTCGCGTGCTCGATGAGCGGCGCGGCATCGAGCTTCAGCCTGCGCCGCGCGCCGATCGCGCGGCACTCCGCGAGCACGTCCCGGACGGCGGCCAGCCGATCGGGGTCGCGGGGCGAGCGGATGTCGAGAGTGAACTTCACGCTTCCGGGGATCACGTTCAGCGCGCCCGGAAGCACCTCGCACCGCCCGACCGTGCCGACGAGGTCGGGCACCAGCGAGCAGATCCGCTCGACCGCGAGCGCGCACTCGGCGGCGCCGGCGAGCGCGTCGCGGCGCAGGTTCATGGGCACCGTCCCGGCGTGCCCGGCGACGCCGGTCACGTCGACGGTGTAGCGAGTGAAGCCGTTGATCGCGGTGACGACGCCGACGGGCAACCCCTCGGCCTCGAGCACCGGGCCCTGCTCGATGTGAAGCTCCCCGTAGGCGAGGATCTCGTCGCGCCGGCGCGCCGCGGTCGGAAGACGGTCCGGATCGAGTCCGGCGTCCGCAAGCGCCTGGCGCATGCTGGTGCCGGCGCGGTCCGTGGCGTCGAGGACTTGCGGGTCGAACGTCCCGGCGATCGCACGGCTCCCGAGCAGCGTGGCTCCGAAGCGGACGCCCTCCTCGTCCGCGAACCCGACGACCTCGATCGCGAACGGGAGCCGCTTCCCGCGCGCGGTGAGGCTCGCGACGCACTCGATCGCGGTCACGACGCCGAGCATTCCGTCGTACTTGCCGGCGTCGCGCACCGTGTCGAGGTGCGAGCCGAGCATCAGGCAGGGCAACCCCGGACGATCGCCCTCGTAGCGGCCGACCACGTTGCCGATCGCGTCGCGGCGCGCCGCCATACCGGCGTCACGCATCCAGCCCAGCACGAGCTCGTTCGCCGCGGCCTGCTCCGCGCTGAGGAAGACGCGGGTGAGCTTCCCGGGGAGCTCGGAGCAGCGCGCGAGCTGCTCACAGCGATCCCAGATGCGCTCGGCGCTGACGGCTGCGGGCATGAGTCATTATATCGGTCCACCTTACGCCGTCGGGGCGCGTTCGGTAGACTGGCGCACCGCCATGCCGCTCACGATGTCAGAGGTCAACCGCATGACCGCCGGCGAGTTCGTGCAGGCGCTCGGCGGCGTGTTCGAGCACTCGCCATGGATCGCGGAGCGCGCGTTCGCCGCCCGCCCGTTCGCGAGCGTCGACGCGCTGCATGCGGCGATGGCGGACGCGGTGCGCGACGCGGGACGCGACGCCCGGGTCGGCCTGCTCCGCGCGCATCCCGAGCTCGCGGGCAAAGAGGCGCAGGCGGGCGAGCTCACCCGGGACTCGAAGGCGGAGCAGGTGGCCGCGGGCTTGAGCGCGCTGACGCGCGCAGAGCTCGAGCGGGTGGCGGAGCTGAATCGCCGCTACCGCGCGAAGTTCGGGTTTCCGTTCATCATCGCGGTGCGGCGGCAGGCGAAGGACGGCATCTTCCGCGAGTTCGAGCGGCGGCTCGAGCACGATGCGGAGACCGAGCTCGCGAACGGCGTCGCGGAGGTATTCGTGATCACCCGCCTGCGGCTCGACGGGCTGATTTCCGGTTGAAAGGGGTTCGCGATGGGCAGGCTTTCGACGCACGTCCTCGACACGATGCACGGCCGGCCGGCGGCCGGGATGCGCATCGAGCTGGCGCTCCTCGAAGGCAGCAGCTGGACCACACTCAAGGCGGTGCGGGCGAACGCGGACGGCCGCACCGACGAGCCCCTGCTCGCGGGCGACGCGATGCGCACCGGCCAGTTCCGGCTGGTCTTCCACGTCGCCGAGTACTTCCGGGTGCAAGGCGTCCAGCTCCCCGATCCGCCGTTCCTGGACGATGTCCCGCTGCGGTTCGGGATCGCCGACCGCGGCGGTCACTATCACGTCCCGCTGCTGTGCACGCCGTGGAGCTACAGCACCTACCGCGGCAGTTAGCGCCCGAAGCGCGCCTGCGGCGGTTCGGGTCCCGTCGCCGGCTGCTGCTCGCCGGCGCGGCCGCGGCGGCACTCGGCGCGTGCGGGCGATGGAGGTCGGCGGCGCCGGAACACGGCCCGATCGCCGGGATGTTTCCCGGGCGCATCGACGACGGCGGCGTCAACGAGGCCGCTTACCGCGGGCTGCTGCGCATCCGCGACGAGCTGGGGATCCCGGTCGAGTTCGTGGACGGGGTATCCCCCGACGAGGAGGCGATGAAGGACGCGCTGCGCGAGCTCGCCGGGTCCGACGCAAAGATGGTGATTGCGAATGGCGGACAGGCAAGCGCGGCGGCCCAGCGCGTCGCGTGGGAGTTTCCCGAACAACGCTTCACCGTGATCCAGGGCGATCTCACGCGTCCGAACCTCGCGATCTACGCGGTGCTGCCGGAGCAGTCGATCTGGCTCGCCGGCGCCGCGGCCGGGCTGCTCACGAAGTCGAACGTCGTCGGCCACCTGTCGGGTCCGCGGGTGCCGCCGGCCCTGAAAGCGCGCGCTGCATTCGCCGCGGGGCTCGCCCACACGAACGCGAAGGCGAAGCTCCTCACCAGCTTCTCCGGCACGCCGGATCCCGCAGTCGCGAAGCGCATCGCGCTGGCGGAGATCGACGCCGGCGCGGACCTCCTGTACACCACGCTCGATGCCGGGCGGGGGGAGCGATCGAGGCCTCCCGCGAGCGCGGCGTGAAGCTGATCGGAGACGTACGCGACTGGGTTGCGCTCGTGCCGGACGTGTTCGTTGCCAGCGCCGTGGCTGACCCGGGGTTCGCGGTGTTCCAGGCGGGGCGCGACCTCTACGACAACGTCTGGCAGGGCGAGCTCGTCAGGCGCTTCGGCGTCCGCAGCCCGGACGCGGTGCGACTCGCGCTCGCCCCGGGCGCGCCCGCGGCGGTGCAGTCCAGCGTCACGGTCCTGACCCAGGAGGTGGCGGCGGGAAGCATCAAGATTCCCGACGCCTACGGCGGGCCGGAGTTCGTGCCGGCCTGATGGATCACACGGAGGCCCGATGACCGGGGGCGTTTCGATACACGTCGTCGACGTCTCGCGCGGCGTCGTGGCGGCGTGGATGCGGGTCGAGGTGTACGCGCTCCAGCCGGACCGCCGCCTGGTCGCGAGCGGGATCGTCAGCGCGAAGGGGCTCGTCGAGGAGCCGGCGTTCGCGCAGCGCTTCGCGCCGGGGTCCTACGAGGCGGTCTTCCACGTCGCCGCCTACTACCGCGCCGTCGGGCTGCAGCTTCCCAGGGTGCCGTTCCTCGACGTCGTCAGCTACCGCTTCGGCATCGACGACCCCGACAGCCACTATCACCTGCCGATGAAGGTCACGCCCTGGGGCTACTCGTGCTTCCGCGGCGGGGCCTGAGGGGCGGAACTGGCTGAAGCGACGTCGAGGCCCGCGCTCCTCGCGGCGTCGGCCCTCAACGTCGTCATGGCGCTCACCATGGCGTCGGTGCTCGCCGTGCCGGTGATGGCGCCCGCGATCTCCGTCGACACCGGCCTGCGCGCGTCGCTGCTCGGCGCCTACTCGTTCGTGATGTGGTCGGCGGCGACGCTGGTCTCGGGCGCGGTCGGCGGCCTGATCGCGCGCCTGGGCGCACCGCGGGTGGTCCAGCTGTCGCTTCTCCTCTGCGCCGCCGGCCTCGCCGCCGGCGCGACCGGGACCGCCGCGGGTCTCGTGGTGACCCCGGCGCTGATCGGCGCGGCGTGCGCAATCGAGACGCCGGCGAGCTCGGAGATCCTGGCCCGGCTCGCTGCGCCGGAGCAGCGCACGTTCATCTTCTCGCTCAAACAGACCGGGGTGCAGGTCGGCGGCGTCTTGGCGGGGATCGCATTCCCCGCCGCGCTGCCGGGCCTCGGGTGGCGCGGCGCGATGGCGGCGCTCGCTGCGCTCCTGGTCATCTCCGCCCTGGCGCTCGAGACGCTGCGTCCACGGCTCGCGCCGCACGCCCCTCCGCCGCGTCCGCGGGGCGCGAGCCCGGGACGGCTCGCATTCGTGCTGCGCAACCGGGCGCTGCGCGACCTGGCGACCGCCTCGTTCGTGTTCCACGCGATGCAGGCGTGCCTGAACGTCTTCCTCGTCGCGTATCTCGTGGAAGAGCACGGCTATTCGCTGGCCGGCGCGGGCTTGCTGCTCGCGGCCGCGCAGCTCGGCGGCTTCGTCGGCCGGCTGGGGTTCGGTCTCGCGGTGGGTCCGCGGCTGGGCGCGATCCGGCTGCTGGTCGGCGTAGGCTTCGGCATGTCGGCCGCGGCGGCGGCCGTCGCGCTCGGCGCCGGCGTCGCGCCGCCCCTCCTCCTCGGCGTGCTGTGCTTCCTCTTCGGATTGACCGCGTCCGGGTGGAACGGCGTGTTCCTCGCCGAGGTCGCGCGCGAGGCGCCGGCCGGCGAGATCGCGCGCGTGACGGGCGGGGTCATGATCACGGCCTACGCCGGGCTGATCCTCGGCCCGGTCGCGTTCAGCGCGGCCGCCACCGCCGCGGCGACCCTGGGTGCGGGCTATCTGCTGCTTGCGGGTGCGACGCTCGCCGGCGCGCTCGTGCTGCGCCGTGCCGGGCACGAGCGCCCCCGCGCCGTATAATCGCGCCCCTCGCGCACCGGAGAGCCCACGCCATGCCGTCGTTCGACATCACCTCGGAAGTCAACAAGATGGAGCTCAAGAATGCCGTCGACCAGGCGAACAAGGAGATCCAGAACCGCTTCGACTTCAAGGGCTCCGACGCGCGGATCGAGCAGACCGAGGCGGCGCTCGCGCTCTACGCCGACGACGACTTCAAGCTGAAGCAGGTGATGGACCTCTTCACCGGGCGGTGCGCGAAGCGCGGCGTCGACGTGCGCGCGCTCGACGCGAAGGCGGTCGAGAAGATCAGCGGGAACAAGGTGAAGCAGGTCGTCGACGTCAGGAACGGGATCGAGCAGGAGACGGCGAAGCGGATCGTCAAGCTGATCAAGGACTCGAAGGTCAAGGCCCAGGCCTCGATCCAGGGCGCGGCGGTGCGCGTGTCGGGGGCGAAGAAGGACGACCTGCAGGCGGTGATCCAGCTCGTCAAGCAGTCGGTCACCGAGATCCCGCTGCAGTTCGGAAACTTCCGCGACTAGCGCCGCGCGGCTTCCATTCCCTTCGCCTGGATCACCGGCATTGCGGCCGGTGCAGTCAGGAATCCGATGAACGCACGGCTCGCTGCCGCATCTTTCGCGCCGGCCGCGGTCGCGGCGGTAAACACCGTGTAAATCTGGACTTCCGGCGGCAGCGGGCCAGCGAGCTCCGCGCCCGCGACGTGCAGGATCTCGCTTGCCTGCGTGAAGCCGAGCTCGGCTTCGCCTCGGGACACGGCTTCCGCCGCGTTGCCGGACACGACCCGGATCTTCGCTTTCATTTCGTCGGCGATGCCGAAGCGCTCGAAGATCTTGCTCAGGCTGGGCCCGGTAAGCCCGGCGCCGGTATAGGCGATCGATTTCGCCTGGAGTAGCGCACGCTTGAATGCTTCCTCGGACGAGAGGTCTGGTTTCGCTGCCCCTTTCCTGATCGCGACACCTACACCGGACCGTGCCACTTCGATGCGCGTGGCGCCCGCAAGCCTTGCCTGCTTGATGAGATCGTCGGTCGCAGCCGCGGTGAGGATTGCGAGGTCGAACGCCTCACCCCTTTCGATCTGCGCCTTCAGCTCTGAGGTCGGTGCGAAACGCATTGCGAGCTTGTGGCCGCTCGAGCGTTCGAACTGCGGCCCCAGGTCCTCCAGCACGGTCTTGAACGCGTTGGTGCTGAAAACCGTGATCTCGGCTGCCTGCGCGCACGCTCCTCCGGCCAGGAGAAGAAGCGCGAACCCCAATGTCGAGATCTTCATGGCGTGCTCCCGGGTGAAAGCCTTTGCTGATAGAAGACTACTGTGTCCTCCGTGGCGCGGTTTGCAGCACCTCGGCCAGCTCCTTTTTCCAGAATTTCGCTCGTCCGGTGGTGCCGTGGCCGAAGGTTTCCTCGCTGCCGGGGATCAGCAGGACGCGGCCGTTTTTCACGCGCTTGATCTCGCGGTCGAGCACCCCGAGCTCCGGGGGGTTGCGCTCATCGTCCGCCGAATTGATCACCAGGAGCGTCGCCTGAATGCGCTCCAGGCCCGCCGAGGGGTTGTAGTCGCGCGATGAGTCCCACTGGTACAGGTGGTCGTTGGCGTCACCGCCGAACGGCCCGCTCAGGCGCTGATTGAGCAGCGCATCCGCCTTTTCGCGCGTCGGTGCCAGCTTGTAGAGTCCCTGGTTCCCGCCATTGGTGCCGATGCTGAAGAATACCGAGGCGAACTGCAGGCTGCGCGGCTGTTTGGTGTAGTTGCCGTTCATCCACTCCGGGTCATTGCGGATCGAATCGATGATTAACCGGCGCATCATCCAGTTGCGGCCGGACATCTCGGTCGGCAGGGACGCCATGGGCACGGCGATGTCCATGACCGGGTATTTCTGGGCCCAGATCCAGGTCTGCATGCCACCCATCGAGTTGCCCAGCACCAGACGCAGGTGGCGCACACCGAGGTGTTCGGTGACCAACCGATGTTGAGCGTCGACCATGTCGTCGTAGTTGTACCTCGGAAATTTGGTGCGCAAGCCGTCCGAAGGTTTGCTCGATTTGCCGGTGCCGACGGCGTCCGGCAGGATGATGAAATAGCGGCTGGCATCCAGAGGTTGCCCGGGACCGAACAGCTCGCCCGCGAACGCGGGTGTGAGCATGCCGGTGCCCGATCCCGTCGTGCCGTGCAGGATCAGCACCGGCTCGCCGCTCGGCGCGCCCACGGTCGTGTAATGGAGCCGCAGTTCGGGCAGAACGTCACCCGTGTGAAAGCGGAAGTCGCGCACCACCCAGGTGCCCTCCTTCGGTGTGGGGTAGTCAGCGGCGAGGCTCGGAAGAGCGGCCAGCGCGAATACCAGGATCCAAATTGTCCGGCCAAGAACCTCGATGAGCTTCATGTCGGTCTCCCTCGGTGAGTATGTCTTGCGATAACGCTTTACTTTGCACCTGTGTTACTGGATGGCATACCGATTCCCGTCGCCTTTCTGCCTCCCGTTAACTGTTGCGCCGCGCTCTAGCGCGCGAGCCCTTCGATCCACCGGTCGTACAGCCGCGCGGCGACGCCGTTCAGCTCGCGCACCCGCTCCTCGATCCCCTCCTCGGCCTGCTCGGCCGTCTGCACCGCGACGCTCGCGTGGCGGCGGACCTCCTCGCCGGCCTCCGCGTACCACGTCCGGATCAGCGCGGCCGTCATTTCCACGTGGCACTGCATCCCGAGATGCCGGCCGAGCGCGAACGCCTGGTTCGCGCAATGGGGGCTCCCCAGAATGCGCGTCGCGCCGCCGGGAATCGTGAACGTCTCGCCGTGCCAGTGGAACGATAGGAACTCGCGCAGCTCACCGAACCAGTGCCGCGCGACCGGGTCGTCGGCGACCTGCACGCTTCCCCAACCAATCTCCTTCACGGGACTGCGCATCACCTCGCCCCCCAGCGCCTTCGACATCAGCTGCCCGCCGAGGCAGTGGCCGAGGCAGGGCACCTCCGCGTCGACCGCCCGCCGGATGAGCTCGAGCTCTGCCGGGATCCAGGCGAGGTCGTCGTTCACGCTCATCGGCCCGCCCATGAACGCGAGCCCGGCGAAGGCGCGCGGGTCCGTCGGGACGGGTTCGGCCTGGTCGACGCGGACGACGCGCCAGGGGATTCGCTGCGCGTCGAGATAAGCGGCAAAATACCCTGGACCCTCGGTGGAGCTCTGCCGGAAGATGGCGATCGGTTTCATAGCCTTCAGTCTGCCCATGAAGCGTGCCGATTGTATTGCAGTGCTGGGGCTCGCCCTGGCGCTCGCCGGACCCGCGGCGGCGACCGACCTCAACGTGGTCGGCCTGTTCGGGAGCAAAGCCGTGGTGTCGATCAATGGCACTTCCCCGCGGACGCTGAGCGTCGGGCAACGCACACCCGAAGGGGTTCAGCTGGTGGCCGTGGATCGCGAGACCGCGACGTTCGAGGTCGACGGGCAGCGCCGCACGCTGCGGCTGGGCCAGCCGTACGTCTCGCGCGCGACCGGCGCGGGCAGCTCGGTGACCTTGAAGGCCGACTCGCGGGGACATTTCCTGATCGAAGGTCAGGTGAACGGCGGTAACGTCCGGTTCCTCGTCGACACCGGGGCGACGATGATCTCGCTCTCGGCGGCCGATGCCCGGCGGCTCGGGATCGACTACCTGAAGGGCCAGCGCGGCATCGTTCAGACGGCGGGCGGGCCGACCTCGGCCTACAGGGTCACGCTCGACAGCGTCCGGGTCGGGGACATTGCGATGAACCAGGTTGATGCGCTCGTCATCGAAGCGGGCCTGCCGTTCGCGCTCCTCGGGATGAGCTTCCTCAAGCGCACCGAGATCAGGCACGAGGGCGAGACGATGGTGCTGATCAAGCGCTTCTAGAAGTTGCGGCGGGTGAGCGTGAGCGTGTCGCCCGCGCGCCGCAGGTCGACGCCGTTCAGGTAGCTCATGCCGATCGCGGTGACCGGCAGCTCGCCGGACCCGCCCTCCATCACGACCCCTTCGACGTTCTGCAGCGTGATGCTGCCGACGCTCACGGTTGCGAGGATCACCCGATACCCGGTTCTCGTCCCGCCAGCGGTCGCGATCTGCACCCGCGGCGCCCCGGCGTAGTCGATCGCCATCCGCTGCGCCTCGTCGCTCGAGACCGCAACCAGGGTGGCGCCGGTGTCGATCAGCGCGCGCGTCGGCACGCCGTTGATGTAAGCCGTGGTCACGAAGTGCCCCCGAGCGTCGGCCTTCAGCTCGACGGTGGCGACCGAGGACTGGCCGATGCCGAGAGTCAGGGTCCGGCCTTCGACCTCCAGCACGGCCTTCGTCCGGTCCGCGGCGACGAGGCGCACGCCTTCCGGCGAGGTCTGGCCCGCGCGCAGGGTTCGGACCGCCGTGCCGTTCACCAGGACCTGGGCGCGGCCGGTCTCGAGCGACATGATCATGACGGTGGTCGCTTGCGCGGCGGCAGACAGGACGACCCCAAGGCAGGCGGAGAGCGCGAGACGGGGCGTCACTCTGGCCGCGCGAATCGTCGCCGCAGGTCGCGCCGGAAGGAAGGGGGCGGCGGCGCCGTGAGCTGCTGCTCAGGCCGCGGTTTTGTCGCGCTCGATCAGCGCGTAGGCGGAATGGTTGTGAATCGACTCGAAGTTCTCGGATTCGACCGAGAACCACTCGATCCGCTCGTCCTTTTCAAGGCGCCCGGCGACGTCGCGCACCATGTCCTCGACGAACTTCGGGTTGTCGTAGGCGTGCTCGGTGACGTACTTCTCGTCCGGGCGCTTGAGCAGGCCGAAGAGCTCGGACGACCCTTCCGCCTCCGCCGCCGCGATGAGGTCCTCGATCCAGACGAAGCCCTTGGTCCGCGCGGTGATCGTGATGTGCGAGCGCTGGTTGTGGGCGCCGTACTCGGAGATCTCCTTGGAGCACGGGCAGAGGCTGGTCACCGGCACCACCACCTTCATGGTGAAGGTCGGTCGGCCCCGCTCGAAGCCTCCCCTGAAGGTCACGTCGTAGTCCATCAGGCTCTGCACGCCCGAGACCGGCGCGCGCTTCTCGATGAAGTACGGGAAGCTCATCTCGATGTGGCCCGACTCGGCCTCGAGCCGCTCCACCATCTCGCGCAGCATGCGCTTGAACGTATCCACCGAGATCTCGCGCTCGTGCGCGTGCAGGATCTCGACGAATCGCGACATGTGCGTGCCCTTGAAGTGGTGCGGCAGCCCGACGTACATGTTGAACGTCGCGATCGTGTGCTGGACGCCGCCGCCCTTCTCCGCCACCCGGATCGGATGCCGGATCGCCTTGATCCCGACCTTGTCGATCGCGAGCCGGCGCGTGTCGGCGGACGCCTGGACGTCGGGGATGGCGTCCGGCGCGGCGCCCTTGGCGCCGACGGGGTCGCGGGTGTTCATGCCGGAGCCCTTTCGTCGTAAGAGTCGCGGAAGACGCGACGATTTTAGCACGCGCGCTCGCGGGGTCGGCCCAAAGTCCCTCCCCCGCGCGCGGTCATGCCGCTCGCACGTGCGGCGAAAGCTGTCCGAGGCGTGCGCGGACCGACGGGAGGATCCCGTCCTTGTTCAGCCCGGCGAGCGCGAGCAGCTGATTCTGGTCGCCGTGATCGATGAACTGGTCGGGGAGCCCGAGCTGAAGCATCGCGGCGCTGATTCCCTGGGCGGCGAGGCTCTCGGCCACCGCGCTCCCAGCGCCGCCCATCACCACGTTGTCCTCGACGGTGACCAGCAGCGCGTGCGCGCGCGCGAGCTGGGCGACGAGCTCGTCGTCGAGCGGCTTGACGAAGCGCATGTTCACGACGGTCGCGTCGAGCTCTTCGCCCGCCTCGAGCGCCGGCTTCAGCACCGTCCCGAACGCGAGGATCGCCACGCGACGGCCTTCGCGGCGCACCTCGGCCTTGCCGATCGGCAGCGCGCGCATCTCCTTCTCGACCGGCACGCCGGGGCCGGCGCCGCGCGGATACCGCACCGCGGCCGGAGTATCGAGCAAGAACCCCGTGTACAGCATCTGCCGGCACTCGTTCTCGTCCGCGGGCGCCATCACGGTGATGTTCGGGATGCACCGCAGATAGGCGAGGTCGAACGCGCCGTGGTGGGTCTGGCCGTCGGCGCCGACCAAGCCGGCCCGGTCGAGCGCGAACAGCACCGGCAGGCTCTGGATCTGGACGTCGTGGATGAACTGGTCGTAGGCGCGCTGGAGGAACGTCGAGTAGATCGCGACCACCGGCTTGAGCCCCTCGCACGCGAGCCCCGCGGCGAAGGTCACGGCGTGCTGCTCGGCGATGCCGACGTCGAAGTAGCGGTCGGGGAACTGCTCGGCGAACTTCACCAGCCCCGACCCCTCGCGCATCGCCGGGGTGATGCCGATCAGCCGCGGATCGCGCTCGGCCATGTCGCACAGCCAGTCGCCGAAGACTTGAGTGAACGTCGGCTTGCCGCCCGACTTGCCGCCGGCGATCCCCGCCGCGGGTTCGAACTTCGACACGCCGTGGTACAGGATCGGGTCGGCCTCGGCGAGCTTGTAGCCCTGTCCCTTGGTGGTCACGATGTGCAGGAACTGCGCGCCGGGCAGCGCCTTGATGTTCTTCAGCGTCGGGATGAGCGAGTCGAGGTCGTGGCCGTCGATCGGGCCGATGTAGTTGAACCCGAACTCTTCGAACAGCGTCGACGGGACGACCATGCCCTTGGCGTGCTCCTCGACCTTGCGCGCGAGCTCCCACAGCGGCGGCACGCCCGAGAGCACCTTCTCGGCCGCGCGGCGCGCCGCGGCGTAGAACCGGCCGGACACGAGCCGCGCCAGGTAGCGGTTCATCCCGCCGACCGCTTCCGAGATCGACATGTCGTTGTCGTTCAGGATCACGAGCAGGTTCGCGTCGGCGATCCCGGCGTTGTTCATGGCCTCGAAGGCCATGCCCGCCGACATCGCGCCGTCGCCGATGACCGCGATGACATGCCGCTTCTCGCCCTTGCGCTTGGCGGCGGTCGCCATCCCGAGCGCGGCGCTGATCGAGGTGCTCGAGTGCGCCGTCCCGAACGTGTCGTAGATCGATTCGCTCCGGCGCGGGAACCCCGAGATCCCGCCGAGCATCCGCAGGCGCGCCATTCCCTCGCGGCGCCCGGTGAGGATCTTGTGCGGATAGGTCTGGTGACCGACGTCCCAGACGATCCGGTCCTCCGGGGTGTTGAAGACCCAGTGGAGCGCGATCGTGAGCTCCACCGAGCCGAGGTTCGACGCGAGGTGCCCGCCGGTCTTGCTGACCGACTCCAGCACGAAGGCCCGCAGCTCGGTCGCGAGCTCGCCGAGCTGCTTGCGATCGAGCTTGCGGAGGCTCGCCGGGTCGGCGACGGTGTCGAGAAGCTCGTAGGCCACGGGGTAGATAACCTCAGGCAGGGAAAGGGGAAACGGACGTACTGCCAAGCCTTGATTGTAGCGCGTCTGGGGCGCTAGAACTCCCGCCGCACGATGAAGTCGGCGAGATCGGCGAGCCGTCCGCCGCGGGCGCCGAGCCCCTCGATCGCGGCGCGCGCGTCCCGGCCGAGCTCCTGCGCGAGCTCGCGGGCGCGCGCCAGCCCGAGCACCGACACGTAAGTCGGCTTGCCCCGCGCGGCGTCCTTGCCGGCGGTCTTGCCGAGCGTCGCCGTCGGCGTCTCGGTGTCCAGGACGTCGTCGACCACCTGGAACGCGAGGCCGACGCACTTGGCGTAGCGGTCGAGCCGCCCGAGCTCGGCGGCGTCCAGCGCGTCGCCGCAGCGCGCGCCGAGCATCACCGACGCCCGGATGAGGGCGCCGGTCTTCAGGATGTGCATGGACTCGAGCTCCGGAGCCGTGAGCTGCCGGCCGACCGCGGCGAGATCGATCGCCTGGCCGCCCGCCATTCCGCGCGTGCCGCTCGCGGCCGCGAACGCGCGCACCATCTCGAGCTGGGCGGCGGGATCGTCGGCGAGGCGATGACCCGCCAGCACCTCGAACGCCAGGGACTGCAGGCTGTCGCCGACGAGCAGCGCCGTCGCCTCGTCGAATTCCACGTGCACCGTCGGCCTGCCGCGCCGGAGCGTGTCGTCGTCCATGCACGGCAGGTCGTCGTGGACGAGGGAGTAGGCGTGGAGCAGCTCGACGGCGCACGCCACCGCATCGAGCCGCTCCGGTTCCGCGCGCGCGGCCTCGCCCGCGGCGAAGGCGAGCAGCGGCCGCACCCGCTTGCCGCCGCCGAGCACGGCGTAGCGCATCGCTTCGTGGAGCCGCTGCGGGGCATCGGCGCCGGGCGGGAGCACGCGGTCGAGCGCGCGCTCGACCCGCGCCTGGACGCCCGCCATCCAGTCGCGGAGCTCAACCCTCGGCGTCGCCACCCGCCGACCCCGCCGGCATCGCCCGCAACGCCTCGTCCTCCAGCACGCGGACCTGCTGCTGCGCCTGCGCGAGGGTCGCCTGGCAGTATTTGGCCAGCTCGAGCCCGCGCCGGTGCGCGGCGAGCGACTGCTCGAGCGTCAGGCTCCCCGACTCCATCGACTGGACGATCTTCTCGAGCTCGGCCAGCGCACCCTCGAAGCTCTTCGGCGGCTCGTCGGGGGGCAGATTCGCTTTCGGCATGGCGGCGCGCTTGTCGCTCAGGATGCGGCGCGGATCGCGCGGCGCAGCGCCTCGGCCATCCCGACCAGCTCCTGCTCGGTCGAGATGAACGGCGGACCCACGGCGATCGTGTCGCCGGTGAAGCGCAGGTAATGCCCTTCCCGCAGCGCGTGCTCGAACACCTTGAGCGCGCGCACGCCGGGTGACCCCGGAAGGGGGTCGAGGTCGACTGCCGCCGCGAGGCCGAGGTTGCGGATGTCGAGGACCCCGGGCTCGCCCCGGAGCGAGTGCATGGCGTTCTCCAGGACCGGCGCGAGCGCGCGCACGCACGCGAACATGCCCTCCTCCTCGAGCACGTCGAGCGTCGCATGCGCCGCCGCCACCGCCATCGGGTGGCCGGAGTAGGTGTAGCCGTGAAAGAACTCGACGAGATGCTCCGGGCCGGTCATGAACGCGTCGTGGATGTCGCGGCGCACGATCACGCCGCCGAGCGGCACCGCGCCGTTGTTGACGCCCTTCGCGAACACGATCATGTCGGGCGTCACGCCGAACCGCTCGGCGGCGAAGCTCGCGCCCATGCGGCCGAAGCCGGTGATCACTTCGTCGAAGATGAGGAGGATCCCGTGCTGGGTGCACAGCTCGCGCAGGCGCTCGAGATACCCCACCGGCGGGACGATCACGCCGGCCGACCCCTGCATCGGCTCGACGATCACCGCGGCGATCGTGGACGCGTCGTGCAGCGCGACGAGCCGCGCGAGCTCGTCGGCGAGCTCGGCGCCCCACTGCGGCTGGCCGCGCGAAAACGCCATCCGGCGGTAGTCAAGGGTGTGCGGGAGATGATCGACGCCGGGCAGCTGGGCGGACGGAAACATCTTGCGGTTCGCGACCATCCCGCCGACCGAGATCCCGCCGAACCCCACGCCGTGATAGCCACGCTCGCGGCCGATAAGGCGGATCCGCCCGGCCGCGCCGCACACGCGGTGGAAGCCGAGGGCGATCTTGAGCGCGGTGTCGACCGCCTCGGAGCCCGAGTTCGCGAAGAACACGCGGTCCAGGCCGGCCGGCGCCAGCGCGGCGATGCGCCCGGCGAGCCGGAACGTCTCAGGGTAGCCCATCTGGAACGCCGGGCTGTAGTCGATCGTCCCGAACTGCCGCTGGAGCGCCGCGGCGATGCGCGGATGGCCGTGCCCGAGGTTGACGCACCAGAGGCCGGACAGCGCGTCGAAGAGCCGCTTGCCTTCGACCGTGGTGTAGTAGGCACCCGCCGCGGACGCGAGCAGGCGGTATTCCGGGTGCCGCTTGAAGTAGCGGTTGTGCGAGAACGGCATCCAGTAGGGGTCGAGGCTCGTGGCGAGCCCCTGGACGGCCTGCGCGGCGATTTCATTCATCGGCGTGGTTCTCCGGGCGAGCGGGGATTATCGCGCGGTCCTGCTATATTCGGCGCGCCGTGCACACCACCCTCGTCAGCACCGAAATCCTGGCCGCGCACCTCGACGATCCACGCTGGATCGTCTTCGACTGCCGCCATGACCTTGCCCGCCCGGACGCGGGCCGCGAGGCGTACCTGAAGTCGCACATTCCGGGCGCGCGCTTCATGCACATGGACGGCGACCTCTCCGGGCCGCTCACCGGCCGGAACGGGCGCCATCCGCTGCCCGACCCGGCCGTCTTCGCGGCCAAGGTCGGCGCGGCGGGGGTCGGACCGGGCTCGCAGGTCGTCGCCTACGACGCCCAGGGCGGTACGAGCGCGGCGCGTCTGTGGTGGATGTTGCGCTGGCTCGGGCATGACCCGGTTGCGGTGCTCGACGGCGGCCTCGCCGCGTGGCGCCGGGAGGAGCGGCCGGAAACGGCGGCGCTGCCCCGCATAGCGGCCGCGCGCTTCGAGCCGCACCCGCGGCCAGAGACCGTCGACGTCGGCTTCGTCGCCTCGCACCTGCGGGATCCGGCGGTGAAGCTGGTGGACGCGCGGTCGACCGAACGGTATCGGGGCGAGGCCGAGCCGATCGACCCGGTGGCCGGCCACATCCCCGGCTCGGTCAACCGCTTCGTCGGCGAGAACCTCGACGCGGGCGGCGTGTTCAAGCCGGCAGCACAGCTCCGCACGGAGTGGCAGGGGTTGCTCGCGGGGATGCCTGCGGAAGGTGTCGTGCACTCGTGCGGCTCCGGCGTTGCGGCGTGCCACAACCTGCTCGCGATGGAGATCGCCGGGCTCGCGGGAAGTCGCCTCTATGCCGGTTCGTGGAGCGAGTGGTGCGCCGACTCGCACCGACCCGTAGCGGTCGGGGCGACACCCTGAGGACGGCGGAAGCCCGGCAGTGAGCGCCGCGCTCCTCGCCGACGTCGTCCTCGTCCTCCACTTCGCGTTCGTCCTGTTCGTCGTCGGCGGTCTCGCCCTCGTCCTCATCGGCGCTGCCGCGGGGTGGCGCTGGATCCGCAACCGGGCGTTCCGCTACGCCCACCTCGCCGCGATCGTCTTCGTCGCCGCCGAGGCGCTCGTCGGCGTCGCGTGCCCGCTCACCGTCTGGGAATACCTGCTGCGGAGCGGCAGCCCCGACGGGCCGAGCTTCGTCGCCCGCTGGGTAAGCCGGCTCCTTTACTACGACTTCCCGGAGTGGGTGTTCACGACGGCGTACGTTCTTTTCGCGATTGCGGTAGCCGTCACACTTTGGCGCGTGCCGCCGGAGACGCGCTCCCGGAAAGGGCTATCATCCACCGAGCCTTTCCCGCCTTGACCGAATGCGCGTCCTGGTCATCGACGATTCCCCGGAGTTTCGCCAGCGGATCGCACAGCATCTCGGCGCCGCGATGCCCGACGCGGAGCTCACGCTGTGGGACCCGGTCCGGCAGGGCAAGCCCGCGGTCGGCTTCGATTGGCGCCGTTACGACGCGCTGCTGCTCGACGACACGCCCGGCGAGGGAGAGGACGGCCTCGAATGGCTGTGCGAGTTCCGCGCGGAGGGGTCCGTCCCGCCGACGCTCGTGCTCTCCGACTCGGGGGGCGAAGACACGGCGGTCAAGGCGATCAAGGCCGGCGCCGCCGATTGCCTCAAGAAGCCCGACATCACGGCGATCCGGCTCGCGATGGCGATCAAGGAGGCGATGATCGAGTCGGTCGCGATCTCGCGCGACGTGGCCATGCTGCGCCAGACCCAGCAGCTGTCGATCGCCGAGATCGGCCAGCCGGTCGGCAACGTCAAGCTCGACATCGCCGGCTACAAGGTGCTGCGCAAGATCGGCGAAGGCGGGATGTCGCGCGTCTTCCTCGCCGAGCGGGAGTCCGACGGCCTGCAGCTCGTGCTGAAGATGCTCGACCCGCGGCTCGCGGCCGATCCGGCGTCGCGCGCCCGGTTCGTCCGCGAGTACAAGATCATCCAGCGGATCCAGAACGAGCACGTCGTCATGATCTTCGACCAGGGGTTCACGTCCAACGACCCGTGGCTCGCCATGGAGTACTTCCCCGGCGGCGACCTCCAGGAGCGCATCCGCAAAGGCATCAGCTCGATGGGCTCGCTCAAGATCCTGGTGCAGCTCGCCGAGGCGCTCGACGCCGTGCATGCGGCGGGCGTCGTGCACCGCGACCTGAAGCCGCAGAACATCATGTTTCGCGCCAACCACCGCCCGGCGATCCTCGACTTCGGCCTGGCGCGCGAGATCGACGCGACCTCGACCCTCACCCAGAAGGGCATGGTGATGGCCACGCCCCTCTACATGAGCCCCGAGCAGTGTCTCGGCCAGCCCCACGACGCGCGCGGCGACCTGTACGCCGCCGGTGTCATCCTCTTCGAGATGCTCACCGGCAAGCACGCCTATGCGGGCGACAACGCGTCGGCGCTCGCCTATCAGCACGTGCACGGCCAGCTTCCGCGGCTCCCCAAGCGCCTCGCCGGGTATCAGCCGCTCGTCGACCGCCTGCTCGCCAAGCGTCCCGAGGACCGTTTCCAGTCGGCGCGGGAGCTGTTCAACTACATCGCGCACTGACCCCCGGATGAGCGAAGCCGCCTATCTCGACCTGATGAAGCATGTGCTCGAGCGCGGAGCTCGCAAGAGCGACCGCACCGGCACCGGCACGCTCTCGACCTTCGGCTGGCAGATGCGGTTCGACCTTGCCGACCGGTTCCCGCTGCTCACCACGAAAAAGCTGCATCTCAAGTCGATCATCTACGAGCTGCTCTGGTTCCTGCGCGGCGACACCAACGTGCGCTGGCTGCAGGAGCGCGGGGTCACGATCTGGGACGAGTGGGCCGACGCGAGCGGCGAGCTCGGCCCGGTCTACGGCTCCCAGTGGCGCAGCTGGCCGGCCGGCGACGGCACGACGATCGATCAGATCGCGAACGTCATCGACTCGATCCGGCGCAAGCCCGACTCGCGGCGCCATCTCGTCACGGCGTGGAACCCGGCCGAGGTCGAGCGCATGGCGCTGCCGCCGTGCCATGCGCTGTTCCAGTTCTACGTCGCCGACGGGCGGCTGTCGTGCCAGATGTACCAGCGCAGCGCCGACATCTTCCTCGGCGTGCCGTTCAACATCGCGTCCTACGCGCTCCTCACGCTGATGGTCGCGCAGGTCACCGGCCTCAAGCCCGCGGAGTTCGTGCTCACGCTGGGCGACGCGCATCTCTACCTGAATCACCTCGACCAGGCGCGCGAGCAGCTCGCCCGGCCGCCGCGGCCGTTCCCGAGGATGAAGCTGAATCCGGCGGTGAAGGACCTCTTCGGGTTCCGGTACGAGGACTTCACGCTTGAAGGCTACGAGCCCCATCCGGCGATCAAGGCGCCGATCGCGGTCTAGGTCCCCGCCCGGGCCGCGGCGGCCTGCGGCCGGCGCAACGCGTACCAGATCATCGCCGCCCACACGGCCAGGGTGACGACACCCAGTCCGCCGGCAATCGGGCGCTCGAAGAACGGCCACAGCTGGCCGTTCGCCTTGATCATCGAGGTGAAGAAGTTGTTCTCCAGCATCGGCCCGAGCACGATGCCGAGGATCGCCGGCGCGACTGGGAAGCCGTTGTCTTCCATCAGGAAGCCGAGGATCCCGAACACCAGCATCACCGCCACGGCGAACGCGCTGTTGGTGATCGCGAACGCGCCGACGATGCAGAACATCATGATGATCGGCATCAGCAGCGTCCGCGGCACGCGCAGGATGTGGACCGACGACTTGATCGCGAGCCAGCCGAACGGGATCATCAGCAGGTTGGCGAGGAAGAACACCATGAACACCGCGGTGACCAGCTCCGGCTGGTTCTGGAAGATCATCGGCCCCGGGTTCAGGTTCTTGAGATAGAGCACGCCGATCACGATCGCGGTGATCGAGTCGCCAGGGATGCCGAACACCAGCGCCGGAATCCAGTCGCCGGACACCGAGGCGTTGTTGGCGGCGCCCGCCTCGACGATGCCCTCGACGTGGCCCTTGCCGAACTTCTCCTTCTCCTTGGAGAAGTGCTTCGACGTGCCGTAGGCCATCCACGCGGCGATGTCGCATCCGGCCCCGGGCAGCGCGCCGACCAGCGTGCCGATCGCCGAGCCGCGCAGCCATTGCTTGGGATAGCGCTTGATGAGCTCCCACTGCCCGGCGAAGATCCGTCCGCCGGCGCGGTAGGGCGGCGGCAGGTGGATGTTGGCCTGGCTGACGACCCGGAGGATCTCGGCGATCGCGAACATGCCGACCATCGCCGGGATCATGTCGATGCCGGCGCCGAGCTCCACGGAACCGAAGGCGAGCCGCGGGTAGGCGGCCGGATTCTCCATGCCGATGGTCGCGACGAAGAGACCGAAGAGGAGCGCGAGGATCGACTTCAGCTGCGAACCGCGCGCGATGAACACGCCGCAGGTGAGCCCGAGGCAGACGAGCCAGAAGTACTCGAACGAGCTGAAGTTGAGCGCCACCTCGGCGAGCGCCGGCGCCGAAGTCACCAGCACGATGGTGCCGAGGGTGCCGCCGATCGCGGAGAACACCACCCCCGCGCCGAGCGCGAGCTCGCCCTGCCCCTTCTTCGTCATCGCGTATGCCTCGTCGGCGTAGGCGGCGGAAGCCGGGGTTCCCGGGATCCGCAGCAGCGCGCCGGGAATGTCGCCGGCGAAGATCGCCATTGCCGCGGTGGTCACGATCACGGCGAGCGCCGGCACCGGCGCCATGAAGAAGGTCACCGGCACGAGCAGCGCGATCGCCATCGCCGCGGTAAGCCCGGGAATGGCGCCGACGAAGAGCCCGAACGCGGACGCCGCGAGAATGAGGAAGATCACGTACGGATCGGCCAGCAGCTTGAACGCGGCGATGACGACGTCCATGGCTACCAGATGATCCCTTCGAGCAGGCCGCGGGGGAGCGCCACGCGCAGCAGGCGCGCGAATCCGACGTAGATCAGCGCGGTCGTGACGATGGCGATGGCGAGCCCGCGCCAGATCGGCACCTCGAGCCGCCAGAAGAGCGCCGTCAGGATCGCGATCGACAGCGGGATGAACCCGATCGGCTCCGAGAGCGCCACGTACGCGAAGATCAGCGCCAGGACCCAGACGAAGTTGCCGAGGAGGCGGGAATCGCGCGCCCACGCGTCGAGGCCGGCAAGCGGCGTCGCCGCGACCCGGCGCTCGTGCCAGCCCTTGCGCGCGAGCGCCGCGCCGCACAGCGCGAAGCAGCCGCCGAGCAGGATCGGGAACAGCCCCGCGCCGTACCGCTGCCCCGGCATCGGCGGCAGCGACCAGCCGTAGCCGGCGAGCGCCAGGCCGAATGCGACGCACGCCAGACCGGCGAGCAGGTCGGAGACCTTCATCGGCTCGCCGGCGTCCGCCGCCTCCCTACTTGATGAGCCCGGCCTCCTTCATGATGCGGCCGAACTCGGTGCTCGCCTTCATGATGTGCGCGGTGCCTTCGGCCGGCTCCATCCACGCGACGCCGAAGCCGCGGTTCTTCATGAAGTCCTGGAACTCCTGGCTCTGGTGCGCCTTGCGGAGCGCCGCGAGCATCTGGTCGCGAATGTCGTTCGGCACGCCGGCCGGGCCGAGGAAGCCGCGCCAGGTGAGCACGGTCCAGTCGGTCCCGGTCGCCTCCTTCATGGTCGGCACGTTCGGGTAGAGCCACAGCCGCTTCGCATCCATCTGCGCGAGCGGCCGGACCTTGCCGGCGTCGATCAGCGCGCGGCCTTCGGGCAGCGACGCGGTGACGAAGTCGACCCCGCCGGCGGCGAGATCCTGCATCGCGGGCCCCGCGCCCTGGCTCGGGACCCACGGCACCTTCGCCGGGTCGACTTTCTCGGCGAGGAGCCAGCCCACGAGCCCGAGATGCCAGATCCCGCCCTGCCCGGTGCCCGACGCCTTGAGTGCGCCGGCGGGCTTCTTCCTGATGTCGTCGATCAGGTCCTTCGCGGTCTTGTACGGCGAGTCCTGCCGGACCATGAGTCCGCCGGCGTCGGCGTTGATGATCGCGACGACGGTGAAGTCCTTCGGCTGGATCGTCGCCAGGCCCTGCCAGTGCATCATCGTGATCTCGACCGTCGCGAGGCCCCACGTGTAGCCATCGGGCTTCGCTTGCGCGAGCGCGGTGTGGCCGACCGCCCCGCTGCCGCCCGGCCGCAGCACCACGTTGAACGGGACCTTGAGCTCCTTCTCGAGCAGCGGCGCGAGCGCGCGCGACAGTTGGTCGGCGGCGCCGCCCGCGCCCCACGGCACGAGGATGGTGACCGGTCGATCCGGCCATTGGGCATGCGCCGCTGGCGCGGCGAGCGCGATCACGGCGGCGCTCGCGGCGAGCGCCGTCCTCAGCAGCGTGTTCATCATCCCCCCTCCTGGACGCGCCGGGCGAAACCTCGCCCGGCAGTCGGCAACACTACCTCAAAGCGCGCGCGACGCGCAAAAAAAAGGCCCGCGGGGAGGGAAGCGGGCCTGAAGCGGAGAGCTCCTGGATTGCAGGTGCTCGGGAGAGCTCTCCCGGGGAGGATGTGGTCGGGTTGTTGTCACCGGCGGCGTCGGCGCTCAGGCCGTCGCCGCCGTCCGAGCAATCAGCGTCTCCTTGCCGTCATGGGTGCGCCATCACCGCACCGTCCACGATGCGCACCTTCCCGCCCACCGCGATCGAGGGCGTCGTCGTCTGCGACAGCGTCCGGTACGACCCGTCGTCCAGCCGCACCGTGACGCGGTATACCAGCCGCTTGCTGACGTGCTGGTCGAGCTCCTGGGCACCCGCCGCGTCACCGCGCAACTCGACCGTGCGGATCGCTTCGACGGTGCCGCAGGTCGCACAGGAGGAGGACGGCGCCGGCGCGGTATCGCGCGTGGCGCCTCGCTCCGGCCGTGCGTCGCTCGTCGGCGCGGGTCGCGCCTCGACGGCGCTCTTCGCGGGCCCGCCGTCTTTCGGCGCGCTCCCGGTCGCGCGCAGCGTCACCACCGCCGCAAGGCTCAGCACCGCCACCACCACGGCGCCGACGATCAGCGCATGGGGGCGGTTGCGGAACATCATCGAGGTCATCGGGGGGCGTCCGGCGTCGCGTCGTCGGTCCAGTGTCGCAGGACCATCGCAACTGCCGTGCCAGGCCCGGCTTTCCGAATCAAATCAGCCGGGTACGAGAATGCAGTCGGGACGTCGGCGCGGCCGCGCTGTCGTCTGGTCCCGACATGCGAACGCCGTGGCAACGCGTCTCGCTCGGATCGTGCTGTCGCTGCGGGACGACAACGTCTGCTCGGCAGCTAGTTGGTCGGGCGAGCCTTGCAGTAATCGAACCCGTCGCGCCAGCCGACCGCGTACTGACCTTCGGCCTTCGGACGGGCGGCGGAGTCGCCCCAGCGGGCGGCGGAGCAACCGTCGGTAAACCCCTTGCGGAACTCCGGCGGGAAGCCGGAGAGATTGATCGAGTTGGTCACGGTCGCCGGATGCTCCGCGCCGGGACGCAGGTTCTCGTTGCTCGCGCAGGCAGCGACGAACGTTAACAGCAGGATCACTGCGCGCCGCATCAGCTTACCGTCGCCACAATCGTGCCGAACGGAGATTTCAGGCCGGAAACCAAAGCGGTGCGCACGACCCGGACCCGCCGACCCGGGGCGCAGCGCCCTCGCGCCCCGGGGACCGTCGTGCATCCACGACAAGACCCTGGCCCGGGCATTACCGCTCCGCGCGCTGCGTGCCGCGTTCCGCCTTGAACATCGACGGCTGGAGCTGGTGGCGGTCGAGCAGCTTGTAGAACTCGGTGCGGTTGCGTTGGGCAAGTCGCGCGGCGTGGGAGACGTTGCCCTTGGTGATCCGCAGGATCCGGATCAGGTAATCGCGCTCGAACGCGCGCTTCGCCTCGTCGAGCGGGGTGAGCCCGGCGGGTTCCGCCTTCAGCGCGCTCGCGACGAGCGTCGCCGGCACGATCGGCGAGGTGGCCAGCGCAACCGCCTGCTCGACGACGTTGGCGAGTTGCCGCACGTTGCCCGGCCACGGCGCACCCACCAGCAGCTCGAGCGCGTCCGGCGCGAGGGTGCGCACGTCCTTGCCGTAGCGCACGGCGGTCGTCGTGAGGAAGTGCCGGGCGAGGGGCAGGATGTCCTCGGGCCGTTCGGCAAGCGGCGGGATCGGGAAGGACACGACGTTCAGCCGGTAGTAGAGGTCCTCGCGGAACTCGCCGCTCGCGACGCGCTCCTCGAGGTTGCGGTGCGTCGCCGAGATGATCCGGACGTCCACCGGCACCGCCTGGGACATGCCGATCGGACGGACCTCGCGCTCCTGCAGGGAGCGGAGCAGCTTCGACTGCAGCGCGACCGGCATGTCGCCGATCTCGTCGAGGAACACGGTGCCGCCCTCGGCGGACTGGAACAGGCCCTTGTGGTCGTAGATTGCACCGGTGAACGCGCCCTTGCGGTGGCCGAAGAGCTCCGACTCGAGCAGCGCCTCGGGGATCGCCGCGCAGTTCACCGCCACGAACGGCGCCTCGACCCGCTTGCTCGCGCCGTGGATCGCCCGCGCGAGCAGCTCCTTGCCGGTGCCGCTCGCTCCGACGATCAGCACGCTGGCATCCGACTGCGCGACCAGCCGCGCCCGGCGCAGCAGGTCCTCCATCCGCGGGCTCGCGGTGATGAAGTTGGCGCGCCAGTCGCCGCCGTCGGCCGCGCCGGATGCGACCGAGGAGAGCTTCAGCGCGTGCTCGACCTGCGCGAGGAGCTCCTTGCCCTCGAAGGGCTTCGGCAGGAAGCCGAACACCCCGCGCCGGGTCGCGTCGACCGCGTCGGGGATCGTGCCGTGGGCGGTGAGGATGATCACGGGCAGCGTGGGCGCGGTCCGCTGGACGGCGTCGAAGAGCGCGAGGCCGTCCATGCCGCCCATCTTCAGGTCGGTGACGACCACGTCGGGGCGCGACACCGCGATCGCCGCGAGCGCGCGCTCGCCGCTCTCCGCGGTCTGCACCCCGTAGCCGGCCGCGCCCAGGCGCATCGCCAGCAGTTTCAGGAGATCGGGATCGTCGTCGACGACGAGGACACTGCGTTGCATCGTCTCGTTCCTCACGTTCCTTACTTGCGAGGTGGCGGCTGCTGGCCGCGATCGATGAGCTGCTTCTCGATCTCCCGCAGCGCGTCCACCTGTTCCTTCAGCTGATCGGCGCGCTTCTGCGTCTTCATGCGCTCGGTCACCTGCCCGTGAAGGAGGCTCCCGAACTGCCGCACGGCGCCGCCGCCGCCGGCGGGAGTCGCCATCGGCTCGAGCAGCTGCGTCGCACGCGCCTCGTCCTGGAAGGAAGTCCCGGGCATGACGTACAGCAGCGCGAGCTTGACGCGGCTCGCATTCGAGCGGTCGCGGTTGAAGCCTTGCGTCGCCGTCGCGAGCTCGCGCTTCTGGTCCTCGGGACCGAGCTGCGCCACCCGCTGATAGTACCCCAGGAGCTCGCTCACCTGACGCGATTCCTCGACCTCGACGGAGGGTGCCGCGACCGGCGGCGCGGTGACCTGGGGCGGCTCCCGCCGGGACTCCACCGGCGCCGGCGCCTGCAGCTGCGCGCAAGCCGCCAGTGCGGCGACCGCCAGCAATGCCGCCCGTCTCAAGTGGCGCCCTCTCTTCGCGAGGCCACCTGCGGGAGCCGCACCCGGAACCGTCCGCCCGGCCCTTCGAGCGCCTCGATCGTCCCGCCGTGCGCGAGGACGAACTCGCGCGCGATCGCGAGGCCGAGCCCGCTGCCTTTGACCCGCGCACCGGACGGTCGTTCCGCCTGGAAGAACCAGTCGAACACCTTGTGCCGGTCCGCGGGGGCGACCCCGTGGCCCTCGTCCGCGACCTCGAGCACGACGTCGCGATCGCCGGCGCGCACGGCCGTGCGCACCGTGCTGCCCTCCGGCGAGTACTTCACCGCGTTCGACACCAGGTTGTCGACGACGATATGCAGCTTCTCTTCGTCGCCGAGGAGCGGCGCCGGCCGGACGTCGAGCGCGAGCGTGACCGACCGGCCCGCGGCGTCCAGCTTGTGCGCATCGATCGCGCGCCGCGCGACGTCGGCGAGGTCGACCTTGGCGAGCTTGAGCTGCTCGACTCCGGCCACCGCCCGCTGGTAGTTCAGCAGGTCCTCGATGAGGCGCTGCAGCTGCGCGCTGTTCGACTGGAGGATGCCGACGATCTCGCGCTGCTGGGGCGTGACCGGCCCGGCGGTGCCGTCGGCGAGCAGCTCCGAGCCTTCACGCAGCGCGGTGAGCGGGGTCTTCAGCTCGTGCGACACGTGGCGGAGAAACCGCGCCTTCTGCTCCTCGAGCGCGCCGAGCCGGTGCCGCAGCCAGTCGAGACGGTCGCCGAGGAACCGCAGGTCGGCGGGCCCCTGGACGCGCACCGACGCGCCGAAGTCGGCCTCGCCGAGGCGGCGGATGGCGCGGTCGAGCTGCCGGATCGGCCGCGCGATGAGAAAAGCGAAGACGGTCGCGATCGCGAGGCCGAGCGGGAACGCGAGGAGGAGCTGGGTGAAGAGCGCCCGCTGCGTCGCCGCCGCGGCTTCGCGCATGCGGTCGATCTCCCGGTCGATCAGCAGGCTCGACTCGTTCAGCACGTTCTTCGCGAGCCCGGCGAGATCGACGTAGCCTTCGATCAGCTTCCGCCGCTGGGGCGCGGCGACCGGCTGCAGCACCAGCTGGTCGTA
The DNA here is from genome assembly GCA_963827595.1 of uncultured beta proteobacterium. Classification (GTDB taxonomy): domain Bacteria; phylum Pseudomonadota; class Gammaproteobacteria; order Burkholderiales; family SG8-39; genus DATEDA01. The sequence continues at coordinate 227,284 of CAWHBT010000012.1, read as the reverse complement.
GAGGGCCTGCTCCTTGTCGATCGTCCGGTTCAGCTCCTTCAGCTGCAGCTCGTCGAGCGGCAGCAGCGACAGCTCGCTCGTGGTGCGCTTGAAGTTGGCGCGGATCTTGGAGTAGTCGTCGAGCAGGCCGACGTCGTCGAGGACCAGGTACTGCCGCACCACCCGCTCCATCGCGAGCACCTGCTCCATCAGGAGCCGCGACCCGCGCGCCGCCTGCGCCGCCTGGTCGACGACGCTCTCGCTCATTCCCGCGAGGCGCTGCATCGAGATCGCGGCGTTGACGAGCGCCACGACGAGCGGCGCGGCCACGACGACGAGCCCGATCAGCAGTAGCTTGAGGAACGAGCTCGGGTAGTAGAAATTGGCGAGCTTCAAGCGCAGCCGTTGATAGAATTCGGCCGCCGCATGATACAGGCGACCGCTGCCCCGCGTGCGGGGGAGCACCGGCGATCCGATGACACCAGCATGGCCCTGACCGCGCTCGTCGCCGCGCTCGCGCGCCACCGCGTGATCGGCGTCGGGAACCGCCTGCCCTGGCGCTTGCCCGAAGATCTCGCGCGCTTCAAGCGGCTCACCATGGGCGCGCCGGTGATCATGGGGCGCAAGACCCGCGAATCGATCGGCCGGCCGCTGCCCGGGCGGCGCAACATAGTGGTGACGCGCGAGCGGGACGCCAGCTGGGAAGGCTGTGTCGTGGTCCACTCGCTCGAGGCGGCCCTGGCGCTCGCCGCCGACGCCGCAGCGGCGTTCGTGATCGGCGGCGCCGAGCTCTACGCCCAGGCGCTGCCGCGCGCCGATCGCCTCCACCTCACGCTGATCGACGCCGACTACGCGGGCGATGCGTGGTTTCCGGAATTCGATGCCGCGGCGTGGCGGGAGGTCGCGCGGCAGTCGGGCGTCAGTGCCGACGGTGTCGGCTACGCGTTCGTCGACTACGAGCGTGCGCCGGTTCCGTCGGGCCGCTGATCGGGCCGCCCGGCGAGGCAGATCAGGGTCTCGAGCCCGAGCGCGCAGACCGTCGGCCGGCCGCCCTTCAGCGCCAACACCTCGAACTCGCAGATGGTGAGCGTCCGCCCGGGCTTTTTCACGCGGCCGGTCGCGACGAGCCGGTCGCCGTCCGCGGGCGCGATCAGGTTGATCTTGAACTCCACGGTGAGCACCGAGCTGTCGGCCGGGAAGAGCGAGTACGCGGCGTAGCCGGCCGCCGAGTCGGCGATCGTCGCGGTCATGCCGGCGTGGAAGAACCCGTGCTGCTGGGTGAGCTCGGGGCGGTATCCAAGCTCGATCGTCGCGCCGCCCGGCTCGACCCGGGTCAGCTCGGCGCCGATGAGCCGCATGGCACCCTGACGGGCAAAGCTCTCGCGCACCCGCGCCTCGAAGTCCGGATCCTGGGCCTGGAACGCCATCTCGCCTCCGTCGCGCCGCTAGACGATGCCCGCAAGGCGCAGGGTGAGCCCCGCCGCGCCGCACGCGGCGATCACGGGGACGACGCCCGCCTTGAAGCGGAACAGGGCAACGGCGGCGCCGATCCCCAGCGCCGCAGCCGCCCACTCGAACCGGCCGCCGAACCCGGCGGGCCAGAGCACATGGAAGGCGAAGAAGACCGCGAGGTTGACGATGACCCCCACCACCGCCGCGGTGATCGCGGTGAGCGGGGCGGTGAACTTCAGCTCGCCGTGCGTCGTCTCCACCAGCGGCCCGCCGAGCAGGATGAAAACGAAGGACGGCAGGAAGGTGAAGAAGGTCACCACTGCCGCTGCGGTCGCACCCGCCGCAAACAGTGCGTCGGGGCCGAACAGCGCCTTGCTCCAGCCGCCGACGAAGCCGACGAACGCCACGACCATGATCAGCGGCCCCGGCGTCGTCTCGCCGAGCGCAAGCCCGTCGATCATCTGCGGCGCGGTGAGCCAGCCGTAGTGCTCGACCGCGCCCTGGTAGACGTAAGGCAGCACCGCATATGCGCCGCCGAACGTCAGCAGCGCGGCCTTGGTAAAGAACCAGGCCATCTGCGTCAGCGTGTCCTCCCACCCGCTCCGCACCACGAGGAGTGCCATCGCTGCGACCCAGATCGCCAGCCCGACGCACGAGCACCCGGGCGAAGCGTCCCCAGGAGAAGCGCGCGTGCTCGGGTGTGGGCGTCGAGTCGTCGATCAGTGCCGGCCCGGCTCGGCTTCGCCACCGCGTGGCCGCCGCCGGCCCGGAACTTGTCGGGCACCAGCCGCCCACCGATAAACCCCATGATCCCCGCGGCCAGGACGATCGCGGGGAACGGCGCGTGCAGCGCGAAGATCGCGACGAACGCGGCCACCGCGATCGCCCAGAGAACACCGTTCTTGAGCGCCCGCGACCCGATGCGATAGGCCGCGAACACGACGACCGCGGTGACGGCGGGTTTGATGCCGTACAGCACGCCGGCGATCGCCGGCACGTCGCCGTAGGCGAGGTAGACCCAGGACAGGGCGATCAGCACGAAGAGCGACGGCAGGACGAACAATCCCCCCGCGACGATGCCGCCCCAGGTGCGGTGCATCAGCCACCCGATGTAAGTGGCAAGCTGCTGGGCCTCCGGGCCCGGCAGCACCATGCAGTAGTTGAGCGCGTGCAGGAAGCGGTTCTCGGAGATCCAGCGCCGGCGCTCGACCAGCTCGTCGTGCATGATCGCGATCTGCCCCGCGGGCCCGCCGAAGCTGATGAAGCCGAGCTTGAGCCAGAAGCGGAACGCTTCGGCGAAGGAGACCGCGCTCACCGGCGTCGCTCCGTCGGTGACGCCCCCGTAGCTGAAATCGTCGAACGCGGTCACGCTGTCCGCCTTGGTCCAGACACCGACCGCGCCCGCGCCGGCGATATGGGCGTCATCGAGCTCGATATACACCTTGCCGTTCAGGGCGACGCGGATGCGCGGGCCCTCGAACTCGACCCGCAGGAGGTGCCAGGTATCGCGGGCCACCGGCGCATCGGCGTACTTGATCGTGATCCGCCGGCCGCGCTCGGTGTAATAGAGGGAGACGTTGTTCTCCAACGCGTTGGCGCGCGCGACGTAGTAGTGATCGCCGTCCTTCCATCGCCACACGGCGCCCCCGGCCTGGTCGGACCGGCCGCCGATCGGCCTGAACTTGACTTCGACGAAACCGTCGGCAAGCGAGGTCTCTTTGAGGACGCACCACGCGAAATCCGCCTGGCCCGACTGCCTGAGAACGTTGGGCTTGGACGGCGCCCCGGGGTCGACCTCGACCGTCCACTTCGGCGTGCCGCGCCCGGTCGCGCCGGCGACCCACTGCGAGGGCAGCACGCCCGGCGAGCCGCCGTCGAAATTGACGGTTTCCGCCTGGACGGCGGCGGCGGCGAGAACGAACGGGACGATCGGCAGCACCGGCTTCATGCGGGTTCGGAAAGCTTCTCGAGCCACGCCGGATCGCACGCGAGCGGTCTCATCGAGTGGGTCATGTGTCGATCCTCCTCATCGATAGGCGGCCGGGTTCCAGGTGTGCACCTCCTCCTGGCCTTGTTTGCACCAGAGATAGAGCGCGTCGTACACCACCATCCCGTGCCGGAGCATCTCGTGGTCGTCGGCGAAGCGGCGTGACAGGCCGAGCGAGATCGCGACGAGGCCGGCGGCCTGCGGCGCAAGGTCGAGCCGCGCAGTGTCGGCGCCGCGGACGATTACGGCGAGCTGCTCGAGCGCCGGATCCTGCAGGTGATAGGCCTTCAGGAACGCATCGAAGCTGCAGCGCTCGCCGTCGTGCGAGAACTCGACGTCCGGGACGTCGTAGGGGATGGCGTCCTTCAGCTTCGCGGCCTCGAGGACCTCCCTGGGCGCGACGTAGAGAAACTCGGCCCCCGGGTCGATAAAGCGGTGGATCAGCCAGGGGCAGGCGATCCGGTCGATCTTCGGCCGTTCGCGCGTGACCCAGCGGGTCGCGGCTCCGACCGGCTTGCGCGCGAGTGGGAAGCCGCTCTCGGCCCAGCTGGCGAAGCCCCCCGCGAGGTATCGGGCCTGAATCCCGACCCGCCCGAGCTCCGCGGCAGCGTTCTGGCTGACCTCGTGCCCGTGCGCGCAGTACACGACGACGCTGCCCGCCGCCGGCAGCTCCGGCGCCCAGCGGACGACCGATTCCGGGTCGCGGCGCAGCGCGCCGGCGATCATGTTTGGCGCCGCCCGGAAAGCGGCTTCACGCCGAACGTCGATGACGAGGTCGGCCCGGCCGGAGGCGACCGCGGCGCGAAGGTCGGAAGGGGAAATGAACGCGTCCATAGCTCTTCCTCCAAAGGGAACCCTGAAGAGAAGCAGAACTTGGACGCGAGTGGAGCGTCTTGGACAGGCGGGGAGTCTGCGCGCGCCCCCACCACCGCCAAGCGTCCTCCAGGAGCGGGGGACTGTCAACCGCAACGAAAAAGGGCGGCATTCGCCGCCCCCGTTCGTCGGGCGCCCGGTCAGATCACCCGCACCTCGGGCAGCGGGAACCCGTTGAAGCACGACGCATACGCCGTCGTGTACGCCCCGGCGTTCCGGATGTAGATGAAGTCGCCTTCCTGGAGGTCGCCGGGCAGCTCCTCGTCGCGCAGGATCACGTCGACCGAGTCGCAGGTCGGGCCGGCGATCGTCCACTTGGCATCCGGCCCGGCGCGGTCGGTGCGGAGCTTGTACTTGAGCCCCTCGGCCGTCTCGATGATGCCGCCGAAGAGCCCGGCGTCCCAGTACATCCAGCGCGTGCCGTTGCGCGTCGCGGTGCCGACGACCTGGCACACGAAGTAGCCGGCGTCGGACACGAGGTAGCGCCCCGGCTCGGCGATGACCGCCACCTCGGGCGGGAACGCCTCGAGCGCGCGGTTGACCACGTCGCCGATCACCTCGATCGACGGGATCGGCTTGACGTGCCGCACGGGGAAGCCGCCCCCGATGTTGAGGAGCCTCGGCTTCAGGCCGGCGGCGCTCAGCTGGTCGAACACCGCGCGCGCGCGTTCGATGCCGACCCGCCAGTTCTCGGGGTTGCGGCACTGCGAGCCGACGTGGAACGTCACCCCCGCGAGGTCCGCGCCGAGCGCGGCCGCGGTCCCGACGATCTCCGGGATCTCCCCGGTGTGGGCGCCGAACTTGCCGGCGAGCGGCCAGTCCGCGCCGATGTTCGGGGTGTCGATGCGGAGATACAGCTTGGCGTCCGGCCTGACCCGGTGCAGCTTCCGGAGCTCCTCGACCGCGTCCACCACGAACCACTCCACCCCCTTCGCGGCCGCGTACTCGATCCACTCCCGCGACTTCATCGGGTTCGAGTAGATGATCTGCGCGGCCGGCACGCCGAGCCCGAGCAGGAGGTCCAGCTCTGCCGTCGAGGCGATCTCGAAGCCGGTCCCTTCCTCGATCAGCACGCGCACGACCCGCGGATCGGGGTTCGCCTTCACGGCGTAGTGCGGGCGTACCCGCGGCATCGCGGCGACGAACCGGCGCGTCTTCTCGCGGATGATCCCGGCGTCGATCAGGAGGAACGGGCGCGCGTAACCCGCCCGGCGGCGGCCCGGACCACCTCGAAGTCGAGACTCGTCTCGGCGTGGGTGTCGAAGAGCTGCTCGGGCTGGGGTGCCCGGGCTCGGGGGGCCGTGGTCTTCTTGGGTGCGACGGCGCGGACCGGCATCAAGATCTCTCTGGGACAGGGACCTAGGTGACGGGAACGTCGCGACCGAAGAACTCGACGCCGAACGGGTTCGTCCGCCTGTCATGATGACCTCCCTTTCAGCCGCGAAGCCAAAGAAAAAGGCCTTTCCTCCCAGAAAGATGCGCGCGGAAATATACCCCCCACCCCTGAGGGGGTCAATACCGTTCGGCAGGAAATCTTGGGCGCGCGCGCCTAGATTCGCGGCAGCGTGACGCCCTGCTGGCCCTGGTACTTCCCGCCGCGGTCGCGGTAGGAGGTCTCGCAGACCTCGTCGGACTCGAGGAAGATCACCTGCGCGACGCCCTCGTTGGCGTAGATCTTCGCCGGCAGCGGCGTGGTGTTGGAGAACTCGAGCGTGACGTGCCCTTCCCACTCCGGCTCGAGCGGCGTCACGTTGACGATGATGCCGCAGCGCGCATAGGTGCTCTTCCCGAGGCAGAGCACGAGCACGTTGCGCGGGATCCGGAAGTACTCCATCGTGCGCGCCAGCGCGAACGAGTTGGGCGGGATCACGCAGTGGTCGCCCTTCACGTCGACGAAGGACTTCGCGTCGAAGTCCTTCGGGTCGACGATCGTGCTGTTCAGGTTGGTGAAGAGCTTGAAGTCGTTGGAGCACCGGATGTCGTAGCCGTAGCTCGAGGTGCCGAACGACACGACCTTCCGGCCGTCGACCTCGCGCACGAGGTGCGGCTCGAACGGCTCGATCATGGCCGTGCTCCCGCGCCATGCGGCGGATCCACTTGTCGGACTTGATCGTCATTCCGGCCCCCGGATGCGAAAGCGCCCGCCAAGGGCGGGCGCTGGGGATGATACCCGTCCGCCGTTAGGTGTTTTGCACCACGATGTTCGGGAACTTGGACGTCATGTCCTTCTGCAGCTCGCCCAGCTTGACCGCCACCCGCCGCGCGATCTGGCGGTAGATCTCCGCGATCCGCCCATCCGGGTCGGCGACGACCGTCGGCTTCCCCGAGTCGGCGTGCTCGCGGATGCGGATGTCGAGCGGGAGCGCCCCGAGGAGCTCGACGCCGAAGTCCTTGGACATCCGCTCGGCCCCGCCGGCGCCGAAGATGTGCTCCTCGTGACCGCAGGCCGAGCAGAGGTGGGTCGACATGTTCTCGACGACGCCGAGGATCGGGATGCCGACCTTCTCGAACATCTTCAGGCCCTTGCGCGCGTCGATCAGGGCGATGTCCTGGGGCGTCGTGACGATGACCGCGCCGGTGACCGGCACCTTCTGCGCGAGCGTGAGCTGGATGTCGCCGGTCCCGGGCGGCAGGTCGATGACGAGGTAGTCGACGTCGCGCCAGCGCGTGTCCTTGAGCAGCTGCTCGAGCGCTTGCGTCACCATCGGCCCGCGCCAGACCATCGGCGTGTCGATGTCGATCAGGAACCCGATCGAGATCGCCTGCACGCCGTGGCCGACCATGGGCTCGAGCGACTTGCCGTCCTTCGACTCCGGACGCCCGGAGATGCCGAGCATCATCGGCTGCGAGGGGCCGTAGATGTCGGCGTCGAGCACGCCGACCGACGCGCCCTCGGCGGCGAGCGCGAGCGCCAGGTTCACGGCGGTGGTGGACTTGCCGACGCCGCCCTTGGCGGAGGCGACGGCGATGATGTTCTTGACGCCCGGGACCAGCTTCACGCCCCGCTGGACGACGTGCGGGGCGACGTTGGTCGTGACGTTGACCTGGACCGCGCCCACGCCCGGGAGCGAGCGCAGCTTCTGCGCCACGAGCTTCTTGATCGGTTCGATCTGGGTCTTCGCGGGATAGGCGAGCTCGACGTCGACCGCGACGTCGTTTCCGGAGACTTTGACGCGCTTCGCCGAGCGCGTCGTGGCGAGGTCCTTGCCGGTGTTCGGGTCGACGATCTCCTTGAGCGCGGACTGGACGTCCTGTTCGGTGAGCGGCATGGCGCGGTTCCTGGCCGCCAGTCTAGCAGAGTGGGTGCGGCGTCTTGGCCACGCTAGAATCAGGGACTTAGCGAGAAAGCTCGATGCCGCGCCAGCTCTTCGTCACGACCGCGCTGCCGTACGCGAACGGCTCGTTCCACATCGGCCACATCATGGAGTACATCCAGGCCGACATCTGGGTGCGCCACCAGCGGATGCAGGGCCACGCGGTGCACTTCGTCTGCGCCGACGACGCGCACGGCGCCCCGATCATGCTGAAGGCCGAGGCCGAGGGGGTCACCGCACAGGCGCTGGTCGCGCGCATCGCCGCCGAGCGCCCGCGCTACCTCGAGGGCTTCCACATCTCGTTCGACAACTGGCACTCGACCGATTCGCCCGAGAACGTCGCGCTGTCGCAGGACATCTACCGGCGGCTCAAGGACGCCGGGCTCGTGTATGCGCGCCCGGTCGAGCAGTTCTACGACCCGGTGAAGGGGATGTTCCTCGCCGACCGCTACATCAAGGGCGAGTGTCCGGTCTGCGGCACGAAGGACCAGTACGGCGACGCCTGCGAGAACTGCAGCAGCGTCTACGCACCGACCGACCTGAAGAACCCGTACTCGACGCTGACCGGCGCGACGCCGGTGCTGAAGTCGTCCGAGCACTTCTTCTTCAAGCTCTCCGACCCGAAGTGCGTCGCGTTCCTGAGGGGCTGGACGCAGGACGGCCGACTGCAGCCGGAGGTAGCCAACAAGGCGCGCGAGTGGCTGGAGGGCGAGGGGGACCGGGCGCTCGCCGACTGGGATATCTCGCGCGATGCGCCCTACTTCGGCATCCCGATCCCGGACGCGCCCGGGAAGTACTTCTACGTCTGGCTCGACGCGCCGATCGGCTACCTCGCCTCGCTCAAGAACTACTTCGATTCCGGCAAGGCGAAGGCGAAGGGCGAGCACCGGACCTTCGAAGCGTTCCTGTCCGCCCCGGATACCGAGCAGATCCACTTCATCGGCAAGGACATCATCTACTTCCACACGCTGTTCTGGCCGGCGATGCTGAAGTTCGCGGGCCATCCGTACCGCGTCCCCGACGACGTGTATGTCCACGGGTTCATCACGTTCACCGGCGAGAAGATGTCCAAGTCGCGCGGCACCGGCATCAGCCCGCTCAAGTACCTCGAGCTCGGGATGAACCCGGAGTGGCTCCGCTACTACATCGCGGCCAAGCTGAACGCCAACGTCGAGGACCTGGACTTCAACCCCGACGACTTCATCGCCCGCGTCAACAGCGACCTCGTGGGCAAGTACGTGAACATCGCGAGCCGGTGCGCGGTGTTCATCACCAAACGCTTCAACGGGGCGTTGGCCGGCGTCGAGATGATCGAAGGGACCGTGTTTGACAAAGCCGCTCGCGTCAGAGAGGCCGGTCCGGAGATCGCCGCCCTGTATGAGTCTCGCGAGTTCGGGAAGGCAGTCCGCAGGATCATGGAACTTGCTGACGTGATCAACAGATTCGTTGACACCGAAGCGCCTTGGAATCTTGCGAAGGACCCGTCGAAGGAGAAGCGCCTTTGGTATGTATGCACTGAGGCGCTTGAGGCGTTTCGGCTCCTCACCATCTTCCTCAAGCCGGTCCTGCCCAGGCTCGCCGCGGACGTCGAGGCCTTTCTCGGCGTCGCGCCGCTACAGTGGCAGGATGTTCGCTCGGGGCTGCCTCCAGGGCACCGCATCAACGCGTATCAGCACCTCATGACCCGCATCGACCCGAAGCAGATCGAGGCACTGATCGAACCGAACAAGGAGACGCCGGACGTGACGCCCGCCGCCGCAAAGGGAGAAGCAGGGACGGTCTCCATCGACGACTTCGCGAAACTCGACCTCCGCGTCGCGAAGATCGTGAGCGCGGAGACCGTCGACGGCGCCGACAAGCTCCTCAAGCTCACCGTCGACCTCGGCGGCGAAACGCGCACGCTCTTTGCCGGCATCCGCTCCGCCTACGATCCGGCCCAGCTCGTCGGCCGTCTCACCGTGGTAGTGGCGAATCTCGCGCCGCGCAAGATGCGCTTCGGGACGTCCGAGGGGATGGTCCTCGCCGCGTCCGGAGACCAGGGGCCCGGCGTTTTCCTCCTCGCGCCCGATTCGGGTGCCCAACCCGGGATGCGCGTGAAGTAGACGGTCCGCGCTGTTCGCGATACGGCGCCCTCGCCGGCGCCCGTCACTTTTCCACCCGGCGTGAGCAGTGTCACACGGGTCGGAGGTGCGGCACGGTCGGATTTCCTGTCCATGCGCCGGCCTGTTGCCTATGCTCCCGCGCACCGTGCTGGAGGTGACGATGCGATGAAAGCGAACTTGTTCTGCGGTGCAAGAGTGTTGAAGGCGGTCGTGTCGATCGTTCTTGCGATCCTCGTATCCGGGTGCGGCTCCAAGACCGTCGTCGTCCAGGTTCCGCCCCGAGTCGATCTGCGCTCTTACGCCGCGATCGGCGTCATCCAGTTCGGCGCCGAGCCCGCCGACAAGCTCGGTCAGACGGCCACGCAGCAGTTCATGGCGGCGATCCACGCATCGCAACCGGGCGTGCGTTTCCTCGAGCTCGGGCCCACGGAGCGCCTGCTAGGGCAAGCGCGCCGCGAACGGATCGACGCGGAGACGGTCAGGATCTTCGGCACGCAGCATCAGGTCGACAGCGTGTTCACCGGCACCTACGAGGTATCCGAATCGAATCCCCAGGTGAGCGTCGACAAGGACCTCGGCTCGGTGCGCAGCTTCCACCAAGGTGAGGATGTCCCTGACGGTCAGGCAGTGGGATACCAAGAGCGGCGCGACGATCTGGTCCAAGACCCATCACGGCGAGTGGCCGGTGTCGAAGGTGAGGGTGCAGGCGGGACAGACCGTAGGGGTCAGGGTGAACGACCCGCGAGAGCGGTATGGCGAGTTCATGGAGCAGCTCGTCCGGGTGGTGACGAGCGATTTCGCGGTCCAATACGAGCGTCGACCGATCGCCAAGTTGCAGGATTGAACCGCCAGGGCGCCAACTAGAGATCCTTTGACGCCGACGGCGCCGCGATCGCGGCGCCGTGCTATTCGGGAATCAGCAGCACCCCGCCTTTGAAGATGATGCGGTCCCCGGCGGCTGGCGTCAGCGACGGCAGCGGCAGCAGACCCGGCACGTTGGCGCTCGAGTACGGGGCCACACCGCGCGGCGTCGGCCGCACCACCTGCGACGGCGGCAGCGCCGCGCCGCTCGTGAGATGCGCGTACATGCTGTCCATCGCCTTCACGAAGTAGTAGTGCAACGGCGCAAACTGCGCGCCGGTCGGGCCGAGAAACAACGACGAGATGAAGGCGTCGAAATGCTGCCCGGTCGTCACTTCGATGTAGCTCAGCCGGCTGTTCTTTCGCTCGCGCTGCTGGTTGAGCGCGTAGTACGCGCGCGAGTGGAGATTGGGGAAGACCAGCGCATCGCGGCGGCCATGAATGACGATCGCCGGTTTGCCCTGCAGCCGCCCGGTCGTCTGGATTTCGCGCGTGCCGAACTTCACGCGGGCGTGATTGGCCCACGCCTGGAAGTCGCTCAGGCCTTCGCCCGTCTCCAGGGACCGGAAGCAGAGCGCGCTGTCGATGTTCAGATCGGCCCGGCCGGTCGAGCGCGACACGGCGAAATTCTCCAGGATCGGCCCCTGCTGCGCCTGGTCGGCGATGACGTTGACACCGCCCGTCGCCGGAATGCCCGAGCTGTCGGCGAAGAGCCGCTTGGCCACGGCTTCCGCGATCGGCGCCGGCTGCAAGGTCGCACCAACCGCCGCGAAGCTCACGCCGCAAACATTGTCCTGGACGGCAAAGCGCCCATACGCGTTGGCATAGGTGATCTGCAGCGAGCGCCAGAGGCTCAGCCACTCGTGCGAGGCGATACCCCAGTCCTGCGCTTCGGCATAGCCGTGCGCCCGGATCACCGCCAGCGCGGAGTCGGCCTGCGCCGCGATGGTGTCGCCCGAGACCAGGCCTTTTTCCTTCAGCGCGGTGCAGCGGTTCTGTGGCGCGTTCGGTCCCGCACCGCCTAGTGGCGGCAAGCCGAAGAAAGGCGTGCCGACGAGCGTCGGCGAGAGCGCCGCGCAAGGCGCGTAGACGCCCATCAGCGTGATCGAGTCGTAGAGGCTGCGCCCGGCCGGATCGAAGGGCGGATCATCGCCAAAGCGGATGACGAAGCGTCCGTCTTCGGGTCCGATGTTCGGCTCGGTCACCACCAGCCCGTCGATCAGTCCGCGGTCGTCATCCTCGAGCGCGCGCAGCGCCATGCCGCCGCCATTCGAAGCGCCCGCGGCGATCACGATGGTGTTCTTTCGATCGAAGCGCCGCTTGCCCTTCGTATCGAAGTGGTCGTTGAGCGCCCAGAAAGCGAACTCGATGCCCTTCAGGGCGAACTCGCCCCAGAGGCGCTCGGGGTTGAGCTGCGAATGCGCGTGCTTGGTCGCGATGCGATGCGGGTTTGCAGCGAGATACTTGTCGAGCGCGCGCGAGTCGCGGACCGCGAACTGCGCGTCGTCGCCGATCGCGTCGGCCGGGCCGAAAACGCCGTCAATATCGTTGACCGCGTACGCGGCGGCCTCCGCGCCGAGCAGATGGAAGCCGGTGTCGGTGCCCTTGCCGGGAAGCGCGACGGCGCAGCCCTTGAACAGCGCCCATTCGGCGATGGCGATGCCGCCATAGAGGCTGCGCGAGCCGGAAGGCGCCGCGGCCACGATACACGGCTTGTCCTTGTTGAAGTGGCGCGGGATCTGCACCGCGGCGGGAACGTTGTTGATGTGCCCGTGCCGGTGCGGGACGCTCAGGTACGCCTTGTACTCGACCCCGGGGATCAGGCCGAACGTCGCGCCGGGAAAGGTCGGCGCTCCCGGCGACTGTGGCCCCCAGAGAAGACCCATGCCCCCGGCCGCCACGGTATCGACGATGCCACGGTAGTTGCCGTGGATCGCGCGCCGCCGCAGCTCGGCCGGGGTCGGCTGCAGCGGGTCCACGCAAAGCCGGGCGGGACCGCGCTCATCAGGCCGGCCTGGTTCAAGCCGGCAGACAATAGGTCATCGGTAATGCCGTCGTAGACCGTGACCTTGACGCTGCCGCGAACGATTGGCGAATCGTCATCGTCGTCGTGCGCGAAAACCCCGGTGGCGTTGAACGCAGCGACCGCTGCGGCGAGCGCGAGCGAATTGAGTCGTTTCATGTCCCCTCCTTGGATCCTGCGCAAGGGTAATTCATCGCGGCCGACATCGACAACCAGAAGAATGCACCAACCTTGTGCAAGACGGCTGAAAGGCGCTTGACCATCCTGGGTGCTATCATCGCCGCCCTACCGCGGTCCCATCGTGCTCACCTGACTTTTCAGTGTCCGCCGGCTCCGAGAACCACCAAAAACCGGCGCGACCGACAATACATCTTCAGATGCTACAGGCGCGCGCGCACCGACTGCGGGAGCGCTAAGCGTGACCTTTTCGCCGCTCCTCGGAGCGCTCGCCGCCACCGCCGCCTGGTTCGCGATCGGCGCGCTCGCCCTCGTGCCCGCGGGCAACGCGGCGTTCGCCCGGAAGATCGCGTTTCCGCTCGGCGCGCTCGTCGGCCTCGCGCTCGCGGTCTTCGGCCTGCTGGCGGTGTGGGAGCCGGCCGAGAGCCGGACGCTCGTGCTCGGCCTGCCCGATCTCCCGTTCCATGTGCGCCTCGACCCGCTCGCGGGCTTCTTCCTCTTCCTGCTCGGCGCGGTGTCCGCCGGCATCTCGGTCTACGCGGCCGACTACTTCCGCGGCGAGAGCCGCGAGCGCCTGACGCTGATCGGGCTGCAGTACTTCGTGTTCCTCGCCGCCATGGCGCTGGTCACGCTCGCCGACGACGCGTACCTCTTCATGGTCGCGTGGGAGACGATGGCGCTCGCGTCGTACTTCCTCGTCACCACCGATCACCATCAGCCCGCGATCCGCAGCGCCGGCTTCCTCTATCTCCTGATCGCCCATCTCGGTGCGCTCGCGATCCTGCTCTGCTTCGGGATCCTGCACGGCGGACAGGGCGACTACAGCTTCGCGGCGCTGCGCGACGCCGAGCTGACGCCGTTCTGGGCGAGCGTCGCTTTCCTGCTCGCGTTCTTCGGCTTCGGCGCGAAGGCGGGCATGCTCCCGCTCCACGCGTGGCTGCCCGAGGCGCACCCGGCGGCGCCGTCGCCGGTGTCGGCGCTGCTGAGCGGCGTCATGCTGAAGACCGCCATCTACGGCATGGTGCGCGTCATCTACGACCTCATCGGCGGCGTGCGCTGGGAGTGGGGCGTGGTCGTGCTCGTGATCGGCGCCGCGACGACGCTCTTCGGCGTGCTCTACGCGCTGATGCAGCACGACCTCAAGCGGCTGCTCGCGTATCACTCGGTCGAGAACATCGGCATCATCCTGCTCGGGCTCGGAATGTCGATGGTGTTCTTCGGCTTCGGCCACCCGGCGGCGGGCGTGCTCGGGCTCATCGCCGCCCTGTACCACACGCTCAACCACGCCGTGTTCAAGGGGCTGCTCTTCCTCGGCGCGGGATCGATCCTCCACCGGCGCGGCTTGCGCGACCTGAACGACATGGGCGGCCTGATCCGCACCATGCCGCGCACGGCCTTCTACTTCCTGATCGGGGCGCTGGCGATCTCGGCGCTGCCGCCGCTGAACGGCTTCGTCTCGGAGTGGCTCACCTTCCAGACCGCGCTGCAGTCGCCGATCCTCGGGCACGGGGTGGTGCGAAGCCTGCTGCCGCTCTTCGCCGCGACGCTCGCCCTCGCCGGCGCGCTCACCGCGATGTGCTTCGTGAAGGTGTTCGGCATCGCGTTCCTCGGCCAGCCGCGCGTGCCGCGCCATCCGGTGCCCGCGCCCCACGCGAGCGGCGACACCGGGCCGATGGAGCGGCTCGGCATGGCGTGGCTCGCCGCCGGCTGCTTCGTGCTCGGCCTGTTCCCCACCGCGATGCTGCACCTCCTCAACCGCGTCGGCGCGTCCCTGACCGGGTGGGGGCTGTCCGACGACGCGCTCGCGTCGGGGTGGCTATGGCTCGTTCCCACCACCCCGGCGGAGGCGAGCTACAGCCCGGTGATCTTCCTCCTGGTGATCGTTGGCGTGGTGCTGCTCACGATCCTGCTCGTGCGGCGCTTCTATCACGGCCGCGTCCGGTATTCGCACCCCTGGGACTGCGGCTTCCCCGAGCAGACCTCACGGATGCAGGACACCGCCGACGCCTTCGGGCAGTCGATCCGCCACGTCTTCGGCCCGCTCTACCGGATGCAGCGTCACCTCCCCGGCCCGGACGACTCGGCGCCGCGGTTCACCCTGAAGATCGAGGACCGGCACTGGTACTGGCTCTATCTGCCGGTGGCGCGCCTCGTCGAGTTCGTGTCGTCGCGGGTCGGGCTGCTGCAGCGCGGACGCATCAGCATCTACCTGCTCTACAGCTTCATCACCCTGATCGCGCTGCTGGTGTTCGTGCGATGAGCTACGCGCCCGGCATCGCGTTCCAGCTGCTGCAATCGGTGTTCGTCGTGCTCGCCGCACCACTGCTCCTCGGCTGGGTCAACCAGTGCCGGGCGTGGCTCCAGAACCGCACCGCGCCGTCGATCCTCCTGCCGTACTACACGCTCGCAAAGCTGTTCCACAAGGACGCGGTCATCGCCGAGCACGCCTCGCCGGTGTTCCGGCTCACGCCGTACATCCTGTTCGGCTGCATGTGGCTCGCGGCCGGCATCGTGCCGGTGCTCGCG
The DNA here is from genome assembly GCA_963827595.1 of uncultured beta proteobacterium. Classification (GTDB taxonomy): domain Bacteria; phylum Pseudomonadota; class Gammaproteobacteria; order Burkholderiales; family SG8-39; genus DATEDA01. Next base: position 211,990 of record CAWHBT010000012.1, on the reverse strand, counting down.
ACCGATCTGCCGTTCGCGCCGGCGGCCGACATCATCGCGCTGGTCGCGGTGTTCGCGCTGGCGCGGGTGTTCGCGTCGCTCGCCGCGATGGACATCGGCACCGCGTTCGGGGGACTGGGCGCGCGGCGCGAGATGCTGATTGGCTTCCTCGCCGAGCCGGCGATGCTGATGACGCTCTTCACTGCCGCCTTCATCAGCGGCTCGACCCAGCTCACCACGATCGTGGAGACGCTCGGGCAGCGCGAGCTCGCGATCTACCCGAGCCTCGCGTTCGCCGCGGTGGCGTTCCTGATGGTGCTGCTCGCGGAGAACGCGCGCATCCCGGTGGATAATCCGACCACCCACCTCGAGCTTACGATGGTGCACGAGGCGCTGATCCTCGAGTACTCCGCGCGGCACCTCGCCCTCGTCGAGTGGGCGGCAGCGATCAAGCTGTTCGCGTACATGACGATCGGCTTCGCCCTGTTCGTCCCCTGGGGCATCTCCCAGGCGGGCGACTGGACCGGGTTGCCGTTCGCCGTCGCCGCGCTCGCGGTGAAGCTCGCCGTCGCCGGCGCCGGTCTGGCGCTGATCGAGACCGTCTCGGCGAAGTTCCGCCTGTTCCTCGCGCCCGAGTTCCTGTCCACCGCGTTCCTGCTCGCCGTGCTCGGCATGCTGACCCACTTCCTGGTGCGGGGCTGACGTGAACGCCTCAGTGTCCGGCCAGATCGTCAACCTGCTCGCGGCGTTCCTGCTGCTGGTCGCCTTCGCGATGCTCTCGCAGCGGCGCGTCCTGAGCCTCGTGCGGCTGTTCGCCTGGCAGGGGGCGGCGCTCGCGGCTTCGACGCTGGTGGTGGCGTACACCACCACGCAGCCGCACCTTTACGTTTCGGCGGCGCTCACCATCGGGCTCAAGGTGATCCTCATCCCGTGGGCGCTGCATCGGCTCATCGACCGGCTCGACGTGCGCTGGGACGTCGAGACGCTGATCAACATCCCGACCACGATGCTCGCCGGGATCGCGCTCGTGATCTTCGCGTTCGCGCTCGCGACGCCGATCTCCCAGATGGCAGGCAGCATCACGCGCAGCACTCTCGGCATCGCGCTCGCGAGCGTGCTGCTCTCGTTCCTGATGATGATCGTGCGGCGCAAGGCCATTCCCCAGGTGATCGGCTTCCTCGCCATGGAGAACGGCCTGCTGTTCGCCGCCACCAGCGCCACCTACGGCATGCCGCTCGTCGTGGAGCTCGGGGTTGCGCTCGACGTGCTCGTGGCGACGTTCATCTTCGGCATCTTCTTCTTCCACATCCGCGAGCAGTTCGACAGCCTGGACATCCGGCACATGGAGAAGCTCAAGGAGGACTAGCGTGGAGATCCTCGTCGTCCTCGGCATCCCGCTCCTCGGCGGCCTCGCGCTCGGCCTCGTCGGCCACAAGCCCTGGGCCGCCGAGCTGAACGCGGCCATGAGCCTCGCGACGCTTGCGGCGGCGGCGGCGCTGACCGCGCGCGTCGTCGCGGACGGGCCGATCACCGCGCTCGAGGAGCAGTTCTTCGTCGATCCGTTTAACGTCTTCCTGGTCGCGCTCACCGCGTTCGTCGGGTTCACGACTGCGCTCTTCTCGCGGCCGTACATGCGCACCGAGGAGCACGACGGCCGGCTGAGCGCGGGCCGACTGCGCCTGTACCACAGCATGTATCAGCTGTTCAGCTTCACGATGCTCCTCACCCTGCTGACCAACAACGTCGGCATCATGTGGGTGGCGATGGAGGGCGCGACGCTGTCGACGGTGCTGCTGGTGAGCCTCTACCGCACCCCGCAAAGCCTGGAGGCGGCGTGGAAGTACTTCATCCTGTGCAGCGTCGGGATCGCCCAGGCGCTGTTCGGGACGATCCTGCTCTACTTCGCGGCCGAGAAGGTGCTCGGGCCGGGCGGAACGGCACTGCTGTGGACGCATCTCCACGAGGTGCGCGGCGAGCTCGAGCCGACGGTGCTGTCGCTCGCGTTCGTGTTCCTGCTCATGGGCTACGGCACCAAGGTCGGCCTCGTCCCGCTCCACAACTGGCTGCCCGACGCCCATGCGGAAGGGCCGACGCCGGTCTCCGCGGTGCTGTCCGGGCTGCTCCTCAACGTGGCGCTGTACGCCGTGGTGCGCAGCAAGGTGCTGGTGGACGGCGCGCTCGAGACCCGGTTCTCGGGGAACCTGATGATGGGCTTCGGGCTGGTGTCGGTGGTCGTCGCGGCGTTCTTCCTGTCGCGCCAGAAGGACATCAAGCGCATGTTCGCCTACTCGTCGGTCGAGCACATGGGGATCATGACGTTCGCGTTCGGCATGGGCGGACCGGTGGCGGCGTTCGCGGGGCTGCTGCACATGACGGTGCATTCGCTCACGAAGTCCGCGATCTTCTTCACGGTGGGCCACGCCGCGCACGCCACCGGCACCCAAAACATGGACTCGATCCGCGGCCTGATGCGACAGAGCCCGACCATCGGCTGGGGGCTGGCGATCGGCACCCTCGCCATCCTCGGGATGCCGCCCTTCGGTGTGTTCACGAGCGAGTTCATGGTGCTCACCACCGCGATGCACGAGCACTGGTGGGCGACGCCGTTCCTGCTGGTCGCCCTCGGGGTGGCGTTCGCCGCGGTCTTCGGCAAGGTGCAGCCGATGGTGTTCGGCGAGCCGACCGCGCGGCCGCTGCCGCATCCGCCGGCGCTGGTCCCGGTGTTCGTGCACCTCGCGATCGTGCTGATGCTCGGCCTGTACATCCCGCCGTACCTCGTCGACTGGTACCGGCAGGCCGCGGCGCTCATCGGCTGACGGAGTCTCGCGTGCCGTCGCAAGCACTGTCCATCGAGACCAAGCGCGTCCCCGGCGCGATGCCGGCGTACCACGCGGCGATCGAGCCGGGCCGGCTGCGCGAGGTCTGCGAGCAGGCGCGCGCGAAGAACGCCCGCCTCGTGGCGCTCTGGGGCAGCGACGAGACGCCGCGGGGCGGCGGGTTCGCGCTGCACGTCGCTCTCGCCCTGCCGCGCGGTCTCTTCTGGCTGACGGTCCCGCTCGCACGCGAGCACCCGCGCTATCACGGCATCGCCGACCTCTTTCCCGCGGCGAACCGGATGCAGCGGGCCGCCTACGATCTCCTCGGCATCCACGCCGATGAAAGCCCCGACCACCGGAAGTGGCTCCGCCACGGCGCCTGGCCGGGCGGCGTCTTCCCGCTGCGCAAGGACTTCGACGCCGCCAGCCGCTTCCCGCGCACCGCGGACCGCTACCCGTTCGTCAAGGTCGAGGGCGAAGGCGTGCACGAGATCCCGGTCGGGCCGGTGCACGCCGGGACGATCGAGCCGGGTCACTTCCGCTTCTCGGTCGTCGGCGAGAAGATCCTGCGGCTCGAGGAGCGGCTCGGCTACAAGCACAAGGGGATCGAGAAGCGCTTCGAGGCGATGACGCTCGACGAGGGCGCGCGTCTCGCGGGGCGGGTGAGCGGGGATGCGACGGTCGCCTTCGCCTGGGCGTACGCGATGGCGGTGGAGGGCGCCACCGGGACCGAACCGCCCCCGCGCGCCGCCGCGCTGCGCGGGTGCTTCCTCGAGCTGGAGCGGATCGCGAACCACCTCGGCGACCTCGGCTACCTCGGCAACGACGTCGCGCTCTCGTTCGGCTTCTTTCAGTTCTGGCGCGTCAAGGAGGACCTGCTGCGCCTCAACGGCGAGCTCTTCGGCCACCGCTACCTAATGGATGCGGTGACGCCAGGCGGGGTCGGCTGCGACCTGCCGGTCGGCGGTGCGGCGCGGATCCTGACCGCGCTCGACCGCATCGAGCCGGAGGTCCGTCGGCTCCGCGCGATCTACGACGAGCACGCCGGAGTGCAGGACCGGTTCATGACCACCGGTCAGGTCGCGCCGGAGCTGGCGGCGCGGATGGGGCTCACCGGTCTCGCGGGGCGGGCGAGCGGTCTCCGTCGCGACCTGCGGGTCGACCACCCGGTCGCGCCCTATGACGCGCTCGGGGTCCGCATCGCCGCCCACGACGGCGGCGATGTCGCCGCGCGCGCCGCGGTGCGCTTCGACGAGCTCGCGGAAGCGGCGCGCTTGGTGCGCCTGCTCCTCGCGCGCCTGCCGGAGGGGCCGGTCCGCGTCCCGGTCAACGAACCGTCAGCCGGTCGGCTGGGCGTCGGCTGGGTCGAGGGCTGGCGCGGCGACGTTTTGATCGCGCTCGACACCGCCGAGCGCGGCCGCATCCATCGGCTGCACCCGCACGACCCGTCGTGGCAGAACTGGCCGCTGCTCGAGCGCGCGGTGCTCGGCAACATCGTTCCCGACTTTCCGCTGATCAATAAGTCCTTCAACCTGTCCTATAGCGGGCACGACGTATAAAAAGCAACGACGCGTTGCGGTGCAGAAAGAACCTGCACCGCAACGCCAACTCTCTCAGAAAAGCAGAGCTCGACATGTACCAGTTGCTCAAGCAGGTCGTTAAGACGGGCCTCGTCACCGAAGCGCCGCCGCTGCCGGACGAGCAGCTCCGCGTGCTCGCGCAGCGGCTGGACGAGGCAGTGCTCAAGCACTTCGGCCGCGCGCTCGCGGTCCGGCACGTCGATGCCGGCTCGTGCAACGGCTGCGAGCTGGAGATCCACGCGACGAACAGCCCCTATTACAACCTGGAGCGGCTCGGGATCAAGTTCGTCGCGAGCCCGCGGCACGCCGACCTGCTGCTCGTGACCGGGCCGGTCTCGCGCCACCTGGAGGAAGCGCTGCTGCGGACCTACGAGGCGACGCCGGAGCCGAAGCTCGTCGTCGCCGTCGGCGACTGCGGCTGCACCGGCGGGATCTTCGGCGAGAGCTACGCGAGCTGCGGGCGCGTCGCGAACGTGATCCCGGTCGACGTTGCAGTGCCAGGCTGCCCGCCGACGCCTGTCGCGATCCTGCAGGGAATCCTCACCGCGATCACCACGCCGGGACGAGGATAGCGCGTGGACCTGTCGCTGCCGCTGCCGTTCATCGGCTGGTTCTTCACGATCGCGAGCGTCCTGGCGCTCGGCCTCGGCGCGGTCCTCACCATGGCGCTGCACCGGGCTGGCGAGCTCGAGCGTCGGGTCCTGTCGCGGACCGCCTGGAACGACGTCGCGCTGTTCGGGATCTGGTTCCTCGGGCTGGCGGGCGGGATCGGCGTGATCGCCCTGAAGCCGTGGGCGCGGCACATTCTCGAGTTCTTCTGCTGGACGCTGATCGTGCTCGTCCTGCTCTCGGCGGCGACGCGGCTCTACGCGTTCAGGCGACAGCGTGCCGCCGAACCGGTCAACTGGCTCCCCGCAGTCGCCGGCCTCTTCGTCGTGCTGATCCCGATCGTTGCGATCTGCGCCGCGACGATCGTCACGCTGCGGAGCGAAAGCGTCCGGCAGGCGTTCGCCGGCTGAGGTGCGCGCGCCTAAGGCTTGATGTACGCGAACCCCGCGCGTTGCTGCAGCTGGGTGATCCGCTGCACGCCCGAGGGCACGAATTCGACCTCCGGGAGGAACTGCTTCGCGTCGAGCTTGCGATTGCGCAGGGTGATCTGGCAGACCTCGAACGTGACGCCCTGCGATTTGAGCTCCTCGACCGCGACGTTGTACGGGTTGCCGTTGCGGTCCTGCGCGCCGCCCATCAGGAAGTCCACGCCCTGCGCGTGCGTGACCACCACGATCTTCGCCTTCGGGTCGACCTCGAGATGGTTCCTGATGTTGCGCAGGCCGTTCGATGCCTGAGCGAGCCCGTCGCTCAAGTGGTAGACGACCTTGTCCTGTGCGGTCGCGGCGCCCGCGATGGCGAACGCGGCGACGGCCGCTAGCGCTCGAAGTTTGCTCATGTTTGTTTCTCCTCTGGGTCGCGGCGGTCACACGATCCGGCGGAACCAGAGAATCGAGAGCGCCGCCGACGCCGCCGCGAGGACCGCTGCGCCGGCCGCGAACAGGGCGGTGATCTCGGTCTCCTTCCTCTCCAGCACGAACTTCGCGTTCAGGGTCTCGTAGACTTTCTGCAGATCGGCCGCGCTGCCGGCGTGGAAATACTGGGCGCGGGTCACTTCGGCGATCGCCTTCAGGGTCTCCTCGTCGAAGCGCATGTAGATGGACCAGCCGTCGATGTCCACCGCGCTGCCGGCCGCGGTGCCGAACCCCACGGTGAAGACGCGAACGCCGCGGTCGGCGGCCATCCGCGCCGCCTCGACGGGATCGGGGCCGGTCGTCCGCCGGCCGTCGGTCAGCAGGATGATCGCGGCGGAGGCGTAGGAGCCGGGCGGGACCGGCTGAAACGGCTTCCTCTCCGCCTTCCGCGCCCCCTCGATCGGGGCGTTGCGCTCGCGCGCGAACGCCCGCCCGAAGATCACGGACTCGAGGTCGATGTCCTCGTCCGGAAACACCGCCGCTAAGGAGACGATGAGGCCGCTCCCGATCGCGGTGTGGCGCTGCAGCTGCAACCGGTCGATGGCCGCAATGAGGTCCTCGCGGTTCTGGGTCGGCTGCTGCACGAGCGATGCGGTGCCGGCGAAGGACACGATCCCGATGCGGACGTCTTTCGGCTGCTCCGCGACGAAGGCCTTCGCCGCGGCCTGCGCGGCGACCAGGCGGTTCGGCTCGACGTCCGTCGCGCGCATGCTGAGGGAGACGTCGATGGCGAGAATGATGGTCCGCTGCTCGGAGGGCAAGGTGATCACGGCGCTCGGACGCGCGATCGCGACCAGCGCCGCGATCATCGCCGCCAGGAAGAGCGCCGGCGGAACGTGTCGCCGGATCCGCTGGCCGGGCCCGATGGCGTCCTTGACGAGGCTCAGGCTCGCGTACCTCAGCACGCCTTTCTTCTTCCGCCGCAGCAGCAGCACGTACGCGCCGACGAGCGCCGGCGCGGCGGCCAACAGCCAGAGCATCTCAGGCCACAGATACGTCACCGGGTTCTTTCCGCGCCTCGCCCTTACTACTTTAGCACCGACCCGGAGCCGGTCCAGGTGCACGATGCGAAAGATCGCGCCGGGCGCCGCTTCCTCGAGCATCAGGATGGCGAGATGGTCGTCGCTCAGGATGCCCGTGGTCGCGGTGCGAATCGTGTTCGGCGCCTTCTTCGCGGCGTCCACAAGATCCTTCAGCGTCTTGTACGGACTGTCGGCGCGCACCCAGACGATGCCCGGATCGAGCACCTGGTTGATGATCGGCACGAACGCATCGACCCCGAAGATCGCCTTGCGGTCAGGATCGAGCACCACGGTGTTGGTGGCCGGAAGGTTGATATAGCCGATGAAGTAGCCGTCGGGCTTTTGCCGCGTCCATGTCGGTCCAGCCGACCTGGCCGCCCGCGCCGGGCTTGTTCACCACCACGATCGGCTTGCCGAGAATCTTCTCCGCGATCGAGGCCACGATGCGCGCGCCGACATCGGTGCTTCCCCCCGGCGGATAGGCGATCATCAGCTGCACCGGCCGGCTGGGAAAATTCATCCGCGAGCGCGATGCCGCTTGACGCGGCGATCACCGCAACTCGCCGTCAATGCACGTTTCACTAGGGATTTCATCATGGCCCACCTCCTTCGTTGGATTTTACAGGGATGCCGCTGAAACTAGGTCTTCCGCAACGCGTTCGGCGCGAGCTTCAGCGCGGCGCCGACCAGGACCGCTGCCGCCGCGATGAGCAATCCGAGGCAAAGCGGCCGCGTGATGAATATTCGAGTAGTCGCCACTCGGACATCTCGAGCGAAGTCCGCAACGACTTCTCGATGCGGGTCCGAGTATCAGCCCGAGCACCAGCGGCGCAAGGGGAAGGTCGATCTTGCGGAACACGTAACCGATGATACCGAACGCGATCATGACTCCAGACGTCGAATGGTGCTCTGCTGCAGGCTGTACGCGCCCACGACGCAGAACAGGAGCACGCCGACCCACAGGTACTGGAAGGGCAGGTGCAGCAGCTTCGCCCACAGGCCGACCAGGGGCAGGTTGAGCGTCAAGCAGGATCACGTTGCCGACAAAAAAGCTCGCGATCACCGCCCACACCAGGTCCGGGCGCTCCTGGAACAGGAACGGTCCCGGGGGTGATCCCGTTGATGATGAACGCGCCCATCAGCACGGCGATGGTCGGCGAGCTGGGGATGCCGAGGGTGAGAAACGGGATCATCGCCGCATTGGCGTACGCATTGTTCGCCGACTCGGGTGCGGCGACGCCCTCGATGGCACCCCGCCCGAAGCGCTCAGGCGTTCTTCGACAGGCGCTTCTCGGCGACGTAGGCCATGAAGGTCGGCACGATCGCCCCGATTCCCGGGATCAGGCCGAGCGTCGAATCCGATTTCCGGTCCCGCGCCCAATCGAGCCCAGCGATCTGCGCCATTCCTCGCGACTCGGCAGCAGGCTGCTCTAGCTTGGTGTCGGACCACTTCGCGCACCGGCGCTTCGGCCGTCGAGCAGGATCTCGGAAATGCCGAACAGGCCCATCACCACCGGAATGAAGCCGATGCCGTCGTACAGGTCGGGGATGTCGAATGCGAACCGCGGCGCGCCGCGCACCGGTCGATCCCGATCATCGCGAGCAGCAGGCCGAGCACCGTCATCAGCAGCGCCGCGAGCATCGACCGGCCGGCAAGTCCGCTGACCAGGCACAGGCCGAATAGCATCAGCGCGAAGAACTCCGGCGGCCGAAGCGGAGCGCCATCTGGCGAGCGGCGCGCCACGACCACGAGTGCGATCGTCGCCGTCTATGCCGCCGACGAAGGAGCCGATCGCCGCGATGCCCAGCGCAGTTCCGGCGCGACCCTGTCGGCCAGCTGATGACCGTCGATGCAGGTGATCACCGACGCTGCCTCGCCCGGTACGTTGATCAGCACGGAGGTGATCGTGCCGCCGTACATCGCGCCATAGTAGATGGCGGAAAGCATGATGATCGCGCCCGTGGGATCGAGCTTGAAAGTGAGCGGTATCAGGATCGCGGTGCCGGCCGCCGGTCCGAGGCCCGGGAGAACGCCGATCAGCGTCCCCAGCATGCAGCCGGCAAACGCGTAGGCGAGGTAGGCCGGGGAGAGCGCTGCCGCGAATCCGGAAACGAGATGCTGCAGCATGTCCACCGTTCGGTCCTCTCAGATTCCCAGCAATCCGATGGGCAGCGGGACCTGCAGCCAGTGATAGAAGAGGTGAAACAGACCGAAACTGCTGGCCAGCGCGAAGATCGCGATCGCGACCGGCCCCCGGACGCCGAGCGCGAGCAGCAGACCCACGCTGAAGACCAGCATCGCGAGCCGGAATCCGAGCGGCTGCAGAAGAAGCGCTGCGGCGACCAGCCCGGCGAGCAGCGCGCGCGCGCCAGGCCCTGCGCCGCGCGGCAGCAGCGCCTGCGTGCCCTCCCCGATTGCGCGTCCGCGCCAGGACTGAACGAATAGCGCCAGGCTCAGCACCACGCCCAGCGTGCCCAGCCAGAAGAGAAAAAATCCCGCGCCCGGACCCAGCGCGTCGCGCAGCGGTCATGCGGCGCACGGCCTCTTCGAGGGTCAGGACCTTGCGCTCGCGCACCCAGGTGCCGAGGACGTAAGTGGGATAGCCCGAGTCGCACAGCATGTCGAGGTGGGCGCCGCCGTCGCCGAGACCGAGCAGTACGCTCGGGTCGTTCAACAGCTCGGCCATGCGGTCGACGCGCGTGTTGAACGACGCCATGGTGAACTCGATCTCCAGGTCGTCAGCGAGCGTGATATCGAGGAATGCGTCGACGCCGTCCTTGCCCTGCGCGGCCGCGATCTCGGCGACCGTTTGCCCTTCCAGCTTCTTCAGCGATTCGGACTTCACCTCGTGCACCGTGATGCGTGCCCAATTGCCGAAGGCCGCGGGGCGCTTGAGCTCCTCGCGGAACTGGTTGCGGAACGCGGGATCGCGGTAGACCGCCGCCTGCGCCGCCTTGGACTTGTCCTCGAACACGCGCTGCCACGAAGGGAAGGCGGCGAACGAGAAGGGACTGCGCATGTTGACCTCGCGCGTGAGCGGCAGCGGCGAGGTCTGCGGCCGCGCGCCGCGCGCGATCAGCGGTGCCGTCCTTGCGCAGCGTCTCGCGCACCGCTTCGGGCAAGTCGTCGCGGTCGAACATGGCGATGAAGGTGACCGGGCGCGCGCTCTCGCCGAGCAGCAGGTCGAGCAGCTCCAGGCCGTCGTCCTCCAGCACGGCGATCTGGCGCGTGAGCGCGATCTCGATCGCGCCCTTGCCTCGTTCCCGGAGCGCGTTGGCGTAGGCCTTCAATTCCCAGCGGCTCGCGTTGCGGCAGGCGAGTGGGCGGCCCTGGAAACCCAGGTGCTGGTTGAGCGATGCGTGCTGGAAAAACCGAAGGCGCCGGCGTCTATCGCCTCGCCGAGCAGCGCCTTGATGTGCGCCGTCTCCTCCGGCGATCGCGGCCCGCTCCATCGAAGCCTCGCCCATCACGTAATGGCGGAAGGGCGTGAGCGGCGCGAGGAAGGCAAGGTTGAGCGCAGGCTTACGTGCCGCTGGACGCCGCGCCCGCGCGCGGCGACGCGCGTTACGAGCGAGCGGGCTAGCCGGCGGCCTGCGTCCGGCGGCCGGGCACTCGCACCCGGATCCGGTAGAGCGTGTCCGTCGCGGTGATGAAGAGGGTCTTCAGATCGTCCTCGCCCCAGGTGAAGTTCGCGGCGCCGGAGGGCACGCGCACGACGCCCATGCACTTGGCGCTGCGGTCGAACACGTGGATGCCGCCGGGCCCGCAGCAGTAGAGGTGCTCCTCGCTGTCGATCTTCATGCCGTCGGGCGCGCCGGCGCCCTCGCCCGCGAGCTCCGCCCAGACCTGGCCCTTCCCCAGCGTGCCGTCGGCGAGCACATCGAACACGCGGATGTGCATCCGCTCCGTGTCGTTGACGAAGAGCCGGCGCTCGTCGGCGGAGAAGCACAGGCCGTTCGGCTGGCCGAAGTCGTCCGCGAGGAGCGCGAGGCCCCGTCCGTCCGGCTCGACGCGGTACACGCCGCGGAAACCGAGCTGCGGCGTCCGGGGCACCCCGTAGTACTCCATCCGGCCGTACGCCGGGTCGGTGAAGTAGATGCCGCCGTCGCTCTTCACGACGACATCGTTGGGGCTGTTCAGCTCCTTGCCCTCGTACGCGCCCGCGAGCACGGTGACCTTGCCGTCCGCCTCGGTGCGCGTCAGCCGGCTGGTCGCGTGCTCGCAGCACAGGAGCCGGCCTTCCCGGTCCCACGCGAGGCCGTTCGACATGTTGCTCGGCGAGCGGAAGACGCCCTTGCCGCCGGCCTGGCTCCACTGGGCGATCAGGTTGCCTGGGATGTCGCTGAAGAGGAGCCGGCGGTTGCGCGGATCCCACAGCGGGCCCTCGGTGAAGAGGAAGCCGTCGGCGAGGCTCTCGTAGGCGACCTCCGGGCCGACGACCTCGACGAAGCGCCGGTCGCGGATCTCGACGGTCATTGGACTACCCTCGCGCTACCGGCGCTCGGGATTCGCCTTGGGGCGGCCCGGCGGCTCACAGCTTGCCCGCCTTCTTGAGCACGGCGACCGTGGTGCCGCCCACGTACCAGTCCTCGGCGGTCACATCCTCGAACACGACCCAGACCGCGTCCTTGGGCAGCTGCGCGACCTCGCTCACCGCCGCGGTCACGCGGCGCGAGATCTCGTCCTTCCGCTCCTGCGAATGGCCCTTGAGAATCCTGATGTTCACGAATGGCATGGCGCTCTCCTTCAGTGAAGTGGGGTGGTTGGGTTCAAAGCATGAGCAGTCGCTCGCGCAGGGCTGCGTCGTCGCGCAGCGCGGCCGCCGGTCCCGCGTGGATGACGGCGCCCTTCTCCAGGACGTAGACACGGTCGGCGAGCGCGAGCGAGAACGCCACGCCCTGCTCGGCGAGGAGGATCGTGAGGCCCTCCTGCTTGAGGTGCTGCACCCGCTCGAGCAGGCTCTCGACGACGAGCGGCGCGAGGCCTTCTGACGGCTCGTCGAGCAGTAGCAGCTCCGGGTTGCACATCAGCGTCCGCCCGATCGTGAGCATCTGCTGCTCGCCGCCGGACAGGAAGCCGGCGCGGCGGTCGCGGAGTTCGGCAAGCTGCGGGAAGAGGCCGCAGACCGCCGCGATCGTCCAGCGCCCGCCGCGTCCGGCCGCGCGCTGCGCGACGTCGAGGTTCTCGCGCACGGTGAGCTCGCCGAACACCCGGCGATCCTCGGGCACGAACCCGATCCCGGCGCGCGCGATCCGGTCGGTCCGCCAGCCAGTGATCGCGCCCCCCTTCCAGAGCACACGCCCCTGCGCGGGCGGCGTGAGGCCCATGATCGAGCGCATGACCGTCGTCTTGCCCACTCCGTTGCGGCCAAGCAGGCAGACGCACTGTCCGTGCTCCACCGCGAGCGAGACGCCGGACAGCGCGCGCGACAGCCCGTAGTACGTGTGGATCGCGTCGACTTCGAGCACCGCGCTCACGGTGGCTACCCTCGCGCTCCGCGCTCACCGGGGCCGCCGAGATAGACGCGCCGCACCTCCGCGTCGCCACGGATCGACGCGGGCACGCCCTGCGCGATCAGCCGGCCCTGGTGCAGCACCGCGATCCGGTGCGCGGTCGAGAACACGACGTCCATGTCGTGCTCGGTGAAGAGCAGCGTCAGCTCCCGCTCGGTCGCGATCCGGCGCAGCAGCGCCATCGAGTCGCGGGTCTCGGCGGCCGACATGCCGGCGGTCGGCTCGTCGAGCAGCAGGATCTCAGGCTTGCCGGCGAGCGCGATGCCTAGCTCGAGCTGCTTCTGGTTGCCGTGCGACAGCGAGCCGCCCGCCATGTCCGCCTGGTCGAGCAGGTTGACGTCGCGGAGCAGTGCCTCCGCCGCGTCGCGGAAGAGTCCCTCGGCGCGCGACCACGCGTCGCGGCCACGGCCACGGTGGGCGATGAGCGCCGCCTGCACGTTCTCGAAGACGCTGAGGCGCGGGAAGATGTTCGTTCGCTGGAACGAGCGGGCCACGCCAAGCGCGCAGAGGCGGTGCGGCGCGATGCCGGTCACGTCGCGCTCGCCGAGGCGGACACTGCCCGAGTCCGGCCGCAGGTGGCCAGTGATCAGGTTGAACAGCGTGGACTTGCCGGCGCCGTTGGGTCCGATGATGGCGACGATCTCGCGGCGCTCCACGGCGAGGCTGACGCCGTCGATGGCGGTGACGCCGCCGAACGACCGCCGGAGATCGCGCACCTCAAGCATGGCGGCCCGCCCGTATGCGCGTCCACGCGGCAGCGAGCGCGCCGACGATCCCGCCGGGGAATGCAAACAGGAGAACGACGAGCACCAGGCCGAGGACGAGCGGCCAGTACTGCGTGAGTGCGGTGATCTCGTGGTTGAGCAGCGTGAGCGCCGCGGCGCCGACCGCGGGCCCCCAGAAGCTGCCCATCCCGCCGAGGATCACCATGATCAGCACCTCCGCGGACTTCGACCAGTAGGCGAAGTCCGGGAAGACGCCGCGGTTGAAGATGCCGAAGAGCGCGCCGGCGAAGCCGGCGAACCCGCCCGCGGTCGCGAACGCCGCCATCTGGTAGGCCCGAACGTTCAGGCCGACGAACTCCGCGCGCTCGGGATTCTCGCGGATCGCGGTGAGCATCCGGCCGAACGGCGAGCCCACGATGCGGCGGAGGACGAGGAAGGAGATGCCGGTGAGCGCCATGACGACGAGGAAGTACTGATCGGCGACGCGCAGGCCTCCGAGGAGCGGGAGCGCGGACATCCAGCCGAGGTCGGGGTACAGCACGTTCGAGAAGCCCTGCTCGCCGCCGGTGACCGAGTTCCACTTGAAGCAGATCGCCCAGACGATCTGGGCGAACGCGAGGGTGAGCATCGCGAAGTAGATCTTCGTGGAGCGGACGCAGAAAAACCCGAAGACGAGGGCGAACGCGGCCGCCACCACGCCGGCGGCGGCGAACGCGACCGGGAACGGCACGCCGTGCGTCTTCATGAGGATCGCGCAGGTGTAGGCGCCGATGCCGAAGTACGCGGCGTGGCCGAACGAGACGAGGCCGGCGTAGCCGAGCAGCAGGTTGAGGCTCACCGCGAAGAGCGCGAGGATCGCGATCTCGGTGGCGAGGAAGGTGTAGAAGCGCGACCCGAGCCACGGCACGCAGAGCGCCGCGAGCCAGACGAGCGGCGCCCACGGGATGCACCGGAGCCACGCTATTGGACTACCCTCGCGCCAAAAGCGCGCTCGGGGTTCGCCCTTGGGACGGCCCGGCGGGCTCATTGGACTACCCTCGCGCCAAAAGCGCGCTCGGGGTTCGCCCTTGGGACGGCCCGGCGGGCTCATGAGAGCGGCCGCCCGAGCAGTCCCGCCGGCCGCGCAATCAGAACGATCGCCATCAGCGCGAAGACCGCGAAGATCGAGAAGCCCGGCAGGATCAGGATGCCGAATGCGAGCACCTGGCCGAAGATGATCGCGCCGAGGAAGGTGCCCCAGAACGACCCGAGGCCGCCGATGACGACGACGATGAACGCCTCGACGATGATCTCGACGTCCATGCCGGGCACGATGCTGCGGACCGGGGTCACCAGTCCGCCGCCGAGGCCGGCGAGGAAGGAGCCGGCCATGAACATGAGGGTGTAGAGCCGGCCCGTGTCCGCGCCGAGGGCGGCGAGCATCTCGCGGTCGTAGGCGGCGGCGCGGATCATGCGCCCGACGCCGGTGCGGCTGAGCGCGAGCCAGCACCCGCCGGCGATCAGCGGGCCGAGCACGATGATGAAGAAGTTGTAGTACGGCACGATCGCGCCGGCGACCTCGAAGCTGCCGGTGAGCCCGGCCGGCCGCGGCATGGCGAGCTGCTGCGTGCCCCAGAGGATCCGCGCGGCGTCGCCGAGGATCAGCACGAGCGCGTAGGTGAGAAGGAGCTGGTAGAGGTCCTCCTTGCCGTAGAGGTGGCGCAGGAACAGCCGCTCGATCACGCCGCCGAGCACCGCCACGCACAGCGCCGCGCCGAGCACCGACAGCCAGAAGCTGCCGGTCGCCGCGCCGAGCCACTGCGTGATCTGCCAGGACAGGTACGCCCCCAGCATGTAGAACGAGCCGTGCGCGAAGTTCAGCACGCGCAGCACGCCGAACACGACCGACAGGCCCGAGGCGACGATGAAGAGGAACATCGCCGCGGTCAGTCCGCTCAGCGCCTGGCCGACGAGAAAGGACGGCTCGAGCACGACCCTACGTGTCGATCAGCCCGAGCTGCGGCGAGATGAGGGCGGCCTTCTCTTCGAGGAGCTTGCGCCAGCGCGGGACGAGGCTCCGCTTGAAGCGGAGCTTCGGCATGGCGACGCTGACGGCGGCGGCGATCGCGCCGCTCGCTGGGTCGCGCACCGGCACGCTGACGCAGCAGAGGTTCTCGGCGTACTCCTCGACGTCGAGCGCGTAGCCCTCCGCGCGCACCGCGGCGATCTCGCGCTCGAGCTTTGCCCGGCTGGTGATCGTCTGGGCGGTGTACGCATGGAAGCTCACGCCGGCGAGGTACGCCTTGAACGCCTCGGGCTCGAGGCCGGCGAGCAGCACCTTGCCGGTGGCGGTGCAGTACGCCGGCTCGCGCTCGCTCGAGCGGATCGAAGCGCTGACCACGTGCTGCCCGTCCGCCTTGCAGAGCTGGACGATCTCGCCCTGGCTGAGGATCACGAGGTACACCGTCTCGCCGAGCGCGTCGCGCAGCGCCTCGAGGTGCGGGCGGGCGAGCGTCGCGAGGTCGTTGCCCTTGATGTAGGCGCTCGCGAGCTGGTAGACGCGCGGGCCGAGCACGTAGCTGCGATGACCCGCCTGCTGCTCGGCGTACCCGCGCGCGACCAGCGTCTGGACCAGGCGGAAGGCGGTGCTGACGTTGAAGCCGGTGGCGCGCCCGAGGTCCGAGACGCTCACCGGCCGCCGCGCGGCGCCGAGGTGCTCGAGGATGTCGAGCACCTTGGCGACGCTCTTGACCGCATCGGGCCGGGTCCTGCTCTTCGGTCGTCCGCCTGGCATCCCCCGCCTAGTCCATGAAAGGGGCGGGGTCGACGTAGGTCGGCGGGCTCATCACCGCGAACGGATACTTCGGGTCCTTCGTCATCTTGCCCCAGAACTGCGCGCGATTGGCCTGCTGGTCCTTGCTCCGGATCGTCTGCTTGCCGATCGGCGTGTCCACGGTGAGGTTCAGCATCGCTTTCGCGACTCTCTCCGAATCGGTGCTGTTGGCTTTCTGGATCGCCGCCGCCAGGACCTGCATGCCGATGTACCCGGTGATGGGCCACGAGGAAGGATGCTCCTCCTTCAGGTAGGTGCGGAGACGCTGCGTGTACTCCTTGTGCGCCTGCCCGCCGTCCCAGTTGAACGCGTCGTACGCGTTGGCCCAGATCCCCACCGGGTAATCGTCGCCCATCGCCTTCGCCGTCTCGATTGCACCGGCCTCGCCCGCTGCGACCACGTTGTTCTTCACCGAGTCGAAGTACTTGAGCGGCTTCGCCTGCTTGACGAACGTGACGAAGTGCCCGCCCCACAGGCTGGTGAAGACCGCCTCCGGCTTCTTGGCCATCTGCGCGTTGATGAACGGCGTGTAGTCGGCCTCGCCGAGCTTCGGCCACTGTTGGTCGACGATCTCGATGTCGGGCCGGAGCTTCTTCAGATGCGTGACGAATGCGCGCGTCACGTCCTGGCCGAACGCATAGTCCTGGCTCATCGTCGCCACGCGCTTCACGTTGGTCCACTTCGCCATGATCTCGGCCGCCGAGCGGCCTTCGATGGTGGTGTTGGAGGCGGTGCGGAAGACGTAAGGGTGCAGGTTGGCGGGTGCGACGAGCTGGTCGGTCTTCACGACCGGCACGACGAACACGATCTTGTTCTCCTTCGCGACCGGCGAGACCGCCGGGCCCTCGGCGGAGGTGAGCGTGCCGACGAGGAAGTCGACGTTCTCGCGCAGGATCAGGTCGCGGGCCACGCGCACCGCCTCGTCCGCGTTGCCCTTCGTGTCGCGCACGACGAGCTCGATCTTGCGCCCGAGCACCCCGCCCTTGGCGTTGATCTCCTCGACGAACATCTGCGCACCCTTGAGCGACGGCTCGCCGATCAGCGCGCCGGGGCCGGAGAGGATCACCGGGTAGCCGATGCGGATCGGCTTCTGCGCCGCGGCGGGCAGCGCCGCGAGCGCGAGGCCGGCGAGGGCGATGGAAGCTGCGAGCTTGCTTCTCCAGTTCATGGTGCCTCCTCTGGCGGTGGGTCGGGGCGGCGACGGACCGTTCCCCGGATAGTTTTGCGCGATACGCAAAATCTTATTGCGATTCGGAAAAAGCGTACGGCGTGGCGGCGCCGGTTGTCAAGCCGGCCACGCGGCCGCGGGGCGCCGGGGTCGGACCACGCCGCCGGGGTTGCTGCGCGAATGTTTGTGGCTATGATCCGGCATGGCCCCGGGCCCCACCCCCGGCGCCGGCTTGCCTGCCCGACGATTCAAGCGTTCAGCCGGAGGCACCCCATGTTCGGACCGATCTTGCTGCCCTACGGGGCCAAGATGCTCTTCAACACCGTCAAGCTCAAGCCGGGCGTCAAGTTCGAGGACGTCGAGCTGGCGGTAGGCGAGATGTGCAACGTCGTGAAGAACACGTACGGCGGCGACCAGGGCGGATTCGTCGCCGGGCAGGTCTTCAAGTTCACCGGCTTCGTCTCCGACGAAGGCTCGGTGACCGACCTCAAGGCGGCCGACAACCACATCGCGATCGTCACCTACTGGCGCTCGTTCGAGGCGCACGAGAAGTCGCACGCCGACGAGATCTTCAAGGCGAGGTTCTCCGCCCTGGCCGAGCTGTGCACCGAGAGCAAGGAGCTCGGCTACGAGATGCTCTGGCAGGGTACGGCGGAGGCGTGACCGGCCGGCCGATGCCGAAGCACCTGATCATCTCCGGCCGGGTGCAGGGCGTCGGCTTTCGCTACGCGATGCTCGCCGAGGCCGAGCGGCTCGGCGTCACCGGCTGGGTGCGCAATCGCCGCGACGGTACGGTCGAGGCCGTGGTCGACGGCGATCCGGCCGCCGTTGCGGCAATGGTCAAGTGGGCGAATACCGGCCCGCCGGGTGCGCGGGTGACCGGGGTGGCGGTCGGCGAAGTCGAGGGGCGGTTCGTCGCATTCGAGTCGAAGCCGACGGCGTGAGCCCGCCGGGCCGTCCCAAGGGCGAATCCCGAGCGCGCGAGCCGCGAGGGTAGTCCAATGGCGCCCTACCCGTACACGACCTCGACGTTCTCCGGCCGCAGCCAGGCGCCGAGCGCCTCGATCAGCGCGTCCTCCGGCGTCACGCGCCAATCGTCCCCGAGGCGCAGCTCGGCCACCGTATCGCCGTTCCGGTAGCACACCCGCACCGGGCAGGTGCCGTTCCGGTAGGGTGCGAGGAGCTCGCGCAGCTTGTGCGCTACCGCCCCGCCCGCCGACGCGTCGCCGTTCAGCGACAGCCTGATGGCGCGCGCGAATTTCGCCCGCGCACCGCCGAGGTCGTAGAGCTTGTCCGCCACGACCCGGAAGCCGCCGGTGAACTCGTCCCTCGTGACCCGCCCCTGGACGACGAGCGGGCGGTCCTCCTTGATGAGGTCGCGGCTCGATTCCCAGAGCTCGTTGTAGACCGAGATCTCGACCTGCGCGGTGCCGTCATCGAGCAGGACGATCGCCATCTTGCCGCGGCGGGTCATCGCGGTGCGCGCCGCGGCCGCCAGGCCCGCGAGGAGCTGCGGCTCGTTCCTGGGCTGCAGGTCGGCCAGCGTGCTCCTCACGAACGGTGCGAACTCGCGCCGGTAGGCACCGAAGGGGTGGCCCGACAGGTAGAAGCCAAGCGACGCCTTCTCCTCGACGAGCCGCTGCCGCTCGTCCCACGGCACCGCCGCGACGTAGGCGGGGCGCTGCCGGCCGACCGTCTCGCCGAACAGGCTCACCTGCTGCGCGTCGCGGCTCGCCTGCTCCGCCGCCTCGAGCGCGATCCCGACCGAGGCGAGCAGCCGGGCGCGGTGGTCATCGATAGCGTCGAACGCCCCGGCGCGCACCAGCGCCTCGACGGAGCGCCGGTTGACGATCCGCTTGTCCACGCGCTCGCAGAGGTCGAAGAGGTCGACAAAGGGACCGCGGTCCGCGCGCGCCTTCAGGATCGCGCCGATCGCCGATTCGCCCGTCCCCTTCACCGCGCCGAGCCCGTACCGGATCGTGCGGTCATCCACCGGCACGAACCGGTACTCGGCGGCATTGATGTCGGGTGGCAGGATCTTCACGCCGTTCGCCACCGCGTCCTGGTAGATGCTCTGCACCTTGTCGGTGTCGTCCATCACCGCCGACAGGTTCGCCGCCATGAAGGCCGAAGCGTGGTGCGCCTTCATGTACGCCGTCTGGTAGGCGACCAGCGCGTAGGCGGCGGCATGCGACTTGTTGAAGCCGTAGCCGGCGAACTTCTCCATCAGGTCGAAGAGCTCGCTCGCCTTCCGCTCCGGCACGCCGTTCGCCGCCGCGCCGGCGACGAAGACGTCGCGGTGCTTCGCCATTTCCTCGGGCAGTTTCTTCCCCATGGCCCGGCGCAGCAGATCGGCGGCGCCGAGCGCGTAGCCGCCGATCGCCTGCGCGATCTGCATCACCTGCTCCTGGTAGACCATCACGCCGTAGGTGGGCGAGAGGATCGACTCCAGCCGCGGATCGGGGTACGCGACGCGGCTGCGGCCGTGCTTGCGCTCGATGAACTCCGGGATGAGGTCCATCGGTCCCGGCCGGAACAGCGCCACCAGCGCGATCAGGTCCTCGAAGCGGTCGGGACGCGCGCGCCTCACCAGGTCGCGCATGCCGCGCGATTCAAACTGGAACACCGCGGTCGTGTTGCCGCCGGAGAAGATGCGGTAGGTGTCGCGGTCGTCGAGCGGCAGCGTCTCGAGCGCCAGCTGCGAGGACGGGTCGAGCCGCTTCACGTAGCGGATCGTCCAGTCGAGCACGGTGAGCGTCGTGAGGCCGAGGAAGTCGAACTTGACCAGCCCCACCGCCTCGACGTCGTCCTTGTCGAGCTGCGAGACCGCGTGCTCGGCGCCGCTCGCGCTGTAGAGCGGGCAGAAGTCGGTGAGCCGTCCCGGCGCGATCAGCACGCCGCCCGCGTGCATCCCGACGTTCCGCGTCAGGCCCTCGAGCTCGCCGGCGAGGGCGAGGAGCTCCCGAGTGTCCTCCTCGTTCTCCTCGCGTTCCGCGAGGCGCGGCTCCATCTCGCGCGCCATCTCCAGCGTGATGAGCCGGCCCGGCTGGAACGGGATCAGCTTCGCCAGCTCGTCGGCGCGCGTGTAGCTCCACTCCATCACCCGCCCGACGTCGCGCACCACCGCCTTCGCCGCCATCGTGCCGAAGGTCGCGATCTGCGACACCGACTCCGCGCCGTACTTGCGCTTCACGTAGTCGATGACGCGGTCGCGGCCGTCCTGGCAGAAGTCGATGTCGAAGTCCGGCATCGACACCCGCTCCGGGTTGAGGAAGCGCTCGAAGAGGAGGTCGTATCTGATCGGGTCGAGATCGGTGATCCCGAGCGCGTAGGAGACGAGCGAGCCCGCGCCCGACCCGCGGCCCGGCCCGACCGGCACGTCGTTCGACTTCGCCCAGGTGATGAAATCGGCCACGATCAGGAAGTAGCCGGCGAAGCCCATCTGGATGATGGTCCGGGTCTCGAACGCGAGCCGCTCGCGGTAGCGCGGCGCCGCCCGCTCGCGCGCCGCCGGATCCGGGTACAGCCGCTCGAGGCGCCGGGCGAGACCGGCTTCGGCGCTCGCGCGGAGATGGTCCTCGAGGCTCACGCCCGCCGGCGTCGGGAACTCCGGCAGCCGCGAGCGTCCGAGCTCGAGCACGAGATTGCAGCGCTTGGCGACTTCGACCGCGTTGGCGAGCGCCTCGGGGAGGTCGGCGAACAGGGCCGCCATCTGGGCCTGCGTCTTGAGATAGCTCTCCGGGGTGACCACGCGCGGGCGGCGCTGATCGGCGAGCACGTACCCCTCGGAGATGCACACGCGCGCCTCGTGCGCCTTGTAGTCCTCGCGCTTGAGGAACTGCACCGGGTGCGCCGCGACGACCGGGAGGCCGAGCCGGCCCGCGAGCCGCACGGCCGCGTCGATGTACGCCTCGGTATGCGGGTGCCCGGCGCGCTGCAGCTCGACGTAGTAGGCGCCCGGAAAGATCTCCGCCCACTCGGCCGCGAGCCGGTCCGCCGCCGCCTGGTCCGCGAGCAGCGCGCCCCCGACATCGCCCGTCATCCCGCCGGACAGGGCGATGAGCCCCGCCGCACCTTCCGCGAGCCAGCCCTTCCTGAGCTCGGCACGGCCGCGGTGCTGGTTCTCGAGATACGCGCGGCTCAGCAGCTCCGAGAGGCGCAGGTAGCCCGCGCTCGAGCGGACGAGCAGCAGCAGCCGGTGCGGCCGGTCGCGATCCCACTCGTTCGTGATCCAGACGTCGCAGCCGACGATCGGCTTGAGCCCGGCCGCCCGCGCGGCACGGTAGAACTTGACCATGCCGAAGACGTTGGCAAGGTCGGTGAGCGCGAGCGCCCCCATGCCGTCGGCCGCGGCGCGCTCGACCGCCTCGTCGATGCGCACGATGCCGTCGACGATCGAGAACTCGCTGTGCAGGCGGAGGTGTACGAAGGACGGCTGGGGCATGGCCGTGACAAAAGGCGTGCGAATTTTAGTGCGGCGGCGCAACCGCCGGTTGCCTCCCGTCGCTGCCTGGTGTAATAGGTTAGGAGATCAACCACTTGGGCGAGAAAGCTCATGCGACTTCCTTGGGTCACCCTGATCGCGCTCGTGCTGGCCACTCCGGTCGCGGCGCAAATGGCATACCGAAACGTGTTTCCCGACGGCAGCGTGGTCTACTCGGACCGGCCGCTCAGGGGGGCCGAGCAGCAAAGCACTATCGCGCCGCCCCCGCCGACGGCAAATCTCGCTCCAGCAGCGGACCCGCCAGCCGCTGCAGCTGCGGCGCCGGGGCCGGCGCCGGCGCCGGCCCCGGCACCCGCCGCGGCCGAAGCCCCGGTGGCCGCCGTGCCCGGGGCGCGGTGGCCGCCGCCTCCCGACGCCCAGCCGATGCCCGTCGCGGTGACCGCAACCTCCCCCGCCCCTGAGCCGGCAGCGCCGCTCGCGGGGAAGGAGCCCGTCGCGCAGCCTGCGCCGGATCGGATTGCGATGCTCGCCACGGCGAGCGAGGACCTCCGTGCGGCCGAGCGCAACCTGGCGGCGGCCAAGGCCACCCTCGAGGCCGGACGCGAGCCGCTGCCCGGTGAGCGGACGGGGCTCGCGCACGGTGGAAGCCGCTTGAACGAGTCGTACTGGAATCGCCAGCAACAGCTCGAAAGCGTGGTCGCGGACGCGCAGGCCCAGCTCGCTCGCGCGGTCGCCGCGCGCTAGAGGCGCGGTTCCCTACCGGATCTCGACCGGCGGCGCATCGGCCGGCCGCCGGTCGATCACTCCCAGCCGATAGACCGTCTCGCCCGCAGCCCGCAGCGCACCCGCGGCGCGGTCGGCCTCGCCGGCGGCGACGATCACCACCATCCCGATCCCGCAGTTGAAGACCCGGTGCAGCTCGGCGTCGGGGATGCTCGCCTGCTCCTGCAGCCAGCGAAAGAGCGGCGGCAGTGGCCACGCGCTCCGGTCGAGCGCCGCGCGCACCCCCTCCGGCAGGATCCGGGGCACGTTTTCCAGGAGACCGCCGCCGGTGATGTGCGCGAGCCCCTTCACCCGGACTTCCTGCACCAGGCCGAGCACCGGCTTGACGTAAATCCGCGTCGGCGCCATGAGGACCTCGGCGAGCGGGCGGCCGTCGAAGTCCGCGGCGAGGTCGGGTCTTGCCCGGTCGAGGATGCGGCGGATGAGCGAGTAGCCGTTCGAATGGGCGCCGCTCGAGGCCAGGCCGAGGACTGCATCCCCCGCCGCGATGTCGCGGCCGTCGATGACGGCGTCCTTCTCCACCACGCCGACGCAGAACCCCGCGAGGTCGTATTCGCCCGCGGGATACATTCCGGGCATCTCGGCGGTCTCGCCGCCGATCAGCGCGCAGCCGGCGAGCTCGCAGCCGCGCGCGATGCCCTCGATCACCGCAGCGGCGACCGCGACGTCGAGCTTGCCGCACGCGAAGTAGTCGAGGAAGAACAGCGGCTCGGCACCCTGCACGAGCACGTCGTTCGCGCTCATCGCGACGAGATCGATGCCGACCGTGTCGTGCCGCTGCAGCGCGAACGCGAGCTTCAGCTTGGTGCCCACGCCGTCGGTGCCCGACACGAGCACCGGCGCCTTGAACCGCTTGGGCAGCTCCACGAGCGCGCCGAAGCCACCGATGCCGGCGAGCACCTCCGGCCGAAGCGTGCGCTTCGCGAACGGCTTGATGCGCTCGACGAGCGCGTCGCCGGCGTCGATGTCGACGCCGGCGTCGCGATATGAGAGGGGATCGGGCGGGCGGGCCAAGAGGCGCTCACTCGAAGGCCGACGGCGCTTGCCGCTACACTTCGTGTTTTGCGCGGCCGATTCTACCGGAAGCCCTCCAGTGACGAGCCAGCTCATCCTCGAGCTCGCCCCGGCGCCCGCCTCGACGTTCGAGAGTTTCGTACCGGGGCGCAACCGCGCCGCCGTCGAGGCGCTGTCGGCGCTCGCCGCCGGGCGCACCTCCGAGCAGGTCGTCTATCTCTGGGGCGAGGCCGGCAGCGGCAAGAGCCATCTGCTCGCCGCGGTGTACACGGCGTCGCGGTTCGCGCAGCGCGCCGCGCTCCTCGTCGAGTACCTCGCGGACCTCGACGGCGGGGTCGACGAGACCGGGCTGGTCGCGATCGACGACGTGGACGCGCTGCCAGCGACGGCGCACGTGAAGGTCTTCGACCTCTTCAACCGCGCGCGCGGCGCCGGTGGCGCGTTCGTCGCCGCGGGCACCTGCGCGCCGGCGCGCCTCCCGCTGCGCGAGGACCTGCGCACCCGCCTCCTGTCGGGGCTGGTGTTCCAGCTCCACGCGCTGTCCGACGACGAGAAAGCGGCGGCGCTCACCGCGCACGCGATCGAGCGCGGGATCAAGCTCCCGGAAGAGGTCGTCGGCTACCTCCTCCGCCGGCTGCCGCGGGACCTGGGAACCCAGTTCGCGGTGCTCGAAGCGGTCGATCGCTACGCGCTGTCGCTCAAACGCCCGGTCACGCTGGCGCTGGTGCGCGAGGCGCTGGCGGCGCTCGAGCTCCAGGGCTGACACCCACTCGTGGAGCTCGCGCTCTTCGACCTCGACAACACGCTCCTCGCCGGCGACAGCGACTACGAGTGGGCGCAGTTCCTCATCGAGCGCGGGGTGCTCGACCGCGGCACCTACGAGACGCGCAACGACGAGTTCTTCCGCCAGTACCGCGCCGGCACGCTCGACATCTACGCGTTCCTCGACTTCCAGCTCGCGCCGCTCGCGCGCCATCCGCGCGCCGCGCTCGACGCCTGGCACGCCGAGTTCATGGCGGCGAAGGTGCGGCCGATGATCGGCGATCCCGCGCGCGCGCTCGTCGAGCGGCACCGGAGCGCGGGCGCGCTGTGCGCCATCGTCACCGCGACGAACTCGTTCGTCACCGGCCCGATCGCGCGCGAGTTCGGGGTGGCGCACCTCATCGCGACCGAGCCCGAGGCGCACGCCGGCCGCTTCACCGGGAAGGTCGCCGGTACGCCGTGCTTTCGCGACGGCAAGGTCGTATGCCTGGAGCAGTGGCTGGCGGGGATCGGGCGCCCGCTGGCGAGCTTCGCCGCGAGCTCCTTCTACAGCGACTCGCACAACGACCTGCCGCTGCTCGAGCGCGTGAGCCGGCCGGTCGCCGTCGACCCCGACGATCGGCTCCGCCGGATCGCCGGAGACCGGGCGTGGGAAGTCATTTCGTTGCGCTAGCGGCGCGGCGATGCGGCGGCTCGCCGCCGGCGGCCGCGCCGCGTTGCGGTATGATTCGGGCCGCTTGATCAAGCGCTTCATCCGCCGCGTGCTGCGCATCGGCTCGAGCCACGAGCCCGAGCGGATCCCGGTCGCAGAGCACGGTGTCCGTCGCGAGTCCATCAGCCGCGGCGCGCGCAAAGTGTGCGAGCTCCTCGCGGGCCACGGGCACGAGGCCTTCGTGGTCGGCGGCGCGGTGCGCGACCTGATGCTCGGGCACGCGCCGAAGGACTTCGACGTCGCCACCGATGCCACGCCCGAGCAGGTGCACAAGCTCATGCGCCGCGCGCGTCTCATCGGCCGGCGCTTTCGCATCGTTCACGCGGTGTTCCACAACGAGGTGGTCGAAGTCTCGACGTACCGCGCCCTCAACCCCAGCGACGTCGAGGGCGAAGGGGCGCGCGACCGGGTCGTCGACGAGCACGGGCGGGTGCTGCGCGACAACGTGTGGGGCAATCGCGAGCAGGACGCCGCCCGCCGGGACTTCAGCGTGAACGCGCTCTACTACGACCCGGCCACCGAGACGGTGATCGACTACCACCACGGTGTCCGCGACCTGAAGAAGCGGCGGCTGCGGATCATCGGCGATCCGCGGACGCGGTTCCGCGAGGACCCGATGCGGATGCTGCGGGCGGTGCGGTTCGCGGCCAAGCTCGACTTCCAGATCGACCCGAAGACCCGCGCGCCGATCCGCGAAATGGCCGGGCTGATGGAGAACGTGCCGCCGGCGCGACTCTTCGACGAGATGCTGAAGCTGCTGCTCTCGGGCCACGCGAGCGCCTCCCTGCATCGGCTGCGCGGCGAGGGGCTGCACCACGGGGTGCTGCCGCTGCTGGATGTCATCGTCGAGCAGCCGCTCGGCGAGAAGTTCGTGAACCTCGCGCTCGCGCAGACCGACGCGCGCGTGCGCGAGGACAAGCCGGTGTCGCCGGCGTTCCTGTTCGCGGCGCTGCTGTGGCACGAGGTGCTCGCGGCATGGCGCCAGCGCGAAGGCCGGGGCGAGCAGCGCACCCAGGCGCTGTACACCGCGATGGACGACGTGCTCGAGCGGCAGACCGACAAGCTCGCGATCCCGCGGCGGCTCACGGCGACGATGAAGGAGATCTGGTCGCTGCAGCCGCGCTTCGAGAGCCGCTCCGGGCGGCGCCCGTTCGCGCTCGCCGAGCACCCGCGGTTCCGCGCGGCCTACGACTTCCTCGTCCTCCGCGCCGACAGCGGGGAGGCGCCGAAGGAGCTCCTTGCCTGGTGGCGGCGCTTCATGGACGCGAGCCCGGAGGAGCGGTCCGAGCTGCTGCTCCCGGCCGCGGCGGGCGAGAAGAAGCGCCGGCGCCGGCGGCGCGGGCGGAAGAAGGAGCCGGCGGGCGCGCCGCCCGTGCCCGCGGCGCAGCCCTAGTGGCACGGGCTTTCGTCGGCGTCGGCGCGAACCTCGGCGATCCGGCCGCGCAGGTCCGCGCCGCGATCGCGGCGCTGGCCGCGCTTCCCGGCACCCGGCTCGTCGCCGCGTCCTCGCTCTACCGCACGTCGCCGGTGGGGTACGCCGATCAGCCGGACTTCGTCAATGCCGCGGCGCTGCTCGAGACCACGCTCGCGCCGCGCGCGCTGCTCGCGGCGCTGCAGGCGATCGAGGCCCGGTCGGGGCGCACCCGCTCGTTTCAGGACGCGCCGCGCGTCCTGGATCTCGATCTGCTGCTCTACGGCGGCGAGGTCATCGACGAGCCCGACCTCGCCGTCCCGCACCCGCGGTTGCACGACCGCGCGTTCGCCCTTGCGCCGGTCGTCGAGATCGACCCCGCCGTCGTGATCCCCGGCCGCGGGCCGGCGCGGGACTGGCTGGCGCGCTGCACCGACCGGCGCATCGCGCGACTCCCTTCCTGACGAGGGCACGCGGCCCGCCGGCCCGATCGGGTATTCTCTGCGCGCTTCGCGTCCTTCCAGCGTCTTTGCGACCGGTTTGCCCGCGCATGCCGCTCTCGAGATACCGCTACATCGCTATCGACGGCCCGATCGGCGCCGGCAAGACGAGCCTCGCGAAGCGCCTCGCCGAGCGCGTCGGCGGCGTCCCGCTGCTCGAGCAGCCGGACGCCAACCCGTTCCTGCCGCGCTTCTACGTCGACCGCGCCCGCTTCGCCCTGCCGACGCAGCTCTTCTTCCTCTTCCAGCGCGTCGACCAGCTGCGCGCCGGCGCCCAGCCCGACCTCTTCGCCCGGCTGACGGTCGCCGACTTCCTGCTGGAGAAGGACCCGCTCTTCGCGGGGCTGACGCTCGCCGGGGAGGAGCTCACGCTCTATCACCGGATCTACGAGACGCTCAGGCCGCAGGCGCCGCAACCCGACCTGGTGATCTACCTCCACGCCGCGCCGCCGACGCTCCTCGAGCGCGTCCAGCGGCGGGCCGTAGCGTACGAGGATCCGATCGACGGGGACTACCTCGCGGCGCTCGCCGACGCCTACGGCCGGTTCTTCTACCATTACGCCGCGGCGCCGCTCCTCGTGGTCAACACCGAGCACCTCGACTTCGTGGCGAACGACGCCGACCTGGAGCTGCTCGTCCGGCACATCGCGACGATGCGCGGGAGCCGCGAGTACTTCAACGTCGCCGAATGAACCGATGAAGATCGTTCCGACCATTGCCGAGCTCCGCGGCGCGCTCCGGGGCGCCGACGTCGCATGCGTGCCGACGATGGGCAACCTGCACGAGGGCCACCTCGCGCTGATGCGGATCGCGCGCGCGCACGCGAGCTTGGTCGTCGCCACGATCTTCGTGAACCGGCTGCAGTTCGCGCCGACCGACGACTTCGACAAGTACCCCCGCACCTTCGCCGCGGACTGCGCGCAGCTCGATCACGAGCGGGTCGACGTGCTCTTCGCGCCCGACGAGCGGGAGATGTACCCGGAGCCGCAGGGGTTCAAGGTCGACCCCCCGCCCGAGCTCGCCGACATCCTCGAGGGCGCGTTCCGGCCCGGGTTCTTCCGCGGGGTGTGCACGGTCGTGCTGAAGCTCTTCGACATCGTCCAGCCGCAGGTCGCGGTATTCGGCAAAAAGGACTACCAGCAGCTGATGATCGTGCGGCGCATGGTGCGGCAGCTCGCGCTGCCGATCGCGATCGTGCCGGGCGAGACCGCGCGCGCCGACGACGGCCTCGCCCTCTCCTCGCGCAACAACTACCTCTCCGCGGCGGAGCGCATGGAGGCGCCCCGGCTGTACCGCATTCTCGGGAAGCTCGCGCGCGCGATCGCTGCCGGCGAGCGCGCCTATGAGCGGCTCGAGGCGGAGGCCATGGCCGAGCTTCGCACCCACCGGTGGCAGCCGGACTACGTCGCGGTGCGGAAGCAGTCGGATCTCCAGGTTCCCGCGGCCGAGGATCGCCAGCTCGTGATCCTCGCGGGGGCGAAGCTCGGCGCGACGCGGCTGATCGACAACCTCGAGGTCGGGCTCGCCTGACTCAGTCGGCGGCGAGGCGATAGCCCACGCCGATCTCGGTGAGCAGGTAGCGCGGCTGCGCCGGATCGGCCTCGAGCTTGCGCCGCAGCGCCGCCATGTGCACGCGCAGGGTGTGCGCGTGCTCGACATGGGCCGGTCCCCAGACTTCCCGCAGCAGCTGGCGCTGGGTCACGACCATCCCGGCGTGCTTCACCAGCACCGCCAGCAGGCGGTACTCGATCGGGGTGAGCTTCACCTCGCGCCCGCCGACCGACACCCGTCGGGCCGGGAGGTCGACCTTGAGTTCGCCGACCGCGAACGCGGGCTCGATCGCGCCGCCGGCTCGCGCCACGCCGTGGCGCAGCGCGACCCGGAGGCGCGCCATCAGCTCGCCGACGCTGAACGGCTTGGTGAGATAGTCGTCCGCGCCCGCATCGAGCGCGGCGACCTTGTCCTGCTCGCGCGTGCGGGCCGAGAGCACGACGATCGGCACCGGTGACCACTCGCGGAGCCTCCGGATCACCTCGGCGCCGTCCATGTCCGGGAGTCCCAGGTCGAGAATCACGACGTCGGGCTTGCGCGTGGCGGCCTCGACGAGGCCGCGCTCCGCGGTCTCCGCCTCGAAGACCTCGAACCCTTCGCTCGGCAGCACCGTGCGCAGGAACCTGCGGATCTGAGGGTCGTCCTCGATCACGACCGCGTGACGCCGCGCCTCGGTCAGTGGGATACCCTCGCGGCTCGCGCGCCTCGGGATTCGCGCTTGGGGCGGCCCGGCGCGCTCATCGGGCTACCTTGTCGCTTCGCGCCAAGGATTCGCGCTTGGGGCGGCCCGGCGCGCTCATCGGGCTACCTTGTCGCTTCGCGCCAAGGATTCGCGCTTGGGGCGGCCCGGCGCGCTCATGCGGCTTCGCGCAGCGCGTCGTCGCCGGAGATCTTCGGCGGCTCGCCGACGAGCGGCAGCGTAAAGCGGAAGACCGCGCCGCCGGCGGGCAGGTTCTCGGCGGCGATCGTCCCGCCGTGCGCGTGCACGATCGCCTTGCAGATCGAGAGCCCCAGGCCGACGCCGCTCTGCGGCCCTTCGGGTGCGGCGCGGTGAAACTTGTCGAAAATCCGCTCCTCTTCGCCGGGCGGGAGGCCGGGGCCTTCGTCGGCGACCGATACGACGATCTCCTCCTGGCCGCTCTCGGCCGAGATCGAGATCGTCGTGCCGCGCGGCGTGTACTTGGCCGCGTTTTCGAGCAGATTCGCCAGCACCTGGCCGATCAATCCGCCGTCCACATTCACCAGCGGCAGGTCGGCCGGGATGTGGGTCTGCACGCGGTGCCCCGCGAGCGTCCGCTCCAGGCGCTTGATCGTCGCGCCCACCAGCTCCTCGAGCGGGTGCCACTGGCGGTGCAGGCTCGCCGCGCCCGACTGCAGGCGCGCCATGTCGAGCACGTTGTCGATGAGGCCGGTCATCCGCTGCGCCTCGGCGTGGATGGCGCGCGCGAGCTCGGCGCGGTCCCGGTCGCTCATGCGCTCGCCGCGCTCGGCAAGGCTGGAAGACGCGCCGACGATCGAGGCGAGCGGCGTGCGCAGATCGTGCGAGATCGCCGCGAGCAGCGCGTTGCGCAGCCGCTCCGACTCGGCCTCGAGCTCGCTCACCTTCGCCGACTCGCCGAGCTGCGCGCGTTCCAGCGCGAGCGCGATCTGGCTCGCGAACGTCTCGAGCAGCTTCTGCTGCTCCGGCACGAACACCCGCAGCGGGTTCCCCGGCAGGATCGCCAGCACCCCGATCGTCGCCTCGCTGCCCGCGAGCGGCAGGTAATGCGCCGGCGTGCCGGGAAGCGTATCGGTGCCGAGCCCCGCGGGCTCGCCGTGGTCGAGCACCCACTGCGCCACCGAGAGGTCCGTCGCGCGGAGCGACGCGCTCGCGGCTTCGCTGCGCGGATGCCGGACGCGGCGGTCGCGGTCGGGCAGCAGGATCACCGCCTGCGAGTCGAAGACCTGCGCCACGTGCTTGACTGCGGTGCGCACCATGTCCTCGACCTCGTCCACGCTGGCGAGCTCGCGGCTCATCGCGTACAGCGCCGCGGTCCGCTGCTCGCGGTAGCCCGCGATCAGCGCGCGGGTGCGGATGTTGGCGGTGAGGTTGCTGATGATCAGCCCGACCGCGAGCATCACCGCGAACGTGACGAGGTACTGGGTGTCCGAAACGTGGAACGTCCACTCCGGGGGAATGAAGAAGAAGTCGAAGGCGAGGACCGCGGCCACGACGGTGAACACGGACGGCCCGCGCCCGAGCTTCGTCGCGACCAGGGTGACGGCGAGCAGGTACACCATCACCTGGTTCGCCGGCTCGAAGAACGGGTCCATCAGCGCGGCGACGCCGGTCGCGACGATTACGGCCGCGGCGGCCCAGACATAGCGCGGCCAGCGCGCCTTCCGCCGCGCTCTGACACCGAAGTGCTCGCGGCTGCGCGCGATCAGCTCCCGCGCCGGCGAGGCCCCGGCATCCTGGAGCTCGCCGCCGACGACCAGCACCTCCAGATCGGAAGCGCGCGCGACGATGCGGTCGGCCGCGGACAGCGGGAGCCACGCCCGCAGCCCCTCCCGGCGCCGGCGGCCCACGACGATGCGGGTCGCGTTGCTGGCGCGGGCGTAGGCGAGGATCTCCGCGGCGACGTCGCCGCCGCCGAGCGTGATCGCGGTGGCCCCGAGCTGCTCGGCGAGCCGCAGGTTGCGAAGGATGCGGTCGCGCTCGGCGTCGGGCAGCCGCTGGAGCCGCTGCGTCTCGACGTAGACCGCGGTCCAATCGGCCTTCATCCGCGCGGCGACCCGCGCGCCGGCCCGCACCGTCCGCTCCGCGTTCGCGCCCGGCCCGACGCAGACGACGATCCGCTCCGCCACCGGCCAGGGCGTCTCGATCTCGTGATCGGTCCGGTACTCGCGCATCTGGCGGTCGACGCGCTCCGCGGTCCGGCGCAGCGCCATCTCGCGCAGCGCGATGAGGTTGCCCTTGCGGAAGAAGTTCCGGAGCGCGCCGGCGGCCGCCTCGGGCATGTACACCTTGCCCTCGTTGAGGCGCTCGATCAGCTCGTCGGGGGGGAGGTCGACCAGCTCGACCTCGTGCGCGTCGTCGAACACGTGGTCGGGCACCGTCTCCCACACGCGGATGCCGGTGATCTTGCCGACGACGTCGTTCAGGCTCTCGAGGTGCTGGACGTTCATCGCCGAGTACACATCGATCCCGGCGCCGAGCAGCTCCTCGACGTCCTGCCAGCGCTTGGGGTGGCGCGAGCCGGGCGCGTTGGTGTGCGCGAGCTCGTCGACCACGATCAGCGCGGGCTTGCGCGCGAGCGCGGCGTCGAGGTCGAGCTCCTGCAGCTCGACGCCGCGGTAGGGGATGCTCTGGCGCGGCAGGATCTCGAGCCCCTCGAGGAGCGCCGCGGTCTCCTTGCGGCCGTGGGTCTCGACGAGGCCGATGACGACGTCGACGCCGTCGGCCCGCTGCTCGCGCGCGGCCGAGAGCATCGCGTAGGTCTTGCCGACGCCGGCGCAGGCGCCGAAGAAGATCCTGAGCCGCCCGCGCTTTTCTTCCCGCTCCTCGCGCTGCACGCGCGCGAGGAGCTGGTCGGGATCCGGTCGCTCGTCGGTCACATCCCTAGTTTAGCGACAGCGGAGGCCCCCTGCGTCTATGGCCGGAGGGCGTCCAGCGCGAGGTTGAGCTGCAGGACGTTCACCCGGGGCTCGCCGAGAAAGCCGAGCTGCCGCCCCTCGGTGTGCTCGGCGACGAGCGCGCGCACTTTCTCGGGCGCGAGCCCCCGCGCCTTCGCCACTCGTCCCACCTGGTACTCAGCTGCCGCCGGGGTGATGTGCGGGTCGAGGCCGCTCGAAGACGCGGTCACGAGATCGACCGGAATTGCGGACTTGTTGTCCGGATCGGCTTTTTGCAGGGCCTCGATGCGCCCTTTGACCGCGTCGGCCAGCGCCGGGTTGAGCGGGCCCTGATTGGACCCGGACGAGGCCCCGGCGTTGTAGGGCATGGGCGAGGTCGCCGACGCACGGCTCCAGAAGTACTTCGGATCGCTGAAGGGCTGTCCGATCAGCGCCGAGCCGACCGTCTTGCCGTCGCGCTCGATCAGGCTGCCGTTCGCCTGCGCGGCAAAGAGTCCCTGGGCAATGCCGGTGACGATCAACGGATAGACGACGCCGGTAACGACCGTCAGGACGACGAGCATCAGCAGGGCATCTTTGAACGTGCGGAGCATGGCGTTCTCCAGGTCAGGCGGCGCCCTCAGTACAGCCCCAGGCCGACGAGAATCATGTCGATCGCCTTGATGCCGATGAACGGCACCACGATCCCGCCCAGGCCGTACACGAGGAGGAAGTTCCGCAGCAACCGTTCGGCGCCGATCGGACGGTACTTCACGCCCTGCAACGCGAGGGGGATGAGCGCGACGATGATGAGCGCGTTGAAGATCACCGCCGACAGGATCGCGCTCTGCGGCGTTGCGAGCCCCATCACGTTCAGCACGCCGAGCTGCGGGTAGGTCGACACGAACGCGGCCGGGATGATGGCGAAGTACTTGGCGACGTCGTTCGCGATCGAGAACGTCGTGAGCGCGCCGCGGGTCATCAGCATCTGCTTGCCGGTCTCGACCACCTCGATCAGCTTGGTCGGGTTGGAGTCGAGGTCGACCATGTTGCCGGCCTCTTTCGCCGCCTGGGTGCCGGTGTTCATGGCGACCGCGACGTCGGCCTGCGCAAGGGCCGGCGCGTCATTGGTCCCGTCGCCGGTCATCGCCACGAGCCGCCCCTCGGCCTGGTGGCCGCGGATCAGCTTCAGCTTGGCCTCCGGCGTCGCTTCGGCCAGGAAATCGTCGACACCGGCCTCGGCGGCGATCGCGGCCGCGGTGAGGCGGTTGTCGCCGGTGATCATGACCGTCTTGATGCCCATGCGCCGCAGCTCGGCGAAGCGCTCCTTGATGCCACCCTTCACGATGTCCTTCAGCTCGATCACGCCCAGCACCCGGCTGCGGCTGCCAGCCTCCGCGACGACGAGCGGCGTCGAGCCGCGCCGGGCGACGGTGTCCACGAGCGTCTGGACCTCCTGGGGGAAGACCCCACCGAGATCGGTCACCAATTTCCGAACGGCGTCGCCGGCGCCCTTGCGGATCTTCCGGTCGGGCAGGTCGACGCCGCTCATGCGCGTCTGCGCCGAGAACTTCACGAACGTCGCGCCGAGCGCATGGACGTCGCGCTCGCGAAACCCGAACTTCTGCTTGGCGAAGACGACAATGCTCCTTCCCTCCGGCGTCTCGTCCGGGAGCGATGCGAGCTGGGCGGCGTCGGCGAGCTCGCGCTCGGTCACGCCGGGAGCGGGCAGGAAAGCCGAAGCCTGCCGGTTGCCGAGGGTGATCGTGCCGGTCTTGTCCAGCAGCAGGACATCGACGTCGCCGGCCGCCTCCACGGCCCGCCCCGACATCGCGATGACGTTCTTGGCGATCAGCCGGCCGATCCCCGCGACCCCGATCGCGGAGAGCAGCGCCCCGATGGTCGTCGGGATCAGGCAGACGAGCAACGCGATCAGCACGGTGATCGTGACCGGCTCGCCGGCCTTCATGGCGTCGACGCCGTAGATCGAGTACGGCAGCAGGGTGACGGTCGCGTACAGGAAGATCAGCGTCAGGCCGGCGAGGAGGATCGCGAGCGCGATCTCGTTCGGCGTCTTCTGCCGGCGCGCCGCCTCGACCATCCCGATCATGCGGTCGAGGAAGGTTTCGCCGGGGTTTGCGGTCACCCGGACGACGAGCCAGTCGGAGAGCAGGCGCGTTCCGCCGGTGACCGAACTGAAGTCACCCCCCGCCTCCCGGATCACCGGCGCCGACTCGCCGGTGATCGCGCTCTCGTCGACCGAGCCGACACCCTCGATCACCTCGCCGTCGGCGGGGATGAAGTCGCCCGCCTCGATCAGGACCACGTCGCCACGCCGCAACGCCGACCCCGCCACCGTCGTCCATTTCCCGCCGCGCCGCGGCTCGTTTAGCTTCTTCGCCGACACGTCGCGGCGGGCGCCGCGCAGCGTCGCCGCCTGTGCCTTCGCACGGCCTTCGGCGATCGACTCGGCGAAGTTCGCAAAGAGCACCGTGAACCAGAGCCAGACGGTGACGTGCAGGATGAATCCCGGGGACGCTTCGCCCTTCCCGAACACGGCCTGAAGGAAGAGGATCGTCGTCAGGATGCTGCCGACGTACACCACGAACATCACCGGGTTGCGCGCCTGCGCGCGCGGCGAGAGCTTGCGGAACGAGTCCACGAGCGCCTCCCGCAGCGCCTCGCCGCGGAACAGGTCCTGAGTGAGCGTGAGCGTCTTGGTGGTCATGGTTCGAGTCGGTCCTATTTCGGCGCGTAGAGCATCAGGTCCTCGACGATCGGGCCGAGGGCGAGCGCCGGGACGAAGGTCAGCGCGCCGACCAGGAGCACCGTCGAGACGAGCAGCACGACGAACAGCGGCGTATGTGTCGGCAGCGTGCCGGGGCCAGTCGGCACCCGCTTCTTCGCTGCCAGCGAGCCGGCGATCGCGAGCACCGGCACGAGCAGCCAGTAGCGCGAGAACCACATCGCCAGGCCGAGGGCGGTGTTGTAGAAGGGCGTGTTCGCGTTCAGGCCGGCGAACGCGCTGCCGTTGTTGTTGCCGGCCGACGAGAACGCGTACAGGATCTCCGAGAACCCGTGCGCGCCCGGATTGGCGAGGCTCGACAGGCCCTGCGGCAGGAGCACCGCGACCGCGGTCCCGACGAGCACGATGAGCGGCGGCACCAGGATGACGATCGAGGCCATCTTCATCTCGAACGCCTCGATCTTCTTGCCGAGGTACTCGGGCGTGCGGCCGATCATCAGTCCGGCGATGAACACCGCGATGATGGCGAAGACGAGCATGCCGTAGAGGCCCGACCCGACCCCGCCGAAGATCACCTCGCCGAGCTGCATCAGCCACATCGGCACGAAGCCGCCGAGCGGGGTGTACGAGTCGTGCATCGAGTTGACCGACCCGTTCGACGCGGCGGTCGTGGCGGTGGCCCACAGCGCGGAGTTGGCGATGCCGTAGCGCACCTCCTTGCCTTCCATGTTGCCCCCCGGCTGCGCCGCGCTCGCGGTCTGGTCGACCCCGAGCCCCGCGAGCACCGGATTGCCGCGGTCCTCCGCCCACGCAGCGACCGCTAGCAGCGCCACGAACACGACCGTCATCGCAGCAAGCACTGCCCAACCCTGTCGCGTGTCCTTCACCAGCGCGCCGAAGGTGTAGCAGAGCGCCGCCGAGATCAGCAGGATCGAGAGCGCCTCGAGGAAGTTCGAGAGCGGCGTCGGGTTCTCGAACGGGTGGGCGCTGTTCACGTTGAAGAAGCCGCCGCCGTTCGTGCCGAGCTGCTTGATGATCACCTGCGACGCCGCCGGCCCGACCGCGATCGTTTGCTCCTTCGCGGTCGCCGGCTCGGTCACCGCATTCCCCTTCTCGTCCTTCAGGGGCTGCCCGGCGGCGTCGGTCTTCGGATTGTCGTAGTCGACCGGCTGCACGAGCGCCACCGTCTGGTACGGCGAGAACGTCTGGACCACGCCCTGCGAAACGAGGACGACGGCCCCGACGAGCGACAGCGGCAGCAGGATGTAGAGGGTGGTTCGGACGAGGTCGGCCCAGAAATTGCCGATCGTGTCGGCCGAGGCGCGCTGGAAGCCGCGGACGAACGCGACAAGCACCGCCATGCCCGTCGCCGCAGACACGAAGTTCTGCACCGTCAGGCCGAGCATCTGGGTGAGGTAGCTCATGGTCGTCTCGCCGCTGTAGCCCTGCCAGTTGGTGTTGCTGGCGAAGCTCACCGCGGTGTTGAACGACGAGTCCGGCGAGACCGCCCCGAGATCCTGCGGGTTGAGCGGCAGCCAGACCTGGAGGCGCTGGAGCGCGTAGACGGCCAGCAAGCCGAGAATGTTGAACGCCATCACGGCGACCGCGTACTCGGTCCAGCGCATTTCGCGCTGCGGATCGACGCCGCAGACGCGGTAGAGCAGGCGCTCGAACGGCGCGCCGAGGCGGTTGAGGAAGGCGGGCTCGCCTTGGTAGATCCGGGCCATGTAGGCCCCAAGCGGCTTCGCCAGCGCCAGCAGGACGACGACGTAGAAGACGAGCTGCAGAGTGCCATTGATAGTCATTCGAACCACTCCGGTTTCAGCATCGCGACCACGAGGTAGACGAAGAGCGCGGCGGCCACGAGCCCGGACAGGACATAGATCCAGCTCATTTGCGCCCCCGCAGGCGTTCGAGGCCGTAGACGAGACCAAGGGTGGCCGCGGCTAGCGCGGCGATCAGCAGGAGAAAGACGAGGTCCATCTGGGCTCCCTTTCCGTAGCGCCGGCCAGCATAGGCAGTCCGGCCTTTGCGCCCTGTCAAGGTTCGGGGCGGGGGTGTCAAGACCGTATCAAGATCCGGTGTCACGGCGTTGACGATGCCCAACGCGCTCTCGACAGGGGCTGTCGACGGCGCGACGGCCGGGACGCCGCCCGCCCGCCGCGAACGGCGAGCGAGCGGCTGCGGCTTCGCGGTGCGGCCTCCGCCGACTGTGCGGCCTGTCACGCTGCCCGCCCGTCCGGGCGAAATGCTTCACGCCCGCGCCCGGCCGCGGGCCGCCCCCGCCCCTCCGGGCCCGCTTGTTGCATCGCTCTGCTCGTCAAAGCAAGGCCAAGCGCAAACGGAGACGAACGTGCTCGAACTGCTCCTCATTCTCGCGGTCGTGGTCTACCTGGTGTCCAAGCTGGATGCCCACCATCTCGAGCAGACGACCTCGCGGTTCGGACGCTCCCTCGCCCCCGGGTCCACGCCGCTGCGCCCCGAGCCGCGTCCCGCCCTCCGGCTCGCGATCGAAGGCACGCAGCGCCCCTATTTCCGCAACAACAAGTTCGTGAAGGGCTTCGGGGTCAACCCGCAGCTCGTGCAAGACATTCGCGTCTACAGCCGCCTCGGCGCGCTGGACAAGTTTCCCGCCGCGGTAGTCGCCCTGCTCCACGACCTGTACCTGCGGGGCGGGGCCGTCGGCACCGAGGTGATGGAGCTGCTGTTCCACGGCCGCGCGCTCAAGGAAGGCGAGGCCGTCTACTTCGCATTGCTCGACGCGAAACCCGAGCCGCGGGTCGTCGCGTTCGTCGACAAGCTGCG
This sequence comes from uncultured beta proteobacterium, assembly GCA_963827595.1. Taxonomy (GTDB): domain Bacteria; phylum Pseudomonadota; class Gammaproteobacteria; order Burkholderiales; family SG8-39; genus DATEDA01. The sequence continues at coordinate 174,529 of CAWHBT010000012.1, read as the reverse complement.
CATGGCGTGAGCCGGCGCGAGGGACACCGAATTACCTAGGACCTTCGGATCGCGGGGAGGGGAGCGACCCCAGCCGGCCTTCGGGCCGGCTTTTTTTTGGTCACGCGACGGGCGGCGCGGGCACCGGCGGCGGCAGGCTAGAGCTCGTACGTCTCCCCCGCCCCGGCCAGTGCCTGCTCGACGACCTTCCGGTCGAGGTGCGGCGCGAACTGCTGCACGAAGTCGTACACGAACCCGCGCAGGTACGCGCCCCGCCGCACCGCGATGCGCGTGGTGTTGGTCCGGAACAGGTGCCCGGCGTCGACGGCCCGCAACCCCCGGTCGCGCTGGGCATCGAACGCCATCGCGGCGATGATCCCCACCCCGAGGCCCAGCTCCACGTAGGTCTTGATCACGTCCGAGTCGATCGCCGCGAGCACCACGTCCACCGCGATCCCCTTCGCGGCGAACGCCTCGTTGATGTGCGAGCGGCCGGCGAACTCCGGGCTGTAGGTGATGATCGGGAAGCGCGCCAGGTCTTCGAGCGACAGGCGCTCGACCTCGGCGAGCGGGTGCTCCGGAGGCACGACGACGCAGTGGGACCACTGGTAGCCGGGGAGCGCGAGCAGCTCGGGAAAGTGGTCGAGCGACTCGGTCGCGATCGCGAGGTCGGCCTCGCCGCGGATCACCATCTGCGCGATCGATTTCGGATTCCCCTGCAGCAGCGACAGATGCACCTTGGGGTAGCGGCTCCGGAACTGGGCGACCACCTGGGGCAGCGAGTACCGCGCCTGGGTGTGGGTCGTCGCCACCGTGAGGCTGCCCACGTCTTCGGCGCCGAACTCCCGCCCCACGCGCTTCAGGTTGTCGAGCTCCTGCAGCACGCTCTCGACGATCTCGACGATCCGCTTCCCCGGCTCGGTCAGGGCGACGAACCGCTTCCCGCGGCGCTCGAAGATGTCCACCCCGAGCTCTTGCTCGAGCTCGCGGATCTGCTTGGAGACCCCGGGCTGCGAGGTGTGCAGGGATTTCGCCGCCTCGGTGAGGTTGAGACCCTGCCGGACGGTTTCCCGGACGTAGCGGAGTTGCTGGAGGTTCATATAACCGACAGATCTTAGCTAATCGCTAGTTATTCGTTCTGGGCATAACCCGAGTCTATTACTCTACTTTGGCTCTGGGAAGCGCCAGCCCGCCATGTACCGCTACGACGCCATCGACCAGCGCCTCGTCGACGAACGGGTGGCGCAGTTCCGCGACCAGACGCGGCGCTTCCTCGCCGGACAGCTCTCCGACGACGAGTTCAAGAGCCTCCGCCTGCGGAACGGCCTCTACCTCCAGCGCCACGCACCGATGCTCCGCATCGCGGTCCCGTACGGCCTGCTCTCGACCGCGCAGCTTCGCAAGCTCGCCCATCTGGCCCGCACCTACGACCGCGGCTACGGCCACTTCACGACGCGCCAGAACCTCCAGCTCAACTGGCCGAAGCTCGAGGACGTGCCCGAGATGCTCGCCGAGCTCGCGTCGGTCCAGATGCACGCCATCCAGACGAGCGGCAACGCCGTGCGCAACATCACGACCGACCACTTCGCCGGCGTCGCCGCCGACGAGCTCGTCGACTCGCTCGTGTGGTGCGAGATCGTGCGGCAGTGGTCGACGTTCAACCCGGAGTTCTCCTACCTGCCGCGCAAGTTCAAGATCGCCATCAACGGCGCCGCCGCCGACCGCGCCGCGACCTGGGTGCACGACCTCGGTCTGCACGCCGTGCGCGCGGCCGACGGTGAAATCGGCTTCCGGGTACTGGTCGGCGGCGGGCTCGGGCGCACGCCGATCATCGGCCACGTGATCCGCGAGTTCCTGCCGTGGCGGCATCTCCTCACGTATCTCGATGCGATCTTCCGCGTCTACAACCGCTACGGCCGCCGCGACAACATCCACAAGGCCCGGATCAAGATCCTGGTGAAGGAGCGCGGGCCGGAAGCCTTCGACCGCGAGGTCGAGGAGGAATGGTCGCATCTCAAGGACGGCCCGGCGACGCTCGTGCCGGAGGAGATCGAACGCGTCGCCGCGCGCTTCACCCGACCGGCGTACGCGCCGCTACCCGCCGTGGATCCCGATTTCGAGCGGCTTCGCTCGGGCGACCGGGCGTTCGCGAGCTGGGCGAAGCGAAACGTCCACCCTCACAAGGTCCCGGGTTACGCCGCGGTCACGCTCTCGCTGAAGAAGACCGACGTCCCGCCCGGGGACGTGACCGCCGACCAGATGGACGCGATCGCGGCGCTCGCCGACCGCTACAGCTTCGGCGAGCTGCGGGTATCGCACGAGCAGAACCTGATCCTCGCCGACGTCGCCCAGTCCGATCTGCATTCGCTCTGGGGCGAGCTTCGCCCGCTCGGGCTCGCGACGCCGAACATCGGCCTGATCACGAACATCATCGCCTGCCCGGGCGGCGACTTCTGCTCGCTCGCGAACGCGCGCTCGATCCCGGTCGCCGCGGCGATCCAGCGCCGCTTCGATGACCTCGACTACGCGTTCGACATCGGCGATCTCGACCTCAACATCTCGGGCTGCATGAACGCCTGCGGCCACCACCACGTCGGCCACATCGGCATCCTCGGTGTCGACAAGGCGGGCGAGGAGTTCTACCAGATCGAGATCGGCGGCAACCAGGGCGAGACCCGCCCCGGCGCGAAAGCCGCTCTCGGCAAGGTGCTCGGGCCGTCATTCTCGCAGGACGAGGTGCCCGACGCGATCGAGCGGCTCGTCCGCTGCTACCTCGACCTCCGGGAGGCCGAGGAGGAACGCTTCATCGACGTCGTGCATCGCGTCGGCGTCGAGCCGTTCAAGGCGCATCTGTATGCCAAAGCTGATCAGGAATCGCGCGCTCGCCGCCGACAGCTGGCGACTGCTTGAGGGCGACGCCGCGGCGGCCGTCCCGCCCGCCGGCGACGTCATCGTGCCGCTCGCCGTCTGGCGCGCGCAGCGTGATGCCCTTGCCGCGCGCGACGGGCGCACCGGCGTCTGGCTGGCACCCCACGAGGATCCCGCGGCGCTCGCCGGCGACCTCGATCGGCTGCCGCTCGTGGCGGTGAGCTTCCCGAAGTTCAGCGACGGCCGGGGCTTCTCGACCGCGCGGCTCCTGCGCGAGCGCTTCCGCTTCACCGGCGAGCTGCGCGCGGTCGGCGACGTGCTGCGCGACCAGCTCCTGTTCCTCGCCCGCTGCGGGTTTGACGCGTTCGCGCTGCGCGATGACCAGGATGCGGAGGCCGCGCTCGCGGCGTTTGGAGACTTCACCGAAGCCTACCAGGGCGGCGTCGACCAGCCGGCGCCGCTCTTCCGCCGCCGGCTCGCACGGGAGCCCGCAGGATGAGCCCGGCCAACGCGCTTGCCGTCGCTCCCGCGCACGCCGGCGCGCGGGTCGAAAACCTGATCGGCGAGATCGAGCGGCGCCCGATCCGGTTCGTCGTGACCGGTGCCGCGGGAGCAGGGAAGACCGCGCTCGCGAACCGGCTCGTCCATGACGTCGCGCGGCCGCGCGCGGTCGAGCACCCCTTCCTGAGCGGCGGGTCGCTCGCCGCCGCGGTGCAGGACCTCCGGCCGCAGGCCGCGGACGGGAGCGCACACTACTTCGTCCACGACCACCACGCATTCGTCCTCGACGACCGCTTCGCGGGCGACCGCGACCCGGCGCTGCTCGCAGCGGCGTGTCTCGCCGAGGGTGCGCTGGTCGTCATCGACGCCACCGTCGGCCTGACGGACGACGCGACCGCCGCGCTCGTCGCCGCCGGGAGCCTCCGGCTGCCCTATACCGTCGTCGCGGTCAACAAGATGGACCGCGTCGGGTTCGAGTACGAGGTGTTCAAGGCGATCGGCGCGCAGGTCGCCGCGCACGCCCACCGCTTCGGCCGCCGTGCCCTCGCGATGGTTCCGGTGTCGGCCTGGCAGGGCTTCAACGTCGTGGCGCCCGGTGAGGCGCTGGAGTGGCATCCGGACCGGACGCTGCTCGACTGGCTGGTCGCCGCCGCCGACGTTCGCGCGGCCCGCGCGGCGATGCTCGCGCCATGAAGCGGAACGCCCCAGGCAAGGTCTATCTGGTCGGCGCCGGCCCTGGCGCCGCCGATCTCCTCACGCTGCGCGCCGCCCGCGTGCTCGCGGACGCCGACGTCGTCTTCCACGACGCACTGGTGCACCCCGACGTGCTCGCGGTCGCGAGCCGCGCCGAGAAAATCGCCGTCGGCAAGCGCTGCGGCAAGCACTCGACGGCCCAGCGCTTCATCAACAAGCGTCTCGTCGACGCCGCCCGCGCCCACCGCACCGTCGTGCGCCTCAAGGGTGGCGACCCGATGCTGTTCGGCCGCGCGCAGGAGGAGCTCGACGCGCTGCACGCGGCGGGCATCGACGTCGAGGTCGTGCCCGGCGTGACCGCCGCGCTCGCCGCAGCGGCCGATCTGGGCGTCTCGCTCACGCGCCGCGGCTTGAGCCGCAACGTCGTGTTCGTCACGCCCCGCGTGGGCGATGGCGAGCGGCCGAACGAGTGGGCCGCGACGGTTGCGCAGGCCGACACTGCGGTCATCTACATGGGCGCCGGCGAGGCGGCGGCGATCAGCGCTGCGCTCCTCGCGCGCGGGAAACCCTCGAGCCTCCCGGTCGCCGTCGTCGAGAACGCCGCCCTGCCCGAGTCGCGCCGCTGGCTCACGACGCTCGGCGCGCTGCCCGGACTGGCCGACGAAGCGTTCCGCGGTCCCGTGCTCCTCCTGATCGGCGAGGTGTTCGCCGGCGCCCGACGGGAGGCGGCCGAGGCCGACCTGCTCCGCGCGGCCGCAGCCCACCGCCGCCGCGCCTGACCCGAATCGGCCGCGGGCGTGCACTACTGCACGCCCGCAAAGCGAGCCCGCACGCCCGCGCAGCGGACCCGTCGCTATGCTGCCGGCATAGCGCCTCGGGAACACTCCAATGACCGGCGATCTCCGGCACCTGCACGACCGCGACTTCGTCCAATGGGCGCAGGGCCAGGCCCGCGCGCTGCGCGAGGGGCGGTTCAAGGACCTCGACCGGGAGATCCTGGCGAACGAGCTGGAGCGCATGGTCGCGCGCGAGCGCGCCGAGGTGAACCAGCGGCTGGAGGCGCTCACCGTGCAGCTCCTGGTCTGGAGCGTCCAGCCGGCGGCCCGCACCGCCGACTTCCAGGCGGCGATCCTGGCGCAGCGCGGCTCGGTCGATCGCGTGCTCGAGTTCAGCCCGAGCCTGCGGCCGGCGGTCGAGTCGGCGCTGCCACGCACCTACGCGAGCGCCCTCGACACCGTGGAGCAGGCGGGCATCCCGCGCAACGTCTTCCCGATGGCGCCGGTCTTCTCGCTCGAAGAGCTGCTCGACCGCGGGTTCTGGCCCGCGAGCCTGTTCGGCGGGCGCGCGTTCAGCTTCTGACGCGCGGCCGGCGTTGCGCTTAGGCGGCGCGCAGCGCGTCGACGATCTTCAGCCGCGCCGCGCGCACCGCCGGGAGCACGCCGCCGGCAAGCCCCATGGTCACCGCGAACACGAACGACTGCGCGACGATTCCGGGCGTCAGCGCAAACGAGAACGCGAGCTCGGAGAACGACTGCCAGTTCATCGTCGAGATGCGCACCAGCTGCATCAGGGACGCGAGCGCGAGCCCGGCGACCCAGCCGATGACGGCGAGCGCGAGCGCCTCGGCGAGGAACGAGGCGAGAATCGAGCCGCGCCGGAAGCCGAGCGCCCGCAGGGCGCCGATCTCTCCGGTCCGGGTCGCCACCGCCGCGTACATCGTGATCATCGCGCCGATCATCGCGCCGATCGAGAAGATCACCGACAGCGTCAGCCCGAGGATGCGGATGAAGTTCGCCATCATCTCGGACTGCTCCTCGTAGAAGACCCGCTCGCGCTTCACGTCGACCGCCATCCGGGGATCGGCCTCGAGCCGCTCCTTGAGCCGCTCGAACTCGCCCGGATCGACGAGCCGCGCGATCACCGAGGAGAACGCCTGCCGCCGGAACGACTGCATCATCTGCTCGCCGTCGCCCCAGATCTCGGAGTCGAAGCCCGAGCCGCCGGCGTCGAAGACCCCGACCACGGTCCATTCCCGCCCGCCGAACCGCAGCCGCTCGCCCAGCCCGACGCCGTCGAAGCGCTCGGCGATGCTGCGCCCGACCGTGACTTCGGTGCTGCCGGGCCGGAACATCCGCCCGCTCATCACCCGGACCTGGGGCCGCAGCCCGAGCCCCGCCGCGCCGACGCCGCGCACCGTGATGTTGGTCGGCACCCCGGTGCCGCGCTTGGGCTGCGCGATCAGCACCACCGCTTCCTTGGAGACCTCCCGGACGCCGCCCGCGCCGATCGCGATCTCCGGCTGGCTCTCGATGATCGCCGCCTGGCTGCGCTCGATCCCGCTCTGCACCTCGTTGCCGGCGGCGCGGCGGGTCACCACGACGTTGTCGTACTGGCCGGTCGCGACGAGCGCCTGCCGCAGGCCCGCCTCGAGCATCAGCACCGCGGCGAAGACGAACACGACCAGCGCCATGCCGCCGGCCGTGAGGGCGGTCGTCAGCTTGCGCGTCCAGACGTTGCGGGCGCTGTAGGCGAACGGAACGGCCTTCATTCGCGTGCGCTCACCCGATCGCCCTCAGCCCCTCGACGATCCGCACCCGCGCGGCGTTGCGGCCGGGGAGCAGGGCCGCGGCGACGCCGACGCCGAGCGCGCACGCGACCTGCAGCGCGACCGTTCCGGCGCTCACCTCGAACACCGGGAAGAACTGGCCCAGTTCGGCGCCAAACCAGGCGGCGACCGGAAAGGTGAGCGCGACGCCGAGCCCGGCGCCGCCGAGCGCGATCGCGAGCGACTCCCCGAAGACGAGCCGCGCGACGTATCCCGGCCCGAACCCGAGCGCCTTCAGGGTCGCGTACTCTGGCGCGCGCTCGCGCGCGGTCATCGCCATCGTGTTCGCCATCACCGCGAGGATGATGAAGATCACGACGAACGAGACGATCCGGATCGCGACCACGATCGCCTCGGTCATCGCCACGAAGCCGAGCTGGAACGCCTTCTCGGTCTCGGTGAGCGTCTCGGCGAGGGAGTTCTTGAACAGCGCGTCGATCGCCTGTCCGACCTCCGCCGAGCGCTGCGGGTCGTCGATCTGCACCATGAAGACGCCGACCTGATCGCCGCGCCGCGCGACGCGCTGCTTCATGGTTTCGTTGAGGTACTCCCAGTGGAACAGCATCTGCGAGTCGTCGGTCTTGGCGTCGGCCCCGTGGTAGATCGCGCGGACCGTGAACGTCCAGACGCCCGGGTAGATCGTGCCTTGCAGCGGGATCGTGTCGCCGATCTTGAACCCGTACCGGTCGGCGAGCTTGCGGCCGATCACCGCGCCCTTGCGGTCGCGCAGGAACGCGCGGAACTCGCCCTCGTCCACGCGGTACTCCGGATACATGGCGAGGAACGGCACCGGATCGACGGCGAACTGCGCGAAGAAGTTCTTCGGATCCTGGTAGTAGCCGCCGAACCAGTTGAACGGCGCCACCCCGCGGACGCCGGGAACGGCGCGGATCTTCTCGCGATAGTGGAGCGGCATCGGGAACACGAGCGAGATCGCGTTGCGGGTGACGAGCCGGTTGGGCGCCGCGCTGTTCGCGCCGGCGTACCACGCGTCGACGACCGTCTGGAGCAGGCCGAACGCGAGCACCGCGACCACCAGTCCGACCACCGTGAGCCCGGTCCGCAGCTTGTGGCGGAGCGCGTTGCGGAGGATCAGCTTGAGCGAATTCAAGCCCGTCTCAGAGCCGCGCTTCCCTGACCGAGCGCTCGTGGATGTCGCCGGCGCTCGACAGCTCGCCCTTGTCGAGATACATGATCGCGTGCGCCCGGTCGGCAGCACGCCGGTCGTGGGTGACCATGAGGATGGTCTTTCCGAGCTCGGTGTTGAGCCGGTCGAGGAGCGCGAGGACCTCCTCGGCCGAGTGCCGGTCGAGGTCGCCGGTCGGCTCGTCGGCGACGATCAGCTTCGGGTCGGTGACCACCGCGCGCGCGATCGCGACGCGCTGCTGCTGGCCGCCGGACAGCTCCGACGGATAGTGCTCCATGCGGTCCGCGAGACCCACCAGGCCGAGCGCCGCTTCGGCGTGCCCGCGCCGCTCGCTGCGCGAGAGCGAGGTCAGCACGAGCGGCAGCTCGACGTTCTCGAACGCCGTCAGCACCGGCATGAGGTTGTAGAACTGAAAGACGAAACCGACGCTTCCGGCGCGCCAGTCGGCGAGCTCGCTCTCGCCGAGCCGCGTGATATCCACGCCGTCGACGAGGATCTCGCCCGCGTCGGGCTTGTCGATGCCGGCGATCAGGTTGAGGAGCGTCGACTTCCCGGAGCCCGACGGCCCCATCAGCCCGAGAAAATCGCCGCGCCGGACGTCGAGCGTGATGCCGTTCAGGACCGGCACGACCTGGCCGCCGCGGCGGTAGGACTTCGACACGTCGCGGAGGCGGATGAGGGGCGGCTCGAGTCCGGCCGGCGCCGGGATGTCGTCCCGCGGCGTCACTTGGCCGCGACCTTGACCCGGTCGCCGTCGTCGAGCCGCTCGAGCGGCTTGACGATCACCCGGTCCCCGACCGCAACGCCGGCCACCTGAACCAGGTCGCCGATGACCCGACCGCCCTCGACCTTCGTGAGAACGGCGCGGCCGTCCTTCACCACGAAGACCGCTTTCGCGCCATTCCGCTCGACGATCGCCTGCTTCGGCACGACGGTCACGGGCTGGCGGTCCGCGGCGCTCACTTCCCGCTCGAGGAACGCCACTTTCGCGCTCATGTCCGGCAGCACCCGGCCGTCGCGCTCGAGGAACCTGATCTTCACGAGCACCGTCGCCTTGGCGCGGTCGACGGTCGGGACGATCCGCTGGATCACGCCGGGGAACCGATGGTCGGGAACCGCGTCGAGCTGGATCTCGCACGGCTGCCCGACCTTGATCTTGCCGAGCGAGGACTCGGCGACGTCGGCCTCGACCTCGAGCGTTTCCATGTCGGCGATCGTCACGACCGCGCCCTTGGTGTCGGCGGCCTGCGAGAACGGCGTGATGTTGTCGCCGACGTTCGCGCTCTTGGTCAGCACGACGCCGTCGAACGGCGCGCGGATGAGCGTCTGGTCGAGCGCCACGTCCGCCACCTTGAGGTTCGCCTGCGCCACCCCGAGCGACGCCTCGCCCGACTGGACTCCCGCGCGCGCCTTGTCGAAGCGCGCCACGGCGGTGTCGAGGGCCGACTCGCTGATGTACTGCTTCCCCGCGAGGTCCCGCGAGCGCTTGAGGTTGGCCTCGGCCTCGCGGAGCTCCGCGCGCGCCTGCTCGAGGTTCGCCGCCGCGACCTTGACGTTCGCCGCCGCCTGCTCGCGCTGCGCGGTGACGTCGCGGTTCTCGAGCCGCGCGATCACCTCGTCCTTGCGCACCCGGCTGCCCTCCATCACGCCGAGCCATTCGAGCCTGCCGGTCGCCTTGGAGGCGACCGCGGCCTTGCGCTGCGCGACGACGTAGCCGGTGGCGTTCAGGAGCGTCACCGCTTGCGACGGATACGCAGTTGTCACCGCGGCGGTCTCCACCGTGCGCGCGCCGCCGAGCGCCGTGAAGCCGGCGATCCCGAGGGCGGCGAGGAGCGCCGCGCCGGCGACCCATGGCCAGAGGCGCCGCCGCGCGCGCGCCGCCGGCGCGGCGCTGCGATCGATCGCGAGCTTGGAGATGTCCGGGTTATCCAAGAGGGGCCTTCCGAAGAGGCGCGCCAGGGAGGCGAAAGGCGGGGCGCGCAGCACCAATTATACCCGGCCCGATGCCATGCCCCGGCGCTTGCCCAGGCGAACGAGGCGCTGGCGCGCGTGCGCGGCGGCCGCATCACCGGCGCGGCCGTGCTAGTGATGGATCCCCGCTAGGGCTGAGTGATCTCGACCTTCACCCACTCGGCGACCTGGCGGTCGGCATCCCCGTACTTCACTTCCGCCCTGCGACCCTTCTGCAGGTCCGCGAAGCGCCCGGTGATGTTGGGCTGCTTGAGCTTGGTGCGGTCGAGCCAGATGTGGGTCTTCTCCGAGATCCTGACGGTGCGCGGACCGGCGGGATCGGCGATCGTGACCGTCTGCGCCGCCGCGTTCACCTCTGCGATCTCGCCGATCGACGAATAGTACTTCCCGGACACGCCCGGGGACTGACCGATCGGGATGAACTGCTCGGTCATTTTCTGGCCGTGGGCAGTGAAGCTCGCGCCCACCAGCCAGAGCGCGATTCCCAGGCCGCTCAAGAACAGACGCACGCTCGATCCTCCTCGATCCGGTCTCATTTCTTCACCTCGACCAACAGGGCGCGCGCGCGTTCCTCGGCTCCGATCGCCTCCCGGGCGAACCCGCGCCAGTTGAAAAAGCTCTTCGTGCCGCGCTTGATCAGGCGCTTGGCTTCGTCGAGCTGCGCCACCGCGTCGGGGTGCAGCCCGCCACCGGTCAGCACCTCGATGCTGTCGTTCGTTTCGTTCGCCGCCCGCCCGAGCAGCTCAGCGCCCTTCGTCCGCTCGAAAAAGCCGAGCGCCTCGGTCTGCTCCAGGACCTCGACGCTCTGACGAATGTTCTCGAGCGCGTTGATCACGCGCAGGAACGCGGCGACCGCTACGACCTGCGTCGCATCGAGGCGGATGCCGACGCCGTTCGGGTCGGTGCTCGCGAGGAAGCGCCCGGACGGCGAGTTGTTGAACGCCTGCCCGTTGTAGAACGCCACCGCGCCCTCGATGGTCTCGATCGCGTTGTTGTGGAAGAACGGCCCGGTGTCGGCGGCCTCGACGAGCGGCGGCGTGTTGAACGTCCCGTCCCCGGGCCTGCCGAACCCGTCGTCGCGCGGGACCTTCTCGCCGGTGAGGCGGGCGGGCTGGTCGGGCAGATCCTCCACGCCGGTGTTGAAGTTCGCGTTGTTGCCGGGGGCCAGGTTGGCGCCGGCGTTGCCGTGGCAGACGTTGCACTTCCCGAGGCCGTTGTTGAGGAAGATCTCCTGCCCGCGCTTGGCGACCGTGCCCTTGAGCGGCAGCGGCAGCGCGAGCTCGCTCTGGCGCCCGAGCGAGAGCTGGAAAGCCTCGAGCGCATCGAGCTCGGCGTCCGTCGGCAGCCGGAAGTCGACGCCGGGGACGCGATTGAGGGTCTTCGTGAAATGCTGGATGACGGCGCCGGTCGCGAACGAGCGCAGCGACCCGTCGCCCGGCGCGCCGTCCCCGGACCAGCCGGTGCGCGGGCCCTGCGGGCTCGCGACCGAAGTCCGCAGCGCGAGCACGTGCGGGACGCCGCGCATGGTGAACTTGTTCGCGAGGTCGTCGAACCCGTCGAGGTTTTCCAGGATCAGGCCGAACTCGCGCATGAGCCGCGGGTTCTCGAAGTTCTGCCTGAGCGCCGGGACGAACTCGGCGACGAACAGCGGGTCGTCCTTCGGCAGCGTGGCGATGAACGCGGCGTTGATCGCGAAGTTGGCCTCCTCGCGGTGACAGGTCCCGCAGGTCCGGCCGTTGCCGGCGAAGGTCTCCTGGAAGAAGAGCTCCCGGCCCTTGGCGACCAAGGCCGCCTTCGGATCGGGAGGTACGGTCTGACAGGCGACGAGCGCCGCGGCGCCGGCCACGAACGCTGCCGAAACGCGCAGCCTGAACGATCGGGGTGATTCGACTGCATCGCAAGGGCGGGACATCGGGGTCTCCATTGTTGTTCTCGAGCTGCGCCGCTCGTGGCGGCGCTCGCGCGAGGTTGCGAGCTGCCTGATGCACAGGCGCGTCCCCCCGCTGCGGATCCGGGCATCGCCCTGGTCCGCCGGACCTCCCTAGCTGTTTAGTTTACCCCGCCGATCCCGGAATTCAACCCGCGGCTGCGGAGCGCACCCAGCGCACGAGGTGTGCCGAATCCATCGCGCCGGACTGCCGCGCGACCTCGCGCCCGCCCTTGAACAGGATCAGGGTCGGGATCGAGCGGATGTTGTAGCGCGACGCGACCGATCGCTCTTCCTCGGTGTTCAGTTTGGCGAGCCGCACCGCGGGCTCGAGCTCGCGGGCTGCGCGCTCGAAGTGCGGGGCCATGGCGTGGCACGGGCCGCACCAGGGCGCCCAGAAGTCAACCACGACCGGCAGGTCGCTCGAGGCCACCTGCCGCTCGAAGCTCACGCCGTCGAGTTCGACCGGGTGCCCGTCGAAGAGCGGCTGCTTGCACTTGCCACAGGTGGGGTGGTCGCCGAGCCGCGCGCGCGGCACCCGGTTGATCGTCCCGCATTTGGGACAGACGACGTTGAGCGTCTCGGACATGAAATCCCCTTGCCGCCGATGCCGGGGATGTTGGGCGCTCGGCCGGGGTTTTCAACCGGGGCCCGTGATCGCGGGCACCCGCGGCCACCCTGTTTGGACTAACGTATGGGGACGCGACCTGGAAAGGAGCGGTCCGATGTACCTGTGGCCGAGGACGTGGGTGGCCGCCGCGCTCAAGGAGCGGGAGCGAAAGGCCGAAGGCTGGCTGCTCCGGCTGGCGGAGTGGCTGAAGCGGCTGCTCGCGCCGCTGTTCGGCGGGTAGACACCCGGCGCTCCGTCCGCCGGGCCCGATGAACGAGACGCTGGTCGCCACGGCGGACGCGCCGTACGTGACCGCGCCCCGCGGTCCGCGCGCGGTCGCGGCCTGGCTTCTCGTCTGCGCGGCGCTCGTCGCCGCGATGGTCGTCGTCGGCGGGATCACGCGCCTCACCCACTCCGGGCTCTCGATCGTGGAGTGGCAGCCGCTCGTCGGCACGCTCCCGCCGCTTTCCGAGGGCGACTGGCAGGCGCTCTTCGAGAAGTACCGGCAAACCCCTCAATATCGGGTCGTGAATCGGGGCATGTCGCTCGACGAGTTCAAGGGAATCTTCTGGTGGGAGTACGTCCACCGATTGCTGGGCCGCGCGATCGGGCTCGTGTTCATCGCCCCGTTCGCGTGGTTCTGGTGGCGCGGCCGGATCGACCGCGCGCTCGGCTGGAAGCTCGCCGCGGTGTTCGCGCTCGGGGGCTTGCAGGGCGCGATGGGCTGGTACATGGTGGCCTCGGGGCTGGTCGATGAGCCGCGGGTGTCGCACCTACGGCTCGCCGCGCACCTCGGGCTCGCATTCCTGATCCTCGGCGCCCTGGTCTGGATCGGCCTCGACCTGCTCCACCCGCGCCGAAGCGGAGCCCCTGCTCCCGCCCGGTTCGCGACCGCGGTTGCCGGACTCGTCTTCGTGCAAGTGCTCGCCGGCGGGCTCGTCGCCGGCCTCCGCGCCGGCAAGGCCTACAACACCTTCCCGCTCATGAACGGCCACCTCGTGCCGCCCGAGACCTTCATGCTCGAGCCCTGGTGGCTCAACTTCGTCAACAACATGGCCACCGTGCAGCTCGACCACCGGCTGCTAGCATGGCTCCTGCTAGTCCTCGTGCCCTGGCTCTGGCTGCGCGTGTGGCACTCGGGCGCAAGCCGGGCCGCGCGGGGGGGCGCCGCTGCGCTGCTGGGGCTGGTCGCGCTGCAGTTCGGCCTCGGCGTGGCAACCCTGCTCGCAGCGGTGCCGGTTGGGCTGGCCGCCGCGCACCAGGGCGTCGCCACGCTGGTGTTCGTGGCGGCGCTCTACACGGCGCACGCGTTGCGCGCGGCGCGCTGACGGCGGCGCGCGGTCTGCTCGGCCCGGAGCGCCGCGCCGGTAAGATAGCGACCTTTTCCGGCGGGCGGGACGCCCGCTCTCTACCGGGAGGTGTTCCCGCTTGCTCGCGGCATCGGACCTCGAGTGTGTCCGCGGAGAAAGAACGCTGTTTTCCGGCGTGTCGTTCGCGGTCCGGCCGGGCGGCGGCCTGTTGGTGCAGGGCGCGAACGGCACCGGCAAGACGAGTCTGCTCCGGATCGTGGTCGGGCTCGCGCCGCCGGCGCGCGGCGACGTGACCTGGGACGCGCGGCCGATCCGCAGTCTCGGCGAGGCCTACCGGCGCGATCTCGTCTACTGCGGCCATTCCAATGCGCTCAAGGACGACCTCAGCGCGGTCGAGAACGTGCGCGCCGCCGCCGCGCTCTCGGGCGGGCGGACCACGCGCGCGGAGGCCCGTGCCGCGCTCGCGCGCGTCGGCGTGGCGGCCGAGGCCGACCTGCCGGTGCGCAGCCTCTCGCAGGGCCAGAAGCGGCGCGCCGCGCTGGCGCGGCTCGTGCCCGGCGGCGCGAAGCTGTGGGTGCTCGACGAGCCGCTCAGCGCGCTCGACGCGGGCGGCGTCGAGTGGCTCGCCGGCGTGCTGGACGCGCACCTGGAGCGGGGCGGGCTCGCGCTGGTGACGAGCCACCAGGTGCTGCCGATGCGCGCGCGCTTGAGCACGCTCCAGCTCGGCAGCCGATGACCGGCGCCGTGCTCGGTGTGATGCGGCGCGACCTGGTGCTCGCGATGCGGCGCAAGTCGGACGCGCTCGCCCCGGTGTTCTTCTTCGTCGTCGTCGCGAGCCTGTTCCCGCTCGGGCTGGGGCCGGAGCCGGAGCTGCTGCGGCGGATCGGGCCCGGCGTGCTGTGGGTCGGCGCGCTGCTCGCCACGATGCTGTCGCTCGCGCGCCTGTTCGCCTCCGACTACGACGACGGCACGCTCGAGCAGATGGCGCTCTCGCCGGAGCCCTTCGTGGCGCTGGTCGCGGGCAAGCTCGCCGCGCACTGGCTCGTCTCGGGTCTGCCGCTCGTGGTCACCGCACCGGTGCTCGCGCTGCAGTACGGCCTGCCCGCGGATACAATCGCGGTGCTCGTGGCGTCGCTCGCTCTGGGCACACCGGTCCTGAGCCTCGTCGGCGCGATCGGTGCGGCCCTCACCCTCGGGGTGCGCGGCGGCGGTCTGCTCGTCGCGCTCCTCGTCCTGCCGTTGTACGTGCCGGCACTCGTCTTCGGCGCCGGGGCCGTGGATGCGAACCTCGCGGGAACCGGCGCCGGAGCGCCGCTGTCTCTGCTCGGGGCCTGTCTCGTGCTCGCCGCGTTCTTCGGGCCCTGGGCGATCACCGCGGCGCTGCGAATCGCACTCGAATGAGATGAGTCAACGGATCGTCAACTGGTTCAGGTTCTCGTCCCCCCAGACGTTCTACCCGCTGGCGGGACGGATGGTGCCGTGGTTCGCCGCCGCGGCCGCGCTCCTCGGTGCGATCGGGCTCTACGTCGGCTTCTTCGTCGCGCCGACCGACTTCCAGCAGGGCGAGGCGTACCGGATCATCTTCGTGCACGTGCCGGCCTCCTGGATGTCGATGTTCATCTATCTGGTGATGGCCGCCTGGGCGGGCGTCGGGCTGGTGCTCAACTCGCGGCTCTCGGGAATGATGGCGAGCGCGCTCGCGCCGACCGGCGCGATGTTCGCGTTCCTGTCGCTCTGGACCGGCGCGCTGTGGGGACGGCCGACGTGGGGCACCTACTGGGTCTGGGACGCGCGGCTCACGTCGGAGCTCGTCCTGTTCTTCCTCTACCTCGGCTTCATGGCGCTGCAGGCCGCGATCGACGATCCGCGCCGGGCCGACAAGGCCGGCGCGGTGCTCGCGCTCGTGGGCGTCGTCAACATCCCGATCATCTACTTCTCGGTGAAATGGTGGAATACGCTGCACCAGGGTGCCTCGGTGAGCCTCACCCGGGCGCCGACGATGGCGACGATCATGTTCACCGGCATGCTCGTGATGGTGCTCGCCTTCTGGATGTACAGCATCGCGGTGTCGCTCGCCCGCGTGCGCGCGATCATCCTCGAGCGCGAGCGGCACGCCGCCTGGGCGCAGGCGCTCGCCGGGGCGGCCGCATGAGCGCGGGCGAATCCCGGGCGCGTAGCGCGAGGGCAGTCCAATGAGCTGGGGCAGCGCGGCGGAGTTCTTCGCGATGGGCGGTTACGCGCCGTTCGTCTGGGGAAGCTTCGGGGTTGCAGCGCTCTGCATGCTGGTCGAACCGCTCGTCGTGCGCGCACGCCACCGTCGCGCGGCTGCCGAGCTGAAGCGCGCGGGCGTCGCCGCCCGCGGCGTCGCACATGAAGCCGCGGCATAAGCGCCTGGTGCTCATCGCCGCCGGGCTCGGCGCGATCGCGATCGCGGCGGCGCTGGTGCTGAACGCCTTCCGCTCGAACCTCGTGTTCTTCTTCAGCCCGTCGCAGATCGCGGCGGGCGAGGCGCCGCGGGATCGCGCGTTCCGCGTCGGCGGGATGGTGGAAACGGGCAGCGTCAAGCGCCAGGCCGACGGGGTGACGGTGCAGTTCGTGGTCACCGACACCGTCAAGAGCGTGCCGGTCGTGTACAAGGGCATCCTGCCGGACCTGTTCCGCGAGGGGAAAGGGGTCGTCGCCGAAGGCCGGCTCAGCGCGGACGGCGTGTTCCGCGCCGAGCAGGTGCTCGCCAAGCACGACGAGAACTACATGCCGCCGGAAGCCGCGCATGCCCTCGAGCAGGCGCAGAAGGCCCAGCGGAGCGTGAAGCAGTGATCCCGGAGATCGGACAGCTCGCGCTCATCCTCGCCGCGCTGCTCGCGCTGGCGCAGGGCACGCTGCCGATCGCCGGCGCGGCGCAGCGCATCCCGGCGTGGATGGCGCTGGCGCGGCCCGCCGCGCAGGGGCAGTTCGTGTTCGTCGCGATCGCCTTCGCCTGCCTCGCGTGGTCGTTCGTGACCAACGACTTCTCGGTGCTCAACGTCGCCTCGAACTCGAACTCGCAGCTGCCGCTGCCTTACCGCTTCGCCGCGACCTGGGGCTCGCACGAGGGCTCGATGCTGCTCTGGGTGCTGATGCTCGCCGCCTGGACCGTCGCGGTGACGCTTCT
Source organism: uncultured beta proteobacterium (assembly GCA_963827595.1). Taxonomy (GTDB): domain Bacteria; phylum Pseudomonadota; class Gammaproteobacteria; order Burkholderiales; family SG8-39; genus DATEDA01. The sequence continues at coordinate 157,767 of CAWHBT010000012.1, read as the reverse complement.
TCAGCCGCCATCTGCCGGCCGAGATGGTGGCGCGCGTGCTCGGAGTGATGGGGTTCATCAGCTTCGGGTTCCTGCTCTTCATGCTGCTCACCTCGAACCCGTTCGACCGCCTCTTTCCGCCGCCGCCCGACGGGCGCGACCTGAACCCGCTGCTCCAGGACCCCGGCATGGTCATCCACCCGCCGATGCTCTACATGGGGTACGTGGGCTTTTCGGTGGCGTTCGCATTCGCGATCGCGGCGTTGCTCGGCGCCCGGCTCGACTCGACCTGGGCGCGCTGGTCGCGCCCGTGGACGACGGCGGCGTGGTGCTTCCTCACCCTCGGGATCATGCTCGGCAGCTGGTGGGCCTACTACGAGCTCGGCTGGGGCGGCTGGTGGTTCTGGGACCCGGTGGAGAACGCCTCGTTCATGCCGTGGCTCGTCGGCACCGCGCTCATCCACTCGCTCGCCGTCACCGAGAAGCGCGGGGCCTTCCGGAGCTGGACGGTGCTGCTCGCGATCCTCGCCTTCTCGCTGTCGCTGCTCGGGACGTTCCTGGTGCGCTCGGGCGTGCTCACCTCGGTGCACGCGTTCGCCACCGACCCGAAGCGCGGCGTCTTCATCCTGGTGTTCCTCTTCCTCGTGATCGGCGGCTCGCTCGCGCTGTACGCGATCCGCGCGCACCGCGTCGGCGCGCGGCGGCGACTTCGAGCCGGTGTCGCGCGAGTCGGCGCTGCTCGCGAACAACGTGCTGCTGCTCGTCGCCGCGGGGTCGGTGCTCCTCGGCACGCTGTACCCGCTGTTCCTCGACGCGCTCGCCCTCGGGAAGATCTCGGTCGGCCCGCCGTACTTCGAGGCGGTGTTCGTGCCGCTCATGGCGCCGCTCGCGTTCCTGATGGGCATCGGCCCGATCGCCCGCTGGAAGCAGGCGAGCCTGCCGGACCTCTGGTCGCGCCTGCGCTGGGCGCTCGGGGTGGCAGCGGTCACCGCGCTCGTGCTTCCCGCTGCGACCGGGAAATGGTCGCCCTTCGTGAGCTTCGGCCTAGGGCTCGCGCTGTGGATCGTCGCCGCGACCGTCGTCGGTGCGCGGGAGCGGATTCGCAACGCACGCGGCGGCCTCGTCGCCCGGCTCGCGCAGCAGCCGCGCGCCTGGTGGGGCATGACGGTCGCCCATCTCGGCATCGCGGTCTTCATCACCGGCGTGACGCTCGTCAAAGGCTACGAGACCGAGCGCGACGTGCGGATGGCCATCGGCGACACGGTGACGGTCGGCGGCTACGCGTTCCGGTTCGCCGGGGTGCGCGACGCAGCCGGGCCCGAACTATCGCGCGGTGCGCGGGACGGTCGAGGTGAGCAGGGACGGCCGTCCGGTCCGTACGCTCCTCCCCGAAAAGCGCGTCTACAACGCGCAGGAAATGCCGATGACCGAGGCCGCGATCGCGAGCGGGGTGCTCGGCGACCTGTACGTCTCGCTCGGCGATCCGGTCGGGCGACGGCGCCTGGACGATGCGCGTCTACCACAAGCCGTTCGTGACCTGGATCTGGGGCGGGTGCCTGCTGATGGCGCTCGGCGGGCTGCTCGCGCTCTCCGACCGGCGCTATCGCGTGCGCGCGGCGCGCGAGGGTACGGTCGCGGAAGCGGCGACCGCCTGAGCCGAGCGCGCGGTGAACCGCTTCCTGCTCCCGCTCGGCGTTTTCGTGGCGCTCGCCGGCTTCCTCTTCGTGGGCCTCGGCCTGAACCCGCGCGAGGTGCCCTCGCCGCTCGTCGGCAAGCCGGCCCCGGGGTTCCGGCTCGCGCAGCTCCACGCGCCGGAGAAGCAGTTCGCGCGCGACGACATGCTCGGGCAGGTGTGGCTGCTGAACGTCTGGGCGTCGTGGTGCGCGCCGTGCCGGGAGGAGCTGCCGGTGCTGGTCGCCCTCGCCGGGACGAAGACCGTGCCCCTCGTCGGCTTCAACTACAAGGACAAGCCCGATGCCGCGAAGGCGCTGCTGAAACATTTCGGCGACCCGTACGCGCTGTCGGTGAGCGATCCCGACGGGCGGGTCGGCATCGACTACGGCGTCTACGGGGTCCCGGAGACCTTCGTGATCGACCGGCAAGGCGTGATCCGCCAGAAACACATCGGACCGGTCACGCACGAGGTGCTGCAGAAGAAGATCCTGCCGCTCGTGCGCGAGCTGCAGAAGCCGTGAAGCTCCGCGCGCTCCTGCTGGTGGCGCTCGCCCCGCTCGTCGCGGCAGCGCAGGAGGCGAAGCCGACCGAGAGCGACCCGGTCTCCGCGGCGCGCGCGGCGCAGCTCGCGAACGAACTCCGCTGCCTCGTCTGCCAGAACCAGTCGATCGCCGAGTCGAACGCCGAGCTGGCGGTCGACCTGCGACGCCAGATCCGCGAGCAGATCGCCGCCGGCCGCAGCGACGGCGAGATCGTGGACTTCATGGTCACCCGCTACGGCGACTTCGTGCTGTACCGCCCGCCATTCAAGGCCGTCACGCTCCTGCTGTGGCTCGGTCCGGCGCTCCTCGTGCTCGCCGGTTTCTGGGCGCTTGCGCGGGCGCTGCGCGCGCGCCGGCAGGCGCCGGCGCCGCCGCCGCTCACCGCGGAGGAGCGCGAGCGCGCTGACCGCCTCCTCGCCGCGAAAGAGAAACTGTGACCGCGTTTCTAGTGGTCGCCGCCGCGATGGTGGTCGCCGCGGTCGCGTGGGTGCTCGTCCCGTTGCTCCGGCGGCACGGGCCGGCGAGCCCCGACGCCGAAGCCGCGAACCTCGACGTGCTGCGCGACCAGCGCGCGGAGCTCGAGGCCGACCTCGCGCGCGGCACCCTCGCCCAGGAGCGCTACGAGCAGGCGAAGCTCGAGATCGAGCGGCGCGTGCTCGAGGAGGTGGAGCCCGGGCCGCGCGCCGGCAGCGCCGGGCCGGCGGCGGCGAGCGCATGGACGGCCGCGATCCTCGGCGCGACGATCCCGGTCGCGGCGATCGCGCTCTATCTCGCGGTCGGCGCCCCCGGGGCGCTGCTCGCGGACGCACCCGGTGCGTCGGGGCCCCAGCACGAGGTCACTCGCGAGCAGCTCGAGGCGATGGTGGCGAAGCTCGCGGCGCACGTCGAGAAGAACCCCGGCGACGCGAAGGGCTGGACGCTGCTCGCGCGCTCGTACTACGTCATGGCCCGCTATCCGGAGGCAGTGCGCGCCTACGAGCGGGCGGTGGTGCTGGCGCCCCGCGACCCCGACCTGCTCGCCGACTACGCCGACGCCCTCGCGATGACCCAGGAGCAGCGCCTGCAGGGCCAGCCGCTCCAGCTCGTGCAGCGCGCGCTCGAGATCGACCCGGATCACTGGAAAGCGCTGGCGCTCGCTGGGACCGCGGCGTTCGACCGCAAGGAGTACCGCCAGGCCATCGCGTACTGGGAGCGGCTGAGGCGCGTCGTGCCCGCGGACAGCCAGATCGGCCGATCTGTCGCGGCGAGCATCGTGGAGGCGCGCGAGCTCGCGGGCGCGTCGCCAACCGCGACGGCCGGGCCGAAGGCTTCCGCGCAGGCCACCGGCCCGAAGGTCGCCGGGCGGGTGAGCCTCGCGCCGGCGCTGGCGGCGAAGGCAGCGCCCACCGACACCGTATTCGTCTTCGCGCGCGCGGCGAGCGGGCCACCGATGCCCCTCGCGGTCCTGCGGAAGCAGGTCAAGGACCTGCCGCTCGACTTCGCCCTCGACGACTCCATGGCGATGGCGCCAACCCTGAAGCTCTCGGGTTTCACCGAAGTCGTCGTGGGGGCGCGCATCTCGCGCTCCGGCACCGCGACCCCCCAGAGCGGCGACCTCCAAGGGTTATCCAGGCCGGTGAAGGTCGGCACCACCGGCGTTGCGGTGTTGATCGACACCGCCCTACCCTAGCCCGGAGCGATCGCAACACCTTGATCAGTAGTTAGAAAGTGGCTCATTTGCCTCGTCTTGTTGCATTTGCTACAATATTTGTAGCATAAATCGAGGCATTGATGAACGAACCGCTCCTGGAGGCCGCTCGCGTCCCGCTGAACCTGCAGGGCCGGGAGGCCCGGCGCCGGCTCGCACGCCTGGCCCTCGCGCTCTTCGCGCGCTGGGACCTGTCGACCGCCGAGCAGGCGGCCCTGCTCGGGCTGTCGCCCGACAACCGGGCGACGATCGCGCGGTACCGGCGCGGCGAACCGCTCGGCGAGAGCCGTGACCTCGTCGAGCGTGTCGGCCACCTCCTCGGCATCCACAAGTCGCTGCGGATCCTCTTTCCCCACGACCGCGACCTTGCGTACCGCTGGCTGAAGACGCCGAACCGCCGCCTTGGTGCCCCGCCGCTGGAGATCATGATCGGGCGCGGGTTCGAGGGGCTGCTCGCCGTGCGCCGCTACCTCGACTTCGAGCGCGGGCGCTAGCGGTGTTCGCCGAGCTCTGCACGCGACAGGCCCACTTCGCCGGCGACCTCGTCCGCAACATCCCCGGCATCCGCGTCTCGCAGGCGCTCTTCGACGACCTGTCGGAGGATGCGGCCGACGAGGCGGTCGCCATCGCCGCCGAGGCCCTCGGCCGGATCCCGAGCACCGCGCCGACGATCACCCGGCCCTTCGACTACGGGTTAGTGATTGCTTACTCGTTCGAGGCCGCCCACTGGCAGGCCACGCGATTCAGCGACGGCCAGCGCTACGGGGTCTGGTACGGGTCGCGCGAGCTCGAGACGACCGTCTACGAGACCGTCTTCCACGCCCATCGGTTCATCGCGGACAGCTACCCGGCGCTCGACCGCGACGTCGTTCGTGAACGGCGGGTGTTCGACGTGCGCTGCGACGCGCTGCTCGTCGATCTGCTGGGCCGCGAGACCACGCACCCGGATCTCGTCAACCGCGCGAGCTACGCCTTCACGCATGCGCTCGGGAGGTATCTGCACGAGCAGGGGCAGAACGGACTCGTCGTCAGATCGGCGCGGTGCGACGGAATCAACACGGCGCTCTTCAACCCGCAACGGCTGTCGAACGTGCGCGACAAGCTCTTTCTCACCTACCGCATCAATCCGGCGCGCGACCGCGCGGTCGTCGAGCGGGACGTCGGCAGCCCGTGGCTGACGATCGCCCCGAGCGCGATGTACTGAGCCGGCCGGGCGTCCGACGCCGCCCTACTTCGTCTTCGCCGCGTCCGGCTTCGGCGCGCCGATCTCCTGCTCGATCGGCGGCAGCTGGTGGGCAATCCCCTTGTGGCAGTCGATGCAGGTCTGGCCCTGGCTGAACGCCACGCTGTGGGTGCGCACCGCGCGCCGGCCCTGCTCGGTGAAGTCCATGGACTGGTAGTTGTGGCAGTTGCGGCACTCCTGCGAGTCGTTCGCCCTCATCCGCGCCCACTCGTGCTCGGCCAGCCGCGCCCGCTTCGCCTGGAACTTCTCCGGCGTGTCGATGGTCCCCAGCACCTTGTGCAGCAGCTCGTTCGATGCCTGGATCTTGCGAATGATCTTGGGGCCCCACTCCTTCGGCACGTGGCAGTCCGGACAGGTGGCGCGCACCCCGGATCGGTTCGTGTAGTGGATCGTGTGCCGGTACTCCTTGAAGACGTTCTCCTCCATCTCGTGGCAGGAGGTGCAGAACTTCTCGGTGTTGGTCAGCTCCATCGCCCAGTTGAACCCGCCCCAGAAGACCACGCCCGCCGCGAAGAGCCCGATCACCGTCCACGGACCCACGCGCTTCACCCACCGCAGAATCGACCCGATCCATCCTTTGCGCTCGCTGAACATCGCGGCCCCCTAGTTCGCCCGCTTGAAGGTGTTGTCCACGAGCGGCTCGGCGTTGAACTGCGGGACGTGGCACTGCAGACAGAAGTAACGCCGCGTCGAGATGTTCGGCAGCTCCTTGCCGTCCCGGTCGAGGTAGTGGGACCTGGCGACCGGGGTCGCTCCGGTGGTGGGCGCTCGCGTCTTCGCGTGGCATGCCATGCACATGTTCACGTTCGTCGTGATCTGGTAGCCCTTGATGTTGTGCGGAATGATCGGCGGCTGCTGGGCGTAGTTGCGCGGGATCGGGCGGTCGGGACGATCCGCCTTGTACGCCTCCGAGTGATTCGTCTCGGGCACCGGCGTGGCGCCGCGAATCAGCTTGAGCGGCGGCTGCTTGTCCTGGGCGCCGACGGGGCAGACGAGCGCGGCCGTGAGGCTCGCGGCGGCGAGGAACCTCGTTCGATTGCCACTCATCGGGTCCTCCTCAGGCCTTCGTCACGCGCACCGCGCACTTCTTGAAGTCGGTCTGTTTCGAGATCGGACAGGTGGCGTCGAGCGTGAGCTTGTTGACGAGCCGCCCTTCGTCGAAGAACGGGACGAACACGAGCCCCTCGGGCGGTTCGTTCCGGCCGCGGATCTCGACCCGCGCGAGGATGTCGCCGCGCCGCGACGAGATCCGCGCCTCCATGCCGTTGAGGAGCCCCCGCCGCTTCGCGTCGGCCGGGTGCATGAACACCACCGCCTCCGGTACGGCGCGGTGGAGCTCCGGCACGCGCCGGGTCATCGACCCGCTGTGCCAGTGCTCCAGCACGCGGCCGGTGGACAGCCAGAGGTCGTACTCCTTGTCCGGCACTTCGGGCGGCGGCTCGTAGGGCACGGCGATGACCACCGCCTTGCCGTCCGGCTTGCCGTAGAAGCGCACGCCCTCGCCTTTCTTCACGTATGGGTCATGGCCCTCGCGATAGCGCCAGCGCGTCTCCTTGCCGTCGACCACCGGCCACCTCAAGCCCCGCGCCTTGTGGTAGCTCTCGAACGGCGCGAGATCGTGACCGTGGCCGCGGCCGAAGCTCGCGTACTCCTCGAACAGCCCCTTCTGGATGTAGAAGCCGAAGTGTTTCGCCTCGTCGTTGGCGAACCCGGACTGGAGCTCCGCGAGCGGGTGCTTGTTGACCTGGCCGTTCGCGAACAGCACGTCGTAGAGCGTCTTGCCGCGGTACTCCGGTTTCGCCGCAACGAGCTCCGCGGGCCACACTTCCTCGACGCGGAACCGCTTCGAGAACTCGACGATCTGCCAGAGATCCGATCGCGCCTCGCCCGGCGCGGCTACCTGCTGCCGCCAGAACTGGGTGCGCCGCTCCGCGTTGCCGTAGGCGCCCTCCTTCTCCACCCACATCGAGGTCGGCAGGATCAGGTCGGCGGCGATGGCCGTCACGGTCGGATAGGGATCGCTGACGGCGATGAAGTTCGCCGGGTTGCGATAGCCCGGCCAGCCCTCGCCGTTCAGGTTCGCGGCGGTCTGCATGTTGTTGTTGCACATCACCCAGTAGGCGTTGAGCTTGCCGTCCTTCAGCATCCGGTTCTGCAGCACGGCGTGATAGCCGACCTTGTCGGGGATGGTGCCCGGCGGCAGCTTCCAGGTCCGCTCGGCGAGCTCGCGATGCTTCGGGTTGACGACGAGCATGTCGGCGGGAAGCCGGTGGGCGAAGGTGCCGACCTCGCGCGCGGTGCCGCACGCCGAGGGCTGACCGGTGAGCGAGAACGGGCTGTTCCCGGGCTCGGCGATCTTCCCGGTGAGAAGGTGGATGTTGTAGCACTGCTGGTTCACCCAGGTGCCGCGGGTGTGCTGGTTGAAGCCCATCGTCCACGTGGACATGACCTTGACCTTCGGGTCCGCATACAGCTCGGCGAGCGCCACGAGGTTGCGCGCCGGGACGCCGGACAGCTTCTCGACCCGCTCCGCGGTGTACTCGGAAACGAACTTCGCGTACTCCTCGAAGCTGATCGGCGTCATCTTCTCGGCGTCGTTCGCATTCTTCGCCTTCTGCTCGCGCGGGTCCTCCGGCCGCAGCCCGTAGCCGATGTCGTCGTTCCCGCGCACGAAGTTGATGTGCTTGGCAACGAACTCCTTGTTCACCCGTCCGGTGCTGATGATGTGGTGCGCGATGAAGTTGAGGATCGCGAGATCGGTGTTCGGGGTGAAGAGGATGTGCAGGTCGGCGAGCTCGTGGCCGCGATGCTGGTAGGTCGACAGCACGGCGACCCTCACGTGCGGGTGGCTGAGCCGCCGGTCGGTGATCCGCGTCCAGAGCACCGGATGCATCTCGGCCATGTTCGAGCCCCACATGACGAAGGCGTCGGCGTTCTCGATGTCGTCGTAGCAGCCCATCGGCTCGTCCATGCCGAACGTGCGCATGAACCCGGTGACCGCCGAGGCCATGCAGTGGCGGGCGTTCGGATCGAGGTTGTTCGAGCGGAAGCCGCCCTTGAGAAGCTTCACGGCGGCGTAGCCCTCCCAGATCGTCCACTGGCCGGAGCCGAACATGCCGACCGTGGTCGGTCCGCCCTTGCGCAGCGCCTCCTTCCACTTCTCGGCCATGACGTCGAACGCCTCTTTCCACGACACCGGCGTGAATTCGCCCGCCTTGTCGTAGCGGCCGTCTTTCTTCCGCAGCAGCGGGGTTTTGAGACGGTCGGCGCCGTACATGATCTTCGACAGGAAGTAGCCCTTGACGCAGTTGAGCCCCCGATTCACCTCCGCTTCCGGATCGCCTTGGGTCGCGACCACGCGACCTTCCTGCACGCCCACGAGGACCCCGCAGCCGGTGCCGCAGAAGCGGCACGGCGCCTTGTCCCAGCGGATCTTCTCGCCGGCCGCCGCGCCGGCCCGCGGGACCGGGAGGGCGATCCCCGCGGCGGCAGCCGCGGCCGCGGCGGCGTTGGCTTTCATGAAGTCGCGTCGGCTGATCGTCATGGCGACTGCTCCTCGGCGTCGGGCGCCTCATCCGAATACTGATAGACCATCGCTGCGGCCAGCACGCCTTCCAGACTGTGGAGGCGCATTACCGCGTCGGCAGCGGTGCCGTCCGGAGTGTCCTCGACGGTCACCACGAACCGACCCTCGGGCGTTTCGGCGTGGATCTCCAGCCCCCGCATGCGCTCGAGCTGGAGGCGCACCTCGTCGCGGCGGCCAGGCGCGGCGTGAACGACGGCGCTCGCGATGTCCATGGTCAGGCGGTAGTCTACCGCCGGGCCGCGCGGGTCACTTCATGAACTTCGGCAGGTAGGTGGCCAGCTCGGGGAACGCGACCACGACCGCGAGCAGGACCACCAGCGCGACGGTGAACGGCGTCACGCCGCGGAACACGGTCCCGATCGTGAGGTGCCGGATCAGGTTCTTCACGACGAAGATGTTCATGCCGACCGGCGGGCTGATGAGGCCGATCTGCACCACGATCACGACGATGATGCCGAACCAGATCGGGTCGTAGCCGAGGCCGATCACCATCGGAAAGAACAGCGGCACCGTGAGGAGGATCATCGACAGCTCCTCCATCGCCGTGCCGAGCACGACGTAGATCACGCAGATCGCGGCGACGACCAGCCACGGCGTCGCCTTGAACTGGCCCGCGAAGGCCTTCAGGTCGGCCGGCATGCTCGTGTAATTGATGAAGTTCGCGAAGATCAGCGCGCCGATCAGGATCATGAACAGCATGGAGGTGGTGCGTGCGCTCTCGATCAGCACCTCGAGCAGCACTTTCCAGGTGAGCGTGCGGCGCGCCAGCGCGAACAGGAACGCGGCGCCCGCGCCGATCCCCGCACCCTCGGTCGCGGTGAACCACCCGGCGTAGATGCCGCCGATGACCAGCAGGAAGAGCAGCACCACCGGCCAGACGTGCTTGCTCGCCTCGAGGCGTTCGGCCCAGGAGGACCGCTTGCCGGGCGGACCGGCCGCGGGGTCGCGCCAGGTGATCCAGCGCACGGCGAGACAGAGCAGCACCGTCGCCACCAGGCCGGGCAGGATGCCCGCGATGAACACCTTGCCGATGCTGGTCTCGGTCATGATCCCGTAGATGACCATGATCGTGGACGGCGGAATCAGGATCCCGAGCGTGCCGCCGCCGGCGATCGAGCCCGCCGCGAGCCGGTCGCTGTAGCCGAACTTGCGCATCGACGGATAGGCGACCTTCGTGAACGTCGCGGCGGTCGCGATGGACGAGCCGCAGATCGCGCCGAACCCGGCGCAGGCGATCACGGTGGACATGGCGAGCCCGCCGCGCAGGTGGCCGAGGAAGGCATGGGCGGCGCGATACAGCTCCTCCGACATGCGCGCCCGCACCACGAAGTTCCCCATCAGGATGAACAGCGGGATCACCGACAGGGTGTACGAGAGCCCGGTCTCGTAGGTGGTCTGCCCGATCATCGCCGCCGCGGCGTTGAAGTTCAGCTTGTAGGCGAAGCCGAAGAAGCCCACGATGCCCATCGCGAACGCCATCGGCACCCGCAGGAACGCGAGCGCGAGGAACGCGGCGAACCCGACGAGCGCCTCGGTCACGCGCCGCCCTCCTCGACGAAGTGCCGTCGCGGCCGGCGGAACGCGAGCACGATCAGCGCGATCGCCGTGAACGCCATCAGCAGGCTCATCGCGTAGCCGAGCCAGGCGGTCCCGATCTTGAGCACGGCCGTCGTCTCGGCCGCGCGGCCGAGCTGCTCGGCGCGCAGCCACAGCCGCCACGCGAGGTACCCGGTGCACATGCAGCCGATCGCGCACGCGATCACGTGCTGGAGCCGGAACAGCCGATCCGGGACGATCGGATCGAAGAGATCGACGGTGACGTGGTCGTCGCGCAGCGTGACGAGCGGCAGGCCGGCGAAGATCAGCGCGGCGAGCAGCATCTCGGTGAGCTCGAACCCGCCCCAGATCGGCTTGTTCAGGAAGTAGCGGCCGATCACGTCCACGCACGTGAGCAGCATCAGGCAAAACATCACCGCCGCGGCGAAGTAGCCGAGCACTGGCACGATCGCACGGTCGAACCAGTCGAGCGGCTGGCGGGGCTCGCTCATCCCCCCTCAGGAAAACAGCGCCGCCCCGCCGGAGGCCCGGGGTGCCGCGCTGGTAGCGGTTGCGGAACCTACTTCTGCAACGCGGCGATCTCGGCGCGTAGCGCCTTCAGCACCGCCTCGCCGTCCACGCCCTTCGGCTTCGCCTTCTTCTCGGCCCACTCCTTCTCGAGCGGGTCGGTCTTCGCCTTGATCTCCGCGATCAGCTGCGGGCCGGCGACGATGACCGGGATCTTCGCCTCGCGGATGGCCGCCTCGCCCTTGGCGTCGGCGGCGTCCCAGGCGATCCCCGAGCGGCGCGCGAGCGCTTCCCCGAGCAGCGGCTGGATCGCGGCCCGGTCGGCCGCCGAGATCTTGTCCCACTTGGACGGGTTCGCGACCCAGGCGAACGCGACGTTGTAGAGACCCCCGGGGACGTAGGTGACGTACTTGATCAGCGGGACGAGCTTGAATGACGCCGGCGACTCCTTGGGGAAGAACACGCCGTCGGCAACGCCCGCGGAGAGCAGCTCGTAGCTCTCCGGCGCGGGCTTCAGCATCGGCACCGTGCCGAGCGCCTTCGCGATCTCGTTCACCAGGCCGCCGCCGATGCGGATCTTGAGCCCTTCGAGATCCTTGAGCGAGTTGATCGGCCGCTTGGTGTTGTACATCTGGCCCGGGCCGTGGGTGAAGACGCCGAGCAGCGCGAGCTCCTTGTACTCGTTCGCCTTGGCGAGCATGCGGTCGTAGATGCGCTGGTACGCGACCGACGTGACGGTGGAGGTGTCGCCCATGAACGGGAACTCGGGCGCGTCGCTGAGCGCGAAGCGTCCCGGGGTGTAGCCGTTCACGATGAACGAGAGGTCCATCAGGCCGTCCTTGACGCCGTCGACCGTCTGGAACGGCCCGACCGGCGCCTTCGGCAGGATGTTGCACTTGACGCGCCCCGAGGTCGCCTTCTCGAAGTCGGCGCAGAGCGGCGTGAGCATGTTGGCGGTGATCGGGTGCGTGGGCGACACCCACGAGCTCGCGTTGAGCGTCACCTGCGCCGTCGCGGTCGCCGCCACCAACGCGGCGGTGACAGCGAGCGCGACCCGGATTATGAACGGCATCGTTGACCCCTCCTCGGTAGATCGGCCTGTGTAGCGTAGCGTATCGCGCGGCGGGCGGCCAGCGGCCGCGCCAGGGGCGGGCTAGCCGCCGTTCCCGAACGCCTTCCGGGCCGCCGCCACGCAGTCCAGCAGCGCCTGCTGGTCGCCCACGTGGTTGGCGAGCAGGAAGACCAGCCGCGCGTTGAGCTCGGCGGATTGCGCTTCGCTCAGACCCTCGTGCGCCCGGATCAACGCGGCGTAGAAGCCGTCGGGATCCGGGATGTTCGGATCGGTTTTCACAGACAAAGCGCCTTGCGCAGCGCGGCTTCCGCCGCCGGTGCGGTCGCGTTCGGGAGCCGCGCGCCGAGATAGAGATCGGGGCGAATGAGCGCGAAGGTGTCGGGCTCCGCCTTGAGCACGGCCTTCAGCTTCTCCTCCGGGTCGCCGATGCCGCCCGGGCCGCACACGAAGAACCGGAACGGGAGCCCGGTCGCCTCGATGCGGGCGAACTCCGCGAGCTCGTGGCCGCGCGTGGGCTGGTACAGGATGCCGAGGAACGCCGTGCCGGCCTGGCGCGCGAGCTCGACGAGGTTCGCGCGCGCGCCGCCCGGGAGCGTGATCGGCACGTTCTGCACCGACCAGCCGGCCGCGGTCACGCCGGGCGAGTCCGGATAGGGGTTCGCGACCGACAACCGGCCGGAGTTGACGAGCGGCCGCGCGAACGCGTGCTCGCGCGCGAGTCCCATGACCGCGCGGCGCAGCAGCCGCTCCGCGGGCGACTGCGGGGCGATGAAGCGCTCGGTGCGGGTCGTGACCTCGAGGTTCTCCCGGGCCGCGGCGTGCCGCTCGGCGGTGTAGGTATCGAGCAGCCGCTGGGGCGCGAGCCCCTTGCGGACCAGCGCGAATTTCCAGCCGAGGTTGAACGCGTCCTGGATCCCGGAGTTGCCGCCGCGCGCGCCGAACGGGCCGACCACGTGCGCCGCGTCGCCGATGAAGATCACCCGGCCGTGGCGGAAGTCGTCGAGGAGATGGGCGCGGTAGGCGTAGGGCCCGACCCACACCAGCTCGAAGTCGCGATGCCCGAGATGCGCGCGGAGCCGCTCCTCGGCGACCTCCCGGCGGCTCACCTCCTCCGGATCGCAGTCCGGATCCATCTGGTAGTCGAGCCGCCACACGTCGTCGCCCATCAGGTGCTGCCAGACGCCGCGGTTCTCGTTGAACGGCGCCTCGATCCAGGTCCAGCGCTCGATCGGAAATCGCTCCTTGAACCGGACGTCGGTGATGCACCAGCGGTCGGCGCCGCGCGCGGCGTGGGTCTCGAGCCCGAAGCCGTCGCGGATGACGCTGTTCACGCCGGTCGCGTCGACGAGCCACTCGGCTTCCAGCTGGTAGGTGCCGGCGGGCGTCGCGACGGTGATCGCCACGCCGTCGGCCGCCGGCTCGACCTTTGCCACCCGGTTCTTCCAGCGCAGGTCGCAACCGCCCAGCTCGCGGATGCGGTCGACGAGAAACCACTCGACGTAGAACTGCTGAAGGTTGATGAACGGCGGCTGCTCGGACGCGCTCTCGAGCTGGAGGTTGAACGAATAGACGACGTCGTTGCCGGCGAGCGTCTTGCCCACCGACCAGGTGACGCCCTTCTCCTTCAGCCGTGGATAGGTGCCGAGCCGCGCGAAGACTTCCAGCGTCTTCTGCGCGTACACGATGCCGCGCGACGACGCGCCGCGGACGCCGATCGTGTCGTCCTCGTCGAGGAGAACGCAGTCGATCCCCCGACCGGCGAGATCGCACGCGAGCGTGAGCCCCGACAACCCGCCGCCGGCGATGACGATCGGGTAGCGCTGGCGCGCGCCGCCCGCGAGCTCGGGCGGGGGAACGAACGGATAGACGGGCAGTTCGTAGCCGCCGCTCGCGGCCGGCTGCCCGGCGGTGCTCATTCGACTACCCTCGCGCTGCGCGCTCGGGGTTCGCCCTTGGGGCGGCCCGGCGGGCTCACGGCGGCTAGCTCCGGTAGTCGATCCAGCCCGGTCCCTGCTTCGAGCGCTCCATCTTGCGCACCGTGGCGTCGAACACCCGCTGGCAGGTGTCGCCGTGCGCCTCGTAGCGAAACGCGACGTCCCGGCACTGCTCGCGTACGTCGTCGGTGAGCGGAATGTCGTAGCCGCCGATCGCCGCCGCCTGGCACTGCACCTCGCACGCGCGCTGCAGCGTCCACATGAGCGAGAACGCGTGCGCGACGTTGTGCTCGGCGACGAGCAGCCCGTGGTTGCGCAGGATCAGCACGTGCTTCGCGCCGAGGCTCGCGACCAGCCGGGGCTGCTCCTCCGGCCGGACCGTGATGCCCTCGAAGTCGTGGTACGCGACCCGGCCGATCAGCATCGCGCCGTAGAAGTCGTCGTGGCCGAGCCCCGCGCGCCGGCAGGCGATCGCCATGCCGGCGGTCGTGTGGGTGTGCATGATGCAGTGCGCGTCGTCGCGCGCGGCGTGGAGCGCGCTGTGGATGATGAAGCCGGCGCGGTTGACCGCATGCTGCGTGGGCGCGACCGGGCTGCCGTCGAGGTCGATCTTCACCAGGTTCGAGGCCGTCACCTCGTCGTACCAGAGGCCGAACGGGTTGATCAGGAAGTGCCGCTCGGGGCCGGGGACGCGGACGGTGATGTGGTTGAAGATGTTCTCGGTCCAGCCCTGCCAGTCGAGCACGCGGTAGCAGGCGGCGAGCTGGATGCGCAGCTCCCATTCCGCGTCGCTCATGTGAGCGGGCTTCCCGAGCACGTGCGTTTCGGCGGTTCCCATCGCTCCTCCTTCAGTGGCCGGCGGCGGCGCGCGCCGGAACGGCTTCGCCGGCCGGCGCCGGCCGATGCGTTACGCGCTCGCGGACGAGCGCCTCGACGCCAGCGAGCGTCGGGGTCGGCACGCCGGCCCGCTGCCCGAGCTCGCCGACGGCGCCGATGATCGCGTCGATCTCCAGCGGGCGGCCGCGTTCCAGGTCCTGGAGCATGGAAATCTTGGCGGACCCGAGCTTGCGTGCGAGCGCGAGCCGCTCCTCGACCGTGACCGTGATCCGCGCCCCGAGCGCCGCCGCGACCTGCATGGCCTCGATCATCATGCGCCGGATCAGCTCGAGCAGGCCGGGGTTGGCGTTGATGTCGCTCATGAGCGCCCCGGTGAGCGCGGCGACCGGGTTGTACGAGGCGTTGCCGATCAGCTTCGTCCAGATGTCGTCGCGGATGCGGCGCGAGACCGGGGCCTGCAGACCGGCGGCGTCGAGGGCCGCCGCGATCGCCTGGAGCCGCGGCGTGGTCGATCCGTCGATCTCGCCGAGGATGAAATCGCGTCCCCCGGTGTGATGGACGACGCCGGGCGCGATCACCTCCGCGGCGGCGTGGACGACGCAGCCCACGAGGTGCTTCGGGTCGAGGGCGCGCAGCATCGCGCCGTCCGGGTCGAGGCACGCGACGGCCGAGCCGTCGAACCGGCCGCCTTCGCGCGCGAAGTACCACCAGGGCACGCCATTGATCGCGGTGACCACGGCGGTGTCGGGCCGCAGCAGGGGCGCGAGCCGCGGCAGCATCGGGCCGATCGCATACGCCTTGAGGGTGACGAAAATCGCGTCCTGCGCGCCGAAGTCGCGGGGGGTGTCGGCCGCCGCCAGGCGGAACGTGCGCGTCCCTTCGGCGTCCTTGAGCGCGAGACCCTTGGCGCGGATGACGGCCAGATGCTCGCCCCGCGCGACCAGGCTCACCTCGTGCCCGGCGGCGGCGAGCTTCCCGCCGAGCACGCCTCCGATCGCTCCCGCTCCGACGATGCAGACCTTCACTTCCGGGTTCCCGACGCCAAGGCGGTGTAGTTTGCCGCATTTCAGCGGCCCGAGGGGCGCAGTCGGGGAATCGACCACATCGGGCGCCAGAAACGACGCTTCGCGGTAACAGCCTTCCGCTAGAATCGCTGACCATGCGCCGTCGCGATGCGCTCCGTTCCGCCTGGGAAGCCGCCATCCGCGTGCTGGTCGGGGTCGGCGCATGCGCCGCCGGGGTCGGGCTCGCCGCGATCTTCGCCCAGACGACGCTCTTCGAGCGGCTGAACAACTGGCTCTACGACGCGCTGCAGCGCTCGGCCGGGCAGACGACGAGCCTCGAGTCGGTGGTGGTGTTCGACGTCGACGAGGAGTCGCTGTGGCGGATGTCCCAGACCCTGGGCCCGTTCTTCAACGAGCGGGAGCTGTACGCCCGTGTCCTGCGGTATCTCGACCGGCACGGCGTGCGCGCCGTCGCATTCCACACGCTGTTCGCGGACGAGCGCCCCGGTGACGAGGCGCTCGCCGCGAGCTTCCGGCGCGGGACCGTGCTCGCCGCCGCCGGCCTCCCGGTCACGCTCGCCGGCACGCCCAACTACCAGCGGCAGCTCGAGACGACCGCAGTCGCGCGCAACCTGCCGTGGAGCGGCGCCGGCGATCACGGGGACGAGCCCCGCGTCCCGCACGTCGCGTGGGCGTACTTCAAGCTGCCGCCGGAGTCCCTCGCCAGCAGCACCTCGACGTCGGTCGGCGTGATCAACCTGCGTCCGGACAACGACGGCGTCCTGCGGCGGATTGCGCTGTTCCACGGCAGCCAGGGCTACGTCCTGCCGAGCATGCCGCTCGCCGTCCTGGCGGCGGTCGACCCGAGCATCCTCCCCATCCGCCTCACCGACGGCGCCCTGCAGCTGCGGCGCGCGGCGGTCCCGCTCAGCCCCTACAGCGAGGTCGCGCTGCGCTTCCCGGCCAATGCCGACGAGCTGCGCGTGATCCCGTTCTACGAGCTCGCGCTCGCCGCGGGCGGCGCACAGGGCACCCAGTGGCTCGCGCGGGAAGTCGCCGGGAAGGTCGTCTTCATCGGCAGCTCGAGCACGCTTGCCGCCGACTACGCGTTCACCCCGGTCGGGCGCCTCTCCGGAGTGCAGATCGCCGCGCTCGCCTACGCGACGCTCGCCGCCGGTCAGCTCAGCAATCCGGCGGCGCTCACCGTCGACGGCCTGCTGCTCCTCGGCGCGTTGCTCGTGACGCTCCTCGTGATGCGCCGCGGGGTCGAGGCGACGGGCCGCCACTATCTCGCGGCGTTCGTCGTGACCCCGCTCGTGCTCGCCGGCATCGGCGCCGGGCTGTTCGGCCTCGGCCTCCAGCCGCGCTGGCTGTTCGCCCTCGTCGCCGGCCTCGGCTCGCTCAGCGTCGTGTTCTCGATCTGGGTGTTCGCCCTCTCCGACGAGCGCCGCAAGCTGCGCTACGAGACGCTCGCCGCGCGCGAGGCGAACCGCCTGAAGAGCGAGTTCCTGAACCACCTCACCCACGAGCTGCGGACGCCGCTCACGGCGATGATGGGCTTCAACAAGCTCAACCAGTTCACCGACGACCTCGGGCGCGAAGCGCGGATCCGGAACAGCGCGATCATCGGCCGCAACTGCGAGCACCTGCTGCAGCTCATCAACAACAACCTCGACCTGGCGAAGATCGAGGCCGGCACGCTGGTGATCGCGCCGGCGCCCGAGGACCCCGACCAGATCTGCCGCGAGGTGATCACCTCCCTGCAAGGGGTGGCCGAGGAGAAGCGGCTGCGGTTGCGCTACACGCGCGAGACCCAGCTGCCGCCGGCGCTGATGCTGGACGCGGCGCGGGTCCGCCAGGTGCTCATCAACCTGCTCGGGAACGCGCTGAAGTTCACCCAGGTCGGCGCCGTCGAGCTCGCCGTGTCGTGGCACATCGCGGCGCTCGTGGTCGAGGTCCGCGACACCGGCCCCGGGATTCCGAAGGTGGCGCTCGCGCGGATCTTCCAGCCCTTCGAGCAGGCCGACGCCACGATCGCCAGCCGCTACGGCGGGACCGGGCTCGGGCTGGCGATCACCCACAGCCTGGTGCGCATGATGGGCGGGACGATCGACGTCGATTCCCGGCCCGGCCACGGCTCGACGTTCCGGGTGCGCCTGCCGGGCGAGCCGGTCGCGCGCGCCGAGAGCGTGCGGCCGATCACCGACGCGATCCCGCAGCGGACGCCGCTCGCCGGCCGCGTGCTGCTCGCCGAGGACAACGAGGACATCCGGGCGCTCGTCGCGCTGCACCTCGCCAAGCTCGGGATCGACACGCACACGGTGGCGAACGGCCTGTCGGCCGTCGACGCCGCGCTCTCCGCGCCGTTCGACGCCGTGCTGATCGACATGGAGATGCCGGTGATGAACGGCTACGAGGCGGTGCACGTCCTGCGGACGCGCAACTACACCGGGCCGATCTTTGCCTTGACTGCGCACCAGGAAGGCGTGGAGGTCGAGCGGGCCCGCGCCGCCGGCTGCGACGGGATCATCACCAAGCCGATCGCGCTGGAGACGCTGCGCAACGCCCTGCGGCCGATCCTCGCCGAGCGCCGCGGCCTCGCGCGGGTGGGGCGCTCCGGCGACGCGACTGCACGCTAGGGAAGAGTTGGCGGCGCGCGCCGGCCCCGGCCCGCCGGGATCGTGCATATTGCCGCGCTGGGGGCGCCGGTTGTCCCCTAGAATTCCGGGGATGTCCGAGCCCCGGTACAGCGTGCGCGTCTCGAGCGAGCTCCGGCACCTCATCCCGCGGTTCCTCGAGAACCGCCGCGGCGAACTCGACCGGCTGCGCGGGGCGCTGGCCCGCAACGACCTCGAGGAGGCCCGGAAGATCGGCCATATCCTGAAGGGCGCGGGCGGCGGCTACGGCTTCCACGAGATCACCCGCCTCGGCGCCGAGATCGAGCGGCTCGCCGTGCGCGGCGAGGACGTCGGCAGCCTCGTCGACGCGCTCGCCCAGTACCTCGCGGGCGTCGAGATCACGTTCGAATAGACCATGCGGATCGCGATTCTCGAGGACGATCTTTCGCAGGCGGACCTGGTCCGGGTGTGGCTCGCCGGCGCCGGGCACAGCTGTCACACGTTCCACCGCGGGCGCGAGCTCATGCGCGCGATGACCCGGGACACCTTCGACCTCCTCGTCCTCGACTGGGAGCTGCCGGACGTGAACGGCGATGCGGTGCTGGTGTGGGTGCGCGCGAACGTCCGCGACAACCTCCCGGTGCTGTTCACCACCGCCCGCGACACCGAGCAGGACATCGTCCGCGCGCTCAAGGAGGGCGCCGACGACTATCTGGTGAAGCCGCTGCGCAAGCACGAGCTGCTCGCGCGCGTCGAGGCGCTCGGGCGCCGGTCGAAGCCCCAGCCGCGACTCACCGACGCGCTGCGCGTCGGTGACTTCGAGATCGATCTGGGCAAGCGGACGGTGGTGCGCGCCGGCCGCGCGATCGACCTCACCCAGAAGGACTTCGACCTGGCGGTGTTCCTGTTCCGGAACGTCGGCAACCTCGTCTCGCGGGGGCACATCCTGGAGTCGGTCTGGGGCCGCAGCCCCGACCTCAATACCCGCACGGTCGACACGCACGTCAGCCGGCTGCGCTCGAAGCTCGGGTTGGTCCCCGAGCAGGGCTGGCGGCTCACCGCCGTCTACCAGCACGGCTACCGGCTCGAGGCCGTCACCGGCGACGCGGCGAACGGTTCGGCCGACGCGCCCGAGCAGCAGAAAGCCTGATCCGCGCGCCGCGGTTCGGCCGTTCGGCGGCTAGACACCGCCGGAGTCCCCGTCTAGCCTCCTCGCCACGCGCGATCGTCGTGGGAGGGTCCATGCTGAAGCACATCCTCGCTTGTGCGGCGTGCCTGTTCGGCTTGTCCGCCTTGATCGGTCCGTCCGTCGCCATGGCCCAGCAGCCGATCCCGCCCGTGCCCATGACTCCGTTCGGCGACGGGCGGGAGTCGGTTCTCACGGACGACCTGGCGTACCGGATCGGCGACACCCACCACATCGTCGTCGTCCCGGC
This sequence comes from uncultured beta proteobacterium, assembly GCA_963827595.1. GTDB lineage: Bacteria > Pseudomonadota > Gammaproteobacteria > Burkholderiales > SG8-39 > DATEDA01. The sequence goes on along the minus strand of CAWHBT010000012.1, from coordinate 138,091 downwards.
CGGGTTCGTGACCGACTTCGCGAGCGTTCCCCGGGCGTTCTGGGTGCTGCTGCCGCCATTCGGCCGGCATCAGCTCGCGGCCATCGTCCACGACTTCCTCTATTGGGATCAGGGCTGTACGCGCGAACAGGCCGACGCCTTGTTGCGGGCCGCCATGGCCGAAAGCGCCGTGGAACCGGGGACGCGCGACGTCATCTGGCAGGCGGTACGCGCATTCGGGGGTACCGCGTGGACGAACAATGCCAGCGCGAAGGAGGCGGGCCAGCCGCGGATCGTGCCGAAGGACGAACTGAAGATCCCGGCCCTGGTGACCTGGCCGCAGTACCAGGCACAGCTGTTTGCGAAGGGCGTTCGGCCGCAACCCTCGCCGACGCCGCCGCCGGAGTACTGCGCGGGGGCCAGCGCGGTGAACCTCGGCGTGCCGAACTAGCGCCGGCGCTGGTGCCGTGGGAGTGCGTCAACCCCCGCGCCATTGCTGGCTCTCCGGGTAGGTGTTGCCCGAATCCGCCGCTCTATCCGCCGCTGAATCCCTCTAGGGCACCCTGGAGATCACCCGCAAACGTAAAGCACTGCCAGCACTGCTAGCTTACGCCAGGTGGAAGACCTCTGGTGCTTGGGGTTCGTCGGTCTGGCTTGTTCCCCGGCCTAGGGAGCTTGGCCAAGGACCTGGCATCCGACGACTTCCGCACGATCCCGCGCAGGCTAGCTGCTAGGTAACAAGCTCACAGCGCCCGAGAGCGGGTACGTTATGCTTGGTACCTCGCTTACCCGCCAAGTGCTTCCCGCGCAGGTGAACACGCTCGATCGCTACGAAATCCTCGGCGAACTCGGCCGGGGGGCAATCAGCGTCGTCTACGACGCACGCGATCTGCTCACCCACGGTCCGGTAGCGCTGAAGCTCATCGAGCCTTCGCTCTGGGGGCCACGGACTTCAGCGGCCGAGAGGCTGCGGTTCCTAAGCGAGGCGATTCCGGAATGGCGGCTCAAGCACCGGAACGTCGTCACGGTCTACGACGCCGGCGATGACGACGGCAGGCTGTACATCGCTATGGAGCGTCTCAAGGGGCGCAGCCTGCGGCGACTGCTCGACGAGTCGCCGTTACCCGGCGTGCCGCGCAGCCTCCGGGTCGCGGCGGAGCTCGCCTCCGGCCTGGCTCACGCGCACGAATGCGGAATCGTGCATCGCTACCTGAAGCCCTCGAACATCCTCATGTTGGCCGACGGCCGGGCGAAGATCACGGACTTCGGCATGGCGCCGCTCCGGGACGCGGCCCTCGCCTCACGAAACCATGCCGCGTGCTACATGTCGCCGGAGCAGATTCGCTACGCGGCGATCGACGGGCGCTCCGACATCTTCTCCCTCGGCGTCGTCCTCTACGAGATGCTCACTGGCGAGCGGCCATTCAGCGGCGGCTCACCGGACGAGATCATGCAGAACGTGCTGGATGCCGAGCCGCCGTTGCCAAGCGAAGTGAATCCGGATGTCCCGGGCGTAGTGGACTTGCTGGTGTGGAACATGCTCGCCAAGAATCCCGAGGAACGTGCGCCGAGCGCCGAAATCGTCGCTCGCCACCTTCGGGCGCTGCGCGAGAAGGTCGACGGCGTGCTCGCAGCGCAGGCCCGCGACGACGGGGTGCCGGCCGAGGTGGTAACAAGGGCCGGTGGGCGCGCATCTGGCGATCGCTACGTAGCGCTGGTTCCGGGTCATCGAGGCGCGCCGCAACTGAGCGAGGAGGTCGACGACACGCTCACAGCGCACGCCGGCGACGACGGGGTGCCGGCCGAGGTGGCAACGACGGGCGAGCTGAGCGAGGAGGTCGACGACACGCTCACAGCGCACGCCCGCGACGACGGGGTGCCGGCCGAGGTGGCAACGACGGGCGAGCTGAGCGAGGAGCTCGACGCCGCGCGCACAGCGCACGCCCGCGACGACGGGGTGCCGGCCGAGGTGGCAACGACGGGCGAGCTGAGCGAGGAGGTCGACGCCGCGCGCACGGCGCAGGCCCGCGACGACGGGGTGCCGGCCGAGGTGGCAACGACGGGCGAGCTGAGCGAGGAGGTCGACGACACGCTCACAGCGCACGCCCGCGACGACGGGGTGCCGGCCGAGGTGGCAACGACGGGCGAGCTGAGCGAGGAGGCTCGACGCCGCGCGCACAGCGCACGCCCGCGACGACGGGGTGCCGGCCGAGGTGGCAACGACGGGCGAGCTGAGCGAGGAGGTCGACGACGCGCGCACGGCGCAGCGCCCGCGACGACGGGGTGCCGGCCGAGGTGGCAACGACGGGCGAGCTGAGCGAGGAGGTCGACGCCGCGCGCACGGCGCAGGCCCGCGACGACGGGGTGCCGGCCGAGGTGGCAACGACGGGCGAGCTGAGCGAGGAGCTCGACGCCGCGCGCACGGCGCAGGCCCGCGACGACGGGGTGCCGGCCGAGGTGGTAACAACGGCCGGTGGGCGCGCATCTGGCGATCGCTACGTCGCGCTGGTTCCGGGTCATCGAGGCGCGCCGCAACTGAGCGAGGAGGTCGACGACACGCTCACAGCGCACGCCCGCGACGACGGGGTGCCGGCCGAGGTGGCAACGACGGGCGAGCTGAGCGAGGAGGTCGACGACACGCTCACAGCGCACGCCCGCGACGACGGGGTGCCGGCCGAGGTGATAACAACGGCCGGTGGGCGCGCATCCGGCGATCGCCACCTAGCGCTAGTTCCAGGTCATCGAGGCGCGCCGCGAGGAGCAAAGCCGCGGCTGCCGAACTACGTTTGGACTGCACTAATTCTCGCTGCTGCGGGAAGCGGTTTGCTGTTGCAGTTGCGGCAACCGCTGGACTCGAGCGAGACGCGCAGCGCAGCGATCAGCGACCAACCGGCGACTGCGATCGCGTCCGAACCGTCGGTTCCGGAGGTGCCGCGCCTCGCGGCGTCAGAGCCTGAGCCGAAAGAGCGAGCGAGCAAAGCGCCTGCCGGGAAGCCGTCCGGATCGGCGACTGCGATCGCGTCCGAACCGTCGGTTCCGGAGGTGCCGCGCCTCGCGGCGTCAGAGCCTGAGCCGAAAGAGCGAGCGAGCAAAGCGCCTGCCGGGAAGCCGTCCGGATCGGCGGTCGCAAGTGGCCGCGCCCCCGCGCGCAAAGTCGCAGCGCCCCGTGCGGCGCCGGCGCTTCCGCAGGCCAACACCGCCACAAGTGTCCCCGCCCCAGCGCCGAAAATTCAGGCGTCGGTGGCAGCGCCCGCTACGGAGCCGCTGGCCAAGACCGCCACTCTTGTTTTCGACGTTTCTCCTTGGGGCGCAATCTACATCGACGGCAAGCCGCAGGGAACGACGCCGCCCGTCAAGACCCTCGACGTCCCGCCCGGAACGCATCGCATCGAGGTGCGCAACTCGGCCCAGCTGCCTTACCTCAGCTCCCAGACGCTGCAACCCGGCGACGTTCGGCGCATCCGACACAACTTCCAGTAGATCGCCAATCTTGGCCCGCTTCGCGCCGCCACCGAAGGACGGAGGGGGACCGCTCAATGGTGTTGGCCTCTACGGTCCGTTTGTCACTCGCTCGCGAATGACGGCCGTGGGTCCGGTAGCGGCCACAAGCGGCGCTTGAGCGATCAACTCGAAAGCTGACTTCCTCAGCTAGGGTTGTACCAGAGGTACGCTGCAGGCTCTACATGATCGCTACGCATTTCTGGTCTAGGCAGCACAGAGCCACGCTCTCACTATTTACTACTGTCGCTGTGTTTGCGATGCTCGCGTCGCCCGCCCACGCTCAAAATACATACGCGGATACATACGCGGAGATCGCGAAGTACCAAGAAAAGTTCGAGAAGCTCGAAAAAGAGCTCATGACGCGTCAAAGACGCCTGCTGTCGTCCGCCGGCGCCGATGGAGCTCAAGTGGCCACATACACCCAGCTTGAGTACACAGCGCAGTTGCTCGCGTCCGCGAATCGGGAATTCGGCGTCCTCAGTCAGTCACTCACCCTCGCCGCCTTAGTGACCGATGCGCGTGCAGTTCCATTGGCCAGGCGAGTCATCGAGGTTCAGAAGGAGTACATGCTAAAGCGGTTGTCAACGTCAGCAGACTTCATTGAGAGAAACAAGCATCGCCCCAAGGATCCGGACACTAGCCGCCTGTTACTCGAAGCCAGGGACCTCCTTCGATCATCGGTGCTGTTCGTTGACCGTATCCCATGGGTAGTGCCAAAGCAGTGAGGTCTATGCGGTGAACGGTCGAGGAGATAGAGCCGTGGCGGACCGCTCCACGTCCGCCGTGCTTGCCTCAAACAGCTTCTCCGCGACGTAGTTTTGCACTTGGGAGAAGATGGTAAGTGGTGCCGGGAGAGGGAATCGAACCCACACTCCATCGCTGGAACCGGATTTTGAGTCCGGCGCGTCTACCAGTTCCGCCATCCCGGCACGGGCGAGGCATTATCGGAGAATGCTCCGGGGCCAGCAAGAAACCCGCGCCCCGTTACCATTCCCGCCAGCCCACGCCCGGAACCCGCAATGGCCGGATCCAGCCTGCTCGCCCTGATCGACGACATCGCCACCGTCCTCGACGACGTGGCGGTGCTGACCAAGGTCGCGACGCGCAAGACCGCGGGCGTCCTCGGGGATGATCTAGCCCTCAACGCCGAGCAGGTGTCGGGCGTCAAGGCCGACCGCGAGCTGCCGGTGGTCTGGGCGGTGGCGAAGGGCTCGGCCGTCAACAAGCTGATCCTGGTCCCGGCGGCGCTCGCGATCAGCGCGTTGGCGCCGTGGGCAGTGGTGCCGCTCCTCATGCTGGGCGGCCTTTACCTCTGCTACGAGGGGTTCGAGAAGGTCGCCCACCGGCTGACCCACACGCGGGCCGAGGACGCGGCCGAGCACGCGGCCCTCACCGCCGCTCTTACCGACCCGGCGGTCGATCTCGTCGCGCTGGAGAAACAGAAGATCAAGGGCGCCATCCGCACTGACTTCGTGCTGTCCGCGGAGATCATCGTGATCACGCTCGGGATCGTCGCGACCGCGCCCTTCGTCACGCGGGTGACGGTCATGGCCGGCATCGCCGTTCTCATGACCGTGGGCGTGTACGGCCTCGTGGCCGGCATCGTGAAGCTCGACGATGCGGGTCTGTACCTGAGCCGGCGCACCGGCGAGGAGACGTTCGCCCGTTTCCAGCGCGCAGTCGGGGCTGCGCATCCTGAGGCTTGCGCCGTATCTCATGAAGGCGCTCTCGATCGCCGGCACCGCAGCGATGTTCCTGGTCGGCGGTGGAATACTCGTCCACGGCATCCCGTTCGTGCATCACTGGATCGAGGGCTTGGCCGAGCATGCGGGCGCGCTGCCCTACCTAGGCGGCGTCTTAGAAGCGCTCGGTCCGGCGCTCGCCAACGCCCTGTTCGGCATCGTCGCCGGCGCGATCGCGCTCGCCGTCGTGTCGCTCGCCCGGAAGCTCTGGCCCGCGCGCGAGTCATCGCCAGCATGACGATCGCCCTCTGGATCCTCGCGGTCGCGCTGATCGTCGTCGGCGTCGTCGGCACGGTGCTGCCGGCGCTGCCGGGCGCGATCCTCGTGTTCGCCGGCGTCGCGCTCGCCGCCTGGATCGACGACTTCACCCGCATCTCGGGCTGGACGCTGGGCGTGCTGGGAGTCCTGACGATCATCGCGTTCGTGATCGACTACGTGGCGGCGGCGGCCGGCGCGAAGCGGGCCGGCGCGAGCCGGCAGGCGATCGTCGGCGCCGCGATCGGCACGGTGGTCGGCGTGTTCACCGGCCTCGTCGGGTTGATCTTCATGCCGCTCGTCGGCGCCGCGATCGGCGAGTATCTGGCGCAGAAAGACGCGCTGCGCGCGGGCCGGGTCGGCATCGCGACCTGGCTGGGAATGCTGGTCGGAACGGTCGCGAAGGTCGCGATCGTGTTCCTGATGGTCGGCATTTTCGTTGCCGCCCTCCTGATCGCGTGATGACCGCGCACGCATCCGGGCTCACCGTCGACGACTTCGACTACGCGCTGCCGCCGGAGCTCGTCGCCCAGCATCCCGCGGCCAGCCGCGCAGCGAGCCGCCTCCTCCACCTGGCGCGCGGCGGCCGAATCTCCGATCACGTCTTCACCGAGTTGCCGCAATTCTTCGCGGCCGGGGATCTGCTCGTTCTCAACGACACCCGGGTGATCAAGGCGCGGCTGCTCGGTGTCCGCGACACCGGTGGGCGGGCCGAGGTCCTCGTCGAGCGCGTTCTCGGGGCGAACGAGGCGCTGGCGCAGGTCAAGGCGAGCCACGCGCCGCGGCCGGGCGTGCGGCTTCGGCTCGCCGACGCCGTAGAGGCCACGGTGCTCGGACGCGACGAGGATCTCTTCCGGCTGCGCTTCGAGGGCGAGTCGTCGGTACTCGAGCTGCTCCAGCACCATGGGAGCGTTCCGCTACCGCCCTACATCACGCACCCGCCGGAGGCCGAGGACGAAGCGCGCTACCAGACCGTCTACGCGCGCATGCCCGGGGCGGTCGCCGCGCCGACGGCGGGTCTGCACTTCGACGAGCCGCTGCTGGATGCCCTCCGGGGACGGGGGGTGCAGCTCGCCTTCCTGACGCTTCACGTCGGCGCCGGGACCTTCCAGCCGGTCCGCACGCAAAGCATCGACGAGCACCGGATGCACAACGAGTGGTACGAAATCCCGGCGGCAACCGTCGACGCCGTGCGCTGCGCGGGCGAGCGAGGCGGCAGCGTGGTCGCCGTCGGCACGACGAGCCTCCGCGCGCTCGAGGCGTCGGCGCGCGCGGGCGAGGTCACGGCGGGTTGCGGCGAGACCGATCTCTTCATCACGCCCGGGTTCCGATTCCGCGTCGTCGACCGGCTCATCACCAACTTCCACCTGCCCAGGTCGACGCTGCTGATGCTCGCGTCGGCGTTCGCCGGCATCGCGCCGATCCGCGCGGCGTACCGCCACGCGATCGCGCAGCGCTACCGCTTCTTCAGCTACGGCGACGCGATGCTCATCGACCGCGCTTAGAATCGGGCGGTGAGATTCGCGGTCCTGCACACCGACGGCGCAGCGCGCACCGGCCGGCTCGAGCTCGCCCATGGGGTCGTCGAGACGCCGGTCTTCATGCCGGTCGGCACGTACGGCACGGTGAAGGCGATGAGCCCGGCCGAGCTCGTGGAGATCGGCGCCGGCATCGTGCTGGGCAACACCTTCCACCTCTGGCTCCGGCCGGGGCTGGAGGTGATCGGCGCGCACGGCGGCCTGCACCGTTTCATGGGCTGGGACCGGCCGCTCCTCACCGACTCGGGCGGCTTCCAGGTGTTCAGCCTGGAGGGCTTGCGCAAGATCGACGAGGAAGGCGTCAGGTTCGCCTCGCCGATCAACGGCGACCGGCTGATGCTCACCCCGGAGGAATCGATCCGCATCCAGCGCACGCTCGACTCGGACATCGCGATGGTGTTCGACGAGTGCACGCCGTTCCCCGCCACCGAGCGGCAGGCGGCGAGCTCGATGCGCCTCAGCCTGCGCTGGGCCGAGCGCTCGAAGCGCGAATGGGAGCGCTCCCCGCCGAACGGGAACGCCCTGTTCGGCATCGTCCAGGGCAGCGTCTACGAGCCGCTGCGCGACGAATCGCTCGCCGCGCTCGCCGCGATGGGCTTCGACGGCCACGCCATCGGCGGGCTGGCGGTGGGCGAGCCGAAGGAGGCCATGCTGCGCATCCTGCACCACTGCGCGCCGCGGCTCCCGGCCGACCGGCCGCGCTACGTGATGGGCGTCGGGACGCCCGAGGACATCGTCACCGCCGTGCAGGCGGGGATCGACATGTTCGACTGCGTGCTGCCGACGCGCAACGCCCGCAACGGCTGGCTCTTCACCCGCTGGGGCGACCTCCGGCTCCGCAACGCCCGCTACCGCGACGACACGCGCCCGGTCGACGAGACCTGCGGCTGCTACGCGTGCCGGCACTTCACGCGTGCCTACCTCCACCACCTGCAGCGCGCGAACGAGATCCTCGGCGCGCGTCTCGCGACCGTCCACAATCTGTCCTACTACCTGACCCTCGTCCGCGAGCTCCGCGAGGCGATCGCCGGCCGCCGCCTCGGCGACCACGCCGCGCAGTTCGCCCGCGACCGGACCCGCCTCGCAGCCGCGAAAGACTGACGGCCGCGGCCGGCGCGCGGGTATAATTCGGCCCCTCCTTCCCATCACCGATGGAGCCGTCCTTGCTGATCAGCCCCGCCTACGCGCAGGCCGGCGCCCCCGCCGGCGGCGAATACATGAACATCGGGATGCTCGTCCTGATGCTGGTCGTCTTCTGGTTCATCCTGATCCGGCCGCAGATGAAGCGCGCCAAAGACCACAAGGCGCTGCTCTCGATGCTGGAGAAGGGCAACGAGGTCGTCACCGCCGGCGGCGTCGTCGGCAAGATCACCAAAGTCGCCGACGCCTACGTCACCCTCGAGATCGCCGACAACACCGAGATCGTCGTGCAGAAAGGGGCGGTCCAGACGCTGCTGCCGAAGGGCACGATGAAGAGCGTGTGACGGCGACCGGCGGCCGCACGCGTCACGCTGCATGAACCGCTACCCCCTCTGGGTCTACGTGACGGTTGCCGTCGCGGTCGTCCTCGGCCTCGTCTACACGCTGCCCAATTTCTTCGGCGAATCGCCGGCGGTGCAGATCTCGTCGTCGCGCGCGACGCTGAAGGTCGACACCGGAGCGCTGGGGCGGGTCGAGGACGCGCTGAAGCAGGCCGGTATCCCCTATACCGGCATCCACCTCGACCAGGTCGGCGTCAAGGTCCGCTTCGCCGACACCGACACCCAGCTCAAGGCGAAGGACCTCCTCGACCAGGCGCTCAATCCGGACCCGCAGAACCGCTCCTACACCGTCGCGCTGAACCTGCTCTCGGCCTCGCCGAACTGGCTGACCGCGATCCGCGCGCTGCCGATGTACCTCGGGCTCGACTTGCGCGGCGGGGTGCATTTCCTGCTGCAGGTCGACATGAAGGGGGCGCTGACGAAGCGCCTCGACGCGTTCACCGGCGACATCCGCACCGCGCTCCGCGACAAGAACATCCGCCATTCCGGCGTCAGCCGCGAAGGCATGACGATCGTAGTCCGCTTCCGCGACCCGGAGACCCGCGACAAGGCGCGGCGCGTCATCGCCGACGCGCTCCCCGACCTCGCGATGGTGGACGCGGGCGACGCCGCCGAGCCGCGCCTCAACGCGACCATCCGCCCGGAGGCGGAGAGGCGCATCCAGGATTCCGCGCTCAAGCAGAACATCGGCACGCTCAACAAGCGGGTTAACGAGCTCGGCGTCGCCGAGCCGGTGATCCAGCAGCAGGGCGCCGACCGGATCGTCGTGCAGCTCCCCGGCGTGCAGGACACCGCGCGCGCGAAGGAGATCCTCGGCCGCACCGCGACGCTCGAGATCCGCATGGTCGACGAGGAGAACTCGCGCAACCCGCAGGTGCTCTTCGACGCGCAGAAGGGCCAGGTGCCGTTCGGCGACGAGTACTACGTCGAGCGCCAGGGCAACCCGATCCTGATCAAGAAGCAAGTGGTGCTCACCGGCGACCGGCTCACCGACGCCCAGGCCGGGTTCGACTCGCAGACCCAGGAGCCGGCGGTGCACCTGACCCTCGATGCGACCGGCGCACGCATCTTCCGCGACGTCACGCGCGAGAACGTGGGCAACCGCATGGCGATCCTGCTCTTCGAGAAGGGCAAGGGCGAGGTCATCACGGCGCCCGTGATCCGCAGCGAGATCGGCGGCGGCCGCGTCCAGATCAGCGGCGGCCGGATGTCGACGACCGAGGCGAACGACATCGCGCTGCTGCTTCGCGCCGGATCGCTCGCGGCGCCGATGGAGATCGTCGAGGAGCGCACCGTCGGCCCCAGCCTCGGCCGCGAGAACATCGAGAAGGGCTTCAACTCGACGCTCTGGGGGTTCACCGCGATCGTCGTCGTTCATGATCGTGTACTACGTGATCTTCGGGCTGTTCTCGTCGATCGCCCTCGGCGTCAACCTGCTGCTCCTCGTCGCGCTGCTCTCGCTGCTGCAGGCGACGCTCACGCTCCCCGGCATCGCGGCGATCGCGCTCACGCTCGGCATGGCGATCGACGCGAACGTGCTCATCAACGAGCGCATCCGCGAGGAGCTGCGCGGCGGCGCGACGCCGCAGGCGGCGATCCACGTCGGCTATGAGCGCGCGTTCGGCACGATCGTCGACTCGAACGTGACGACGCTGATCGCCGGCCTCGCGTTGCTGATCTTCGGTTCCGGCCCGGTGCGCGGTTTCGCGGTCGTGCACTGCCTGGGCATCCTCACCTCGCTGTTCTCGGCGGTCGTCGTGAGCCGGACGCATGGTCAACCTGTTCTACGGCTCGCGACGCCGGCTGGACCGGCTCGCGATCGGGAACACGTCGTGGAAGTGACGGGGTAGGCGATGGAGTTCTTCAAGATCCGGCGCGACATACCGTTCATGCGGTATGCGCTGATTTTCAACATCATCTCGCTCCTCACGTTCCTCGCCGCGGTGTTCTTCCTCTGGCAGCGGGGTCTGCACTTCTCGATCGAGTTCACCGGCGGCACGGTGATGGAAGTGAGCTACGACCGGCCGGTCGAGGTCGACCGCATCCGCGCGACCCTCGAGAAGGCCGGCTACGCGGAACCGCAGGTGCAGAACTTCGGTACCTCGCGCGACGTCCTGATCCGGCTCCCGTTGAAGGCCGACCAGACGAGCGCCGAGCTCTCGCGGGGGGTGATGGAGAAGCTCAAGGCCGACAACCCGGCCGCCGAGCTGCGTCGCGTCGAGTTCGTCGGGCCGCAGGTCGGCCGGGAGCTGGCGGAGAACGGGGCGCTCGCGCTGCTCATCACCTCGCTCGGGATCGTCGGCGTACCTCGCGCTCCGGTTCGAGTGGAAGTTCGGCGTGGCGGCGATCATCGCCAATCTCCACGACGTGGTCATCATTCTCGGGTTCTTCGCGTTCTTCCAGTGGGAGTTCTCGCTGCCGGTGCTGGCCGCGGTGCTCGCGGTCCTCGGCTACTCGGTCAACGAGTCGGTGGTGATCGCCGACCGGATCCGTGAGAACTTCCGCAAGATGCGGAAGAGCCCGACCGCCGAGATCATCGACAACGCGATCACGCGCACGATATCGCGCACCATCATCACCCACGGCTGCACGCAGATGATGGTGCTGTCGATGCTGTTGTTCGGCGGCCCGGCGCTGCACTACTTCGCGGTCGCCCTCACGATCGGCATCTGCTTCGGCATCTACTCGTCGGTGCTCGTGATGGCCCCGCTCGTGATGTGGCTGGGCGTGCGGCGCGAGGACCTGATCAGGCCGGTCAAGGACCGCAAGCAGGAAGCGGTCGTGTAGGGCGGGAATACCCCGCAGCGGGAAAGTGTTATAGCAGTCGGTGCGGGGGTCTTACAGGGGCGCCCGTGGGTCTAGTTCAAACGAGGAGAACCGGATGAAGCGGAAGGTCCTTTACACGAGCCTCGCAGTGGCGCTGGGCGCGGGTTACGCCCTAACCGCCTTCTCGCAGGTGAAGCCCGACGTCCTGGTCAAGCAGCGCCAGGCGGTGATGACGCTGCAGGGCAAGTACTTCGGTCCCCTGGTCGGGATGGTGAAGGGAGCGCCCTACAACGCGGAGGTGGTCGCGCGCAACGCGGCCTACCTGGAAGTGCTCGGCCAGATGCCCTGGGACGGGTTTGCGGAGAGCACCAAGGGCGAGAAGAGCCGCGCGTTGCCGGCCGATCTGGACCGACGCCGGCCAGTTCAAGCAGGCCCAGGACCAGCTGCGAACCGCGGTCGGTGCGCTGTCGGCCGCCTCCAAGGCGGGCAACGAGGCCGCCGTGAAGGCGGCCATCGGCGACGTCGGCAAGGCCTGTGGCAACTGCCACGACAACTTCCGCGAGAAGTAGCCTGACAGAGTGATGCGCGAAACCCCGCTGCGGCGGGGTTTTCGCTTTTCTAGGAGGCGGGATCGTGCCGAACGCTCTGCGCTGGACCCTCCGGACCGGCGGCCTCGCGCTGCTCCTCGGCGCGTGGATCGGCAGCGCATCCGCGCAAGGCGACGCGAAGCGCGGGGAGTATCTCGCGAAGGCCGGCGGCTGCGTCGGGTGTCATACCGAGGAGCAGAAGGACGCCGTTCCCTTTGCCGGCGGCCGCGCGCTCAAGACGCCCTTCGGAACGTTCTACGGACCGAACATCACGCCGCATCCGCAGGCCGGGATCGGGCGCTGGACCGAGGCCGACTTCGTCCGCGCGCTGCGCGAGGGCGTGCGGCCGGACGGCGCCCACTACTTCCCCGCCTTCCCGTATGCGTCCTACACGAACATCTCCGACGGCGATCTGCGCGACCTCTGGGCGTATCTCCGCACGCTGCCGCAAAGCAGCCGGGCCAATCAGGCCCACGATCTGGGTTTCCCGTTCGGCTGGCGCTTCCTCGTCGGACCCTGGAAATGGCTGTACTTCACGCCCGGCCCGCTGGTGAGCGACCCCAAGGCCTCGCCGACCGTCAACCGCGGTGCCTACCTCGTTCGGGCCCTTGGCCACTGCGGCGAATGCCACACGCCCCGCAACTTCCTCGGGGGCCCGAGGCGGGACCGGTTCCTCGCCGGCGGCAAGGGACCCGATGGCAAGGGCATCCCGAACCTGACCCCGACACGGCTCAAGAAGCAGAGCGATGGCGACCTCAGGGAGTTCCTCGTGAAGGGGCTCACGCCGGACGGCGACGTTCCCGGGGAGGCCATGGCCGAGGTCATCCAGAACACCACCAGCCAGCTCACGCCCGAGGACCTCGCAGCGCTGATCGCCTACCTGCGATCGCTTCCGCCGCTGCCCGAAGAGCCTTCCAAGGCGCCTTAGATTTTTCGCGCCAGCTCGGCCGCCTTGCCGATGTAGCCCGCGGGCGCCAGACCGAGCAGGCGCTGCTTCGCCTCGTCGGGAATCGCGAGTCCCCGGATGAACGCACGCAGGTCGTCCGCGCCGATCCGGCGGCCGCGCGTGAGCGACTTCAGCTGCTCGTAGGCATCCGCCACGCCATACCGGCGCAAGACTGTCTGCACCGCCTCGCCGAGCACCTCCCAGTTCGCCTCGAGATCCGCCGCGAGCCGCGCCGGGTCGACTTCCAGCCGATCCAGGCCGCGACTCGCGGCGACCCAGCCGAGCAGGCTGTGGCCGAACGCCACGCCGACGTTGCGGAGCACCGTCGAGTCGGTCAGGTCGCGCTGCCAGCGCGACACCGGCAGCTTGTCGGAGAGGTGGCGCAGCAGCGCGTTGGCGACCCCGAGGTTGCCCTCGGAGTTCTCGAAATCGATCGGGTTCACCTTGTGCGGCATGGTCGACGAGCCGACCTCGCCCGCGACGGCCGGCTGCCGGAAGTAGCCGAGCGAGACGTAGCCCCACACGTCCCGGTCGAGGTCGACCAGCACGGTGTTGACGCGCGCCTGCGCGTCGAACAGTTCCGCGAGTGCGTCGTGCGGCTCGATCTGCACGGTATACGGGTTGAACTCGAGCGCGAACGACTCGACGAACCGCCGCGCGAGCGCCTCCCAGTCGATGCTCGGATACGCGGCGAGGTGCGCGTTGTAGCTGCCGACCGCGCCGTTCGCCTTCCCGGCGAGCTTCACCGCCGCGAGCCGCCCGCGGCCGCGCCGGAGCCGGTGGACGAAGTTGGCGAGCTCCTTGCCGAGCGTCGTCGGCGTCGCCGGCTGGCCATGCGTCCGCGCGAGCATCGGGAGGGTAGCGTGCGCGTGCGCGAGCGCGGTGAGCTTGCCGATCACTTCGTCGATCGCCGGCAGGAGCACCGCGTCGCGCGCGCCCCGGGTCATGAGGGCGTACGCGAGGTTGTTGATGTCCTCGGAGGTGCAGGCGAAGTGGATGAACGCGCTGGCGCGCTCGAGGACCGGATCGCCGGCCACCTGCTCGCGGATCCAGCGCTCGATCGCCTTGACGTCGTGGTTCGTCTCGCGCTCGATCGCCTTCACGCGCTCGCCGTGGCGCTCGTCGAATCCGTCGGCCAGCGCACGGAGCTTCGCCGCCGCCGCCGGCGCGAACGGCGCGACCTCGACGACGCCCGGCTCCGCGCCAAGCGCGAGCAGCCACTCGATCTCGACCCGAACGCGATGCCGGATCAGCGCGAGCTCGCTGAAGTGGCTGCGGAGCGGCTCGAGGCTGCGCGCGTACCGTCCGTCGAGCGGCGAGAGCGCGGTGAGCGGCGAGAGCGGCATGCGTCGATGCGCGGGCGAGCGCAAAGTCTATCATGCGCGCGTGCGTCCGCCGGCGCGCGCCGCGCCGCACACCGCGCGCCGGCGCTATACTGATTCGTTTCGGGGATCGCCGCTCATCATGGCCGCAGCGAGGCTGAAGCTCATCGGTTCGTTCGCGAGCCCTTACACGCGCAAAGCACGCGTCGTCGCCGCCGAGAAGCGCATCGAGTTCACCTGGGAGAGCGAGAGCCCGTGGCCGGCCGATTCCACGGTGCCCGACTGGAACCCGCTCGGCAAGGTTCCGGTGCTGGTGCTCGACGACGGCACCCCCCTCTACGATTCCCGGGTCATCTGCGAGTTCCTCGACTCGGCATCGCCGCTCGGGCGACTGATCCCGGCCGACGGCCGCGAGCGGATCGAGGTCCGGCGGTGGGAAGCGCTCGCCGACGGCGTGCTCGACGCCGGCGTGCTCTGGCGGCTGGAGAACGCGCGTCCGCCAAGCGAGCGCAGCCCGTCGTGGAGCGAGCGCCAGCAGGGCAAGGTCGAGCGCGGCCTCGACGCGATGGAGGGTCAGCTCGGGAGCCGCGCTTTCTGCGCCGGGGCGAACTTCTCGCTCGCCGACGTCGCCGTGGGCTGCTGTCTCGGCTGGCTCGACTTCCGGTTTCCCCAGCTCGGATGGCGCGCCGACCGGCCGAGCCTCGCGCGGCTCGCGGCCAAGCTCTTCGAGCGGCCGTCGTTCGCCGAGACCGTTCCGCGCGAGTAGCGGCACTTCACCGAAGCCCATGACCGCCGTCGTCGAGGCGCAAGGAGAGCGATGGAGGAGTTTCTCGGCAACCCGGCCGTGCAGGCCGGCGTCGCGCCGTTCGTCAGCGGCCTGATCGTCGCCGCGGTCCTCGGCCGGGCCCGGCTCGGCGGACTCGCCGTGGTCGCCGCGTTCGCGGTTTGCGTCGCCCTCGTCAGCGGCCTCGCGTTCGCGCCGCTGACGGCGCTGCGCAAGCTCGTCCTGCTCGCCCTCGTCGCATCGGCCGTCGGGATCGCGGTCGACTTCGCCCTCGGGACCGGCCGCACGCTGACCGCCGTGACCGCGGCCGCCTGCGGCGCGCTCGCGGTGTGGGTCTTCTGGAGCGTGCTGCAGCAGAAGCCGGCCGCCGAAGCGCTGCTCCTCGGCGGCGGCGCGGCCGTCTTCGTCGCCTGGGTGGTCGCCTGGATGATGGACCTCGCGAGTCGGCCGGTTCGAGCCGGCGCGGCGGCGCTGATGCTTGGCCTGGGTGCCGGCATCTCCGCAATCCTGGCCGCTTCGGCGCTGCTCGGTCAGTACGGGATCGCGATCGGGGCGGGGGCCGGCGGGTTCCTGCTCGTCCAGATGCTGACCGGACGGAAGATCGCCGCCGGCGCGACGCTCACCCTCTCGGCGTCGGTCGCGGCGGGGTTGGTTGCCGCCGCTGCGTTCGTGCTCGCGCAGCTGCCCTGGTACGCGCTGGTCGCCTTAGGAGCGATCCCACTCATGGTGCGCTTGCCGGCCTCGGACCGGTTGCCGGTCTGGGTCCAAGCGTTCGTCGTCTCGGCCTACGGCCTCGCCGCGGCCTTCGTCGCCTTCGTCCTCACCTGGCCGGCCGGGCCGCCCGCAGGTTGAGTTCCGCCGCCTCGTTGACCAGGAATTTCCGGCCGGAGGATTGCGTTAGCATTGCACGCCGTTGCCACCACAAGAGAGGAGACCCCACATGAAGAGGATCGCGATGACGCTCGTCGCCGCCACGCTGCCGCTCGCCGCGGCGGCACAGACGGAGTCCTACAACATCGACCCCTACCACACCGTGCCGTATTTCGAGGTCGATCACCTGGGCTTCGCGACGATCCGCGGACGGTTCGACAAGCCCACGGGCAAGTTCACCATCGACCGCGCAGCCAAGAGCGGGATGGTCGAGATCGTCATTCAGACCGCTACCGTAAGCACCGGCGACCCCGAGCGCGATGGACGGCCGCGCACGCGCGACGAGCATCTGCGCAACCCGGACTTCTTCAACAGCGCCGAGTTTCCGACCATGACCTTCCGGTCCACGGCCGTCAAGTTCAAGGGCGACGACCCGGAAGTGATCGAGGGGAACCTGACGCTGCTCGGCGTCACCAAGCCGGTCGCGCTCAAGATCGAACGCTGGAAGTGCGGCCCCGATCCCCGCACCCAGGGCAAGCGCTACCAGTGCGGCGGCAACGCCAGCGGCGCGTTCAAGCGCTCGGAGTTCGGGATGAAGTACGGCCTCCCCACCGCCCTGAGCGACGAGGTCAAGCTGTGGATGAGCTTTTACGGCTTCCGGCAGTAAGCCTCGCGGTCTGAAGGCGGAAACCGAGGGGCGCCCGCAGGGCGCCCCTTGTTTTTCGGCCGGTCACTGGATGACGCCCCCGCCCACGCACACCTCACCCCGGTAGAGCACGACCGACTGGCCGGGCGTGACGGCCCACTGAAGGTCGTCGAACTCCACTGCGCACGCGTCGGCGTCGAGCCGCGCGATGCGGCAGACCGCATCGGCTTGGCGGTAGCGCGTCTTGCCGCCATACGCGAGCTCCGCATCGGGCGCGGCGCCGCTGACCCATGCGAGGTCCGCCGCGGTCAGCGCGCGCCGCTGCAGCAGCGGGTGATCGTGCCCCTGGACTACGATCAGCTCGTTCCGCGCGAGGTCCTTGCCGGCGACGTACCACGGCGCCCCGTCGCCGTCCCGCGTGCCTCCGATCCCGAGACCCGAACGCTGGCCGATCGTGTAGAAGGCGAGCCCGATGTGCTCGCCGACGGTCCGGCCCTCGGGCGTGCGCATCGGTCCCGGCACGCGCGGCAGATAGCGGTTCAGGAACTCGCGGAACGGCCGCTCGCCGATGAAGCAGATGCCCGTCGAGTCCTTCTTGGCGTGGACCGGCAGGCCGGCCTCGCGCGCGATGCGGCGCACCTCGCTCTTCCTGAGACGCGCGAGCGGGAAGACGACCCGCGCGAGCTGCGCCTGCGTCAGCCGGTGGAGGAAGTAGCTCTGGTCCTTCCCCGGATCGGCGCCCCGCAGGAGCTCGAAGCGGCCCGCCGCCTCGCGGACCCCGGCGTAGTGGCCGGTCGCGATCCGGCTCGCGCCGAGCGCGAGCGCGTGATCGAGGAACGCCCGGAACTTGATCTCGGCGTTGCAGAGGACATCCGGGTTCGGCGTCCGCCCCGACGCGTATTCGCGGAGGAACTCGCTGAACACGCGGTCCTTGTACGCGGCGGCGAAGTTGACCACCTCGAGGTCGATGCCGATGACGTCGGCGACCGAGGCGACGTCGACGAGGTCCTCCCGGGTCGAGCAGTATTCGTCGTCGTCGTCGTCCTCCCAGTTCTTCATGAACAGGCCGAGCACGTCGTGGCCCTGCGCTTTCAGCAGCAGCGCCGCGACCGACGAGTCGACCCCGCCGGACATTCCGACGACGATCCGTTCCCTCACGCGTGCAGGCACTCGAGCGGGTAGCGCCGCCCGGCCAGAAAGTCTTCGACGCAGGCCATCACGAGCGGGCTGCGGTGGCGGTCCCGGAGCGCGCGGATCTCCTCCGGCTCGAGCCAGAGCACGCGCCGGATCTCGCGGTCGAGCGCGCGCCCCGCCACCTCGCCGAGCACCTCGCCGACGAACGCGAACCGCAGAAAAGTCCCGTCGCTGGGGGCGTGATACCAGCGATACACTCCGAGCAGGTGGGTCGGCCGGAAGCGATGCGCGGTCTCCTCCAGCGTCTCGCGCTCGCACGCCGCGACCAGCGTCTCACCCGCCTCCCAGTGTCCCGCCGGCTGGTTGAAGACGAGGCGTCCGTCCGCTTCCTCCTCGACGAGGCAGAAACGCCCGGCGCGCTCCATGACCGCCGCCACCGTCACGCTCGGCTTCCAGACCTCCGACATCGACGGAACGCGGTCGCCCGTCAGGCCACGCGGCGGGCGTTCCGGCGAATGAAGTCGGCCATCCGCGCCACCCCTTGCTCGATCGCCGCCTTCGACGCGGCGTAGCTGAAGCGCACGTGCTGGCCCTCGCCCGGCACCCGGGCGCCGAAGTGGATGTCGGCGAGCACCGCCACGCCCGCCTCGTTGAGGAGCCGCCGACGGAACTCCTCGGAGTCGGCCGCACCCACGATCCGGCATGCCTCCGTGACGTTCGGCCAGACGTAGAACGCGCCGCCCGGGGTCCGGCAGCTCACTCCCGGGACCTCGTTCAGCAGCCGCACGATCAGGTCGCGGCGCTCGAGGAACGAAGCGCGCATCCGCTCCGCGTCCGCCTGCGGACCGTTGATCGCCTCGACCGCCGCCCACTGGCTGATCTGCGACGCGCAGGAGTCGGTGTTCGTGACCCAGCGCGTGAACTCCGGCGCGAGGGCCGCGTTGGCCGCGAACCCCAGCCGCCAGCCGGTCATCGCCCAGGTCTTCGAAGCGCCGTCGCAGATGATCGTGCGTTCGACCATTCCGGGAAGCGACGCGATCGAGGCAAACCTCTCCGCGTAGCAGAGCCGCGAGTAGATCTCGTCGGCGTAGACCCAGACCTCGGGGTGCCGGCGGAGGATCGCGGCGATGTCCTCGAGGTTCTGGCGGGTGAGGATTCCGCCGGTCGGGTTGTGCGGCGAGTTGAGGATGAGGAGCCGCGTGCGCGCGTTGAGCTTCGCCTCGAGGTCGGCGGGATCGAACGCGAAGTCGCGCGCCTCCCGCAGGCTCAAGGGGACGGCGACCGCGCCGTGCGCCTTGATCTGCGACTCGTAGATCGGAAACCCGGGGTTCGGGTAGATCACCTCGTCGCCGGCGCCGTGATCGGTGGTGGCGAGGATCGCGTAGGCGATGAACGGCTTCGCCCCGCCGCCGACGACCACGTCCTCGGGACGGATCGCGAGCCCGCGCATCCCGCCCATGTACCGCGCGGCGGCCGCGCGCAGCTCGGCGATGCCCGCCGACGGGGTGTAGCCGTGCTTCCCCTCGCGGATCGCCTTGACGGCCGCGTCCTGGATGTTCACCGGGGTCGGGAAGTCGGGCTGCCCGATACAGAAGGAGACGATGTCCTTGCCCTGGCGGACGAGCTCGTTCACCTCGGCGAGAACGACGAACGCGTTCTCGGTCCCGAGCTCGGCGGTGCGGCGGCTGATCTTCGGCATGCGCGGCTCGAGTCGTGGTCGTGGAATGCCCCATTTTAGCGGAAGCCCACGCGCCGACCCGCGACAGGAATCGCCAGCGCCGCTGGGGGATTTACAAGGGGGCTCCGCCCCCTTGTTCCTGCACGGGGGATATACAAGGGGAGTCTCCCCTTGTTCGTACGAGAGGCGCTCAGCAAGCAGGCTCTAGGTCCGCAGGACCTAGAGCCTGCTTGCGAGGGTGAAGCCGCCGAGGAAGGCGAGGATGTTGGCGCCGAGGTGGTCGAGGTTGTAGCCGCCCTCCTGGACGATCACGGTGGGCAGCTTCAGCGCCGCGATCGCGTCGCCGATGCGCCGGTAGCCGTCGCTCGTCACCTTGAGGACCGAGAGCGGGTCCCGCTCGAGGGCGTCGAACCCGAGCGAGACGAGCAGCGCCTCGGCGCCGTGCGCGCGGATCGCCTCGAACGCGTCGTCGAGCGCGTCGAGGAAGTCGGCGTCCCCGCTGCCCGGCTGGAGCGGAATGTTGAGGTTGAAGCCCTCGCCCTCGCCGGCGCCGTACTCGTCGGCGTACCCCGAGAAGAACGGGTAGTAGTTGGTCGGATCGACGTGCACCGACACGTACTGCACGTCGGCACGACGGTAGAAGATCGCCTGGGTGCCGTCGCCGTGGTGGGCGTCGACGTCGAGGATCGCCACGCGCTTGAAGTGCTGCAGCATGAACTCGGCCGCGATCGCGGCGTTGTTCAGGTAGCAGAAGCCCGCGGCGCGGTCGGCCATCGCGTGATGCCCCGGCGGACGGCAGAGCGCGTATCCCCCGTGCTCGCCCGCGAGGACCGCCTCGGCGGCAGCGACCGCGGTGTGCGCGGCCGCGACGGCCGATTCCCAGGTGTGGGGCCCGATCGGGCAGGCGAGGTCGCCGAGGTACCAGCTCGCCTGCGCCACGGGCGAGGCGGCGCGCGGGTGCTTCCGCGGCCCGAGATCGTCGCCTGCGCCCCGGTAGGGATGCACGTTCGGGAGAACCTCCGGCCCGGCGTTCTTGAGCGACGACCAGCGCTCCCACGCGGTGCGCAGGAACTCGAGGTATCCCGGAGCGTGCACGCGCGCGATCGAGTCGAGGCCGTAGTCGGCGCGCGGCTCCTCGACGACGTAACTCGCCCCGCGGAGCGCCTGCACCATCCGCTCGCACCGCTCCGGGGCCTCGAGGTGCGGGCCGAGCTTCCCGGCGAGCATGAACTGCAGCGGCCGGTGCGCGAGCTGCTTCGGCGAGAAAAAGATGCGCATCGCGATCCCAAGTGTACGCGGCCGGCGATCACGCGACCATGGCGAACTACGCCACTTCGCGGATTGCGTCCGCCACGACGCCGAACAGCGTGTCGAGGTGCTGCGTCTCGGCGATGAGCGGCGGGCAGAAGGCGAGCGTGTCGCCGATCGGCCGCACGAATACGCCGCGGTCCCAGCACCGGGCGAAGACCTCCGTCGCCCGCGCCCCCGGCGCCTCCGGCCGGGGACGAAGCTCCACCGCGCCGATGAGCTGGAGATTGCGGCAGTCGATCACGTTTGGCAGGCCCTTGAGGCTGTGCGCGCCGTCCTCGAAGTAGGCTGCGAGCTCGTTGGGTCGATCGAAGAGGCGCTCCTCCGCATAGGTGTCGAGCGTCGCCAGCGCCGCCGCCGCGGCGAGCGGATGGCCCGAGTAGGTATAGCCGTGGAACAGCTCGACACCGCCGGCGGCGGCCTCGAGGAACGTTCGGTAGATCGCTTCCTTCACCAGCACGCCCCCCATGGGCACCGTCCCACTCGTGACGCCCTTGGCGAAGGTGATCAGGTCCGGGGTCACGCCGAAGAACTGCGCCGCGAACGGTCTCCCCAGCCGGCCGAACCCGGTGATCACCTCGTCGAAGATGAGGAGGATCCCGTGGCGGTCGCAGATCTCCCGCAGCCGGCGCAGATACCCGCGCGGCGGGACGAGCACCCCGCCTGCGCCGGCCACCGGCTCGACGATCACCGCCGCGATGTTCGACGCGTCGTGCAGCGGGATGATCCGCTGCTCGAGCTCGTCGGCGAGCTCGGCGCCGGCGACCGCCTCGCCGCGCACGAACGCGCGCGCCTCGAGATCCTGCGTGTGCCGGAGATGGTCCGTGCCCGGGAGCAGTCCGGCCGCGAACGCCTTGCGGTAGGCGGGCACGCCGCCGACCGAGATGCCGCCGAAGTTCGCGCCGTGAAACGCGCGCTCGCGGCCGATGAACCGCGTGCGGGTCGCCTCGCCCTTCAGCCGGTGGTAGGCGAGCGCGATCTTCAGGGCGGTCTCGACCGCCTCCGACCCTGAGTTGGTGAAGAACACCTGGCCGAACCCTGCGGGCGCCAGCTCGACGAGCCGGCGGGCCGCCGCGAACGCCAGCGGATGCCCGACGGAGTACGAGGACGAGAAGTCGAGCGTCGCGGCCTGACGCGCGATCGCGGCGGCGATCCGCGGCCGGCAATGGCCGGCGTTCACGCACCACAGCGTCGCGAGGCCGTCGAGGACCTGCCTCCCGTCGGCGGTCGTGAAGTGCATGTCCTTGGCCGCGACGACGAGCCGCGGCGCCTGCTTGAAGGCGTGACTCGACGTGAGCGGCATCCAGTACGCGTCGAGGTCGAGTGCGCGGTGGAGATCTCCGGGATCGGTCATGACGGCGTCCTGATGGGCTCCGGGCGATTCTAGCGCAGGCGACCCCGCGCTCAGTCATGGCGCTTGGCGCATAATCGCTGCGACGCCGCGCGCGAACTTCCGCATGACCATCGAACAGCTCGAGAACGTCAACGTTTCCGGGATGGAGGAGATGCCGACCCCGGAGGCGGTGATGGCGCGCGTCCCGCTCTCGGCGCAGGCGGCCGAGACGGTCAGCCGCGGCCGCGCGACCGTGAGGAGCATTCTCGAGCGCAAGGATCCAAGGCTGTTCGTCGTCGTCGGGCCGTGCTCGATCCACGCCGCGGACGCAGCGCTCGACTACGCAGGCCGGCTCGCCCGGCTCGCCGAGCGCGTCCGCGACACGCTGTTCGTGATCATGCGCGTCTACTTCGAGAAGCCGCGGACGTCGACCGGGTGGAAGGGGTTCATCAACGATCCGCACATGGACGATTCCTTCCGGATCGACGAAGGGATCGTCCGGGCGCGCGAGCTGCTCGCCCGGTTCGCGGCGCTGGGGCTGCCGGCGGGATCCGAGGCGCTCGACCCTTTGTCGCCGCAGTACCTCGGCGACCTCATCAGCTGGTACGCGATCGGCGCGCGCACCACCGAGTCGCAGACCCATCGCGAGATGGCGAGCGGGCTCTCGGCGCCGGTCGGTTTCAAGAACGGCACCGACGGCGGGCTGGAGGTCGCGGTGAACGCGATCCGCTCGGCGTCGCAGCCGCACAGCTTCCTCGGCATCAACCAGCACGGTCGGCCGGTGATCGTGCGCACGACCGGCAACCGCCACGGGCACCTCGTGCTGCGCGGCGGCGGCGGGCGCCCGAACTACGACACGGTGAGCGTGCGCCTCGCCGAGCGGGCGCTCGCGAAGGCCAGGCTCCCCGCGAGCATCGTCGTCGACTGCTCGCACGCAAATTCGCTCAAGGACCACACGCTGCAGCCGCTCGTCTTCCACGACTGCTCGCACCAGATCCAGGAGGGGAACCACTCGATCGTCGGGCTGATGGTCGAGTCGAATCTCTTTCCCGGCAGCCAGCCGATCCCCGCGAACCTGAGCGAGCTCAAGTACGGCGTCTCGGTCACCGACCCGTGCGTCGACTGGGCGACGACCGAGGAGACGCTGCTGCGGGCGCGGGACGAGCTCGCTGCCGTGCTGCCGTCGCGCCGGGCCTGACGCGTCGCCGGCGCGGGCCTCGCGTCCGCTGGCCGGGATCGGTATCCTTGGCCCCGCCAGGGAGAACCGCCATGCTGATCAACTGCGTTGCCTACGAGAACGGCCGGAAGCTCGCGGACATCGCCCGCAACGAGATCAGCGAGTACCTGAAGCGGCCCGGCTGCTTCGTGTGGGTCGCGCTCTACGAGCCCGAGACGGGCGAGCTGGAGGCCATGCAGGAGGAGTTCGGCCTGCACGAGCTCGCGGTCGAGGATGCGCAGCAGGGCCACGGGCGACCCAAGATCGAGGAGTACGGGGATTCGCTCTTCGTGGTGCTGCACACGGTCGAGCTCGACGGCAAGGCGCTCCGGGTCGGCGAGGTCGACGTCTTCGCTGGTCGCAACTACGTGCTGTCGGTCCGCAGCCGCACCAAGCGCGGCTTCGCCGACGTGCGCGCGCGCTGCGAGCGCGAGCCGGAGCTGCTGCGGCACGGCTCGGGCTTCGTGCTCTACTGCCTCATGGACGCCGTGGTCGACCGCTACTTCCCGGTGCTCGACGCGCTCGAGACCGAGTTCGAAGCCATCGAGGACCAGATCTTCGGCGGCGGGCTCGCGCGGCAGAACATCGAATCGCTCTACGCCCTCAAGCAGCGGCTGATGGTGCTGAGGCACGCCACCGGCCCCCTGGCGGACGCGATCGGCAAGCTCTACGGCGGGCGCGTTCCGCAGGTCTGCACCGGCACCCAGGAGTACTTCCGCGACGTCTACGACCACCTGAGCCGGATCAACCAGACGATCGACGCGATCCGCGAGTCGGTCACGACCGCAGTGGCGGTGAGCCTGTCGCTGATCCAGCTGCAGAACAGCGAGATGACGAAGCGGCTGGCGGCCTATGCGGCGCTCGTCGCAGTGCCCACCATGATCGCTGGCGTCTACGGCATGAACTTCGAGCATATGCCGGAGCTGAAGTGGACCTTCGGCTACCCGCTCGCCGTCGGCGCGATGGTCGTGATCGACGGCTGGCTCTTCTACAAGTTCCGCAAGGCGGAATGGATCTGAGCCCGCCGGGCCGCCTCAAGGGCGAACCCCGAGCGCGGTGTTGCGCGAGGGTAGTCCAACGAGCTACTGCGCCGTCCAGCCGCCGTCGATCACGAGGCTCGTGCCGGTGATGAGCGACGCCCCCGGCGAAGCGAGGAACACCACCGCGGCGGCGACCTCCTCCGGCCGGCCGATGCGCCCGAGCGGAATGCGGTCGTAGGCCCAGTCGCGGAAGGCGGGCTGCGCGAACATCGGCCGGGTCATCGGCGTCTCGATGAACGTCGGCGCGACCGAGTTCACCCGGATGTTGTGCGGGGCGAGCTCGACCGCCATCGCCTTCGTCAACCCCTCCAGCGCGTGCTTCGACAGGCAGTAGACGCTGCGGTTCGGCGCGCCGACGTGCCCCATCTGCGACGACACGTTGATGATCGCGCCGCCCCGCTGCTTGCGGTCGGGCGCCTCCAGCATCTTCCTCGCCGCCGCCTGCGCCGCGAGGAAGGCGGCCCTGACGTTCAGGCCGAGCAGGCGGTCGAGGTGCTCCTCGCTCACGTCGACGAACGGCTCCGGGATGTTGGCGCCCGCGTTGTTCACCATCACGTCGAGCGCGGGAAGCGCCGCAAACGTCCGCTTGAGGGCGGCGGCATCCGTGACGTCGCAGGCGCAAGCATTAGCCCGCCCCCCAGCCGCGCGGATCTCGGCCGCGGCCTGCTCGATTTCGGCGGCGGTCCGGGCGATGAGCCAGACTTCGGCGCCGGCCTCGGCGAGCGCGACGGCGGCGCTCCGGCCGATCCCTCGTCCGGCGCCCGTGACGAGCGCCACACGTCCGTCGAGGTGCGCCTCGCGCCCCGTCAACTTGCGACCCCCTTCGCGTCGGGTAACCTCGAGTCGCCCGCTTCGAGCCCGCGCCGGACCTCGCTCGGCGACTTCCCGGTCCAGCGGCGGAACGCCCGGTTGAAGCTCGACACCTCGGCGAAGCCGACCAGGTACGCGACCTCCGCGATCGAGTAGTCCGACCGCTGCAGATACCCGGCCGCGAGCTCGCGCCGCATCGCGTCGAGCAGGTCGGCGAAGCTCGTCCCCGCTTCGGCGAGCCGGCGATGCAGCGTGCGCGGGCTGAGCGCGACCCCGCGCGCGATCTCGGCCTGGGTGGGCGGTCCCGACGGGAGCAGCTCCAGGATCCGCCGGCGCACCTGCGCCACGATGTCGGTGCGATCGAGCCGCTCGAGGTACTCGAGCGCGACGCGCTCGTTCGCCAGCGCCACGTCGGGATTGGCGGTGGGCAGCGGTTGCGCGAGGTCCTCGGACCGGCACAGCACGCTCGCCCGTTCCGCGCTCCAGACGATCGGGCACCGGAACCATTCGTCGAACGGCGCACGCCGATCCGGGGCGCCGCGCACGACCGTGACCTCGAGCGGCGCGAACGCCTCGCCGTAGGTGATCCGGGACAGCCGGACGAAGCCGGCGGCGAGCCAGTCGTGCAGCGAGAGCGACGGATGCCGCGCCTTCGCGGCGAAGACGAACGACATCCGCGTCCCGCGCGGCTCTTCGTCGATCTGCAGCGACCACACTTCGCTCAGCACGCGGAAGTAGCGCGCGAGCCGCCGCGCCGCTTCACCGAGCGTCGCGCTCGACAGCCACGTGTAGCCGACCGCGTGCATGGCGGTCCCGTGCATCTGCTTGGCGATCTCGATGCCGAACGCCGGATCGGGCACGGCATCATCGACGACCCGCCACAGGCGCTGCGCCGCGCGGACCGGGACGCGCGCGCCCGGCACTCTGAGCACACCGGGGTCGACGCCGGCGGCGCGAAACAGCGTGTCGGGATCCATTCCGCGCGCCTCGAGCGCGCGCCACACGTTGAGCGCCGGCGAAATGAGGGCCGTCGCGGTCACCGGGGGGTTGGGGTCTTCCATCTAGCACCTGGCAGCGGAGGACAAGCTTCTGGCGGCCGCAGTCAACGGCAAAGGGTACGCCAGCCCGTATCTTCCCGCTTCTTCGAGCGGGCGCCGGCGCCCGCGGGCGTCAATCGGAGAACGATGGAAGAGTTTCTCACGCCGGAGACGGTGCTCGCCGATCTCAGGCATACCGCCATCTGGGGCGGCCTCGACGACGAGGGCATCGCGCGCCTGGCCCACCATGCGCTGTTCTTCGCGGGCCGCGGCCACGCCGCGCTCAACCCGCTGATCGCCGCCTTCTATCCCGAGTACGCGAGCCGGGTCGCCGGCGAGCGCCGCGAGGAGGTGTTCGCCCGCATTCGCGGCCAGGTCCACGACGGGCTGCTGGGGTCCGGCGTGCTCCTTCACTTTCTGTGCCACGACCCCGACCTCGGCGTCGTGTCCGCCGCCGCTCGCGATGTCGCCTGCCTGGGGCTCGTCGAGGAGCCCGACGGGTCGCGCGGTGCGGACTGGGTGCTGAAGCTCGTCGTCACCGGCTCGGTCGTCAATTCCGGCGCCGCGCTCGGCGGGCTCCTCGCGCTCGGGGACGAGGCGGTGAACGCCAAGCTCGCGGTGCTTCGCACGGGGCTCGCGCTGCCGTGGGCCGACCGGGCGCTCGGCCAGATGGCGAGCTGCACCACGGGCTACGTGTTCGCCGCGACGGTGACGTTCTGGCTCGAGTGGATGGAAGCGCTGGCCGGGGAGCTCCCGGAAGCGATGCGCGTCTTCGATTGGACGGCGCGCGCGCTCCTCACCCAGCGTGAAGCGATGATCGAGCAGACCATCCTCCGGGGCAGACTCCCGGCGCGCGAGCACGCCAATGGGGATCACGGCGCGGGCGAGCTCTCGGTGGCTGCGTTCGTGGAGTCGGTCGGCCCGCGCCTACGCGCGCTCGTGCCCGCGGCGCGCGCGTCGGAGCTCTTTCGGCGTGCGCTCGCTGCCTGGAGCGGCGCGCGCGACGCCGGCAGCGGTGTTGCGCTGAACAGCACGTCGGCCACCTAGCGCCACCCGGCTCGGATGGCCTCGCGGCCCTAGCCAGCCCGAGGCGTTGCATCGCCTCGGGCGTTCGCGGGCTCGGATTCGCGCAGGCGAATCCTTCGAAACCCCCGCTCACCGTGCGCGAAACCCCGGCTCACCCCAGCGTCGGCATGTTCAGCCCCGGCGCGGGCGTGTCCTGGTGCGGCCAGCGCGTCGTAACGGCCTTGGTGCGGGTGTAGAACTTGACGCCCTCGACGCCGTGCACGTGCAGGTCGCCGAAGAGCGAGCTCTTCCAGCCGCCGAACGAATAGAACGCGACCGGCACCGGGATCGGCACGTTGATTCCGACCATCCCGACCTGGATCTCGTTCTCGAACCGCCGCGCGGCGCCGCCGCTCTCGGTGAAGATCGCGGTGCCGTTCGCATAGGGGTTGGCATTCACGAGCTTGATTGCCGCTTCGAGCGTGTCGACGCGCAGCACGATCAGCACCGGACCGAAGATCTCGTCCTTGTAGATCGTCATCCCGGGCTGCACGTGGTCGAAGAGCGAGGCGCCGAGGTAGAAGCCCTCCTCCGCCCCCACGACCTTCTGCCCGCGCCCGTCGACCACGAGCTTGGCTCCCTCCTTGACGCCCTGATCGACGTAACCCTTCACCTTGTCGCGATGCGCGCGCGTGATGAGCGGTCCCATGTCGACGCCGTCCTTGTCGCCCGGGCCGACCTTGATGGCCTCCGCCTTCTTCTTCAGCAGACCGACCAGCGGGTCGGCGGCCGCACCCACGGCGACGACCGCCGAGATCGCCATGCAGCGCTCGCCGGCCGAACCGTACCCGGCGCCGATGAGCGCGTCGGCCGCGAACTCGAGGTCGGCGTCGGGCAGCACGACGGCGTGGTTCTTCGCGCCGCCGAGCGCCTGCACGCGCTTGCCGTTGCGGGCGCAGGTCTCGTAGATGTACTTCGCGATCGGCGTCGAACCGACGAACGAGACGGCGTTGATGCCGGGGTGGCCGAGAATCGCGTCCACTGCCTCCTTGTCGCCGTGGACGACGTTCAGGACGCCGTCGGGAAGGCCGGCCGCCTTGAAGAGCTCGGCCATGCGCACCGAGGCCGACGGGACCTTCTCGGACGGCTTGAGAACGAACGTGTTGCCGCAGGCGATCGCCACCGGGAACATCCACAACGGCACCATCACCGGGAAGTTGAACGGCGTGATCCCGGCGCAGACGCCGACCGGCTGCCGGACCGTGTGCGCATCCACGCCCGTGCCGACGTTCTCGGAGTACTCGCCCTTCAAGAGGTGCGGGATGCCGCAGGCGAACTCCACGACCTCGATCCCCCGCTGCACCGAGCCCATCGCGTCCGGCAGCGTCTTGCCGTGCTCGTCGGTCACGATCCGGGCGAGCTCCTGCTGGTGCTCCTGCAGGAGCGCGAGAAACTTCTGCATCACGCGCGCGCGCCGCAGCGCCGGGGCGTCGCGCCAGGCCGGGTACGCCCCCTGCGCCGCGCGGACTGCGGCGTCGATGTCGGCGGCGTTGCAGAACGGCACGCGCTTCGACACGGTGCCGGCGGCAGGGTTGGTCACCTCGCCGAAGCGGCCGCTCTTGGAGACCGTCGGTTTGCCGCCGATCCAGAGTGGCACTTCGCTGAACTGCAGGGGCTTCTCGGTGGGCTTGTTCATGGCGACCTCGTGGCGGCGGGCGCTTTGGGAGTGCGATAGCGGCAACTTTAGCGCGGTTCGGCGCTACTGGCTCGCGGTGATCCCGCCGTCGACGTACAGCACCTGGCCGGTGACGAAGTCCGACGCCGGCGCGGCGAAGAACACCGCGGCGCCGACCACGTCGCGCGGCTCGCCGATTCGGCCGAGCGGGATGCGGTCGAGGATCTGACGCCGGGTGGCTTCGTTCTCGACCCAGTGGCGCGCCATCTCGGTGACGATGACGGTCGGCGCGATGCCGTTCACCTGGATGCCGTCGGGAGCGAGCTCCATCGCGTGCTGCCGGACGAGCATCACGAGTCCCCCCTTGGTAGCGCCGTACGCGGAGTAGCCGCGGCCGCGCAGTCCGAGCTGCGCGCGTACCGAAAGTAGGTGGATCTGTTTCCCGCCGCGCTTCGCGGCGACCTGGTGCCGTGCCACCGCCTGGCCGAGGAACATCGCGGCCTTGAGGTTGACCGCGTAGACCTCGTCGAACGCTGCTTCCGTCACCTCCGCGAGTGCCTGCTCGCGCTGGACGCCGGTGCAGTTGACCAGCAAGTCGACGGCCCCGCACTGCTCCGCCACCGCGTCCGCGGCGCCGCGGATCTCGGGAACCGAGCGGACGTCGAGCGCCAGGGCGTGGGCCTCGTGCCCGGCAGCGCGGAGCTTCGCCGCGAGGGTGTCCGCTTTCTCGCGGCTGCGGCCGGCCACGACCACCCTGGCGCCGTGCCGCGCCAGCCCCCAGGCGATCGCCTCGCCCAGACCGCCGTACCCGCCGGGAAGGAAAGCGACTTTTCCGTTCAGGTCGAAGAGGCCGGCGAGCTCATCCATCGCCGGTCAGTCCATCATCAGCCCGCCGTTGAGGTCGACGATCTCGCCGGTGATGAACCCGGCGAGCGGCGCGGCGAGGAAGCGCACGACGTGGGCGAACTCCTCCGGCTCGCAGAAGCGGCCGACTGGGATCTGCGCGAGGAGCGCCTGGCGCTGCGCCTCGGTCAGCTGCTCGGTCACCATCGGCGTCCTGACGTAGGCCGGCGAGATCCCGTTGACGGTCACGCCGTGCGGCGCGAGCTCGCGGGCGAGCGAGAACGTGAGCGACGTGAGCGCTCCCTTCGACACCGAGTACGCGGTGCCGGCGGTCAGGCCGCCGGTCTTCGCCGCGAGCGAGCAGGTGTTGACGATGCGGCCCCACCGGCGGCGCTTCATCTCCGGGATCACCGCACGCGCGAGGTAGAACGCGCCGTCGAGATTCGCGGCGAGCACCCGGCGCCACTCCGCGTCGTCGGTGGCCTCCACCTTGTTGTTCGAAAGGATGCCGGCGTTGTTCACCAGGATGTCGACCGGTCCGAGCTCGGCGACGACGCGGGCGTGCCCGGCGCGGGCCTTCGCCGGATCGCTGATGTCGAACGCGATCGGGAACGTCCCGCCCCCGAGCTCGCGCGCGCGCGCGTCGTTCGCGCCGGCGTTCACGTCGACCATGGCGACGCGGCAGCCGTCCTCGAGGAGGAACTTCGCCGTCGCGAAGCCCATCGTCCCGGCGGCGCCAGTGACGAGCGCGACTTTCCCTTCGAGCGGTTTCATCCGCGGACCCTCATTGCCGGCGCGACGCGCGAAGGAGGCACTGTACCCGAACCGGCGACCGGCTCAGGCGTCCAGCACGCTCTTCTTGCCGAACAGCCCCCGGGCCCGGAACGTCACGACCGCGATGAACAGCAGGTACATCGACATCAGCGACCACTCGGAGGCGTAGGCGCCGGTCAACCCCACCACCAGCCCCACCAGCAGCCCCGCGATCACCGCGCCCCACAGGCTGCCGACGCCGCCGAGCACGATGATCAGGAACGCGGGCACGACCGCGTCCACGCCGACGTGCGGCCGGATGCCCCAGATCGGCGCCATGATCACCCCGGCGACCGCGGCGAGCGCGGTGCCGAGCGCGAAGACGAACAGCCGCAGCCGCGACAGGTTGATGCCGAGCGCCCGCACCATCTCGCTGTCGTGCGCGCCGGCCTTGATCATCGCCCCGTACGGGGTCTTCTCGATGAACAGCCACAGCGCGAGGATCGCGAGGATCGCGAAGCCGCCCGCGAAGAACCGGTACTTCGAGTAGATCAGGTCGCCGATCAGGACCGCCCCCGAGATCGATTCGGGCAGCGCGAGTTGCTTCTCGGTCGATCCCCAGACGAGCCGGATCAGCTCCTCGATCACGAGCGCCGCGCCGAAGGTGAGCAGGAGCCCGTACAGCGGGTCGCGCCCGTAGGTGCGCCGCATGGCGAGCTCGAGCGCCATCCCGAAGATGCCGACGAAGACCGGGGCGAGGAAGAGCGCGATGAGGTAGCGGGTGCCGATCGGCAGCGCCGCGTACCAGGCCCGGAGGTCCGGAAACAGGCCGAGCTGCGGCGCGACGAAGAAGAGCGCGAAGTACATGCCCAGCGCGAACAGCGACCCGTGCGCCAGGTTGATCGTCTCCATCACGCCGACGATCAGCATGAAGCCGAGCGCGATGAGCGCGAAGAGCAGCCCCAGCGTGACGCCGTTGAGGAGGTGCGGCAGCAGGTTGATCAGGAAGTCCACGGATCGCCGGCGGTCCCTCCCCTCCGGACTTCGTGGGGAGGGACCGCCCCTCCCCCGTTACTGCTCGTAGGTCGGCGTGGACTCGTACGACTCGAGCTTGCACGCCGCCGGCGCCCCCTGATCCTCGACGTCCTGCGGCGGAACCTGCGCGAGGATCCTGAAGATATCGTCCTTCTCCGCCGGCTTGTCGTTGTAGGTCGCCATGTAGATCGTCTGCTGGCACTGATGGGTCGCCGGGTTGATCCACGCGTCGAAGTGCTGCATCCGGTCGCGCGCGGTCATCTTGCGGCCCTCGAGCTTCTTGATGACCGCGATGTTGTTGGTCGAGCCCGCTTCCTCGACGCAGCGCAGGAGCTCCCGCGTCCCGACGTAGCCGTTGTAGTACACGTTTCCGGGCACCTGGATCTGCACGCCCGGATAGGCCTTCTGGTACGTGGCGACGAACTCCTTCACGCCCGGCAGGTCGAGCCGGTAGTACCAGGTGGTGCCGAACACCCCGAAGATCGCGTCCGGCCCGAGGCCGTACACGTCCGGCCAATCCTGCTGGTTGTTGATCCACGCCGGCTTGTGGTTCATCTTGAGGCCGACCACCTGCTGGCGCAGCGCCTTGATGTCATCGCCTCCCACCGCGGCGCCGACGACGTCGGGCTTGATCTGCTGGATCTTGAGCAGATAGGACGAGAAATCGCGCGTGTTCTGCGGCACCAGCAACTCGTCGACGATCTTGCCGCCGTTCGCCTCGACCAGCTGCCGCATCGCCTTCGACGTGTTGTGGCCCCAGACGTAGTCGTTGGTGAGCAGCAGCCAGCGGTTGCCGTTCACCTTCATCGCGTTCTTCACGATCGCATGGGCGAAGTTGGTGCCGTTCCCGTCCCACACGAACTTCACGCGATGGCAGTCCTTGCCCGACTCGGTCGGTGACGAGGAGTTGGTGTTGAGATACACGCAGCCGTACTTCTGCGCGACCTGGCTGATCGCGTTCGCGACGCCGGAGTGCAGCGCACCGACCAGGAACGCCGCCTCGTTGCGCGTGATCATCCGCTCGGCCACGCGCGAGCCGGTGGCGGGCGTCGTCTCGGTGTCGATGTGGAGCGCCTCGATCGGCCGGCCCAGCACGCCGCCCTTGGCGTTGAACTCCCGGATCGCCATCATTGCGCCGAGCCGCTCTTCGTTGCCGCTCGCCCCGTACTGGCCGCTCGCGTCCATCGTCAGGCCGATCACGAGCGGCTTCTTCTGCGCCGCCTGCGACCAGACATGGTTGTGCTTCCACGGCCCGAAGAACGGCGCCGCGCCCCACGCCCCGGCAGTGGCCGCCGCCATTGCGGAGGCCTTCAGGATCTTCCGGCGGGTCGCGTTCGGTTGGGTCGCGGGTCTCTTGACTCGATCGTTCATGGTCTCCTCCTTGGGTGGTCGTCCGGCGTTTGCCGTCAGCGCTTGATGATCTGGAATCCGTTCAGCTTCTCCTGCGCCTCGATCAGCGAGGGGATGAACTTCCCGCCGAAGCCGAGCTGGCTTGCGGTGAGCAGGGCCGCGTGCACCGTGTCCGCGAGCGGCGTCGCGACCGGCGCCATTTCGGTCATGTGGGTGAAGTAGCGCAGGTCCTTCTTGCCGTTGTCGATCGCGAACAGGAGCCCGGTGAAGTCGCCCGCCAGCGCCTTCGGCACGAGCATCTGGAACATGTTCGAGTTGGCGCCGCCGGCCGAGATCAGCTTGTAGAGCACCTGCAGGTCGACGCCGACCTTGGCGGCGACCGCGAGCGCCTCGCAGATGACCGCGGCGGTGCCCATGGCGATGAAGTTGTTCACCAGCTTGATCTTGTGGCCGGCGCCCGGGGGCCCGGCGTGGATCATGTTCTCCGCAGAAGCACTCGAGCACCGGCTTCAGCTTCGCGAACGCCTCGTCGGTCGCCCCGACCATGGTGTTCAGCTTGCCGGCCTCGGCCTCGCGGGGAGTGCGCGCGAGCGGCGCGTCGACGAACTCGACGCCCTTGGCCGCGAAGTCGGCGCGGATCCGGAGCGTGGAGTCGGGCTCGGCGGTCGAGCAGTCGACGACGGTGGTGCCCTTGCGGCACGACGCGAGCAGGCCCCCGTCGCCGTAGACGTTCGCCTCGACCTGCGGCGTCCCGGTGACGCACAGGAACACGACGTCGACGCCTTCGGCGAGCTCCTTGATCGATTTCGCCTCCTTGGCGCCGGCGTCGAGGAGGTCCTGGATGTTCGAGCGATTGCGGTGCACGAGGAACGCGAGCGGGTGGCCCTTCGCAACCAGGTTCTTCGCCATGCCGTGGCCCATCAGGCCGACCCCGATGAATCCGATGCGCTGTTTCATGTCGTCTCCGTTGCTGAGTGAGTCGTCTCGTCCGGGGCGCTCGACCGCGCCCGCTGCCAGAGCGCGATCAGGCGCGCGTAGCGCTCGGCGACCTCGTCGACCACCGCCGCGTCACCGGCCGTGCCCGCGAACCACCGCCGCGCGGGCTCGGCGAAGATGGAACGGCCGACCGCGAAGCCCTTGCAGACCGGGAACCGCGCGGCGGCGGCGAAGCTCGCCTCGAGCGTGCGCTCGTCGGCTTCGAGGCCGAGCACGACGACGCCGCGGCAGTGCCGGTCGTGGCGCGCGATCGTCGCGCTCACCGCGCCCCAGGCGGCCGGATCGTCGGCGCGGCGGCAGCTTCCACCAGTCGGGACGGATGCCGGCGGCGTAGATCTGCGGCGAGCGACGCGCGCGGTCGTGGTCGCGTCGACGGTCGCGCCGCGCGGCGGCAGGACCTCGATGAGGAGCTCGTGGAACGTCGCTTCGCACGCCGCCTGCAGCGCCGCGAGCTTCGCGAGCTGGGCGGCACGCAGGGCCGCGTCGTCCTGCGGGTGGTGGAACACGAGGCACTTCGCGATGTGCTCGCCGGGCCAGGCGCGCAGCGCCGCAGCGATGTTGTCTCCCGCCTCGAACGCGAGCGGCCGCGACCCGGGCGCCTCGACCGGCCGCGCGATCCACAGGTTCCGGCCGGTGAGCATCGGCAGGACGTCCTCGCCATAGCGATCGTCGAGGATCACGCCGGCGCCCGGCGCGTCGCCCGCCCCGCGCAGCGCGCCCTCGGCAACGAGCCGCTTGAAGGTGCGGATGTGCTCACGCGGTGCGCCGTGCTCGTCCGCCAGCGCCTCGAGCTGCGCGCGGTGGTCGAACGCGAGCACCGCGACCGACGACCAGCGCCGCGTGCGGGTCGTGACGCGATGCAGATGGTTCAGTTCCGCATCCTCGCGCAGCCGCCGCGTCGGGCTGCCGTGCCTGAGGAACCGATCCAGCTCTTCCCAGCTCGGGATGGCCGGAGCGCAACCGTGCCGCGAAACGACGAGCGCGCCGCAGGCGTTGGCGTAGGCGGCGCAGCGTTCGACGGGTTCGTCGCGCAGCCAGCCGCGCAGGAACCCAGCCATGAACGCGTCTCCCGCGCCGAGGATGTTGTAGACCTCGACCGGGAAACCCGGCCCCACGACGCCCTGCTCCAGCGCGTCGGGGATCGCGCCGGAGAAGACCACGCAACCCATGGGCCCGCGCTTCACGACCAGCGTCGCGGCGGTGAGGTTGCGCAGGCGCCGCAACGCCGCGAGTGTGTCGGTGGAACCGCCAGCGATGTGGAGCTCCTCCTCGGTGCCGACGATCAGGTCGCACTCACCCACGACGGTCTGGAGATGCGCGCTCACGCGATCGGAGGCGACGAAGCGCTGCTCGCCCAGCCCCAGCCCGGTGAGCCCCCAGAGCACCGGCCGGTAGTCGATGTCGAGCACGACGCGCGTACCCGCCTCGCGCGCGTAGCGCATCGCGGTGCGGCAGGCTGTCGTAGGTCTCGCGCGTCGACAGGTGCGTGCCCGAGACGAGGAGCGCCCGCGACGAAGCGATGAACCCCCGATCGAAGTCCGCGGGCGAGATCGCCATGTCGGCGCAGTTGTCGCGATAGAACAGCAGCGGGAAGGTCTCCCGGTCGCGGATCGCGAGAAACACCAGCGCGGTGAGGCGGCGCTCGTCGGTGACGACGTGGCTCACGTCGACGCCCTCGGCCGCCAGGGTCTCCCGGACGAACCGGCCGTTGTGCTCGTCGCCGACGCGGGTGAGCATCGCCGGCGCGAGGCCGAGGCGCGCGCAGCCGACCGCGGTGTTGGCGGGCGAGCCGCCGAGGTACCTGGCGAAGGTGAGCATGTCCTCGAGGCGCGAGCCGATCTGTTCGCCGTACAGGTCGACGGCGGCGCGGCCGACGCAGATGACGTCGAAGCGCCGCGGGCTCAATGGACTACCCTCGCGCTCGCGTGCTCGGGGTTCGCCCTTGGGACGGCCCGGCGGGCTCACCGGACCGCCTCCCGTGACGGGCTCGCGGTGCGCGCGCCGTTGCGCTCGGCGAGGTGGTGGCCGACGCTCACGACCAGCGACTGGGCGAGGCACAGCGGCTCGACGAGCGAGCGGAACGGGCGGCTCGAGTCGTCGCCGAGCTCGAACGCGACCGCGGCCGAACGGCCGAGCGGGCTCAAGGGCCCGTCGGTGATCGCGATCACCGGCACGCCGCGGCCGTGGCACTCGTTGGCGATGTCGACCGCTTCCGGCGTGTAGTTGCGGAAGCTCACCGCCACCAGCAGATCCTTGCGGCCGGCGAGGCGCGCGAACTCGCGGTTCATGCCGCCGGCGCCGTCGAGGAGCTGGGTGCGCAGCTCGAGCTGACTCAGGGCGTAGGCGAGGTACGCGGCGACCGGGAACGACCGGCGCAGGCCGATGAGGTAGATCGTCTGTGCGCTGGCGAGCAGGCGCACCGCGGCGCGGAGGTCGGCGGGCCGGATGTTCTCCTCCAGCTTCGCGAGCCCGTGCATCGAGTCGGCGACGAAGCCGTGCAGCACCTCGGGCGGCGTCGCGCCGCCCTCCTTCGCCCGCGCGCGGAGGCCCGCGATCCGCTCGCGGTACGAGGCCGCCCCGGTGGACCGCTCGACGAGGTGCGAGCGGAAGAGCCGCTGCATCTCCGAGAAGCCGGCGAAGCCCAGGGCGTTGGCGAACCGGATCAGGCTGGACGGCTGGACGCCGAGGTCGTCGGCGATCGCCGCCACGGTGCTGAGGGCGAGGTCGTGCGGCCGCTCGAGCGCGAACCGCGCGATGGCCTGCAGCTGCCTGGAGAGCTGCGGGTACTCCCGCGAGATCGCCTCCTTCAGCGCGTCGTAGTTCGCCGCGCGCTCCGCCGCCATCGACCCGCCTCCGGTCTGTTTAGAACAAATGTTCTTGCGCGTTCTAATAATAGAACGTATATTTCCAGTTGTCCAGCCCCCCGGGCGGGGTCGACAGACGGAGGAGGCGCCGCGGTGGCCCGCATCGCGCAGGAGCTGTTCGTGCACCCCGCGGCCCCGCCGCAACCGGGGGCGCGTCTCGCCCCCGCCGGGCTCCTGACCCGGCCGATGGCGGTGGCGTTCCTCGCGCTCGCCACGACGCCGCTCTGGCTCGGCGCCCTCGGCCTCTACCAGTACCTCGCGCTCGAGATCATGATCTGGATGACGTTCGCGCTCGGGTACAACCTGCTCCTCGGCCACGCCGGGCTGCCGTCGTTCGGGCACGGCGCGTACTTCGGCGTCGGCGCGTACGCCTTCGGCCTCGCCCAGAAGGGCCTGGTGGCGAACCTCTGGCTCGACCTCGGCGTCGCGGTGCTCGCCGCCGCGGCCGCGGGCGCGATCGTCGCGGCGTTCATCTCGCACCGCCGGGGCATCTACTACGCGCTGCTCACGATCGCGTTCGGCCAGGTGTTCTGGTTCGTCGCGATCAAGTGGCACAGCGTCACCGGGGGCGAGGACGGGCTGCTCAACATCCGGCGGCTCCCGGCCGACTTCGGGTTCGCTTCCTTCAGCCTGCAGTCGAACGAGGCGCTGTTCTTCTTCGCGCTCGCCGCCTTCGTGCTGGTCGTCGTCGGGCTGTGGCGGCTCGTGCACTCGCCGTTCGGCCGGATCCTCCACGCGGTCAAGCAGAACGAGGTCCGCGCGGCGTTCGTCGGCCATAACGTCTGGCTGTACAAGTGGCTCGCGTTCGTGATCTCGGCCGCGGTCGCCGGGCTCGCCGGCGCGCTGTTCGCGATGGCGCAGCAGTCCGCGTACCCGAACGTGATGAGCCTGCACAACTCGGGCTTCGTGGTGATGATGGTCCTGATCGGCGGTGGCCTGGTCAGCTTCTGGGGGCCGGTGATCGGCGCGGCGTTCTTCATCCTCGCGCGCGACCTGCTCGGCGCCTACACCGAGACGTGGCTGCTCTGGTACGGGCTCCTCTTCATCGCGATGGTGCTGTTCAAGCCCGAAGGGATCGCGGGGTTGTGGCAGCAGTACGTCGGACGGCGGGCGCGATGACGCCGCTGTTCGAAGCGAAGCGGCTCTCCAAGCGGTTCGGCGACGCCGTGGTCCTGGAGGACATCAATCTCGCGTTCGGGGAAGGCCAGCTGTCGGGGATCATGGGCCCGAACGGCGCCGGGAAGACGACCTGCTTCCACTGCCTCACCGGGCGCTACAAGCCCGACCGGGGCGAGGTCTGGTTCGCGGGCGAGAACATCACCGGCCTCGCGCCGCGCGCGGTCGCCCGCCGCGGGATCGCGCGCTCGTTCCAGATCATGACCCTGTTCGACGAGATGAGCGCGCTGGAGAACGTGCTCGTCGCATTGCCGGGCTGCCGCGCGCGCGGGTTCGACATGGCGCGCGACCTCGCCGCGGCGACCGATCTCGTCGACGCGGCGGCGGCGACGCTCGCGCGCGTCGGGCTGCGAGGCAAGGAGCTCGCGCGGGCGAAGAGCCTGTCCTACGGCGAACGGCGGGCGCTGGAGATTGCGGTCGCGCTCGCGGCCCAGCCGCGGCTCCTGTTCCTCGACGAGCCCACGGCCGGGCTGGGGACCGAAGGCACCGCGCGCCTCGCCGATCTCGTGCGCGAGCTCAAGCGCAGCCTCACGATCGTGATCATCGAGCACGACATGCGGTTCCTGTTCGGGCTCGCGGACCACGTCTCGGTCATCCACTGGGGCCAGGTCATCGCCGGCGGCACGCCCGACGAGCTGCGGGCAAATCCATGGGTGCAGCGCTCCAACCTGGGGGAGCTCGCATGAGCGCGCCGGGCCGCCCCAAGCGCGAATCCTTGGCGCGCAGCGACAAGGTAGTCCAGTGAGCCCGCCGGGCCGCCCCAAGGGCGAACCCCGAGCGCGTGGGCGCGAGGGCATCCAATGAGCGCCGTGCCACTCGCAGTGCCGCAGGCGATGCTCACGGTCGAGCGCATCAGCACGTTCTACGGCGAGACGCAGGCGCTGTTCGGCGTCTCGCTCACGGTCGGTCTCGGCGAGGTGGTGGCACTTCTCGGGGCGAACGGCGCCGGCAAGACGACGACCCTGCGCTCGATCCTGGGCCTGACGCCGGCGCGCACCGGCCATATCCGGTTCGACGGGCGCGATATCACCCGGGCGCCGACGCACGAGATCGCCCGCGCCGGCATCGGCTGGGTGCCCGACGACCGGCGCATCTTCCCCACGCTCACCGTGGCACGCAATCTCGCGATCGCGAAAAAGACGTCGCGGTTCCGCGCCTGGCGCGAGCGGGAGTGCTTCGAGATCTTCAGCGCGCTCGAGTACCTCACCCATCGCGAGTGCGAGAACCTCTCCGGCGGCGAGATGCAGATGGTCGCGATCTCGCGCGCGCTGCTCGGCTCGCCGGGGCTCGTGCTCCTCGACGAGCCGACCCAGGGCCTCGCGCCGAAGATCGCGCAGGACGTGATGCGGACGATCGAGCGCCTGAAGCGCGAAGGCATCGCTTCGCTCGTCGTCGAACAGAACGTGGCGAGCGCGCTGGGAGTGGCCGACCGGTGCTACGTCATGGACCGGGGGCGAATCGTGCACGAGGGGCCCGCCCGGGCGCTGCTGGACGATGCCGCGCTCCGCGCGCGGCTGCTTGGGATTTAGCGGATGCAGCCGCTCCTGGCCGTCGAAGGCGTTCGCAAGCAGTACACGCGCGGCGTGCTCAAGCGCGAGGTCACGTTCTCGCTCGCGGCGGACTTCACGGTCGCCGAGCCGGCGATCGTGGGCGTAATGGGACCCAACGGCTCGGGCAAGACGACGCTCTTCGAGCTGATCACCGGGTCGAACCTGCCCTCGGCCGGGCGGGTGCGGATCGACGGGCGCGACATCCATCGCGTGCGCTACCGGGAGCGGGACCGTCTCGCGATCCACTACCACCAGTCCTACCAGGTGCGCTCGTTCAAGCGCACGGTGCCGAGCTTCATGCTCGAGCACGCCGCGAGCGACTATCCGCTCGTGCACCTCTTCGACGAGCCCCAGTTCAACACCCAGGACGGGTACATCGGCTTCATGCTGGACTTCTTCCGGCGGCTGCGGCGCGAGCGGCGGCTCGTGTTTCTCTGCCTGCACCCGACCGCCGCCTTCCACCTCGACATCCTGCGCGAGACCTGCGAGCGGTTCGTCTTCGTCAACCGCGGGCAGCTCGCTCTGGCCGCGGGCTGGGACGAGCTGTTGCAGCAGGACGCCGTGCGGGGCTATCTCGGCGCGCTGGCGCCCGGCTGACCCGCTCTCGCCTGCGCTTGCGCCCCGAAGGCCCTGTGCTATTGGTATACATGGGGGTCGTCGGCCCGACGGGGGATGCCATGGGCGCTCGAACGGTACGGCGCATCGCGGGGCTATTGGCGGCGTTGGCACTTTCGGGCGCGCAAGCGCAACCCGCTGACCGGCTCTCGGTCGATGGCTCGACCGGCGTGATGCCGCTCGTCGCGGCGCTCGCGCGAGACTACGAGCAGCGCCGACCCGGGCATGGCCGTGATCATGGGCACCGGGCTGGGCACCAAAGCCAGGCTCGTTGCGCTCACCGAGGGCAAAATCGACGTCGCGCTTGCGAGTCATGGCCTCGCCGCGGAGGAACTTGCGCGCCAAGGCCTCGCGGCGCGCGAGATCGCGCGGATTGCGGTGGTCTTCGGAGTCCATGCGAGCGTGCCGATTTCAGGCGTCTCCTCGCAGCAGATCTGCGAGATCTACGCCGGAAGGCTGCGCGACTGGCGGGCCGTCTCGGGGCCGGAGCTGGCGATCGCACCGCTCGCCCGTCCGGATTCGGAGGTCGATTCGGAGGTGATCCGCGACAAGATCGGCTGCCTCAAGGACCTCAGGTTCGCCGAGACCGTGAAGCTCATGCCGCGCTCCGGCGACATGGCGAAAGCGCTCGCCGCCACGCCCGGCGCGATCGGCGTCACCACCATGACCGTGGTCGAGCAGAGCCGCGGGCAAATCAGGGCGCTGCTGTTGGACGCCCGGCCGGCGACCGCGGAGAACGTGAAGACCGGCGCCTACGAGCTGGTGCGAGCGTCCTACCTGGTGACCAAGGCGCCCCCGCCGCCCGCGGTCGCGCGGTTCCTCGACTTCGTCCTCAGCGCGGAAGGCAGAGCGGTCATCGCGGCTAACGCCGCCGTGCCGGTCCCCTAGCCGCGCCGCTTCGCGTACCGATCCCGGAAGGTTCTCTTCTGCGGCGCCGGAAAGTCGCGCCCGACCGTCCAGCCGCCGCCCAGTGGGCGCGAAGCTTGACACGCGACCAGTTCCGGATGGCGGTGTAGACTTTCGCCGTTCGCAAGGGCGGCGCGCGACGTGAACCAGAAGGAATCCAAGAACTCCATCCAGGTCATCGAGCGGATGATGCGGCTCCTCGAGGTCCTCGCCGAGTCGCCGAACGCGGTCAGCCTGAAGCTCGCCGCCGGGAAAGCGGCGCTGCACCCGTCAACTGCGCACCGCATCCTCACCGCGCTCGTGCGCGACCGGATGGCCGAGCGCGTCGACCAGGGCAGCTACCGGCTCGGCATGCGGCTGCTCGAGCTCGGCAACCTCGTCAAGTCGCGGATCAGCGTGCGCGAGCACGCGCTCCCGTTCATGCGCGAGCTCCACGCCGCCAGCGGCGAAGCGGTCAACCTCTCGGTGCGTCGCGACGACGAGATCGTCTACATCGAGCGCACCTCCAGCGGGCGCTCGTTGATGCGCGTGGTCAACATCATCGGCGCGCGCGCGCCGCTGCACATCACCGCGGTCGGGAAGCTCTTCCTGCTCGACGAAGGCGCCGAAGGGGTGAAGGCCTACGCCGAGCGCACCGGCCTCCCGTCGTTCACCAGGAACACGATCCATGCGCTGCCGACCCTGGAGAAGGAGCTCGACCGGATCCGCAGGCAGGGCTACGCGGTCGACAACGAGGAGGCCGAGCTTGGGGTGCGGTGCATCGGCGCCGCGATCCGCGATGACAGCGGCGCGCTCGTCGCCGGGCTCTCGGTGTCGGCGCCCGCCGAGCGGATGAAGCCGGCGTGGTCGGGGCTGGTGAAGGAAACCGCGGAGAAGATCTCCCGCGCGCTCGGGTATCGTTTCTAGACCGCCATCATCACGTGCACGGCGAAGAGATTCGCCGGATCGGTCCACACCTGCTCGGGATGAAACCGCGCCCCGCGCGCGAGCGCCTGGAACTCCGCCACGCCGTACTTGCACGAGATCTCGGTGTGGATGGTCTCGCCCGCCTTGAACTCGAACCGCTGGCCGGCGACGTGGACGATCTGCTGGAAGACGCTCTCGAGATGCATCTCGATGCGGCCCATGTGCTCGTCGTAGAACGCGCGGTGCCGGAAGCGCTTGACCTGGAAGTCGCCGCCGAGCTCGCGGTTGATCCGCGCCAGCAGGTTCAGGTTGAACTCGGCGGTCACGCCGCGCGCGTCGTCGTACGCCGCCTCGAGCGTGCGCTTGTCCTTCTTGAGGTCGACCCCGACCACGAGCATCCCGCCCGAGGCCACGATCTCGCGCACGCCCTTCAGGAACTCGAGCGCCTCCTCCCGCGTGAGATTGCCGATCGTCGAGCCGGGGAAGTACACGACCTTGCGCCGGATCGGCACGCCCATGAACTCCGGCAGCTTGAGTGGCCGCGTGAAGTCGGCGACGACGGCGGTGACGTTGAGCCAGGGAAACATCTGCGCGAGCTCGGCGCAGGCGCTGCGCAGCTGGGCATCGGAGATGTCGATCGGCACGTAGAGCGAGGGCTGCGCGCGGCCGATGAGGAGGCGCGTCTTAACGCTCGACCCGGAGCCGAACTCGATCAGCTGGGTGTCGGCGCCGAGGAGCCGGACGAGCTCGCCGAGGCGGGTCTCCATGATCGCCATCTCGGTGCGGGTCGGGTAGTACTCGGGCAGCTCGCAGATGGCCTCGAAGAGCTTCGAGCCGCGCCAGTCGTAGAAGTACTTGGGGGGGAGCGATTTGTGCGGCGCGGAAAGACCCGCGAGCACGTCGTCGAGAAAGGACGGCCCCTCGGAGAGGAAGTTGTAGAACCGGACGACCCCCGCGCCCGAACGCCGCGGGGCCGTCATGGAGCGGTCAGTGCAGGGCGGCCGCCTGCACCGGGATGCCGATGTGACCTTCCACGGCAGCCGACTGACGCCGGGCGGCATGCCGGCTGGCCGGGGCGTCCATGCGGATCGCCCCCACCGGAGCGGTGTTCCCGAGCTCGAGCCACTTCCGGATGCGGATGGCGTCGCCGACCCGCGTGTACTTGCCCACCGAGTCGAGCAGCACGATCACCACCGACCGCGCGGACATGTTCGCCTGCATCACGAGGCACCGTCCGGCCTGGCGGATGAAACCGGTCTTCGAGACCGCGATCTCCCAGCCCGCGTTGCGCACGAGCCCGTTGGTATTCGCGAACCGGACGTTGCGCTTGCCGAGACGCACCGCGGCGCTCGGTGACGTGGAGTACTCGCGGATGAGCGGATAGTCGCGGGCCGCGATCACGAGCTTCGCCAGGTCCGCGGCGCTCGAGACGTTCTCGCTCGACAGGCCGGTCGGCTCGACGAACCGGGTGTCGTTCATCCCCAGCTCGGCCGCGGTCTCGTTCATCGCCTGGACGAAGGCCTCGACGCCGCCGGGGTAGGTCCGTCCCAGGGCTGCGGCGGCGCGGTTCTCGGAGGCCATCAGCGCGAGCCGGAGCAGCTCGTCGCGCGTCAGCGTCACGCCGCGGTTGAGCGGCGTCAACGTCCGTGCCGACCGGGTGTTGTCCAGGTCCTCGCGGGTGATCTCGATGGGCTCGTCGAGCGGCAGCTCGGCATCGAGCAGGACCACGGCGGTCATGAGCTTGGTGATCGACGCGATCGGGACGACCGCCGCGGCGTTCTTGTCGTAGAGCACCTCGCCGGTCTCCGCATCGACGATCAGGACGGCCGACGACTTGAGCTTGGGCGCATCGCCCGCGTGCGCGGCCGGCATGAACGCAGCCCACGACAGGGCTGCGGCCAGCGCCGCGGCGCGAATCATTGTTGTCATACCCCCTACCCCCCTGACCACCCGCGGCGCAGTCTATCCGCCGCCACGGCCCAGAGGCAAGCAAAAATAAGGCCCTACGCGCGAGACCTGACGATGTCATGAGAAAAAGTCACGCCGCGGCCACGATTTGCGCAGGTCCGGGGGCCTCCGGGGGGTCCTGAGGCTCCTCTTCTTGTTGCAGCGCCCACATCTGGGCGTACAGCCCCCCCGCCTCCAGCAGCGCCCGGTGGGTGCCCCGCTCGACGATGCGGCCGTGGTCCATCACCAGGATCTGGTCGGCGTCCATCACGGTCGACAGCCGATGGGCGATGACGAGGGTCGTGTGCCCCCGGGCGATGCGGTCGAGCTCGGCCTGGATCGCCTTCTCGGCCTTCGAGTCGAGCGCACTCGTCGCCTCGTCGAAGATCAGGATCCGCGGGCGCTTGAGGAGCGCGCGCGCGATCGCAACGCGCTGTTTCTCGCCGCCCG
This sequence comes from uncultured beta proteobacterium, assembly GCA_963827595.1. GTDB lineage: Bacteria > Pseudomonadota > Gammaproteobacteria > Burkholderiales > SG8-39 > DATEDA01. Next base: position 93,987 of record CAWHBT010000012.1, on the reverse strand, counting down.
AGAGCTTCAGCCCCCGCTCGCCGACCGGAGTCTCGTAGCGGTCGGGGAGGGTCATGATGAAGTCGTGGATGTGCGCCGCCCGCGCCGCGTCGAGCACCTCCTCCTCGGCCGCGCCGGGACGGCCGTAGTGGATGTTGTACCGGATGTTGTCGTTGAAGAGCACCGTGTCCTGGGGGACGATGCCGATCGCGGCGCGCAGGCTCGCCTGCCTGAGGTCCCGCACGTCGATGCCGTTCACGCTGATCCGGCCGCTCCCCGCGTCGTAGAAACGGTACAGCAGGCGCGCCAGGGTCGATTTTCCCGACCCCGAGTGGCCCACCACGGCGACCTTGCTCCCGGCCGGAATCTCGAAGCTCACGTCGAAGAGGATCTGTCGGTTCGGCTCGTAGGAGAAGTCGACGCGCTCGAAGCGGATCGTCGCCGGTTCGTCGGGGAGCGCGACCGCATTCGGGCGGTCCTGGATCTCGCGGTTCTCCTCGAGCAGGCGAAACATGCGGTTGATGTCGGTGAGCGCCTGCTTGATCTGGCGATAGACCATGCCGAGGAAGTTGAGCGGGATGTAGAGCTGGATCAGCAGCCCGTTGACCAGCACCAGGTCGCCGAGCGTGAGGCTCCGCGCCGCGACGCCCTCCGCGACCAGCACCATGAGCGCGGTCACCGCGACGGCGATGATCAGACTCTGGCCGATGTTGAGGAACCCGAGCGAGGCCTCGCTCTTGGTCGCCGCCGACTCGTAGCTGCGGAGGTTCTCGTCGTACCGGCGCGCCTCGAACTCCTCGTTGCCGAAGTACTTCACCGTCTCGTAGTTGAGGAGGCTGTCGATCGCCCGGGTGTTCGCCTTCGAGTCGAGCTCGTTCGCGCGGCGGCGGATGTCGATGCGCCACTCGGTGACCACGATCGTGAACGCGATGTAGACCGCGACCGCGCCGAACGTGATCGCGGCGAAGCGCCAGTCGAACCTGGTGAGCAGCACCGCCGCGACCAGGCCGAACTCGAGGATGACCGGCACGATCGAGAACAGCATGTACGAGAGCAGCGTCGAGATGCCGTTGGTGCCCCGCTCGATGTCGCGCGACACGCCGCCGGTCTGCCGCTCGAGGTGGAAGCGCAACGACAGGCTGTGAAGATGCCGGAACACCTCCAGCGCAACGCGTCGGATGGCGCGCTGCGTCACCCGGACGAAGAGCACGTCGCGCAGCTCCGCGAAGAGCGTGGTCGAGAAGCGGAGCATCCCGTACGCCGCCAGCAGCGCGAACGGCACCGCCAGGATCGCGGTCTGCGGGTCGAGCGCGTCGACGATCTCCTTCAGGATGAGCGGGACGGCGACGTTCGCGAGCTTGGCCGCGACGAGCAGCGTGAGCGCGACCAGCACCCGCCACTTGAACTCCCAGAGGTAAGGCAGCAGGCGGGGGAGCACTCGCCACTCGCTCCGCCGGCGCGCGGGCACCGCCCCGGGCGGGGACGGGTCGAGCGGGAGCGCGGCGCCGTCGTGATGTCGCAAGGGTGACTTTCGGTCGGTCTAGAGCGGGGATTCTAAAGTGTTGCCTCCCGCAGCGAAATCAAGCGCCGCCAGAGGGTTATCGCCACCGCAGGGCGCGCGGGCTGGTTGCGCCAACGGGGGACGCCCCTTGACACCCTGGTGCGGCGGGCTCACATTCAAACAGTCGTTTGAAACTGGTGTTGTGATGCCGGCCGCTTCCCGCACTCGCCCCGCCGACCGCCGGGCGCGCCTGCTCGCCGCCGCCGAGCGCCTGTTCCTGGCGCACGGCTACGACGGCACGTCCAGCCGCATGCTCACCGCGGCGGCGCGCGTCAACCTGGCCGCGGTCAACTATCACTTCGGCGGCAAGCGCGGGCTCTTCCAGTCGATGCTCGCCCGGCGGCTCGACGCGCTGCATGCGGAACGCCTCGCCTTGCTCGACGCCCACGAGCGCGTCGCGGGCCGCGCGCCCCTGTCGTGCGAGCAGATCCTGTCGGCGCTGTTCGTCCCGGCGCTCCGGCTCGCGCGGGACCCGAAGCGCGGCGGGGCCGATTTCCTGCGGCTCCTCGGGCGCGCGTACGTGGACCCGTCGCCCGAGCTGCGCGCGTTCCTGTCGGAGCGGTACGCGCCGTCGATCGGGCGCTTCAAGGACGCGTTCGCCAGCGCGCTGCCCGACATCGCACCGCGCGAGCTGTCCTGGCGGCTGCACTTCATGCTCGGCGCACTCGCCTACACGCTCGCCGGCACCGACGCCTGGCGGCTGATCGCGGCGCTGAGCCAGGACGAAACCGCGAAGCCGACCAACGACCAGCTCCTCCTGCGCCGGCTCGCACCGTTCCTGATCGCCGGCCTGCAGGCGCCGCTGCCGGACCTCGCGGGCGAGGATCCCATCGTCTCGCTCGCGGATTCACGCCTCCCGCGCGCGGCGGTGAACAAACTGCCGGCCCCGGCGGTCACAACGTTGAGGGGCGCGCGTCGCGTCGCCTAGAGGCACGGAGGCATCACGATGATCTGGCTCTTCCTGCTCGCTGCGATCGCGGCATTCCTCGCCCTCGCCTATCTCGAGGCGCGGGCGTGGGTCTGGACCCTCGCCGTCGGGGCGCTCCTGCTCGCATTGGGCCCGGCAGCGGACTTGTCGCCGCTGGCGGTGAATCTGCTCGGCTGGGGGTTCGTCGTCTTCGCCGCGATCCTCAACGTCCGGCCGCTGCGGCGCCTGCTCATCAGCGATCGGCTCCTCGGCGTGTTCCGCAGAGTCATGCCGCCGATGTCGCAGACCGAGGCCGACGCGATCAACGCCGGGACGGTGTGGTGGGACGGCGAGCTCTTCTCCGGGCGGCCGAACTGGAACGAGCTCCTCGCCTTCCCCAAGCCGCGGCTGTCCGCCGAGGAGCAGGCGTTCCTCGACGGCGAAACCGAGGAGCTCTGCCGGATCGCCGACGACTGGAGCACGTACGCGATCAACGACCTGCCCCCGCACGCCTGGCAGTACATCAAGGACAAGGGGTTCCTCGGGATGATCATCCCGAAGGAGTACGGCGGCAAAGGGTTCTCCGCCTACGCGCACTCGCAGGTCGTCACCAAGCTCTCCACCCGCTGCAGCGCGGCCGCGGTCAGCGTGATGGTGCCGAACTCGCTCGGGCCCGCGGAGCTGCTCCTCCACTACGGCACCGAGCAGCAGAAGCGCCACTACCTGCCGCGGCTCGGCAAAGGCCTCGAGATCCCGTGCTTCGCGCTCACCAACCCGCACGCCGGCTCCGACGCCGCGGCGATTCCCGACCACGGCGTCGTCTGCAAGGGCACGTGGGAGGGCAAGGAAGTCCTCGGGATGCGCGTGACGTGGGACAAGCGCTACATCACGCTCGGCCCGGTGGCGACCCTGCTCGGGCTCGCGTTCCGCCTCTACGATCCCGATCACCTCCTCGGGGACAGGGACGACATCGGGATCACCTGCGCGCTGGTGCCGACGAGCCATCCCGGGGTCCACACCGGCCGGCGGCACTTCCCGCTGAACGCGACGTTCCAGAACGGTCCGACCTCGGGCAAGGACGTTTTCATGCCGCTCGACTGGATCATCGGCGGGCCGGCCATGGCCGGCCAGGGCTGGCGGATGCTGATGGAGTGCCTCGCCGCGGGTCGCTCGATCTCGCTGCCGTCGTCCAACGTCGGGAACTCGAAGCTCGCCGTGCGCGCGACCGGCGCCTACGCGCGCGTCCGCAGCCAGTTCAAGACGCCGATCGCCAAGTTCGAGGGCATCGAGGAGGCGCTCACGCGCATGGGCGCCAACCTCTACATGATGGACGCCGCGCGCCGCATGACCGCGGTCGGGATCGACCTCGGCGAGAAGCCGTCGGTGATCTCGGCCATCGTCAAGTACCACGTGACCGAGCGCAACCGCCGGGTCGTCAACGACGCGATGGACATCCAGGGCGGCAAGGGCATCTGCCTCGGGCCGAACAACTTCATGGGCCGCGCCTACCAGCAGATCCCGATCTCGATCACGGTCGAGGGCGCGAACATCCTGACGCGCAGCCTGATCATCTTCGGCCAGGGCGCGATCCGCTGCCATCCCTACGTCCTGAAGGAGATGCTCGCGGCGCGGGAGCCCGACCGGAAGAAGGCCTCGCAGGCGTTCGACCACGCGCTCTGGGGCCACATCCGCTTCACCCTCACCAACGCCGTGCGTGCGCTGATCATGGGGCTCACCGGCTCGCACTGGATCGGGGTGGCCCTGAACGCCGCGCCGGAGAACCGGCGCTACTTCCAGCAGCTCACCCGCTTCTCGGCGATGTTCGCGTTCCTGACCGACGTGTCGATGGTCGTGCTCGGCGGCGGCCTCAAGCGGCGGGAGAAGCTCTCCGCCCGGCTCGGCGACATCCTCTCGCTCATGTACCTGGCGTCGGCGACGCTCAAGCGGTACGAGGACGAGGGTCGCCAGAAGGCCGACAAGCCGCTGCTCGACTGGGCAATCTGGGACGCGATGTACAAGGCGCAGAACGCGTTCGAAGGCGTGATCTCCAACTACCCGAGCCGCCCGGTCGCCTGGCTGCTGCGGCGGTGCCTCTTCCCGCTCGGCCGGCCGTACGTCGTGCCGTCCGACCGGCTCGGCCACGAGGTCGCGAAGCTGCTCATCGAGCCATCGGCGAGCCGCGACCGGCTGACCGCCGGCATGTATCTGCCCCGGGGCGAGACCGACATCATCGGGAAGCTCGAGGCGGCGCTCGACGCCACCATCGCCGCCGAACCGATCGAGCGGAAGCTGCGCGACGCCCAGCGCGCCGGGCACATCGCCGGCGAGACGGCGGAGGCGCTGGCCAAGGCCGCGATCGCCGCCGGAATGCTCACCGCCGACGAGCGCGCCCAGCTCGCCCGCGCCGCGCGCCTGCGCGACGAGGTGATCCGGGTGGACGACTTCCCGCCGGATCTCGCGCTGGCCGCGGAGGCCCGGCCGGCGGCGCAGCGGGCGGTCGCGTAGGCGCCGCCGTGCTTCGGACAAGCACACTACTCGCGGCGCTGCTCGTCGCCGGCTGCTTTACGGCCTCGGGCGACTACGAGGGGCCGATCCACGAGCGCTTCGAGGTGCCGGAGAAGGCTTCCGCGGCGTGCGTCTCCGCCGCCAAGCGCGCGAGCCGCTGGTGCCCCGGCGTCGACAAGGACGTCTGGGCGGACCAAGTGTACGGGACCAACTGCAACGAGGCCCGCTGGGACTACGCGCGGTACTGCCAGTAAAGGAGCCACCGAGTGAGGCAGGACGTCTACATCATCGACGGCGCGCGGACGCCGTTCCTCAAGGCGCGCAACCGCCCAGGCCCGTTCGCGGCCAGCGATCTCGCCACGGCGGCCGGCCGCGCGGTGCTCACCCGCCAGCCGTTCGCGCCGACCGAGCTCGACGAGGTGATCCTCGGCTGCGCCGCGCCCTCCGTCGACGAGGTGAACATCGGGCGGGTGGTGGCCCTCCGCATGGGTTGCGGCCAGCAGGTGCCGGGCTGGACGGTGATGCGGAACTGCGCCTCGGGCATGCAGGCGCTCGACTCCGCGATCGCGAACTTCGAGGCCGGGCGCTCCGAGCTCGTCCTCGCCGGTGGCGTCGACGCGCTGTCGCGGGCGCCGCTGCTCTTCTCCGACGCGATGGTCCTCTGGTTCGCGAACTTCTACGCCGCCCGGACGTTCGGCCAGAAAGCGGCCGCGCTCGCGCGGTTCCGGCCCGGCTATCTCGCGCCGGTGATCGGGCTGATGCGCGGGCTGACCGACCCGAACGTCGGGCTGCTCATGGGCCAGACCGCCGAGAACCTCGCGCACCGGTTCGGCATCACGCGCCGGCAGATGGACGAGTACGCGGCGCGCAGCCACGCGCGCCTGATCCGGGCGCAGGAGAACGGCTGGCTCGACGAGCGCGGACGCCGACGGCCTCGCGCCGGAGGTGGTGCCGGTGTACGACGGCGCCGGCAACGTCTACACCGCCGACGACGGCGTGCGCAAGGACTCGACGGCCGAGAACCTTGCAAAGCTCAAGCCGTTCTTCGACCGCAAGTACGGCAACGTGACCGCCGGAAACTCCTCGCAGGTCACCGACGGTGGCGCGTGGGTGCTGCTCGCGACCGATGAGGCGGTGAAGCGCCACGGGCTCGAGCCCGTCGGCCGCATCGTCGATTCGCAGTGGGCGGGGCTCGACCCGTCGCAGATGGGGCTCGGGCCGGTGCACGCGGCGACGCCGATCCTGCAGCGCCATGGCCTCGGCCTGAACGATCTCGACGCCTGGGAGATCAACGAAGCGTTCGCGGCCCAGGTGCTCGCGTGCATCGCGGCGTGGAAGAGCGACGAGTACTGCCGGAACGACCTCGGCCTCGACGGGGCGATGGGCAAGCTTGATCTCGAGAAGCTCAACGTCGACGGCGGCGCGATCGCGCTCGGGCACCCGGTCGGGGCGTCCGGGGCGCGCATCGTGCTGCACCTGCTCCACGTCCTCAGACGGAACAAGGGCAAGCGGGGCATGGCGACGATCTGCATCGGCGGCGGCCAGGGCGGGGCGATGCTGGTCGAGGCCTTGTAACCGCGACAAAGGAGAGCCGCATGAACCCCGCGGACGCAGTGCTCGACAAGCAGGCGGCGGGCGCGTACCGCCACTGGCGCCTCGACAAGGACGCCGACGGCATCGTCTGGCTCACGTTCGATCGCGCCGGGACCTCCACCAACACCTTCTCGAAGGAGGTGATGGAGGAGCTCGGCGCCATCATCGACCGGCTCGCGGCCGAGCGGCCCAGGGGGGTCGTGATCCGCTCGGGCAAGGACTCCGGGTTCATCGCCGGCGCGGACGTCGACGAGTTCACGCGGATCGACGAGGTCGAGGAGGCGCTAGCGATCGTGCGGCGCGGCTGGGACACGTTCAACCGCCTCGCCGCCCTGCCCTTCCCGACGGTCGCGCTGGTGCGCGGCTTCTGCATGGGCGGCGGGTTCGAGCTCGCGCTCGCGTGCCGCTACCGCATCGCCGTCGACGAGCCGGGGACGCGGTTCGCGCTGCCCGAGGTGATGCTCGGCATCCTGCCCGGCTGGGGCGGCGTGAAGCGGCTGCCGAAGGTGGTCGGCCCGAGCGCCGCGCTCGACCTGATGATGACCGGCCGGTCGGTGGATGCGCGCCGCGCGAAGCGGATCGGGCTCGTCGATGCCGCCGTCCCGCCGCGCGTCATGGAGAACGCGGCCCGGATCATGATCCTCGAGGCGCCGAAGCCGCGTACGCTGCCCGTCGCGCAGCGGCTGATGAACGGCCCGCTCAAGAGCCTTGTCGCCGCGCTGGCCCGCGTCCCGGCTCGAGAAGCGCGCCCGCCGCGAGCACTACCCGGCCCCGTACGCGATCCTGGAGCTCTGGGAGAAGTACGACGGCGACCCGTTCCTCCCGCCGCCGCAGGATCCGGCGTCGATCGCGTACCTCGTGCAGCACCCGACGGCGAAGAACCTGATCCGGGTGTTCGGGCTGCAGGAGCGGATGAAGTCGCTCGGCAAGGACTCCTCCTTCCAGGCGCAGCGCGTGCACGTGATCGGCGCGGGCACGATGGGCGGCGACATCGCGGCGATCTGCGCGCTGCGCGGGCTGACCGTCACGCTGCAGGACACCACGCCCGAGCGCCTCGCGCCCGCCATGAAGCGGGCGGCGGAGCTCTTCGGCAAGCGCCTGCGCGACAAGCTGCGCGTGCGCGACGCGCTGGACCGGCTGATGCCGGACGTGAACGGCGACGGGGTGCGGCACGCCGACGTGATCATCGAGGCGATCTTCGAGAACCTCCAGGTCAAGCAGGACCTGTTCGCCGCCGTCGAAGCGCGGGCGAAGCCCGGGGCGATCCTCGCGACCAACACCTCGAGCCTGAAGCTCGCTGACATCGCGCAGCGGATGAAGGATCGGTCGCGCCTCGTCGGCCTGCACTTCTTCAATCCGGTGCCGCAGCTGCAGCTCGTCGAGGTCGTCGCCAGCGCCGCGACCGACCCCGAGGGGGCCCTGAAAGGCGCGGCGTTCGTCCGGCAGATCGACAAGCTGCCGCTGCCGGTGAAGGACTCGCCCGGGTTCCTCGTCAACCGCGTGCTAGGGCCCTACATGGCGAACGCTTTCCGGATGCTCGATGAAGGGGTCAAGGCGGAGACGATCGACAAGGCGGCCGAGCAGTTCGGCATGCCGATGGGCCCGATCGCGCTCGCCGACACCGTCGGGCTCGACATCTGCGCGGCGGCCGGCAAGTCGCTCGCGGGCGCCGACGCGACTGCCGCCGCGGCGACTTGCGGAGCTCCTGAACACCGGCAAGCTCGGCAAGAAAACCGACGAAGGTTTCTACCGCTGGGAGAAGGGCAAGCCGGTCAAAGGCAAGGCCGACCCGGTCGACGACGATCTCGTCAAGCGGGTGATGGACCCTTACCTCGCCGAAGCGAAGAAGGCGGTCGACGAAGGCATCGTCGCCGATGCCGATCTCGCGGACGCCGGGCTCATCTTCGGCACCGGGTTCGCGCCGTTCACCGGCGGGCCGCTGAACTACGCGAAGACTCGCGGCTAGGGTCGTGCGCCGCGTCGCACGGGCGACGCGGCGTCCGGGGCCAACGCGCGCCGATCCGCGTTCCTAGGCGCTGGCACTCGCTGGCAGTTCAGGCCGTTGCGCGCGGCGTGACCGATTTGCAAACGCGCAGCAGAGCGTGAGCTGGAGGACGCAACGTTCTCCGCGAAAGCCGGCATCGCGAGCCCGCGGGTCCGGATGACAAGTGATTCCCCCGTAGATCGGCACCCGCCACCGCATTCGCACCCGCGATGCGCCGTCGAGGCTGTGAACCACTAGTCCTTCTGGCCTAGCTGAGCTCCGGCCGCGGCGTTGACTAAGCGTCAAGCCCCTTACACGGTGATCCGCTAGCCTATTAACCAGTCGTTCCGTGGGAGGACCAATGAGTTTGTCGGGGACCGTCTCGCTCGCCGAGCGCCGCGCGCGTCCTCGGACTCTCGCATTCCTGCTGTCCCTCGTCGAATTCCCTTTGTCTTGCAAGCACTACGTCGAGCTGCCGCTCTCCACGCTGGAACGGCGCGCGGACGTGAAAGAAAGGAGGACCAGAATGGTTACGCGACGCACTTTTCCTCGAAGTTCAGCAGCGCGGGCGCGCTGACGCTGTACGCGATCAACGAGTTCGGTGTCGAGGAGGCGATCGCAGCAGCAATCCCGGGCGGCACGCTCGTGCCCGGCGCGATTCTGAAGTTCGTTACGCCTCTAGTCAAGCCGCCAGCGATGCCCAACAACGGCGCGCCCAACGTGTACAGGATCGCCGTCAAGCAGTTCTCGCAGCAGATTCTGCCGATTCTGCCGACTCCCATGCCAAGGACAACGGTGTGGAGCTACGGGGCCGAGAACAACCTCGGCGGCACGTTGAACTACCCGGCGCTTCACGATCGAGGCTACGAGGGGCAGCGCAAACCACGATCACATGGGTGAACGGGCTCGTCGATGCGAACAACAACTACCTGCCGCACCTGCTCCCCGTCGATCCGACGCTGCACTGGGCGAATCCGCCGGGGGCATCGCGGACCGTGATACGCGCCCGATTCCCGCGACCACGCCCGGGCCCTACACCGGCCCGGTGCCGATCGTGACGCACGTCCACGGCGCGGACGAACGTCGAGAGACTGGTGCGGACGGCTACGCCGAGGCGTGGTTCCTGCCGGCGGCCGGTAATATCCCCGCCGGCTTCGCGACGGTCGGGCACCTGGTACGACTTCTTCAAGCGCAAGGCCGGGCGAACTCGGCGCGCCTGGGTGCCGGGCTACGGCGACATTCACGTACCCGAACAGCCAATCGTCCGTCGACTGCCTGGTACCACGACCACACCTTGGGCATGACGCGTCTCAATGTGTACGCAGGCCCAGCCGGTTTCTACCTCATCCGGGGCGGGCCCGACGGCAACGGCGCCGTGATCGACCGCAGTCGGGGCCCCCGCCGTGCTTCCGGGCCCGGCGCCAAAGGCGAACGACAAGTTCCCGCCCAACAAGACCTACTTCGAGATCCCGATCGCCATCCAGGACCGCTCGTTCAATCTCGGCGGGTCGCTCTTCTACCCGAACACGCGGGCGTTCTTCGACGGCATTCGTCGGGCCGTACATCCCGTTTACCGATATCTCGCCGATCTGGAACCCTGAGTTCTTCGGTAACTGATCATGGTGAACGGGAAGACCTGGCCGTTTCTTGACGGTCCAGCCGCGGCGCTATCGCTTCCGGCTTCCTGAACGGCTGCCAGTCGCGGTTCCTGATCCTCGACGTTCAGCAACATCCCGAGAGTCCAGGTCTGGCAGATCGGCAACGAGGGCGGCTTACTTCGCGGCGCCGGTGAACCTTACCGCGAACGATGGCAACCGGCTCCTCATGGGTCTCGGCCGAGCGGGCCGACATGATCGTCGACTTCACGAGCGTGCCAGTTCGGCAACGCCCGTGACGCTGCAAAACGTCGGGCCGGACGCGCCGTTCGCCGGCGGCGTCCGGGTTCAGCCGGGCTTCGACCCGCGTCGACGGGGCTCGTGAGCACCGTTCAACGTGAACGTGCAGTTGCTGCGTCGTGGCTGCAGCCGCTTCGACGCCGACCGACGCCAGCCCGCAGTGCCTGCCGCTACCAGCCATTACCCGCTGCCGGCGGCGACCCTCACGCGACCGGTAGCCCTGCTCGAGCATGATGTCGGCGTTCTTCGCCGAGGTGCCAGCCGAGGCCCTGCTCGGCAGCTGGCCTCGGCACCTCCAACCCGTTGGTCGGCCTTCTGGACGAATGACAGCGCTGAAGTGGGAAGGACCCGGTGACGGAGAACTCCTGATCGTCGGGGCGAGCGAAATGTGGGAGATCTATAACTCCACCGTCGACGCCCATCCGATGCACATCCACGAGGTCGTTCTTCGAGGTGGTCAATCGCCAGGCGTCTCGTCAACGAAGACTGGCCGGCCGATCCAGATCGCCCCAGGCTCCGCGCCCACACCGCCCGAGCGATGGGAGAACGGGCTTCAAGGACACCGTCATCGCTTATCCGGGCGAAGTCACCCGGGTGCGGATGACTTTTCAGACGACAGGTGGGCCAGTTCGTCTGGCACTGCCACATCGTCGAACACGAGGATAACGAGATGATGCGGCCGTACCGGATCGGGCCCGCGCAGCAGCCCGTGTAGCTCGTAGACCGTAAGCAATTGCTGTTCGGCCCCGCGGGGCGATGGCCCCGCGGGGCTTTCGGGATCACCCGGCGGACTAGCGCGAGAAGGTTTCGGAGGCGCGACCTGCGCCGCGGCGGGCGCGTTGGGCCCGCCCGCCGGGCGGTCGTGCGCGGGCCGGACTTGGCGGGCGGTACGGCCGGTGTCGCCGGTTTCTCGCGCCCAGCCGGCCCGCCACCGGCCTGAGAGGCGAACACCCAGCTGCTGTACGACGTTGCACCGGCGAACGACTCGTACGACTTCGGGAAGTTCGCTACCTTGAGGGGACGCTCCAGCGATTGGCTGTGCACGCCGATGATCCCTCCGCCCGGCCCGCGCACGAGGCCCCAGTCGGCGCGGCCGGTCATCGGGTCGCGATACACCCGCCTCAGGTAGCGCCGGACGTTCGGATAGCGGTTGTCGGCGAGCAGTTCCTCGAGCTTCTGCGGGTACTGCGGCGCACTCGGGGAGCTCGCGTAGTACTCGGCGATCGCCTGCGCGAACTGGTCGCCGACGAAGAGCAGCTCGGCCTCCCGTTCGCGCTTCGCTGCGGTGCTCGCGACCTCGCCGATCGCGGCGAGCCCGGCAGCCATCACTGCGATCGCGACCAGGAGCCAGACGTAGGTGAAGCCGAGCTCGCGCAGCGGCGGCGCCGGGCGCTCATAGCTCAGCGAACGGCTTGCCATCGCTCGCATTGCCCGTCGCCCCGCTGCGCACGTCGTACACCGCGCCCTGCGCCATCGCCCCGGGAACCGGCACGATCACCCAGGTCTCGACGCTCTCGGTGATCGGGTCCACCGGGATCGCACGGATGTAGCGCTTCTCGACCAGGTCCTGGAGCTTTTCGGGATAACGCCCATTGTCGGCGTTGAACTTGTCGATCGCTTCGCGCATCACGTTGAGTGACTGGCGCAGCGTCACCTCTTTCGATCGCTCGACGCTGCCGAAGTACCGCGGCAGGGCGATCGTGAGCAGCGTGGCGATGATCGCCATCACCACGATCAGCTCGATGAGCGTGAATCCGCCGCGCCTCACGGTCCGTCACCACTGCCGATACGGCAGGCCGTTGAGCCCGACGCTCGGCGCGAGCGAGTACACGTCGAACACGTCCTTGCCCGGCTGGGGGTTGTCGTAGGACGACTCGTAGCTCCGTTTGCCCCAGGTCTCGGCCGGCGGCACGGCCGGGTCGGTGTGGAACGGATCGCGCGGAATCCGGCGCAGGAAGTAGATGCGCCGCCGCCGGTTCGGATCGTCGCCGTCGACCACGCCTTCGACCAGGACGTCGAGCGACGGCGGGTAGCCGGACTCGTCGACCTTCTTCGCGATCTTGCCGTCGTCGACCGCCTTCTTGTACTCGTCGACCGCGGTGCGGAGCTGCCGCAAGCTCGCGCGCAACTCCTGCTCCTTCGCGCGTTTCGCCGTGAGCTCGACGAGCGGCACGGCTGCCGCGGCGAGGATGCCGATGATCGCGACCGTGATGACCAGCTCGATGAACGTGAAGCCGCGCTCGCTCATCGCGCGCCCTGGGCACCGACGATCGCGACGCCCAGCGCGCCGGGGGCGGTCACCAGCAGCGGCCGGCCGGCGGCGTCGGTCCCGGTCAGGCTCTCGATGCGAATCGTCGTGGTCGTCGGCGCATTCGCCACCACGCGAAAGCGCAGCGACGTCGACGCCGGCGGCGCGCCGGCGACCGCCGGCCCGCTGACCGACACGATCGTGCGCCCCGCGTCCGCCGGCGGTGGTGGCGCCCCGGGCGTCGCCTGCGGCGCGGCGGGCTGCCCGCCCAGCGCGCGCAGCACGGTCGGGTCGTAGGCGACCTCGATCGTGGCGTTCGCGCCCTCGTTCCGCGCCGGCAGGCCGAGGTTCACGACGAACTCCTCGCCGATGGCGGCCTGCGCGGGACCGCTCACCGTCAGTTCCACGGAGTCGGCGGGCGCCGTGGGCGGCGGCGCGCCCGGCACGCCGGGAATCGGCGGTTTCGCAACCGGGCCGGGCGCACCCGCACCGGGCGCGATCGCCAGCGCCCCCGGGCCGGTAGCCGCGAGCCTGAGCGGCGGCGAGCCCGGTGCCGCATCGGTCCCCGAGTGGAACTGCGCGGCGACCGTGTCGGGTCGCGTAATGTTGCGCACGACGCGCGGCGTGATGAGCAGGATGATCTCCGTCTTGGTGCGCTGGTCGGTGTCGCTCGAGAACAGGTGCTTGGTGTTCGGGAGGTCGCCGAGGTAGGGAATCTTGTTGGCCGCGTGGCGATCCTCATCGCTGATCAGGCCCGCGAGCACCTGCGTCTCCCCGTCGCGCAGCCGCAGCGTGGTCGCCGTGTTGCGCGTCCCCAGACGGTAGGCGACCGTGCCCGAAATGTTGAGCTGCTCGAGGATGTTCGACACCTCGAGCTGCACCTTCATCGCGACCTCGTCCTCGAGGTAGACGTTCGGCTCGACGTCGAGCTTCAACCCGGTGTCGAGATACTGCACCGACGAGGACACGCCCACGTTCGCGGTCGAGGTGGTGGTGATCACCGGGACCCGCTCGCCGATGTGGATCTTGGCCTTGTCCCGGTTCTTCACCCGGATGCGGGGGTTGGCGAGGGTGTTGACGGTGCCGTCGGTCTGGCGCAGGTTGAAGATGAACACCGGGTTGGCGACGAACCACTGCCACGGCTTCGGCGGGAGGAGGACGAACGGCGGCGGGGTCGGGTTCGTGGAGGTGATGGTGGTCGCGGTGTTGGTGGTGGTCGAGGTCTCGAGGCCCGCCCCGAGCGTGCCGACGTTGATCCGCTCGGGGTAGCGGATGCCGAAGTCGCGGATCAGGCTCGAGGCGACTTCCAGCACTTCGACCTCCAGCATCACCTCCGGCTCGCCGAGGTCCTGGGTCGCGACAAGCTGCTCGGCATATCGCACCGCATCGGCCGTGTCCTTCATGACCAGCAGGTTCAGCTTCTCGTCGATGAACAGATCGCGGGTCTTGACCATCGAACGGATCATCGCGGCGGTCTGCTTCACGTCCGCGTTGGCGAGGTAGAAGCTGCGCGTGATGAGCTCCTGGTACTCGCGCTGCTTGGCCGGCGTGTTGGGATAGACGAGCATGGAGTTCTCGTTCATCACCTTGCGGTCGAGCTGGTTGGTGACCAGGATCATCCGGATCACGTCCTGGAGCGGCACGCCGCGAACGAAGATCGTGACGCGCAGGTCGGGCCGCACGTCGCGATCGAACAGGAAGTTGACGCCGGCGCTGCGCGACATCACCTCGAAGACGCTGCGGATCGGCGCGTCGCGGAACTCGAGCGTGACCGGCCGCGACAGCGCGGCCGCGAGGGTCGGCGCGGCCGTCTGGAGCTGCGCGCGGCGCTCCGCGACCGCCTTCATCACCGCGCGCGCGCTGCGCTGCGACGAGTTCTCGGCGAGCACCGCACGCGCCTTCGACTCGGCAGTCGCGAAATCGCCGCGCTTGAACGCCTCCTCCGCGTCGTGCACGAGCGCGAGGTGGCGGCGGTCGCGGGCGACGGCGTCGACGCCGCCCAGCGCCGCCGGCGAGCTGGGGTCGATCCGCAGCGCCCGGCGGAAGCTCGCCTCGGCGCCATCGAGATCGCCGAAGGTGCGCTGCGCGTCCCCCTCCCGCACGTAGACGCCGACGATCGCCTCGCGCTGGGTGACGAAGGCATTGCGCGGCGCGGCCTCGTTCGGCCGCTCGCGCGCCGCCTGCTCGAGCTTCGCCAGGCCCTCCTCGAAGTTGCCTTTGGCGATGAGCTGCTTGCCTTCCTCGACCTGCGGGTTGGTCGTGCAGGCGGCGAGCGCGGCCACCGCGATTGACGTGAGAGCTTTGCGCATCATTCGTCGTCGTCCTCGTCGTCGGCGGCCTGGCTCGCGGCCTTGCCGCGGGGCTTGGGCGCCGCACCCGGCAGCGCCGGCGTCGCTGCGAACGGCAGCACCTGCTTGGCACCGAGCGGCAGGTAGGTGAGCGCAAGCCCGTCCTCTTCGATCTTCTCGACGCGATACCTCCCGTCGAGCGTGTCGCCGGACCGCGCGACGTAGTTGCGATCGGCGGCGGCGAGGAACACGGTGGTCTGCTCGCCGTCGACCATCTTGCCGAGGTAGGTGAACGGCAGCGGCGGCGCCTGCGGCGGCGGGGGCGCAACGGTGCGCTTGACCACCGTCGGCGCGGGCTCCCAGGAGCGCGCCTGGAACGGATCGCCGGCGGGAGCGCCGGTCGCGCGGCGCTCGAGCTGCTCGAGCCGCACCGCGGGGATCGCTTCCGCATTCGCCGTCGCCGCGGCTGCCTCCCTGGCGGGCCGCTCCGCGCGCTCGGCCTGATAGGCGGCCGTAGCCCGTGGTTCCGCACGGTCCTGCCCGCCGGCCCATCGGACCACGGTCAGGGTGAGCACGAGCACGATCGCGTAGAAGACCCAGCGCTGCCGTGCAGGGATGGCCATGATCATGCGCTCCTCAAGTACAGCGTCAGCCGGATGCGCGCCTCGAGCGTGGGGCTCGACACGCTTTCGCGCCGCAGGGTGATCTCCTCGAGCGCCGCCGCCGGGACGTCGGCGAGCACCTGGCCCACGAACCCGCGGATCTGCGCGTACGAGCCGACGACCGGCAGCGTGACCTGGTAGCGCGCGAGCTTCTGGTCGGCGCTGCGCTCGAGCTTGTACTCGCCCGAGCGCAGCACGAGGCCTTGCGCTCGTGCCGCGGCGTTGATCTTGCCGAGCCAGTCGGGCGAGCTCTGCGGCGGGGGGAAGAACGCGTAGAACGTCGCGAGCTGCTCCGCCGGGGTTCCTTTCGCGCCGCCCAGGCCGCCTGGCTGCAGGCGCTGCTGCAGATCGTCGGCTTCGGTACGGAGGCTGGCGAGCTCCGTCGCGAGCGGGGCCACTGCCGAGAAGTAGAACGCCAAGGCGAAGGCGATCAGCGCGAGGCCTACGACTCCGGCCCGGCCGAGCTGCTCGACCGCCGCGCGCACGCGCTCGACGCCCGAGTTCACGGCCGCCCTACCCATTCGGCCGCCAGCGTGAACGCCACGACCTGGCCCCCGGGGCCGGGTTTGAGCTCGTGGCCGGAGAGAAACACGTTCGTGAAGCCGGGCGTCGCCTCGAGTCGCGCGATGTAGGCGAGGAGATCCTCGAACCGGCGCGCCTCGCCGGCGAGCCGCACCTGCCGGCCGGCGCCGTCGGGCTGGATCCCGAGCAGCGCGACGTTCGCGCTCGCCGCGGACTCCAGCTCGCCGAACATCGCGTCCCACGGGATCGTGAGGCTCGCGAGCACCGCGTTCGCGCGGGTCACCTCCTGCGCCAGGAGCTTCGCGTCGCCCGCGGGCAGCCGCATGCGCGGCAGGTCGCGCCGCGCGAGGCGCCTGACGTCCTCGAGCCGCGCTTCCACTCGCTCGACGTCCCCGGAGAGCGCGTAGTAGCGCCACGCGACGAAACCGGCGGCCGCGACGCCGAGCGCGAGCAAGGCGAGGCCGACCTCGAGCCGCGCTCCGGCGGGATGGAGGAAGTCGAGCTGCAGCGCGCGCATCATTCGGTCGCCGTGAGGGGTGCGTCCTCAAGCCGGATCCGCTCGACCGACCAGCCGCTGCCCGGCGCGAACTCCACCTGCGGCTCGTCGCGTGACACGAGCAGCACGCGGCCGGCGCCGGCGTCGACGCCATCGGCGAGCCGGCTCCGCTCCAGCGTCGACGGCAGCTCGTCCCCGAGGCGGCCGCGCACGCGCTCGACGCGGAGCCGGTGCCACCCGCCGCGGTCGAGGTAGGCGACGCATACCCGGCTCGGCTCCGCCACCGCGAGCCACGCTGGCCGGCCGTCGATCGACCGCCGGCAAAGGTTGAAGGCGGTGGCGAGGAACGGCTCGATCGCTTCCGGACGGAGCTTTGCCGCCGCGAGCGCCGCCGCGATGCCGTCGATGAGCTCCGGCTCGATCGCCGCCGCGAGCGCCGCGCCGCCCGCCCCGCCGTCGCCGAGCACGACCCGCCAGCGGTCGGCGCGCTCCCCATGGGTCGCGCGCAGCGCGTGGCGCGCCGCCGCGGTGCGCTCCGCTTCACCCCGCAGCTTTCCCGCCGCGGGCACGATCGCGTACCGCACGAAGTGGTTGGACACGGTGACCCGCGCGTCGGCGCCCTGCCAGCGGAGATTGCTCAAGCCCCGCGCGAGCGACTCGAGCGCCGGCTGCCATGCCGTGCCGTTCGCCTCGCCGCAGGCGAGCGAGAGTCCCATCCCCGGCCGCGGCCGCCAGCCCTTGCCGTACCGCGCCAGGTGGACGTGGCCCGGCCCCAGGAAGACGGTCACCCGGTCACGCCACGAAGGTGACACGATTGATCTCCTTCAGGTCGGTCACGCCGGCGCGCACCAGGTCGGTCGCGGCCTCGCGGAGGAAGCGCGTGCCGTTCGCGCGCGCCGCGTCCTTCAGCTGCCGGATCGGCGCGCGCGCGACGATCATCTCCCGCAGCCCGTCGTCCAGCAGCATGGTCTCGGCGATCGCGCGGCGGCCCTTGTAGCCGGTCCCGCGGCACTGCCCGCAGCCGCGCCCGGTGCGGAACTTCCAGCCGGCGACCGCGTCGCGGGTGAGCCCGGACGCCTCGAGCTCCTCCTCCGCCGGCTTGTGCGCGACCGCGCAATGCGGGCAGTTCAGACGCACCAGCCGCTGCGCGACAACCCCGTTCAGCGCCGAGGCGAAGCTGTACGGGTCGACCTCCATGTGGGTGAAGCGTCCGAGCACGTCGAACACGTTGTTCGCGTGCACCGTCGTGAACACGAGGTGCCCGGTGAGCGCCGCCTGGATCGCGATCTGCGCCGTCTCCGGGTCGCGGATCTCGCCGACCATGATGCGGTCGGGGTCGTGGCGCAGGATCGAGCGCAGGCCCCGGGCGAAGGTGAGCCCCTTCTTTTCGTTCACCGGGATCTGCAGCACGCCCGCGAGCTGGTACTCGATCGGATCCTCGATGGTCACGATCTTGTCGCGGCCGTGGTTGATCTCGGAGATCGTGGCGTAGAGCGTGGTGGTCTTGCCGCTGCCGGTCGGGCCGGTGACGAGCAGCATCCCGTAGGGCTCGGCGGCGAGCTTGCGGATCGCCCCGCGCGCCGCCTCGTCGAACCCGAGGCTGTCGAGCGTGAGGCCCTTCACCTCGTCGGCGAGCGCCTGCTTGTCGAGGATCCGCAGCACCGCGTCCTCGCCGAAGCTCGACGGCATGATCGACACGCGGATGTCGATCTCGCGCCCGCGCGCGGACACCTTGAAGCGGCCGTCCTGCGGCACCCGGCGCTCGGCGATGTCCAGCTCGGCCACCACCTTGATCCGCGAGATCATCTGCTCGGCGAGCTCGGCGCCCTCCAGCGTACCGATGGTGTTCAGCACGCCGTCGATGCGGTACTTGATGGCGAGGCCGTTGGGCAAGGTCTCCAGATGGATGTCCGACGCCCCGCTCCGGAGGGCGTCGTAGAGCGTGGAGCGCGCGACCTTCACCACCGGGCTCGTGTCCTCGGTGATGCTCTTGAACGAGAGGTCCTCCACGCCGGTTGCGCCGCGCGCGCCCCCGGACGCCGACGCGAGCGCGCTTTCCATCGTCGAGAGCGACTCCTCCTGGCGCGCGAGCCAGGCGGCGAGGTCGGCATGGTGCGCGAGGGTCCACCCGAAGTCCGCCGGGACGCGTTCGTCGCCCCAGGCCGTCTTCGCGGCGTCGAACGGATCGCCGAAGACGAGCCGCAGCCCACCCGCGTCGTCGCGGAACAGCACCGCCTGCGCCTTGAGCGCCTCGCCGAACGGCAACAGGTCGAACGCCGGCTCCCAGCGGTGCAGATCGGCGTTGGACGCCGCCGGGTAGGCGAAGGTCGCGGCGAGGCGCGCGAGGAACGACTCCGGCGGCTCGGCGGCGAGCTCCTCGAGCGCGGCGACGAGGCTCGTGCCGCGCGCACCGGCACGGTTGCGCGCCTGCGCGATCGCGTCCGCGTCGAAGCGCGGCGCGTCGGGCACCGGACCGAGGCTGACGTCGCGCGGCTTCACTGCAGGCTCCCCGCGAGCTCGAAGATCGGCAGGTACATGAGCACGACGATCACGCCGATCACCACGCCGAGAATCGCCATCAGCAGCGGCTCGAAGAGTCGGGTGACGAGGTCGACCCAGCGGGCGAGCTCCTCGTCGTGGAACGCCGCGATCCGGTCCATCATCTCCGCCATCTCGCCGCTCTTCTCGCCCACGCGGAGGAGGCGCAGCGCGACCGGGGTCGCGAGGCCCGCGGCCTCCATCGCGGTCGAGACGTTCGCGCCCTCACGGATGCGCTGCGTCCCGGCGGCGAGCTGCGGCCGCAGCGCCGCCGGCATGAGCCCCGACACCATCCCGAGCGCGGTGACGAGCGGGGTGCCGCCCCGGAGCAGCATCCCCAGGGTGCGGTAGAGGCGCGCGAGGTGATAGACGCGCAGGCGCTCGCCGATGGCGGGGATGCGGCGCGCCAGCCGGCCGACGATCTCCTTCAGGCGGGCGAACCCGAGTGTCGCCGCGGCGGCCGCGGCGACGAACACGACCGCGAGCAGCGCGCCATTCGCATTGATGAGGCGGCCCCACTCGAGCAGCAGCTGCGAGAGCCACGGCAGATCGCGGCCGACCTCCTCGTACACCCCCGCGAATCGCGGGACCACGTAGCCGAGGAGGAACAGCACCACCAGCCCGCCGACCCCGAGCAGGACGATCGGGTAGACCGACGCGCTGATCGACCTTGCGCCGCACCGCGTCGAGTCGCTCGTGATAGGCGATGTAGCGGCCAAGCGCCTCGGCGACGTCGCCGGTGCGTTCCGCAGCGCGCACCGTCGCCACGAAGAGGCTCGGGAACGTCTCGGGGAAGCGCTCGAGCGCCTGGGAGAACGAGCGCCCTTCGTACAGCGACTCGCGCAGCGCCGCGAAGATCCGGCGGAACTCGGGACGCGACTCCTTCTCGGCGAACGTCTCGACCACCTCGGGGAGGGAGAGCCCCGCGGAGAGCAGCGCGACGAGCTCCTGGCTGAAGAGGAGGAGCGGAAAGCGGGCCGCGAACGGGCTGGCGAACGCGAGCAGCGCGCGGCGCGGCCGCGCCGAGAGCACCGCGAGCCCCTGGGCACGCGCCTGCTCGAGCGCCGACGTTTCGTCCGGCGCCTCGAGGGCGACGGTCACCAGGCCTTCGGCGCCGCGCAGCGCCCTGATCTCGAATTGCATCGGGCGCTCACCAACTCGTGATGTCAGCGGCCTCGCCGGTGCCGCCCGGCTGGCCGTCCTTGCCGAACGACCACAGGTCGAACTCGCCGTGCTCGCCCGGCGACTTGTACTGGTAGGGCTTGCCCCAGGGGTCGAGCGGGACCGTCTTCTGGAGATACGGACCGTTCCACTTCGGCTCGCTTTGTGGGCGGTTTACGAGCACGGCCAGGCCCTGTTCGGTGCTCGGATAGCGGCCGACATCGAGTCGATAGGTGTCCAGTGCCTTTTCGAACGCGTTGATCTGGGCCTGGGTGACTTTCACTTCGCTGCGGCCGACCTGCGAGAAGTACCGCGGCGCGACGTAACCGGCGAGCAGCCCGATGATCACCAGGACCACGAGCAGCTCGAGCAACGTGAAGCCGCGCGGACGCCGCAGCGCAGCGCCCGTTGCGACCTTACGGGACGATTGTGAACGGCGCATGACCGACGCAGCGGTGCGGGGTAGGTGGTGCAGCGACGCCGGCAGGGCTGCCACTCCGCCGGGACGCCCTCCGCGCGCCCGGCCACCGCGAACCCGCTCCTCACTCCTTTCCTGCTTTCTCGAACCCCGGTCTGTTGGCGGGGTGACGACCGCGCCGGTAGCCGGGGTGCCCTATGAGCGGCTCCTAGTATAGACAAGGGCCGTTACGGCGTGCGGGTGTAACAGGATTCAGGAATAGTCGATCCGGTCCGGTGAGGCCCCGCGGGGCGTCGTACGGACGACACGAAGGCGGGCGGCGACCCCTATCACCTGAAAGGCGGCACCGCTCTCAACCCGCAACACTACTGGAGGAGGGCGCCCGGGACATACGCCGCCCGCGTTCCCGCCGGCCCTATCGGCAGGAAGAGATGCGGCGCTCCGCGTCAGGCTCGCCGAGCGCGGTAATCATGCCCGGGCGGGCGTGAGGATGGGGTCGACTTTTACGTCATCGTGACAAGAAAATGGGACAGACCCCATCCCCGGAATATCAGTGCGCGGTGGTCGCCTTCGCGATCAATCATCATCGCCGCCATGATGGTGGCCGCGGGCGCGCAACTGGCCGCGGACCTCGCCGCCCGGCGATACTACCGTGTGCACATTCGCGTACGCGAAGCCTGCCCTGATAGCGGCGATGACCTCGTTGAGCTCGCCCGTGGCGAACTGCTGGGTTGCCACGGCCTGGACATTTGCCCCAGTGAATGTGCCGGAGAACTGCCCGCTCGGCGACGTGCACACCGCGGTGCCCGCCGGCCCCGGTGTCCCGGGGGGAGCAGGAATATTCGTCGTGCCGCACAGCCAGAGCACGATGCCGCCATTGACGCCACGTTGGGCGATATGGATGTGCGCTTGTGTCACCGTCGCCTGCATCCCTTCGTAGCTCAGCTCCCAATCGATCCGCTGCTCGTCGGGGCTGATCTTGGCCTTGAACTGGCCGCTGCCGACCGTGGAGACAACGGGTACCTCCTGGGCGCCCGACAGCTTGCTTCTGATGTTGTCGTTGCCGGACGCGAGCGGTGCGGCGAATGCGAGTAACAACCCTGCAACGATCGAAAGCTTCTTCATGCTGGTCTCCTTCCCTAACGTCGTTGGCGGAAGCAACGTCCTGATACTGATACGGCTCGGGGGCAGAACCTTGTCTTGACTCGAGGATCGGAACGGTCCGGCGACATCGGACAGGCGGACCTGCCTCTCCGACGTCGCGGGGTGCTCCTCCAGCGGTAAAACAGTTCCGGAGCCCGGCTATTCCGCCCTCATGGCGCAGAGAGGATTGCGTTTACCGCCGTCGCCAGGCTGGTTGCAGACGTTGCTGGCCATTGCGGCGTTGACCAGGGCCGCCCAGTCATCCGGGAAGCCCGCCGGGATGGTGCCCGTGCACTTGGCGCCCATGGCTGCGGCGGCCGGTCCGGCCAGGAGGTAGCTCGCGCCTGGCCCCTTTACTTTGTTGGCTGTTTGTCAATGGCGCCGCTAGTCGTCGTCGCGGTCCTTGCTCGTCGTGATCCTTGTGGCCGTGGTGGTGGTGCCCGCCCTTGCGCGGCTCGCACGCCGGGAAGCGCGCGACCGGCAGCGGGCCCGTTGCCGCCGGCACCCCGCGGGTCTGGCCCACAGTGAGCAGGCGCGCCAGCTCGGCAGGGACGTCCTCGCACAGCATCAAGCGGTCCTTGACCATGTTGTTGATGGCCTTGACCACCTTCGAGTGATAGCTCTCGAAGGTCGGATAGCGCTCCGCCACCGCCGGCCGCGGGTCGGGACCGCGCTCGGCCGCGGTCTTTGCGAACGGGATGAACTGTCCGGCGGCCTCGCACCCGTCGTTGGCGTGTGCTCGCCGCAGCGCCCAGCCCGTGTAGGTGGCCACAGGCACCGTCACGTCAGGCAGCCGCACCCCCGCGATGTCGTTGCCGTCGCTGTCGGTCTTGGGTATGAAGCTCGGATAGATCGGCCCGTTGGCCGGGTTGTCCTGGTACGAAGGCGTCGTGAACGGGAACACCGGCGGATTGATCGTCGCAATGCCCGTCTCGTAGAAGTTCAGCCCATAGTCGAAGTGGTAGCGCGTGGTCTTGAGGCCGGTGTAGGTGACGAGCGGCCCCGGGATGTCAAGGAAGGGGCTCGGAATGTCCGGGAAACCCATCCCGGACTGCGGCAGCGGCGGTACTAGCGTCCCGTCGCGCAGCTTCGGCACGCGGCTATGCGGCGGTTCCTTACCCTTGGTCGCCCACTCGTCCAATGCGATGAACAACGCGCGCTGCACCGGCGCCGAATTCAGCGGATTGTCGGACTGCTGGCAGAGCCCCCTGCCTGGGGGGTGCCGGCGGCATGCCGACGGGGGTTGCGGCGGTGCCGTGCCGCATGCTCGACATGAAGTAATTGCGCGTGAACCGCGAATCCCTGAGGTCCCTGGTGCCGTCCGGAGTCGTGGTGCAGCAGTGACGCCGCCTTGACCCAGTACTCGTTCGCAGAGTAGATCTCCATGCCGAGCGGGCAGGTATCGGTCCGCTCGCAGCTCTTGTACCGGCTGTCGGTCTTGCCGGTAATCGGATCGTGCGTCATCACGTTCGCGAACGGGAACCGGCCTTCGATGAAGAGATGGTTCTGGCGGTTGCGCTCGGTGCGGCCGGACTGCGAGAAGCGGTAGTTCATGTTGATGCCGTTGCCCGCCGCAATCCACTGCATGTGGCCGTCGAAGGCTTTCTTGCCGCGTTCGGTTTCGTTGAACCCGAGGTGCCGGAAGTCGTTGAGAAAGCGTCCGGGCTGTGACGAGATCTCGGTGTAGACGCGCTTGATGTGCCCCGCCAGCGGATTGGGGTTGTGTGGTCGTCGCGCGACTTTCGTAGCGCAGGAACTCCATCCAGTCGCGCACGGCGGCGAAACCCAAGCCGTTTACCTTGGGGTCTTTCGCGATGTACGCGAACTCGTAGATGTCGTTGTTGATGAAGTTCACGCTCGCACCGGCCGGGCTCAGTAGACGGATCGCAGTGCCCGGGGTGCCGGTCGCGTTGTAGTCCCAGCACACGGTGGCCGGGGCGGCGCACGCGGACGAGCCGAACGCCGGCACCACTCCCGGCAAGTCGTTCAGGTGAACGCGATGGGTGAGCTTTGCCTTCGACTTGTCCGTGTCGGCCGCCGCGTAGCTCAGCGCGGACGAACTGCCGCCGGTCACGATGTATTCATAGGACGGGCCGGTGATCGACGAGCCGTCGCGATTCCGCGCGATCGGGAAGCTGGCGGTCGAGTTGAAGGTCGGGGTTGTCGAGACTGTCCAGGTCCTCCCACCCGCTCCACACCATGGTGTAGCCGCGCGGCATGAGGAACGAATTGGCCAGTACGGTCCGGATCCGTGATCGCCGAGCCCGGGTCGTCGGCGTTGGCGCCTGCTGGTCGACGCGTGATGCGGCCGAGCGCCGCCCAGGTCTTGCCGCCGCGGTTCGGCGGCTCGTACATCATCTTGCGCGCGCCCTTGGAAAGATCGATCGGCTTCAGGATGTAGAAGTTGAAGGCGTATTCCACGTTGCCGCGCGCGTTGCGCGGGGCGAATTCGATGTCGACGATGTCCCGGTTCTGCCGGTCGTGCGGGTCCACTTCTCCGTACGCTTGCCGACGATCTTCTCGTACTGGCCGACGTCCGGGCCACGAGTAGCCGCCGAAAGTCGGCGATTGCGACCGCGCGGCGTCGATCTCGATCCTGGTGATGCGCGCCTCGGCGAGCGGAGCCGCCAGTACGGCGCCGGCGGCGAGCGCGATGAACGTTTTGGCTTTCATGATGGCGTCCCCAATCGAGTTTCTTGTGGGCAAAGCTGGCCGCGGCGTTCGCGTCGCCGACGGCGCGATTGTGGATTGAAGTGCCGGTCAGCACTTTCGCTTTATCGCGATTTCTTGCGCGAAATCGACTTTCTTTTTGCGCCACGCGCGTGCGATCACTGCACTCCTATCAGTCGGATTGGCGACACTGGCACGCCACCATCGAGGCGGACGATCGCGCGCGGTCGATGTGATCGGGCCCGCCGCCAAGCGCATTGCCGCAGCGGAGTCCGGGGAGGCTGCTCGAGGCGATCGAAGAAGGCGTCGCCTACGTCAACGATCACGCGACACCATTCGGGGCGGCGAGATCCGCTGACTTCCTCCCAGTCCCCACGACGCAAAACGCCGCGCCGGCCGTCCGGTCGGCAGCGGTTGGTGCCATGCAGCATCCGTCAGTCCTCGAAGCCCGGTAGCCGAGTGTCGGTGTGTTGACAATTGTTGACACAGCGCTGCTTGACGGCGACTCGCGCCGGTGGTCGACTCCGGCGGCGGAGCGGAAGCGCGTCGAACCTCGCCGCATCGGTGCGGCAACCGTCACGAGAGTCGACGCGCTTCAGCCCGACAACGGATAACACGACAACAAGTCCTTGGTCGGCCGTCTGTCCACGACGGTCCGGCGCGTGCAGGCTGGGGGACGTATGGGCGCCGACGAGCGCGAGGCTCTGGTCTCGACTCCAGAGGCCGTGGCGCGTGCAGTCGGGGTACGGCCGCTCTATCTCGTGGAATCCCCGACGAGTGAAGGTCTCGCCGCCGCCAAGTGGCGGTTCCAGAGCTTCGGCTGGGTCGAGGAAGAGTACCCGCAATGCATCCTCGCCTGCCGCACTGCGGGCTCGGCGCGCGCCACCAAGATCTCCGGCGGCAAGACGGTTCGCAAGCGCCCCAAGATCGGTTCGGTCACCTTTTCGCCAGGCGATGGTCGCGCGACGTGGACGCTCGACGGCGCGGCGGAGGCCGTCCACGTCTATCTCCGGCGGAACCGCGTGGCGAGCTTCGCCGAGCAGCACTTGAACGGCGTCCTGCTCCCGGAGATCGACGATTTCTTCGCGCTCGAGGATCCGTGGCTCGAGGGCTACTTCCGGATGCTCACGAGCGAGCTCGAGAGCTACGACGGCCTGCGACGGCCTGCGGACTCCCTGCTGCTGGATCAGACCGAGCACCTGCTGCTCAGGCATCTCGTGCGATGGCACTCCGATGCCGGACCGCGGGAGGCTCGGGGGCTCGATCTCCAAGCGAACGTCAACCCGCTGCGCCCCGCGCTCGTGCGCCGCGTCGAGGAGTACGTCGACGCCAACCTGGCGCGCGACATCTCGCTGGCCGAGCTCGCCCGTCTTTCGTGCATGTCGGTCGATCACTTCCTGCGGTCGTTCCGGGCCGCGCGCGGAACCACGCCCTACCGCTACGTCCTCGAGCAGCGGTTGGGCCGGGCATCGACGATGCTGCGGACGACCCGGGCACCGGTTGCGGCGATCGCGGCCAAGTGCGGGTTCCGGAACCCCTCGCACTTCTCCGTCAAGTTCCACGCCCAGTTCGGCATCAGTCCGTCGCAGTTCCGGAGAGCCGTCTAGGCGCGGCCCGGCGCCCCGGTGCTGCCGGCACGCGGCAGCGTGTGTTGGATCCTCGGCACCCGCACCGGCGCGCGTGCTGCGGCCGCGCCGGTTCGCGCGCTTGACACTCCGCGATCCGCTCCCGAGAATCCGCACGATCCGCCGTGCGAGAAATCCGACCGGGCGCACGGCAAACGGGAGGAGACCACCATGCGACAAGATTGCCGGCAACTCGCGTTCGCGCTCGTTCTCACCGCACTAGTTCCGTTCACCGCCGCTCGCCTGGGATCGGGGCGAGGTGGAGCGCTTTGCCACGCTTCCCGCGGGCAACAGCAATCCGGAAGGCATCACGGCGGACAAGCACGGCAACATCTACGTCACGACGTTCGATACCGGACGGGGGACCGGCATCGGGCGGCTGTTCGTCTTCAATCGCCACGGCGAGCTGAAGCGGGCCGTCGACGTCGAGGACTCCTCGGCGTTCCTGCTCGATCTCGCGTTCCATCCCAAGACCGGCAAGCTGCTCGTGATCGACTTCGGCAAGGGAAGAGTGGTCAAGGTGAACCCGCAGACCGGCGAGTCGGAGGTGTTCACGACGATTCCCGACCTGACCCCCAACGTCCCCAATAGCCCCAATCCCGGCCCGAACGTCCTCACGTTCGACAAGGACGGCAACGTGTACATCTCCGACTCGTTCCAGGGGATCATCTGGAGGACGGGACCGTACGGCGGGACGCCGACCCAGTGGGCCGCGAGCGACCTGCTGAAGCCGAACGGCGTGCCGCCGTTCGGCGCGAACGGCCTGGCCTTCAACAAGGCGGGCGACACGCTGTTCGTGGCGAACACCAGCACCGACCAGATCATCCGCATCCCGGTCGCAACGCCGGATCCCGGTGGTGTTCGTCAACAGCGTCAACGGCGCCGACGGGCTGATCATCGACAAGCACGACAATCTCTGGATCTGCGCGAACCAGGCCGACGAGATCGTGGTCCTCGAGCCGAAGGAGGGGCGGGTCATCGCCAAGCTCGGGGACTTCAACGGGCTCAGTCGTGGCGGCGCGCCCCGCGGGCTGCTCTTCCCGTCGAGCCTGGTCCGGGTCGGCGATTGGATCTACGTCGCCAACCTGTCCCTCGACCTGCGCGCGGCCGTCGGCCCGGATTTCGGGACCGTGGACTCACCGTGGGCCGCCGACGTCAAACGGCACACCATCTCGCGCCTCAAAGCGAAGATTCCGCGGGTGCGCGGGCTGGACGACTGATCGGATCAGCGCCGCGGACGGGCGTTGCGGCTTGAAGTCTCGTTTTCAGGCGCAGCGCCCGGGCCGCTGAACGCGTTCCAGAAGCGCATCACGCGGGGAACGTAGGCCTTCGTCTCGGGATACGGCGGGATCTCGTTGCCGTAGCGCGCGACGGCGTGCTCGCCCGCGTTGTAGCCCGCCAGCGCCAGCTCGACGTCGCCCTGAAACAGGCGGAGGAGATCGGCGAGGTAGCGCGCGCCGGTCGCGATGTTCTTTTCGGGGACGCGCAGCTCCTTCGCTCCCACCCCGTAGCGGCGCCCGGTCTCCGGCATCACCTGCATCAGGCCGATTGCGCCTTTCCCGCTGACCGCACTCGGGTTGTATTTCGATTCCGCCTCGATGACGGCGTGGAGGAGCGCCGGATCGAGCGCGAACCGGTGGGCCGCAGCCCTGACCTCGGCGTGGTAGGGCCGACCCTGGAGCAGCGGGTTGTCGAGCCCGGCCCCGAGCGGCTGCGCGCGAGGCTCTTTGAGAACCAGCTGGTAGCGCGGGTCGTCGGGGATGTTCGAGAACCGCGGCGTGCCGTCGTCGTCGATGAAGGAATAGACGTCGGCGCGCGCCGGCGACCCGCCGAGGAGGCCGAACGCGAGCAATGCGGCGCCGCGCCAAACCCAACCTGCTCGGTGTTCCCGCATCGGTGACCGTCCGTACCTCTCGCGATACTACCGCATGGCAAGGAGGTCAAGCGACTGCCTGGCCTCCCACTTCCCGCGCGTTGCGTGCGAGTGGGATCGCGCGTTCGACGACTGTCGGTGCGCTTGACATCTTGCGCTGCGTCTTGACGCTGATACGTCCGAGCCCTACCCTCAAACTAGAAAAAATAGCGGAAGGCCCCGACGATTCGGGAGCCGTTCAGTGATCCACCAGGCGAGCAGCGACAACAACAAGTCCACGGGAGCTCGCCGGCACAAAGGGGACGCTCTATGAGCGGGCGTGCGTGTTGTCGTCAGTCGATCCGGCCGCGCGCTTCGCGGCCGCCCTCCTCCATTCGCCGGTTCGCATCGCGCACACCCTCGTCCACGGACCTCGCCAAGCTCGTCCTCGGCCCGGTCCGGGCCCGCCGTTCCACGATAGGAGAAGTCCATGCTACGTCCATGTCGATGGCAATCTGCAAGCGCGCTCGTTGCAGCTGCGATCCTCGCTGGCGGACTCATCGCGGCGACCCCGGCCGCGGCGCGCGACGATCGGGATTGCGACGGCAAGCAGGCGATCCGGCTCGTCAACGGCCGGATCCACACGATGGACAGCCGCGACTCGGTCGTGCACTCGGTGCTGATCAAGAACGGCCGGTTCGCGGGCGGTCGGCCGCGACGCGGGCCACGGCGACGATCGCTGCACCAAGACGATCGACCTGCGCGGCCGGACCGCGGTGCCGGGCATCATCGACAACCACAACCACATCATCCTGCTGGGGCTTCGCCCCGGCCACGACACGCGGCTCGAGAACGCGAACTCGATCCGCGAGGCGCTCGACACGCTCGCGGCGCGCGCCGCCGGCGTGCCGGGCGGCGAGTGGATCACGTCGATCGGCGGGTTCAGCCGCAACCAGTTCTTCCTGAAGGACGGGGTCGCGCGCTTCCCGACGCTCCAGGAGCTGAGCAAGGCGGTGCCGAACCACCCGGTGCTCATCTACGAGAGCTTCAACGGGCCGAGCGCGACCAACGCGGTCGGCAAGGCGTACCTCGAGAGTCATGGGGTCAAGGTCGGCGCCGACGGCTTCATCGACGCGGCGCCCTTCTTCGGCACGGGGCCGTCGCTCCAGGCGCTGTTCGAGCTGCGGAAGCTGCAGACCTTCGACGAGCAGAAGCGCGGCCTGCGCGACGCGATGACCTACGCCGCGAGCGTGGGCATCACCACCCACCTCGACCAGGGCGGGTTCCCGTTCAAGGACTCGGGTTTCGACAACACCGACGGCGCGGCGAGCTTCGACCGCTACCGCGCTCACGACTCGGTGCAGGCGCTGTACCAGGAAGGAAAGCTCACCAACCGGATCTGGATCAACTTCCTGCATGTCGAGGAGGACCCGGCCACCCCCGAGCTGCAGGCGCGGCTGCGCAACACCTTTCCCGATTTCGGCGACGACATGCTGCGCGTCCTCGGCATCGGGGAGTTCACCGCGGGGCCGTTCTTCCTGCCGGGCAACCAGCCGTGGCAGAACGGCACGCGCCTGGTCGCACGGGCCGGGTGGCGCAACGAGAACCATTCCCTCTCCGCCACCGACTTCAAGACCATCATCGACAGCTGGCAGACCGTCCACGACGAGCTCGTCAAGGAGGGCAACCCGGACGGCATCACGAAGCTGCGCTGGGTGCTGGCGCACGTGCCCTTCATCACGCCCGAGTACCTCGCGAAGCTGAAGAACCTGGGCGGCGGCGTGAGCCTCCTCGGCGGCTGGCGCTGGCTCACCGGCGACGCCGCGGGCAACGGGCCGCCGTTCCGCACGGTCCGCGAGAGCGGCATCCGCGCTGGCATGAGCTCCGACGGCATGCAGATCTCGACCATGAGCCCGTGGATCAACCTGTACTACGTCGTCACCGGCAAGAACGCGCGGGGCGAGCTCATCAACGCCGGCCAGACGCTCTCCCGGAAGGACGCGCTCCGTCTCTATACGGCCGACAACGGCTGGTTCCTCAACGCCGAGGACAAGGTGGGGACGATCGAGGAAGGCAAGTACGCCGACCTGGCGGTGCTGAGCGAGAACTACTTCAACCCGCACGACGTCTCCGACGAGAGCATCAAGGACGTGCACTCGGTGCTGACGATCGTGCACGGCAAAGTGGTCCACGACGACCTCGACCGCAAGCGCAAGAAGTACTGGGACCGCAAGTGGCGCGACGAGCACCGCGGGAACCGCTGGTAGCGCCGGCACGCGACAACAGGGGACAACGATGAGCAACGATGCCATGAACGGGAAACGCCGGTCGCGCCGCAATCTGCTGAAGGCGGGTGCGGCCGCGGCGGGTCGCCGCGGTGACCGGCACGGGGGCGGGATCGCGGCCGCCACCGGTCGCCACGACGGCGACAAGCGGGGCGGGGCTTCCGGGAGACCTCGTTCTCGTGAACGGCCGGATCCACACGATGGACGACCGGAACCGCGTCGTTTCGTCGGTGGCGATTCGCAACGGGCGCTTCGTCGCGGTCGGGCGCAACGTCGACTCCGGTCACGATCGCGCGCAAGGTCGTCGACCTGCGCGGGAAGACAGTCGTTCCCGGATCGATCGAGAGCCACACGCACTTCGTCAGCCTCGCGAACCGCCCCGGTTATCACGTCGCGCAGTGGGAGCTCGCATCGAACCTCACCGAAGTCCTGGCGCTGCTCGCCGCCCGGCGCAAAGACGTGCCCGAGAGCCAGTTCATCACCGCGATGGGCGCCGGTACCCCCCGGATGTTCGCCGAGCCGCGCCTGCCGACGCTCGCCGAGCTCGACGCGGCGGTGCCCGACCGGCCGGTATTCCTGTACCAGGGCGGTCGGCGGACCGGCGCGGACGAACACGCTCGGCAAGACGTTCTTCGAGAGTGCGACCGCGCCGCTCGCCGGCCCGTGCGTGGTCGGCGCCGAGGGCGAGCTCGTCACAGTCGCCGGCGTCAACCATGCGAACCGGGCGCTGTATCACCTTCGCGTGCGGCAGACGTTCGAGGACAAGAAGCGCAGCGCGCTCGACGCGATGGCCTTCTCGGCGAGCGTCGGGATCACCACCAACCTCGACCAGACGCTGGTCGCGGTGCGACGGGGACGCTCGCACTCCGATCCGAACGACCCTCGCTCTTCAACCTGAACCACTTCCGGATGTACGACGCCTGGCTGGCGCTACACCGAGAGGGCAAGGCGCTCGTCCGGCTGCAGATGAACTTCCTGCATAACCAGAGCGACCCGGACCAGCTGCCGGAGCTGCGCGAGCGGCTCAAGAACCAGTTCCAGTTCTTCGGCGACGACATGCTGCGCACCGGCGCGATCGGCGAGTGGGCGGCGCCGTTCGCGCACGCGGCGACAGCGTCTGGTTCGAGGCGCAGCGCCTCGTCGCCAAGGCGCGCTGGCGCAACGAGAACAGCCAGGGCGGCAGACGACCTCGCCACAGCCAAATCGAGCAGGTCGTCGCGACCTACGAGGCGATGGACGCGGAGTTCGGCATCAAGGACCTGCGCTGGGGCCTGCAGCACGCCGATCTCGCCACCCCCGCTCAGCTCGCGCGGCTGAAGGCGCTCAACTGCGGTGTGTCGACGTCGGGCTTCCGTTGGCTGAACGGCCTGCCGCGCGCGACGGGCAGCCCATCGGACCGCTCTTCCCGCAACTCGTCGCGAGCGGCATCCCGCTCGGCTTGCACGAGGACGGCGTCCACATCGCGCCGCACAACCCGTGGTTCGCGCTGCATTACGCGACCACCGGGCTCAACGTGCTCGGCCAGCAGATCAATCCGGGGCAGCAGATCTCCCGGCAGGATGCGCTGCGCGCCTACACGCGCGGCGCCGCGTGGTACCTCAACCGGGAACACGATCTCGGCTCGATCGAGCCCGGCAAGCTCGCGGATCTGGTGGTACTGGACAAGGACTACTTCTCGGTCAGCGCCGCGCAGATGCGCCGGATCCGGCCCATCCTGACCGTGATCGCCGGCAAGATCGTCTACGACGCTGGCGTCCTCCGCCACGGACACCGGCGCGACGACTGAGAGCGCGGTGTCGCGGATAGAAACGACTGCGGGCGGCCGGAGCCGCCCGCAGGTACGCCCGAATGCGCTGCAGGTCTAGCGGAACAGATTCTGCGGCACGCCCGCCGCGGCGAAGATGGAGTCGCGCGAGTTCTCGAGCTCGCGGCGCAGCCTCCCCAGATTGACGTCGAGCAGCTTGCCCCTTCCACTTGCGCACCTTGCCCGCGACGATCACGGTCTCGACATTGCTGCGCTCCATCATCTGCACGACAGCACCCGGTACGTGGTTGACCGGGAACACGTTGATGTGCGTGCCGTCGAGGATGATGATGTCGGCCTCCTTGCCGGGCGTGAGCGAGCCGGTCTTGCTGTCGAGCCTCAGGTGCTTCGCGCCGTTGATGGTGGCGTAGCGCAGCACGTCGCGCACATTGAGGAGCGGCGGCAGGTTATTTCCCAGCGGCCCGGCGGCCAGGGGTTGACTGGGATGGGGCCGCTGTCGAGGACCGCCTGATTCACCACCATGCGCTGCATGGTCATGGCGGAGCGCATCTGGGTGAAGAAGTCCGCCGTCATGTTGGTCTCGACGTCCGAGCTGAGCGACGGCTCCAGCCCCAGCTCCTGCATCTTGACGATGGGCGGGATGCCGTGGCGCATGTTCATCTCGATCGGGAACGCGATCGAGACCTTGACGCCCTTGTCCTTCACCGCCTGCCAGCCGACATCCGACATCCCGGTCATGTGGATGAACAGGTTGTCCTCTCCGAGCCCGATGTCGTTGTTGATGCCGCCGGTGCCCGCGGCGAGATCGTCCAGCGTCGGCCGGCTGCCGAACGGGGACAGGATGTGCGCCGCGATCAGAACACCACCGAGGTCCTGGCGAGCGATGTTCCAGGACGCGGAGTAGGTCGCGTCTCCGAGATAGACCTCTCCGCCCATTACAAAGCCGACGAGATCGTGGCCTGACAGATTGCCCGCGATGCGCGTCGCATCGGTCGGATACTGGTTCCCGGGAATGTTGCCGGCGCTCTCGAAGAAGCCCAGCATGGCGCGGCGGCCGGTATCCATCAATGCCTTGACGGCCGCATCGGAGTGCTCCGGCGAGTGATGGATCTGCGAGACGTCGAGCACCGTGGTCACGCCGTCGTCGAGCTGCGAGAGCCCGCCGAACAGCTCGCTGATGTAGACGTCCTCCGGCCTATAGTGGTTGGCGAAGCCGGGCAGTGTCGGTTGGAATCCGACCCAGAATGTTGAAGAAATAGTTCTGCTGCGCGCTCGGCGTGCCCGTGCCATCGTCGATCAGGATGCTGTCGGGAATGGAGCTTCTGATCGCCGTCCAGGCCTGGTGGTGGTGGGTGTCGACGAAGCCGGGCATGACGATCTTGCCGCGGGCGTTGATCACCGCGGCGCCGCCCGCGTTCAGATTCGGCCCGACGGCGAGCGATCCTCTTGCCGTGACCAGCACGTCCGCCTTGACGAAGTCGCCCACCGCCGGGTCCATCGACATGACGTGGCCGCCGCGGATGATGTAGCGCCGCCCCCGCCGGCCGCTGTGCCCTGGAGGCCCGTCGTCGTGGTCGTCGTTGTCGTGCGCTGCGGCGGGGCGCGCATTGAACAGACCCAGTCCCCGCCGCGGCAGCCCCGGTCGCCAGCCGAAGCCTTCAGGAAATCGCGCCGACCGAGTTTTGACGCGCTTGGTGATTCGGTCTGGTCCTTCGAAGCGCTCGGTGATCCGCTATGGTCTTGCGGCTTTCCTGCATCGCACAGCTTGCACATGTTCTTCGCTCCTCCACGATGGAGTCATGCGGTATGACGACTCCTCGTTTGATTCTGACCTCAAGCGGCAGCGCTGTAAATCTGATCTTCGCGAGGCGTGTCGGGAGGAGGACAGAGGTGGTGGGACAGCGCGCGGGCGGTGGGACGCCATGGAGTGGGCAGTCATCCTCGCCACCGCGCGCGGCCGGCGGCGGGTGGTCGTTCGAATGTCAAGTTCGCCGACGCTTTGGGGACGTCTCTGAGCAAATCGTCAACGCGCAGCGTCACCGGTCTTGCCGGCGGGCACAGGCCCGCCGGCACTACGGTGCGGTGCAGCGACGGAAAGCCGCTCAGAGCGGCCCCTTCTCCCACGGCCCCCAGATCGCGATCGTCATGCCGCTCCCGGCGGTGTCGTCGCCCTGGAGGTTGACGAACAGGATCTCGCCGTCGGGGCTGAAGCAGGCGCCCGCGAACTCGCTGTCGCTGACGATGTTGACGGCGAACTCGAACGGCTCGCCCTTCGGGCCGAGCCCGATCAGGCGATTGATGCCCGTGATGCCGGGCGTGAGCGGGTGCGTGTCCTGCGGCGTACCCCCGACGGCGTCGTCCTCGCAGAAGAGGATGCCGCCGTTCGGCGTGAGGCAGAAGTTGTCGGGCGATTCGAGCACCTTGTCCGACGACGACTCGAACACGAGCACGAGCTGGTCCTCGTCCTGGTAGACGTCGTCCCCCGGGACGTAGTGCCAGAGCTGGCCGTACCCGTCGCCGTCGGGCCCCTTTACAGTGCCGCCGCTCGTCGAGACGAAGTAGATCGAGCGCCCGTCGTCGCCGCGGAAGACGCCTTCGAGCCGGTTGAACCAGGCGCCGCCCTCGGTCGCGGCCCTGCTGCGAACAGGTCTTGGCGCCACCCTCGAGGTCGGGGTCGGGGAAATCGACGTTGACCCACTCGACCGGCAGGCGCACGCCGACCGTCTGCCCGACGATCAGCGTCGCGGTCGGGTTGGCTTTGACGGCGAGCATCTCCAGCGTCCCGCCCGCGGCCGGGTTGTCGCGACGATTGGGGACGTACCGGTAGAACCCCGAGGTGTTCCCCGAGTCCTCGGTCAGGTAGACGATGCCGCG
Organism: uncultured beta proteobacterium; assembly: GCA_963827595.1. Taxonomy (GTDB): domain Bacteria; phylum Pseudomonadota; class Gammaproteobacteria; order Burkholderiales; family SG8-39; genus DATEDA01. The sequence goes on along the minus strand of CAWHBT010000012.1, from coordinate 59,016 downwards.
CTCGTCCGCCACCGCGGCCTCGTGCGAGAAGCGCCCCATCCCCTTGATCGGGACCGCGGCCACCGCCGAGTTGGCCCACGCCGGCACGAAGTACACGTAGCCGTGCGGCTTGTCATAGCCCTGCTTGATGCCGCTCACGTTCTCTTCACAGGTGAACCAGCCGCTGTTGCGCCACGACCACCCACCGGAACAGTTGTTGATCGTTCCGGCGATGCTGACGAAGTGCCGCACCAGCTTCTTCGACTTCGGGTCGAAGTCGAGCGTCGTGCAGCCGCCCGTGCCCTTCGCGTCGTACTTCAGGCCGGCCGGGCCCGGGGTCGGGAACGGCGCGTTGATGGCGGTGACCTCGTGGTTGCGGATCAGGCGGATCGTGCGGCCCGGGCCGTCGAACACCGCCATGCCGTCGTGGCGCGCCGGGATGACGCCGCCCGCGAAGGTCTCGCCGGTCTTGCTGAACGTCACGTACTTGAACCCGCGCGGGAGCGCGAGAATGTGGTTCCCGTCCTGGTCGGGCGTCGGGTGCAGCTCGCCGTAGTCGCTGCGCCGGCCCCGACCGTCGTGGTCCGAACCCTGGCGCTCGCCGTTCGCCCACGCGGTGTGCGCGGCGAGCGCGCCGAGTGTGGTCGAGGTGACGAGCCCGCCGCCGGCGAGCAGGCCCGAGCCCTTCAGGAACGAACGACGGGACGGCGCGGCCAGCGCCTTGGCTCCATCTACCAGTGGCTTGTCGTGCGGCATCGAGGAAACTCCCCTGTTGAAGTCGGATTGCCCCGGCGCACCTGGACGGGCCGGGATCGGTCGGCGGAACGTCTTCCGCCGCACCGGAAGCTAGGCAACTGGGGTTAAGGGGCCGTGAAGCGCAGGTGATCGTTTCGTGACGCGGCAGCGTCTCCAACCGGGCGGAGTGCCTTAACATACGCGCGCAAACCCATGGCGCGCCGAGGCGAACCGGTGACCGACCCCATGCAGCTCCCCGAAGGCAAACAGCCGGTGCTCCGGGTCGTGCCGATGCCCGCCGACGCCAACCAGCACGGCGACATCTTCGGCGGCTGGATCATGTCCCAGGTCGACATCGCCGGCGGCGTGACGGCCGCGCGCCGCGCGCGCGGACGCGTGGCGACCGTGGCGGTGAACTCGTTCCAGTTCAAGCAGGCGGTGTTCATCGGGGATGTCCTCTCGTTCTATGCGGAGATCGTCCGGGTCGGGACGACCTCGATCACCGTGAACGTCGAGGTCTACGCGCAGCGCAACCCCGGCAAGGTCGAGACGGTCAAGGTCACCGAGGCGACGCTGACCTACGTCGCGACCGGCGAGAACCGGCAGCCGCGGCCGGTGCCGCCCGAGAGCTGATCCGCAATGACGGCGAGGGACCTGCGGGTCCCCGCAGCCGACGGCTATTCCCTCGCCGCGACGCTGTTCGAGCCGGAGCAGACGTCCGACCGCGTCGCAGTGCTTTCCGGAGGCATGGGCATCCCGCGCGGGTTCTACGGGCGCTACGCGGCGTTCCTGGCGACGCGCGGCATCGCCGCCCTCACCTACGACTATCGCGGCGTCGGCGGCTCGCGTCCGGCGCGGCTCAGAGGCTTTCCGGCGACGTGCTCCGATTGCGGCGCGAAGGATCTGGCCGGCGTCATCGCCTGGGCCGGCGAGCGATTCCCCCGCGTGCTCGCCGTCGGCCACAGTCTCGGCGGACAGCTCGTCGGCCTCGCGCCGAACAACGTCAGGCTCGTCGCGATCCTCGCGATCGCTGCGCCGAGCGGCTACTGGCGACTCTGGCCGTTCCCGCTGCGGCTGCTGCTATGGACGATGTGGCGCGCAGTGCTGCCCGCAACCGCGGCGCTGTTCGGGATGTTCCCGGCGCGCGCGTTGCGGCTCGGCGAGGACGTGCCGGAGCACGTCATGCGCGAGTGGTGCGCCTGGTGCCTCTCGCCGCATTACATCGCCGGCCCGCCGGGCCGCCCGCGCCGCGCGGGCTTCGAGCGCGTCACCGTGCCGTTCCGCGTGTACAGCTTCAGCGACGACTGGTACGCGCCGCGCCAGGCGGTCGCCGCCTTGCTCGGCTTCTACGCGAATGCCCGGGTCGAGCACCATCACGTCGCGCCCCGCGACCTCGGTGCGGCCGAGCTCGGGCACTTCGGGTTCTTCCGCGAGGGGCCGACGCAGGCGCTGTGGGCCGAGACCGCCGACTGGCTGGCCGCGGCCTGACGGGTGCTTAGTCGTCGGTGACCACGATCACGCCGGTCATCTTGTCGTGGCCCTCCCCGCAGAAGTTGTCGCACAGGAAGACGAACCGACCGGCGCGGTCGGGCTTGACGGTGAGCTCGACGGTCTTGCCGGGGATGAGGTCGACCCTGGCATCGAGATCCGGGACGGCAAACCCGTGGGCGAAGTCGGGGCTCGAGAGCACGAGCGTGACCGGCTCGCCCTTGCGGAGACGGATCTCGTTCGCGCTGAACACGAACTTCGTCGCCACGACCGGGATCCGCCGCGCGGACGCGGCGTCCGCGGCGGATCCCAGCGCGTAGCCGAGCCCGCCGCAAACCGCCGCCGTCGCGAGCAGCCCCGCGGTGAAGCGGAGCGGCATCCGCTCAAGCCTTCGCTAGCGTCATCTCGCGCAGCCGCGGCGCCGCGCCGCTGCCGCTCGCCGCGACCGTTCGGAAGCCGAGCCCCTGGTACGGCTGCGCCGGGTCCCACGGCAGCTGCGTCTTCTGCGGCGCGGTGCCGACCGGGGAGAGCGGGAACATCACGGCCATCGCCGCATGGTGCTGGATATGTCCGGTCCGGTGGTGGTGCTCGTGATGGATGTGGCCGTAGAAGACGGTGACGTTCCGGTAGGGCAGCAGCAGGTCGATCGCCGCCGCGCCGTCCCGGGTCGCCCAGTCCCACTGCGGAGAGAGCGGAAACAGCGGCCGGTGGGTGAGCACGACGATCGGCGTATCCGGGGCGCGGCGGGCAAGGTCCGCCTTCAGCCACTCGAGCTGGGCCGCGCCGAGAATCGGCGCCGGGTCGGAGGTGTTGTCGAGCACGATGAAGTGCACCCCCCCGTGGTCGAACGTATAGTGGAGCGGACCGCCGATCACCTCCTGGTAGGCTTCGCCGCGATCGAGCGCCGCGTCGTGCTCGCCGGCGAAGAAGTAAACCTTCGAGACCGTCAGCGCTGCCGCCATCTCCTTGAACTCGCGCAGACGCTGGCGCCGCACCTTGGGGTCATCGGTGGTCTGTGTGAGGTCGCCGGTGAATACGATGAAATCGGGCTTCTGCTCGAGCGCGTTCACCGCGGCGATCGCCTTGGGAAGCGTGGCCTTCGCTTCGGGGTTGACCTTCGGGTTGGCATAGCCCCAATGGATATCCGACAGCTGCACGAACGAGAAGTCTCTCTGGCCGCTGCCGGTTTGCCCGAGGCCCGCGCAGCCGGGCAGGCCGGAGGCGAACACGAGTCCGCCCAGCCCCGTCAGTCGCATGAAGTCCCGCCTGCTGTAACGCCGTTCGTCCATGGTCGCCTCCGTGGGTTCAGGATGAGGGGATCGAGCGCCGCGCACCGCCGCGGGACGCCCGTGGGTGGAGACTCGCGACGCCCGCCGGTTATTCCCGCATCGCTCGACCGCGGGAATAAACGCGGCCGCGTTGCAGTCTCGTGACAAGGAATGGGACGCAAGCCTCCGTGGGCGATGCCGAGAAGCTGAAACGCTTCGAGATCGCGGTCCTCGCGCACCTCGACGCGGCGCACAACCTCGCGCGGTGGATCGTCCGCGACGACGCCGCTGCCGAGGACGTCGTCCAGGAAGCGAGCCTGCGGGCGTTCCGGTTCTTCGACGGCATGCACGGCGCGAGCCCGAAGGCATGGTTCATGGCGGTGGTCCGCAACGCCTGCCTCGACTGGCTCAAGGACCACCGCCGCCGCGGCGTCGAGGAGGAGTACGACGACGAGGTGCACAGCCTGGCTGCGTCGCCCCCGGCGAGGGTTGGGCTCGAGCCGCCGGACGCCGCCCTGGCGCGCGCCTCGGAATCGCGCTGGCTGCGCGAATGCGTCATGGCGCTGCCGCGCGACTACCGAGAGGTGGTGGTGCTCAGAGAGCTCGAAGACCTGTCCTACAAGGAGATCAGCGGGATCGTCGGCGTGCCGATCGGCACCGTCATGTCGCGGCTCGCCCGCGGCCGCGACCTGTTACAACGACGGATGCGCGACGCGCGCGCGAGGAGAACTTCGTGAACTGCACGCGGTTGCGACAGGTGCTCGATGCCTACGTCGACCGTGAGCTCGACGCCGCCACCGCCGAGGAGATCGATCGGCACCTCGCCGGTTGCCCGGACTGCGCCGCGCTGCGGGCGGAGCGCGACGCGTTGCGCGGGCTCATCCGAGCCGAAGCGCCGTACTACGCTGCATCCGAGGGGCTGCGGCAGGAGGTGCGTCGCGCGCTCGCCGGCACCGCCGACGAGCGGGCGGGCCGCGGGAGGCATCTCTCCTGGCTCCACGCCAGCGTGCTCGCCGCGGCCGCCGCCGCTGGGGGTCTCGTCCTCGGGCTGTGGCTCGCCCGGCCGCCGGCCGAGGACCCGTTGCGCGAACACGTCGTCGCGAGCCACGTGGCGTCACTCGCGCCCGAGCGCCAGCTGACTGACGTCGCCTCCGCCGACCGCCACGTCGTCAAGCCGTGGTTCGCCGGAAAGACCGATTTCGCGCCGGTCGTGCGCGATCTGTCCGATGCGGGGTTCGCACTGATCGGTGCGCGGCTCGATCACGTCGCGGACCGGCAGGCGGCGGCCGTCGTGTATCGGGTGCGCAATCACACCGTGAACCTCTTCATCTGGCGCGGCGAGACAGATCGGCGCGCGGGGGTCGACGTCGCGACGGCCCGCGGCTTCAGCGTGGCGACCTGGGCCGAGGGCGGGCTGCGGTTCGCGGCGGTTTCCGACGTCGATCAGCGCGAGCTCGCGAGGTTCGCCGAGCTCGCGAGCGGGATGCCCTAGCGGGCCACGGTCGGCGCGCGTCGGCGACACCGTTCGACCGACCGCGCGGCGTGAAGCACCGCATGGCCGGTCCGGGCTGCTGCGGCTATCATCCGGCCTTCCATGGCCGCCGAGATCGACGCGCTCCGGATCGCGCTGCTCGCCGCGTGCTCGCCCGAGCACACGGTCGTCCACCGCATCCACGGCGAGCTCGAGCACTGGCTGAACCGCCAGCTCGCGACCGCCGACATCGAGGCGGCGCTCGCCGAGCTCGAGGGCGGCGGTCTGGTCGTGGCGCGCCGCGAGGCAGCGCAAGCGGCCTGGCTCACGACCGATTCCGGCCGCACGCTCGTCGCCGCGCGCTGGGAGGAGTTCTTCCCCGAATGAAGCGCTTCGCGGGTCGGGTCGCCGTGATCACCGGCGGCGCCTCGGGGCTCGGGCGCGCGCTCGGCGAGCGTCTCGGCGCCGAAGGCGTGAAGGTCGTCCTCGCCGACATCGACGAGCCGATGCTCGCGGAGACGGCGGACACGCTGCGCGCGCGCGGCGTCACCCTCGCCACCCAGCGCACGGACGTCTCCAAGGGCGAAGAAGTCGAGGCGCTCGCGCGGTTCGCGCTCGACACGTTCGGCGCGGTGCACATCGTCTGCAACAACGCCGGCGTCGCACCGCTCGGCGTGGTCTGGGAGTGCGCCGAAGCCGACTGGCGCTGGGGGCTCGGCGTGAACGTCTGGGGCGTGATCCACGGCGTGCGGGTCTTCACGCCGATCCTGCTCCGCCAGGGCGACGAGGGGCACATCGTGAACACCGCCTCGGTCGCCGGGCTGATCGCGCCGCCCGGGATGGCGATCTACAACGTCACGAAGCACGCGGTCGTCGCGCTCACCGAGACGCTGCACCACGATCTCGCCACACGGACCGACAAGGTCAGGTGCTCGGTCGTCTGCCCGGCGTACTTTCCGTCGAACATCGCCTATTCGGAGCGCAACCGGCCGGTCGAGCTCCGGAGCGACCGTCCCAAGTCCGACGAGGACATCGCCCGCGAGGCGAAGCTCTCCAAGGCGGTGAAGTCGGGGCGGCTGAGCGCCTATGACGTCGCCGACGCGGCGTTCGCGGCGATGCGCGACGAGCGCTTCTACGTCCTCACGCACCCGCGCATCCTGCCGGCGGTCGAGAGCCGCGCACGGGAGATCGTCGAGGGTCGCAACCCGGTGAGCCCGCTCCGGCAAGGTCCGCCCGAATGAGATCGATCGGGCGCTACATGCTCGACGAGGAGCTCGGGCGCGGCTCGATGGGCACGGTGTTCCGCGCCTCCGACCCGCTGATCGAGCGCAGCGTCGCGATCAAGACCGTCGACCTCGGCAAGCTCGACGACGGCACGCTCCAGCCGCGCCTGCGCTTCCTCCGGGAGGCGAAGGCCGCGGGGCGCCTGAGCCATCCCGGCATCGTCACGGTCCACGACGTCGGCGAGCTCGAGGACGTCGCGTTCATCGTGATGGAGCTGGTGGAGGGCCGGTCGGTCAAGGACGTCCTCGATCGCGGCGACGGGATTCCCCTGCCGGTGGCGCTCGACATCGTGCGGCAGGCGGCCGAGGCGCTCGACTTCGCCCATCGCCACGGCGTGGTGCACCGGGACGTGAAGCCCGGCAACCTCATGCTCACGCGCCAGGGCATGGTCAAGATCACCGATTTCGGCATCGCGCGCGTCGACCAGACCGCGCGCACGCGGACCGGCATCCTCGTCGGCTCGCCCGGCTACATGTCCCCCGAGCAGCTCATGGGCAAGGCGGTCGACGGTCGCAGCGACGTCTTCTCGCTCGGGGCGGTGCTCTACGAGCTAGCGACCGGACGGGGGCCGTTCGACGCCGAGCACCGCGAGGACGTGCTCGCGCTCATGAACAACATCACCAACCAGCCGCACGAGGCCGCGAGCCGGCTGAACCCGAAGGTGCCGGCGTCGCTCGACGCGATCGTCGACCGCGCCCTGGCAAAGAAGCCCGCCGATCGCTACGAGTCGGCCGGGAAGATGGCGGCCGAGCTCCGCGCGCTGACCGACTGGGAGGTGCGTCCGGTCGCGGGCGAGCCGGACATCGCGAAGCTCGCGGCCAACCCCAACCTCGTGCTGCCCGAGTTCGATCTATTCGCGGCGACCGCGCCCGCCGCCAAGGCCGCGCCCCCGGCGCCGACCGCAACCGCCACCGCGCCGGTGCGCAAGCCCAAGTCGCCGAAGCCGGCAGCAGCGCCGCCTGCCGACAGCCTCCTCGCGCGGCTGCGCAAGGAGGCCGAGGAGATCGAGGTCACGGGCGGCCAGGACGACACCGTCACCGCGACGCTCATGCGCCGCTTCGACGTCGAGCGCCGCATGCGCGCCGGGCTCGATTTCTATCAGCAGCTCGTCCGCTATGTCGGGGTCGTCAAGCCCGAGATCAGCCATCTCTACTGGCTCGACGGCGTCGGCGGGTTCGTGGGACTGAAGGTCGCCGACGCGTTCGTCGACAGCCGGCTGCGCCGCGACCAAGGCCGGCCGTGGCTCGAGGCGGTGATGCTAACGGTGGTAGCGATCGCCCCGACGACGCTGCAGGTCGAGTGCGCCCCTGGCGAGACCCAGGTCATGATGAACCGGCTGGCGGGCGCGAACCTCCGCTACCAGGCGGGGGACCGTCCCGACGCCGGCGCCGCGGCCGCGCTCAACATCGCGGGCGAGGTCACCATGCACGTGCGCATCATGGCCGACCGGGACCGCGGCCGGATCGCGTTCCTGTGCCGCAACGTCGCCCAGTTCGGCCCCTCGAACTTCGTGGTCGACGCCGCGGCGGTGCCGGACACGCTCTTCGAGGAGTTCGCGAACTACCTGCTCGGCCAGCCGAGCAAATTCCCGGCGCTCGCCGGGCGGGGGTGACCGCCTCGCACTGACGAATTTCTTTACGGCCTGTCGGCGCGGCCGCAGGCCAAGCGTCGAGAAGTTAACGAGTTAGCGTGCTGGAATGTGACTTGCTTCACGCTCCAGCAGGCATTCCATCCGGCTAGGGAGGGGGCCATGGCGTTTAGAAATCCACTTCTTGCAGCGGCCGTTTGCCTCTCGACGGTGCTTTCGCTCCTTGCCGCATCATCGCTGTGCGCTGCACCAATCGCTTTCAGCGCCTTCCTAAACGGACCGTCCGAATCGCCGCCGAACGCGTCTCCCGCCACGGGTCTCGCCCTCGTGGTGATTGACCCGGTCGCCCACACCCTTTTTGTGGACGTAGATTTCACAGGCCTGGTCGCACCTAACACCGCGGCACACATCCATGTAATCAATGGGCCAGGGGACGCCAACATCACCGACACCTTGGGTCCAGTGGCAACCACTACGCCGACCTTCACGGGCTTTCCGTCGGGAGCGACCTCTGGGTCGTTTATACAGACATTCGACATGACACTGGCTAACAGTTACCGGGCCGGTTGGATCACGGACAGTGGCGGAACGACGGCTCTGGCGGAGGCCGAGTTGTTTGATGGGATCATCGACGGCAGGGCGTACTTCAACATCCACTCGAGCGAGTTCCCGGGCGGCGAGATCCGTGGTTTTCTGCAGGCTGTTCCTGAGCCTTCGACCTTGGCGCTGCTGGGTCTCGCGCTCAGCGGCCTGATCGTCCTCGGTCGGCGCGCGCGGATTCGCCCGTAGCGGTCCTATCTGATCGACAGGTTTTTCACTGCGGGCGGGCGGCGAACCCGGGTCGCAGTCGGCTGAGCTATATGAGCAGCCGCCCGAGCGCGGCGTTCACGCCGGAGGAAGCACCGTCGCGTTCCTGACGGGCGCGGCACAGCACCGCCGCGCGCTGCGCGCCGACCACCACGCTGTCGAGGAGTGGCACCCAGACGCGCGGCCGGATGCGCTCGGCGAGGCCGGCAAGCCCGGCACCACCGAGGATGACCTCGTCAGCGCCATCCTCGTCCGCCGCCGCCGCACAGGCGCTCGCCAGCATCGCCAGCGCCGGTTCCGGGTTCTCGGCGATCTCCACGCCGGTCAGCGCGACCGTCCGGACCGAGGCGAGCCGCTCCCGATACCCGAGCACGGCGGCGAAGCGCTCGAGGATCGGCTTCCAGCGCTCGCCCCCGGTGACGATCGCGAACCGCCCGCCCCGCTCGGCCGCCGCGTGCATGGAAGCCTCCGCGAGGCCGACGACCGGGACCCGGCTGACCTCGCGCAGCGCGAACAGCCCCGGGTCGCCGAAGCATGCGAGCAGCACCGCGTCGCATCCCTCGCCATGCTCGGCGAAGCATTCGAGCGCCGCGTGCCCGGCAATGGCGTAGCAGGCCTCGGACGCGATGTACGCGCAGCCGAACTCGGCGGTCGCCGTGACGATCTCGAAGTCCTCGCCGACCGCCGCGCGGACGTGGCGCGCCGCGAGCGCCGTGATCGACGCGGTGGTGTTGGGGTTGATGACGAATAGGCGGGGCATGGCGCCAGGAGTCTACTCGTTCCCAGATCCGACCGCCGTGGCTCAGGCGGCCGGCGGCGGCAGCCAGTTGTGGAGGGCGATCCCGCCGTCGACCACGACGGTAGTCCCGGTCACGTAGGCGGAGAACCGGTCGCACAGGAGCGCGAGCGCCACGCCGGCCACGTCCTCGGGCGTGCCGAGGCGGCCGAGCGCGGTGCACGCCGCCAGCCGCTCGATCCCGGACGCGGCCGCGTTGAAACCGCCGCCGGGGATCGCCCCGGGCGCGATCGCGTTGACCCGGATGCCGTGCGGCCCGAGCGCGCGCGCGAGCTCCTTCACGATCATCGTCATGCCCGCCTTCGACGCGCTGTAGTGCGGCAGGTTGCGCGGACTCTCGGCGTGGAGCGAGGTGATGATCACCATCCGGCCGCGAATCCCCTCCTCGCGCATGTGCCGTCCCGCCTCGCGACCGAGGACGAACGCGCCGCGGAGGTTCACAGCGAGCATGTCGTTCCATGTCGCGTCGTCGACCCCGAACACCGTGTCCGCCTCGACCCGTCGCGGGCTCGCGCTGTGCACGAGGATCGAGACCCGTCCGAGGGCGGCGCGCGCCGCGGCGAACAGCTGCCCGGGGCCATCCGCCGTCGCGAGGTTGCACGCCACGAATCGCGCATCGCGCCCTTCCCCGCGCAGCGCTGTGGCGGCCGCGCCGCCGCGCTCCGCGTCGATGTCGGCGAGCACGACGCGCGCGCCCTCCCGGGCGAGCGTCTGCGCGATGCCGCGCCCGATCCCCGATGCCGCGCCGGTGACGAGCGCGGTATCGCCCACGAGCAAGCCGTCTGCCATGCGCGCCTCCCCGGGAACAGGCATCTACCTTACCTCCCTTTTGCGACGCGGTGAAATCCCGCGCCCCGCGCTTGCCGGAGGGCGTCCAGTGCGGGCAACATCCGCCGTTGGAGGAACGATGGCTGATCCGAGCGACTGGGCCTTTCCGGCCGGGCTCCGGCCGAAGCCGGCGGACCTGCGCTTCGACCTCGGGGCCGCCCTGGACTCGATGGTCCTGCTGCGCGCCGAGATCCCGGAGGACGCATTCACCGCGTCGATCCTCGGCACCGAGCGCGTCGGCAACGGCGTCGTCATCCGCGACGACGGCCTCGTGCTCACTATCGGCTACGTGATCACCGAAGCCTCGGGCATCTGGCTCACCACGAACAGCGGCACGGTGGTCGCGGGCTATCCGCTCGCCTACGACCAGCCCACCGGCTTCGGCCTGGTGCAGCCGCTGGGCCCCCTCGGCGTGCAGGCGCTCGGGCGGGGTTCGGCGGCGTCGTGCCGCGTCGGCGAGCAGGTGGTCGTCGCCGGCCACGGCGGCCTCGCGCACACGCTCAAGGCGCGGGTCTTCGCCAAGCGGGAGTTCGCCGGCTACTGGGAGTACGTCCTCGACGAGGCGGTGTTCACGGCGCCGGCGCACCCGCAATGGGGTGGTGCGGCGCTGATCGGCGGCGACGGACGGCTCCTGGGGATCGGCTCGCTGCTCGTCCAGGAGCAGGTCGGCGACAACACGATCCAGGGCAACATGATCGTCCCGATCGACCTGCTGGAGCCGATCTTCGACGATCTGGTGAAGCTCGGCCGGGCCAATCGGCCGCCGCGCCCGTGGCTCGGCATGTACACGACCACGGTGCGCGGGCACCTCGTGGTCGCCGGGCTGGCGCCCGGCGGGCCGGCGGACCGCGCCGCGGTCCAGGTCGGCGATCTCGTGCTCGAGGTCGCCGGCGAGCGCGTCGCGGAGCTCGCCGACCTGTTCCGCCGGGTCTGGGCGCTCGGTCCGGTCGGCACGGAGGTGCCGCTCACCCTCGCGCGCGAGGGCTCGGTTCTCCGCGTCCAGCTACGCTCGGCCGATCGGCAGGACTTCCTCAGGAAGCCGCTGCTGCACTAGCGCCCGCCGTAGACCACCTCGACGTCGCCGACCCGCGGGAGCTTGAGCTTCGTGTTCGCGTCGCCCAGCTCGGTGACTCGCAGCCTGCGCCGGGTCTCCCAGCGCACGACGATCCGCGGATCGCCTCGAACCACTAGGGCGTTCCCTTCGGCGTCCGCCACCCCCGCGGCGGTCGATCCGGACCCGCCCGCGGGAAATTCCGCACTTCGCGCGCTCTGGTCAGCCCCCGGCGCCGGCCCGCCGCGCGTACTTCCAGCCGAGCTCGGCCATCGGCCGCGCGCGCTTCCCCGCGTCGAGCGCCTCGCGGCTCGCGGCGGTGCCGTCGAGCGCGCGCTTCATGATCCCCTGCAGGATCGCGGCGAGCCGGAACATGTTGTACGCGAGATAGAAGTCCCAGTGATCGATCCGCGCCCGCCCGGTGCGCCGGCAGTAGGCGGCGATGTACTCCGCCTCGCCGGGAATGCCCAGGCGCGCGAGGTCCAGGCCGGCGATGCCGCGGAACTGCGCGGGCGGAATGTGCCAGCTCATGCAGTGGTAGGAGAAGTCGGCGAGCGGGTGGCCGAGCGTGGAGAGCTCCCAGTCGAGGATCGCGAGGATGCGCGGCTCGGTCGGATCGAAGATGAGGTTGTCCAGGCGGTAGTCGCCGTGCACGATCGAGGTCTCGTCGCCCGGCGGGATCGCGCCGGGCAGCCACTCGATCAGCCGGTCCATCTCGCTCACGCGCTCGGTCTCCGAGGCCCGGTACTGCTTCGTCCAGCGCTCGATCTGGCGTGCGAGGTAGTTGCCGGGCCGGCCGAAGTCCGCGAGCCCCGCGTCCCGGTAGTCGACGCGATGCAGCTCGGCAATCACGCGGTTCATCTCGTCGTAGATCGCCGCGCGCTCGCCCGGCGTCATCCCGGGCAGCGACTGCTCCCAGAGCACCCGCCCCTCGACGTAGTCCATGACGTAGAACGCGCGCCCGATCACGCTCTCGTCCGCCGACAGGCAGAAAGTGCGCGGGACCGGAACGCCGGCCCGCGCGAGCGCGGTGATGACCCGATGCTCGCGATCGACGGCGTGCGCCGACGGCAGGAGCTTCGCCGCGGGCGCGGGCTTCGAGCGCAGGACGTACCGCGCGCGCGGGGTTGTCAGCAGGAAGGTCGGGTTGGATTGCCCGCCGCGGAACTGCGCGACACTGAGCGGACCCGCGAAGCCCGCGACCCGTTCGGCGAGGAATGCCTCGAGCCGGGCGGCGTCGAACCGATGCCGCTCCTCGACCGCAGTGGTGCCGCCGAACGCTTCGGTCATCGGCGCTTCGCGGCCGCCGCCGGGAGGTCAGGTCGGCGTGCGCAGCACGATATCGAAGCGCCCGACGAGCGCCTTGCCGTCGGGCGCCTTGTCGAGCCGGACCGTGACCGCGGCCCGCGCGGCCGGCTCGAGCGAGCCGTAGAGCCCGTCGCGCTCGTTGCCCGGCTCGCCCGCGAGGTACAGCTGCGTCACGAGCTCGGGAACCGCGCGGCCCGAGATCCGGAAGTGGATGTGCGGCGTGCGCCCCGGATACGGTACCGGCTTGATGGTGCGGAAGCGATAGTCGCCGTCGGCCGCAGTGACGAACTCGCCCCAGCCCTGGAAGTTCGGATCGAGCGGCGCGCTCGAGCTGTCCCCCGGGTGATGGTAGCGGCCGAACGCGTTGCACTGCCAGATCTCGACGCGCGCGCCGGCGAGAGGTCGGCCCGAGGCATCCATCACCGCGCCGGCGAGCAGCAGGAGCTCACCCTTCGCGAGCCCGCTCCGACCCTTCACCGCGACGAGGTCGTTGTCGCCGTCGGCGGGAAACTCGCGCGGATAGAAGGGCCCGGCGGTCTGCCGCGGCGTCGGGACGCGAGCTTGCGCGAGCGCGCGCCACGGCACGCTCGCGAGCGCGGCCCCGGCGAGCGACGCGGCAAGCAGCTTGCGGCGCGCCGCCCGCGCCGCGGCGAGCCCGCTGGCGTCACCGAGCGACGGCGTGGGGACGAGCATGCTCTTCATCCTGGCATCCTTTCCGCTGTCAGCTTGCGTCAGTACGCCGGCTTGGTCTTGAAGTACTCGGTCCGGTCGATCGACTTCACCCGCACGTCGCGGACGTCGCCGTCCTGCATGATCCTGATCGGCACTTCGACGCCGGCGGCGCCCAGCGACCACAGCTTGCGGTACAGCTCGGCGTGGGTCTTGACCGCCGCGCCGGCGACGCCGATGACGACGTCCCCCTGCCTGAGGCCGGCCTTGTCGGCCGGGCTCTCGGGCGACACCCGCGTGACGAAGAGGCGTCCCTGCACGACCTCGGTGTTGAGCCCCAGCCATGGCCGGGGCGTTTCCTTCGTCCGCCCCTGCGCCTTCAGCTCCGCGAGGATCGGCTTGAGGAGATCGGTCGGCACGAACACGTTGCCAGGCAGCGGCGTTCCCGGCTCGACCGTGTCGCGCACGAGGAGCGAGCCGACGCCGACGAGCTTCAGCTCGCGGTTGACGAGCGCCGCGCCCGCCCAGGTCGCGTTCGGCGGCGCGGTGAAGATCGCGCTCTCGAGGAGATACTCCCAGCTCCCGGTGAACTGGCGCCGGGACATGACGTAGGCGGCGCTCGCGGTCTCGCGCCCGCCGGCGGGGATGATGATCACCGGCTCGCGGACGGCGAGCGCCTGCGAGTCCCCGAGGGCAAGCGGCTTCACCCCCAGGTCACCGGGCACCTTGAGCAGCCCGAAGCCGCTGGCGTGGTCGTAGCCGGCGAGCGTCGCTGGAAATGTCCGGTTGGCGGTGGTCGTGACCTCGATCGCCTCGGGCTCGATGACGATATAGCCGATGGTGAGCACGTAGCCAGGCTCGATGACGATGCCGCTCCCCTCGCGCGTCGGCCCGAGCGTGGCGTTGGAGCGGGCGTCGGCGAGGGCGCGCATCCTGACCCGCACGACCGCGCCGAGCGTCTCTTCGATGCGCCGTTCGGTCTCGGCGTCCCCGGCCGCGCTCCCTTCCCTCGCCGCGGGCTTGTCCGGCGGCGCCTGCGCGCCCGCCGGCCACGCCCAGACCAGGCCCGACGACAGGGCGATCAACGCCAATGCGCGCAGCTTCATCGGGTGCACCTCCGCTGGAAGACAACTTTCCGTGGAGCCGGTTCCATTGTGGTCCGAAGCCGCGCCGAAGGCTAGTGCGGGCGCACCGTTCCGCGCCGCGCGCGGGGCTGCTATGCTCGTCACGCGCGCATGAGCGCGCCGGGCCGCCCCAAGCGCGAATCCTTGGCGCGACGCGACAGGCTAGTCGAGACAAGATCGTCCAATGAACCGGTTTCTTCCCGTGCTGCCCGTCGACGCCGTGGTCGAGACCGGGGTGTAGTCGAGCCATGGAGCTCCCCGCCTTCGCCGATGTCCTCGACGCCCGGACGCGCATCGCGCCGCATCTTTCGCGGACGCCGCTCCATCGCTACCCCGCGCTCGACGAGCTGCTCGGGTTCGCCGCGCACGTCAAGCACGAGAACCATCAGCCGGTCGGCGTCTTCAAGGTCCGCGGCGGGGTGAATCTCGTCGCGAGCCTGAGCGCCGACGAACGACGGCGCGGCGTCGTCACCGCGAGCACGGGCAACCACGGCCAGTCGCTCGCGTGGAGCGCCCGCGCGTTCGGGGTGCGCGCGGTGGTCTGCGTCCCCGCGGGCGCGAACCCCGGCAAGGTCGCCGCGATCCGCGGCTTCGGCGCCGAGATCGCCGAGCGCGGCGCCAAGTTCGAGGACGCGGTCGCCAACGCCGAAGCGATCGCGGCCCGCGACGGAATGCGTTACGTGCACTCGGCGAACGAGCGCCACCTGATCGCCGGCGTCGGCACCTATGCGCTCGAGATGCTCGAGGACCAGCCGGAACTCGACGCGATCGTCGTTCCGGTGGGCCTCGGCAGCGGCGCTGCGGGCACGTGCCTGGTGGCGAAGACCGTGAATCCGCGCCTCCGGATCATCGCCGTGCAGGCGGGCGCGTCGCCGGCGGTGCACGATTCGTGGCGCAGCGGCCGCATCGAGACCCGCCCGAACGAGACCTTCGCCGAAGGCCTGGCGACGGGCCGCGCGGCACAGTGGACGCTCGCCATGCTGCGCGAGCATCTCGACGAGTTTCACCTCGTGGGCGAGGACGAGATCCGCCGCGGCATGGCGTGGTGGATCGAACGCTGCCACACGCTCGCCGAGTCGGCGGCGGGCGCGGTGCTCGCGGGCGCGTACCGCCTGCGCGAGACGCTGCGCGGGCAGAAGGTCGGGCTCGTGCTCAGCGGCGGGAACACCTCTATCCCCCACCTCAGGCAGGCGCTCGACGCGTTGTCGCCCGCGGCCGACAAGCCAGGTCGCTGAATCGGCGCCGGTTTCGCGCGCACCCCGCGCGATCGCGTCGGCCGACGGCGACGCTTCACGCCGCGCGCCGCCGTCACGCGGCTCGCCCGCTCCGCCGCAACGCATTGATACGCGGGCAGAACCCGCTCGCCGGCACGATCCCTGCGAGCAGCGATCGGGTCGGCATCGCCCGGCACGTTCCCATCCGAAGCGAAAGGAGTGATTGATGCTCAACCCGAACTTTGTCGCCGCGTCGATGCTCGCCCTCGGCATCATGGCCGGCCCGGCGGTCGGTCAGGACTCGATGCGCACCGACGCGGACACGCAGTTCCAGCAGCTCGACCAGACGAACAAGGGCTACCTGTCGCGCGACGACGTGGCCAACACGCCCGCGGTCGCACAGCGGTTCGCGAAGTTCGACGCCAACAAGGACGGCAAGCTCGACCGCAGCGAGTTCTCGGCGCTGATCGCGAGCATCAAGTAGCGTCTCGGCCGGCGCCGCGGGAGCGGCGCCGGCGCTCCCCGCGCGCGTGCGGTGGCGTCAGGCGCTACCATACGCGCCATGGAATCCCGCGCGCGCCTCGACTTCTTCCTGAACGTCGGCCACTTCATCGACCACCTGGCCATGCTGATCTTCCCGACCGCGGTGCTCGCGATCGGGGTGGCCTGGCAACGGCCGTATTCGGAGCTCCTGCCGCTCGCCCTCGGCGGCTTCATCGCGTTCGGTGCGTGCTCGCTCCCCGCCGGGTGGCTCGCCGATCACTGGAGCCGGAGCGGGATGATGAAGCTCTTCTTCTTCGGCATCGGCGCGGCGACGATCGCAACCGGCTTCGCCCGGAACCCCCTCGAGCTCGCGATCGGTCTCACCACGATCGGCGTGTTCGCGGCGATCTATCACCCGGTCGGCATCGCGATGCTGGTCTCGAACCAGCCGCGGCTCGGCCGCACGCTCGGCGTGAACGGCGTCTACGGCAACGCCGGGCTCGCGTTCGCCGCGCTCCTCACCGGGGCGCTCGCCGATCTCGCGGGCTGGCGCGCCGCCTTCTTCGTGCCCGGCCTGCTGTGCATCGCCGCCGGGCTCGGGTTCGTCTGGGCGAGCCGCGGCGCCGCGCTCGGCAAGGGGCCCGCCCGGAAAGCCGAAGCCCGTCTGCCGCGCGCGCTGCTCGCGCGGGTATTCGTGACCGTCGCCGTCGCCACGACCTGCGGCGGGGTGATCTTCAACGCGACGACGGTGTCGATGCCGAAGGTCTTCGCCGAAAGGTTGAGCGCGCTCACCGAAACGAACTTCGGGATCGGCGTGCTCGTGTGCGTGACCTACCTGATCGCGGCGATGGCCCAGCTCGCGGTCGGCTGGTGGATCGACCGGCGGCCGATCAAGGCGGTGTTCGTCGCCGTCGTCGCGGCGCAGGTGCCGCTGCTGCTGGCCGCCGGCTCGCTCACCGGCTATGCGATGCTCGCGGTTGCGATCGCGATGATGTTCTTCGTCTTCGGCCAGATCCCGATCAACGACGCGATGATCGCGCGCTACACCGCCGAGGAGTGGCGGGCGCGGGCGTACGCAGTGCGCTACGTGATGTCGTTCGCCGGCAGCGCGACCGCGGTGCCGCTCGTCGCCTGGGTGTACAGCACCCACGGCGATTTCCAGCCGCTCTATGCGTTCCTCGCCGTGCTCGCGGGACTGGTCTTCGCCTTCGCGCTCGCGTTCCCGGGCGAGCGGGCAACGCGGCTCGCCACCGCCTAGTAGAACGCTCCCCGGGCGGCGATCGGCCACAGCGCTTCGACGCGCTCGCCGCGCACGCCCACGAGCCAGTCGTAGAGATTCACGGTCGGGTCGCAGTGGCCCGGGACGAGCCGGAGCTTCTCGCCGAGCGTTGGCGCCCGCGCACCGGCGGCCACTTTCAGCACGCCGTGCTCGTCCGACGCCTTGGCGTACTCGACCCCCGGAAGGCCGACGACGAGCGGCATTCCCGAGTCGACGCTGTGGGCCTTGAGACCCGCGTCGACCACCGCCCGGCCGGCCGTCGGCGTGCTCATCACCGTCGTCCAGATGTAGAGGCTCTGCGCAAAGCGCGGGAAGCCCTCCCAGGCGTTGCGCCCGTAGTCGGCGTCCATGAAGACGTACGACCCGGGCTGCAGCTCGGTGTAGAGCCCGCTCGCCTGCTCGAAGAGGAACGAACCGGTACCGGCGCCGGTCACGGTCTCGCAGTCGAGGCCCTCGTCCTCGATGAGGTCCCGCGTGCGCCGCGCTTTCTCCACCGCCTGGGCGATGGCCGCGCGGCGCTCGTCGATCGAGCGGAGATGCTGCGCCGAGCCGTGATAGGCATGCATGCCCGCGAACCGCAGGTTGCCGAACCGGTTCACGACGCGTGCGAGGCGCAGTGCCGGCTCTCCCGGCTCCACGCCGCAGCGATGCGCGCCGACGTCCACCTCGATCAGGGCGTCGACCCGCACCCCGACGGCCCGCGCCGCGTCGTCGAGGTCGCCGGCGTTCGCCGCATCGTCGACGCACACGCCGATGCGCGCGCGCTTCGCGAGCGCGGCGAGGCGGGCGAGCTTCGCGCGCCCGACGACTTCGTTCGTGATGAGGACGTCGGCGACGCCGCCGTCCACCAGCGCCTCGGCCTCGCTCACCTTCTGGCAGCACACCCCGACCGCGCCGGCGGCGACCTGCCGCTTCGCGATCTCCGGGCATTTGTGCGACTTCGCGTGCGGGCGCAGCCGCAGGCCCGAGTCGCGAACGGCGCTCGCCATCGTCGCCAGGTTGCGCTCGAAGGCGTCGAGGTCGACCAGCAGCGCTGGCGTGTCGACGTCGGCGAGCGGCATCCCGGGCTGGGCCGGCGGTGGCAGGGGCATGGCTCGATTCTAGAACCAATGGTCCGCCGCTGCGCCTTACTGCCAACTCTTCCACATCCGCGCCGTCCCGGCGGCATCTGCGGTGTAAGCCCGTCCGTAAGAACGCGACAGACGGACGCCAGACGCTGATCGAAGCGACGGCGTCCGCGAGATGCAACCTCAACCCTGAAAGGAGAACCACCATGCTGAAGCGCACTCTGATCGTTGCCGCCGCCGCGCTGGCGGCCCATTCCGGCGCCGTGCTCGCCGACAACGGCTGGGCGTTCGACGACGCGTTCTGGTCGCGCGCGCCCGCCATGCAGCGGGTCGAGCACACGTCGTACACGGCGAGCCAGGCCAGCGACGCGTTCAAGAAGTACGAGCAGGTCGACGGCTACAACAACTAGCCGGTTCACGGGCGGGGGCCGAGGCGCCCCCGCCGGTCTCGTCCTCGGCCGGTAAACTTGCCGGTCCGTGCTGAAGACGACGCCGTTCCACAGCCGCACCGCGCCCCTGTGCGCGAGCCACGCCTGGCGGCGCTGGGCGGGCTTCGTCGTCGCCAGCTCGTACGAGCTCTCGCACGAGCGCGAGTACCACGCGATCCGGAGCTCGGCCGCGCTGCTCGACGTCTCGCCGCTCTATAAGTACCTCGTGCGCGGCCGGGACGCGGCGCGCCTCCTCGACCGCGTGGTGACCCGCGACGTCGCGCGCGCCAAGGTGGGCGAGGTGCTGTACACGCCGTGGTGCGACGCCGCCGGAAAAGTGCTCGACGACGGGACGATCGCGCGGCTGGACGGCGAGATCTTCCGCCTGACCTCCGCCGACCCTAACGTGCGCTGGCTGGAGGCGAATTCGATCGGTCTCGAGGTGGCGGTCGAGGATGTATCCGAGACCACCGCGGCGCTGGCGCTCCAGGGCCCGAGCTCGCGCGCCATTCTGCAGGCGCTGTGCGACCAGGACCTCGCCGGCCTGAAGTACTTCCGGTGGACCGCGGCGCGGCTCCGCGAGATCCCGGTCACGATCTCGCGGACGGGCTACACCGGCGATCTCGGCTTCGAGCTGTGGGTGGACGCCGCGCACGCCGTGCCCCTGTGGGACGCGCTCATCGCGGCCGGCACGCCGTACGGGATCACGCCCACCGGGCTGCTCGCGCTCGACGTGGCGCGGATCGAGGCGGGCTTGATGCTCATGGACGTGGACTACGTCCCGGCCCGCAAGGCGCTCCTCGCGAGCCAGACATCGTCGCCCTTCGAGCTCGACCTCGCCTGGACCGTGAACCTCGAGAAGGAGCAGTTCGTCGGCAAGCGCGCGCTCGTCGCGGAGCAGCGGCGGGGCCCCGAGTGGCAGTTCGTCGGGATCGAGGTGGAATGGGAGGCGCTGGAACGGCGCTACGCCGAGGTCGGCCTCGCGCCGCGGCTTCCCACGACCGCCTGGCGCGCGAGCGTGCCGCTCTACGCCGACGGCGACCAGGCCGGGTATGCGACGAGCGGCGGCTGGTCGCCGCTGCTCAAGAAGTACATCGCGCTCGCCCACGTCCGGTCGCGCTGGGCGACGCCGGACACGCCGCTCGAGATGGAGATCACGGTCGAGCACCGGCGCAAGCGCGCCGCGGCGCGCGTGGTCCGGAAGCCGTTCTTCAACCCCGCGCGCAAGCGGGCGTAGTGCACTGAGAAAAACGGCAATACCGCAAGAAATCGGCCGCGCCGATGGCGCGACGGGCACGAAAACGCTCGCCGTCGCCGGCCGCCGCCTGTCGATTCCCCGGCACTGAAGCAGGTTGCGCACTATGACGCGGGCATAGTCGGCCGGCGATTGAATTGCCGCGCTGCGCCGCGCGATCCTAGCGCCTCATCGCGTGAACGGCGTCGGCCCGGGCCCGCTGCGGCCCGGCGCCACGCGCGCGCCCCTCCGAGGAAGGTCGAGTCATGACGACGAACTGGCAATCCTGGCTGTTCTGGCCGGACAAACCCGCGCTGTCGCTCCTGGTCCTGGTGCTGATCCTGCTGCCGTTCATGTACGCCTCGCGCTATCCGATGCACAGCCTGATCCAATCGGTGGCGCGCGCCGCGGCCAACGCGCTGCGCCTCGCGTCGCGGTGGCTGCGCGCCGGCGCCGAGGAGCTCCGCAACCGCAACCGGATCATGCTGCTCGCGAGCGCCGAGGAAGAGGTCGGCCAGCGGCTCGAACGCGAGTTCGAGCGCACCGGCGACACCGTGCGCCGCGACCTGCAGGACTTTCCGGCCGTGAGCCGCAAGCTCAAGGACGAGGTCACGCGGATCGAAGAGGACTTCCGCCTGTGCGGCGAGGTGCCCCCGCCGCCGCCGGACTGGGTGAACGCGGTCGAGTCGGTGTCGCAGATCAAGTCGGGCGGCACCGAGATGGTGCAGGGAATCCTCGAGGAGATTCACAAGTCGGTGCACAAGATCCACGACAAGGCGGTGGCCGAGTTCCGGCGCTCCTACGAGAACCGCCACAAGATCCTGCGCAGCCTGCTCCCGCACTGGCGCGCCGCCGAGAAGCTCACCGGCGAGGCGGAGGCGAAGCTCCTCAGCCTGGAGAAGAACGCCGCCGCGATCGACGCCCAGATGGCGCAGTACCGCGAGATCGCGAACCGCAGCGACAAGGCCGAGAAGACCCTGACGCACTCGAGCTTCGTCCGGTTCTTCGTCGCCGGCCTGGTCATGCTGATCGCGCTCGGCGGCGCGTTCATCAACTTCAAGCTGATCGCGCTGCCGATGTCGGAGATGGTCGGCGCGAGCGACTACCTCACCGCCAGTCTGCGCACGTCCGAGGTCGCGGCGCTGGTGCTGATCTTCGTCGAGGCCTCGATGGGCCTGTTCCTGCTCGAGGCGCTGGGAATCACGCATCTCTTCCCGCGCATCGCGAGCATGGACGACCGCATGCGCCGCCGCATGATCTGGATCTCGCTCACCCTTCTCATCGTCCTTGCCGCGATCGAGTCCTCGCTCGCGTTGATGCGCGACCTCCTCATCGCCGACAAACAGGCGCTGATCCGGGATCTCGCCTCGTCGTCGGTGCAGGCCGCGCAGCCGACCGACCGGTGGCTCGTGGCGATCCCCACCGCGGGACAGATGATCCTCGGCTTCGTGCTGCCGTTCGCGCTCGCGTTCGTGGCGATCCCGCTCGAGGCATTCGTCAATTCGGCGCGCACCGTCGTCGGCGCGTGCCTGGTGCTGCTGCTGCGCACCCTCGCGCTCCTGGCGCGCGTGCTGGCGGGGGCGTGCCGGCAGGCGGGCCGCGGGCTGGTCATGCTCTACGACATCCCGATCTCCCCGCTCGTCCTGGCGGAGAACGCGATCCGGGGGATGCGAACGAACGGGGTGGCCCCACCGCGCGGCGCGGCCGCCCGCCGGACGTAGCGGGAGGGCCCCAGGATGCTTCGCCGCACAGTTCCGCTGCAACGTCTGCTCGCGATCGGGGTGCTCGCCCTCGCCGTCCCGGCGTGCTCGACCCATGACCACTCGCACGCGGTCTACATGCTCATCGACACCTCCGGCACCTACGCCGCCGAGGCGCGCCGTGCGCAGACGATCGTCAACTTCCTGCTGGGGACGCTCCAGCCCGGCGACGCTTTGGCGGTGGCCAAGGTCGACAACCGCAGCTTCAGCGAGAAGAACATCGTCGCCAAGACCACGTTCGACCGCCGACCGTCGGAGGCCAACAACCAGAAGCGGGCGTTCAAGGTGGCGATCGAGAACTTCGCGCAGAGCGTCCGGGCGAGCACCCACACCGACATCACGGGCGGCGTGCTCCAGGCGGCCGAGTTCCTCAACGAGACCCGGGCCGGCAACAAGACGCTGCTGATCTTCTCCGACATGCAGGAAGAGCTCGAGAAGAACACCATCCGCAACATCCCGATCGACCTCAAGGGCATCCGGGTCGTCGCGGTCAACGTCGTCAAGCTGCGCACCGACAACGTCGATCCGCGCCGCTACATGGGCCGGCTCGAGTGGTGGGAGAAACGCGTGCGCGCCGCCGGCGCCACCGACTGGCAAGTGATCAACGACTTCGATCACCTCGAGCGCGTCGTCGCGCTGCGCTGAGGCACCCCGCGTCACCCTGCGGTCGCCGGCACGGCGCCGGCGGACCGCGATCCGTTAACGGCTAGAATCCCGCGTCCCCGGGCCGGCGCGCGCCGCGGCGGCCCGGCGCCGGAATCGATGCCGACTCCCTACGACGCGATCGTGATCGGCGGCGGCCACAACGGGCTGGTCGCCGCCGCCTATCTGGCGCGTGCCGGAAGGCGCGTCGTCGTGCTCGAGCGCCGCGAGCGGGTGGGCGGCGCGGCGCTGAGCGAGCAGGTCTTTCCCGGCTTCACGTTCTCGGTCTTCTCGTACGTGGTCAGCCTGCTGCGGCCCGAGATCATCCGCGACCTCGACCTCCCGCGCCACGGCCTGCACATCCTGCCGCTCGAGAGCACGCTCACGCCGCTGCCGGGCGGCGACTACCTCGCGCAGTGGAACGACCACGACCAGAACCGCCGCGAGCTCGCGCGCCACTCGCTGCGCGACGCCGAGGCCTACGACGAGTTCGGCCTTCTCATGCACCAGCTGTCGCGCGCGGTGAAGCCGCTGCTCGGGATGATCCCGCCCGACCCGGCGTCGCTCGCGCCCCGCGACCTCGCCGGGCTCGCGCGCCTCGGCGGATACTTCCGCGGGCTCGGCGCAGCGCAGTTCCACGCCCTGCACAAGCTGCTGACGATGAGCTCGGCCGACTACCTCGACGAGTGGTTCGAGACCGAGGCGCTCAAGGCAACGAAGTCGGCGAGCGGCATCATCGGCACCCTGCTCGGTCCGCGCTCGCCCGGCACCGCCTATGTGCTCCTGCACCACTACATGGGCGAGATCGACGGCGTGTTCCGGGCCTGGGGCTTCGCCAAAGGCGGGAACGGGTCGGTGAGCGCCGCGATCGCCGCCGCGGCGCGCGGGTTCGGCGCGGAGATCCGCACCGCGGCGCCGGTCGCGCGGTTGCTGATCGAGCACGGCCGCGCCGTGGGGATCGTTCTCGAGAGCGGCGAAGAGATCCGGGCGCGCCTCGTCGCGTCGAACGCCGATCCGCGGCGCACGTTCTTCGAGCTCGTCGGGGAACAGCACCTTCCCGCCGAGTTCGTGGACGCGATTCGCCGCTTCAGGTTCCGCGGCGCATCGGCGAAGGTGAATCTCGCCCTCGGCGAGCTCCCGAGCTTCACCTGCCTGCCGGGCGCGGGCGCGCACCTGCGCGGCGCGATCTCGATCAGCCCGAGCGTCGATTACCTCGAGCGCGCCTACGACGACGCGAAGTACCGGGAGTTCTCGCGCCGCCCTTACATGGACATCGTCATCCCCTCCATGATCGACCCGGCGATGGCGCCGCCGGGCAAGCACGTGATGTCGATCTTCGCGCAGTACGCGCCCTACAACGTGAACGGCGGCTGGACCGACGCGCGGCGCGAGGCGTTCGGCGACGCAGTCATCGATACGCTCGCCGAGTACGCGCCGAACCTCAAGGGCGCGATCCTCCACCGGCAGGTGATCACGCCGGCGGACATCGAGCGCATCGTGGGCATCAGCGAGGGAAACATCTTCCACGGCGAGCTCAGCCTGCAGCAGATGTTCTTCCTGCGGCCGGTGCCCGAGTGGGCGAAGTACCGGACGCCGATCGACGGGCTCTACCAGTGCGGCTCGGGAACGCACCCGGGGGGCGGCGTGATGGGGGCCCCCGGGCGGAACGCGGCGCTCGCAATGTTGACGGAGATCACGTGACCCGCCGCACCTTCGTGCTACCGTCGAGTCGATGAGCCGATCGGCCGGCGAGTTTGCGCGCCTGAACCACTTCCAGGAGGTCATGGCCCATTGGGAGGCGGTGCATCCGTACAACGCCGGCCAGGTCGTGCGCCTCAACGGGCGGGTCGACATCCCGTTGCTGCGCGCGGCCATCCAGACCGCCTGCGAGGACGCCGGGGTCGGGACGCTGGTCCTGCATGACGACCGGCGCCGTTACCGCTACGACCGCGCCGACCAGATCGCGCTCGAGGAAATCGCCCCTGCTGAGTTCCCGGCCGACGCGCTGGAGCGGATGCTGACCGAATCGCTCAACGCCAGGTTTCCGGAGGGGCCGCACCACCCCATCCGCTGGTCGATTCTCGAGGATCGCGGCTCCGATTCGTACTTCCTCATCGCCGTCTGGCGCCATCTCGCGGCCGACGAGATGTCGGTGCGGCTACTGCTCCGCCGCGTGCTCAATCAGTACTACGGGACTCGGCACCCCGAGGACGCGCGCCCGTTCACGATGCTGTCGCCTCTCGCGGCCCGCGCTGCCGGGTTTCGCCATCGCTGCGTGAGCCAGATCGTCGCGCTGGCTCGGGCCATCTGGCTCAGCCGCGCCGTCCGCAGGGTCTATCGTTTCAGAGAGGCAAGGGTCCGCGGTGAGGGCACGCACATTCACCTCACGTCCCTGCCATCCGGCCTCGCCGGACCGCTCATGACCTGGTGCCAGGCCCAGCGGGTCACCCCAAACGATCTCCTTCTCGCTGTCCTGGGGAAGGTCCTGGCGAAAACGACGGTGCAAGCGCGCGCCCAGACCTACAAACGCAGCCTCGGGCTTGCCTCGGCCGTGTGTCTGCGCCGGGCCGCGCCTCAGGGGCTGGCGGACTCCTTCTCCGTCGTCCTTGGACACTGGGTCACCCTCCTCGATCGACCGGATGCGGAGCTGCACACCCTCCTGAGACAGATTGCGGTCCAGACGCGAGCGGAGAAAGGTGCGCAACGCTCTGCGCTTTCCCCGTGGGGGTTCCTGCTGCTGGTGCTGATCTGCCGCTGGAGTCCGTTCCAGCAGAACGGCCGGTGGTACGAGAGGATGTATCGCCTTTCGGGCGGGGTGAGCAACGTCAGAGCGAGCACCGGCTGGTTCGGCGACGCGGGCCGGCACATCCGCGAGTACTTTCTCGTCTCCCCGCCAGGCCCCGTAGTGCCGCTGGTGGTTGCATCGGCAACCCTCGGTGACAGGATCAATCTCTGCCTTGTGGCGCGGGACGCGGCGCTGTCTGCGGCGGAAGCGGGCACGCTCCTCGCTCAGCTTTGCGCGGAGCTCAGCGCGATCGCCGCTCAGGGTCTCCCCGCGGCGTGATGTAGGCCCCCGGGCGAAGTAGCTACGCCCGGCCGATCTGCAGCACCGCCTTGATCGTCTTCCCGCTCAGCATGTCGGCCACCGCCTCGTTGATCGCGCCGAACTCGTAGCGCCGCACCAGGCGGTCGACCGGCAGCTGCCCGGCACGGTGGTGCGCGACGAGCTTCGGCAGGAACTCCTGGACCACGGTTTCGCCCTGGATGCAGCCGCGGACGACGCGGCCCTGCTGCAGGGCGGCCATCTCCAGGGGCACGTCGACCCCGCCGCGCGCGCTGCCCGCCAGGCAGCACACCCCGCGCGGCGCGAGGGCATCCACCGCCGCGCGGAGGGCGGCGGGCACGCCGGCCGCCTCGAACGCGAACCGCACCCCGCGGCCGCCGGCGATGCGGCGCACCTCGGCGGCGACGTCGTTCCGTTTTCCGTCGACGACGTGCGTCGCGCCGAGCTCGCGCGCCAGCGCGAGCCGGTTCTCGAAGACGTCGACCGCGATGATCGGGTCGCAGCCCTGGAGCCTGGCGGCCAGCAGCGCGGCGAGGCCGACGGTCCCGGCGCCGAAGACCGCGAGCGAGTCGCCCGGCCGGGGCCGGAGGATGTTCATGACCGCCCCGGCGCCGGTGTTCACGCCGCAGGGGAAAGCGGCCAGCACGTCGAGCGGCGCGTCGCGCGCGACCTTGATGACGTTCCCCTCGATGGCGAGCGCGAACGTCGCGAAGGAGGACTGCTGGAAGAACGAGCCGTGCACCGGCGTGTCGCCCTTGCGGAGTGCGATCGAGCCGTCCATCCGGAGGCCGCAGAGCTTGATCTCCCGGCTGCGGACGCAGTACGCCTCGTAGCCCTCGCGGCAGTTCGCGCACTCGCCGCACGACGGGCTCGCCATGATCACGTGGTCGCCGGGCGCGACCGCCTTGACCGCCGCGCCGACCCGCTCGACGACGCCCGTCCCTTCGTGGCCGTAGACCGCCGGCCACGGCACCGGAAAGTAGCCGTCACGGGCATGGACGTCGGTCTGGCAGATGCCGCTCGCGACGACCCGGACCACCACCTCCTTCGGTCCCGGATCGGCGAGTTCCAGCTCCTCCAGCGACCAGCGGCCCGAGCGCTCGGGCATGACGGCGGCGGTGACTCTCACGGCATCCTCCTCGTCGGCGTTGCGCGAAGCATAGAGCACCGGCCGGCTGGTGAATATTCCCCACGCCAACGCGAGCCGCAATGAGAAAAACGGCAGCGCCGCCGCCGTTCGCGGTCCTTACACTCCGCCGCGACGAATCGCAAGGAGCGAACGATGCGGCTGGTGCGGCTCTTCACCGCCCACCCCGAGACGGTGGGCGAGACCTACGGCGGACACCTGGTCGTCGCGACCGGGTTCGGCGTGCGCATGGTGCTCGGCGGCCTCGCGTGCCTCGTGCACGCCGTGCTGCCGTTCGCGTTCGTCACCACCGGGTCCCGGACGATCCGCGAGCTGCACGACCACATGGGACGGCGCAGCGGAGCGCCCGCCGACGGCGAAACCTCGCGGGCCTAGACGAGCGACGACCCCTCTCGCCGCGCGCGTATTGCTGAGCGCGGCGAGGCTCTCTATCATGGCCGCCTGCCCGCCTTCCAGGGAAGAACGCCATGCCTTCGATCACCCGCGAGCTTGCCGATTTCGTCGCCGGGATCTCGTACGACGACCTGCCGGCGGAGGTTCGCAGCCGCGCCCAGTGGCTGGTGACCGATATGGTCGGCATCGCCCTGCGCGCCCGCCACGACGCCGACTCCACGCCGTCGCTGCTCGCCGCGGTCGAGCGGCTCGGCCTCGCGCAGGGTAAGGCCACCGTCGTCGGTGACGAGCGCGGCTACGGCCCGCTCGCGGCGGCGCTCGTCAACGGCACGCTCGCCCACTCGCTCGACTTCGACGACACGCACGCGCGCGGCTCGATCCATCCGAGCGCGCCCATCGTGCCGGCGGCGCTCGCCGCCGCCGAGATCGCCGGGGCGAGCGGCCGCGACCTCGTCGCCGCCATCGTCGCCGGTTACGAGGTGCAGATCCGCCTGAGCCTCGCCCTCGTCCCCAAGGATCACTACGACCGCGGCTTCCACCCGACCGCGACCTGCGGCGTCTTCGGCGCCGCGGCGGCCGCCGGGCGCGTGTTCGGCCTGTCGGCCGACGCGATCGCCCACGCGTTCGGCATCGCCCTGAGCCAGGCGGCGGGCTCGATGCAGTTCCTCGTCGACGGCGCCTGGACGAAGCGCTCGCACGTGGGCCACGCCGCGATGAGCGGGCTCATCGCCGCGAGCCTGGCGCGCGAGGGCTTCCACGGCGCCGTCGATGCGATCGAAGGCAAGGCCGGGTTCCTGCGGGCGTATGCCCCCAACCCGGTCCTCGAGCACGCGGTGGCCGGTCTCGGCCGCGTCTACGAGACGATGGCGATCGCGATCAAGCCCTACCCCGCGTGCCGCTACAGCCATGCGGCGGTGGACGCGCTGCTCGAGCTGCGCGCCGCCCACGGTCTCAAGCCGGAAGACGTCGAGGCGGTCGAAGTCGGCCTGCCGCACACCGGCTGGAAGATCATCGGCGATCCGGAGGCCGACAAGCAGCAGCCGAAGAACGTGGTCGACGGGCAGTTCTCGATGCCGTTCGTGGCAGCCGTCGCGTTGCGCGAGGGCGCGATGCAGTGGGACCACTACGCCCGCCACGTCCGCGACCCGCAGACGCTCGCGCTCTGCAAGCGCGTCCGGACGGTGGTCGACCCGCGCGCGGAGGCCGAGTTCCCGCGTTACATGAGCGCGATCGTGCGCCTGCGGACGCGCGGCGCGACGCTCGAGAAGTTCGTGCGCGTGGCGAAGGGCGAGCCGGAGCACTTCGTCAGCGCGGCGGAGCTGCGCTCGAAGTTCGACGGCCTCGTCGGCCCGTATCTTTCCGAGCGCCGCCGCGACGAGCTCGCGCGCGCCCTGCTCGCGCTCGACCAGGCGCAGGACGTCGGCGCCGTCCTGCGGCTGACGCGCCCGGACCAGGTGGCGGCGCGCCGGCTCGCCTCGGCCGGCTAGCGCGCGCCGGTTGCGGTCGAGCACTGACGTGGCCGCGAATCCCGACGACCGTCTCCGCGAGGAGTCGCTGATCCTCGACGGCGTCGATCGGTTCCTCGAGCGCGACGTCCGGCCGCACGCGCACGCGCTCGAAGCGACGGACACCTACCCGCGGGAGATCGTCGAGAAGCTCAAGGCGTTCGGGCTCTTCGGCGCCACGATCGCACCAGAGTACGGCGGGCTTGGGCTCTCCGCGCTCACGTACGCACGGGTCGTCGAACGGGTCTCCGCCGTGTGGATGTCGGTCGCCGGGGTCTTCAACTCGCATCTCATCATGGCGGCGGCGGTGGAGCGCTTCGGCACCGACGAGCAGAAGCGGCGCTACCTTGCGCGCTTCGCGAGCGGCGAACTCCGGGGCGGGGTCGCCCTCACCGAGCCCGACTGCGGCACCGACCTGCAGGCGGTCCGGACGCACGCCCGGCGCGAGGGTGATCACTACGTCGTCAACGGCGCGAAGAGCTGGATCACCAACAGCGTCGAGGGCCAGATCCTCGCGGTGCTGCTGAAGACCGACGTGCGCGCGGAGCCCAAGCACAAGGGCATGAGCCTGCTGCTGGTCGAGAAGGGTCCGGGCTTCAAGGTCGTCCGCAAGCTCGAGAAGCTCGGCTACCGCGGGATCGACACGGGCGAGATCGTGTTCGAGGACTGCCGGGTTCCGGCCGCCAATCTGATCGGCGGCGCGGAAGGCCGGGGCCTGCAACAGATCCTGAGCGGCCTCGAGCTCGGGCGCATCAACGTCGCGGCGCGCGGCGTCGGTCTCGCCCGCGCCTGCCTCGAGGAGTCGCTGCGCTACGCGCAGGTGCGCAAGACTTTCGGCAAGCCGATCGCCGAGCACCAGGCGATCCAGATCAAGCTCGCCGACATGGCGACCCGGGTCGAGGCGGCGCGCCTGCTCACCGAGTCCGCCGCGCGGGCCTATGACGAGGGCCGGCGCTCGGACCTCGAAGCGGGCATGGCGAAGCTCTACGCCACCGAGGCGGCGCTCGAGAACAGCCTCGAAGCGATGCGCATCCACGGCGCCTACGGCTACTCGAAGGAGTTCAACCTCGAGCGCTACTACCGCGACGCGCCGCTGCTCGCGATCGGCGAGGGCACGAACGAGTTGCAGCGGATCATCATCGCGCGCCAGCTCGTCAAGCGCCATCCTGCCTGAGATTTGCGGGACGCCGGGGTCATCTGCCGAGCGCCCGCCGCCCACCGCGTGGCCGAACAGCAACGACCAACCCTTGTCCTGGGCGCCGGCATCGACGAGCTCGTCGCCGCGCACTACCTCGCGCGGGCCGGGCACCGAGTGCTCGTGCTCGACGACCGCGCCGCCAGCGACGACGCCGAAGCCGGATGGGTCCCGCCGCGGATCGCGCGCGATCTCGCGCTCGATCGGCAGGGATTGAGCATCGAGCCCCCCGACCCGTGGCTCACGACCCCGCTCGCCGACGGCGGACGTCTCGAGCTGTGGCTTGACGTCGTACGATCGACCGAGTCGATTCGGCGGATAAGCCCTCGCGACGCCGCGAAGTGGCCGGAGTTCTGTGAACGGATGGCGCGGCTCGCGCGCCTGCTCGAGACGCATTTACGCCGCCCCGCCGCCGGATCCCTTGACCCGCGAGCTCGGAGAGCTCGCGCGGCTCGCCGGTCTCGGGCTCCGCGCGCGGCGCCTCGGACGGCAAGGCATCGAGGATCTGTTGCGCCTCCTGCCGATGTCGGTCGCGGACTTCCTCGACGACTGGTTCGAGACCGATGCGCTCAAGGCCGCGCTCGGCGCGGCAGGCGTCATGCACCTGCAGCAGGGCCCGCGCTCCGGCGGCACGGCGTTCCGGCTCCTCCATCATCATCTCGGCAGCCCACCCGGCGTGTTCCGTCCCCCGCGCTCGAATATCGCGCGCGTGCTGGCCGAGCTGCCCGGCGTCGAGCGCCGCCATGCCCCGGTCGCCCGGATCATCGTGCGCGACGGTCGCGCCGCCGGCGTCGCACTGGCGAGCGGCGAGGAGATCGCCGCTTCGACCGTCGTCTCGGGCGTCGACCCGCGGCGCACGCTCCTCGAACTCGTGGACCCCGGATGGCTGGATCCGGAGCTCGCGCGCGCGGTGCGCAACATCCGCTCCCGCGGCGTCGTCGCGCGCGTCACCCTCACGCTCGATCGCGCGCCGGGATTCACGACGCTCGTGCTGGCGCAGTCGCTCGATGACCTGGAGCGCGCCTACGACGACGCGAAGTACGGACGGATCTCGACGCGGCCGTATCTGGAAGCGCGTAGCGCCGAGCCGCTCGCGGACGGTCGGCACCGCGTGCAGGTCCACGTGCAGTACGCGCCCCATGCTCTCGCCGACGGCGGGTGGAGCGACGCCCGGCGCGCGGCGCTCGGCGACCTCGTGGTCGAGATGCTCTCGCCGCACCTTCCGGCCGTTCTCGAGCGGACCGTGCTCGCGCCCCCCGACCTGGAGGACGCGCACGGCTGGCCCGAGGGACAGGCGCACCACGCGGAGCTCGCGCTCGACCAGGTGCTGTGGATGCGGCCGATCCCGGCGCTCGCGCGCTACGCGACACCGATCGCGGGGCTCTACCTCTGCGGCCCGGGCATGCATCCGGGAGCCGGCATCGCCGGCGCGGCCGGCGCCAACGCGGCCCGAGTCATCCGGCGCTAGGACGACCCGTCGAGCGCCCGCGCCGTCACCACGTACCGCAGCGGCCCGCCGGCCCGCAGCGCGTCGAACGGATAGCACGTGATCAGGGTGAGGCGCGTCGGTCCTTCGTCCTTGAGCACCCACACTTCGCGCTTGTCGAGCACGCTCGTCCAGTCGACGCGATAGCGGCGCCGCGCGCCGTCCGGCCGCTCGACCACGATCTCGACCCCGGGCTCGAGGTCGCGCAGGAACGCGAGGTGGGTATCGCGGTGCCCGCCGATCACGCTGTTTCCCGACTCGCCCGGCAGCGGCGTGCCGAACGCGTGGCCCGGGCCGAAGGCGATCGCGCGACCGTTCGCGCCGGCGAGGACAAAAAGATCGACATCGAGCCGCGGCACGAGCAGTCGCGCCACCGGCCACGTATCGGCCCACGGCCACGGCTTCACCTGCCGCTCGCCGTCGAGCGTCCGCACCCAGGCGCGGTGCATCAGCGCTTGCGCGAGCCTCGCCTTGGCGTGGATGTAGAGCCCCTGCCCGAGCTGCCAGAGGCCGCCGGCGAGGAGCACGGCCGCGACGCCGGTGGCGACGCGTCGCACCCAGCGCGCTCGCCGAGCTCGATCGCCGACGAGCCCTTGCGCAGCCGGGAGCGCGCACTCGACGCCCAGAGCCACATCCGGGTCCGGAAGGATTGCATGGCGCATCTCCTCCTCGCCTACGCCGCGACGCGCCGGCGCACGCCGAACGCGAGCGCCGCGGTCAGGAGCAGGAGGACACCGAAGAGCAGGTTGAAGCGCGCGTCGGTCGCGCCCTGCGGGAGCTCGCCGAAGACGGCGTCGTAGGTCCAGCCGTCGGGCAAGTTGGTCGGCACCGCGGCGGACTTGAGCGCGGCCGCGTCCGGCCGCCCTGGCGTCCGGTCCACCGCGACCAGGCTCGTGTACTTGGTGACGAGATGATGGGTGAGCGCGAGGTCGACGACCGCCGCGCGGACTTCGGGCTCGGCCGCGTTCTCGCGCAGGCTATCCATGAGCGCCTGGATCTTGTCGCGCGCCCACAGCACGCCCATGCCGCTGCCGTCGGCGGCGGCCGAAATCGGGACCGCGGCGCGCCACGGCGCGTCGCCCAGCATCCCTGACACGACGATCTCGCCGTCGGTGCGCGCGAGCGCGGCCGTGACGACCACCGGCTCGCCGAGGTAGAGGTCGGGCAGCCGCTTCGGCCAGGACTCGGCTTGCGCCCGATCGGGCCATTCGATGCGGACGTTCTTGAGCACCGGCGACTCGAGCTTCGCGAAGAGCCCGGCCATTTTCTCCCTCACCTCGTCCGGCTTGCCGATGTAGGTGAAGGTGCCGCGCCCGGCCTGCGCGGCCCTGGTCATGAAGTGGCTGTTCGGCGCCGAGCCGATGCCGACCGTGAAGAGGCGCGAGTCGCCGAGCCGCTCGGCGATCAGGCGGAAGAGCGCGTCCTCGTTGCCGACCGCGCCGTCGGTCAGGAAGACCACCTGGCGCACCCGGTCGGGGCTTTCCCGCCCGTTCAGCGCCAGCCTGACCGCCGCCGCCATCTCGGTGCCGCCCTGCGCCCTGAGCGCGCGGATCCAGCGCGTCGCGATCGCCAGGTGGTCCGGGGTCGCGGCGCGGGCGTCGGTGAAGAGCGTGCTCGCGGAGGAGTTGAACTCGATGACGTTGAACCGGTCCCGGGGACCGAGCCGCAGCACGGCGAGCTCGAGCGCCTCCTTCGCCTGCACGATCGACGCGCCGTGCATCGAGCCCGAGGTGTCGATGACGAAGATCACCTCCCGCGGCAGGTTCGCGACGACCCGCTCGCCCGCCGGCGGCATCACCATGAGCAGCCCGTAGTGCCGGTCGCCCTTGCGCTCGGTGAGCAGCGCCACGCGCGGCGCGCGGGCCGGCGCGACCGTCCACGCGAGCTCGAAGTCGCGGGTGGCGTAGGCCTCGCCGTCGAGGACGACCTCGCGGGCGGAAGGGCTCGTCTCGCGCACGCGGACCGGGTGGTAGGCGCTCTCGACCGCGGCGAGCGGCACGCCGGCCTCGAGCGCTACGCGCAGCGTCACCGGATTCGCCGGCTTCCCGTGCTCGTCCGGTCGCAGCACGGGCGGCGTGATCCGCGGCGCGTCGGGGACCTGGTCCGTACCGGGGGACCACCCGGCGCCGATCAGGCTCGCGTCCGGCGTCCCCGGGATGTAGCGCGGCCCGACCACCATCGGAAAGCGCAGGCGGTAGCGCGCCTGCTCGTAGCGAAGCTGCTGCTGGTACTCGAGCTCGACCTCGACCTCCTCCCCCGGGCCGATGTTCGCGACGCTCGAGGTGAAGATGTTGGGCCGCTCCTGCTCGAGGAGCGCCGCCCGCCGTCCCGACTGCTTCGCCTGTTCGTAGACGACCTTGGCGGCCTGCCGTTCCTTGATCTCGCCGGCGACGATCCGCGCGCCGATCCGCATCCGCAGATGGTCGACGGCGGCGTTCTCCGGGAGCGGGAAGACGTAGATCCCTTCGTACCAGTCCGCGTGCGGATTGCGGAATCGCTGCCGGACGGTCGCGCGCGCGACCATGCCGGAGACGCGGATGTCGACGTCGGTGGCGAGGAGCGGTACGGCGAACGTCTCGCCGTTCTCGTTCGACTTCAGGAGCAGCGTCCCGCCCGCCGCGTCCTGCGGCTTCATCGGCACCGCCGTCGCGGCGTACGCGCCGCCCGCGGCGAGTAGCACCAATCCCGTGAGCGCCGCGAGCACCACCACCTTCGTCTGCATCCGGATCCCCTTGCCTCGAATTCCCGGCCGACCCGTTCGGCCACGCTCGCATGAAACCTCCGGAACGTGGCGCGGCGCAGGGCGCGCGAAGGCAAGGCGCGGCAGAATCGTGGCAACAGGATGGCGAGGGCGCTAACATCGCGGCATGCAGCGGTGGCGTTCGGGAATTTGGACGGTCGGCCGGGCCGCGGCGGCGCTGACGACGCTCGCGCTCGCCGCCGCGCCCGCGATTGCACAGACCGTCGATCACTCGCATCACAGCTTCCGCGACGCCGAGAAGTGGTCGCAGATCTTCGACGATCCTGCAAGGGACGCGTGGCAGAAGCCGGACGAGGTGATCCGCGCGCTCAAGCTCGCGCCGGAAGCACTGGTCGCCGACGTCGGCGCGGGCACGGGCTACTTCGCCGTCCGGCTCGCCCGCGCCGTGCCCAAGGGCCGCGTGTACGGGGTGGACGCCGAGCCCGACATGGTGCGCTACCTGAACCAGCGCGCCCAGCGGGAAGGGCTCGCCAACCTTACCGCCGTCGCGGCCAAGCCCACCGACCCGAGCCTGCCGGTGCCGGTCGACCTCGTAATCCTGGTGGATACCTATCACCACGTGCCGGACCGCGAGCGCTACTTCCGGGACCTCAGGAAGGTGCTGAAGCCGGGTGGCCGGCTCGCGATCGTCGACTTCACGCTCGACTCGCCGGTCGGTCCGCCGAAGCGCGCGCGCGTCCCGGCGGACCGGGTGAAGCAGGAGCTCGCGCGAGCCGGCTACGCGCTCGCCGAGGAGCACGGGTTCCTGCCGAACCAGTACTTCCTCGTCTTCCGGCCGGCGGCGAGCTGAGCCGGCTGGCGCACTTCCGGAGGCCGGTGGTGAAACGCGTCGTCCCCGCAGTGCTAGCGCTCGCCGCGTGCGCGCCCCTGCCGCCGCACGATTCGCTGGCGATGCGCTACGAAGTGCGGGTGGGACAGTCGGTGCTGCCGAACGTGCGCAGCGTCGCAGTCACCGGGCCCGACCTGGAGCTGACCGAGGTCGGCGTGCCCGGTCTCGGATCGAGGCTGATTCCGGGGCGGCTCGGTGCGATCAAACTCGTGCTGACGACCGATTGGGCGTCCGCCGAGCGCACCATCGAAACCTGGCGCCTCGCGCTCGCCAACCCGACTGTGAACGAGCCGGTCCAGGTTACGCCCCAGAACATCAGCATCGCCGTGACCTCGCCTTCCGGGGTCGTCCCGGCGACCTACATTTTCCTGCGTTGCCTGCCGAGCGAGCATCACATGCGGCTTGGCTCCCAGGACGCGCGTATCGAGCAGGTGTGGCGCGTTAGCTGCGAAGGCTTTCGGCGCCCCTAGAGTCCGCGCACTAGTCCACTTTGAGCTGCGTCGGGCTTGGGCAGTGCGGACGTCCAGTCCGAGCGCTGCCTGCGTATACCCGCTCGAATACCCACTACCGAATCGCTCGCTCTCCTGAGAGTCCGCTTTCGGCCAACAGCGGAAGTTGAGAGGCGTGCCAGAAAGCGGACTCTCGGCGCTGCTCTCGACCCAAACCGGTCCATTGGGTCTTCGAAGAGGAGACGTTCAACGTCCGCGTTTTGCCGCGCCGTATGCGCAGCGCAGCGAGCTGTAGGCGTCGGTCAACAACGCGCTGTTAGGGCGCAATTGCTTGTCACTCATGCTGCAGGATGTTGATCAATTTTCCGCATGGATCACGGACGTAGAATCTGCGCACTCCCCACGGCTCAGTCGCCGGGCCGTATTCGATGGCGATACCCGCTTTTCGGACTCTCATTAGAGCCTCTTCAACATTGTCTACTTCAATCGACATATCCGGGACAGCCGTGCCAGACCCCCCTTCGGACATCACGCTGACCTGAATCGTCATCTTTGAGCTTGAGCCGTATGTTCGTATCCAGCCAAGGTCCATGAGGGCCTTGAGGCCGAGAATCTCTTTATAGAAGGCGCTTGCCTGATCTACGTCGGACGTAGCGACATTTGAGACGATGCGCTTGACCTTCACCGATGCTCCTTGCGCCCTATCCGCCTAGGCGGGCTGTGGTGTTAGACCTTCTCAGTTCCCAATCAATCCTCAGCTCACCGCTTTCTTCACGAGCGCGGCAATCCTTGCCTCTTCGGCGGCAGTCAACTCCTTCAGCGCGAAGGCGGTCGGCCACATAGCGCCTTCGTCGAGGTTCGCCTCGTCGCTGAAGCCGAACGTCGCGTACCTCGCTTTGAACTTCTGCGCGCTTTGGAAGAAGCAGACGACCTTGTCGTCCTTGGCATACGCGGGCATCCCGTACCAGGTTTTCGGCGAGAGAGCAGGCACGCTGGCTTTGATGATGGCATGGAGCCGTTTGCCCATGGCGCGATCCGGTTCCGGCATCTCGGCGATCTTCGCGAGCACGGCGCTTTCCCCGTCCGCCTTGTCCGCCTTCAGCTCTCGGATGCGCTCCTTCATCGCGGCTCGTTCCTCGTCCGTGAATCCCTTGGACTTCTTGCCGCTCGCGGTGGTGCTCTTGGCGGACTTTTGCGTTCCCTTCTTTGGGCTCATAGAAACCTCCTCATACTGACTTGGGTTGGAAACCTCGCCCGCAGTTCGAATGCGGTCCCGCGCGCTTCCAACATGCGCTGCCTAACGAGGCTGCAAAAACCCCGAAAAACGAGCGCTTCGAGGACCCG
Organism: uncultured beta proteobacterium; assembly: GCA_963827595.1. Taxonomy (GTDB): domain Bacteria; phylum Pseudomonadota; class Gammaproteobacteria; order Burkholderiales; family SG8-39; genus DATEDA01. Next base: position 22,340 of record CAWHBT010000012.1, on the reverse strand, counting down.
CTGGCGAGGTGCGGTTTTTCTTGGTGCCCTAGAAACTCACCGTTCTCACCTTGTGTGAGGCGCGCTACGGCGCGATCGACGCGACGGTGATCAGCAACGTCAGATTTCACAGGCTCGCCGCTCATATCGCATCTCATCGCGAGGGGGTTTTTGTACAGCCTCAACGTTGGAGTTCACCGGCTGCCGTAGGCGAGTCCGGTGCAATGATGGGATGGACTCCCCCGGCTTGTCGGCATCATCGTGCCAGCTGGCCTCATGTGGTGTGGGTGTCAGCGCTCAACCGAGGAGAGTCCGAGATGAATGCTACCGCCGCGCTGCCCATCGTGGGTGTCGATCTCGCCAAGTCCGTCTTCCAGCTTGCGATTGCCGATGCCAACTGGCGCCTGGTCGAACGCCAGCGCCTGACGCGTACCCAGTTCGAGCGCTGGTTCGCCAATCGTGCCGTTGGACTGGTCGTGATGGAGGCCTGCGGTAGCGCGCACCACTGGGCGCGCTGGCTCAGCGACCTGGGCATTGAGGTCCGGCTGTTGCCGGCGCCATACGTGCGCGCCTACGTCAAACGCAACAAGACCGATGCGGCCGACGCCGAAGCGCTGCTGGAAGCGGCGCGCTGCGCCGACATCGCCCCGGTGCGCGTCAAATCGCTCGATGAGCAGGCCCTGCAGGCGCTGCACCGCACGCGCTCGCTTTGGATGGCCACGCGTACCTCCAGGATCAACGCGCTGCGGGGGTTCTGCCGGGAGTTCGGCATCGCAATCGCCCAGGGTGCGCGCACCGGGCTGGAGCAGATCGCGCGGGTCCTGGCCGAACCGAACTCGGCGATTCCCGATCTCGTGCGCCCGACGATGAAGCTGCTGGTCGAGGAGATTCGGCTGCTCGAGGCGCGTGTGGGGCAACTGGAACGCGAGCTGACGCAAACGGCGCGTGCGTCGGCTGCGTGCACGACGCTGCTGTCGATTCCAGGCGTGGGGCTGCTCACCGCCACCGCGATGGTCGCAGCCACCAGCGGCAGCGTCAGCCACTTCCGCGACGCGCGGCACTTCGCCGCCTGGTTCGGCCTCACGCCCAAGGAGTACTCCTCGGGCAGCACGCGTCGGATCGGACGCATCTCCAAGCGCGGGGACCGCTACCTGCGCATGCTCCTCACCCACGGCGCGCGCTCGGTGCTGCTCGCAGCAGGCGCTGCTGTTCGGGCGGGCCGGGCGGTCGATGGGCTTCGCCTCTGGGCGCTTGCCCTGAAAGCCAGAACCAATCACAACAAGGCGACCTGCGCGCTCGCGAACAAGCTCGCGCGCATCTGCTACGCGTGCCTGCGTGACGGCTCGCCTTACGGGCAGGCCAAACGACTGGAAAAGAAGATCACCCGAAGCGCCTACCCGATCCCCGGCTGAGCGCACGAGGAGCATCGCCCGACCAACTCACCCCACCATCGCTTGCGCAGAGACTGATCGCCCATCATGGCACCCTGGGTCACCCCCGCACCGACTGACGCCGATAACCCCGCTGGCAGAGCCGCTGTTCGCAGCGCACTTGCCCGTTGCAACGATTGGCGCGCCGGTGCTCGCAGATTCCATGTCGGCACGGGCCATCCAGAGCCCACTCACGATGCCGGATATACGACTGCAGGCGTTCCCGCCGTGCCAGCCCTATCGATCAGCCTCTTGCTTTGCGGGGGGAGTCCATATACGACGGGTTGGGCGTGATTCGAGAACAGGAAGTAGGCACGCATACAAGCAACCGATCCCGCGGGCGTGGGCACCGCCTACTTTGCGGCGGGCTTGATGCAGACAATCTTCGCATGCTCCTTCAGTAGCAGAACGAACTCTGGAATCATAGTGTCGCAATCCCACTCAATAGACCGCAATCTCTCGTCATTGGCTTTCATCATGTTCACGACAGTTAGTTCCCATCCTTTGTCACCTCGTCTCAGGCGATAGATGGCTTCGCCGGCCGTAACAATTGCGCTTGGGACTGTTGGCGTAGCGCGCAAACGAGCAACCTCGGCGCCGGATTGAGGACCCGCCGCTACCGTCGGAGCTGATGCCGCAGCCGAAGCGGCTGGTTCCTTCGTCTCCTTTTCAACCTCGCGCATGAACTTCAGATATTCGAAGTAGAGATTCACGGCGCCTGCGTCGCGTTGAGCTTCAGTTGTGCGGCTGAATTGCACGTAACCCGCCGCCAAAGCCAAGGCAGTGACAAGTGCAGCAACAATCGTTGCGATGTAGGACCAATGTTCCAATTTCAGGCGCGGCATCTTCGGGCCTCCGATGTAGTGACTAACGCCCAACGCTAGCGCTCAGAGGCGCGTTGCTTTGAACGCGTCCTCTGGAGCGCTTTGTTAGCCGCGAATTCGCATACTAAGTGCAACACGGCCAAGCGATGGCTACCTTCTCGGCTCATACCGCATCGCCACCGCCCCCGAGCCGAACTCCAGCCGGCTCACGAGCTTCAAGTCGACACGCTTCGATAACCCCGCGAACAACGTCGGCCCATGGCCCGCTACCCTGGGATGCACGACGAACTCGTACTCATCGATCAATCCCAGCTCCGCCAACGCCTGCGGGAGCTTCACGCCTCCCGCCAACAGTCCCTTGCCCGACTCTCGCTTGAGCTGCTGAACGGCCTTCCCCAGATCCCCGCGCACGAGCTCCGCGTTCCAATCGACCCGATCCAGGGTGCTCGACACAACGTACTTCTTTGCCGCGTCGATCGTACGGGCAAAGGGTTCCATCCAATCGGGCATCGCTCCCCGCGCCGGCGACCGAAACGCTGACTCCATCATTTCGTAAGTCACACGGCCAAAAAGGAGGGCATCGGCCCGGTTGAGGTTCTCGACCGCGTTACGATGCAAGTCTTCGTCCGGGACCCCTTCACGATGATCGCAGCACCCGTCCAATGTGACGTTGATGGAATACCGAAGGGGTCGCATTACGTGCTCCTGAAGCGGGCTAACTTTGAATTGGCCGACACCGGTGTCGGTTCAATTGCCCGATGTCGGTATAAACCAGGCCAGAGTCCACTAATTCGCCCTCAATGTCGGTTCAATTGTTTATCCGGACAGGCGTCGTCCCGGCCATTTTGGCCCCGAGCTGACCTGAAAACAATTTCTCTGCCAAGCTGAGCGGCCGCTATCGGGAGGATAGTCAAGGGACCGCTTTGGGCCGAAAGCCGTCCGTGATGACCGGCAGCTTCCGACCGAGACCGTGTGAAAACTATCTGCGGCCGTGGAGGTCAGATGGCTCATCGGGTTGATGGAGCCGTTAATGGGCCGATACATCGATGGACAGGAGCGCACGCAAAGCGTCCTGTTTCCGGAGCGGCTGGACGACTGGATCGATGAGGACAACCCGGTGCGTGCGGTCGATGTGTTCGTCGACGCACTGGATCTGGGGCGCCTGGGCTTCGAGCGGGCCGCGCCCGCGGAGACGGGACGACCGGCATATCACCCGGCGACACTGCTGAAGATCTACATCTACGGGTATCTGAACCGGGTACAGTCCAGCCGGCGGCTGGAGCGCGAGGCGCAGCGCAACGTCGAGTTGATCTGGCTCACTGGCCGGCTGATGCCCGACTTCAAGACCATCGCCGACTTCCGCAAGGACAACGGTGACGCGATCCGCACCGCCTGCCGCGAGTTCGTCCTGTTGTGCCGTGGTCTCGGCCTGTTCGAGGAGGCCACGGTCGCCATCGACGGCAGCAAGTTCAAGGCGGTCAACAACCGCGACAAGAACTTCACCGACCGCAAGCTGCAGGCACGGATGCAACAGCTCGACGAGAGTGTGCAGCGCTACCTCACGGAGCTGGACCGTGCTGACCGTGACCCGAGCCTGGTGACCGAGGCGCGGGTCGAGCACCTGAAGGACAAGCTCGCCCGCGTGAAGGAACAGATGGGCGCGCTGCGGCAGATCGCACAGCAGCTCAACGAGTCCCCCGACCAGCAGGTCTCGCTGACCGACCCGGATGCCCGCTCCATGGCCACCAGCGGCCGCGGCACCGGCATCGTCGGCTACAACGTGCAGACAGCGGTGGATACGAAGCACCACCTGATCGTGGCGCACGAGGTCACCAACATCGGTCACGACCGCACCCAACTGGCTGACATGGCGGAGCAGGCGAAGGCGGTCATCGGCCAGCCGATCACGGCCCTGGCCGACCGTGGCTACTTCAAAGGTGAGGAGATCCTGCGCTGTGCCGAGAACGGGATCGTGCCGCTGGTACCCAAGCCGCAGACCTCGAACAACAAGGCCATTGGCCTGTTCGACAAGACCGACTTCGTCTACCTCGAGGCCGACGACACCTACCGTTGCCCGGCGGGCGAGCGTGCCATCCACCGCATGACGGTGGTCGAGAATGGCATGACGCTGCACAAGTACTGGTCATCGGCCTGTCCGCGATGCCCGCTCAAGCCTAAGTGCACGACCGGAGTGGAGCGCCGGATCGCGCGTTGGGAACACGAGGCGGTGCTCGAATACATGCAGGCGCGGCTGAACCAGCGGCCGCAAGCGGCGCGCGAGCGACGGCAGACGGTGGAACACCCGTTCGCCACGCTCAAGGCCTGGATGGGGGCCTCGCACTTCCTGATGCGCACGCTATCGAAGGTGCGAACGGAAATGAGCCTGCATGTGCTGGCCTACAACATGAAGCGAGTGATCAGGCTGCTCGGAACCGCTGCGCTGATCAAAGCGATGCAGGCATAGCGCAAGCGCGCCCGCTCGTCCACGCCAAACGGCGCCTCCCCACGCCGGCTACGACCCCTGTAGCCGCATCCTCAACCGCGTTTACACACAGTCTCGACCCATTGCTGCCTGTCGTGCGGTAGAGAAGCGGACCTTCGCCGACTTCGCTTATCCGCCAGAAGCGGACGTTTATCCTAGCCTGCTTCGTGCTCCGCTCGAGAAGGTCGAGGTTGGTGCACCGCCAATGCTCGCCATCGCTGAGCACCACTTCGCCGTCACTTGAATGCAGCCATCTCCGCTCGGACCTCCTTCAGGAACTCCTCACGGCTCTTCTGCCAAAAGATGCGGCCGCGGCGCAGGAAGACATGGTGAATGAGGCGGCCGCCGCGAGACTCGACCCGCCTCGCGAACGCGTCGGTCTCGGACTGTTCGAAGCGGCTGTTGCCGGTCGTGACGAGCATGACTTCCTTGCCCCTCAGCTGAGCCTGCTCCACGTAGGCCCAAAGCGGCGTCGCCGGGCGGAACATCCAGGTCGGAGACACGAGGAAGACGCGGCGCGCGCGAGCGAGGTCGATCGGCTCGACCCGGATCGGCGGAAGCACTCGCGCTGTCGCGTCTGAGGCGGCTTTCGCCTGGCCTGCGAAGCTGCGGGGATAGTCCGCGTCGATCCGGGCGATGGGCGCATTGAACATCCGCGCGATCTCGCGGGCCGCAGCCTCCGAGTGGCCCGAGCGCGAGTAGTAGACGACGGCGACATCGCGGTTGGGCTCGCCTAGCGGCGCGTAAGGGACGCTCGGGACGTAGGTCTGGTCCTTCACCGCCATGACGGTGAAAGCGCCGGCGCCGCCGAGGGCGGCCCCAGCCATTGCGACGAGGAGAACGCGCTTCTTCCTGTTCATCTTGTGTGCATACGCGCTAAGGCCGCGATTGCGTCGCCCCGTGGTCAGCGGTCGATGACCGCCATGTTCCCTTCGTCGTGGCGCTCGCCCGCAGCCGGGGCGAGGTTGTTCAGCCGTTCGATCTGCCTTCCATTCAGCTCGAGGTGTTCGGCGGCTGTGTTCTCCTCGACACGAGCGACCCGCTTGGTACCGGGAATCGGGGCGATGTCGTCGCCCTGCGCGAGCAGCCACGCCAGAGCCACCTGTGCCGGGGTTGCACCCGCCTCTGCGGCAACGGCCTTGACTTCGTCGACGATGCGCAGGTTGCGCTTGAAGTTCTCGCCGGTGAAGCGCGGGTTGGTCTTGCGCCAGTCGTCGTCGGAGAGCTGCTGGGGCGAGCGGATCTCGCCAGTGAGGAAGCCGTGGCCGAGCGGCGAATAGGGAACGAAGCCGATGCCCAGCTCGCGCAGCACCGGCAGCAGCTCGGCCTCGGGGTCACGGGTCCACAGAGAGTATTCGGTCTGCAACGCTGCGACCGGGTGCACGGCGTGGGCGCGGCGGATCGTGGCGGGGCCGGCCTCGGACAGGCCGATGTATCGGACCTTGCCCTCAGCGACTAGCTTGGCCAGGGCGCCGACGGTGTCCTCGATGGGGGTTTTGGGGTCGACCCGGTGCTGGTAGTACAGGTCGATGTGGTCGGTGCCGAGCCGCTTCAGCGAGCCCTCGACCGCGGCTCGGATGTTGGCCGGGGTGCTGTCGAAGACACCGGGGCCGCCACCGGAGTGCGAGACGAGGCCGAACTTCGTCGCCAACACGACCTGGTCGCGGCGACCCTTGATGGCCCGGCCGACCAGCTCCTCGTTGTGGTAGGGGCCGTAGATCTCGGCCGTGTCGAGGTGGGTGACGCCCAGATCCAGCGCCCGGTGGATGGCGCGAATCGACTCGGCGTCGCTGCCTGCCCCGATGTTGTAGTAGCCGGACATCGACATGGCACCGAGTCCTATGCGCGAGACATCGAGTCCGCCGATCGAAATGTGCTTCATGGTGTTTAGCTCCGTTCTCCGAGTAATTCGGGGACGCTCTCCGCCGCTACTGTTGCGGCGGAAGCCCTTCGGTGATCACGACCGAACCTTCAGTCGACGCGATGCGAAGCTTTTTCGCCTCCGAATATTCCGGCGAGTTGTAGAACCGCTCTGCGTCGGCAAGGCTGGGAAACTCAGCCACTGCCATAACCGTCTTCGGACTTCCTTCAACCTTCTTCGCGTTCAAATTGAAGATGGTGACTTTCCCGTTGTATCTAGGAGCGATCGGACCAGCGGCATCCATGTACTTCTGGAAAGTCGCTTGATCATGGATCGTATAGTTCGCAATCATGTATGCGCGCAGCTGCGCTACGTTTGCCGCGGTTGCTGGTGCGTGGGATGAGTGTTTCGCCTCCTGCGCATATCCGGCAGCTGCAGCGAGCGCGAAAGTGATTGCGACGATTGCGCGAACAACGGGTTTGTTCATACCAATTTCTCCTGGAGTTGCGGAACGGGTTGGTTGGAATGACGACCGGTCACACCGTTTGGTCAACGATCCGCATCTGCTCTTCATTCATTCGACCACCGTGCACCTTGATTTTGGCGACTGCAGTGTCGATCTCACGAAGATCCGCGGCGGTCAGCTGGACATTGATTGCTGCCAGGTTCTCGCCCAGGTGATTGACATTGCGTGTGCCGGGGATTGGGACGATCCACGGTTTCTGTGCCAGGAGCCATGCCAATGCGATCTGAGCCGGCGTTGCGTTCTTCCTCTTTGCAACTCGCTTCAGCAAATCGACAACCGGCTGGTTCGCCGCAAGGTTTGCAGGAGAGAAGCGGTCGAACCCAGCTCGAAGGTCCGTTTTCGGATCGAGCTTCGTGCGAGTGTCGATTTTCCCGGTCAAGTAACCCATTCCAACCGGGCCCCATGGGACGAAGCCGATTCCAAGCTCCTCACAAGCCTTGAGCACACCGTTTCGTTCTGGATCTCTTTCCATGAGCGAGTATTCAGTCTGAATTGCCGTAACCGGTTGAACGGCATGCGCTCGGCGGATCGTTTTTGCACTCGGCTCAGAGAGGCCCAAGTGCAAGACCTTTCCTGCCTTGATCAGATCTTTGATCGCACCAGCGACCTCCTCGATCGGCACTTTGGGATCGACCCGGTGCTGGTAATAGAGATCGATGCGGTCGGTTCTAAGGCGCTTGAGTGAGGCCTCTACCACTTTCCTGATGTGCTCTGGACGGCTGTTCAGACCACCGGCTTCAAGGTCAAAACCGAATTTGGTCGCGACAACGACTTTGTCGCGGAAAGGCGCGAGCGCTTCTCCGACGAGTTCTTCGTTTGTGAACGGGCCGTAGACTTCGGCGGTATCAAAGAACGTGACGCCTTTGTCATAGGCCGTGCGAATGACCCTGATTCCCTGATTTTTGTCTGCTGGAGGTCCGTAGTTGGCGCTGATGCTCATGCACCCCGCACCTATTTCCGAGACCTCTAATTTTCCGAGGCTCCGTGTTTTCATACTTCTCCTGTCCTGATGCCGATCCGACGATGCGGCCCAAGACAATGGCCCGACGGCCAATCCCGCGCCGATAAGGACGGTGTCAGCCAAAAAGTCACGGCGAGTGAGGGGTCGGCGATCGTGAATGTTCGATCCAGCGGGTTGCTTGCTCTTTCCCATGAATGTCCCTTTGAGGTGACTCCGGTTGCATGCACTTTGGGCCCGGGCATCAAAAAGAAAAAGCGCCTAACGCCGCATGCCTTGTGAAGGTAAGCTTCAAGGTATGAAGCTGAAGCAACTCGATGGATTGATGGCGTTCTGGAAAGTGGCCGAACGCCGCGGGTTCACGGCGGCTGCCGCAGAGCTAGAGGTCTCGCCCTCAGCCCTCAGTCAGGCCATCCGGCAGCTGGAAACCCGCGTGGGAGTGCGGCTGTTGAATCGGACGACGCGAAGCGTGAGCCTGACCGAAGCCGGCGAGGCCTACCTCGCGCGGGTCGGCCCTGCGCTTGGCCAGGTGCTCGAGGCGGGGGAGGAGCTGAACGTCCTGCAGGGACGGCCCGCCGGCACACTGCGCCTGAATGCAGCAAGGATTTCCACCGCGATGGTCCTGCAACCCATGCTGGCCGGCTTCCTCCGGGAGCATCCCCATGTTCAGCTCGAGCTGACCACCGATGAGGGCTTCGTCGACATCGTCGAGAGAGGTTTCGATGCCGGTGTCCGCATGGGCGAGAGCCTCCAGCGGGATATGGTGGCCGTCCCCCTCGGCGGACCGGTGACCGTCGCGGTGGTCGCTACGCCGGAGTATCTACGGCGGGTTCCTGCTCCCCGCCATCCGGATGAACTGGTGCGTCACAACTGCGTGCGCTTACGCTTTGGTGGCACAGGCATGATCTTCAAATGGGAGTTCCAGGTCGATGGCCGGCTCGTGGAGTACGAGGTCAAGGGCAACCTGACCATCAGCGACACGCTGTTCCACTTGGACGCCGCACTCGAGGGCATCGGATTGGCCTACACCTTCGAGCAGCTGGCACTGCCCTATATCCGAGCCAAGCGGCTGAAGCGAGTGTTGGCCTCGTTCTCGCCGACGTTTCCAGGCTTTTACCTGTACTACCCAAGCAGGCGCAATCAGCCGACGAAATTGAAGGCTCTGATTGAGTACGCCAAGCGTCGCGCGTCTTGAGTGAGATCGTCCGCTTAGGGTCGATAGCCGACCCGAAGGTGGCGGCGTCAGGAGTGCCGGAGCGCGTGTTGTGCGGGCACGTTGGGGGAAACCGCAGGGTCTGGGATGAGACGAGCCCAACTTTCGACCTGGCAACCAACTGATGCGACATCAGTTGGTTGCTACCTAGCGCTGTCGGCGAATGTCGGTGATTTGGCCAGTCGCAGTTGTTCGGCGTCATCACGCTCAGTTCCAACCCTTCGTTTTGATAAAAGCCTTGAGGCGCTGTTCCTTCACCTGAAAGCTTGGCTCGATGCGCTGGACCTGTAAGAGCCGGACGAACCTCGCCACGGCCGGCGCCTCGCGCTCACCTGCCTCGCCGAGGTCGGCCTGCTCGATCATGCGGCGGATCGCACCTACCGGCTCTCGGGCGGCGAACAGCAGCGCGTCGCCATTGCGCGCGCCTCGTGCAGCAGCCGCGCGTACTGCTGGCGGATGAGCATGCACTGTGCGACATCACGTCGCTCGAGTGCGCCGTGCTCGTTGCCCCGGCTTCTCGCTCTTCACTAACTCGTACAACGCCGCCGCGGCTGGCGACAGCGGGCGACCGCGGCGCTTGATCAGGCCGATGGTGCGCGTAACACGCGGCTCGAGCAGCGGGATCGCTCGCAGCACGGGGTGGTCGCCGGACGGCAGCGCAAGTCGCGGGGCCACCGCCACGCCCAGACCTGCCTCGACCAAGCCCAGCATTGTCGAGACGTGGCGGGCTTCGTAGAACCAGGCCGGGCGATCGCGCGCCTCGGCCAGTGCCAGATCGAGCAACAACCGGTTGCCGCTGGACTTGCTGACGGTCACGTAGTCCGCATCGCGCAGTTCCGCCCAGCGCAACTGGCGCCGCCGCGCCAATGGATGATCGCGCCGGCATACAGCAACGAACGGCTCCTTCAGCAGCGGACGAAATTCGACCTCAGGGTCCTGCGTGCCGATGAAATTGATGCCGAAGTCGGCTTCGCCGCGCGCCACAGCCGACAGCACGACGTTCGCCGACTCGTCCACGAGGCGGACACGGATGCGCGGAAAGCGCGCATGAAATAGGCGGATCACCGACGGAAGGAAGTAGTAGGCGGCCGAGGGCACGCAGGCTACGGTTACCTCGCCGGTGCGCGACGCGGCTGCGTCGCCGAGCGCCAGCAGAGACTGCTCGAGGTCATCGAGCAAGGTGCGCGCCTTGGTGGCGAAGTCGCGCCCAACCGTGGTCAGGTCAACGGGACGCTTGGAGCGGTCAAACAGCCGCACCGCGAGCGCGTCCTCGAGCTTTCCGATGCGTCTGCTGAGTGCCGGCTGCGAGAGATGCACCTGCTCGGCCGCCTTGCTGAAGCTCGCCCGCTCCGCCACTGCGACGAAAGCTTCCAGGTCACTCAAGCTGAATCGCATGGCGTCTCCAAGTATGCAATTAGTGCATGAAATGCTAGGAAACTTGCACTTCCAATATTAACCGCAAGACCGCATCGTGGCGTCCATCGCCGGTCGCACACCCGGCTAAGACAAACCACCAGGAGATTTCACGATGGCGCGGCGCATTCCCTGCGTATTGATGCGCGGCGGCACCTCACGCGGTCCGTTCCTGCTCGCCGATGACCTGCCTGCCGACGCCGCGCGCCGGGACGCGGTGCTGATGCAAATCATGGGCTCGCCCGATCCGCTGCAGCTCGACGGCCTGGGCGGCGGCAAGTCGCTGACCAGCAAGGTCGCGATAGTGAGCCGCTCGCGCGAGCCGGGAGTCGACGTCGACTACCTGTTCGCCCAGGTGAAGGTGCACGAGGCGCGGGTCGACACGCGGCCCAACTGCGGCAACATGCTCTCGGGCGTTGCCCCGTTCGCGATTGATGCGGGGCTGGTCGCTGCACGCGACCCTGAGACGGTCGTGCGCATCTTCAACGTCAACACGCGCACGCTGATCGAGGCGGTTGTGCAGACGCCGGGTGGGCTCGTGCAATACGAAGGCACGACACGCATCGACGGCGTGCGTGAGCCCGCTGCGCCGGTCAAGCTCACCTTCCTTGACGCCACCGGCTCCATGACCGGGAAGCTGCTGCCGACCGGGCGCCTGATCGACGAGATCGACGGGCTCGAGGTCAGCTGCATCGACATGGCGATGCCGGTCTTCATCGTCGCTGCCGAGGCGCTCGGCAAGCGCGGAGACGAGACGCCCGAGGAACTCGAAAGCGATCGCGCATTGTTCGAGCGCCTTGCGCGCGTGCGCCTTCGCGCGGGCGAACTGATGGGACTCGGCGACGTGCGTAGTGCGGTGGTTCCGAAGCCGGTATTGATCTCCGCAGCGCGCAATGGTGGCAGCGTCACATCGCGCTACTTCACGCCGCTGACTTGTCATCGCTCGCACGCCGCAACAGGCGCGCTCGCCGTTGCAACCGCAGCCGTGCTTCCGGGTACGGTCGCGAGCCGCTATTGCAGCGCAACCGGAAGCACCATCGCCGTCGAGCATCCGGCCGGACGGATCGAGGTGGATCTCGAGCTCGTCGGTAACGCCAACGCTCCCGAGGTGCGACGCGCCTCCCTGATCCGCACCGCACGACGAATCTTCGAAGGGCATGTCGTGCTCCCAGACGCCCTGTTCCAGTAGCCCGCATACGCCGGCTACCACCTTCAGACACCAGACCCAAGGAGACTCAGATGAAACACCTGCTCAAGGCCGCGTTGTTGGGCTCAGCGCTTGCGCTGGCGGCGCCATGGGTTGGCGCGCAGGACGCGTATCCAACCAAGATCATCACGATCGTTGTCCCGACAGCCCCTGGTGGCGGCAACGATGCGATGGCTCGCGTCGTCGGCCAGCGGCTGGCGGAAAAACTCGGCAAGCCGGTGATCGTCGACAACAAGCCCGGAGCCAACGGAAGCATCGCTGCGGAGTTCGTCGCGCGTGCTCCCGCGGATGGCCACACGATTCTCTGGGGCTACGTCGCCACTCACGGGATCAATCCGGCGCTGCAGAAGCTGCGTTACGACCCGGTCAAGGACTTCGAGCCCATCGGTCTGGTGGCTGAATCGCCGACGGTGCTCGTGTTCGGCAACGGCGCGCCGTTCAAGACCGTCGGCGATCTGATCAAGGCCGCCAAGGCAAAGCCCGGCGCGATCAACTACGCCTCGGCGGGCAATGGCACGGCGCCACACCTGGCTGGCGAAATGTTCAAGCTCGCCGCTGGCGTCGATCTGACGCACGTCCCCTACAAGGGTTCCTCGCCGGGCCTCATGGACACGATCGGCGGCACCACGCAGCTCATGTTCCCGAGCCTGTTCACGGCCATGCCGCACATCCAGTCAGGAAAGCTGCGCGCCGCCGCGATCGCGGGGAAGAAGCGATCGCCGTTGCTCAAGGACGTTCCCACGCTGGAGGAAGCGGGGATCAAGGACGTGGACGTGACCCAATGGTACGGGCTGTTTGCGCCGGCCAAGACTCCCAAGCCTGTGATCGACAGGCTCAACAAGGAACTGGTCGCGATCCTTGGCGAAAAGGACGTGGTCAAGAAACTCGGCGATCAAGGCGGGGATGTCGTGACAAGCAGCCCGGCGCAGCTCGGCTCGCTGGTCCAGAGTGAAGTGGTGCGGTGGAAAAAGCTCATAACGACAGCGAAGATCACAGCCGATTGATGGATGGCCGGTAGTCCGCAGGAGAACGACATGACCAGGAACGAGAACGATGCGACCGACCTTCGCCAGTGGATCGGTCGCTCCGAGAGCGTCGAGGACATCGCTACCGCCACGCCCTACGCCGCCTTGTCCGCGACGCTCGACCGCGCGCCCGAACGGCCGCCTCAGGGCACGCCGCTGCCGGCCCTGTGGCATTGGCTGTACTTCTTGCCCTTGCATCGCCAGTCCGAAATTGGCCCTGACGGACACGCGCAACGCGGCGGCTCTCTGCCGCCTGTGCCTCTGCCGCGGCGCATGTGGGCCGGCAGCCAGTTTGCGTTCCATGCTCCGCTTCGCATCGGGGACAGGTTGACGCGCACCTCGACGATTCACGATGTGACCGAAAAGTCGGGCCGGACAGGGCCGTTGGTGTTCGTGAAGGTCAGGCACGAGATCCGCCGCGGCGATGAAACTGCTGTTTCCCTGACCGAGTTCCACGACATCGTCTACCGCGAGGCGCCGCGCCCGGACGACGTGGCGCCTCCGCCCAAGGCGGCGCCGACGGACGAGGTCTGGAGCAAGCGCTGGACGCCGGACGATGTGCTGCTCTTCCGCTATTCGGCTCTGACGTTCAATGGTCATCGCATTCACTACGATCGCCGCTACGTGACGTCGGTGGAGGGCTATCCGGGCCTCGTCGTTCACGGCCCGCTCATCGCCACCCTCCTGCTCGACCTTCTCCGCCATCAGCGACCGGATGCCGTCGTGCGCAAGTACGAGTTCCGCGCGGTGCGGCCCACGTTCGACGTCCATTCGTTCGAGGTCTGCGGGTCGCCAGAGGGCACGGCAACACCGTGCGCCTGTGGGCGCGCGACCACGAGGGCTGGCTGACGATGGACGCCGTCGCCGAGATCGAGTGAGGCCGCGATGCAGCCACTACAGGGAGTCACGGTCGTCACGCTCGAGCACGCCATCGCCGCGCCGTTCGCGACGCGTCAGCTCGCGGACCTCGGGGCGCGCATCATCAAGGTCGAGAGGCCAGGCGTGGGCGATTTCGCGCGCGGCTACGACGACGCGCGTGCGCGGCCTCGCCTCGCATTTCGTGTGGACCAACCGCTCGAAGGAGAGCCTCACGCTCGACGTCAAGCATCCGGAAGCGCAGCGCATCCTGCAGCGACTGATCATCGAGCAGGCCGACGTGCTGGTGCAGAACCTCGCGCCCGGCGCTGCCGCGCGCCTCGGCCTGGGCTACGAAACGCTGTCGACGCTGAAGCCGGAACTGATCGTGTGCGATATCTCCGGCTACGGCAACGACGGTCCCTATCGCGACAAGAAGGCCTACGACCTGCTGATCCAGAGCGAGGCCGGCTTCCTGTCGGTCACCGGCACCGAGGAGACCCCTAGCAAGGCCGGCCCGTCGATCGCCGACATCGCCGCCGGCATGTACGCGTACTCGAACATCCTCGCCGCGTTGCTGCAGCGAAACAGACCGGCCGTGGCCAGCACATCGACGTCTCCATGCTCGAGTCGCTGGTGGAGTGGACGAGCTACCCGCTGTATTACGCGTTCGAAGGCCCACCACCGCCGCCGCGCACCGGCGCCAGCCACGCCACGATCTATCCTTACGGACCGTTTCCGACCGGCGACGGGAAGACCGTGATGTTCGGGCTGCAGAACGAGCGCGAGTGGGCGCAGTTCTGCGCCAAGGTGTTGAGGCGGCCGGAACTTGCCGAGGACTCGCGCTTCAAGGGCAATGCGCAGCGCGTCGCGAACCGCGACGAAGTGCGCCGACTCATCGTCGAGGCCTTCGAGCCGCTCACCGCGGCCGAGGCGATCGAGCGCATCGAGGATGCGCAGATCGCCAATGCCCAGGTGAATGACATGCGTGGCGTCTGGGCACACCCGCAGCTGCGCGCTCGTGCCCGCTGGCGCGAGGTCGGACGCCTGCAGGCACTGTCCCGGCGCTGCTGCCGCCCGGGTCGTGGGACGACGGCCCGCCGCGCATGGACGCGGTGCCTGCGCTCGGCCAGCACACCGACGCCATCCTCGCGGCACTCGGCTACTCAGCCGACGCGATCGGCGAACTCCGCGCAGCGCAGGCCATCTGAACAACCATCCGACATCGGACAACGAGGACGCTGCCATGCCCGCGACCATCATCGACTCGACGCATCTTCGGCAACATCTTCAGCGACCGACGCGCATGCGCCACGTCTGGTCCGACGAGAACCGCACGGCGAAGTACCTCGACGATCGAGAGGGCGCTGGCCAAGGTGCAGGGCAGCTCGGGCATCATCCCGCAGGAGGCCGCCGAAGAGATCGTGCGCAACTGCGACCTGGCGAAGATCGACATGGTCAAGCTGCGCGCAGCAGACCGAGCAGATCGGCTACCCGGTCCTCGGCGTGGTCTCGCAGCTCAACGCGCTGTGCCGCGACAAGCTCGGCGAGTACTGCCACTGGGGCGCGACGACGCAGGACATCACCGACACCGCGACGGTGCTGCAGATCCGCGAAGGGCTGGCACTGGTCGAGCGCGACCTGGCGGACGATCGCCGCCGCGCTGGCGCGCTGGCGCGCAAGTCACCGCGACTACGCCGATCATCGGCCGCAGCAACCTGCAGCAGGCGATTCCGATGACCTTCGGCTACAAGATGGCGAGCATCCTCGCCGCCATCGAGCGCCATCGCGAGCGGCTGCAGCAGCTGCAAGCCGCGCGTGCTGGTCGGCGAGTTCGGCGGCGCCTGCGGCACGCTGGCGTCGATCGAGCAAGGGGCGATGGAGACGCAGGCCGGCCTGATGAAGGAGCTCGGGCTGGCGCAGCCGCTGATCGCGTGGCACACGGTGCGCGACACCATCGCCGAGGTCGGCTGCTTCCTCGGCCTGGTCGGCGGCACGCTCGGCAAGATCGTCGATGGACGTCAAGCTGATGATGCAGACCGAGGTGGCCGAGGTCTACGAGCCGTTTGCGCCCGGCCGCGGATCGAGCAGCACCATGCCGCAGAAGCGCAACCCGATCTCCTGCCTGCTACATCCACGCCGCCGTGTCGGTGGTGCGCCAGCACGCCGCCGCGCTGATGGACGCGATGATCGCCGACCACGAGCGCTCGACCGGGCCGTGGGAGATCGAATGGATCGTCGCTGCCGGAGGCGTTCTGCCTGATGGCCGGCGCGCTGAAGCAGACGAAGTTCGTGCTCAAGGGCTCGAGGTCGATGCCGCGCGCATGCGCGCGAACATCGACATCACCAACGGCCTGGTGATGTCGGAGGCGGTCATGATGGGGCTCGGCCGCTACATCGGACGCGAGTACGCGCACGACCTGGTCTACGACCTTTGCCGCGAGGCGATTGCGCGAGGACCGCCCGCTGATCGACCTGCTCGCGGACCATCCCGAGATCAAGCAAGCACGTCGATCGCGCGCAGCTGGCGCGCTGTGCGATCCCGCCAACTACCTCGGCCAGGCCGGGGTGATGGTCGACCGCGTCCTCGCCAGCCTGCAGTAGGCGCCGGCCTCGCCGAGCGCCCTTGCTTCACAACGCGACCGGCGCCAAGTCGTCGGTCGTGCCGTAGTCAGGGTACGGGTCGTTCGTACCACCGGGAGGAAGTGCGCTGGAACCCGACAGCGCGGCAGGCGTTTCACAGCAACGCTAACCGCAACCGTCGGGGACATCGTGACACTCTGCAAACTCGGCATCGCCGCGCTTCTCGCTGCGGCGACTTTCAGCGCTTCGGCGCAATCCAATGTGGTGCTCTACGGCATCGTCGATGCGGCGATCGTGCGCACGGATCCCGCGACCGGTGCCGCGACAACCGAACTGTTCTCGGGACTCCAGAGCGGATCTCGCTGGGGCTTTCGAGGGCGCGAGGACCTTGGCGGAGGCCTCAGCGCCCACATGCAGCTCGAAGGCGGATTCAACACCGACACCGGTCAGTTGGGGCAGGGCGGTCGGTTGTTCGGGCGCCTCGCCTGGGTGGGGCTGAGTGGAGGCTTCGGCGCGGTACGGGCAGGGCGCTTCAACCTGGCAGGGCATGACCCTGCCGATTACATCAGTCCGTTCGGGGTGGTGTTCGCGGACGCTGGAGTCAACCGCGCAGTGGCGACCTCGTCGACGATTCTGCGCGTGGACAACCTGGTCATGTACACCACACCGAAGATCGCCGGCTTCGAAGGCAAGCTCTACTCGTTCCGCCACGATGGCATCGAGGCCGCCGGCAACAGCAACAACACCAATGTGCTGACGGCATCGGGAACCGTGGCGCTCAGCGCCCTGTTCGCGGGCGTGTCGCACGAATCGATCAACTGCCCCGCTGGTACCACGACTCCGGCGACCGGAACCTGCAGTCTCGCAAGCAAGAACGATCAAAACACACCATGGCAGGTGTTGGATACCACCTAATTCGTCGTCCTGCGGGCCCTGTTCTCCATCGAGAAGAATGTGTTTGTCAGCCCAGCCGTTACGAACTCTCCGGATTCCCATGGCTATCGGCCGGGGCTTACGGCACCACTCGGCAAGGGTGAGCTGAAGCTGTCGTTCCAGGAACGCAACGAGAAGAGCACCGCCGATGCCGACTTGCAGATCTGGGCGATCGGATATCAGTACGACCTTTCGCGCCGACGTCGCTCGCGGTCTTCTTTGCTTCGACCGACAATGAGAACAACGTCGCCGTGCTGACGGACCGCGACCGCAAACAGTTTGGGGGCGGCTTGCGGCACCGCTTCTGACCGAGAAGACCGTCGCCGTTTGCTGGTCGCCGTCAGTTGGTTCGCATCGAGCGCTCGAGTCGATGGCCTCCTGCTGGCGAAGTGCCGACTGCACGAGAGTCACTCGAAGGCCTAACGAACTCATCAGCGATCAATTGGTTTCAGCACGCACCTGAAAGGAAGTACGGTCGCAGTGCGTGGCGTGGCGCGTATTACCCGTCGCGCTGTCCGCTCCAATTACCGGTTGCGCGACGCTGGAGTGGAGCGGACGCCGGCCGACGCGACCATTTTTCGCCGCCACGGCGGTGGTGCTAGGCACTGACGCAGCAGGGCCAGGAAAGCGGTTGTCCGCGCACTGCGCCCGTATCGCGCCGCGAGCATGGCGACATCGGCGCCCGCAGGAAGTTCCCAACTCGGAAGCACTCGCTTGACTCGACCGGCTGCCAGGTCAGCAGCGATATTCCACTCTGACCGGATCGTCACCATGCCCTGATCGCCCACTCGCGCACCACCGCCCCGTCATGCTGCACATCGTGGGACGGATGCGGACAGTCTCTGGCTCGCGGGAAGGGTGCAGAAGCGCCACAGGGTCACGTCCTCGTCGTTCTCTCTGACAACGAGACATCGATGCCGCACAGGGCAGAGGGCGATTGAATCGGTGAGGCGTCGCAACATAGTCAGGACTTGCGAGACGAATCGCCGGTTGAGCGCCAGCGTCGTGACGATCTGATTGAACGACCAGGAGGGCCGATGTGGATGATGACGTCGTGCTCTCCACCAGCCGTGCGCCCGGATGATCGGAGAGACCAGGGAGACCGCTCGCCGGGGATGAGCTTCGCAAAGGCGTCCACCACCGGGGCCACATGAAGGCGTCCAAAGCCGTAGGGCGCGGCCGTACCCGAAGATGGCCGCTGACGGCTTTCTTCCGGCCCGCCACGCTTCAATATGCCTCCATCTCCTCGGCCACGATCGTTCCGTGCGATGAGACCAGGGCGCCTTCATCGGTCAGGACCATCTTGCGAGCGGAGCGGTCGATCAACCGGATGCCGATGCGCGCCTCGAGCGCGCGCAAGCGCTGCGTGACGGCCGGCGGGTGACGTCCAGCTTCCCGCGCCGCTTCGGCAAGCGACGCGGACTTCGCCAGCACGTTGAAGAAGCGCAGATCCTCCGAGCTGATCATTTAGTCGCACCTTAATGTTCGATGCAGGCTGAGTAAATTGTAGGCTGCATCCATGAGGCGCAACATCCGTCCCATGTGACTTGTACTGCCAGTGCAAGCCGCGACGCCGCGTCCGGCACCGCACCACTGGAGCAACACATGGGGGCAGACAATGTTCGTCAGAAGGCGCGTGCTGAAGAGAGTGCAACGGCGGCGGTCGCGTCGGCAGCGACCGCCGCAACGCTCACGACCTGGCGACGCCTTGCCTCATCCTCGACGCCGACCGCATGGAGCGCAACATCGCGCGCCTGCGGACCGGCTCGATGGCCTGGGTGTGGCGCTGCGTCCGCACCTCAAGACGGCCAAGTCGGTCGACGTCGCGCGGCGCGTGATGACGTCGCCAGCGGGGCCTGCCACGGTTTCGACGCTCAAGGAGGCCGAGCAGTTCGTGGCGGCCGGCGTGCGGGACATCATCTACGCCGTCGGCATCGCGCCAGCGAAGCTGCCGCAGGTGCTCGCGTTGCGCGCCAAGGGCGCCGACGTTGCCGTAGTGCTGGACACGGTGGAACAGGCGCAAGCCGTGGCGCTTGCCTCGCGCAGGGCGGGAACGCGCATTCCAGCCCTCATCGAGATCGACTGCGACGGCCACCGCTCGGGCGTGCTGCCGCATGACAAGCAGCGTCTTGTCGAGATCGGCCGCGCCGTTGAGGCCGGTGCGGAACTGCGCGGCGTGCTGACCCATGCCGGCGGTAGCTACGCCGCACGCGGGGCCGAGGCCTTGCGGCAATGCGCGGAGGCCGAGCGTCGCAGCGTTGTCGACGCCGCCACGATCCTGCGCGAGGCGGGGTTGGCCTGCCCCGTGCTCAGCGTCGGCTCGACGCCCACCGCGCACAGCGCAACGCGACCTCACCGGCGTGACCGAAGTCCGGGCGGGCGTGTTCATGTTCTTCGATCTCGTGATGGCCGGGGTGGGCGTCTGCCAGGTCGAGGACATCGCTGTCTCCGTGCTCGCGACGGTCATCGGGCACCAGCGCGAGAAGGGATGGATTCTGGTCGACGCGGGCTGGATGGCGATGTCGCAGGATCGAGGCACACGCAAGCAGGCGATCGACCAGGGTTACGGGCTGGTGTGCGATACGGCCGGCGTTCCTTATGCCGACTTGATCGTTGCCGATGCGAACCAGGAGCACGGGATCATCACGGTGCGGCCGGCTCGGGCGGCGTGCTTCCAGATCTCGCCATCGGGGACCGCGTGCGGATTCTGCCGAACCACGCTTGCGCCACGAGCGCCCAGCATCGGGGCTATCACGTCGTCCGCGGCAGCTCCGACGAGGTCGAGGCCGAGTGGCCGCGTTTTGGCGGTTGGCAATGAGCGGCGGCCGAAAGTCCTGACCCGGCACCCTCGCCCGGCACCCGCCCGCCGGCCCCGGCAGGGCATTACACGCAGGCCATCGTTAAGAGCGGACACGTGTTCATCTAAGGCCAGTTGCCGATCCGACCGGATGGGCAGCCGTTACCCGGGGTGGTTTCGAGGCTCAGGCCAGGCAGGCGATGCGCGAGACATCCTGGAGATCCTGCGCGCCGCAGGCAGAAAACCGCAGGACCTCGTCAGGGTGACGGCCTACATCGTAGAGCACATTGACCACTGGGCCCGCTTCAACGCGATGTGTTCTGTCCGTGCTGCCGATGCGCGTGCGGCGCGCACCCGTGGTGCCCGTGCCTGAACTGCATACGATTCCTGGTTGGGTCAACGCGGTAGGAGTGGCTACTCGCGTCGTCAGCTGCTGCGACGCGGGCCGCCAAGCACGTCACGGATGACGTGGCGTTGGCTCCATTTTACAAGCGCACCTCGAAGGCGCCCTGAAGCTATCGCGGGAGATGTCCTGGCCTTATCAGCTCGAGGACTGGGGCACTTGCGCGCTGCAGCTTGGTGAGGGTTGCCGTGCCTGGAGAGCGAGCGGCGCGGTGATTGGACGGCCCTCTGGTGGCCATCCGGCGAGTCCCATGCTTCCGCCGGGATGATCATCGTGGCGAATGCCGCTGGAGAAGGCCGTGGTCACGGTGCCCGGCTCATGGATGCGCTGCTGGCGGCGGCGCAGCCGCGGACCATAGTGCTCAACTCGACGGCAGAAGGCATGCGCTGTATCAGCGGCGCGGCTTCGCCTGCGTCGGTGTGGTCCACCAGCGTCGAGGCGCTGCCGACGCAGCGCCATGAGGCGCCGCCGCGCCTCGTCCGGGAAATAGCTCGAGCGGATGTCGAGGCGATCGCGCGTCTCGGTGTCGGGAGGCTACGGGCTGGCCGCGACGACAACTGCTGGAGCGGCTCAGTTGAAGGTTGATTGATGGCTATCTGCTTCTGCGTCGACGGCAAGCCACGCGGCTACGCCCATCTCGCACCTATTAGGCCGTGGGCATGTCATCGGTCCGGTCGTTGCAGAGAACCCGAGCGACGCGCAGGCATTGATCGAGGCCCCAGCACTGACGCGCCTCGGCTGGTGTGTTCGTGCGAGTCGATATCTCTGCCACGAGACAGCTCGGGGAGTGGCTCGAAGGCATCGGTCTGCAACAGGTCGGCGACGCCGGGACCATGGTCCTCGGGACGCAGGTCGCGTGGGCGGGGCCGGCCCACATGTGTGCGCTCTCGCCGCGGACCAGTTCCTTCAATTAGCCGCCATGAAGCTGACATCTGGTCTTGGCTGGACACATCGGTGCCATTCAAGAGCGCCGCTGCTGGACCGGTGCAGGGCGTTTGCGATGTTGCCAGTGATCGGAGGTGGCATCGACCACCGCGAGCTTGTATGAGGCCGCGCTGGCGCTACGCGAAGAAAGGCGCACATGTCGTGTTCCTCGAAGAGGCGGAGACCATCGGGCACGCCGCGTCCGGCCGCAATGGCGGCATGTGCAACAACGGGTTCGCCCAGGACTACGGCACGATCCGCGCCAGGCTCGGCAAGGACGTCGCCGATCGGCTCTATCGGGCCTTCGACGCCGGCGTCGATACGGTCGAGCGCCTGGTGTCCGAAGAGAAGATCGACTGCGGCTCGCCACGCACCGGCAAGATCAAGCTTGCGGCCAAGCCCGAGCACTACGACAAGCTGGCCCGCGGCCCAGGAACTGCTGGCGGCCAACGTCGATCCCGACACCGCCATGGTCAGCCGTGCGGACCTGGCCGGCGAGGTCGGATAGAGAGCGCTCCCACGGCAGGCTGTTCTACCGCAAGGGCGCCGGATGCGTGCAGGGCGCTACGTTGCGCGGGTTGGCCGAAGCGGCGGCGCGGCGTCTACTCGAAATGCACGAGCACACGCCGCTGACGGGCCTGCGCCGCGCAACAGGCGGCGGCCGCGAGATCCAGACGCCGAAGGGCGGAGCTGCAGGATAGCCTCACAGGTCCTGCTGACCGGATCTTCGCCACACGGCCCGCTTCGGTAAATCAGAAGGCACATGGCGTGCAGGTGGGTGCCGGTCCTGATCGTCACCGAGCCGCTGCCGGTCGCGACGCTCGATTCTGCTTGTTCCGCGCCGCCGGATGGCGGTGACGATGCACACAACATCGTCACCTACTTCCGAACGACGCCCGACAACCGGCTCCTCCTGGGCGGACGCGC
>CAWHBT010000011.1:0-149564 GCA_963827595.1 uncultured beta proteobacterium | reverse complement strand
CGTGACCGTCAGCTAACGACCCTCAGGCGACATTCGAACTGCTAGAAAGCAGACGCTTACATTGCCGGTTCCAAAGCCGCTGTGCACGAGGTCGGCGAGGCTCCCCGGAAAGATCGATGTCCGATTCCAGAATGACCACGGGTATCATAGCCCGCCGCCCCACCGGTACTGGGGCGTAACCCAACACCGCGTTGTAGGTCTTAAGCTGCGGATCGGTGACGGGCAGGGAGGTGTCGAAGGACAACCCGCCTCGCGTGTAGTACAGCCCGGCAAGCAGGAAGTTCACGCCCACGGGCGCATTGGAGTAGGCCCGCGGTTCGATGCTTTGCGCGCGTGCAACCGAGGCGCTTGCCGCAAGCACGCACGCAGCACGCACCACGAGCGAATACGCTTTGAGCGGACGGCGCCGCATCAAAGGAACTCCTTCCGAAGTCTACAAGGCGGCGGACGGGCGGCTCACGCGATGTCCGGCGTCCTCAACCCCCTGTTGATGCGGTCACCACCCGCGCTATTGCGCCGCCCCCGGGCTTCCAGCAGCCGGTGGTTCCGCAACCAGCCTGGCGCCGGCATCCTTCAGCAGACGCTTGAATGTCCGCGCGCTTTGGATGAGGGCTCACGGATACGCCTGATGACCACGTGTGCTCCCCGTTCGTGAACCGCCCGGTGCGGACCCGCATGCCGGGTGGTGTGGGAAGGGTAGGCTAAACACCCACCCTTACCCGATTGGGCAGCCCTGTCGGCCGAAACGCTCTTGAGGCCAAGGGCCTATTGGTTGATTCGGGCGTGCGCATAGCGAAGCGGATCTGGCGATATCCTGATTAGGCCGTCAAACGGACCGTCCATCTCTAGGACAAGAAAGATCGCGGCACCGACGGAAAGCGCGCAGACCAAAAGAACTGCGATGACGGTGGCGTTTCGTGGCGCGAATAACCCGAAGCTCGCGAAGGTAATCGTGAGCCAGAAGGCGAGAACGGTGAGAAAGGGCGCAGGGACGGTCTGGCCGATGGTGCTCACTATTATCCAGCGGGCATTCAGTAGAGCCTCGCTGAGATCCAAGGCGCGAGATTGGAGCCAACGCTGCTCGTCATTCTGCGGCGTAAGGCCGCGGATCTGAGAAACGATTTGTTCACCACCTCGCGCCATATCCGGTAGATCTAGCTTTGCCGCTCGAGATGATTCCTGGGGCCAGGTCATCTCCAACCGTTGCCCTACGGCGTCGTACAACGCCTGGCGCGGTCCCTTGGTTTCGGGTCCGTAGCGAGCGAGCGTTCGGTCGAGTGCGAGAACGTCAGCGGCGGTGTGTTTGACCGCAGTATCCAGGGCATCGAAGGTGGTCTTCGCGGAGGCTGTTATCAGCCCGAGAACAAGCGCCGTCATCGTGGCGACAAGCCCGATTCCGACTTTCACGGTGTCCTTGGCGTCGTCGCTGAGATGATGTGTCGGCAAGGCGGTACGTAGCCAGATTCCCCCCAGGGCGCCGCCAAACGTACATAGGAATACGAGCACGCCGATTGCGGTGGGATTCACGATTTCCCCTCAGCTCGCTTTCTCGTTGCTCAACGAGTAGGATTTTATCCGCCGTGCGTGAGCATGGCGGATAAAATCCTATTCGTTAGGGGCCGGAAATGATTGCTGCACTAGCGTCCGCGCTATTGAGTTCGGTTTGCTTCGGCGTTGCCCTCGTCACCGGCCGGATTGGCCTCCGCACGCTCGATGCTCGCTAAGGCGCGGCGATCAGTACCGCGTGGCCGTTGTTGCTCATGGTGCGCGAGGCTTGTCCGGCGGCGTGCCGCCGAGCCCCCGCACGATCGACTCGTACTCCGTCGACTGGCGCAGCACTCGCCCCGCGACCTCACGCAACCGGTCGACGTCCTCGGCCGGGAGCACGAAGCTCGTGGGCAGGTTCATGAAGTAGTCGCGCTCCTTCGGGTCGCGAATCTCGTCGAAGCTCACATCGAGCACCTGCAGCGTGATCTTCGGCACCTTCGCTTCGGCTTGCGCCTCGGTCGCGCCCGCGAGGCGCACCCGGTCGACCAGGAGCTCGCGCCGCCACTTCCAGATCTCGGCCATGTCCTTCATCATCTCGACGGTTTCGAACGAGTACCGGTCGATCGGCACGCCCGAGGCCTGTAGCAGCTGGGCGATCGTGCCCGGAGGCGACTCTCGCTGGTCCCAGTCGGTCCGCGGGGACGAGCGAGCGTTCACGACGAGCAATACGATCCTTTGAATGACGCCGAAACCGACCTCGCCGCGGAACGCCGCGCTCGCGGACAGCTCCTCGATGGCCTCCAGGACCCCGCGCACGCCGATGTTGTCCGAGACGCCGCCGTCGACGAGGTGGATGTACGGGCGGTCCTTGCTGTCCTGGAAGCTCTGCATCTCGCGGTAGCGCTGCACCGCGCGTCCCGACGGCCGAGCGCGAGTCTCGGGGTTGGCAACGTCTGCGACCCAGGCCGGATACCGGAAGCCGCAGGTGCCGCCGTAGTTGTTGAAGGTCACCGCCGACAGCACGACCGGGACCGCCGAGGACGAGGCCGCCGCGCGCGACAGGCGAACCTTGTTCAGGTCCGAGCAGAGGAGGTCGAAGTCGTTCTGGAAGAACGCGAGCCGCGATCCGCTCGAGATGTCGGTCCCGGTCGCGATCGCGACCGGCGTCTGCTTGTCGAGCAGGTCGCCGAAGGTCGCCCCCTCGAACAGGATCTCGTCGTAGTACTCCGCGGCGAGCTCCGAGCGCCCGGCGCTCCCGCCGATGAACTTGTACCAGTTGAACGGGTTCAAGCCGCGCGCGAGCAGCGTGCCCTGCACGTCGCGCTTGAGAAACCGCTCCTCGTACTCGGAGAACAGTCGGTCGCCGTACAGCGCGTAGGCGAGCGCCGTGAAGCTTCCCCCCGACACGCCGGTGATCATGTCCACCTCGTCGATCAGCCGGCGGCGCTGACCGTTGACGACGATCTCGGTGCGGCGGAGCTGCTCCAGAACGCCGTATGAGAACGCGGCGGCTCGGGTGCCGCCGCCGGAGAACGAGAGCACGAACAGCGTGTGCTGGTCGTTGTTTTGGCGCTTCGGTATGAGGAGATACGGACGGTAACCGGCCTTCGGATCGACGTGAGCGATCGGCTCGTTGATCGGTCGGCTGGCGCAGCCGGCGAGGGCCATGGCCGCGAGAAAGGAGACGAGTACTCGATCAGTGCGCACGGGTCGACCCTCGCTCTCCAGTTGACGACATCGTTCTCGCTGCGTCCTTCGCTGCGGCGGCCGGCTCATCCGCACGGGCCGCCGAGCAACCCGGCCTTCAACTCCGCATTCGGCGGTCGGGGACCCAGCCAGATGGAGAACAGCGCGCGCGCAAAGTCGTCGCCCGCGATCGTGCCCTTGGCTGTGCCGCTGACCTCCACGCGAGTGCCCGTGCCCGGCTTGTACGAAAAGCGGAGCCGCTGGCCGGTTTTCATGTCCGTCATCAACGCCTTGAACGCCTCGATGCGTTCCTTGAGCGCCGGAAGCTCGCTCGAAGCGTTGTTCTCGAAGCCCTCGTCCCAGCCCTTGCTCAAATCGGTGCGGCTGACGTCGCGCACGAAGTCGAGGACGAGCTCCTTGGGACCATTTGATTTGAGAATGGCGCTCGCATCGCTGGACGTCGCCGCGACATAGAGCGCGGCGACGTAGACGTCGACCTTCAGGAACGTCGCCTGCCGCAGGCCGAGGCCGTTGAGCTTCAGCGTGCTGCCCTCGGACTGCATCTGCTCGGGGAAGGAGACACCCTTGCACTCCTTGCCATGTGCCACCCCGACGCCGAGCGCCGTGGTCAGGTTGACCAGCACCCAAAACAGGTCTCTTCTCATGTCGTGTCTCCTCAGTGACGGCCGACGCTGGTGATCACGATGCCGGCGGCTCTAGAACTTCCGTTGCCGTAGACGGCCAGGAACCGGGTTCCGAGGCTGTTGTACGGATCGCGACCGACGTTGCCGACGGCGCCCGGCTGGTTGATGCCCGGATCGCGGCCCGGGCCGGCGGGGCCGGTGTTACCGACTGCACCCGACTGGTTAATGCCGCGGTCGCGTGCGAGCAAAACCGTGGAGAAGCTGACCGCGATGGCCCCGAGGCACAGGATTGTGAGTGCGCGCTTGATCGGTTTCATCGGCGTCTCCTGACAGGTCGTGATGTCTCCACTGCCGTCACTTCGGGAACACGAACTGGATCTGGAAGCGCAACTACCAGTCGGGGCCATTGTCGGGCGCGATCACGCCGTCAGGAGTTGTACCGTCAGAGTCATTGGCACTGATTGATTAGGGTCAAATGCCTGCTTTGCAGTGCCTTGCAATGACCGCTCTTAAGCGATTTTGGGCGGCGCCGATGATGGACTGCTTTTGGCCGTACAGAGAAGTCCGCGAACGTCCGCTTCCCTGGAGCGCGAAAGGCAGCAATGGGTCGACAGTGGCGTGGAACGACCGCTTTCGGCGGCGTCGCCGTACCGCCGCTTCTGGCCGGATCCTGCCGTCGGCGTGGCAGCCAACAGCAGACAACCCCCAATCCTCTACCGCGACGAAGGCGCGGTCACATCCAGGCCACACGCACGTCGCTAGCGATTGATCTCGTTGGGAAACGCCGCGGTTCGTAGCCGGCGTGTCCTACTCCTCGCCCCAAAGCGGCTTCGCCAGCCGCTCGGCCAGATCGTCGAACATGACGTTGAAGCTCACGCTGATGCGCTCGACCGCGCTCGCGTTCGGCTCGACCGAGTGCGGCAACCACGCGGGGAACACGAGGAGCGTTCCGACCGCGACCTTCACCACGACGTGATCGGTGTTGTAGGCGGTGAGCTCGGTGACCGGCGGCCGGATGACGCCGGCCTGCGGGCGCGGATCGTGGAAGCCGATGGTCTCGGCGCCTTCCTGCACCTGCACGTAGTACACGCCGCTCAGGAAGTTGTTCGGATGGCTGTGCACCCGGTGCCAGCCGCCGGGCGCGGCGACGTTCGCCCAGCACCCGGTGATCGCGAACTCGCGCTCGCCGATCTTGAGGAACTCGAGGACCTCGCGCACCCCGGTCTCGATCGCGTCCACGAGTCCGGCGCAGGCAGGGCGCCGATGGAGCGCATGGCCGGATTGCCACAACGTCCCGGCGGTGGGCGCGCCGGGCGTGAGCTCCCCGAGCAGCTCGCGGATCGCGGCGTTGATCGGGCGCGCGACCTCGGCGGCGAGCTGCGCCTTCCACACGAAGACGGGAAAGAGGCGCAGCACTTCCGAGGTCTCGAAAGGTACCGCACCCGGATCGTCCATGGCGCTCTCCGGCCGGCGCTTGCGAGCAGCGGCCTGCGCTATTAGACCGGACTTTGCCGCGTCGTGGTCTACGCCCCGGGCCGCCCGCGGTCCTGGAGCGCCCCGCCCCCCGGGCAGCGTCCTGTCAGGCCCCTACGCCGCGGCGCGCTCTTTCCGGCTCTTCTGCTGCGCGGCCCGGGCGTGCATCGATGCGTAGGCCTGGTGCGCCGCCGCTTCGGCGTCGCCGACGTGGATCGGCAGCCCCATGTCGGAGAGCACCGAGCCGAGCGCGGCGAGGCACAGCATCACGTTGTCGGGCCGGCACGAGTAGCCCATGATGCCGAACCGCCAGATCTTGCCCTTGAGCGGCCCGAGCCCGGCGCCGATCTCGAGGCTGAACTCCTCGAGCAGGGTCTTGCGCACCTCGGCCTCGTCGACCCCCTCGGGGCACAGCACCGCGTTCATCTGCGGCAGGCGGTGCGCCTCCTTGACGAGGAACTGGAGCCCCATCGCTTCGAGGCCCGCCCGGAGCGCGGCGTGATGCCGCTGATGGCGCGCCCACGAGGCCTCGAGTCCCTCCTCGCGGATCAGCAGCAGCGCCTCGTGCAGGGCGAAGAGCGAGTTGGTCGGCGCGGTGTGGTGATAGGTGCGGGTGCTCGCGTTCCAGTAGCCGAGCAGCAGGTTCATGTCCATGAACCAGCTGTGGATCTTGTCCTTGCGCGACTTCACGTGGTCGACCACGCGGTCGGAGAACGACACCGGCGAGAGCCCGGGCGTGCACGACAGGCACTTCTGGCTCGCCGAGTAGATCGCATCGATGCCCCACTCGTCCACCTTCACCGGCGACCCACCGAGCGAGGTCACGGCGTCGACGATCACCAGGGCATCGCGCTGGTGCGCGATCTCGGTCAGGACCTTCGCGTCCGACTGCACGCCGGTCGACGTCTCGGCGTGCACGAAGGCGACGACCCGGACCTCGGGATGTTTCTTCAGCGCGTCCTCGACCTTGTTCGGATCGACCGGCGTCCCCCACTCGTCGTCGACGATGATCGGGACGGCGCCGCAGCGCTCGACGTTCTCGAGCATCCGGCCGCCGAACACGCCGTTGCGGCACACCACGACCTTGTCGCCGGGCGACACCATGTTGACGAAGCAGTATTCCATCCCCACCGAGCCCGGCCCCGAGAGCGGGAAGGTGAGCGGATTCGCGGTCTGGTACGCGTAGCGCAGGAGCTGCTTGAGCTCCTCCATCATCTCGACGAACACCGGATCGAGGTAGCCGATCGCCGGCTGGCTCATCGTCGTGAGCACCCGCGGATGGATCTCGGTCGGGCCCGGCCCCATGAGCGTCCGCTGCGGCGGATGGAACGAGAAGATGCGTTTCGCGGGTGCAAAGTCGTTCATGGTGTCGCTCCCTGGAATGGGCGACCCGAAGAACGCGCCTTCGGGCCGGGATTTCACGCGGACGGGTTTCTTCGCGGCGGCCTCGTTGAGGATGTCGACCGCGGCGATCTGGCCGCCGGTCACCCGCTCGATCTCCATCGCCCAGCGCGCCGGGACGTAGCCCGACTTCACCCAGTTGTTGACGACCGCGCGGTCGAGCTGGAGGCGGCGGGCGAGCTCGGCCTGGCTGCCGAAGAGACTGACGAGGCGCTCGGCGCAACTCATCCCGCCGAGTGTGCCACGACAAAATCAGTTTGACAATTTGGCCTTGATGACCCGGCTACGGAATCACCGCAGGCACGGTCGCGAAGGCCGAGAAATTCTCTTCAGAATCAATTGAATAAGTTCCAGAAGGCGTGGCGCTCGCAGCGCTGACGGCGCCGAAGTCGAAGAGACTCCGATCCAGCAGATGCGAGGGAACGACGTTCATGAGCGCCCCGAAGATGCTTTCGACCCGCCCCGGGAATCGCCGCTCCCACTCCCGCAACATCGCTTTCGCCTGCGCGCGCTGGAGGTTCTCCTGCGACCCGCAGAGGTTGCACGGAATGATCGGGAATCCCCGCCACCTCGCATACGCCGCCAGGTCCGCCTCGGGCACGTACGCGAGCGGGCGGATCACCACGTGCCGACCGTCGTCGGAGGCGAGCTTCGGCGGCATCGCCTTCAGCGTCCCGCCGAAGAAGAGGTTCAGGAAGAAGGTCTCGAGGATGTCGTCCCGGTGGTGGCCGAGCGCGATCTTGGTCGCACCCAGCTCGCCGGCGATGCGATAGAGCACGCCCCGGCGCAGCCGCGAGCACAGCCCGCACATCGTCTTGCCTTCGGGCACCACCCGCTTCACGACCGAGTAGGTGTCCTGCCGCTCGATGTGACGGCGCACGCCGAGCCGCGAGAGGTACTCGGGCAGCACGTGTTCGGGATAGCCCGGATGCCGCTGGTCGAGGTGGACCGCGACGATCTCGAAATCGAGCGGCGCGGCGTCCCGCAGCTTCAGGAGGATGTCGAGCAGACCGTAGCTGTCCTTGCCGCCTGACAGGCACACCATCACCCGGTCGGAGGCGGTGATCATTCCGAAGTCGGCGATCGCCTCCCCGACGCGGCGGCGCAGCCGCTTCTCGAGCTTGTTGGACTCGTAGGCGGCCTTGTGAGCCTGCTTGGCGGTGGGCGCGTTCATGGGACGGCGGCGCAATGCTGACGGAGCGCGGGATTATCCCAGAGCGGCGGCGCGCTGCGCCGTCACAGGTTCACGCTGCGCCCGCCGTCCACCGCGAGCACCTGCCCGGTGACGTACGGCGCTTCCGCGACGAGGTAGTGCACCGCGTCCGCGATGTCCTCCGGCTCCCCGGCGCGCTTGAGGAGCGTGTGCGAGATCACGCGCTGCCGCGCGAGCTCGTCGAACGACTCGTCTTCCGGCCACATCACCGGCCCGGGCGCGACGGCGTTCACCCTCACCTCGGGGCCGAGCTCGCGCGCGAGCGATTTCGTCAGGCCGACCAGCCCGGCCTTCGCGACGCTGTAGACGACGTAGCGTTTCAGCGGCCGGTCGGCGTGGATGTCGGCGATGTTCACGATGCAGCCGCCCGCGGCCTTCAGGTGCGGCGCGGCGGCCTGCGACAGGAACAGCGGCGCCTTGAGGTTGGTGCCGATCAGGTCGTCCCAGTCGGCGATCTTGATCTCGCCGAGCGGGGTCGCGTGAAAGCTCGACGCGTTGTTGACCAGCACGTCCAGGCGTCCGAAGCGCGTGGCGGTCGTGCGCACGAGCTCGGGCAGCTCGGCGGCGTTGAGCAGGTTCGCCTGGACCGTCGCCGCCGAGTTCGCGCGGGTCGCGTTCAGCGCGCGCTGCAGCTCGACCGCCTCGGATTTCGCCGAGTGATAGTGCAGCATCAGGCTCGCGCCCGATCCGTGCAACCGCCGCGCGATCGCCGCGCCGACGCGCTTCGCGCCGCCGGTGATCAGAACGACCTTCCCGCTGAGGCTTGCCTCGGCCACGCTTCTCGCCTCCCGCTCGCGCGGCGAGCCGGATGCCGCTGACGTTGCGGATTCTACTCGATGCGCGCACCATCTCCCCCGCACGCCCCGCCATGAGCGCGCCGGGCCGCCCCAAGCGCGAATCCTTGGCGCGCAGCGACAAGGTAGTCCAATGAGCCTCCCCGAGCCGTCCGCAGAAGCCCGCGCGCACAGCGCGCAGGTCGGCGCTCACATCCGCGCCGACATCGAGCGCGCCGGCGGCTGGATCGGCTTCGCGCGCTACATGGACCTCGCGCTCTACGCGCCGGGCCTCGGCTACTACATGGCCGGCAGCCGCAAGCTCGGCGCCGACGGCGACTTCACGACCGCGCCGGAGCTCGCACCGCTCTTCGGCCATGCGGTCGCGCGCGCCGCGGCCGAGGTGCTCGCGGCCGCTGGCGAGGAGATTCTCGAGATCGGCGCCGGCTCCGGAGCGCTCGCCGCGTCGCTCCTCGAGGAGCTCGAGCGCCGCGACGCGCTGCCGGCGCGCTATCTGATCCTCGAGCTCTCGCCCGAGCTGCGGGCGCGGAGCCGCGACACGCTCGCTGCCCGCGTGCCGCACCTGATGGAGCGCGTGGCGTGGCTGAACGGCCTGCCGCCCGCGTTCGCGGGGTTCGTCATCGGGAACGAGGTGCTCGACGCGATGCCGGTGCACGTCGTGCGCGCGCGCGCCGGCGCGGTCGAGGAAGCGGGCGTCGTCCTCGGGCGCGACGGCGCATTCGAATGGGAGCACCGGCCGGCGACCGGCGCCCTCGCCGCCGCCGCCCGCGAGCTCGATCTGCCGGACGGCTACACCACCGAGATCGGGCTCGTGGCGCGCGCGTTCGTCGCGAGCCTCACGCGCACCCTGGAGCGCGGCGTCGCGCTGTTCGTGGACTACGGCTTCCCGCGCCGCGAGTACTATCATCCGCAGCGGCGCGGGGGCACGCTCATGTGCCACTACCGCCACCGCGCGCACGCCGATCCGTTCTTCCTTCCGGGACTGCAGGACATCACCGCGCACGTCGACTTCACCGCGGTCGCGGACGGCGCGCGCGGCGCGGGCGCGAACCTCCTCGGCTACATCACCCAGGCGCAGTTTCTGATCAACTGCGGCCTGACCGAGCTCCTGAGCCGAGTCTCGCCCGAGGACGTGAAGCAGTACCTTCCGCTCGCCGCCGCCGCGAACAAGCTGACTAGCCCGTCCGAGATGGGCGAGCTCTTCAAGGCGATCGCGTTCGGCCGCGGCGTCGGCGCCGGTCTCGCGGCGTTCAGCTCGGGCGATCGGCAGCACACGCTCTGAGGCTCGCGGTCCGCGTCGGCCGGGACCGGACGGTGGCGGACCGGCCCCGCAGCGGGACGCGGGCGCGTCGATATAATCGGTCGATGCACTGCTCGCGCGTGTGGGCCCTCGCCGCGATGCTCGTGGCGCTCGCCGCGCTTGCCGCGCCGGTCGCCGAGTACAACCGCGCGGTCGAGGAGGCGCGCAAGCGCTGGGTCGACAGCCCGCACGGGCCGCTGCTCGAGCGCATCCTGCCCCCGACGTTCGCACCCTCCCAGCTCCCGGAGCCGGCGTCGCGCGGCGCACAGCTGGTGGTGCAGTACTGCGTCCAGTGCCACAACCTGCCCAACCCGGCGATGCACAACCCCGAGAAGTGGCCGGGCATCGTGGAACGCATGGCGGTCCGCATGCGCGGCAACGGGAACCTCGGCGAGCTGATGACCGAGATGATGGCCGGGGTGCGGGCGCCGACCGACGGGGAGGAGAAGGTCCTGCTCGCCTACCTGAGGCGGCACAGCCAGCGCGCGATCAACCCGAGGCGGTATCCCGAGCTCGAGCAGCCTGCGGGGCAATCGTTCAGGCTCGCCTGCGGCCAATGTCACGTGCTCCCCGACCCGCGCCGGCACACTGCTGCCGAGTGGCCCGCGGTGGTGGCGCGGATGGAGCAGAACATGGCCTGGATGAACCGCGTGGTCGGCAATCAGCCCGACCCGCGCGAGCCGCAGCTTCGCGTCGAGGAAATCCTCTGGTTCCTGCAGAAGTACGCGCGGCGTGGGTGAGGCGTCGCCGCGCGCCCGTTAGACGAACTTCCCCTTGTCGACGGTGACGCGCGGCTCGCGTCGTGCGCGCCGGCGATGCCGATTCTCGAACCGGCCCTGTCCCTCGGGAACGAAACCGGTCGAATGCTTGAAGACGAGCCATGCGCCGAAGGCGAGGAAGCCGAAGGCGGCCACGCCCCCCATGGCGAACACTATGTCGAGCACCAGCCTGAGCCATCCCATCGCGATTCCTCGTCGAGCCGTCGGGCCCCTTCGATTTGGAGCCTAGACGCCCGGTCGCGGCGGAGGCGGTGACTATCGGCAGCGCCGCGGTGACGCATTCACGGGGCTCAGTCTCGCCGTGAAGTGCGTCACGGTAAATCGGCCAAAGGGGGGATGGAGGGTCGGCCGGTCGGCCGGCCGGTCGGCCCACGCCCGGCTACTCGATGCTGGCAAGCCAGTGGGTCAGCCGGTCGGCGGCGCGCTGCCAGCCCGGCTCGAGCATGACCGCGTGCCCGAGCTCCTCGAGCACTTCGGTCTCCAAACCGATCGCCGCGAAAGCGCTCCGCGACTGGCCGAGCGGAAACAGCGCGTCGCGTTCGGCGAGGAGCACGAGCATCGGCGGTCGACGCATCCGCCACGCCTGCGGGAGGTCGAAGAGCGTCAGATCCCAGATCGCCCGCGGCGACTCGCGCTGGAAGCGCCCGTGATAGGCGAGCAGCTTCTCCGCGGGCATCGGTCCGGCGAAGAGCGCTTTGTGCAGCGCCTCGAGCGACGCCTCGCCGCTCCCGAGGAGAGCGTTGAGTTCGGTGAACAGGCTCGGCTGCGAGAGCGCGAGCGTGAGCGACGCGGGAAGCAGTCCATGGGGCGGCACGGGCGCGAGCAGCGCCGCCGCCGGAGCGTGCGCGCGCTCGAGGTACTTCATCACCACCACCGCCCCCATCGAGTGCCCGACGAGCACGGGGGCTTCGGCCAGCGCGTCGATCGCCGTCTCGAGGTCGTCGACGTAGTCGGTCAGGCTGTGCCAGGCGAGCCCGTCGCGACCGTGACTGCGACCGTGGCCGCGCAGGCTGAGCGCGTACGCGGGGAAGCCGCGGGCCGCGAAATGCGGCAGAAAGTGCTCGGCCCAGATCCACGCCCCCGCGAACGCGCCGTGGACGAACAGCAGGGCCGGCCGGGTCGTCTCGATCTCCGGCCGGCACTCGAGGATCTCGAGCTCGGCCGAGACGCCGGAGCGGAGGACTTCGGGCATTGGACCGCCAGCGCGGTGCGAGGGGCTGCTAGCCCGGGACCGCCATGCCGCGCTTCACCGCCGGCCGCGCGCCGACCGCGTCGAACCACCGTTTCACGTTGGGGAGGGTGTTCAGGTCGGTCTTGTGCCACTCGTGGCGTGCGACCCAGGGGTAGGTCGCGATGTCGGCGATCGTGTATTCGTCGCCGGCGAGATACGGCGCCTCGCCGAGGCGTCGGTCGAGAACGGCATAGATGCGATCCTTCTCCCTGATGTAGCGCTCGATGGCGTAGGGAACCTCCACCTTCGCCGCCCGCAGGAAATGGTGCACCTGGCCGAAGAACGGCCCGACGGCGCCCATCTGGAACATGACCCATTGGAGGGTGATGTACTTGCGGCGCGGCGCCCCCGGCAGCAGCTTGCCGGTCTTCTCGGCGAGGTAGACGAGGATCGCGCCGGACTCGAAGAGCTGCAGCGGCTCGCCGTCGGGGCCGTCGGCGTCGACGATCGCCGGGATCTTGCTGTACGGGTTGAGCGCGACGAATTCCGGCTTGAACTGGTCGTCCTTGCCGATGTCGATGCGGTGGACGTTGTAGGGGAGCCCGACCTCCTCGAGCATGATGGAGACCTTGCGTCCATTCGGGGTTCCCCAGGTGTAGAGCTCGATCATGCATCTCTCCGCTGCGAGTGAAGCGGGCGAGTCTATACAATCCGAGACCGCGTCGCGAGCTGGCGCTAGCGCCGTGCCGGCGTTGGGGCGGACGTGCAAGCGCGCCGCTCAACGCGAGGGTCGCCGAGGAAACCGCTCATGCTTAAGTGGCTCCTCACACTGCTCGTTGCGCTCGTCGTGCTGACGGCGCTCTCGCCGCGGCTCGCGCGGTTCGGGCTCGGCCGGCTGCCCGGTGACGTGTCGGTGCGGGTGAAGGGGCGAGACTATTCGCTGCCGTTCACGACGACGATCCTGCTGTCGCGCGCGCTGACGCTGCTCGCGCAGTTCCTCTAGAAGACCTTCACGGGTCCTTCTCGCCAGGTCTGCCCCGGGCGGCCCGCCTGGCGTCGAAGTAGCGGCGCAGCTCGTCCGGGGTCAGCCGCGCGTCGTGGTTCGCGTCGATCCGGTCGAACTTCGCCGCCAGGCGCGGCAGCGCTTGCTCCGCCTCGGCTCTCGTGAGCGCGCCGTCGCCGTCGGCGTCGGCGCGGCGGAAGTGCTCCGCGAACCCGCCCTCGCCCGCGCCGCTGCGCCGCCCGCCCGCGCGCACCCTGCGCCCGCAGCTCTTCCGGGGAGAGATTCCCGTCGCGGTTGCGGTCGAGCTCGTCGAAGCGCGGCGCGAGGCGCGGCAGGCTGCGTTCCACTTCGGCGCGCGACAGCATGCCGTTGCCGTCGGTGTCGGCCGCGGCGAACCGTCCCTGCTGCGCCGCCACGGCGAAGGGCGCCGCGGCGAGGACGCCGAGCGCGAGGGTGGAACCAAACCGCCTCATACAGCCGCTGCAACGCGCCGTGGGCGGGCGGCGTTGACGCTCGCCTAGCGCGGCATCGCGAGGCGCCGCTCGAGCGAGAGGAGCTTCTGGCGCATGGCGTTGCCGATGAAGATCTGCGGGCTCGACGGCGCGAGGCGCTCGGCGCGCTCCTGCTCGGTCACCGCGCGCTTCGCGGCCTCGAACGCCTCGGTGAACGAGAACGTCCGGGCGAGCGCGTCGTCGAAGTAGGCGCGCCCGAAGTAGGTGAAGTCGCGCCCCGACTCGCACCCGAACGACGAGCTCTTGGCGTCGGCGGCGGTGATGACGACGGTGTTCGCGTCCTTCAGCGGCTCGACGAACCCGCCCGAGTAGCACGCCGAGACGACCAGCACCTTCCACTTGATCCCCGAGTCCCCCAGCATGCGCGCAAGCGCGGTGGGCGTGAGCTGCGCGAGCTGCAGCGGCGGCAGCTCGAACGCGAGCTCGTGCCGCCGATCGCCGTGCGAGGTGATGAAGAGGAACAGCACGTCCTCCTCGGGATTCATCACGCGCCCGAGCCGCTCCAGCACGGCGCGCAGGTTGGTCGCGGTGGCGATCGGGGTGTCCGCGAGCGTGGCCGGACTGTTCACGAGCGCGATCGAGCGGCCGGCGGTGCCGAACCGCTCGTCGAAGAGCTTGCGCACGGCGGCGAGCTCGCGCGCGAACACGTCCTGCGGCGAGTACGGCGCGACGCCGACGAAGTAGAGGTCCTCCACCCCCGGGCGCTCGGGCGCGAGGCCGGCGATCGCGTCGTCGAGGAGCCGCTGCTGCCGGTGGAAGAGCGGCTCGTCGACGATCGACGGCTCGGCGACGGCGGGGTCCGGCGCGTAGGGCACCCAGAGCTCGGCCCGCGGCATGACCAGGACGAACGCCGCGAACAGGCACGCGAGCACGGCTCCGCCCGCCGCCGTCCGCGCGCCGCGCCAGCCGCCGAAAACGAGGAGCGCCCGCAGCATCGTCGCGAATCCCCACGCGAGAAACGCGTAGCCGAGCGCGGCGGCGACCTCGGGCGGGACCCATTCGAACGCGAAGCTGAGCGCGGTCCCGACGACCTCGAGCAGCGGGTCGGAGGCGAACAGCGCGGTGCCCAGCCCGAGCACCATCTCGCGCCGGCCCAGGATCGCGGCAACGACCACGCACGCGAGCAGGACCAGCGGGACGTCGGCGAGCACGACCGGGATCGCCCCGAAGTCGAAGCGGCCCGGCAGGCCGCCGCGCACGAAGCTGCCCGCGGCAGCGAGCAGGGCGCTGAACCCGAACAGCACCGTGAAGTCGGCCGGCGAGACGCGATAGTCGAGCGGCCCCACCGGGACGAACGCGGCGAGGCGGACGCCGGCGACGAGGTTGCAGCGGAGGCCGTGCGCGAGCCGGGCGACGGCGGACTTCATGGCAGGAAGCATGACCGACGACGCGCCGATTCTAGCGGGGCGGCCCCGTCACCGCCGCGCGGCGAGCGCGCGACCACGCGGTCGCGAAGGTCATCGGCGCCGGTCGCCTGCGGCCGCGACCGCTGCCACGCGCGCGGCGCGAATCGCCGCGGCGACGTCCTTCGGGCGCGCCTGCGCGATCGCGCCGCCATCGACGCCCTGCGCGGCGGCGAGCGCGCGGCGCAGATGCGGGATCCGCTGCGGGTCGACGTCCCCCGCGCCGGCGGCATCGCACTCGCACGCATCGACGAGCTCCGCGAAGCGCTCCGGCCGCCGGAAAGCGTCGGCCCGCTCGAAGAGCTCGACGAGCGCGTCCGCGCCGAGCCGGCGCGCTTCGCGCACGGTTGCCGACCAGCGCGCCGCGAGCACCGCGAGGTCGCGGCATTCGACGGGCGCCCGCAGCCGGGCGGCGGCACTTTCCGCCGCTTCGACCGGACCGCCGGCGAAGAGCGCCGCGTAGCGGACGGCGAGCGGGAGGCCGCGCGTTGCGGCCTGGTCCAGCGCGGCGAGCGCGCGGCGGCCGTCGAGGTGCGACCACTCGGGCAGCACCCTGGGGAGCGCGCCGCACTCGGCGAGCGTCTCGAACATCCGGCGCGGCGCCGCTGCCATGAGGCCCTTGGCGAACTCCTGCCACACCCGCTCCGGCACGAGCGCGTCCACCTCGCCGTTCGCGACCACCTCGCGCATGAGCGCCAGCGTCTCGGGCGCGGGACGGAAGCCGAACCGCGCGGCGAAGCGCGCGACGCGGAGCACGCGCACGGGGTCCTCGACGAACGCAGGACTCACGTGCCGCAGCACACCGGCCTTCAGGTCGGCGGCGCCGCCGAAGGGGTCGATCAGCTCGCCCCGCTCGTCCCTCGCCATGGCGTTGATGGTGAGGTCGCGGCGCGCGAGATCGTCCTCGAGCGTGACGTCGGGCGCGGCATGGACCGTGAACCCCTTGTAGCCGCGGCTGGTCTTGCGCTCGGTGCGAGCGAGCGCATACTCCTCGTGGGTCGCCGGATGCAGGAAGACCGGGAAGTCCTTGCCGACCGGCTTGAAGCCGAGGCGCTCCAGCTCTTCGGGGGTTGCGCCGACGACGACGTGGTCGCGGTCCTTGACCGGGAGCCCGAGCAGCTCGTCGCGGACCGCGCCCCCGACCTGGTAGATCTTCATTCCCGAGTTGCGCCGCGGCCGCGCGCGCTAACGCTGCGCGTACGGCTCGTCCTCGGCGACGACCTCGGGCTCCGCGCGCGCCGCCGCGCTCCACTCGCGGACCGCCGGGAACGCGAGCACCGCGTCGACGTAGCGCTGGGCAACCGGCGGCAACTGCACGCCGTAGGTCGCGAAGCGCGACGCCACCGGCGCATAGTAGGCGTCGGCCGCGGTGAAGCCGCCGAAGAGGAGCTCGCCGCCGGGCCCGAACCGCTCCCGGCACAGCGTCCAGTTCGCAACGATGCGATCGATGTCGCGTCGCACCTCCGGGCTCATCCCCTTGCCGGGGTACGAGCCGCGGATGTTCATCGGCATCGCGCCGCGCAAGCCGCGGAAGCCGGCGTGCATCTCGGCGCAGATCGAGCGCGCAGTCGCGCGGACGCGCGCGTCGCGGGGCCAGACCTGCTTGTCCGGCCAGCGTTCGGCGACCGTCTCGGCAATCGCGAGCGTGTCCCAGATCGGCTCGCCGTCGAGCCACAGGACCGGCACCAGCCCCGACGGCGACCAGCGGCCGATGTCCCGTTCCCAGCCCGCGGTGTGGAACTTCAGCTGCACCTCGTCGAAGTCGATGCCGAAACCGCGCAGCAGCAGCCAGCCCCGCAGCGACCAGGACGAATAGTTCTTGTTGCCGATCACGAGCGTCGGCTTCGTCATACTTCGCGTGTCTTCCGGCCGGCGTAGTAGCGGAACACGCTATAGCGCGAGCGCGGATAGATCCCCCTGAGATAGACCGGCGCCACGGCCTCCAGCGGCGTCGGGCGGATGCCGAACGGCGGCGCCGCGTCCGACACGCTGTCGATCTTCATGGAGTGGAAGTTGTCGCGGCTGAGCAGCTTGCCGGGCGCGAACTCCATCGCCCACGCCTGCCAGTAGGCGAGGCGCGGGCCAAGCCCGACGATCGGCCGCGGATGGCCGGAGAGGCGGCCGGCGTATTCCACGAGCTCGCGCAGGGTGTAGACCATCGGGCCCACGAGGTCGTACGCGCGGCCGACGGCCTCGTCCTCGTCGAGGCTCGCGACGAACGCACGCGCGACGTCCTCGACGTAGACCGGCTGAAACTTCGCCTCCGGCGACCCCAGGAAGACGATCGGCAGCCACCGCTGCAGCTTCGCGAACAGGTTGAGGAAGCGGTCCTCGAGCCCGAACACGACCGAGGGGCGGAACACCGTGGTCGCGAGCTCGTTGCGCACCGCGATGATCGCCGCCTCGCCGTCGGCTTTCGAGCGCAGGTACTGGCTCGGACCGTCGGATGCCGCCTTGAGCGCGCTCATGTGCAGGAGCCTCGGCACCCGCGCCTCGAGGCATGCCGCGATCGCCTTCCGCGGCAACTCGACGTGCGCGCGCGCGAAGTCGGGCCCGTAGGGATCGCCGTTGCGGCTCTGCAGCACGCCGACCAGGTTGATCACCGCATCGCAGCCCGCAACGAGGCGCCGGAGCATCGCCGGTTCGTGGACATCGGCCTGCACCACCTGGACCGTGGGCAGGGTGATCAGGTGCTTCGCGCGCTCGCGCCGGCGCGACGGCACGACGACGAAGTCGCCGCGCTCGACGAGCTTCTCGACGATGTGGCGGCCGATAAACCCGCTGCCGCCGAGGACGCAGATCCTGGCCATGGCAAAGAAGAATCGGGATTCCCCGCCTCCGCTGAGGCGGGGATGCGGGGCTATTCTACCGTCGCGTAGCCCGTGATCGTCGCCTCGTAGCCTTCGCCGGAGCGGCGCGACGGGACGACGCCGAGGCGCGTCTTCAGCGATCTCGCGTCGCCGCCATACAGGGCGGCGTAGTACACGGTGTTGCTCATCACCCGCTTCACGTACTCGCGCGTCTCGGTGAACGGGATGGACTCGGCGTAGATCGCGCCCTCGAGCGCGCGGTCGGCCTTCCACTTGCGCGCGCGGCCGGGGCCGGCGTTGTACGCCGCCGCGGCGAGGACCGGATGACCGTCGACCGAGTCGAGCACGTACCTGAGATAGCTCGTGCCGAGCGCGATGTTGACGTCGACGTCGTTGACCTGCGCGAGCGAGAAGCCCTTCATGCCGAGACGCTGCGCGACCCACCGCGCGGTCCGCGGCATCAGCTGCATGAGGCCGGAAGCGCCGGCCGAGGACTTGGCGGTGGTGCTGAACCGGCTCTCCTGCCGCACCAGCCCGAGGACCCACGACTCGTCGAGCCCCTGGGTGCGCGCCTGCTCGCTGAACACCGCGCGGTAGGGCGCCGGGAACCGGACGCTGAAATCGTGCAGGCCCACCGTCTGGTTGGCGGTGAAGATCGCGCGGTCCCAGATCTCGTTCGCGCGGGCGAACTCGGCCGCGGCGAGGAGCTGCCGGTCGTCCATGCCCCGCACCGTCCAGTTCCACTCCTGGATCCCCTCCATCCGCAGGCCAAGCCGCATTAGCGTGACGGCGCGCTGCAGGCCCGGGTTCGCCGCGGCTTCGGCGAGGTCCGACGCCGTGGGCGTATAGCCGCGCGGCGGGATGGCGAGCGAACGGCCGAGCTCCTCGAGCGCGAGCTTGCCGTAGAAGTGATGCTCGCCGGCAACGCGGGCGAGCAGGATCTGCGCTTCCTCGGGTTGCCCGAGGGCGGCGCGCGCGCGGCCGTGCCAGTAGAGCCACGCCGGCTCGTTCCGGCCGAGCGGGGTCATCTGCTCGATCGCCGCCCGCACCTCCCGCCAGTCGCCCTCGCGGAGCGCCGCTCGCACCCGCCATTCGAGCTGGTCGTCGCGGAGGCGGATGCCGTTCGCGTTCGCGAACCACTCCAGGGCCCGCGGATGATGCTGGCGGGCGCCGTGCGTGCCGAGCTGTCCCCAGCCCCAGGCCTGATCCTCGGGCGGGAGCCGGTCCTGGAGCTTCCGCGTCCAGAGGGGCGCGGCCGCCTCGGCGTCGCCGCGCGCGGTGCGCGCGAGCGCGTACAGGACGAGCTCGCGGTTCGGCCGCTTCTTCAGGTCGAGCTTGTCGGCGCCGGCGAGAAACGGCTGCGGCGCACGCCGGATCGAGTCGAGCGAGCGCTCGTCGGGGGCGTCGGCCGCGGGGAGCGCGCCGATCAGGCGCTTCGCCCCGGCGAACTGCCCGGTCTCGACCAGGAGGCGGATCCGCTCCAGGACGTGGCCGGTGGTGAGGCGCCCCGCGGCGATCTCGCTCTCGGCCAGCGGCAGGCAGCCGTCGGGCAGGTCGCGCGGGCTGGTCCACACGCGGCGGAACTCCTCGAGCGCGGCCCCGTCCCCCCGCCGCCAGCGCGCCTGCAGCGACAGGCACGCGAGCTCCGGATCCTCGCCCACGACGTTCGGGTACTCCGCCTCAAACGCGTCCCACGCCTGTTTCCGGGCCAGGGCCTTCAGCCAGTCGCGGCGCAGCTGCTCGGCCACCAGCGTGCCGTTGTAGCGCGCGAGGAAGCCGCGGGCGGTCTGAACGGGGAGGTCGTCGATCCCGAGCCGGAGCGTCCAGTACTCGAAGTACGGCTCGAGCACGTAACCACGGAGGGCCACGGCCTGGCTCGCGAGCTGGGGGGCCCTGCCCTTCTCGAACGCCTCCTGGGC
Source organism: uncultured beta proteobacterium (assembly GCA_963827595.1). Classification (GTDB taxonomy): domain Bacteria; phylum Pseudomonadota; class Gammaproteobacteria; order Burkholderiales; family SG8-39; genus DATEDA01. The sequence goes on along the minus strand of CAWHBT010000011.1, from coordinate 129,968 downwards.
GGCGAGGAAGTGATCGTCTTGCGAGCTCTTGCCGCGCGGCGCCGCGGCGGCGACAAGCGGCGCCGCGAGCACCAGGGCCACGGCAAGCCGAAAGGCACGCGGCATGGGTACCATAGCGTGGACGATGCTCACCAAGCGCGCGAAGAATAGCACACGGTCGAGGGGGTTTTGCCGTTTCCGGGGCGCGTTTCCGGGGCGGAACGCCCCATGACGCCGGACGAAGTGAAGCTTTGGCGGCGGGAGCAGCGCGCCCGGCTGCTCGCGGAGCGGGTCGCGCTCGATTCTTTGACAATCCTGCAACATCGCAAGGCGATCGACCGCCATTTGGCGTGGGGGTTCCCCAACCTCGCGCGCGGGATCGTGGCTTTCTGCTGGCCGTACAAGAACGAGTACGACGCGCGCTTCCTCGTGCGGCGGCTGCGCGACGCGGGGGCCGTCACGGCCCTGCCGGTGGTCGTCGCGCCGCGCACCCCGCTCGTCTTTCGCGAGTGGCACCCGGGCGTGCCGCTGGCACGGGGGGTGTACGACATTCCCTACCCGGCGGAGAGCCGCGAGGTGCAACCGGGCACGGTGCTGCTGCCGATGGTCGGCTTCGACGACGCCGGGTACCGGCTCGGCTACGGCGGGGGGTTCTTCGACCGCACGCTCGCGGCAATCGCGGCGAAGCCGGTCGTGATCGGCATCGCTTACGAGGGCGCGCACCTCGACACGATCCATCCGCAGTCGTACGACGTCCCGATGGACTGGATCGTCACCGAGCGGGGCATCTATCGCCGGGACGGCGGGCGGCTCGAGTTCCTCGGCGCGCCGCCCCCCGGCGAGCCGAGCGCGCTGAGCTCGCCGGTGTGCTACGCGGGGGAGATCGACCCCGGCTTCTTCGACGGGTCGTCGTCGCGGTAGCGCCTGAGCCGCGCGCTACTCGGGCTTCAGCCCGGCGATGCGCACCATCTCGGCGTGCGTGCGCAGCTCGTCGGCGACGAACTTCTTGAACTCCGCCGGCGAGTTGCCGAGCGGCTGCACCCCGAGCGCGACCAGCCGCTCGCGCACCTGCGGGTTCTCGAGCGCCGTGCGCACCTCGCGGTAGAGCTTGTCGACGACTTCTGGCGGCGTGTTCGCCGGTGCGAACATCCCGAACCAGCCGCCGTCGACGTTGTAGCGCGGCAGGCCGGCTTCGGCGGTGGTCGGGACATCCGGTGCGCCCGGATGGCGCGTCGGCGCGGTATAGGCAAGCACGCGCACCTTCCCGCTCTTGTAGTGCGGCAGGAGCGGCGCGGGCGACGCGACCATGGCCTGGACCTCGCCGGACGCAAGCGCCGCGGTCGCCGGGCCGCCGCCCTTGTAGGGGATGTGGATGATCTTCGTCCCGGCGACAGAATTGAACACTTCCATCGCCAGATGCCAGGTGTTGCCGACCCCGGGCGAGCTGTAGGCGAGCTTCGCGTCGGGCTTCTGCGCGAGCGCTATGAACTCCTGGAGCGTCTGCGCCGGCACCGACGGGTGGATCGCGATGAACAGGCCGCCGCTCAGAACGAGGTTCGTCACCGGCAGGAAGTCCTTCTCGGTGTCGTAGGGCATCTGCTTGTGCACCGCCGGGTTGATCACGAAGCCCGACGAATAGACCATGAGCGTGTAGCCGTCCGGCGGCGACTTCGCGACGAGGTCCGCGCCGATGATGCCGTTCGCGCCGGGCTTGTTCTCGACCAGAAACTGCTGCCCGGTCTGCGCGGCGAGCTGCGCCGCCACCACCCGCGCCACGATGTCCGGACCCCCGGTACCGGCCGGGACGATGATGCGCACCGGACGGTTGGGGTACGCCTGGCCCCACGCGGCGACGGCGAAGCCCGCGGCCGCCAACGCCAGGACGCAGCCGAGCAACCTTTTGAACATGGGTTCCTCCTCTCTTCTCCAGGTGCCTGCCCGGCGGGGACGCTAGCCCTGTGCCGTTACGACGTCAAGGTGCACCGCAGTCCCGGCCGCTCGACCCGGCGCCGCGACCTCAACCGACCGCGCGGCGCCGGCCTAATCCGTTCGGCGGTGCGGTGTGCACGATTCACCAAATCGGACCGTCAACGGTCACGGATTTCCGCCGCAGAAAACGCGACGATGCACCCATCAGCGCTTCACTGGAAACGGTTCCGGAGGAAGGACAGCTGAGACCAACCGACCTGACTGAAAGGATGACCACCATGAAAAAGTTTGCCGTTCTGCTCGCCGCCATCGGCTTTGCCGCCGTCGCGCTCGCTCGCCACCGCGAGCGAAGACGGTCTCGACCTCATGCCGAACGCGCGCGGGATCGAGATGACGAACTACGTGTCCGACCAGGGTGCGACCGCGGTGAAGGGCTCGGAAGAGTTCTACAACATCGGCACCGGCGGCGTCTCGCCCCAGTAATTGCACTAGCCCCAACGAGAAGCCCGGCTGCGGCCGGGCTTTTCATTTCGTGCGCGCGCGGGGCCCTCGCCCCCCGCGAGTACTCCATCACCGCCCGCGCTAGCGCGGCCGGTCGACCAGGCGCGGATCGCCTCGCGCGCCGCCTCGTAGCCGCGCGCAACGATCTCGTCGATGCGCTCGAACGCGAGCAGACGCAGGTCCGCCATCGGGATGCGCAGGTACAGACTCGCCGCGTCGGCGCTGCGCCGCTCGCGCGTCCAGTAGACGCTCGCGACGAGCGCGCTGCGGGTTAGCAGGCTCATGATCGACGGCACCTCGCCCGGGGCGGTCCGGGCGTTGAGCCGGTCCCAGAGCATGCGCCACCCGGAGGCTTCGAGGTCGCCGTCCCGCGGCGCCCGCATCTCGACCTCCGCGCTCACGTCGACCGCGAGGACGGTGCCGATCTCCGGCTTCGCCGCCATCACGTCGATCGGCAGGTTGTTCACGAGCCCGCCGTCGACGTGCAGGTCGCTCGCCCAGGCTCACCGGCGGCAGGACGCCCGGCAGCGCGATGCTCGCGCGGATCGCGCGCACCAGCGGTCCCCGCTCGTGCACGCTCTGCGCCGCGCGCGAGAGATTGGTCGAGACGCACAGGTAGGGAAGCAGCGAGGTCCTCGATCGCCGCGGTGCCGAACACGTGCTCGAGCTTCGCCCGGATCCGCCGGCCGGCGAGCAGCGCGACGACCGGCAGCGTCGGGTCCCGCAGCGACGAGAAGTGCTCCTTGCATTGCGCGAGCGCCGTCGTCCGGGGAGCGCCGCTGCGCCACGAGCGCGGCGATGATCGCGCCGACGCTGGTCCCGCCCACCCAGTCGATCGGAACGTCCGCCTCGGCGAGCGCCCGCAGCACGCCCAGATGCGCGAAGCCGCGCGCCCCGCCGCCCCCGAGCACCAGGCCGATGCCAGCCCCGGTGAGGCAGCGCGCGAGGCGGGCGAAGTCCTCCGCCCGGTCGCATGCTGACGTGGTAGTGGCAGTCGACCTCCCGCGCCGCGAGGAAGGCGGCCGTGCCGCTCGGGCGCGGACGCACCCGCGGCGCGCAGGAGGACGAGGCCGCGCCGCGGCGCGCGCGCACCGCGCCAGCGCGCCGCGAGGCTCCGCTCGACCTCGCCGGGCTCCGGCGCCGCCGCGGCGTTGGCGACGAACACCACGTGGTCGGCCTGGCGAACGGCGCGCTCGGTCCAACCCGAAAGCCGCGGATCGGCCTCGTAGAGCACGAAGCGGTGCGCGAGCTCCTGCTCGTTCAGCCACTGCACGAGCCGCGGGCTCGCCGGGTCGTGCTCCGCGCAGCGCGCGATCCCCTCACGCCCGAGCGCCCGGTCCACGCGCTCGGCATCGAGGTGGAGCGTGGCGCCCCGCAGCGCGAGCGCTGCGACGAGCCGCCGCGCGAACTCGGCGGCATCGGGGTCCGCCGCGGCGGGCACGACGGCGAGCGTGCGGACCACCGCCCGTGCCCGCCCCGCGGCGGCGCTCTGCGTGCGCAGCCGTTCGCTCAGCAGCGCACTGATTCGCCGCAGCACGGCCGGCTGCCGCTCGATCAGGCGATGGAACGCCGCCGCCGGCAGCCGCGCGAGCAACGAATCGCGCACCGCGAACACCGTCGCCGAGCGGCGTTCCGCCGACAGGAGCGCCATCTCGCCGAGGATCTCGCCCGCGCCGATCTCGTTCAGCGCCCGCTCGCCCACGGTGTCGTCGACGACCCGCAGGCGGCCGCTCAGCACCGTGTAGGCCGCGTTCCCCGGGTCGCCGCGCCGGAACAGGACGTCGCCGCCGCGGAGCGAAACCCATTCGGCGTCCGCCTGGAGCTCGGCGAGCGCCGCGGGATCGGCGGAGCCGAAGAGCGCGGCGAGGTGCGAGGCGAGCTGCGCGTTCCAGAACTCCTGCCACGCGCTCTCGGCGCCGCTCGCGGGTGTGGGCTCGGCCTTCGACATGTGTGGATTCGCACGCGACGCGGGATCATAGCCGCCGATCTCGACCGTCCGGGAGAGCCGGCCTAATCCGCCCGGCGGCGCTCCGGCACGATTCACCAAATCCGACCGTCAGCGATCACGGATTCTGGCCGCGGAAAACGCGACGATGCACCCATCAGCGCTTCACTGGAAACGGTTCCGGAGGAAGGACCGCTGAGACCAACCGACCTGACTGAAAGGATGACCACCATGAAAAAGTTTGCCGTTCTGCTGACCGTCATCGGCCTTGCCGCCGTCGCGCCGCTCGCCGGCGCCAACGAAGACGGGATCGACCTCATGCCGAAGGCGCGTGGGATCGAGACGACGAACTACGTGTCCGACCAGGGTGCGACCGCGGTGAAGGGCTCGGAAGAGTTCTACAACCTCGGCAACGGCGGCGTCTCGCCCCAGTAATTGCACTAGCCCCAACGAGAAGCCCGGCTGCGGCCGGGCTTTTCATTTGATGCGCGGGGGGGTCGCGTTCGTCGGCGGCCGCGCTACCAGGCGCGCGGCGGCCGACGCTGAATGACGATCTTCCCGCCCTCGTTGGTGACGTAGCCGCCGGTCGTCAGGTCCTTGAGGATGCGGCTCACCATCTCGCGCGACGCGCTCACGCGATCGGCGATGTCCTGCTGGGTCAGACGCTGATCGATCACCAGCCTGCCGTCGGTCTCCGTGGCGAGCTCGAGGAGGAGCTTCGCGACGCGTCCGTACACGTCGAGGAGCGCGAGGTCCTTGAGGTTCTCGGTCATGTAGCGCACGCGGCCGATCAGGCCCCGGATGAGCTGTAGGGCCGCCTCGGGATGGCGCGCCAGCAATCCCCGGACGACGTCGTTCGCGATCACCGCCAGCTTGCACTGCTCGAGCGTCGCCACCGACGCCGTGCGCGGCCCTTCGTCGAGCGCGAGCTCGCCGAAGTACTCGCCGGGGCCCTCGACCCTCAGCACGAGGTCCTTGCCGTGCTCGTCGCTGACAAACACCTTCACGCGCCCCGCGAGGATGACGTAGAGCGAGTCGCTGCGTTCCCCTTCGGTCACCACGATGGTGTTCTTCTGGTATGTGCGGACGACCGCCCCTTCGGCGAGCGTGGCAATCTCCTCCGATGAGAGCCCGGAGAAGAGCGGAACCGCCTTTAGCGAGTCTGCGACCAAACGCATGCGCGGCCCCCTCCCGGGCCATGCCTATCATAGCCCAGCGGTCGTTCCGCAAGGCCCGGGAGCTCAGCCCGCTTCGGCGGGAGTCCGGCCGTCACCGGTGTGCACAGTTCACAGGATTCGGCCTTAATGGTTCACTGATTTGCCCCGTCGGAGGCGCGACGCTGCCCATCCGCCTTGGCGGACAGGGTCCTACACAGGCACCCGCCAAGGATCTATGCTGACAAGCGCGGCCTCGGGACCCGCCATCGACAGCGGGCTACAGGAGGGGTAGGCCAGAAACGACGACACCTGCGCGGCCCCGGCATGGCGGAGGAGCCCGCGCGGCAAGCCACCTTGTGACCCCCAGCTCTTCAGCCAGCCTCGAGCCGGTTTACCAAGAAATCCTCGCGAGCGCGACGCGGTTCTGCGAGGCGGAATCCGGCTGCGTCTTCTTGTGCAACGGAGCGGGATTCGAAGCCGCTGCGCTCTGCGGCGTCAGGCCCGCGTTCGGGGAATTCCTGCGGCGGGGGCCGCTCCGGCCGGGCCCGACTACGGGGCTTGCGCGCGTAGCCGCGGAACGGAAAGCGCTCCACCTGCCGGACCTGGCCGCAGAAACCGCGGCCGAGCGGCGCGAACCCGATTGGGTCGCTGCCGTGGAGCTGGAAGGGGCTCGGACCGCGCTGCATGTGCCCATGTTGCGAGGGGACAGCCTGATCGGGGTCGTCACGATCTATCGCCGAGCGAAGCGGCCCTTTACGGAGAGCCAGGTCGCGCTGGCGCAGACGTTCGCCGGGCAGGCGGCGGTCGCCAGCGAGAACGTCCGGCTGCTGCGGGACCTGCAGTCCCGCGATCGCGAGCTGGCGGAGGGTTCGGAGCAGCAGCGGACCACCAGCGAGATCCTGCGGGTCATCGCGAGCTCGCCGACGGACCTCCAGCGGGTGCTGGACGCCGTTGCCGAGAATGCGGCACGGGTCTGTGGCGCGACGGATGCGTTGATCTGGCGCATCCAAGGGGAGGCCTTGGGCATTGTGGCCCACTATGGGCCGATCCCCTCCCTGATGGAGGAGGCGGAGGGACCGCTGCGGCCTCTGAGCCGCGGCTGGCCGGCGGCTCGAGCGGTGCTGGACTGCAAGACCATACACGTCGAAGACCGGTCGGCCGAATCGGATGCCGAGTTTCCGGTGGGCAAAGAGCTGGCGAGACGGCACGGCGTCCGGACCCTCCTGGTGACACCGCTCCTGCGCAAAGGGGTTCCGATCGGCGCGATCGGCATCCGGCGGACGGAGGTGCGACCTTTCTCGGACAAGCAGATCGAGCTGCTCAAGACCTTTGCCGACCAGGCGGTGATCGCGATCGAGAACGTCCGTCTCTTTCAGGAGCTGCAGGCCCGTAACCGCGAGCTCACGGAGTCGCTCGAGCAGCAGACGGCGACGGCGGAGATCCTCAAGGTCATCACCCGCTCCCCGACGAATGTGCAGCCGGTCCTCGACACGGTCGCGGAAAGCGCGGCGCGTCTATGCGACGCCTCACACGTGAGCGTGATTCTCCGAGAGGGTGACGTCCTGCGCGCTCGCGCCACCTTTTCGCGGGTCTCGGGAGGGACCCCGCGTCCAGGTCACGAAATACCGGTGCGCAGTACGGTGGTCTCCGGGCGCGCGATCCTCGAGCGGCGCACCGTGCACATCGAGGACATCGTGCCGCTGCTCGACAGCGAATACCCGGATGCGCGGGACAACCAGCGCAACTTCGGATTCCGCACCGTGCTCGTGGTGCCGATGATCCGCGAGGGCAATGCGATTGGCGTGCTCTTTGCGTGGACGCGGGAGGTACGGCCGTTCACACCCGGGCAGATCGCGCTGCTCGAGACCTTCGCCGACCAGGCGGTGATCGCGATCGAGAACGTGCGCCTCTTCAACGAGACGAAGGAAGCGCTCGACCATCAGAAGGCCTCCGCCGAGGTGCTCCAGGTGATCTCGAGCTCCGTGGCGGACACAAAGCCGGTGTTCGAGAAGATCCTGGAGAGTTGCGAGCGGCTCTTCGAGGGCCGGAACGTGGGCGTCTGCCAGGTCGGCGATGACGGCGCGATACACCTGAGCGCCTACCACGGTTCCAACCGGGAGGGCGTGATGGGATTCTTTCCGGTGCCGCTGAGCGAGGCGTCGGGGAACGGTATGGCCATCCTCCAGCGCCGCGTCATCCATTACCCAGACACCGACGCGGCGGATGTACCCGAGTATGTCCGCCGAGGCACCAGGATCGGGGGCAGCCGATCGTTGCTCTTCGCGCCGATGCTGTGGGAAGCGCGGGGCATCGGGTCGATCATGGTCGGCCGCGGCAACATCGGTGAGTTCTCCGAGAAGGAGATCGCTCTGCTCAGGACCTTCGCCGATCAGGCGGTCATCGCCATCCAGAACGCGCGGCTGTTCAACGAGACGAAGGAAGCGCTCGAGCAGCAGACCGCGACCGCGGAGATCCTGCGTGTCATCAGCAGCTCGCCGACCGATGTGCAGCCGGTGTTCGAGGCCATCGTGCAGAGCGGCGTCCGCCTCTTCGAGAACGCGGCGGTGGCGGTGGTGCGCCCGGATGGCGACCAGGTGCGCTTGATGGCGATTGCCGAGAGCGATCCGCAACGTGCCGGCCTGTGGCGCGGCCGGTTTCCCTTCCCGCTCACGCGCGAGTACATGCACGGCGCAGCAATCCTCGACTGCACGACCGTGGACGTCCCCGACGTCCTCGCGCTGACCGACCGGTTCCAGGCGGGTAGGCAAAACTTTCTCGCGTCCGGCTACCGGGCGATGACTGTCGCACCGATGGTGCGCGACGGCGTCGCAATCGGCACGATCAGCGTCATCCGGATGGCTCCGGGCCCGCTCGCCGACAAGCAGCTCGCGCTGCTCAAGACTTTCGCCGATCAGGCGGTCATCGCGATCGAGAACGTGCGGCTGTTCAACGAGACCAAGGAGGCGCTCGAGCGACAGACGGCGACGGCGGAAATCCTGAAGGTGATCAGCGGTTCGCCCACGGACGTGCAGCCGGTGTTCGAGACGATCGTACGCAACGCGGTCTCGCTCTGCGGTAGCCTGTTCGCGAACGTGTTCCGTTTCGACGGCGAGCTGGTGCATTTTGTCGCCAGCCACCACGTGGCGCCCGGTTCCGTGGAGCTGATCCGGTCGAAGTACCCGAAGCGTCCCGACTCTTCTGACGTGTCCGGGAGAGTGCTGCTCACCAAGTCGGTGGTCCGGCTGGAGGATGCGCTTTGCGATCCGGACTACGACCACCGATTTGCCGTGGCCGGGGGCTTCCGCAGGATGCTGGGGGTGCCGATGCTGCGGGAGGGCAATCCGCTCGGCGCCATCGTGGTTGGCTGGGGCGAGGCCGGACCGGTCCCCAACGTCCAGCAAGAGCTCCTGAAGACATTCGCAGATCAGGCGGCGATCGCCATCGAGAACGTGCGGCTGCTGCAGGAGCTGCGGGGGCGGAACCGCGACCTCGCCGAAGCCCTCGAGCAGCAGACTGCGACCGCGGAGATCCTCCGGGCGATCAGCAGCTCACCCGCGGACGTGCAGCCGGTGTTCGACGCCGTTGCGCGAAATGCGGTGACTCTGTGCGGCGGTTTGTACGCGAACGTATTTCGGTTTGACGGGGAGCTGCTGCACTGGGTCGCTACCCACGGCCGCCCTGAAGGACTGAGCGAAGCCATGGCGCGCAAGTATCCGATGCGCCCCGATTCCTCGCAGCTTTCCGGACGGGCAATAGTCGCTGGATCGCTTGTCTGCGCCGAGGATACGGCTTCCGATCCTGACTACGACCACGAGATCGCGAGGAATGCAGCGCGCCGAATGCTGGCCGCGCCGATGTTGCGCGAGGGAAATCCGATTGGAGTCATCGTCGTCGGATGGGCCGAGCCGGGAAAGATCCCGAAAGGCCAGCTGGAACTACTCAAGACCTTCGCCGACCAGGCGGTAATCGCGATCGAGAACGTGCGGCTGTTCAACGAGCTGCAGGCGCGGACGGGCGAGCTCGCGCGGTCGGTCGAAGAGCTGCAAGCGCTGGGCGAGGTCGGCCGCGCCGTGAGCTCAACTCTGGACCTCGAGAATGTGCTCACCACCATCGTCGTCCGCGCGCTCGAGCTCGCCGGGGCCAACGGCGGAACCATCTCAGAGTACGATGAAGCGACCCAGCAGTTCCGGCTCCGGACCGCCTACGGGGTCGAGGACGAGCTGGTGGAACTCATTCGCGCGGTGCCGATCCGGTTTGGGGAAGGTATCACAGGAAAAGCCGCCGCAACCCGCGTACCGGTCCAAGTGGCCGACATCCTGGACGTGGGGGCGTACGACGTCATCCGCGTCCGCAACGTGATGGCGCGACTCGGGTATCGCTCCGTCCTTGCCGTGCCGCTCCTCCGCGAGGAACGCATCATCGGAAGCCTGGCGGTCTGGCGCCGCCAGGTCGGCGAGTTCCCGCCCGACGTCGTGAACCTGCTCCAGACCTTCGCCACCCAGTCGACCCTCGCGATCCAGCACGCCCGCCTCTTCCGCGAGCTCGAGGAGAAGGGCCGGGAGCTCGAGCTCGCCAGCCGGCACAAGTCCGAGTTCCTCGCGAACATGAGCCACGAGCTCCGGACGCCGCTCAACGCGGTCCTCGGCTACACGGAGCTCATCTCGGACAGCATCTACGGCGAGGTGCCGGAGAAGATCCGCGAGGTCATTGCGCGGATCGACAATAGCGGCCGCCACCTGCTCGGGCTGATCAATGATGTCCTCGACCTTTCCAAGATCGAGGCCGGGCAGCTCACGCTATCGCTCGCCGACTATTCCATGAAGGAGCTCGTCCAGACGGTCTTCGTCGGGGTGGAGTCCCTCGCGGCGGAGAAGAAGCTCGCCCTGAGGGTCGACGTCGGCGCCGACCTCCCGCGCGGGCGCGGCGACGAGCGGCGGCTCAGCCAGGTGCTGCTGAACCTCGTCGGGAACGCCCTCAAGTTCACGGAGGCCGGAGAGGTCCGGATCGCGGCGGGCCTCGAGGACGGTCAGTTCCGCGTCGCCGTGGCGGACACGGGACCTGGGATCGCGCCCGCTGACCAGCAACGCATCTTCGAGACGTTCCAGCAGGTGGACAGCTCTCTCACCCGGAAGAAGGGCGGGACGGGCCTCGGCCTCTCCATCGCGAGGCGCATCGTCGAGCTCCACGGTGGGCGCCTCTGGGTAGAGTCCGCGCCCGGAAAGGGCTCGACCTTCTCATTCACCGTCCCGGTGCGGGTCGAGCGACAGGTGACGCCATGAGCAAGCGCATTCTGGTGGTCGAGGACCACGAGGAAAACCGGCGCATCATCCGCGACCTCCTGACGAGCGGAGGCTTCGAGATGATCGAGGCCCCCACCGGGGAGGACGGGGTGCGGCTCGCCGCATCGGAGCACCCCGACCTGATCCTCATGGACATCCAGCTCCCCGGCCTCGACGGCTACGAGGCGACGCGCCGGATCAAGGCGAATCCGGCGTTGCGGGCGATCCCGATCATCGCCGTCACCTCCTATGCGCTCTCCGGCGACGAGGTGAAAGCCCGCGAGGCCGGCTGCGACGATTACGTGACGAAGCCCTTCAGCCCGCGCGCCCTGCTCGCCAAGGTCCGGGAGCATCTGAAGTGAGAACGCCCGCGCGGATCCTCATCGCGGACGACAACCCGGCCAACGTCGACATCCTCCGGACCCGCCTCGCCGTCCACGGCTACGAGATCCTGACGGCGGCGGACGGGGAGGAGGCGCTCGGGCTCGCCCAGGAGAAGCATCCAGACCTGATCCTCCTCGACGTGATGATGCCGAAGCTCGATGGGTTCGAGGTCTGTCGGCGGCTCAAGGCCGATGCTTCCCTCCCGTTCATGCCGGTCATTTTGGTCACCGCCAGGGCCGAATCGAAGGACGTCGTCACCGGGCTCAACGCGGGCGCGGACGAGTACCTCACGAAACCCGTGGACCAGGCGGCGCTCGTGGCGCGGGTAAAGTCCATGCTGCGGATCAAGGCGCTCCACGACCAGGTTCAAGCGCAGGCCACCGAGCTTGCGCAATGGAACGCGACCCTGGAGCGGCGTGTGCGGGAGCAGCTGGGGCAGCTCGAGCGTCTCGGCAGGCTCAAGCGCTTCTTCTCGCCGCAGCTCGCCGAGCTGATCGTAGCCGGCGGCGCCGACGACCCTTTGCGGAGCCACCGGCGCGAGGTCACGGTGGTCTTTCTCGACCTGAGAGGCTTCACGGCCTTCGCCGAGACCGCCGAGCCGGAGGAGGTGATGGGGGTCCTCCGGGAGTACCACGCCGCGATGGGCGAGCTGATCCTCGCGCACGAGGGGACCCTGGAGCGCTTCACCGGCGACGGGATGATGGTTTTTTTCAACGACCCGGTGCCCGTGCCGAACCCGGCCGAGCGGGCCATCCGCATGACCCTCGCGATGCGCGAGCGCGTCGGCGAGCTCGCCGCGACGTGGCGCAAGCGCGGCTACCCCCTGGACTTCGGCGTGGGCATCGCCCAGGGGTACGCCACCATCGGCGCCATCGGCTTCGAGGGCCGGTGGGACTACGGGGCGATCGGTACCGTCACCAACCTCGCCGCACGGTTGTGCGGTGAAGCAAAGCCCGGCCAGATACTGGTGGCTCAGCGCCTGCTGGCGTCCGTGGAGGGGCTGGTGGAGACCGGCTCCGTGGGCGAGCTCACGCTCAAAGGCTTCCAGCGCCCGGTCACCGCCTACAACGTCCTGGCACTTCGGGCTTCGGGCTGAAGCGCCGAGCACGCCGGCGAACGTGAAGAAATCACGTCCTGCGGGTGCAGCGGTCCGCAGACCGTGCAGCGGCTGGGGCGTAGTCTGCAGCCATGACACCCACCCAAATCGCCGCAGCACTTATCGTCGCGTTACTTTTCGCGACGTCGCTGGGATTCGGCGACACCTGGGCAGCCGAGCCCTGGGCCGGGAACTCCCCGCGGGCCTGCACCCCCGAGGTGCAGAGATGCCTGGACAAGCTGGAGCTGCGGCATGGCTTCCACGGCCGCTTCCACGACCCGAACTGGCTCGAGCAAGCGTTGCTCGAGCTTCACGAGACCGACCCGGGGTGCGCCCTGCTGCTCCAGGGCCGGGTTTTCCACGGTTTCTAGCTAGCGCTTGAGCGCCAGCGTCACGCCATCCCCTACCGGCAGCATCGAGATTGCGACCCGCTCGTCGCGGTGAATCTTCTTGTTAAGCGCCCGCAGCGCCAGCGTGTCGGCGCTCCGCTTCTTCGGGTCGGCGACCGCGCCGCCCCACAGGACGTTGTCGATGGCGATCATCCCGCCGCGCCGCAGGAGCTGCAGGCAGCGCTCGTAGTAGGCGTCATACCCGGTCTTGTCGGCGTCGATGAACGCGAAGTCGTAGGCGCCCCCGTGGCCGGCCGCGAGCAGCGCGTCGAGCGTCTGGAGCGCGGGCGCGATGCGCAGGTCGATCTTGTGCGCGACGCCGGCCTGGGCCCAGAACTTCTGCCCGATCGCAGTCCACTCCGCACTCACGTCGCAGCACACGAGTCGCCCGTCCGCGGGCAGCGCTGCCGCAACCCATAGCGCGCTGTAGCCGGTGAAGGTGCCGATCTCGATCGCGCGCTTCGCGCCGATCGCCTGCACGAGCAGCGCCATGAGCTGGCCCTGCTCGGGCGAGATCTGCATGCCGGCGTTGGGGAGTGACGCGGTCGCCGCGCGCAGCGCGGCGCAGACCGGCGGCTCCCGCAGCGAATGCTCGAGGAGGTAGCGCCGGACGCGCGCCTCGAGCCCCCAGGTCCGCCGTGACATCGCCCTAGCCCAGGAACAGCCGGTACGCCGGGTTGCGCGACTCGTCGACGTACGGGTAGCCGAGCCGCGCGAGGAACCCGCGGAATTCGCGCATCTCCCGCGGCGGCACCTGCATCCCGACCAGCACCCGCCCGTAGTCCGCGCCCTGGTTCCGGTAGTGGAAGAGGCTGATGTTCCAGTCGGAGCGCATGTTCGACAGGAACTTCATCAGCGCCCCGCGGCGTTCCGGGAACTCGAAGCGGTACAGCAGCTCGTGGTCGGCGAGGAGCGCGCCGTCGCCCTGCCGTCGCGGGGCATGCCCGCCGACGAGATGCCGGACATGGAGCTTCGCCATCTCGTTGTCGGAGAGATCGAGCGTCCGGAGGCCGTGCGCGCGGAGCGTGCGGACGATCTCGGCCGTCTCGTCGCGGCCACGCACCTCGACGCCGACGAAGACGTGGGCCTCGACGGGATCGGCCATGCGGTAGTTGAACTCGGTGATGTTGCGGCCGCCGAGCGTCCGGCAGAACTTCCGGAAGCTCCCGGGCCGTTCGGGAATCGAGACCGCGAGGATCGCCTCGCGGTGCTCGCCGACCTCGGCGCGCTCGGCGACGAACCGCAGCCGGTCGAAGTTGGTGTTGGCACCGCAGGCGATCGCGACGAGCTTCTTGCCGCGCACGCGCGTGCGCTCGACGTAGCTCTTCGCGCCGGCGATGGCGAGCGCTCCCGCCGGCTCGAGGATCGAGCGCGTGTCCTCGAAGACGTCCTTGATCGCGGCGCAGGTCGCGTCGGTGTCGACCAGCAGGATGTCGTCGACGAGCTCGCGCGCGATGCGGAACGTCTCCCGGCCCACCTGCTTCACGGCCACGCCGTCGGCGAACAGCCCCACGTGCTGCAGCACGATGCGCCGACCGGCCTCGATCGAGCGCCGCATCGCGTCGGAATCGATCGGCTGTACGCCGATGACCTTGATCTCCGGTTGCAGTCGCTTCACGTAGGACGCGACCCCCGAGATCAGCCCGCCGCCGCCGATCGCGACGAAGATCGCGTGGATCGGCCGCGTCGACTGGCGCAGGATCTCCAGGCCGATCGTGCCCTGGCCGGCGATCACGTCGGGGTCGTCGTACGGGTGCACGAAGCGTGAGCCGGCGCCGCCGCTCGAGCTTGCGCGCGCGCTCGTAGGCCTCGCTGTACGAATCGCCGTGGAGCACCACCTCGGCGCCGCGCGCGGCGACCGCGTCGACCTTGATCCGCGGCGTCGTCACCGGCATCACGATGACCGCGCGGCAGCCGAGCTTCTCCGCCGCGAGCGCCACGCCCTGGGCGTGGTTGCCCGCCGAGGCCGCGATCACGCCGCGGCGCAGGGCGTGCGCCGGCAGGTTCGCCATCTTGTTGTAGGCGCCGCGCAGCTTGAACGAGAACACCGGCTGCATGTCCTCGCGCTTCAGCACCAGGCGATTGTCGAGCCGGGCCGACAGGTTCGGCGCGAGCTCGAGCGGCGTCTCGACGGCGACGTCGTAGACGCGGGAGTTCAGGATCCGCTCGAGATAATCGACGGCCATGTGCCGGCCAGGCGTGGAAAGGGCGCTACTCTAAGCCGAAGGTCGCGGTGGTGCAAAACGCCACGTCGCCGGCCGCGCACCCCGCGACGACGGTGACCGATTGCACGCAATCGCCGGCCGGCGCGCGTCCGGCGCGCACGCGGGGCGCGTATCGGGGAGTAATCCCTGTGGGAACCGCCGCTCGGCCAGCTATGGTGGCACCTTCGGGAATCTCTCCGCAGCAACCGGAAAAAACATGTCGCTCCGGCTGAAGTTCAACCTGAGCCTGCTCGCTGGCGGCAGGGAGCGTCCCGCGTGGCCATGGCAGCGCTCAGGGAAGACTGGCTGAAGGCGCTCACCGAGCAGGCGGCCGACGCGCTCGGACCGATCGCGGACGTGATCGTCGAGCAGGCCGCGGAGGAGGCGACCTCGTTCGACGAGGTCCGCCGCCGGGTCTCCGCGCAGATGGATCAGGCGGCGCGGTTGCGCTTCCTCAGGGCCACCGAGCCGCTGGCCGCGGAAGTCCGGCGGACCATGGGGTCGGCCAAGGCCGCTCCGGCGGCGCCGCGGAGCCCGGCGGTCTCACGACCCGCTGCGGCGTCGCCGGACACCCTCGACCGCAGCGATCCGGGATTCGTCGACAGCCTGGCAGGCTACCTCGCGAGGAATCTCGGCCCGGACGGCGGCGCGATGGTCCGCGAAGCCGCGCGCCGGTGCCGCACCAAGATGCAGCTGTGCATGCGCCTCGCGAGCGCCGTGAACGATCAGGCGCTCAAGGACATGCTGCTGCGCCGCGCGCTCGACTGATCCGCAGCCGGCGGCGTCTCAGCCGCCGCGCGTCGCGATCCACTTCACCGGGGCGGCGCCTTGTGTCTGGGTCGTGCCCTCCATCCGATCGCCGCGCGCCGTGCCGGAAAACTCGCGCTTCACGCCGTTCCCGTCGACGAGGCTGAACTGGATGGCGGTCCCGCGCAGCCGCGCGTCGGTGAGGTTGAAGCTCTTGTCGCCGAGCTGGGCCTTGCCCGAGATCTTCTGGAACTGCTGCTCGAGTGTGACCTGCCAGGCCTGCTCCCCGTTGCCGGCCGGCACCGCGAGCTTCCAGGCACCCGCAACCTTCGCCGGGACGATCCAGAGGTAGGCGTCGCGGCCTTCGACGGTCGCGGTCTGGTCGGGCTGCCAGTCCTCCATGTTGAACGCGTGCGACACGACCCGGGTGCCGGGCCGCATGTCGAGGATCTTCGGACGGAGCTTGATGTTGATGGCCGGCAAGAGGTACATCGTGATCACCGTCGCCTGGCTGAAGTCGGTCTCGAAGAGGTCCGCTTTGATGAATTTCACCTTGTCGCCGAGGCCGACTTTTTCGGCGTTCTTGATCGACAGCGCGACCATCTCCGGGTTGTACTCGATGCCCATCGCGCGCGCGCCGAATTTCTGCGCCGCCGCGATCACCGTGCGGCCGTCGCCGGATCCGAGGTCGATCACGTAGTCCTTCGGGCCGACGCGCGCCATGCGGAGCATCCGCTCGACGACCGCGTCGGGCGTCGGCACCCACACGACGTCCTTACCGGCCTGGCCGGACTGCGGGACGAATTCCTTGGATTCGGCGGGCGCCTGCTGCGCGTAGCCGGGCGCGGCGGCGAGCAACAGGGTGAAAAGCGTTGCGACGGAGCGTGCAGCGATGATTCGTGAGTTCACCTTCCAGTCCTTTCGGTTGAGTAGTCCGCGGTCTTCCGCGTCGCGCACGTGGCGGGGCGGTTCAGGCAGCCGTCAGCTTAGCGTAACCCAGCTGAAGCCACTTCATCCCCTCCCGCCCGAAGTTAATCTGCAGGCGCGCGTCCTCGCCGGAGCCTTCGGCGCTGACGATGACGCCCTGGCCGAACTTCGGGTGGACGACGTTCTGGCCGATCCGGAACGGCAGCCCGGGGCCGGCGCTCCTCGCCTTCATCCGGGCCGGCGGCGGCGCGGCGCGCCAGGCCTGTTCGTCGAGCCGGACCCCGGTCTTCGCCGACAGCCACTTCATGAGGCCCTGCGGCAGCTCGTCGAGGAAGCGGCTCGCGAGGCCGTACCGGGTCTGGCCGTGGAGCAGCCGGGTCTGCGCGAACGACAGGTAGAGCCGGGTCCGCGCGCGCGTGAGCGCTACGTACATCAGGCGGCGCTCCTCCTCCAGGCCGTCCGCCTCGACCACGCTCTGCTCGTGCGGAAAGAGGCCCTCCTCGAGCCCGCTGATGAACACGCAGTGGAACTCGAGCCCCTTCGCCGAGTGCACGGTCATCATCTGCAGCGCGTCGGCGCCCTCGCCCGCCTGGTTTTCGCCGGACTCCAACGCGGCGTGAGCGAGAAAGGCATCCAGCGCGTCGATGCGCTGGACGCCTTCGGAGGAGACTAACGCCGGAGGCGTTACGTCGGAACCAAAGGCGTCCGCATCGACGCGCTGAATGCCTTCGGTGGAGACTAACGCCGGAGGCGTTGCGTCGGACCCAGACGCCGGGGTTTCGGCGGCGTCGGCGACGAACTGCGCGGCGTAAGTCTCATCCTGAACGAACGCCGCGGCGGCGTTCACGAGCTCGCCCAGGTTCTCGACCCGGTCGGCGCCGTCCCGCTCACTCTGGTAGTGGGCGACGAGGCCGCTCGCCTCGATCACGTGCCCGACGGTCTCGGGCAGCGGGAGGCCCTGGGTGGCCGCGCGCATTCCGGTGACGAGCCCGGCGAACGCCCCGACCGCGGCCGCGGTCTTCCCGGAAAGGTGCGGGATCGCCTGCCAGAGGCTCGTGCCGGCCGCCCTGGCGGCGTCCTGCAGCGCCTCCACCGACCGGCCGCCGATGCCGCGCGCGGGGAAGTTCACGACCCGCAGGAACGCCGCATCGTCGCCGGGGTTCGCCAGGAGCCGCAGGTAGGCGAGCGCGTGCTTCACCTCCTGGCGCTCGAAGAACCGGAGGCCCCCGTACACCCGGTACGGAATGCCGGCCGAGAACAGCGCGTGCTCGATCACGCGGGACTGCGCGTTCGAGCGGTAGAGGATCGCGATGTCGCGCCGCGCGTAGCCGTCGCGGTGGAGGCTCTGCACCTCCTCCGCGAGCCAGGCGGCCTCGTAGCCGTCGGTCTGCGCCTCGTAGACGCGCAGCGGCTCGCCCTTCCCGGCCGCGGTCCACAGGTTCTTGCCGAGGCGCTTGCGGTTGTGGGAGATGAGCGCGTTGGCCGCGTCGAGGATGTTGCCGTGCGAGCGGTAGTTCTGCTCGAGGCGGATGACGTTCGGCACGCGGAACTCGCGCTCGAAGTCGGCCATGTTGCCGACGTTGGCGTGCCGGAACCCGTAGATCGACTGGTCGTCGTCGCCCACCGCGAACATCGCGTCCCCCTGACCGACGAGGAGCTTCAGCCATTTGTACTGCAGGCGGTTTGTGTCCTGGAACTCGTCGACGAGGACGTGGCGGAACCGCGCCTGGTAGTGGGTCCGCAGGACCTCGTTCCGGGTCAGCAGCTCATGGCAGCGCAGGAGTAGCTCGGGAAAGTCGACGACGCCTTCCTTCTGGCACTGCTCGTCGTACGCGGCGTACAGCTCGACCGCGCGGCGGCTGAACTCGTCGTAGCCGGCGGCCACGTCCTTCGACCGCAGGCCCTCCTCCTTCTGGTCGTTGATGAACCACTGCACCTGCTTCGGCGGGAACCGGTCCTCGTCGACGTTCAGGCTCTTCAGCACGCGCTTCACCATCGCGGCCTGATCCTGGGTGTCGAGGATCTGGAACGTCTGCGGCAGACCGGCGTCGCGATGGTGCGCGCGGAGCATGCGGTTGCAGAGGCCGTGGAACGTGCCGATCCACATCCCGCGGGTCGAGACCGGCAGCATCGCCGAGATGCGCGTCAGCATCTCCTTCGCGGCCTTGTTGGTGAACGTCACCGCCAGCACGCCCGCCGGGCTGACGGCGCCCGTCTGGATGAGCCAGGCGATGCGCGTCGTGAGCACGCGGGTCTTGCCGGAGCCCGCGCCGGCGAGGATCAGCGCGTGCTGGTTCGGGAGGGTGACGGCCTGGAGCTGCTCGGGGTTGAGGGCGTCGAGGAGATTGGCCATTCCGGGGCGCAAAAACGGCGGCCAGTATAGCAGCCCGCCCGCGGTGCCCTTCGAGCGTGCGCCGGGCCCGGTGCGCGCTCGATAATTGTGCAGATCAGCAATTACGTGAAGTTTTTACTTCAATAACTTACATCACAATTGACCCGTATAATGGTGCTACGCAATATGCATCAAATGACGCCGGCTGGACGCGCTCATGAGGCGCGCCCGGACGGCGGTCTGAAACCAGCCTACGAGGCGACACACGATGCAAAAGCTGAAGCTTCTTCCATGGCTCGCGCGACGCCGCGGGATCGCACTCGAACGCGCCGAGGAGCTGTGGCTGCAGGCCATCGCTCTGGCCGAGTTCCGTCAAGAGGGAAGCGAACCGACCAGCGATTTCTGGGCGTACGCCATGCGCACGCTGCTCAAGCTGCTGCGCGTCGAAGGCGCGGCGATCGTCCAGCGCGCGGAGGTGGTGGAGGTCGAACTACCGCGCCGGCGGCCCGCCGTTCAGCTCCTCGCGTCCCAGCATCGCCTTGGGACCACGGCGTTCGACGCGGCGGAAGCGTACCTGCTCGCCGCGAACGATCTCTGGTGGCGCGCCTTGACGCCGCGGCGCGTTCGCTGACCGGACCTACTGGCTGACGCGCGGGGAGGAGACGCCGTACTTCCCGGCGAGCGCGTCGGCGAGTGCCTGGGCTTCGGCCTTCGACGACAGGCTGGTGATCCGGACGTCGTAGCTGCGCTTGCCCTGCACCAGCAACGGCTGGATCCCCGCCGCGTAGCCGGCCTCGCGCACGCGCTCGTACACCCGGAGCGCCTCGATCTGCGATTCGCTCGAGGCGAGGATCACCTGCCACGTTCCACCCCGCCGGGCGACGCCGCGGCCGGCCTCGACTTCGGTCTCGGCCGCCCACTGCTTGAGCTGATCGGGATTCACGGGCTGCACCGGCAGCGGCGGCTGACCCCGCGGCGCGACGAAGAACGTCAGCGGGTCGGCCATCTCCAGAACCGGATCGCCCGCGCGCTGCAGCTCGATCCGGCCTTCGATCAGGCACACGATGTCGCGGTCGGACGCGGCCTTGCCCCAGAAGTCGGTGCCGCGGATGCCGGCGGTGACGGTCGCGACCGTGACGCTCACCTCGCGCCGGCGGGCCTTCGCGGCGGCGTCGGTCGTGAACCGGAACGCGCCCTCGAGCACGCGCAGCGCCGCGACGAAGACGTTGTCCTGGCGGGTCTGGACGTCGGCGATCGTGAGCTGCGCCCGCTCGCCCAGCTTCATCGAGCTGCCGTCGGCGAGCTTGACCAGCAAGCGCGCGTTCGCGCCGGTGACGACCTTGTCGTTCGCCTGCAGATCGGTGCCGGCGGCGAGCGGCGCACGAACGTTGCGGCGCTCGATCCAGGCCGGCATCTGCACCGCCTCGACCACCGCTTGAGCTTGAGCGACGGGACGCTTGGGCGCCTCCTGCGCGAGCGCCGTCGACGCGGCGAGTGCGAGCGCTGCGGACAGCATGAAGCGCGTCATGGGACTTCCTCCCTGGACTCGGAGTCGAGCGATTCTACGGAGGCCCGTCGGGCGCGGATGCAGACCGGGCGGCACTAATGCACAGGTATACTTTTTCCCTTTGTAACAACACAATACGCGCAATGGAGCCGCTTTACCACCCGGCAAACGTCGAACGGGAGGCACAAGTCCACTGGGCCGCAACCGACGCGTTCCGCGCGCGCGAAGCGCCGGGCCAGCCGAAGTACTACTGCCTCTCCATGTTCCCGTATCCGTCGGGGAAGCTGCACATGGGGCACGTGCGCAACTACACGATCGGCGACGTCCTCACGCGCTACTACCGCATGCGCGGCCACAACGTGCTGCAACCGATGGGCTGGGACGCGTTCGGGCTGCCGGCCGAGAACGCGGCGATGGCGAACGGCGTGCCGCCGGCGAAGTGGACCTACGAGAACATCGCGTACATGAAGCGCCAGCTCCAGTCGCTCGGCTTCGCGATCGACTGGGACCGCGAGCTCGCGACCTGCACGCCCGACTACTACCGGTGGAACCAGTGGCTGTTCCTCCGGATGCTGGAGCGGGGCATCGCGTACAAGCACACCGGGGTCGTGAACTGGGACCCGGTCGACCAGACGGTGCTCGCGAACGAGCAGGTCATCGAGGGGCGCGGCTGGCGCACCGGCGCGCCGGTCGAGAAGCGCGAGATCCCGATGTACTACCTCCGCATCACGCAGTATGCGGAGGAGCTGCTCGCGGACCTCGAGAAGCTGCCGGGCTGGCCCGAGCGCGTGAAGCTGATGCAGGCGAACTGGATCGGCCGGAGCGAAGGGGTGAACTTCGGCTTTCCCTACGAGATCGACGGCGAGTGGCAGCTCCTGCGAGTCTTCACGACGCGCGCCGACACGATCATGGGCGTGACGTTCAACGCGATCGCCGCCGAGCACCCGCTCGCGACTCGCCTCGCGCGCGACAACCCGCGACTCGCCGCGTTCGTCGCGGAGTGCAAGCGGGGTTCGGTCATGGAAGCCGACCTCGCCACGATCGAAAAGCTCGGGCTTCCGACCGGCTTCTACTGCACCCATCCGCTGACCGGCGAGAAGGTCGAGATCTGGGTCGGCAACTACGTGCTGATGGGCTACGGCGAGGGCGCGGTCATGGGCGTCCCCGGCCACGATGAGCGCGATTTCGCGTTCGCGAAGAAGTACGGCCTGCCGATCAGGCAGGTGATCGCGGTGCCCGGCAAGGAATACAGCACCGAAGCGTGGCAGGAGTGGTATGCGGACAAGGAGCACGGCGTCTGCGTGAACTCGGGCAAGTACGACGGTCTCGGCTACCAAGCGGCGGTCGACGCGATCGCCGCCGACCTCGAGGGGAAAGGGCTCGGGGCGAAACAGGTGCAGTGGCGGCTCCGCGACTGGGGCATCTCGCGCCAGCGCTACTGGGGCACGCCGATCCCGATCATCCACTGCAGCGCCTGCGGGGACGTGCCGGTTCCGGACGCCGACCTGCCGGTGGTGCTGCCCGAGGACCTGGTGCCCGACGGCACCGGCAACCCGCTCGCGAAGACGGCGTCGTTCTACGAGTGCAAGTGCCCGAAGTGCGGCAGCCGCGCGCGGCGCGAGACCGACACGATGGACACGTTCGTCGACTCGGCCTGGTATTTCGCCCGTTTTGCGTGCCCGGACCAGTCCGCCGCGATGGTGGACGGGCGGGCCGACTACTGGCTGCCCGTCGACCAGTACATCGGCGGCATCGAGCACGCGATCCTGCACCTGCTGTACGCGCGGTTCTGGTCCAAGGTCATGCGCGACCTCGGGCTGGTGAAGTTCGACGAGCCGTTCGCGAACCTGCTCACCCAGGGCATGGTGCTGAACCACATCTTCTTCCGCAAGAACGAGAAGGGCGGCATCGTCTACCTCGCGCCCGAGGAGGTGATCCCCGAGCACGACGCGGACGGGCGCATCGTGGGCGCGCGGGCCAAGGCTGACGGGCAGCCGGTCGAGTACGGCGGCATGGGCACGATGTCGAAGTCGAAGTCGAACGGCGTCGACCCGCAGGCGCTGATCGAGCGTTACGGCGCCGACATCGCGCGGTTCTTCATGATCTCCACGAGCCCGCCGGAGATGACGCTCGAATGGTCGGACGCCGGCGTGGAGGGCGCATCCCGGTTCCTGAAGCGCGTGTGGAGCCTCGCCTACGAGGCCTCGGGACTGCTGAAGGCGGAGTCGCGCAGGCGACTGAACGGCAATCCGGAGTACAGCTACGCACCGGGTTGGGCGCGCAGCAACCCGGAGCTCGCGGCCGTTCGTCGGGAGATCCATCTCAACCTGAAGAAGCTGAACGACTACGACATCCCGCGCATGCAGTTCAACAACCTCGCTTCCGCATCGAACAAGATCTACAACGCGCTGTCGGATCTGGTCCGCGACCCGCAGGCCACGACCCGCGAGGGCTATGCGCAGGTCGTGCACGAAGGCTTTTCGCTGCTGCTGCGCGTGATATCGCCGATCACGCCCCACATCGCCCACGCGCTATGGACGGAGCTCGGCTACGCCGGCGACGTGATGAGCGCGCCCTGGCCCGAGGTGCACGACTCCGCGCTCGAGACCGACGAGATCGAGTTGGTGCTGCAGGTGAACGGCAAGCTCCGCGGCCACATGCGGGCGCCGAAGGCGGCCGATCGCGCGGCGCTCGAGCGGCTCGCGCTGGCGAACGAAGCGGTGCAGAAGTTCACCAACGGCCAGCCGCCGAAGAAGGTGGTGGTGGTGCCGGGGAGGCTCGTCAATGTCGTCATCTGATCGCGTCGTGGCCGGGCGTCGGGCGCTGCTCGCGGTGCTCGCCGGCGCGGCGCTCGCGGCCGCCGGCTGCGGCTTCCAACTCCGCGGCCAGCAGAGCTTCCCCTTCGAGACCATCAACGTCCCGAACAACACCCCGCTCGGCATCCAGCTCCAGCGCAACATCGCGTCGGCGAGCGAGCGAACCAAGATCGTCCCGTCGCCGACCGACGCCGAGGCGGTGCTCAGCATCCTGACCGAGCAGCAGGAGAAGGTCATTCTCTCGCTCAATACCCAGGGCCGCGTGACCGAATTCCAGCTGCGCTATCGCGTCGTCTTCCGGGTCGCGAGCCCGAAGGGCGTCGACTTCATCCCGCCGACGCCGATCGTGCTGACGCGCGACATCACCTTCAACGACCAGGTCCTCGCCAAGGAGACCGAGGAAGCGCAGCTCTACCGGGAGATGCGCTCCGACATGGTCCAGCAGATCATGCGCCGGCTCGCCGCCACGCGGCCGCTGGCGGCCGACGTCGAGTAGGCGCGGCGGCCGATGCTGCAGGTCCGCGCGGAGCAGCTCGACGCACACCTCGCGCGCACCCTCGCCCCGCTGTACGTCATCCACGGCGACGAGCCCCTGCTCGCGATGGAGGCGGCCGATGCGATCCGGTCGAAGGCGCGCGCGGCCGGCCATGCCGAGCGCGAGGTCCACACCGTCGATCGCGGGTTCGACTGGAGCGGGCTCGCGGCGAGCGCCGCGTCGCTGTCGCTCTTCGCGAGCGGCAAGGTGGTCGAGCTTCGCATCCCCTCGGGCAAGCCCGGCACGGACGGCGCGGCGGCGATCGAGCGCTACTGCGCCAGGCTCCCGCCCGATTCGGTCACTGTCGTCTCGCTCCCGCGCCTCGACCGGGCGTCGCAGGGCGCGCGCTGGTTCGAGCGCCTCTCCAGCGCCGGGGTCGTCGTGAACGTTTTCCCGGTCGACCGCCGGCAGCTCGCGCTCTGGATCGGCGCCCGGCTCGCGCGGCAGCGGCAGCGCGCCGGCGAGACGGCGCTCGCGTTCCTCGCCGCCTGCGTCGAAGGCAACCTCCTCGCGGCGCACCAGGAGATCCAGAAGCTCGCCCTGCTGCATCCGGAGGGCGAGCTCGCTTTCGAGCAGGTGCGCGACGCGGTGCTCGACGTCGCCCGGTTCGAGGTCTCGCAGCTCTCGGAAGCGCTGCTTGCGGGCGACAAGGCGCGGCTCGCGCGCGTGCTCGCCGGCCTCGCCGGCGAAGGGGAACCCGCGCCGCGGGTGCTGTGGGTGATTGCCGAGGACATCCGCGCGGTAGCCCGCGTGCAGAACGGGCTCGCCGAGGGCCGCAACGCGGCCGAGCTCTACCGCGACTTCCGCATCTGGGGCGAGGCGCGCCAGCGGCTCGTCGGCGCGGCCGCGCGGCGGATGACGCGCAGCGAACTCGAGGCCGCGCTCGCCCACGCCGCGGCGATCGACCGGATCGTCAAGGGCCTCGACCGGGGCGATGCCTGGGACGAGCTGCTGCGGCTCGGACTGCGGCTCGCCTGACCCCGGGGTATGATCGTGGAAGTCGTTGATTCTTCGACCATGGACGTCGCGAGCCCGATGCTGGAGATCGGCCGCCGCGCGCGCGAGGCCGCGCGGGCGATGGCGCGCGCCGACACGGCGACCAAGAACCGGGCGCTCGCGGCCATCGCAGCGGCGATCCGGCGCGATCGCGCGACGCTCATCGCGGTCAACGCCCGGGACGTGGCCGGCGCGCAAGCCGCAGGCCAGGACGCCGCATTCGTCGACCGCCTCACGCTCACCGACGCGTCGGTCGAGGCGATGGCGCAAGGGGTCGAGCAGGTCGCATCGCTCCCCGATCCGATCGGCGAGCTGACCGAGCTCACCGAGCGTCCGAGCGGCATCAAGGTGGGGAAGATGCGCGTGCCGCTCGGCGTCATCGGCATCATCTACGAGTCGCGTCCCAACGTAACCGCCGACGTCGCGGCGCTGTGCCTCAAGAGCGGCAACGCGTGCATCCTGCGGGGCGGCGCCGAATCGATGCGCTCGAACGTAGCGATCGCGGCGTGCGTGCGCGAGGGCCTGACCGCGGCGCGGCTGCCCGCAGCCGCCGTGCAGCTCGTCGAGACGCCCGACCGTGCCGCGGTGGGCGAGCTGCTGCGAATGAACGAGTACGTGGACATCATCGTGCCGCGCGGCGGCAAGGGCCTCGTGCAGCGCGTGATCGACGAGTCGCGCATCCCGATGATCAAGCACCTCGACGGGGTGTGCCACGTCTACGTGGACGACCGCGCCGACGTCGAGATGGCGATCCGGATCGCCGACAACGCCAAGACCCAGCGTTACGGCACCTGCAACACCATGGAGACGCTCCTCGTGCACGAGGCGATCGCACCGCTGGTGCTGCCGCGGCTCGCCGCCATCTATCTCGGCAAGGGCGTGGAGCTGCGCGGCGACGAAGCGGTCCGCGCGCTGGTCCCGCAGGCGAAGCCCGCGACCGAGGACGACTGGTACACCGAGTACCTCGCGCCGATCCTCAACGTGCGCGTCGTGAAGGACATCGACCAGGCGATGGCTCACATCGCGCGGTACGGCTCGCAGCACACCGACGCGATCGTCACCGCCGACGAATCGCGGGCGCAGCGGTTCCTGCGCGAGGTCGACTCGAGCTCGGTGATGGTGAACGCCTCGACCCGGTTCGCCGACGGATTCGAGTACGGGCTCGGCGCCGAGGTCGGGATCTCGACCGACAAGCTCCACGCCCGCGGGCCCGTGGGCCTCGCGGGCCTCACCTCGCAGAAGTTCGTCGTGCTGGGCTCGGGACAGGTCCGGACCTCGTCGCATGGCTAGGCTCGCCTGGTACTTCGACTTCGTCTCGCCGTTCTCGTACCTGCAGTTCGCGGCGTTCCCGAACCTCTTCCAGCGCTCGGACGTCGACATGAAGCCGGTGCTGTTCGCCGGCCTCCTGAACCATTTCGGCCACAAGGGGCCGGCGGAGATCGAGCCCAAGCGCAAGCACACCTACCAGCACACGCAGTGGCTGGCGGGCAAGCGCGGCCTGCCGATGCGGTATCCCCCGGGGCACCCGTTCAACTCGCTGCACGCGCTGCGGGTGACGATCGCGCTCGGGGGCACCTACGACACGGTGAAGACGATCTTCGACTTCATCTGGGTGGAGGGTCGCTCGCCGAACGACGAATGGCAGGCGCTCTGCGACGCGCTCGGCGTCCCGGGCGCCGAGGTGCTGGCGATGAGCGAGGGCGTGAAGACCCAGCTCCGCGACAACACCGACGAGGCGATCCGGCTCGGCGTCTTCGGGGTGCCGACGTTCGTGGTCGAGGACCACCTCTTCTGGGGGATCGATGCGACCGAGATGCTGCTCGATTATCTCGACGACCCGCAGCTCTTCGATTCGGACGAGATGAGGCGCCTCGCGTACCTGCCGGTCGCTGCCGCGCGCCAGAGCTGACCCCCGGCTAGTGACATCCCCCTCGCGCCCGCAGCAGCCGGCGACCCGCGCGCCGCTGGGGTTGATGGGCGGCACCTTCGACCCGGTGCACCACGGCCATCTCCGCCTCGCCGAGGAGGCCGCCGAGCACCTCGGGCTCGCGGAGGTGCGGTGGATCCCGTCCGGCAGCCCGGGCCACCGCGGCGCGCCGCGCACCCCGGGCCGGCATCGCCTGGAGATGGTGCGGCTCGCGGTGCAGGACAATGCCCGCTTTGCCGTCGACGACGCCGAGGCGCTGGGTGACACGCCGCGGTTCACGATCGACACGCTGCACCGCCTGCGCGCGGAGCTCGGCGCTGCGCTCCCGCTGGTGCTGATCATCGGCGCGGACCAGCTTCACCGGCTCGACACCTGGCGTGCCTGGCGCGAGCTCTTCGACCTCGCTCACTTCGCCGTCGCCGAGCGCCCCGGCTACGCGCTCGCGCCGGCGGCCCTGCCCGCGGCGGTGGCGGCCGAGTGGCAGCGGCGCAGCGCCGGGCCCGAGGCGCTGCGCGCGGCGCCGGGCGGGCGGATGAGCGCGTTCCCCGCGACGTCCCTCGCAATCTCCGCGTCCGACATCCGGCGGCGCCTCGCCGCCGGCGCGAGCGCGCGCTACTTGCTGCCGCCGGAGGTTCTCGCCTATATTCGAACGCACCGACTCTACTCGGAGGACACGAAAGCCAGCTGATGGACACCAGCAAGAAGCAGCAAGCGGTGGTCGCCGCCCTCGAGGACATCAAGGCCCGCGACATCGCCGCGTTCAACGTCACCCACCTCACGAGCCTCTTCGACCGCGTGATCATCGCCACCGCCGACTCGGCGCGGCAGGCGAAAGCGCTCGCCGTCCACCTGCACGAGAAGCTGAAGGCGCGGGGCGAGCGGGTCTACGGTGTCGAGGGCGAGGCGGGCGGCGACTGGGTGCTGATCGATCTCGGCGACGTCGTGGTCCACATCATGCAGCCGGCGGTGCGTCAGTACTACAACCTCGAAGAGCTGTGGGGCGAGCCGCGGCCGCGGGCGAAGCGGACCCGTCCCAAGCCGAAGGCCGAAGCGCCGGTCGTCTGACCCATGCGCTTGATCGTCGCCGCGGTCGGGGAGCGCATGCCCCGGTGGGTCGACGACGGGTTCGCCGAGTACGCGAAGCGGTTCCCGCCCAAGGCGCGTCTCGAGCTCATGGCGGTCCGGCCCGAGCAGCGCGGCGCGACGCGCACGGTCACCCAGGCCCTCGCCGCCGAGGGGAAACGCCTCGCGGCGCGGCTGCCGGCGGGGTGCCGCCGGGTGGCGCTCGACGAGCGCGGCCGGGAAGTGACCACAGGGGAGCTCGCGAAGCTCCTGGAGCGCTGGCTCCCCGAGGGGCGCGACGTGGCGTTCCTGGTCGGCGGCCCCGATGGCCTGGACCCGGCGCTCAAGGCGTCAGCGGAGGTACAGTTGCGGTTGTCGAGCTTGACCCTGCCGCATGCACTGGTTCGCGTCCTGCTCGCGGAACAGCTTTATCGGGCGCTCACGATTCTCGATAATCACCCCTACCACCGCGCCTAGCCCGCCCCCCGTGGCATCCAACCTCCCGCGCATCTACCTCGCCTCCCGCAGCTCGCGCCGGCGGGAGCTCCTCAAGCAGATCGCCGTCCCGTTCGAAGTTCTGCTCTTCCGCGAGCACGGCCTGCGCGGCCGCGACATGGAGGAGGCGCCGCGCGAGGGCGAGGCGCCGGAGGCCTACGTCCTGCGGGTGGCGCGAGACAAGGCCGACGCGGGGTGGCTGCGGGTGCAGCAGCGCAGCCTGCCGCGGTTCCCGGTGCTCGCCGCCGACACCGCGGTGTGCGTGCGCGAGCGGATCTTCGGCAAGCCACCGGACCGCGCCGGCGCAATCGCGATGCTGAAAGAGCTCTCCGGCCGCGAGCACCGCGTGATCACGGCGGTCGTGCTCAAGTTCGACACCGCGGTCGACACGATCGTCAACGAGAACGTGGTGCGCTTCCGCGAGCTGTCCGACGCGGAGATCGGCGACTACGTCGCCACCGGGGAGCCGTTCGACAAGGCCGGGGGCTACGCCATCCAGGGCCGCGCGGCCGCGTTCATCCCCGAGATCCTCGGCAGCTACACCGGGGTCATGGGCCTGCCGCTCTACGAGACGGCGAGCCTGCTGCGCAAGTTCCAGGCGCGGTTCAGTTAAGCTTCGGGGCCGCCAACCCGAGGACCCAGCGAACGCCGCGGTCGACGACCCGGGGCCCGAAGCGAGGCCCGGCTCCAGCACCCGTCGCGCCCGTTGCGCTCTTTGTGCCCTTGCGGTTGCGCCTGCCCCGGCGCCGCCAGTCATGGCCGAAGACATCCTCATCAACGTCACCCCGCAGGAGACGCGCGTCGCCGTCATGGTGAACGGCGTCGTCCAGGAGCTGCACGTCGAGCGCACCGCGAGCCGCGGACTCGTCGGCAACATCTACATGGGGCGCGTCGTGCGGGTGCTCCCGGGAATGCAGTCGGCGTTCATCGAGATCGGGCTCGAGCGTGCGGCGTTCCTGCACGTCGCCGACATCTGGGAGGAGCGCGCGAACGGCGAGAGCGGCGGGGGCGCGGCGGCGCGGCCGATCGAGAGGATCCTCGCCGAGGGCCAGCCGCTGATGGTGCAGGTCGTGAAGGACCCGATCGGCACCAAGGGCGCGCGGCTGTCGACCCAGATCTCGATCGCCGGGCGGCTGCTCGTCTACCTGCCGCAGGACTCGCACATCGGGATCTCGCAGCGGATCGAGGACGAGACCGGCCGCAAGCTGTTGCGCGAAAAACTCCAGCAGCAGCTGCCGCCCGACGAGCGCGGCGGCTACATCATCCGCACGGTGGCGGAGTCGGCGACCGACGCGGAGCTCGCGAACGACGTCGCGTACCTGCGGCGGCTGTGGGGCACCATCCGCGAGCGCGCGCAGACCTCGCACGCCCCGTCGCTCCTCCATCAGGATCTCCTGCTCGCCCAGCGGGTGCTGCGCGACTTCGCCCACGAGGACACCGGCCGCATCGTCGTCGACTCGCGCGAGACCTTCGCCCGGCTGCACGGTTTCGCAACCGACTACGTGCCGAAGGCGCTGCCGAAGATCGAGCACTACACCGGCGAGCGGCCGCTGTTCGATCTCGCGAACGTCGAGGAGGAAATCGAGAAAGCGCTCGCCCGCCGGGTCGAGCTCAAGAGCGGCGGCTACCTCATCGTCGACCAGACCGAGGCGCTCACCACGATCGACGTGAACACCGGCGGGTTCGTCGGGGTGCGCAACTTCGACGACACGATCTTCAAGACCAACCTCGAGGCCGCGCAGGTGATCGCCCGGCAGCTGCGCTTGCGCAACCTCGGCGGCATCATCATCCTCGATTTCATCGACATGGAGACCCCGGACCACCGCGCGGCGGTGCTCGCGGAGCTCAACAAGGCGCTCGCGCGCGACCGCACCAAGATGACGGTCAACGGCTTCACGCAGCTCGGCCTGGTGGAGATGACGCGCAAGCGCACGCGCGAGTCGCTCGAGCACGTGCTGTGCGAGCCCTGCCCGACCTGCCAGGGGCGCGGGACGGTGAAGACCGCGCGCTCCGTCTGCTACGAGATCCTGCGCGAGATCCTGCGCGAGGCGCGGCAGTTCAACGCGCGCGAGTTCCGCATCCTCGGCGCGCAATCGGTGATCGACCTCTTCCTCGAGGAGGAGTCGCAGTCCCTCGCCATGCTCGGCGACTTCATCGGCAAGCCGGTGTCGATGCAGGTCGAGACGAGCTATACCCAGGAACAGTTCGACGTCATCCTCATGTGAGCGCTCGCCGCGCGTGACCTCTGGCACGCTGGCGCGAGGCTGGTGGCTGGACGCGCGGCCCGGGGCGATCGCAGAATGCCGGCGATGAGCGACAAGACCCTCTCGAGCAGGGAGCGCCAGCTCCTCGAGGCGGCGCGCCGCGAGGCCGGCGCAAAGGCACCCCCGCGCCCGGGTGGGGGCACCGCCGGGGCCCGTCCCCAGGCGCGTGCGCCCGAGCGCGCCCCGCCGCGGGGCCCGTCGTCGCCGCTCGACGCGCCGACGGTGCTCGGCTGGGACCATCCGGCGGCGCAAAGCGCCGCGCCGCCCAAGCCCGAGGACGAGAAGTGGGCGCGAATCGCCACCCTCATGGAACGCGAGCGTCGTGACGCCGACGCCCAGCGTCGGCGGACGCGCCGCAACGGGCTCGCGGTCGTCGCGGTCCTGGTGCTCATCCTCCTGATCGTTTTCGCCCGCGCGCTGCTCCGCTGATCGGCGTCGGCGGTGCGGCGCGATCGGCCCGCACGACCCGCTCGAGCGCATCGCTGATCGCGGCGGCCTCCCGCTCGCTCACGTGGCGTGAGAACCGGGCGTCCACTGCCTCACGGTAGACCGGCCACATCCGCTTCCGCAGCGCCCGCCCCGTCGGGGTGATCACGCAGTAGGCGCCGCGGCGATCCTCCGGGCAGGCCTCCCGGACGATGAAGTCCTCGTCCGCGAGCCGGTCAGCGAGCCGGGTGAGGTTCGACCGGGAGAGCACCACGCGGCGCGCGAGGTCGTGCATCCGCAACCGGCCGTCGTCCGCTTTCTCGAGCTCCCAGAGCACGTCGTACCACTCGAGGGACGGGAGTCCCGCGGCCGACAGGGCCGCCTCGACGCGCTCGACGAGCGCCGCATGCGCCGTGAGCAGCAGCGCCCAGGCGTGGCCTTTCGGGTCGGGCTGGAGTCGCTTGGCCATTGTTGCGGAAGGCGTTTCGGTCGACCCCCGAATTATCCCGTCAGATAGTTGCGCTTGCAACGACTTTAGGGCAGGATATAGTTGCAGTTGCAACTATTTCACCTAGCGTCCCAACCCTCAGGAGACTGCCATGCCAAAGCTCATCGATCGCAACACCCTCTACGCGAAGCTCGCCGCCGCCACCCCCGTGGTGCTCGTGGAGGCGCTCCCCGAGAAGTACTATCGCGACTGGCATCTGCCGGGCGCGCGCCACCTGCCGCACGACCGCGTCGAGGCACTCGCGCCGGGCGTGCTTCCGGACAAGTCGGCGGAGATCGTCGTCTATTGCGCGTCCAGCACCTGCCAGAACTCCCACATCGCCGCGCGCCGGCTGGAGCAGTTCGGCTACGCGAACGTCTCGGTCTACCCGGGCGGCAAGCAGGATTGGCAGGACGCCGGGCTGCCGGTGGAGCGCGACGCCGCGCCCGTCGGCGCGTGAGGCGCCGCGGCCGGAATGCCGAACGCCGGTAGCTTGTTCACTCTCGGTCGCTTGGCGTAACCTCTCTTCCCCATGCCGACGCCGGTCCGCATCCAGCGGTCCTGCGTCGGCGTATACGCATAGCGCGACCACCCAGGAGGAGGACCGCATGAGAGTGAGCGTCAAGAACGCATCCGTCATCGCCCTGGCCGCCGGCGCTGCCGTCGCCATCGCCGGGCCCGACAAGATCGTGTACCCGGAGAACTACCAGCAAGGAGTGCTCTACGCGGTCGTGGACCGCCCGGACGTCAAGCAGTACCGCGAACTCTGGGCCACGCCGGAGGCGGTCAAGGCCGTGAAGGAAGGCCGCCCGATCCCGAGCGGGACTGTCCTTACGCTCGTGCAGTACCGGGCTCAGGTAGACGCCCAGGGGAACCCGATCAAGGACGCAAACGGCCGCTTCGTCAAAGGCGATCTCCTCGCCTACACCGTGATGGAGAAGCGCGCCGGCTGGGGGACCGAGTACCCCCGGAGCTCCGCAACGGCGAGTGGGAGTACTCGGCGTTCACCGTCGACAAGAAGTTCAACCAGAAGGCGAACATCAAGGCCTGTTTCGAGTGCCACAAGCCGCACGAGAACATAGACTTCGTGATCTCGCTCGCCAAGCTCGGCGGCACGTTCCCCACCGCGGCGGCAGTGAAGCGTTCGGGGCCGACCGAGATCAGCATCGTCGGGTTCGTCTTCGGCCCGACGAAGCTCACGGTGACCCCGGGCCAGGCGGTCACCTGGACCAATACCGACGACTCGCCGCACCAGATCGCGTTCGGGGGCACCACCAAGACCGGCGTGCTGCTGCGGGGTCAGAGCGCGGCGTTCAAGTTCGACAAGGAGGGGATGTATGACTACATTTGCAGCCTGCACCCGACGATGAAGGGGCAGGTCGAGGTCAAGAAGTAGGCTTGCCCCTGGCCCGGGGCCATGCTTCCGGGGTTCGAGTCCCGCCGCGTCGCTGCCGCCGGCGTAGTGTTCAGCGTGCACACGGCGGGGTCCGGCCCCGCCGTGCTCCTCCTGCACGGCTACCCGCAGACGCATCTCAACTGGCGCCACCTCGCACCCGGCTTCGCGCGTCGCTTCAGCGTCGTCGCCCCCGACCTGAAGGGATACGGTGACAGCGACGCGCCGCCGCCCACGCCCGACTCTTCCAACTACTCGAAGCGCGCGCTCGCGGCGGAGCTCGTCGCGCTGATGCGTGCCCTCGGGCACGAGCGGTTTTCGGTCGTGGGCCACGACCGCGGCGCGCGCGTCGCCTACCGCATGGCGCTCGACCATCCCGAGCGCGTCGCGCGGCTCGTCGTGCTCGACATCGTTCCCACCGGCGCGATGTGGGCCGGCGCGACGCGGGTGTTCGCAGTGAACACCTTCCACTGGGGATTTCTCGCGCAGGGCGGCGGGATGCCCGAGCGCCTGATCGGCGCCGACCCCGACGGCTGGCTCGAGTTCGTCAGCCGGAAGTGGGCGCGCGACCCGACGCCGCTTGCCGACGCGATGCCCGAGTACGCGCGGGCGTTCCGCAAGCCCGAGGTGATCGCGGCGACGTGCGCGGACTACCGCGCGGGCGCGACGCTCGACGACGAGCACGACCGCGCCGACCTCGCCGCCGGGCGAAAGATCGCCTGCCCGGTGCTCGCGATCTGGTCCGGGACCTTCATCGGCAAGGGGAAATCCGCGGACCCGCTGGAGACCTGGCGCGAGTATGCGCGCGACGTGCGCGGCTTCCCGGTCGACTGCGGACACTTCATTCCCGAGCAGGCGCCCGAGGCGATCCGCGAACCGATTACGCAGTTCCTCGGCGACTAGCGCTTCAGCCGCCGTCTTTCATCCGGCCGACGAGCTCCAGCTTGCCGGCCCCCGCGGGCTTCATCACCACCATCTCGCCCATCGCCGGGCTGACCCCCGCGACCTGCACGATCGTGCTGCCGTGCGAGACGAGGATCAGGTTGCCGGCACCGCGGAAGCGGCTCGCGCGCTCGAGGATCGCGCTCCGCTGGGCGGCGGCGTTGTCGTGCCGACCGAAGAGGTTGTTGAGCGCGGGCCAGGTCTCGTAGCGACCGAACGCGAGCTCGGCCGTGTCCCTGCAGCGGCACCACTCGCTCGACAGGACCTGGGCAACGGGAACCTGGTGGCGGCGGAACGCCTCGCCGAGACGTTTCGATTCCGCGCGTCCTTCGGCGTTCAGCGCGCGCTCGGTCTTGCAGTCGCCGAGCTTGAAGCCCGGCGGATCGCCGACGCCGGGCTCGGTGAGCCCATGACGGAGCAGGACCACGTAGCCGCCGCCCTGAAGCTTCTGCCAGAGCTGGGCGTCCGCGTTCGCGGCCGCGGCTCCGGCCCAGAGCAGGACCGCAGCCGCCGCGCGAGCCCACTTCATCGGCGACGCCTCAGTCGGCGTACTGCCCCGCCTTCTTGATGATCGGTCCCCACTTGGCGATCTCGGCCGCCAGGAACTTCTGCAAGTACTCCGGTGTCGCCCGGTCCAGCGCGACCGATTCGGCGCCGAGATCGGCGAAGCGCTGCTTCACGGTCGGATCCTGGATCGCCGCCTGGTTGGCCTTGACCAGGACGTCGATGACCGGCTTCGGCGTGCCCTTCGGCGCATAGAGCGCGTGCCAGATCGAGACCTCGAAGCCTTTCAGCCCCTCTTCCTGCAGCGTCGGCAAGTTCGGCAGCGACGGCACGCGCTTCGTGCTCGTCACCGCATAGGCCTTCACCTTGCCGCCCTTGATCTGCGACGTGGTGTTGGTGGTCTGGTCGCACATCAGGTCGATCTGGCCGCCGAGGAGGTCGTTCATCGCCGGCGCGGTGCCCTTGTACGAGATCGTAGTCATGTCGACCTGGATCGAGCTCATGAACAGCAGGCCGCACAGGTGCGAGGCCGCGCCGAGCCCGGCGTTACCATAGTTGACCTTGCTCCCGGTCGCCTTGATCCACGCGAGCAGCTCCTTGAAGGTGTTCGCCTGCAGCGTCGGCCTGCCGATGAACGTCATCGGCACCTCGTTCACCAGCCCGATGTACTCGAAGTCCTTCAGCACGTCGAACGGGAGCTTGCGGTAGAGCGCCGGCGCGGTCGCCATGCCGATGTGGTAGATCAGGATCGTGTAGCCGTCCGGCGTCGCGCGCGCGACCCGGGCGACGCCGATCGTGCCCCCGGCCCCGCCGACGTTCTCGACGACCACCGTCTGCTTGAGCGTGTTCTGCATCGCGATGCCGATCGTCCGCGCGACGGTGTCGGTGGGGCCGCCAGCCGCGAACGGCACGATCATCGTCACCGGCTTGGTCGGAAAGGCTTGCGCCCAAGCACCGGAAGCCAGGGCGAGCAGCAGGAACGGAATGCTCCGGATCGCAGCGGAAAACATGACGCCTCCTTGAATCTGATTCTTCATTCGATCACGCCGAGCCGCCCGTTGTGGCTGCCCATGTACCAGAAGCGGCCGTCGCCGTCGACGATCGCCTTGCGGATGCCGACGCCCTTCGACGGCAGCTTGAACACCTGGAACCTCGCGGTCGCCGGATCGAACAGCGCGACGGTGTCGGTCTGGATCTCGTTCGCCCACACCCTGCCCTTGGCGTCCACCGAGACCGCGTACGGTCCACCGGCGGTCCCGGCCGGCATCTCGTACTCCTGGAGAACCTTGCCGGCGACGGGATCGACGTGCCCCAGCTTCCCGTTGCCGTAGTAGGTGACCCACAGCGTGCCGTCGGGCGCGGCCGCCACCCGCCGCGGCCGCGAGCCGGGGCCGGTCGACAGGGTCGTGATCTGGCCGGACTTCGGATCGAGCTTGCCGAGCGAGTCCGCGCTGAAGCGACAGAACCACACGTTGCCCTGCTTGTCGAGGGCGAGGCCATAGGGTCCGCCCGAGGTCTTGTACTCGGTGATCTTGCCGGTCTTGCGGTCGAGCTTGCCGATGTAGTTGCCGCCCTGCCCGGTGAACCAGACGTTGCCGGCGGCATCGAGGATCGGCGTGTGCGGGCTGCCGCCCCCGGAGGGGGTCTTGTGCTCGACCACCTTACCGGTCTTCGGGTCGAGCTCGCCGATCGTGCCGTTGCCGTAACCGGTGTAGAAGACGAGGCCGTCGCCGGCGACGACGAGGCCGTGTGGCCGCGCGCCCTCCGGGAGATCCCACTCGGTGAACTGCTCGGTCTTGGTGTTGAAGCGCGCGATCTTGTTCCCGTGCATGACCGCGATATAGATGTTGCCGTCGGGCCCGATCGCCGGATCGCGCGCGAACTTCGGCGTCGGCACCGGCCATTCCGAGATCTTGCCGGTGAGGTCCTTGGCGCCAGGCGCGACGCCGTAGTTGGATCCGCCCGCCTGCGCGACGGCAAGCGGCGCGGCGAGCAGCACGAGGAGCGGGAATCGCACGGGGACCTCCGGGGATCGGGGACGCGAGGACGTCGGGAGTCTACTGCGCTCTGCGGGACGGCGGAGGCACCCCCCGGGGACCCCCAAAAAGAACAAGCCCCGGGACGTACCGGGGCTTGAGCCGCCTGGGAGGAGGAGGAGTTAGGCGGCTTTTTTGAAGAGGTTCGGCGCGCCGACGGCGGCGAGGTTCGCCTCGACAATCTCGGTCGCCTGCCTGGCGGCCTTGGTGAAGCTGTCGTACGCGGAGTTCGCCGCTGCGAGGGTCGATTTGACCGCCGCAACCGCGATGTCGGAGCCCGCTGGTGCGTCCTTCGCGAGCCGATCGACCACAGTCGCCACGGTCCGGTTGAGCTCACCCGCCCGCTGCTCGACGAGGCGGCCGATCTCGCCGTTCGCCTGGCTCGCGATCTGGTACACGCTGCGCGAATAGGCGATGGCCTTCTCGAGCGCGGGCTGGCCGGCCCGGGTATTGAGGTTCACGAGTTCCTGGGGGTCGGTCACGCCGGCGAGGGCCTTGGCGTAGCTCGTGCCGTCTTCGAACGCGGCCTTGGCCGTGCCGAAGTTGAGCGCCGCGAGCTTCTCCAGGGTGGCGAAGTTCAGGCGGGCGATGCCGATCGCGGCATCGACGTTGCCCTGGGTCAGGGCCGTGATCTGGTCAGGGGTCACATACATTGCCGATTCGTCCTTTCGGGGTCTCGGGAAGCGCGGGATGTTGCATTGCACAACACCCATTCTAGCTGACCGGCACCTCCAAGTCAAGCTATTTTTGTGCGACGCAGCAATACACTGGCGTAAAGACGTTTATTATCAGTACCTTAAGAGAAAGAAGCGTAAGCCGCTAGCGCCGCTCGTCAGTCGTCTTCGCTGAGGAGCGCAGCGCGGGCCGCCGCGAGCTCGGCGCGCTTCTTCTTCCCGATCTTCGGGTAATGGAGGTCGAGGTCGTCCAGGGTCTTGACCACCGCCGCCGCCACGACCAGGCGCGTGAACCACTTGTTGTCGGCGGGGATGACGTACCACGGCGCGTGCGGCGTCGCGGTGGCACGGATCATCTTCTCGTAGGCCGCCATGTAGTCGTCCCAGTGGCCGCGCTCCTTCACGTCGGCCGCCTCGAACTTCCAGTGCTTCTCGGGCTCGTCGAGGCGCTCGAGGAAGCGCTTCTTCTGCTCCTCCTTCGACACGTGGAGGAAGAACTTGCGGATGACCGTGCCGTTGCGGGCGAGGTAGCGCTCGATGTTGGTGATGTCCTCGTAGCGCTCCTCCCAGATGCGCTTGGTCACGAGCTCGGGCGGGAGCTTCTGCGCCGCCAGGATCTCCGGATGCACGCGCACCACGAGCACCTCCTCGTAGTAGGAGCGGTTGAAGATCCCGATGTGGCCGCGGTTCGGCAGGCAGGGCACGCAGCGCCACATGAAATCGTGGTCGAGCTCCTCGCTGGACGGCGCCTTGAACGAGTACACCTCGCAGCCCTGCGGATTGACCCCCGACATCACGTGCTTGATCGTGCTGTCCTTGCCGGCCGCATCCATCGCCTGGAAGATCAGGAGCACCGCCCAGCGGTCCTGGGCGTAGAGCTTGTTCTGGTACTCGGCGAGCAGCTCGACGCCCTGTTGCAGGAGCTCCTTCGCTTCCTCCTTGGACTCGCTCTTCATGCCGGAGGTATCGCGCGGGTCGTAGTCCCCCAGGCGGAATTGCTTACCCTTCGCCACGCGATAGCGGGCGAGCAGGTCTTCCCAGCGTTTCTTCACGTCGTCCTCCCGATCCGACCCGCTAGAACAGGCCGTCCCTCTCCATCGCTCCGACCAGCACGGCGACGAACTGCGCGATGGCGGGCTTGAGGTCCCCGGATTCGGCGTTCTTCGTGCTCGTCTGCGCCGACCAGACCGCCTGCTTGCCCTTCATCTCGTAAAGCAGCGTCTCCACGATCACGGTGGTCTGCGACCAATCCGTCGGGGGCACGTAGCGGGTCGGCGCGAACGCCTGGGCCATGGCGCCGTAGATGCCGATCGGGTCCTGGTAAGGGCACGCCGTTCGGGCCGATGAGCATCCCGGGCGTCGTTCCCGACTTCTCGTCTACGCCGACCACCCGGGCGAGCAGCACCGCGTCGGCGCCCGACGACTCGACGGCGCGCCTGAACCGCGCGTCCTCGGCGGAGCTCCGGTGCGTGAAGTACTGCCCCGACGCGACGGCGTTCATGCCGCGCCGGGTGAGCGCCGCGGCGATGTCGCCTTGGAAATAGGCCTGCGCGAACTCGTCGCTAGCGATCGAGAGAATCACGACCTTCTTGAACTTCGTGCCGGCGAGCTTGGGGTCCACCCAGCTCTTGTCGAGCGAGGTCCGCGCGGTGGCGGCGCAGCCGGCGATCGAAATGGCCGCGAGAGCGACGGTGAGCGCACGCAACGGGGACAGCTTGAGCATGGGGGATCCGTTCTTGGGCGAGGCGGGAGGCGGCGCGACTCTACAGGGCCGGTCGTGGGTCTGGCAATCGGCGCTGCACCGGGGCGCGATGCCGCTATAGTTCGCGCCACCCGCGCATGGACCTCGCCTCGCTCGTCCAGACCTACGGCTATCCCGCGGTCTTCGTCGGCACACTGCTCGAGGGCGAAACGGTCCTCGCGCTCGCCGGTCTCGCCGCGCACCGCGGCTATCTCGCGTTGCCGTGGGTGATCGCCGTCGCCGCTCTGGGCGGGTTCCTCGGCGACCAGATCTACTTCCTGATCGGGCGACGCAACGGCGCGCGCATCCTCGCGCGGTTTCCGCGGCTCGCGCCGGGAATCGCGCACATCGAGCGGCTCCTCGAGCGCTACGGCGCGCCGATCGTCGTCCTCGTCCGGTTCATGTACGGCCTGCGCGCGGTCGGGCCGATCGCGATCAGCATGACCGGCATGCCCTGGGCGCGTTTCGCCGCGTTCAATGCGCTTGGCGCGGCGATCTGGGCGGCGCTCGTCGCGTCGCTCGGGTACGCCCTCGGCAACGCGCTCACGCTGCTCCTCGGCGACTTTCAGCGCATCGAAACGGCGGTCTTCGGCGCCGCTGCCGCCGTGGGCATCGCGGCCGCGCTGGTCGTACGGGCCCGCCGGCGGCGCGCGGCGCAACCCCGGGGTCCCGTCCCGTAAGCATGCTGCCGTGCAGCGTTCGCGCTTAAAATGGCGGCAACGCTCGACGGACCGACGGCGCGCACCCGCGCCTGCCGAGGGCACGACCATGAACGACCGGACGCCCAAGCGCACCACGCTCGAGGAGTGGCAGAAGGCCGCTGCGAAGTCCGCGGGGTCGCCCGATCAGCTCGTCTGGCGCACGCCCGAGGGCATCGAGGTCAAGGCGCTCTACACCGCCGAGGACCTGAAGGGGCTGCCGCACGCGAACACCCTGCCGGGCTTCGAGCCCTTCGTCCGCGGCCCGCAGGCCACGATGTACGCGGTGCGGCCGTGGACGATCCGACAGTACGCCGGGTTCTCCACCGCCGAGGACTCGAACGCGTTCTTCCGCCGCAACCTCGCCGGCGGGCAGCAGGGCGTGTCGGTCGCGTTCGACCTCGCGACCCACCGCGGGTACGACTCCGACCATTCGCGCGTCGTCGGCGACGTCGGGAAAGCCGGCGTGGCGATCGACACCGTCGAGGACATGAAGATCCTGTTCGACGGCATCCCGCTCGACAAAGTGAGCGTGTCGATGACGATGAACGGCGCGGTGCTGCCGGTGCTCGCCGGGTATGTCGTCGCCGCGGAAGAGCAGGGCGTGAAGCAGGATCAGCTCTCCGGGACGATCCAGAACGACATCCTCAAGGAGTTCATGGTCCGCAACACCTACATCTACCCGCCCGCGCCGTCGATGCGCATCGTGGCCGACATCATCGAGCACACGGCGCGTCACATGCCGCGGTTCAATTCGATCTCGATCTCCGGCTATCACATCCAGGAGGCCGGCGCGACCCAGGCGCTCGAGCTCGCGTTCACCCTCGCCGACGGCCGCGAGTACGTGCGCGCGGCGCTGGCCCGCGGGCTCGACGTCGACGAGTTCGCCGGCCGGCTGTCGTTCTTCTTCTGCGTCGGGATGAACTTCTACCTCGAGGTCGCCAAGCTGCGCGCGGCGCGGCTGCTGTGGTGGCGGATGATGAAGGAGTTCAACCCGAAGAGCCCGCGCTCGCTGATGCTGCGGACCCACGTGCAGACCTCGGGCTGGTCGCTCACCGAGCACGACCCGTACAACAACATCGTGCGCACCGCGATCGAGGCGCTGGCGGCGGTGTTCGGCGGCACCCAGTCGCTGCACACCAACTCGTTCGACGAGGCGATCGCGCTGCCGTCGGACTTCGCGGCGCGGATCGCGCGCAACACCCAGCTCATCATCCAGGAGGAGACGCACATCCCGGCGGTCGTCGATCCCTGGGCCGGGTCCTACGCGATGGAGAAGCTCACCCAGGACATGGCCGACCGCGCGTGGAGCATCATCGAGGAGATCGAGGCGATCGGCGGCATGACCAAGGCCGTCCAGTCGGGCTGGGCAAAGCTGAAGGTCGAGGCGTGCGCGGCGGAGAAGCAGGCGCGCATCGATCGCGGCGAGGACGTGATCGTCGGCGTCAACAAGTACCAGCTCGCGGAGGAGCCGCCGGTCGAGGTCCGCGAGATCGACAACACCGCGGTGCGCGAGGCGCAGCTCAGGCGGCTCGCGCAGGTCAAGGCGAAGCGCGACCCGAAAACGGTCGATGCCGCGCTCGCGGCGCTGACCGAAGCGGCGCGGACCGGCAAGGGCAACCTGCTCGGGCTCTCGATCACGGCGGTCCGGGCCCGTGCGACCGTGGGCGAGGTGAGCGACGCGCTCGAGCGCGTCTGGGGCCGCTACCAGGCCGACTCGCAGACGGTGTCGGGCGTGTACGGCGCGGCCTTTGCCCACGACGCCGGCTGGCAATCGCTGCAGGCCGAGATCGACCGGTTTGCGGCCGAGGAAGGCCGGCGCCCGCGCCTCCTGGTGGCGAAGCTCGGCCAGGACGGCCACGACCGGGGCTCGAAGGTGATCGCGACCGCGTTCGCCGACCTCGGCTTCGACGTCGACATCGGCCCGCTCTTCCAGACGCCCGACGAGGCCGCGCGCCAGGGAATCGAGAACGACGTGCACGCGATCGGCGTCTCGACGCTCGCCGCCGGTCACAAGACGCTGGTGCCGCAGCTGGTCGAGGCGCTCCGCAGACAGGGTGCGCCCGAGGTCGTGGTCATCGTCGGCGGCGTGATCCCGCAACAGGACTACGACTACCTGAAGGCGGCCGGCGTCGCGGCGGTGTTCGGTCCGGGCACGGTCATCTCGGAGGCGGCGCGCACGGTGCTCCGCGCGATCCGCGAAGCGCGGGTCGCCAGCGCAGTCTGATGTCCTGCTGGAACAAGGGGGCGGCGCCCCCTTGTAAATCCCCCGAAGCAGAGGTTCCCTGATGCGTGCCGCCCGTCGGGCGCGTCCGGCGCCCGAGCGCCTGGACCCCGCCGACCGCAAGCTCGCCGACGGCGTGCGCGCCCGCGACCCGCGGGCGCTCGCGAAGGCGATCACGCTCGTCGAGTCGTCGCGGCGCGACCACCAGGCGCGCGCCGAGGCGCTGCTCGTGACGCTCGCGCCCCACGCGGGCCAGAGCTTTCGCATCGGCATCACCGGGGCGCCGGGCGCCGGGAAATCCACCTTCATCGAGACCGTCGGGCTCGCCCTCACCGCGCGCGGTCACCGCGTCGCGGTGCTCGCGGTCGACCCGACGAGCACGCTCTCCGGCGGCTCGATCCTCGGCGACAAGACGCGGATGGATCGCCTCTCGCGCGACCCCAACGCTTTCATCCGGCCCTCGCCCTCGGGCGGCACGCTCGGCGGGGTCGCGCACAAGACGCGCGAGGCGATGCTGATCTGCGAGGCCGCGGGCCACGATGTCGTGATCGTCGAGACGGTGGGGGTCGGCCAGTCGGAGACGGCGGTCGCGGGCATGACCGACTGCTTCGTTCTCGTCGCGCTGCCGAACGCCGGCGACGACCTCCAGGCGATCAAGCGCGGCATCCTCGAGCTCGTCGACGTCGTCGCAGTCAACAAGGCCGACCTCGACCGGGAAGCGGCCGAGCTCGCGCGAACGCAGATCGCGAACGCGGTTTCGATGCTGCCGCGGCGCGCGGGCGCCTGGACGCCGCCGGTCGTGAAGCTGAGCGCGCTGAAGGGCGACGGGGTCGAGGCGGTCTGGCGCGAAGCCGAGCGGTTTCGCGCGGCGATGTCGGCGAGCGGC
The DNA here is from genome assembly GCA_963827595.1 of uncultured beta proteobacterium. Lineage (GTDB taxonomy): Bacteria > Pseudomonadota > Gammaproteobacteria > Burkholderiales > SG8-39 > DATEDA01. Next base: position 87,486 of record CAWHBT010000011.1, on the reverse strand, counting down.
GCCCTCGACGCGAAGCGGAAGCGGCAGGCGCTCGATTGGCTCGCCGCGCTCGTCGACCACGAGCTCCGCGCGCGGTTCTACCAGCACCCGGCCGTGAAGCGCGAGCTCGCGGCGGCGCGCCTCGCGGTCGCCGAAGGCTCGCTGACGCCGGCGGCGGCAGCGGCTAAGCTGCTGGCGCTGGCGAAGCAGGCGTAGCGGCAGCCCCCTTCCGCGCGGCGGAGGGGAGCGCACGAAAGGGAGGAACCATGCAGGAGATCATCCGCCAGCTCGAAGAGAAGCGCGCGCAGGCCCGCCTCGGCGGGGGCGAGAGCCGCATCGCGGCCCAGCACGCCAAGGGCAAGCTGACCGCCCGCGAGCGCATCGAGCTGCTCCTCGATCCGGGGTCGTTCGAGGAGTGGGACATGTTCGTCGAGCACCGCTGCACCGACTTCGGGATGGCGGACCAGAAGATCCCCGGCGACGGCGTCGTGACCGGCTACGGCACGATCAACGGCCGGCTCGCCTTCGTGTTCAGCCAGGACTTCACGGTGTTCGGCGGCGCGCTGTCGGAGCCGCACGCCGAGAAGATCTGCAAGGTCATGGACAAGGCGATGCAGGTCGGCGCGCCGGTGATCGGGCTCAACGACTCGGGCGGCGCGCGCATCCAGGAAGGCGTCGCCTCGCTCGGCGGCTACGCCGAGGTGTTCCAGCGCAACGTGCTCGCGTCCGGCGTGATTCCGCAGCTCTCGCTGATCATGGGCCCGTGCGCCGGCGGCGCGGTCTACTCGCCGGCGATGACCGACTTCATCCTCATGGTGAAGGACTCCTCGTACATGTTCGTCACCGGCCCGGACGTGGTGAAAACGGTGACCCACGAGGAAGTGACGCACGAGGAGCTCGGCGGGGCGATCACGCACACGGCGAAGTCCGGCGTGGCCGACCGCTCGTTCGAGAACGACGTCGAGACGCTGATGATGACCCGCCGGCTCGTGAACTACCTTCCCGGCTCGAACCGGGAGAAGCCGCCGGTCTGGCCGACCGACGATCCGGCGGACCGCGAGATCGCCGCGCTGGACACGCTGGTGCCCGACAGCCCGAACAAGCCCTATGACATCAAGGAGCTGATCCTCAAGGTGGCCGACGAGGGCGAATTCTTCGAGCTCCAGCCCGAACACGCGAAGAACATCGTCGTCGGCTTCGCGCGCATGGCAGGCCAGCCGGTCGGCATCGTCGCCAACCAGCCGCTCGTCCTCGCCGGCTGCCTCGACATCAAGAGCTCGATCAAGGGCGCACGGTTCGTCCGCTTCTGCGACTGCTTCAACATCCCGATCCTCACCTTCGTCGACGTGCCGGGCTTTCTGCCCGGGGTCGCCCAGGAGCACGGCGGGATCATCAAGCACGGCGCGAAGCTGCTGTTCGCCTACGCGGAGGCGACCGTACCGAAGGTGACGGTCATCACGCGCAAGGCCTACGGCGGGGCGTACGACGTCATGAGCTCGAAGCACCTGCGGGGCGACGTGAACCTCGCGTGGCCGTCGGCGGAGATCGCCGTGATGGGGCCGAAGGGCGCGGTCGAGATCATCTTCCGCAAGGACCTCGGCGACCCGCAGAAGATCGCCGAGCGCACCGAGGAGTACCGGCAGAAGTTCGCCAACCCGTTCATCGCCGGCCATCGCGGATTCATCGACGACGTGATCATGCCCCGCGAGACGCGGCGGCGGATCTGCCGCTCGCTCGCGATGCTCAAAGACAAGCGGCTCGAGAACCCCTGGCGCAAGCACTCGAACATCCCTCTGTAGCCGCGCCGACGGTCGCGGAGCCGCTGCGCCCTAGATGTTCAAGAAAATCCTGATCGCGAATCGCGGCGAGATCGCCTGCCGGGTGATCCGCACCGCGCAGCGGATGGGCATCCGGACGGTCGCGGTGTACTCGGACGCGGACAAGGATGCGCTGCACGTCGCGCGCGCCGACGAGGCGGTGCGGATCGGTCCGCCGCCTTCGGCGGAGAGCTACCTCGCGATCGACCGCATCGTCGAAGCGTGCCGGCAGACCGGCGCCGAAGCGGTGCACCCGGGCTACGGGTTCCTCGCGGAGAACGAGCGCTTCGCCAAGGCGCTCGCCGCCGCCGGGATCGCGTTCATCGGCCCGAACGTCGAGGCGATCGCCGGCATGGGCGACAAGATCGCCTCGAAGAAGCTCGCGGAGAAGGCCGGGGTCAGCACCATCCCGGGCTCCACGGACGTGATCCGCGACGCCGACCACGCCGCCGCGGTCGCGCGCAAGGTCGGCTACCCGGTGATGATCAAGGCGAGCGCGGGCGGCGGCGGCAAGGGGCTGCGCATCGCGCGCTCGGACGCCGAGGCCCGGGAAGGCTTCGTGAGCTGCCAGAATGAGGCCCGGAGCGCGTTCGGCGACGACCGGGTATTCATCGAGAAGTTCATCGAGCAGCCGCGCCACATCGAGGTGCAGGTGCTCGGCGACGCGCACGGCAACGTCGTGCACCTGTGGGAGCGCGAGTGCTCGATCCAGCGCCGCCACCAGAAGGTGCTCGAGGAAGCGCCCTCGCCGTTCCTGGACGACAAGACGCGCGCGGCGATGGGCAAGCAGGCCGTCGCGCTCGCCAAGGCTGTGAAGTACCGGTCCGCCGGCACCGTCGAGTTCGTGGTCGGGGCGGATCGCAGCTTCTACTTCCTCGAGATGAACACCCGGCTCCAGGTCGAGCATCCGGTGACCGAGCTCGTCACCGGGCTCGATCTCGTCGAGCTCATGCTCCGGGTCGCCGCTGGCGAGAAGCTGCCGTTCAAGCAGGATGACGTGACCCGGACCGGCTGGGCGATCGAGGCGCGGATCAACGCCGAGGACCCGTCACGGAACTTCCTGCCCTCGTCCGGCCGGCTCACCCAGTTCCGGCCCCCGCAGGAACGCGCGGGCGAGGTGCGCGTGGACACCGGCGTGTACGAGGGCGGCGAGGTGTCGATGCACTACGACTCGCTCGTCGCGAAGCTCATCTGCCACGGCACGAGCCGCGACGAGGCCCGCGCGCGGCTCGCGGAGGCGTTGGATGCGTTCGTGGTCAAGGGCCCGGCGACGAACGTCGCCTTTCTCGCCGCGGTCGCGCGGCACCCGCGATTCGCCGCCGGGAAATTCGACACCGGTTTCATCGCGCAGGAGTTCGCGACGGGGTACAAGCCCGCCGCGGCGCCGATCGACGATCCGAACCTCTTCATCTCCGTCGCGGCCGCGGTGCACTGGCGCTTCGCCGAGCGCTCGGCGAGGATCGCGAGCCAGGTCCCGGGCCACGAGCGCGACCTCGGCGACACGCGCATCGTCTGGCTGCGGGGCGAGCCGCACCCGGTGCGGATCCGCTCGATTCCGGGCGGGCAGGAGGTCTTCCGGGAGGGAGCCGCGTTCGCGGTGCTCTCCGACTGGAGGATCGGCGAGCCCCTGTTCACCGGCACGCTGAACGGCCGGCGTGTGCACGTCCAGCTCGAACGCCTCGGCATGAAGTACCGCATGGTCCACGGCGGCGTCGAGGCCGTGGTGCTCGTGCTGACCGAGCACGCCGCGCGGGCGCAGGCGCTGATGCCGCACAAGCCGCCGCCCGATCTGTCGCGGTTCCTGCTCTCGCCCATGCCCGGGCTCCTCACCGAGATCGCCGTGTCGCCCGGACAGGAGGTGAAGGCCGGCGAACGGCTCGCGGTGATCGAGGCGATGAAGATGGAGAACGTGCTGCGCGCCGAGCACGACGTGGTTGTGAAGACGTTGCTTGCGAAGGCCGGCGACAGCCTCGTCGTCGATCAGCCGATCATCGAGTTCCGGTAGCGGGCGCCGGCGTCCCTCCGAGCTCCTTCACCAGCGCCTGGAACTCGGTCGACTCGCGGAGCAGCCGCCCGGCGACCTCGCGCAGCCGGTCGACCGACTCGGCGGGGAGCACGAAGCTGGTCGGCTGGTTCAGGAAGTAGCTGCGCTCCTTCGGGTCAGCAATGCCGTCGAAGCTCACGTCGATGGCGTATAGCTTGAAGTCAGGCCGCTCGTCTGTTACCTCGCCGTACGCGCAAGCTCCACCTCAGCGCTTCGCCGCCCGCGGCGCGCCCAGCGGGTCGGCGCAGACGTCGCGTCCGTCGCGCGGCACGACCTCGACGCCGAGCGCTTGGATCGGCGCGAGCAGCAGCGAGCCCAGAAATCGCGGCACGGTGGCGAGCGCATCGCCGACGCTCGGACCGACCTGGAAATCGGTCAGGGTGCCGGTCGCCTGGACCGGCGTCGCCAGGCTGAAGGGCTGGGGCTCCTTCGCGCGCGGCTCGAAGCGGAACGCGAGCTTCTCGTCGGCGAAATCGACGCCGCCCCGGCCGGTCACGCGGACGCGGCTCGTGTCGATCAGGATCGCCTCGTCGGTGAGCTTACCCTGGTGCAGGTCGAACCGGGCGAAGGCGCAGTTGACCTGCGACTGCGCCGACGGATCGACCGCGGGGAGAAGCGCGAGGAACAGGTTCACCGCCCAGAGGTCGAACACGCCCGCGCTGAGGTTGCGCGGCCAGACCGTGACGTCGATGCGCCCGTTCGCATGCGCCATGAGCGCGCTCAACGCCGGCGCGCGGCCCGCGAGCTCGAGCTGGAGGCTGAACAGCCCCTCGGCGCCCGCGTCCGGGCGGATGCGTCGCGCGAGGATGCCGTAGTCGAAGCGGTCCACGTAGGCGCCGAGCGAAACTTCGACGCCGCGCTCCGAAGGCGTGTACGCGCCCGCGAGGCGCGCCGTGCCGCCGGGCGTGCTCACCTCCGCCGGACCGAGCATGAGCCGCCCGTCCACGAGCTGCAGCCGGAGCCAGCCGCTCCCGAGCCGGTCGGCCCCCGAGAGCACTTCCGACACCTCCACGTCGAGGTAGCCGTCGAACCGGCCCAGCACCTCCGCGCTCGCGAGCGCTTCGGTCTGCTCGGCCGCTTCCTTGATCTGCGCGCGGAGGGCCTCGAGATCGTCGTCGTCCCGGGCCGGCTGCGCGTCGAACGCCGACCAGCCCGCGAGCCGGAAGTCGTCAAGCTGCACCCGCGGCGAGCGGACGCTCAGGTCGAGGCGGGGCTTGTCCCCGCCGAGATCGAGGCGGCCCGCCCCGGTGAGCCGGCTCGACCCCACGGTGACGGCGAGCTCGGGCACGTCGTATGCGGTCGTTGTGATCCGTAGCGGCCCGGCGAGCGACCACGGTCCCCAGGGCGGCAGCGCGGTGCGAGCGAGGCGATTCAGCGAGTCGAGCCGCTCGCCCGAGACGACGAGCTTCAGGTCGGCGGTCGCCTCGCTTGCGGGGAGCGTCACCCGCCCGTCGAGGGCGAGGCGCGTGCCGGCGGTCTCGGCGGTCAGCGAGAACGGCACGTGCTTCGCGTCGTGCGCGAAGTCGGCGAGCGTGCCGCTCGAGATCCGGATGGCCACCGGGAGCCGGTTGAGCGCGCCCTCGAGGCGAACCGCGACCGGCTTGCCGGGATCGGCCGCGGCCGTGGCTTCCGCGAGCCGCAGGTTGGCAACGACGCGGTTGCCCGGACCGCGCACCCGGAGCCGCCCCCCCTGGAGCTTCGCTGCGAACGACGAGCGCTCGAGGAGCTCGAGGAGGCGGCTGCCGCGCCCGTTCATCTCGACCGTCAGCGAGTCGACCGTGGCGTCGAGATCGTCGACGATCCGCAGCGCCTGCAGCAGCTTGCCGAGGGCCACCTTCTCGGCCGACATCGTGAGCGCGGCCTCCGGAACCTCGCCGCGCAGGTCGAGCGCCACGGTGCCGCCGAACGGCGTCCCGCCGAACGTCGCGCTGAAGGGCGAAGGTCCCATGCGGCCACCGCGCACGCGCGCGGTAACCGCGACGTTCGCGAGGTCGCCGCGTCCGAGGGCGACGCGTTCGATCCCTACGCCGATATCGGCGTCGGCGAGATCGATGCCCCGCGGCAGGATGGGGACGTCGATCTCGGTGCGCGATCCCTTCGGCGTGGCGGCGCGATCCGCGAAGAGGCTCTGGAGCTCCGGCACGTCGATCAACGCGCTCCGCACCGCCGCGATGACGAACGAGTCCGCACCGCTGCCGCTCTCATGCGCATCGATCGCGAGCTCGCTGCGGCCGAGCGTCAGCTTGAAGTCGTCGAGGTGCCACTCGTCGCCGGCGGCGCGGTAGCGACCGCCGAGCGCGACCGGCGCGGACGCGCTGCGCGCGGTGCCGAGCCAGGCCGCGAGGTCGCCGGCGCGGCGCCCCTCCAGACGGAAGTCGAGGTCGGTCCCGGCCGGCGCGCCGGGATGTGCGATCACCCCGGCGATTCGCGCGCTGGCGCCGGCACCCTGGAGGGTGATCTCGATGCGGGAGCGAGCCTCGCGCAGCGCCGTCACGAGACTCCCGCCCTGGATCCGCGCCGTGATCGGCTCGCCGCGAAGCGCGCCGCGAGCGCTGCCCCGCAAGGTGGCGCCACGCGGGATCGAAACCTCCAGCCCCTCGAGTGTGAGCTCGACCGGCCGGCCGCCCGCGACGTTGCCGTAGGTGAGCTTCGCGCCGGCCGCCGTGAGCCGCGCCTCCAGGTTGCGCACGAGCGCGCCCACCGTGTCGCCCCGCCCCGTGAGCCGCAGGTCGAAGCGGCCGAGCGTGCCATCGATGCCACGCAGCCCGGTCAGAAGCTCGGCGAGACTCCCGAGCGGCGAGTTTCGCGTCCCGAGCTCGAGCGCGACCGTCGGCACGCCGGCCGCGGCATCGAGATCGAGCCGACCGGCGAGCGGCACCTCCGCGATCCGCGCCTGGATCGGCGCCTCCAGCCTGCCGTCCGCGATCCGGAGCTTGAGCTGGGCATCGCGAATGTCGCCCGGCAGTCCCAGCCAGCGGCCGATCGCGACGGCGACGTCGGCGTCGAGCGCGCCGAGCGCGCGCACGCTCAGCGCCTGGTTCTCGATCTCCCCGAAGGTGGGCGGCTTCGCCACCGCCGCCGGCTCGCCGTCGAGGAACGGGCGCAGGTCGAACGTCGCGATCGCGAGCTCGCCGGTGACGCGCGGCCGGGGCGCCGTGGCCGCGATCCGGAGACGTCCCGTCAGCTCGGAGTCGCCCACGACGCCGCGCACGATCTCCAGATCGACGGTTTGCGCGCGATGGACGACGCGCGCCGCGAGGGCGGTCACGCCGAACCTCGGCAGCCTGACCTCGAGCAGCCGCTCGAGCTCAGCGAGATTCGCGGTGCCGAGGCCGACATCGGCGCGCGTTTCGCCGGTCCCAGTGTCGGTGCTGCCGGTCGCGTGCAGGCGCGTGTCGACGAACTCGAAGTCGACCTCGAACGGCCACGGCTCGCCGGCGCGGTACAGCGCCCGCGCCGGACCGCCCTGGAGCGTCAGGCGGTACGGAAATTTTTTCTCGACGCGCCCGCGCACCGTCATCGTGAGCGCGGCGTTCCAGGGCGCATCGCCGATGAGCTCGTCGAGATCGAAGTAGCGACTGCGCTGCGAGGCGGCATCGCGATACTCGACGGCGAGGCTGCGAAGTGCGAGCCGGCGAATGCGCACCGCCACCGCCGGGCCGGGCGCCGCTTCGGGCGCCGCTTCGGGCGCGGCCTCGGCGTCCGCGTCGGCCACGCCCAGTAGCGCGCCGAAGTCCCAGTTGAACCGGCCGTCCTCCGCCCGCTCGAGGCGCACCCGCACGTTCTCCGCTTCGAGGCTGTGGATGCGGAGCCGCCCGCGCAGCGCCGGAACGAGATCCACTTGCGCCCGCACGTCGCCGAGGCTCGCGAACTCGGCGCCGGAGAAGCCGGGCGGATTGGCGATCGTGATCCCGCCGATCTTCAACGCCGAGCGCAACCCGAGCGAGAGCTCGACCGGGCCTTCGAGCGTCACCGGGCGCCCGAGCGCGTCGGTCGCGACCTCGGCGAGCGTCGCGCGCCAGGGCCCCGCGTCGACCAGGACGCCGAGCCAGGCGATCAGGGCCACCGCGCCGACCGGCACGAGAACAAACGCTGCCACGATTGCGAGCGTCCAACGCAAGACGGTGAGACGTGCAGCCATGGGATCGGGTTGCGAGCGGGAACGGGCGGCGCGCTGAGGCGCGGCCGGCCCTAGTCTACTTGCCGAGGGTCCAGCCGCTCAGCGACGAGCCTCGCGATCCCACGGCGGGTAGACGCCGGCGAGCCGGGCGATGAGGATGGCGACGAACAGGATGCCGACGATCTGCTGCAGCACGCACACCGCCCGGGCCTGCGGCGTGGCCGGAGCAATGTCGCCAAACCCCGTGCTCGTCAGGACGGTGAAGCTGAAGTACAGGAGATCGACCAACGACAGCGGCGCTACGGCGCCGCCGGTCGCGAACGACCCGGGGTACAGGTGTTGAACGATCCCGTAGAGGTATGCCCAGAGCACCCCGATCATCATGAAGGCCGCGGCCGCGCCCCACAGTTTGTCGGCCGTCATGACGTCGCGGCGCAAGACATACCGCAATAGGTACGCGATCGTGGCGGCGTAGAGCGCGGCCGCGAACGACCACGACAGCGCGAGGTGCTCCGCTTCGCCGGAAGACAAACCGACGAGCTGGAAGCCGACGGTCGGCGCTGCGAGCAGCAGGGCAATCAGGAACGAGAGCGGGGACCGGCCGACCGCCGCCACCGCCGCGACCACGATGAACAGGTTGGCAAGGTTGACCGCAATCCGTCCGCGCTGAGTCGGCTCGAGGAACGGGACCACCGTGATGAGGACGAGCAGCGCCACGAACAGGTAAAAACAGCGCTGGAAGAAAACGCGGCCGAGCGCAATACGGGCGATCTCGAACGCCATGGTCAGCTCCGCGTGCTGACTTTCACCGCTTTTTCCCGCTAGTTCATGCTCTGCGCAGGTCGATCAGCACCCGATCGAAGGCGTCGACCCGATCAGCCCGAAGCGCGGGTACTCCATGTCCAGGATCACGCCGAAAGCACCGCGCTCAGCACGAAATCCATTCTTCAGCCCCCGCCCCGCGTCACGCTCCAGCGGCGATGGTAACGCAAGCCGCTGGATCGGCAGCCACTCCGATCGATGGGCCGAGCGGCGGGGCGCCTCACCCGCCGCGTTCAACATTTCCTGGCCCTCCGGCACCGGCGTGGGGCATATTCGGCGCCAGCACGGCTCGCGCCGGGCCCAACGGCTCGCACGCCCGCGACCGGGAGCGATTCGATGACGGGCACAACCGGCTACACCGCCGGCCAACGGCGGCTCGAGACCGCGGCGATCGGCACCTTCGCGGTGCTCGCCGCCGCGGGCTTCTTCCAGCTCGCCGCGCATCCGAGCCTTCCCGGCTGGGCGATTCCGGCCGCCGCGCTGGCGGGCTGGACGGCGGCCGACCTCTTCAGCGGACTCGTCCACTGGGCGTTCGACACCTTCGGCAGCGTCCGGACGCCGGTCCTCGGCCGCTGGTTCGTCCGGCCGTTCCGCGAGCACCATGCCGACGCCAACCGCATCGCGCACCACGACTTCGTCGAGACGAACGGCGCGAGCTGCCTCGCCGCGCTGCCGGCGGTGCTCGTCGCCGCGCTGATGCCGCTCTCGTCGCCGCCGTGGGTCTTCCTGCAGGCGCTCGCGCTCTTCACCGTGCTCGGGATCCTCGCCGCCAACCAGTGCCACAAGTGGGCGCACATGGAGCCGAGCGCGTTCCGCGGCTCGTCCGCCGGCGCAGCGCTGGCGGCTGATCCTTCGCCCCGAGGAGCACGGGCGGCACCACCGGCGCCCGTTCGATACCCACTACTGCACGGCGAGCGGCTGGCTGAACCCGGTCGCTCGAACGGCTGCTCAGGCCATGGCGCTGAGCCGCGCCCTCCGGATCCGCCTCGGCAAGCGCGCGGCAGTCGCCTCGGGCCTGCTCGGCGTGCTGTGCGTGCTCGGCGAGCTCTGCTTCCTGCTGCCCGACCTCCTCGTCACGCGCGACGCGCTGCCGGTCTACAAGGCGAATCTCGCCCTCTTCCGCGGCATCCTGCAGGCTGCGATCTTCGCGACCTTCGCGCTCGGCGCGGCGGCGGTGCTGCTCCTGCGCTCGAAGCTCCACGGCCTGCTCGGCATCGCGCTCGCCTCGATCGCGCTGCTCCTCGGCGGCGCGGAGGCCGAACCCCTCGACATCGCGGGCCACCGCGATGTCGCGGCGGGGGTCGACTACCTCGTGCTCGAGCTCCTGGTGCTCGGCCTCGTGTTCATCCCGCTCGAACGGCTGTTCGCGCTGCGCACGCAGCGCATCTTCCGCACCGGCTGGCAGACCGATCTCAAGCACTTCTTCGTCAGCCACGTGGGCGTACAGCTGCTCGCATTCGCCAGCATGGTCCCCGCCCAGGCGCTGTTCTCCTGGGCGATCCGGCTCGAGTTCCAGCAGGCGGTCGCGGCGCAACCGCTGTGGCTGCAGTTCGTGCAAATCCTGCTGGCGGTGGACTTCACGACCTACTGGGTGCACCGCGCATTCCACCGGGTGCCGTGGCTGTGGAGCTTTCACGCGATCCACCATTCCAGCCGCGAGCTCGACTGGCTCGCCGGGTCGCGCATGCACATCGTGGACGTGCTGGTCACCCGTACCGCGGCGTTCCTCCCGGTGTTCGTGCTCGGCTTCGCGCCGGCGGCGCTGTATGCCTATCTTGTGTTCATTTCGTTCCTCGCGGTCTTCATCCACGCCAACGTGCGCTGGCGCTGGCCGTACCTGCGCTGGGTGATCGCTACGCCCGAGTACCACCATTGGCATCACACCTCGGACGAGGAAGGGATCGACAAGAACTTCGCCGGCTGCCTGCCGCTGTGGGACGTCGTGTTCGGCACCGCGCATCAGCCGGCTCACTGGCCGGAGAATTACGGGACGGTCAAGTTCCAGCCGCCGGAGGACTACCTCGGGCAGCTCGTCTACCCGTTCCGCCGCCGGCACGGGACGCGCACTCCGTACGGCTAGCCCGGATCACCGATCCGCGGCAAGATCATGTACTCGCCGCGGCACGCGCGTCCGCGGCGGCCCGCGATGAAGCTCTCCCTGACCATCATCACCAAGAACGAAGAAGCGTGCATCCGCCGCTGCATCGAGTCCGTGCCGTTCGCGGACGAGGTCATCGTCGTCGACTCCGGCAGCACCGACCGCACGGTGGAGATCTGCCGGGCGCTGGGCGCGCGCGTCGTGGTGACCGACGACTACCCGGGGTACGGGCCGCAGAAGAACCGTGCCCTCGATCTCGCCAGCGGCGACTGGATCCTCTCCCTGGACGCCGACGAGTGGCTGACGCCGGAGCTGCAGGAGGAGATTCCCCGGCTGCTGACGGCTCCTCCCGACGCGGCCGCGGGCTACCGGATCCGCCGTCTGTCGAGCTTCTGCGGGCGCGCCATGCGCCATTCGGGGTGGTGGCCGGACTGGGTCGTGCGGCTCGTGCGGCGCGGGAAGGGACGCTTCAGCGACGAGCTGGTCCACGAGCGCCTGAACATCGACGGCCGGATCGGGGATGCCCGGGGCGTGCTCATGCACGAGGCGTTCACCGAGCTGGAGGACGTGCTCGGCAAGATGAACCACTATTCCAGCGTCGGGGCGCAAGCGCTCGCCCGGCGCGGGCAGACGGGCTCGGTCGTCCGCGCAGTGGCGCACGGGCTCTGGACGTTCCTCCGGACCTACCTCTTCCGCGCCGGCTTCCTCGACGGGCGCGAGGGGTTTCTCCTCGCCGTGTCGAACGCTGAGGGGACGTACTACAAGTACGTCAAGCTGATGACACTCGCCAACCGGGGCAAGGCGCCGCACTGATCGGGCGCGACCCGCGCCCGGGGTTTCGAGACCTCGTTCCGTGAAGTAGTTGGCAGGGCTCGCGTGCCGCGGACCCGAGCCGGCCGCTGCGCGGGCATACCGCACACGCGACGGGCCCGAGGCTGCAAGCCGGCATGCGCCATGCTTCCTTGCAGCGCAGGCACCCCTGGAAAGGCACCGCATGGACCGTTTCACTAAAGTGATTTGTTGCGTCACGCTTGCTCTCGGCGTAGCGTCGTTCGCCGCTGCCGCCGAAATCCCCGACGAGCTTCTCGTCCCGGCGATGAGTATCGACGACGGCCTCGGCTCGCTGCCGCCGGTCGCGGAGTGGCGGGAGCCGTGGCTCTACGCGATTCCGGCCGAGAAGATCGACAACGGCCTCGGTTCGCTGCCGCCGTTCGCGGAGTGGCGGGAGCCGTGGCTCTACGCGATTCCGGCCGAGAAGATCGACAGCGGGCTCGGGGAGCTGGGGGACGTGTCCAGGCTCGTCGAGGTCTGGCTCTACGCGATGCCCGCGGAGAAGATCGACAGCGGGCTCGGGGAACTCACCCTCCGCGCCGACTAGCGTCGCGTCCCGCCGCGCGCGCGAGCGAGGGGGCGACCGCCCCCTCGCCGATCTCGCGGGAGCCGCGGGGTACCTTAGCGGAAGCCGGACACCGTGGAATAGATCGCCTGATCCGGCTGCCAGTAGTACGTCGTCAGCTGGCCCTCGCGCGTGAACTCGGCGGTCATCATCATGAACGTCGTCGCTTCCATGAACCGGTAGCTGATCGAGTACGTGCCGAGCCAGTAGAGCTGGCGCAACCGGGCCGGGCCCAGCACGCCGACCACCTCGGGCTCGGTCATGCCCGGCTTGAGGTTCAGGAAGTTCTGCTGCGTCATCAGGTTGCGCACGTCGCGGACGGTGCCGTCGGGCCCGAACACCACCCGCCACGTGTAATAGCCCGACGGCTGAAGCGTGTAGTCCCAGTAGGGCTCGCCGGTCTGGAGACGGCCCTCCGCAAAGGGCTTGCCGGCCACCCTCGTCACATCGGCCTGCGCCATCCCCGGCGTGACCGAGGAGCCGACCCGCGCTGCGCACCCGGCGACGGCCGCCAGCAGCGCGATCCATAGCAGCTTTCTCATCGCAAGGCCCTCCGGAGAATCGCGTATATCCTACGCCGCTGGAGCGCAAACACCGGGGCGGCCCGGAGAAATCCATCTTGGTCCCTCACCGACGCTGACCGCCGTGCGCCTTCACGTCGAAGCGCACGGCTCGGGACCGCCGACGCTCGTCCTGCTGCACGGCTTGAGCGCGAACGGCGCGGTCTGGGCGCCGCTCGTCGCGTGCCTGCGCCCGCGCTTCGCAGGGCGGATCGTCGTGCCCGACCTGCGCGGCCACGGGCGCTCCCCGCACGCGACCCATTACGGGTACGGCCAGCACGCCGCCGACGTCGCGGCGCTCCTCCCGCCCGGCGATCCGGTCCACGTCGTGGGGCACTCGATGGGCGCGGCGATCGGTCTGGTCCTCGCGACCGGCTGGTTCGGCGTCGAAGTGCGGGGCGTGCTCGGGTTCGGGATGAAGGTGACGTGGACGCCGGAGGAGCTCGCCAAGTTCGCCGCACTGGCGCGCGCGCCGGCGCGCTGGTTCGACACGCGCGCCGACGCGGCGGCGCGGTTCCTGCGCGTTTCCGGTCTCGACCGGCTGCTTGCGCCCGACTCGCCGGTGGTGGATGCCAGCCTCGTGGCCGAGGGCGGGCGATGGCGGCTGGCGGCGCACGCGGCGACGGCCGCGGCGGCCGGGCCCCCGACCGAGGGCATCGTTGCCGCCGCACGCTCGCGCGTTGTCCTCGCATGCGGATCGGAGGACGCGCTGGTGCGCATCGAAGAGCTGCGGCGGCTCGCACCCGATGCGCTCGAGCTCGCCGGCCTCGGTCACAACCTGCACGTCGAGGACCCCGAAGCGCTCGCCCGCGTCATCGAGCAGCGCTTGCTCTAGCCCTCCGGCGCCGACCCGGCGACCGCCGCCGGCCGCACCCGCGCGCGCCCTCATCCGTACGGATGAGGGCGCCTGGCCGTGTCGCCGGCGATTCGGTGGATTGAGACCTCACCCCGACCGGCCTAAGTTGCGATCGGGGATGGCCGCGGCGTGCCGAGACCATCCACCCCGAACACTTCGACCGGATGAAGGAGAGACCCGTGAAACGCACCGCCGTGGCCGTCGCCTCGCTGACGCTGATCGGGGCGTTCGCCCCGGCGATGGTGCATCCGTTCCAGGGGCCGTGCCAGGCGGACGACGCAATCCCGGAATTCGTCACGCGCCGGGTCGAGCTCGTCAGCGTCGTGGCGGCCGGCGACCCCAGGGGCGCGCCGGGGGTCGAGCTGGAGCGCGACCCGGCCTGCCGCCGGGGGCTTCGCGCCGAGCCCTAAGACCTCGCGTAGCCGTTCCGGCCGGTACCCCGTGCGCCACGGGCTGTCGTATCCTACTGTGATAACTCCTACAACAAGTGCGCCTGGCGTGAAGATCCTGCTCGTCGACGGCCATCCGCTCTTCCGCGGCGGGATGAAGTTCCTGCTTGGCAGCCTCGACGCGAAAGTGGGGCTCGACGAGACCGGCGATTGCGCCGCGGCGACCGCGCTCGCCGGCGCCGGCCGCTACGATCTCGTGCTGCTCGACCCGGAGCTCCCGGGGATGGACGGAATGGCCGCCCTCGTCGCGCTGCGTGCCGCGTTCCCCGCGACGCCGGTGGTGGTGCTCTCCGAGGACGACGATCCCGCGGCGGTGCGTGCGGCGATCGACGCCGGCGCGAAGGGGTTCATCCCGAAGTCGTCGCCCGCCGAGACCATGGTGACCGCCCTGAGGCGGGTGCTGGCGGGCGGCGTCTATCTCCCCGCGACCGACGTCGCAGGGCGGCGGGGGCTGAGCCTTGTCTGATCTCGCGCTCGGCGGTCCCGCCCGGTCGTCGACGGCGGAGGCGCCCGTGGCGTCGGACGTGACCGACGAAGTCCGCCGCCGCGGCCAGCTCCTGCTGCAGGAGTTGGCGCTGCTGTGCCAGCAGGCGACGCGCTCGCCGTTCGTGATCCTGATCGCCGTCGCATTCGTCGCCTATGCGGTCTGGGAGAACGCGCCGCACTGGCTCGTCTGGGCGTGGGGCACGGTCCTCGGCGCGATCCTCCTAACGCGGCGCGCATACGCGCTCCGCGTCCTGCGGTCGCCGCCCCCCGATGCGACCGCCGCGCTCCGGAACATGGTGCTGTTCGCGGCCGCGAACGGGCTCGCAACGGGCGCCGCGGCGCCGCTGTTCTTCGGGTCGCTCCCGTACACCGACCAGGCGTTGCTGACAATGGTGCTCGTCTGCTGGGCGGCGGGTGGAGTCGCCACTGCGGCCGCCTATGCCAGGGCGTTCTTCGCGTACATCCCTGCGGCGCTGGGTCCGCTCGCGGCGCTCTGGATGCTCAGCGGCGAAACCCACGGCATCTTCCTGGGCGTCCTGATCGTGCTGTTCGCGCTCGTGCTGTCGCTCTTCGTCCGCGACAACGAACGGGTGGTCCGCGAATCGTTCGGCATCCGCTACGAGAACGAACGCCTCATCGAGGAGCTCGAGCGCGAGCGCCAGGAAGCGGCGCTCGCGCGGGACCGGGCGGAGGACGCCGATCGCGCCAAGTCGCGCTTCCTTGCCGCGGCGAGCCACGATCTGCGCCAGCCGCTCCACGCGCTGTCGCTGTACGCCGCCGCGCTCACTTTGCGCGCGTCCGCGAGCGGGTCGGGCCAGATCGCCGGCAACATCCGCGAGGCGGTGGAGTCGCTCTCGAAGCTCGTCGATTCGCTGCTCGACATCTCCAAGCTCGACGCCGGCGCCATCCATCCCGAGATCCAGCTGGTCGACGTCGGCACGCTGGTCGAGCGCATCGGCCAGGATTTCGCGCCGGTCGCGCAGGCGAAGGGGCTCGAGCTTCGCGCCGCGACCGCCGAGGCGCTGGCGCAGACCGACCCGGTGCTGCTCGAGCGCATCGTCCGGAACCTGGTGGATAACGCGATCAAGTACACCGCCCGCGGCAGCGTCGAGCTCGAGACCCAGTCGCGCGGTCGTGATCTCAGAGTCGCGGTGCGCGACACCGGGCAGGGCATCCCGGCGGCCGAGCGCGAGCGGATCTTCGAGGAGTTCTACCAGATCGGCAATCCGGAACGGGACCGCGCGCGCGGGCTCGGACTCGGCCTCGCGATCGTGCGCCGCCTCGCCCGCCTCCTCGGCTGCGAAATCGAGCTCGACACCGCGCCCGGCGCGGGGTCGACGTTCACGGTACGCATGCCGCTCGCGCCGGCCGATGCGCTGACCGGCGACCTCCGGCCGCACGCCGGCCCGGCCGCCGCGATCGAAGCGGACGCCAGCGCCCTGCGCGGGCTGCACGTGCTCGTGCTCGACGACGAGCCCGCGGTCCGCACGAGCATGCGGGCGCTGCTCGGCGCGTGGGGCTGCCGCGCGACGGTGTGCAGCGGGATCGCCGAAGCGGAGCGCATCCTGGCAGTCAACTCGGCGGAGATCGACGTCATCGTGGCGGACCTCCGGCTCCGCCAGAATGAAAGCGGGATCGAGACCGTGCGGGCGCTGCGCGCGCAGGTCGGCGAGGTCCCGGCATTGCTGGTCACGGGCGACACCGCCCCCGAGCGCTTGCGCGAGGCGGCAGCGAGCGGGTTGCCGCTGCTGCACAAGCCGGTGTTCGCCGACGTGCTGCGAACCGCAATCCTGACCGCGCTCGGTCGCTGACGCCGAGCTCCGCGACCGGCGATGCGCTACCGACCGGAGTGGCTGTCCGAGGGCGCCGAGGTCCTGGCCGCGCGCCTGGGTGAGAACCCTCCACCCTACGACGTCGTCGTCGTCGGCAGCGGCTACGGCGGCGCCGTGGCCGCGGCGCGGTTCGCCGGTGCCGAGGTCCCCGAGGAGAACCGACGGCTCAGCGTCTGCGTGCTCGAACGCGGTAACGAGTATGTCGTCGGATCGTTCCCGAACCGGCTCGCCGACCTGCCCGGTTACGTCCGCTACAGCCGCTACGACGACCTGAAGGTGAAGGGCCGCCGCGACGGCCTGTTCGACCTCCGGATCGGCGCGGACGTCAGCGTCCTGCTGGCGAGCGGCCTGGGCGGCGGCTCGCTCATCAACGCGGCCGTCGCCGAGCGCGCGACCGCCGCGCTGCGCGACCCCGCCTGGCCCGACGCGATCCGCACCGAGCCCAAGCCCCTCGAGGAGTGGTACCGCCTCGCAGATCGCATGCTCGGCGTCGCGCCGGCCGACGCGTTCGCGGGCTGCGACAAGCACCGGGAATTCGCGCGGCTCATCGGCAACTTCGCGGCGTTCGAGAAGTTCACCTGGGGACGGCCGGCGGCGGAGACGCGGGTCGGCGCCGTCCGCCCGGCGCGCGTCGCCATCCGGTCCGAGCCCGAGGGGGCGAATCGTCAGGGCGTGCAGCAGAAACCGTGCATCAAGTGCGGCGACTGCGTCACCGGATGCAACTTCGGCGCCAAGAACACGCTGGCGATGAATTACCTGCCGCACGCGCGGCGGCTGGGAGCGGAGCTCTACACCGGCGCGACGGTGCTCTACGTCGAGCCGGCCGCGGGCGACGACGGCGCGCGCTGGAGCGTCGCGTTCCGCCTCACCACGGAGAAGCACGCCGACCGGATGGCGAACCCGCACCGGGTGCGGGCGCGCCACGTCGTTCTCGCAGCGGGCACGCTCGGATCGCCCGAGATCCTCATGCGCTCGCGCGCGCGCGGCCTGAGGTTCTCGGCGCGGCTCGGGAAGCGCTTCTCGGGCAACGGCGACATGATCAGCGCGCTATACGCGCAGGACCGGCGGGTCAACGCCGCGCCGGAAGAGCACCGGCCGTTCAGGGAGCGGCGCGTCGGCCCGACCATCACCGGGATCGCCGAGGCCGAGACCGCGGATGGCGAGCGGCTGACGTTCGAGGAGCTGGCGATCCCCGCGCCGCTGAGGCGGCTGTTCGAGGAGGTCATCACAACCGCGGCGCTGCCGGTGAAGCTCGCCCGGTCCGACTGGTCGACGCACTCGCCCCGCGAGCCGGATTCCGCGGCCGTCGATCCGGACGGGATCTGCAAGACCCAGATCTTCGCCGCGTTCGGCAACGATGGCGCCCGCGGCCGCCTCGAGATGGTCAACGGCTGGGAGTCCTACGACTGGGACGGCGCCATTACGGTGGCGTGGCCGCTCGCCGGCATCGAGCGGGTCTACGGACTCCAGGACCGCGTGCTCGGCATCGACTGGGGCAACGGGGTCTATCTCCGGAGCCCGCTGTGGCAGCCGCTGCCGGATGCGCTGTCCGACACGCTCTCCGGCCCGAAGCCATCAGGGAAGCTCCTCACCGTGCATCCGCTCGGCGGCTGCCCGATGGGGAACGACCACGAAGCCGGCGTCGTGGACGACATCGGCCGCGTCTTCGACCTGGCGGGCGGCGCGACCACGTACGAAGGCCTGCTCGTCCTCGACGGCTCGATCGTTCCGGCCGCGCTCGGCACCAACCCGCTGCTCACCATCACCGCGCTGGCGGAGCGCGCGGTCGCGCGCTACGCCGCGACCCAGGGCTGGCGGCTGCGCCCCGAGCCGGAGGCGCCGCTGCCCTACGCGGCCGGTGAGACCCTGCCCGCCGGCCCGCCGCGGCTCGACGAGCATCAGCCGGCCGCGGCGCGGACGAAGATCCGCTTCGCCGAGCGGATGAAGGGCAAGCTCAGGCTTCCCGGCGCTGCGAGTCGATGGGTGGAGTGCGAGCTCGAGACCGAGTTCGAGCCGTTCGAGCCCCGGGAGCTGCTGCCCAGCCGGGACCACCGCGTGCCGATCCGCAACGCGACGCTGAAGGCGGTGAACGTCGAGGGTGTTCCGACGGCCCGGGTCGTCGGCGACGTGTACTGGCTGGAGCGCGGCTGGACGACGTGGTTCCAGCGCGCGAAGGCCGCGCTCTGCACCTGGGCCCGTACGCGCGCGCTGGCAGACCTGTGCGCGGAGATCCGCAAGGACGGCTGGCGCGGCCTTGCCCGGACCCTGTTCCGGAGCGGCTCACTCCTTCAGCTCGCGACGAACCTCGGCGAGGTACGGTATCTGCGCTACGACCTCACCCTCGACGAGGATCTCGTGGATGGGAAGCGCGTCCTGCTGCGCCGGGGGACGACGCTGTGGGGGCTCAAGACCTTTCGGTACTCGGTCGGCGGCAATCCGTGGCGGCAGCTCTCCGAGATGCCGGTCAAGATCGCCGGGCAGGCGGCCGGCACCCTCACCATCGACCCGCTGCATCTGCTGCGCCGCTACGCGCTGCAGCTGCAGACGGTGGCGCAGACCGACGCGCCGAATGCGCTCGTGGACCTCGCGTCGGTCGCCCTGTACATGACGCGGGTGATCGCCAAGATCCACTTCTGGAGCTTCCGCCTGCCCGAGTACGAACGGCGCGATCCGCGGCGGGCCGAGCGCCGGCTGCCGGGCGAGTTCCCCGACCTCGGCCTAGTCCGTGCGCCGCACACCGTGCAGGTACCGGTCGAGGACCGGGCGAGCGCGCTCGCATTGCCGATCACCAACTATCGCCACAAAAACTTCGCTCCGGACGCGTCACGCCCTCCGGTCGTCCTCATCCACGGATTCGGGTCGAGCGGCGTGCAGTTCGCGTTTCCGCTTGTCGGCCTGCCGGAGCAGAACCTCGTCACCTACCTCGCTGCTCGGGGCTACGACGTCTGGGTGCCGGAGCTCCGGACCAGCATCGGCGTACCGTCGTCGCGCAGCGAATGGACGCTCGACGAGGTGGCGAAGAACGACATCCCGCGCTTCGTCGAGTTCGTCGTCGGCAAGACGGGGATGCCCCAGGTCGACGTCGTCGCGCACTGCATCGGCTCGGCGATGTTCTGCACCGCGGCCCTCGCCAGGCGGCTGCAGCGCGACCGCGCCGTGCCCGACGGCGAGGGGCGCGTGCCCAGCATGATCCGGCGTGCGGTGCTGCTCCAGGTGGGGCCGCTCGTCACGCTGTCCCCGGCGAACCAGTTCAACGCCCGGCTGATCACGTTCCTGCGGCGCTACGCCGAGGTCGACCACGTCGACAGCTCGATCGAGCTGGAGCGCGCCGACTGGGTGGACGCGCTCCTCGACCGGCTGCTGAACACCTATCCCTACCCGGAGCGGGAAGCGGCGTATCACCGGCTGTCACCGGCGTGCGTCCCGCACACGCACATCGCCAACTGCAACCGGGCGGCGGGCGTGTTCGGCCGGCTCTTCGAGCACGCCAACGTCGAGCCGGCGATGCTCGATCGGCTGGGCAACCTCCTCGGGCACACCAACCTGAAGACCTTCGAGCAGACGCTCCACTACGCGACCCAGCGGCGGCTGACCGACTACGACGCGGTCAACGCCTACGTCACGCGCGCGAACCTCCGCGCCCACTTCCACTTCCCGGTCCGCTTCCTGCACGGCTCGCGGAACGACGTCTTCTCCTACCGCACCGCGCGCCGGTCCGTCGACCTGCTGCGGGAGGTGAACCCGTTCGCGATCGTCGAGCGGCAGTTCCTGCGCGGCTACGGCCACCTCGATCCGCTGATCGGTAAGCGCGTCGTCGAAGAGGTCTTCCCGCGGATCTCGGGGTTTCTCGAGGGCAAGGCCACTCAGCTGCCGGCGCGCGCGGCGAAACCCGCCGTTCCCGTCAAGTGGGAAGCGCGCGCGCGGCGGCCGCTCGTCGGGCCGGTGCTGGGCTGGACGCGGCCGGATCCAGAAAACCCCGGCGGCTGGCTCGCGCGCGTCTGGTGCCGCGCCGACGACGTCTACGCCGACCCCTCGCACGTGACGACGATGCTGTACGTCGACGGCGCGCCCCGGCCGCAGACGTTCCAGCCGCATCATCTGCCGGACGGTCCGTCGGTCAGGATCGAACAGTCCGGGATCGAGACGCTGGTCGCGGTCGACGTACCGATCGACGCCGGCGAGAGGGACGTCGAGATCCTCGTCGCGAGCACGTACGACCCCGACGACCGGGGCGGCGCGAGCCGGGCGCTGCAACCGGCGCAGGCCGCCACGCTCCTGCGCAGCCTCCAGGATGAGCGGAAGAAATGGCGCCCGCGCGTGGAGCGGTCGCAGCGGGCGGTGCGCACGATCGACACCGGGTACGACACGCGGCACGACTCGGTGATGGTGCGCGCGTCGGTCCGCCAGGCGCTCGCCGCGGGCTGCAGCACGCTGTCATTCGCGTTCGCTAGCTGCCGCTACGCCGCGCAGATCGTCGACCGGGAGGCGGCGGACTTCATGTTCGGCAGACTGCGGGAGATGATCGAGCTCGCCCCGTCCTGCCGACCGGCGCTGCTGCTCCTCATCGGCGACCAGATCTACGCCGACGCGACCGCCGGGACGTTCGATCCCACGACCCGCCGGGAGCGCTTCTACGAGTCCTACCACGAAGCGTGGAGCGCGCCGAACGCGCGCGCGGTGATGCGCGAGCTTCCCACCTACATGATGATGGACGACCACGAGGTCGAGGACAACTGGACGCCGCGGACGGTCGACCGCCAGACCAAGGAGTGGGGCGAGGTGGCGTTCCGCGGCTACCAGTGGCTGCATTCGCCGGGCAGCGCGAACAACCGCAACCGATACTTCTACTCGTTCGAGGCGGGCGGCTTCCCGTTCTTCGTGTGCGAAACCCGCAGCGGCCGCGAGCCCGGAACACGGATCCTGCACAAGGATCAGCTCGAGGCTCTGACGCGGTGGCTCGGGAAGCCGTCGCAGCCGCACCGGCACCGGTTCATCGTGTCGCCCAGCCTGGTCGTGCCGTTCCGCAAAGACGCGCAGCGCCGTGGGCGCCCGCATCCCGAGGCGTACCTGCAGCGCTCGGACGGCTGGGAGGCGTTCCCCGCGCAGCTGCGCGAGCTCATGCTGTGCATCGCGACCGGGAACATCGAGAACGTCGTCTTCCTCTGCGGCGATGCGCACGTTTCCATGGCGAGCCGGATCTGGTTCGAGCAGCACGGCCGGCGTGTCGACCTCGGCACCTGCTGCGTCGTTTCGTCCCCCCTCTATGCGCCGTTCCCGTTCGCGAACAGCCGGGCCGAGGAGTTCGCCGACGCCGGCGCGCTAGAGCTCGGCGAGGGCTGGACGATGCGCTACGAGATCGAAGGGAAGATGATCGAGCAGGACAACTTTGCGGTCGTGCACGCCGATGCCGACGCCGCGCATCCTAACCTGCGAATCGTGTACCACTTGCGGGACGGGCACGACACGGAGCGCATGCTGCCCGGCGTCGCGGCGCCGTGACCTCGCACGCCTGACGGCGTCTCGCCACCTTCGTGCATTCGTTCCTCGGGACCGGCCCGGGGGGGCACTGCGCGGCAATACTTCCTAGAACGCGGCCTCCCGGCTGCTTGAAAATGGCATGAATCGCGCGGCCTTCCTCGCGCCGCACGGATGGATGAAGCCCCGCCGCTTCTCCCCCGGCAGCCGCCGGAATCGCACGGCCCCCGATCGGCAAGACCGCCAGGGATCACGACGGAGGTAAGACATGCACGACGTGGTGACGAGACTGGTCGATGTCCCGCTGACGCGGATGTTCGTGCTCGCCGGCGTCATCTTCCTGCTGGTCGCGGTGCTCGGCCGCATCGAGGGCAAGATCGAACCGGGCAAGCTCGGCCGCATCGGCGCAGCCGTCGTGGGCAGCATCCTGCTGCTGGTCGGCCTCGCCATGCACGCCCTCGAAGGCGAGGCGCTGCGGGAGTGGCTGCGCGAGAACGCGGCTCAGCAGCCTGCCGCCGGGCGCGCGAAGGATCCGGGCTCCGTCGACGTCCGAAGCCATGTCGTCCGGCAGGCGGCTGCCGCCGAGCGCGTGCCTGCCAAAGCCGGCGAGGAGAAGTACGCGATCAGGGTGCTCGCGGGCACCTACGGGCGCAACTGCGGCGGCAAGTCGGGGAACGCCACCGCGCATCTCTCCCGCGCCTGCGACGGGCGCGCGAGCTGCGACTACCGGATCGACGCGTCGGCGCTCGAAGACCCGGCGCCGAGCTGTGACAAGGACTACGCGGCGGAGTGGCGGTGCGGCGCCGGGCCCGCGGTCTACGCCGCGTCCGTGTCCGGCGAAGCGGGCCGGGGCGGGAGCCTGACGCTCGTCTGCTCGGCGAGGTAAGGACGCTCGCGCCGTCGTCCGGCGCGGCGCCTACTTCTTCGCGTCGTAGCCCGTCATCCGCTCGACCGCCGCGCCCGTGAACGGATCGAACGGGGCGCTCGGGTCGATCGGCGAGCACCCCGTCATGTCGTCGGTGATCACCAGCAGGCTCTTAGGGAACTTCGCCCGCAGCGCCGGCGCGATCTGTCCCGACAGGTCGATCGGAGTGGTCGTGTTGCGATAGACGATCCTGCTCTGGGCGTCGTAGACGATGTAGCACATCGCGGCGCCGTACGTGGGCATTCCGCCCAGCAGCACGGCCGACAGTATGAGTGCGCGCTTCATGGTGCCTCCTCGGTGACCCTACAAGCCTAGTCGACGCGGCGCCGCCCGATCCGCCCGATCGCGTGGCCGAATGCGCAATATGCCACGTTCCGGCGCCCGCGGCCCGCCTCTCAGTCGAGCAGATTGCGTTCCTTCATCCAGCTCGAGCACAGGTCGACGGCCTGCTGCAGGAGCTCCGGTTGGCCGGCGTAGTAGTGCGTCGCACCCTTGATCGCCCGCAGCGTCTTGTCCGGGCTCCCGACGGCGCGATAGATCCGCTCCGTATGCGGCTGTGGTACGGCATCGTCCGCCGTGTTCTCGATCGCGAGCAGCGGGACGGTGACCCGTGCCGCGCAGCGCTCGCCGTGGGCGTTGGTGTCGTCCACCGACCACTGCGAGAGCCACGCCCGCAGCGTCGAGAAGCGGGCGAGGCCGACCGGGCCGGTGTTCACCGTCTCGGGGTGGCCGAGGAAGCACGTGCCCACCTTGCGGTCGTTCGGGTCGATCGCGCCGTCGAGGAAGCGCGGCTCGGCCATCGTGCGGTGCGTAACGAAACCGCGCTCCAGCTCCTTCCCGCCCTTCCGGCGCAGCCGCTCGAGCTCATTCTTCACCCAGGCGGTCCGCCGGCGGACGCGCGCGAGCTGGGCCGCGCGGAAGCGCTCCAGGAACTCGCGCGAATACGGCGGCGGGTTGCGCGAGTCGTAGAGGTCGAGCGCGGGGTCGCGGTCGTCGGGATCGTTCTCGTCGCGAACCGACGGATCGATCCAGTCCGCGAGGCAGACTGCGCGCGAGACGTGCGCCGCCTGCACGATCATTGCGTCGCCCGGGGTCAGCCTGGCGCCCTTGACGTCGACCGGATCGCCGCCGGGCGTGTGCGTGATCGTCGGCTGCTCGGCCTGGGACTGATAGAGGAGCGACAGCGACCCGCCCCCCGACCAGCCGACGATGACGACCTTGCGGTACCCCCAGACCTCCTTGGCGTGGCGAACGTACGCGCCGAGGTCGAGGATGACCTTCTCCATGATGAGCGGCGCGTCGTTGCGGGCGTAGCGGCTCCCGGCACACAGCACGTGCGCGCCGTGCTCGGCCATCGCGCGGGGCATCGGCAGCAGCTGGAGCGTCGTCGCCGGGTGCATGTACACGAGCAGTGCCGGCGACGGCCGCCCCTTCGGCACGAAGCGGATCCCCTCCAGGTTCACCATCCCCTGGCCGCCGGCGAAGCCGTAGACCTCGCGGAACTCGCCCGTCTCCGCGTACTTCACGTGGACCCATTCGGGCTGGACCTCGAAGGTC
Organism: uncultured beta proteobacterium; assembly: GCA_963827595.1. Lineage (GTDB taxonomy): Bacteria > Pseudomonadota > Gammaproteobacteria > Burkholderiales > SG8-39 > DATEDA01. Next base: position 63,070 of record CAWHBT010000011.1, on the reverse strand, counting down.
TGGCGGGTGCCGGGCATCGATTTCCTTCGCGGAGTTGAAAGCGGGCGCGCTCTTATACTAAGGCACATCGCATGCGACGCGAGCACGACCGGGTGATCGTCGTGGGCGGCGGGCCGGTGGGCGCCCTCGCCGCGCTGCTTCTCGCGCGCGCCGGGATCCCGGTCACCGTCCTCGAGCGCGAAGCGGGCGTTCAGCTCGACTATCGCGCCTCGACCTTCCATCCGCCCACGCTCGACCTGCTGGAGGAGTGCGGAGCGGAAAGCGCGTTGCTGCGCATGGGGCTCGTCGCGCGCGTCAGCCAGTTCCGCGACCGCCGGCGGGGCCGGATCGCCGAGTTCGATTTCGCGGCGCTGAAGCACGACACCCGCCATCCGTACCGCCTGCAGTGCGAGCAGTTCAAGCTCGTCGACTGGCTCTACGGCGAGCTTGCGAAGATCCCGGGCGTGGCGCTCGCGTTCGAGCACGCCGTGGTCGGCCTGCGACAGCGCGAGGGCGGCGTCGAGGTGGAGGTCGATTCGCCGGGCGGCAGGAAGCTGCTCGCGTGCGACGTTCTCATCGGCGCCGACGGCGGGCGCAGCGCCGTGCGCAAGGCTGCGGGCATCGCGTTCGAGGGCCTCACCTACCCCGAGCACTTCCTCGTCGCCGGCACCCGCTACGACTTCAAGCAGCACATGCCGGACATCTGCTCGGTGAACTACACCGCGGACCCCGTCGAGTGGTACCTGCTGCTGGAGATCCCCGACATGTGGCGGGTCATCACGCCGGTCGACCCGTCGGTCGAGCCGGGCGACGCGGTCACGGAGCAGCGGATCCAGGACAGCCTGCAGAACGTCCTGCCGCGCCCCGAGCCCTACCCGATCCTCGTGAAGGCCATCTACCGCGTGCACCAGCGGGTCGCGAGCACGTACCGCGTCGGCCGCGTGTTCCTCGCGGGCGATGCCGCCCACCTCAACAACCCGCTTGGGGGCATGGGCCTGAACGGCGGGATTCACGACGCGCTCAGCCTGGCCGGGCACCTTGCTCGCGTGTGGCACGGCCGGGCGCCGGAGTCGGAGCTCGACGGCTACGAGGCGAGCCGCAAGCCCGAGGCGGTCAACGCGATCCACGCGATCACGGCGCGCAACAAGAAGCTGATGGAGGAGCGCGATCCGGTCGTGCGCGAGCGCAACCTGCAGGAGATGGCGAGCCTCGCCGCCGACCCGCGGCGCGCCTACGAGTACATGCTGGAGGGGTCGATGATCGCTTCGCTCCGGCGGTGTGGGATGATTCGCCAGCAAGGAGACCCGCCATGACGAGCTCGCCGTTCCCTCGCGCCCGGCACGCCGCCACGCCGTTCGCCCGCGGCGTCCACCATCTCGCGCTGAACACCGACGACATGAAGATGACGATCGACTTCTACACCCGCGTCCTCGGCATGCCGCTCGTGCACGCGCTCCGGGTGGCGCCCGGGCTCGGTACCGGGCCCGACAACCGCGGCAACCCGCCGTTCGAGAACCTGCGGCACTACTTCTTCGACGCGGGCGGCGACTCGCTCGTCGCGTTCTTCGAGATCCCGAAGGGGGCGAAGCCCAAGGGCGACCGCGACGCGATCGGGGCCATGCAGCACGTCTCGTTCACCCTGACCGAGGCGCGGTTCGAGGAGGCGCGGGCGAGGCTCGAGCGGGCGGACGTCGCCTATCTCGGCCCGATCCACGTCGGCACGCAGACCTACTCGATCTACTTCTTCGACCCGAACGGCATCCGGCTCGAGTTTTCGTACCAGCGCGGCGACGGCGCGGAGGTGCGCGTCGTGGAACGCTGGGCCCAGACCAAGGAAGAGGCGCTGGCGGATCTCAGGACGGTGTCGGACGATCCCGCGTGGCTCGCGGGCGTGGTCGCGCACCTGCCAGATCGGCGGTAGGGATGCTCACGTGCAAATGCCCACCTTAGGGCGCTTTGCGAGGTGCCGCGCCACTCGATAATGCGTCCGGCGGCGCGGTCGTTGCGAACGAGGGGCGTGCGGCAATCTGGCCGAACCAATCGCACAGCCTCGGGTGCCCTGGCCGCCAATGAAGATCCGGATTCCGCGCCTCAAGCCCGAGGGCGCAGGCGAGTGTGATCTGCACGATGCTTAGCGCGCCGTGCATCAGCGGATGGTCGATCTCCGCCTCCCACAGGTCAGCCATTCGTCGGCTGCGATCCGCCTCGTGCTGCAGAACTGTCGGCGAACGCTCGTCTTGAGGCCGCAGGATCTCGCGCCCCCAAACTGCAAGGCCGTCCAGCATGCTTCGCGCCAGGGCTTCCAGTCGGCGCGCCTCCCAGGCCCGGTCACCGGCCGGCAAATCGAAGGCCGGGTTGCCATCGAGGTGATCGAGGTAGGCGCAGATGACAGCGGACTCTTCCAACCCGACACCGTCGTCACGGATGAGGTATGGGACGCGACCCGATGGATTGATGCGGTAGTACGGGCTGTCCGCACGTCGCGTTTGTGCAACGATGACCTCGACCCGGCTCTCCAACCCTTTCTCCAGAACCACGATTCGCGCCATGCGCGCGTAAGGAGAACCGGGGGTGATGTAGAGCTTCACGATGCGTTGTCGTCCGGGTTCCGCGTCAACTTTGCCCCGCTTGCCGGCTGCCGGGCGTAACTGACCGTCAAGGCTTCCCATACGTGTCCGTCAGGCTCGCTCCAGTACACGATGCGGCCGCCGTGCTGCGTATTGACCTGCATGTCTACCGGACCGTGCGGGGTGCTTCGGTACTCGATGCCGCGGGCCCTGATTCTCGCCACGATGCCGTCGAACTCGGCCTCGCTCACTCGAAAGCAATAGTGTTGTACGGGAAAGGGCCCATCGGCTTGGTCGAAGTCGAGGGTTAGGCCGTCGTTCACATAGACCGGGCAGAAGGGACCCACTCCGGACTCTGCCCAACGAACGCCGAGGAGGTTGGCGAGCAATTCCGCCGCGGCTTTCCGGTCGCGGGATGGAACGATCGCGTGGTCGAGTTGAACGCTCATCGTGGGCCCTGCTTCCGCGCGGCGGATTACTGCAGCTTCTCCCAAGTGAAGACGCCGCGGACTCGCTTTCCGTCGAACCCCGACTGCGGATCGGTGCTCATGAGTGCTACTGCGCGTCCTGCTGCAGATACTTGTGGACGAAAGCGATCGCCATGCTGCCCTCGCCGACCGCGGAAGCGACGCGTTTGACCGGGCTCAACCGCACATCCCCGCAGGCGAAAACACCGGGGAGACTCGATTCGAGGAGGTAGGGATCGCGGCTGAGCGACCAGCGCCCGGCCTTCACCACGTCGTCACCGGTAAGTACATACCCTCGTTTATCGTGCGCGATGTCCGCCGGCAACCATCCGGTCTCAGCGTCGGCGCCAATGAAGACGAACAGGCCGCCACAGTCGTGCCGGCGCACCTTCGCGTTCGCCGCATCGCGTATGTCGACCGCTGTGAGATGGGTGTCACCGTGTGCGGCGACGACTTCCGACTGCAGCTGGACCGTCACGTTCGACTTCCCGCCGAGCTGCTCGATCAGGTAGCGAGACATGCTCTTCTCCAGGGAGTCGCCCCGGACGACGAGCGTAACCATGCGTGCGTGACTGGCGAAGTAGAGGGCGGCCTGACCGGCCGAGTTTCCGCCACCGATGAGGTGGACGTCCAGTCCATGGGTAGCGCTCGCTTCGCTGCGTGCCGCGCCGTAGTAGATGCCCTTGCCGATGAGCCGATCGAAGCCGTCGATCGCGAGGCGGCGCCACGTGACGCCGGTGGCAAGAATGACGGTCCGCGCCCGGACGACGTCGTCGCCGTCGAGGTAGACCTGACGCGTTTGCGGATCGATTCGAGCGACCGAGCGCGTGACCAGGATCTCCGCCCCGAGCCGCTTGGCCTGCTGGAGTGCACGGCTCGCGAGCTCGTCGCCGGAGACGCCGCTGGGAAAACCCAGATAGTTCTCGATGCGCGCGGACGTGCCGGCCTGACCTCCGGGAGCCTCGCGCTCCACCACCACGGTGCGCAGTCCTTCGGAGGCGCCGTAAACTGCCGCCGCGAGGCCGGCTGGCCCGCCACCGATGATCACGGTGTCGTATTCGGCGAGGCGAGCCTTCGTCTGCAGGCCAAGGAGTTGGGCGAGGTCGCGTGTCGCAGGTCGACTGAGGAGCGTCCCGTCGGCCAGCCGCAGCGTCGGGCAATCGGCGTCCTCCGGGCGGGTTCCGGTCCAACGCGTCGACAGTTCGGGAGCATCGGGCGTCATCCAGTCAAAACTGATCTGGTTGCGCGCGAGAAACTGGCGCAATGCGGTGCAGGCGGGGTCCCAGCGGTGACCGACCATTGTAACGCGCGGCTTCGGCGGTTCGGCAGCGATGCCCTGCAGCCCCCCGATGCGTTCGAGTGCGAGCGCCCCGACTTTCACCGAGACGGCCGGCGACGCTGCCGCAACAGCGTAGTACTGCTTCGGATCCACGCGCAGGACGCGCGAAGGTTCCGACGCCCGATAGCCGCCCACGAACGCCGTGCCGAAGGTCATCGGCACTTCGCCGAAAATCGTGCCCGGAACGCGCCAGCCGAGCGTTCGTTCGACGCCGTCGAACACCCTGACGACCTCGATTTTTCCGGCGAGCACCGCGTAGAGCGCGCGGTCCCCGCCCTCTGGAACGGCGAATTCTCCGGCCGCCAGATGCAGGTCGGCCGATGTCTGCGCGAGACGCTCGAGCTCGGGTACGGCGAGCGAGGAGAACAGCGGAATTGCCCGGATGTCGTCGATCGTCAGCATGGTTCGGTTAGCGGAAGGAACAGGGAGGAGACCAAAGTTCAAATCGTCCGCCGGCATGCTATTCCCATCTACCGGCGCAGGTAAACATCGAGCCGCACGGGTGTCCCTCCCGGCGGGACGGCGGACCGGGCCGCTCGGGACGCCCTACAGACCCGCGCGCGCCTTGCTATCCTTCGCCCCCCGTCTGTTCAGATGAACCGGAGAGCGAATGGCCGATTCCGACCTCAAAGTGCTGGGCATCTGCGGCAGCCTCCGCAAGAAGTCGTTCAACATGGCGGCGCTGCGGGCCGCGGGCGACCTCCTCCCCCCGGGGATGTCGCTCCACATCACCACCAGCATCGCCGACCTGCCGATGTTCAACCAGGACCTGCTGGATGCCGGGATGCCCGAGCCGGTGAAGCGCTTCCGGACCGAGGTCGCGCAGGCCGACGGCGTGCTGATCGCCAGCCCCGAGTACAACTTCTCAGTGACACCGCTGCTCAAGAACGCGATCGACTGGGCGTCGCGGCCACCCGACCACCCATGGCAGGACAAGCCGATCGCGATCTTCTCGGCCTCGCCCGGACCGATGGGCGGGGCGCGCGTCCAGTACGACCTGCGCCGGATCCTCGGTCAGATCTGGGGCCACGTCCTCCCGCGGCCGGAGGTGTTCATCGGCAACGCCGCGAGCAAGTTCGACGCCGAGCTGCGGCTCACCGACGAGACCACGCGGAAGCTCCTGACCGATCTACTCGTGGGGTTCAAGGCCTGGATCATCCGCATGCAGCGGAAGTGATTCTCAGGCCTGCGCCGTCGCCAGCGCGAAGTACAGGTTCGTCAGGTCCGCGCGCCGCACGAGGTTGGCGGTCGTGTCGTGCAGCGCGACCCGGCCCTTGATGAGAACGTAGGCGCGGCTCGCGAACGGCAGCGCGATGTCGAGCTTCTGCTCGACCATCAGCAGCGTGAGCCCCGTCTCGCGCAGCTGCCCCAAGGCACGGCGGATCTCCTCGACGACGAGCGGCGCGAGGCCGAGGAAGGGCTCGTCGAGCAGCAGCAGCCGCGGCGCGCTCATCAGCGCGCGGCCGATGGCGAGCATCTGCTGCTCGCCGCCGGAGAGCGTCCCGGCCGCCTGAGCGCGCCGCTCGGCGAGACGCGGGAAGAGCGCGTAGACGTACTCGAACCGCTCCGCCAGCGCGGCGCGGCCGCCGCCGAGGCGGATCGCCCCGAGGCGCAGGTTGTCCGCCACGCTGAACGGCGCGAACACCAGCCGCCCCTCGGGGACGAGCGCCACGCCGCGCGCGACGATGCGATGGCTGGGCTCCGCGGCGAGATTCCAGTCGTCGAACACGATCTCGCCCTGCCGGCGCGCGATGGTGCCGGTGATGGCCGCGAGCAGCGTGGACTTGCCGGCGCCGTTGGGCCCGAGCAACGCCACGGTCTCGCCGCGCGCGACCTCGAGCGAGACCCCCTGCACGACCGGGGCCGCACCGTAGCTCGCGACGACGTCATGCAGCCGCAGCATTGCCGAGGTACGCGCTCGCCACGGCCGGGTCGGAGCGGATTCGCTCCGGCGCCCCTTCCGCGATCTTCGCGCCGAAGTTGAGCACCACCACCCGGTGGGCGAGCGGCAGCAGGAACCGCATGTCGTGCTCGATGAGCAGCACGGCGATGCCGCGCGCCGCGATGCCGCGGATGATGTCCGCGATGCGCGCGGTCTCCGCCGGCGTCAGTCCGGCCGCCGGTTCGTCGAAGAGCATCAGCCGCGGCTCCCCGGCGAGCGCGCGCGCGATCTCGAGCAGGCGGCCCTGGCCGAAGGACAGCGTGTCCACCTCGGACCCGCCCAGCTCGCCGAGGCCGACGAACTCGATCAGCTCCGCGGCGCGCCGGCGCTGACGCTCCTCCTCGGCGCGCGCCTTGCCGGCGAGCACCGACCACAGGCCGGACGCGAAGCGCGTGTGGGCGCCGACCAGCACGTTGTCGATCACCGGCATCCCGCCGAACGGCCGGTTGTGCTGGAAGGTGCGCATGATGCGGCGCGCGGCGATGGCGTGCGGCGGCAGGCCGAGGATCGGCTCGCCCGCGAAGCGCACCTCGCCGGCGGTCGCCGCGAGGGCGCCGGCGATCAGGTTGAACACCGTGCTCTTGCCGGCGCCGTTCGGACCGATCAGCCCCAGGATCTCGCCCTCGCAGACCTCGAAGTCGAGGTCGGCGACGGCCGTCAGCCCGCCGAACCGCTTGGTGAGGCCCGCCACCTGGAGGATCGGGTTCTTCAACTTCCCCTCACCCGGTCGTAGATGCCGATGATGCCCCGCGGCTGCAGCAGGATGGCCGCGACCATCAGGACGCCGAACACCAGCGCGTGGTGGTGCCCGATCAGCGGCGAGAGCACGAACGGCAGCAGGTAGAGGAGCACCGCGCCGACGATGGCGCCCGCGTGGCGCCCGGCGCCGCCCACGATCACCATGAACAGCAGGAGAAACGCGTTCTCCAGCCCGAAGATCGGCGGGCTCACCGTGTTGTCCACGAACGCGTACACCATGCCGGCGAGACCGGCGAGGGCGCTGGTGAGGGTGAAGGCGATCACCTTGGTGCGCGCGACGTCGACGCCCATCGCGGACGCGGCCTCCGGGTTGTCGCGCACCGCGCGGCAGGCGCGGCCGAACCAGGACCGGTCGAGCCGCCAGAGGACGGCGAGCGTGACGAGGACCAGCACCACGATGACTGCCGTGTACCAGGGTCCGGCGATCCGCACGCCGAGGATCGTCGGCAGCCGGTAGTCGACGAGCCCGCCGGTGCCGCCGGTGACCGTCCCGCCTTCGTTGAGCACGACGATGAAGAGTTGCGCCAGCGCGAGCGTCGCCAGCGCGAGATAGAAGCCCTCGAGCCGGGTCGAGGGTATCGCCACCCCCAGCGCGACCACCATGCACACGACCACGCCCAGGACGATCGCCACGGGCAGCGGCAGCTGCGCCTGGAACAGCAGGATGACGACCGAATACGCCCCGATGCCGTAGAACGCGAAGTGCGAGAACGCCACCTGGCCGGAGATCCCGAACAGGAAGTTGTAGCTCAGCGCGAGCGCAACCCAGAGGAGGAGCTTGCGGTAGACGTCGTTGTAGTAGTCGCCGAGGAAGAACGCGACCGCGGAGAGCGCGATCGCGGCCGCCACCCAGCGCGCGAGAGCGATCACGCGCGCGCTTCCCGGGCCGCGAGCAGGCCGGTCGGCCGCAGCAGCAGGAAGAGCATCAGCATGATGAGCGGAACGCCCTGCGCATACCCGGCCGGCAGCGGCGCGTAGCGCACGGTGAACTGCTCGGCGAACGCGAGCAGCAGCCCGCCGAGGAGCGCCCCTCCCACCCGGCCCACGCCGCCGATCACCAGCGCCGTGAAGCCCTGGATCGCGAGCGGCACGCCCATCAGGTAGTGCGCGGAGACGTTGGCCGACACGAGCAGCCCGCCGAGCCCGGCCGCGGCGCCGCCGGCGGCGAAGGACAGCGCGGTCACCCGTCCCAGGTCGATACCCACCAGGGCGGCCGCGCGCCGGTGAATCGCGACCGCCTCGAAGCACTTGCCCCACAGCGTGCGCTCGAAGAACAGCCACGCCGCCGCAAACACGACGAGCGTGGTGCCGATGATGAAGAAACTCTGGTAGGGGCCGGCGAGCGGGCCGAGCTCGAGGCGGCCGAAGCCGAAGGGATACGGGACCTGGTGCGGATCGGGACCGAAGGCGAGCGAGATCGACTCGCGGAACACGACCAGCATGCCAAGCAGCGCCAGGATCGGCGCGAGGAGCGGCGCGCCGCGCTCCACCAGCGGCCGCACGGCGACGCGCTCGGTCGCCCACCCCACCAGCAGCATGAAGCCCAGCACCGCCGCCATCCCGACCGGGTAGGGCCATTCGGCCTTGGAGAGCAGCAGGAAGCCGCCGAACGCCCCGACCATCGCCCATTCGCCGACCGCGAAGTTGATGATCCCGGTCGGCCGGATCATCAGCAGGTAGGCGAGCGCGATCAGGCCGTAAATGCAGCCCGAGGCCGTCGCGCTGACGGCCAGCTCGAGAAAATCCCGCAACGGGCTACTGCTGCCCGGTGTGCACGACCCGGCCCTGCTGGTCGCCCTCGTAGACGCGGACCACCATGCCGTTGGGGTCGAACCCGGTGCGCTTCCCCTCCGGGAACGCGTACGCCATCCCCTTCGCGCCCATGACCCCGGCGTACTTCGTGGCCTGCATCGCGGCGCGGATCTTCTCCCGGTCCGGCGCCCCGGCGCGGCGGATCGCGTCGGCGACCAGCATGACGCCGTCGTAGCCGTAGCCGTGGATGTTGTACGGCTGCTTGCCGGTCGCCCGGACGTAGTCAGCGACGAACTGCTTCACCTCGGGCTTGTCCGGGTCGTAGGCATCGACGAAGGTGATGCCGTCGAGCAGGCCCTTCGCGACCGTCATGTACTGCGGGACCGAGAGGTTGTAGGAGGAATGGATCGGAAACTTCAGCCCGGCCTGGCGGTACGCCTTCAGGATCAGCACGTTCTCCGGGGTGAGTACCCCGGCCATGAACAGCGCGTCCGGGTTGGCGGCGCGGATCTTCTGCATCTGCGGCTCGGCCGTGGTCGTACCGCGGGGCACCACCTCCTCCGCCACCACCTGGATGCCCGACTTCTCCAGCCCGGCGCGGAAGAACTTGGCGAGCAGCTGGCCGAGATCGGAGTTGTCGCTGATCAGCGCCACCCGCTTCAGGTTCTTGGCGCGCGCGTGCGACAGCAGCGTGGCGATCTGGATCGAGCCGAGCGGGCCGGTCTGCCAGAAGTAGGGGTTCGGGAGCTGGGTGGTGAGCGTGTCGCCCGAGTTCATCGGCGTCATCTGCGGCGTCTTCGCTTCCATCGTCACGTTCTGCTGCTGCTGGGTGGCCGGCGTGAGCGAGATGCTGAGAATGAACACGGCGCCCGCATCCACCAGCTTGCGCGCCATCGCCGCGGAGATGTCCGGGCGTCCCTGGTCATCCTCGACCAGCAGCTCGACCTTGCGGCCGAGCACGCCGCCCTTGCGGTTGAGCTCGTTGGCGGCGAAGACGATCCCTTCCAGCGCCGGTTCGGAGTACGGCTTGGCCGGCCCGACCTTGTCGGTGACGACGCCGATCTTGATCGTGTCCTGCGCGATCGCCGGGCCAGCGAGCAGCAGCAAGGTGCCGAGCAGAGGCGCGCACAGGCGCCGGATCCTCGCATTCATGGGTTCTCCTCCGTTGACGAATCAGTCCAGCTTGTTGTCAGTCCTGCCGGGAGCGTCCCGGCGCGGGCCCGCGTGGGCCGGTCGCGCTAGCCTCCGAGCGCCTTCTTGTGCACCCAGTCGGCCTGCCGCGGGGCGCGTTTCGTGCGGGTCCAGTCGGCGAGCATCTCGTCGCGGACGTCGAGGAGCTGCCGCCGCATCTCGGGCGTCATCGTGTCCACCGTCAGCTCGAGGCGGTGGCCGTTCGGGTCGAAGAAGTAGATCGACTTGCAGATCCCGTGGTCGGTGGGCCCGAGCACGTCGAGACCGTGCGCCTCGAGCTTCGCCTTGTACGCCATCAGGGTCCGCTCGTCGGGCACGCGCATCGCGAGGTGCTGGACCCATTGCGGAGTGTTCTCGTCGCGGCCCATCGGCGGCGACTCCGGGATCTCGAAGAACGCGACGAAGCTGCCGTCGTCCATGCGGAAGAAGATGTGCATGTACGGCGCCTCTTCGCCCGTGCTCGGCACGCGGTCCTCGGCGAGCGCCATGCTGTACTCGAGCCCGAGGACCCCGGCGTAGAATTCCACCGTCTGCTTGGCGTCCTTGCAGCGGTAGGCGACGTGGTGCAGCTGCTTGATGTCCATGGAAGTCTCCGGGCAGGCTTCGCGCGTTATGTTAGCAGCGGGGTGCCCGTGGCGCTGGTCTTGCCGTCAATCGGCCGTTCGGCCTAGCCCGACCCCCCGGTTCGGTGCGCTGCAGCGATCCCGGCATTCGTCAGCCATCTGCCAGTTCGCCGGGCGGAACTTTTGCCCGGCGACGCTGGTCCGTCATGTTCGACGGGCGAAGCGTTCCGTCTTCTTGCCTCAACCCTACCCGCCAGGAGGAAATCCAGCATGGCACTTCGCATTGGCGACGAGGTTCCCGATTTCACTGCCGAGAGCACCGCCGGGACGATCCAGTTCCACAAGTGGATCGGCGACGGCTGGGCGATTCTCTTCTCCCACCCCAAGGACTTCACCCCGGTCTGCACCACCGAGCTCGGCTACATGGCCAGCCTGAAGCCCGAGTTCGACAAGCGCAACACCAAGCTGGTCGGCCTGAGCATCGACTCGGTGGGCGACCACGAGCGCTGGTCGAAGGACATCCAGGAGACCCAGGGCCACGCCCCGAACTACCCCTTGATCGGGGACACCGATCTGAAGGTGGCGAAGCTCTTCGACATGATCCACCCCAACGCGAGCGGCAGCGCCAAGGAGCGCACCGCCGCCGACAACGCCACCGTGCGCTCGGTGTTCGTGATCGGCCCGGACAAGAAGGTCAAGGCGATGCTCACCTATCCGATGAGCACCGGCCGGAACTTCGACGAGGTGCTGCGGCTGCTCGACTCGATCCAGCTCACCGCCAAGCACAAGGTGGCGACGCCGGTGAACTGGAAGCAGGGCGAGGACGTGATCATCCTCGCCTCGGTTCCGGAGGAGGAGGCGAAGCAGCGCTTCCCCGAGGGCTGGAAGGCCCCCAAACCCTATCTGCGCATCGTGAAGCAGCCGAAGTAGCGGCCTACGACGTCCGCGGAAGAGGAGGCGCCGCAAGGCGCCTCTTTTTTTCGCACGGCGCCGGGAAATCTACGCCATTTCGCGCCGGCCGGCGGCGCCGCGGGAGCCCCGCTCGGCCGCTTCGGCGTTGCGCGACAATACGCGCACTGCACGGTCGATCAAGGGAGGCGACATGAGGGCACGCATCCTCGCTTTCGTGGCGGCATTCGCGCTGGCGCTCCAGGCCCACGCGCAGGCCTTTCCGTCGAAGCCCGTCAAGCTCGTGGTCGGCTACCCGCCCGGGGGATCGGGCGACTTTCTCACGCGGGTGATGGCCGACGAGATGTCGAAGGAGCTCGGCGTGGCGGTGGTCGCGGAGAACCGGCCTGGCGCCGGGGGGAACATCGCCAACGAACTCGCCGCCAAGGCGCCCGCCGACGGCTACACGGTGCTGAACGCCACCCACTTCGCGATCAACAAGGCGCTCTACAAGAGCATCGCTTACGACGCCGACCGCGACTTCGTCGCCGTGTCGCGGGTCGCCGTCGGGCCCACGCTCATCTGCGTCAACAACGACCTCCCCGTGAAAGATCTCAAGGAGCTGATCGCCTACGCCAAGGCGAATCCCGGCAAGCTCTTCAACGCCTCCGCCGGGTACGGCTCGTCCCCGCACCTCGCGTCGGTGCTGTTCGAGTCGGTGGCGGGCGTCAAGTTCACCTCGGTGCAGTTCAAGGGCGGCGGCCCGGCCGCGCAGTCCTTGCTCGCCGGCGACACGCAGGTCATGTTCGCGACTTCGCCGACGGTCATGGGCTTCGTCCGCGCCGGGCGCATGCGCGCGCTCGCGGTCACGACGCGGCAGAGCTCGCCCGCGGTCCCGGGGATTCCCGGTGCGGAGGAAGCCGGCCTGCCCGGCTACGAGTTCACGTTCTGGTTCGGGCTCTTCGTGCCGTCCGGCACCCCGCCGGCGGCCGTCAAGCGCTTGCACGAAGCGGCGGTCAAAGGGCTCTCCAAGCCGGAGGTGAGAGACAAGATCGCGCTCCAGGGGATGGACGCGAGCCCGTCGGCATCCCCCGAAGCCTTCGCCGCGGAGGTCCGGGCCGAGGCGCCGATGTGGGAGCGGCTGGTGCGCGAGTCGGGCGCCCGCGTCGAGTAGGTGCGGGGGCGGCCCGCTTGCCGGAGAGACGCCACACCACTAGCATTCCGCGATCGAGACCGACATCGAGGGGGAGGCATGATCAATCGCTCATTCGCCGTGATCGGCGCGGTGCTGCTCGCGGCATTCGCCGCGCCGATCGCCGCACAGCAGACGCCTCCGGCGCCGCCCGCCGCGACGCGGCCGCCGCCGGTACTCGGCTTCTATATCGGCGCCGGCATCGGCGCCGCCGTGCTGCCGTTCGACGAGGACGACTTCCTCCGGGTCCCGGGGACCGCGAGCGCGGTCACGTCCGAGGAGGGCAGCTTCGCGTACAAGGCCTTCGCCGGCTTTCGCTTCCACGAGAACTTCGCGCTCGAGGCGTACTACGCCAACCTCGGGGACTTCTGGTTCCAGCGCAACGTCACGTTTCCGTTCGGCGGCACCGCCAGGGCGGACCTCAAGTCCTCGGGCTGGGGCATCGATGCCCTCGGGATCTTTCCGCTGCCGCGCAACTGGTCGCTCTTCGGCAAGGTCGGCGGCTTCTACTCGACCACCAAGACCAGCTACACGTCGACCGGGGCGGTCACGTTCGCGCCGGGGACCAACCTGAACCCCGAGCGCAAGGAGTGGAACTTCAAGGTCGGTTTCGGCGGTCAGTACGACTTCAGCCGGCACCTCGCCGTGCGCGCCGAGATCGAGAGCTACATCAACGTCGGCAACGACCAGACCGGTGAAGGCACCATCACGATGCTGTCGATCAGCATGGTGGGCCGGTTCTGAGCCGGCGACCGCGCTTGGCCTTCGACCGGTCCCGCCGCACGCTGTTGCACCTCGGCGGCCTCGGGCTGCTCGCCGCCGCGCGACCCGTCCACGCCGCGAACGACAAGCTGCCGGAGATCGTGCAGCCGGCGAAGCCGGACCCCGCCGCCTTCATGCAGCGCGCGTTCGAGATGCGCCGCCTGGCGACCGAGCGCGGCGACCAGGCCTACGGCGCGGTCGTCGTCAGGGGCGGGAGGATCGTCGGTGAAGGCGTGAGCGCGGTCGTCACCACGCCCGATCCGACCGCGCACGCCGAGATGCAGGCGATCCGCGATGCCGCGCGGCGCCTGCGCACGCGCGATCTGTCGGGCTGCGAGATGTACGGAACCTCGCGCGCGTGCGCGATGTGCGAGGCGGGCGCGTACTGGGCCGGCATTGCGCGCCTGTGGTACGGGGAGTCGATCGCGGATGGCGGCGCGCCGCGATTGCGCTGACGCGCTTGACCACGACGCGTCCCGCCGGATAACGTCTTAAATCCGCCAGAGGAGAGCCATGACAAAGCTTCGGATCGCCGTCTTGTTCGTCGCGCTCGCGGCCGCGGGCACGGCGTACGCACAGCAGTACCCGAGCCGAACGGTCCGGGTGATCGTACCGTGGCCCCCGGGGCAAGCCACGGACCTCGCCGCCCGGCTCGTGGCGCAGAAGCTGACGGAGGCGCTCGGGCAGCCGTTCGTCGCCGACAACCGGCCCGGCGCCGGGGGGGCGATCGGCACCGACGCGGTCGCCAAGGCCGCGCCCGACGGCTACACCCTGCTTGCCGCGTCCAGCGGGCCGATCTCGATCATGCCGGTGCTGCAGAAGACGCCGTACGAGCCGCTCAAGGACCTCGCGCCGATCAGCGTCATCGCGCGGGTCCCGTTCGCGCTCGTCACGAACCCGAACTTCCCGGCCGCGAACGCGAAGGAATTCGTGGCGCTCGTCAGGGCGAACCCGGACAAGTACGCGTTCTCGTCCTCCGGCACCGGCGCGACCGCGCACCTCTTCACCGAGCTCTTCAACTCGATGGCGAAGCTCAAGGCGCGCCACGTGCCGTACAAGGGGACCGTGCCGGCGATCACCGACATCATGAACGGCGAGATCGCGTACACGATCGAGACCGTCGCCGCGACCGGCGCGCACGTGCGGGCCGGGCGCCTGAAGACGTTCGGCGTCTCCACCGCGCGCCGCACGCCGGCGCTGCCGGACGCTCCGCCGCTCGCCGAGGCGGCCGACATCCCCGGCTACGACGCCGCGGCCTGGATCGGCTACGCGGCGCCGCCGGGAACGCCGCGCGAAATCGTCGCGCGTCTGTCCGCCGAGATCCAGAAGGCGATGCTGGCCGACGACCTGAAGGAGCGCTTCCTCCAGCTCGGCATGGACACCGCCTCGAGCACCCCCGAGGAGATGGCGGCGTTCATGCGGCGCGAGCAGGACCGCTATGCGACGATCGTCCGGGAAGCGAACATCAAGATCGAGCAGTAGCGTGCGCTAGAGACCCGTCGTCTCTCGGCCCATCGCGAGCCGCCCGCCGCTTCATTCCACCGCCGCCGCGCGCCGCGCGCTCTCGATCAGGGAGGCGCGCAGCAGGAACGCCCGGTGGCGCGCCGGATCGGCCGCGGTCTCGGCGAGCTCGCGGAACCGCTCGGCCCGCCGCGCCGGGTCGCGCTCCTCGAGCCGCCGCTTGTTGGCGACGGTCTGCTCCTGCACGTACTCGATGTTCAGCGGCCGGCGACGGCGCTCGTAGCGGTCGAGCAGCTGCTCGTCGGCCTCTGCCGGTGATCACCTGGTCCAGCAGACCGGCGAGGTCCCACGCTTCGTGGATGCCGCAGTTGAGCCCCAGCCCGCCGATCGGGTTGTTGACGTGCGCCGCATCGCCGCAGAGGAACACGCGCCCCTTGCGGAACTGCTTCGCGACCCGCTGGTGCACGTGGTAGAGGTTGAGGTGCACCACGTCGCCCTCGCCGTCCGGCACGTGCACGCGCGCGAGGCGCCCTCGCACCGCGTCGTCCGAGAGCGCCTCCACGTCGCTCTCATCCTCCCGCGTGGGAAACACCGCCCGCCAGCGCCCCTTGCCGTCGTCGCCCGCGACCTTGAACAGATTCGTCCACTCGCCGGGATCGGCCATGTAGTTGCGCAGGCAGCAGGGGAGCGCCGACTGGAAGTCGAACGTCGTCGTGATGACGAGGAACCGCTCCGGCCAGGTGTAGCCTTCGAACTCGATGCCGAGCGCCTTGCGGATCGCGCTCCGGCCACCATCCGCGGCGATCACGTAATCCGCGACCAGTTCCCGGGCCCCACCGTCGTCCTCGGCGCGCACCAGCACGCGATTCCCGTCCTGAGACACATCGATCGCCCGCGTCCCGAAATACACGTCCACGTCCGGCATCCCGCGCAGCCGCGCGATCGCCATGTTCGCGAGCTTGTGCTGCTCGGTCTGGACGACGTAGGGAAACGGCGTCTCGCCGCGGAGCCGTTCGAAGTCGAACTCGGCCACCAGCCGCTTCGTGGGCCGGTCCCAGAACTGGAAGTGGCGGGCAACCAGC
Source organism: uncultured beta proteobacterium (assembly GCA_963827595.1). Lineage (GTDB taxonomy): Bacteria > Pseudomonadota > Gammaproteobacteria > Burkholderiales > SG8-39 > DATEDA01. Next base: position 47,126 of record CAWHBT010000011.1, on the reverse strand, counting down.
CCCTGCGCGACGTAGTCGTCGATGAGCCCGAGCTCCGCCAGAATCTCCAGCGTCGGCGGTTGAGTGGTCGATGCGCGCGGACTGTCGTCGACTTTCCGTTCCGCCTCCAGGAGGGTGACGGGATGGCCGCGTTGCGCGCACGCCAGGGCGGCGACGGTGCCCACCGGGCCGGCGCCGACGACGAGAATCCGCTCCCGGCTCATCCGTGCTTGACTCCGACTATCCCGCCGATACGATACCCCGATGCGGAGCGTCCACGACGTGGGAGGCCTGGACTTCGGCGCGGTGCCGCTCGAAGACCACGAGATGGAAGCGTGGGAAAAGCGCACCAACGGGGTCTCCCTGGCGCTGCGTCAGAAGAAGCTCGCGACGCTCGACGAGCAGCGGCGGCACGTCGAAAGCCTCGGGGCGAGCTATCACGGTCATCGCTACTTCGAGCGCCAGCTGCTCGCCTGGGCGCAGATCGTCATCGACCGCGGCATCGTCACGTCGGCCGAGCTCGGGCGGATGCTCGCCGACCCGCCCGAGCGGCCGCTCGGGCCGCTCCGCCGTGCGCGCAACGCTCCCACGCCCGATCCCGCGCGCAGCGCCCCGGTGCCCGCAAGATTCGCACCGGGCGACTGCGTGCGCGTGCTGAAGTCGGAGCCGCCCGGTCACGTGCGCACGCCCTGGTACTGCCGCGGGCACGTCGGCGTCATCGAGCGGATCTGCGGCGCGTTCCCGAACCCGGAAGAGCTCGCGTACCGGCGCCAGGGGCTCCCGGCCACGACGCTGTATCGCGTCCGCTTTCGCTCGCGCGACCTGTGGCCGGGCTACGGCGAGGATCCGGCGGACACGGTGGACATCGAAATCTACGAACATTGGCTGGAAGGGGCATGAACGACCCGTTCGATGGCGTCGGCGACTACCGCCGTCTACAGGCGGCGATCGAGGAGCTCCTGATCCTCAAGGGGGTCGTGGCGCGCGCGGAGATCGACGCTCAGGTCGCCGCGATGGACGGCCGCGATCACCGCCGCGGCGCGAAGCTGGTGGCCCGCGCCTGGGTGGACCCGGACTACAAGGCGCGGCTGCTCGCGAACGGCCGCGCCGCAGCGGAAGAGCTCGGCATCGACGTCGGGCCGCTGCATCTCGTCGTGGTCGAGAACACACCCGAGATCCACAACGTGATCGTGTGCACGCTGTGCTCCTGCTATCCGCGGGCGCTGCTCGGGATGCCGCCCGACTGGTACAAGAGCACCGAGTATCGCGCCCGGACCGTGCGCGAGCCGCGCAAGGTGCTCGCGGAGTTCGGAACGCCGATCCCCGAGGGCGTGACGATCCGCGTCCACGACTCCACCGCCGACATGCGCTACATGGTCCTGCCGGTGCGGCCAGGCGGTACCGACACCCATTCCGAGGCGGACCTCGCCGAGCTCGTGAACCGCGACTGCCTCGTGGGCACGCGGTTCGCGGATCAGCCGCGCCGTCAGCCGAGGGGAGGTCCGCCATGATCCGCTCCGTCCTGTGCGCGCTTGCGATCCTTGCCGCCGCGCCGCACGCGCTCGCGCAAGCCTGGCCGCAGAAGCCGGTGCGCATCGTCGTGCCGTTTCCGCCCGGCGGCGTGACCGACGGCATCGCGCGCATCGCCGCGGACTGGCTCGGCGGCCGGCTCGGCCAGCCGGTGATCGCGGAGAACCGGCCGGGCGCGAGCGGCGCGATCGCGGCGGAGTTCGTCGCGCGCGCCGCGCCGGACGGCTACACGCTGCTCGCGGCGGCGACACCGCAGCTCGCAATCGTGCCGCACGTGCAGAAGATCACCTACGACCCGGTGAAGGACTTTGCGCCGATCTCGATCGTCGGCTCGAACGCGTTCGCGCTCGGCGTCAACGATGCGCTGCCTGCCCGGACGCTCCCCGAGTTCGTGGCGTACGTGAAGGCGCGCCCCGGCCAGCTGAACTTCGCTTCGGCCGGCGCCGGCACCGTCGGCCACCTGACCATGGCGCTCTTTCTCGCGCGCGCCGGGCTCGACATGCAGGCCGTGCTCTACAAGGGCGGCGGTCCCGCGATGGCCGACGTCGTCGCCGGCCACGTGCCGGCGTACTTCGGCAACCTCAACGAGCTGATCCCGCACGCGAAGTCGGGACGGGTCAAGGTGATCGCCGTGTCGGGCGCGCAGCGCGCCATGCAGCTCCCGGACGTGCCGACGGTCGCCGAGCAGGGTTATCCCAGGCTTTCGCACCGTCACCTGGAACGGCCTCGTGGCGCCGGCGGGAACGCCGGCGGAAGTGATCGACCGGGTCGCCCGGGAAATGGGCGCCGCGTGCCAGGATGCCGGGCTTCGCCGAGCGGCTCGCGAAGATCGGCGTGGACCCGGTCTGCGGCTACGCCGGCCGAGTTCGGTCAGGCCGTGCGCCAGGATCTCGAGCTGTGGAAGGACGCGGTGCGCGCGGCCGGCATCAAGCCCCCGGAGTGAGTCCATGGCGCTGCGCGTCGCCATCCCCGACCTCGTCTCGCCGTCGTACTTCCCGGCGATCGCCGCGGTCGAGCTCGGCCTGTTCCGGAAAGAAGGGCTCGACGCGACGCTCGAGCTGATCTATCCGGTCACCAAGACCTACGAGGAGCTGCGCGAAGGCCGGCTCGACTTCGTCGGCGGCGCCGCGCACGCGGCGCTCTACGCGTTCAAGGACTGGGACGGCGGCAAGCTCGTCTGCGCGCTTGCCCGGCACATGTACTGGTTCCTGGTGCTGCGGGCGGACATCGGCGCGAAGCGCGGCGAGCTCCACAAGGTGAAGGGCCTGCGAATCGGCGCGGCGCCGGGGCCGGTCGACGGTCTGCGGCAGATGCTGCGCGACGCCGGCATCGATCCCGAGCGCGACGTGCAGATCGGCCCGGTGCCGGTCCCGATCGGCGCCGGGGTGTCGTTCGGCGTGACCGCCGCCAAGGCGCTCGAGGCGGGGCAGATCGACGGCTTCTGGGCGAACGGCATGGGAGCCGCGGTCGCGGTCCGCAGCCGCGTCGGCACGCTGGTGGTCGACGCGCGTCGCGGCGACGGCCCGCGCGCCGCGCTCGACTACACGTTCCCCGCGCTCGTCACGACCCAGAAGAAGGTCGACGCGGAGCCGTCGATCGTTGCCGCTGCCGTGCGCGCGATCGTCGGCGCGCAGGTCGCGCTCAAGGAAGACCCCGAGCGTGCCACCGCGATCGGCAGGAAGCTCTTTCCGGAGGCCGAAGCGGGCCTGATCGCCGAGCTCATCCGGCGCGACGCCCCGTTCTACGATGCGACGATCAGCGAGGCGACGGTCGAGGCGATGAACGGCTTCGCCCGCGGCATCGGGATCCTGTCCGAGCCGGTGCCGTACGGTCGGGTCGTGGCGACGCGGTTCCGAGACCTCTGGGCGAGCTGAAGCTCAGTCCGGCTTCGCTCCCGTCTCCCGCACGACCTTCGCCCATTTGACGACCTCCGCCTTCCAGTAGTCGGCGAACTCGCGCGGCGTGCCGCCGACCGGCTCGAACGCGAGCTGGTCGAGCCGGTCGCGGATGTCCGGGCTCTGGAGCGCCCGGTTCACCGCCTCGCTCAGCCTCTGGGCGAGCTCGGGCGGCGTCCCGGCCGGCAGGAACAGCCCGACCCAGGTGTAGTCCTCCATGCCCGCGAAGCCGAGCTCCGTGAGCGTGGGCACGTCGGGGAGCGCGGCGAGGCGCCTCGCGCTCGAGACCGCGAGCGGGCGGAACTTGCCCGCCCGGACCTGCGACAGCGGCGCCGAGATCGCGCCGCAGCCGACCATGGGCTCGCCGGCGAGCACGGCCGCGATCTGCGGCCCCGCGCCCTTGAAGTGGATCGGCGTCACGTCGAGCTTGGCGTGCACCTTGAAGAGCATCTCCGCGGTCAGGTGCGGCGTGGTGCCGCTCCCGGGAGACGCGAAGGCGAGCTTCGAGCCCTTCGCCTGGCCGATGAGATCGGCGAGCGTCTTCGCCGGCGAGCCGGCGTTCACGTAGACCAGGTTGGGCTGCGTCGCCGCGTTCACCACCGGCAGGAAGTCCCGGTCGGCGTCGTAGCCGGCATTGGGAAAGAGCGTCGCGTTGACCGCCAGGGCGGACGTGGTCGCCAGCACGGTGTACCCGTCCGGCGGCGACTTCGCCACCTGCGCGGCGCCGATGTTGCCGCCGGCGCCGCCGCGGTTGTCGACTACGACCGGCTGGCCGAGGGTGTCCGGCAGCTTCTGCGCGAGCAGCCGCGCGATGATGTCGGTCGGCCCGCCGGGCGCGAAGGCCACCACGAGACGGATCGGCTTCGCGGGCCAGGTTTGCGCCTGAGCGGTCGGGATTGCGAGCACAAGCGCGGCCAGCGCCGCGTGGAGCGGTCTGGAACTCATGCGTGCCTCCTCCTCCTTGGCCCCGACTCGGGGTTGGCAATCCTACACCGGCAGCCGGCCCATACTCCGGCCCCGGTAGCGGCGCGCGGCCGCTCTCCGGCTAGTCGCCGCGCCCGAGCGCGGCGATCACCTCCGGCGGCGCCTGCACGAGCTCGATCAGCACGCCTTCCCCGCCGAGCGGGAACTCGCTGTTTCCCTTCGGGTGCACGAAGCAGATGTCGTAGCCCGCTGCGCCCTTGCGGATCCCGCCCGGGGCGAAGCGTACGCCGCGCGCGGCGAGCCACTCGACCGCCGCCTTCAGGTCGTCGACCCAGAGCCCGATGTGATTGAGCGGCGGCTCGTGCACCGCCGGCTTCTGCGCCGGATCGAGCGGCTGCATCAGATCGACCTCGACCCGCGTCGGCCCGTTGCCGAGCGCGAGGATGTCCTCGTCGACGTTCTCGCGCTCGCTGCGATAGGCGCCGGTCGTGGTCAGCCCGAACAGTTCGACCCAGAGCTTGCGGAGGCGGTGCTTGTCCGGACCGCCGACGGCGATCTGCTGCACCCCGAGAACCCGGAAGGGCCTCACACTCATGACCATGCGCTCCCGCTTGCCGAATCGCCAAGTGTAGCGCCGCCGAAGGGGAACCCATGCTGACCTGGGCCACGCTGTACTACGCGAGCGAATGGACGATCCGCCTCGCGATGCTCGTTTACGTCCCGCAGCGGCGCACCACCGCCGCCGCGCGCACGTGGCTGCTGCTGATCTTCTTCCTCCCGTTGGTCGGGCTCGTGCTCTACTGGCTCTTCGGCCGCATCTACTATCCGCGGCGGCGCATCGAGGAGCAGATCCGGGCCTCGCAATACGTGCGGGAGGCGCAGGCGGAGATGCGCGCCGCGCGCCGCATCGACCCGCCGCCGCTCGCGCCGCTCGCAGCGGCCTGCGCCGACCTCGCGCGGCGGCTCGGCGACTTCGAGGCCTGGGGCGGGAACCGCGTCGAGCTGCTCGAGGACTACCGCGGCGCCCTCGACCGGCTGGTCGCGGACATCGACGCGGCACGCGATCACGTTCACCTGCTCTACTACATCCTCGAGGACGACCCGACCGGCCGCCGCGTGGCGGACGCCGTCGTCCACGCGGCGCGCCGCGGCGTCGTCTGTCGGGTGCTCGCGGACGCGGTCGGCGCGAAGCGGGGCCTCGCGCGGCTCGGACCGAAGCTGCGCGCGGCGGGCGTCGAGGTGACGCCGCTCCTCCGCGTCGGTCTGTTCCGGCGCGGCGGCGCGCGCTTCGACCTGCGCAACCACCGGAAGCTCGCGGTGATCGACGGCCGCATCGGCTACGTCGGCTCCCAGAACGTGGTCGACCCGGAGTTCATTCCGGGCTGCCCGAACGAGGAGCTCGTCGCGCGCGTCGAAGGGCCGGTCGTCGCGCAGCTGCAGGCCGTGATCCTCGGCGACCGCTACTTCGAGACCGGGCACGTTGCCGACGAGGAGCGTCACTTCCCGCAGGTCCAGGACGCCGGCCGGAGCGCCGCCCAGATGCTGCCGAGCGGGCCGGGGTACGGCCGCGAGAACGGCCAGGCGGCGCTCGTGTCGCTGATCCACGCCGCGCGCGAGCGGGTCGTCATCACCACGCCCTACTTCGTGCCGGACGAGACCTTCCTGCAGGCGCTCTCGACGGCGTCGCTCCGCGGCGTGGAGACGCGGCTTATCGTCTCGGCGCGGTCGAATCAGCGGCTGACGCAGCTCGCGCAGGCGTCCTACTACGAGCAGCTGCTCGAGGCGGGGATCGCGATCCACCTCTACGAGCCGGGCTTCCTGCACGCCAAGCACATGACCGTGGACGGCGCGGTGGCGCTGATCGGCTCGACCAACATCGACATCCGCTCGTTCGCGCTGAACGCCGAAGCGAGCCTGCTCGTGTACGACCCGGAGGTCGTCCGCGCGCTCGCGGCCGTGCAGGCGCGCTATCTCGCCGCGAGCCGGACGCTCGAGCGCGAACGCTGGGCCGCCCGGTCGCTCGGGACGAGGGTGGTCGAGAACACGGCGCGGCTGGCCGACTCGCTCCTCTAGTACATATAGTGTCCGCCGTTCACGTGGATCGCCTGCCCGGACACGAATGCCCCGGTCTCGGCGCACAGGAACGCGCATGCGGCCGCCACCTCCTCGGTCTTGCCGTAGCGCCCGCTCGGAATCTCCGCTTCGAGCTTGCTCTTCTCCTGGTGGCTGTACTGCGACCAGTCGCGGACCGTATCGATCGCGCCCGGAACAACCGTATTCGCGGTGATCCCGTCGGCGCCGAATTCGCGCGCCAGCGCCTTGGCAAGGCCGTGCAGCCCGGCCTTGCAGGTGATGTTGTGGGCGCGGTCCCCGATCTGGGCCCAGAAGCCGTCGAAGCCGGAGATGTGGATGATCCGGCCCCACCGGCGCGCGCGCATGTGGGGGATCGCGTTCCGCGCCAGGTAGAACGCGGCGGAGAGGTTCGTCGCGAGCACCGCGTTCCAGTCCTCGAGCGAGATGTCGAGGAAAGCCTGCTTCGGCCGGATCGCGACGTTCGAGATCGCGATGTCGATCGAGCCGAACGCCGCGACGGTCTCGCGCACCAGCTCGGCCACCTGGTCGTGCGCGGACACGTCGGCCATGACGCCGAGCGCGCGGCCGCCGGCCTCCCCGATCTCCCGCACGACGCGGTCGACCGCTTCCCGGTCGCGATGGCCGTTGACGACCACGTTGGCGCCGCCTTCGGCAAGGGCGAGCGCGATCGCGCGACCGATGTTCCGGCCCGAGCCCGTGACGATGGCGGTGCGGTCGGCGAACGGCGCGGAGCGTTGTGCCATTGGAAACCTCCTGGGAGCCAGTCCTGACGGCTCGCGGTTGACAGCCCGCATCCCGTCCGATTAGATGTACGGCGATCCTACCGTTTCGCCGCACGGCGGCGCCAGCGGCACGGGTTCCCCCGAGGAGAAGAGGAGATGCAAGGACTCCGCTGCGCGCTCCTGGCGCTGGCCGTAGCCGTTTCCAATGCCGCCTTCGGGCAGGCCTACCCGACGAAGCCGGTCAAGATCGTGGTGCCCTATCCGCCTGGCGCCTCCACCGACACCGTCGCCCGCGCGGTGGCGCAGAAGCTGAGCGACAGCCTGGGCCAGCAGGTGTTCGTGGAGAACCGCGCCGGCGCGAGCGGCAACATCGGCTCCGACTACGTCGCGAAGTCGGCGCCCGACGGCTACACGCTGCTGATGGCCACCGACGCCACGCACACGACCAACGTCCACTTCGGCAAGAACTTCCCCTACGACCCGGTCAAGGACTTCACGCCGATCACCACCGCGGCGGGGAACATCATCGTGCTCGTCGCGCATCCGTCGGTGCCGGTCACCTCGGTCAAGGAGCTCATCGAGTACGCGAAGAAGCACCCCGGCAAGCTCTCGTATGCGAGCTCCGGGACCGGCTCGCCGCACCACCTCTCCGGCGAGCTGCTGCGCCAGCTCGCCGGCATCGACATCGTGCACGTGCCGTACAAGGGCGGAGGACAGGCGATTGCCGATCTGCTCGGCGGCCAGGTGCCGCTGATGTTCTCGAGCCTGGTGACGGTGGCGCCCCACATCAAGAGCGGGAAGGCCCGCCCGCTCGGTTTCGTCGAGGCCCAGCGCTACCCGCTGCTGCCGGACATTCCGACCATCGCCGAGACGGTGCCCGGGTTCGAGATCAACTCCTGGCTCGGCTTCTTCGGGCCGGCGGGGCTCCCGCCGGCGATCCAGGCGCGGCTGCAGGCGGAGATCGTCAAGGCGCTCAATGCGCCGGACGTGCGCGCCCGGCTCGAGCCCGCCGGGCTGGTCGTGGTCGGGAGCACGCCGGCCGAGCTCGCGACGCTGATCAAGACCGACCTCGACAAGCGCGGCCGGCTGATCAAGGCCGCCGGGATCCAGACGGACTGAAAGCGCGCGGACCCGTGAGCGCTGCCGCACCCCTCGCCGGCGTCGTCGTGGTCGAGCTCGGCGCGAGCGTCGCCGCGCCCTTCGCCGGACAGGTGCTCGGCGACCTCGGCGCCGAGGTGGTGAAGGTGGAGAAGCCCGACGGCGACGACGCGCGCAAGTGGGGACCGCCCTTCCTCGACGGCGCGGCGGCGACGTTCCAGGCGCTGAATCGCAACAAGCGCTCCGTCGTCTGCGACCTGCGCGATCCGCCGAGCCGCGAGCGGCTCCGGCGCTTCATCGCGGAGCGCGCCGACGTCGTGCTGCAGAACATGCGCCCCGGCCAGGCGGACGCGCTCGGGCTCGGCGCCGAGGCACTCTGCGCCGGGAAGCCGGCGCTCGTCTACTGCAACATCGGCGCGTTCGGAGCCACCGGGCCGCTCGCCGACCGGCCGGGCTACGATCCGCTGATGCAGGGCTTCGGCGGGATCATGAGCGTGGTCGGCGAGGAAGGCCGGCCGCCGGTGCGCGTCGGGCCTTCGATCATCGACTGCGGCACCGCGCTGTGGGCGGTCGTAGGCATCCTCGCGGCGCTCTACCGCCGCCGCGATACCGGCAATGGGGGCGTGGTGGACGTATCGCTCTTCGAGACCGCCGCCTCGTGGATGAACCTGCACGCGGTCGAGTACCTCGCCTCGGGCGAGCTCCCGGGCCGCGGCGGGTCGGGCCGGTCGAACATCGTCCCGTACAAGGCCTATCGCACCGCCGACGGCGATCTCGTCGTGGCCGCGGCGAATGACGGGCTCTACCGCAAGCTGTGCGCGGCGCTCGGCCATCCAGAATGGGCCGACGATCCGCGGTTCCTCTCCAACCCGGAGCGGGTCGTGAACGCCGGCGCGCTCTATGCCCTGATCGAGGCCGAGATGGTGAAGCGCACGAACGCCGACTGGGTCGCGGCGCTCGACGCGGTCGGCGTGCCGTGCGCGCCGGTGCAGAACGTCCGGGAGATGCTCGAGCACCCGCAGACGCGCGCCCTCGGCATCCTGCAGGCAGTTCCCGGACTGAGCGTGCCGCTCGTCGGCCTGCCGGTCTCGTTCGACGGCGCGCGGCCCGTGCCCCGGTCGGGACCCCCGGCGCTCGGCGAAGCCACCGCCGAGATCCTCGCGGCTCCCGCCAAGGCCCGCGCATGAAGCTTCCCGAGTACGCCACCCTCGCGACCGCCCGAGACGGCGAGCACGTCCTCGTCGTCACGCTGAACCGCCCGGAGGTCAGCAACGCAATCAACACGCAGATGGGTCGCGATCTCGAGGACCTCTGGCGCCGGCTGACTGCCGAGCCGGGCGGCTTGCGCTGCGTCGTCCTCACGGGCGCCGGCGATCGCGCCTTCTGCGCCGGCGGCGATCTGAAGGAACGCAACGGCATGACCGACGAGGTCTGGCGCGCGCAGCACGAGATCTTCGAGCGCGGCATCTTCGGCCTGATGGAGTGCCCGCTGCCGGTGATCGCCGCGGTGAACGGGCACGCGTTCGCCGGCGGCTGCGAGACCGCGCTCGCCTGCGACTTCATCTACGCGGTGCGCGGGGCGCGCTTCGCGCAGACCGAGGTGCGGCTCGGGATCATGCCCGGCGCCGGCGGCACGCAGAACCTCGCGCGCGCCGTCGGCGAGCGGCGCGCGAAGGAGATCATCCTGGCCGCGCGGCCGTTCACCGCCGAGGAGGCGTACGAATGGGGTCTCGTGAACCGCCTGTGCGAGCCCGGCCGCGCGCTGCCGGAAGCGCTGGAGACCGCGCGCACGATCGCCGAGAACGCGCCGCTCTCGGTGCGGCAGGCGAAGAAGTCGATCCACTACGGCCTGCAGACGGATCTCCTCACCGGCTACCGGTTCGAGATCGAGGCCTACAACCGGCTGGTGCACACCGAGGATCGGCGCGAAGGGGTGCGCGCGTTCAACGAGAAGCGCAAGCCGGACTTCAAGGGGAAGTAGCGATGAGTGCGAACGTCGACGTCAGAGTGCGGGAAGTGGGGCTGCGGGACGGCCTGCAGCTCCTGCCCGAGTTCTTCCCGACCGCGGAGAAGCTCGCCTGGGTCGCCGCCGAGGCCGCCGCCGGAGTGCCGGAGATCGAGGTCACCTCGTTCGTGCCGGCGAAGGTGGTGCCGCAATTCACCGACGCGGAGGATCTCGTGCGGGCCGCCCTCGCGATCCCGGGCCTCACCGTCGCCGCGCTGATTCCGAACCTCAAGGGCGCCGAGCGCGGCCTCGCCCTCGGCGTGCACAAGCTCGACTTCGTCATGTCGGTGAGCCGCACCCACAACCTCAAGAACGTCCGGCGCGAGCGCGAGGAGTCGATGGCCGACTTCCGGCGCATCGTCGAGCTGCGGAACGCGCAACCCGCAGGCAAGCGGCCGTTGCTGCAGGGCGGGCTCTCCACCGCGCTCGGCTGCTCCTTCGAGGGGCGCGTGCCGGTCGACGACGTGCGGCGCTATGCCGTGGAATACGCCGAAGCCGGCGCCGACGAGATCATCGTCGCCGACACCGTCGGCTACGGCGACCCGGCGCAGGTCCGCGCGGTGTTCAAGGCGGTGTTCGCGGAAGTGGGCAAGCTCCCGGTCGCGGCGCACTTCCACGACACGCGCGGCACCGGCCTCGCCAACGTCGCCGCGGCGCTCGACTGCGGCGTGCGCAGCTTCGACGCCTCGCTCGCCGGCCTCGGCGGTTGCCCGTTCGCGCCGGGCGCGACCGGGAACATCGTCATGGACGATCTCGCGTTCATGCTCGACTCGATGGGGCTGCGCACCGGCATCGATCTGGAGAAGCTGGTCGCGGTGCGCAAGATCCTCGAGCGCAACCTCGCCGGCGCCGAGCTGCACGGCGCGGTCGCGCGCGCCGGGCTGCCGAAGAACTACGTTTCCGCCGCCGGCCGGACGCGCGCGGCGGCTTGAGCGCCATGAACGCGCCGCTGACTCCCGGCCCGGTGAGCGTCCAGCTCGGCGAGGACTATCCCGAGATCCGGGAGAGCGTGCGGCGGATCTGCGCCGACTACCCCGGCGCGTACTGGCGCGACCTCGACGAGCGCGAGGCCTATCCGGCCGAGTTCGTGCGCGCGCTCACCGAGGCGGGCTACCTCGCGGCGCTGATCCCCGAGGAGTACGGCGGCGCGGGCCTGCCGCTGCGCGCGGCCGGCGTCGTGCTCGAGGAGTGTCATGCCGCCGGGTGCTACGCCGCCGCGTGCCACGCCCAGATGTACACGATGGGCACCCTGCTCCGCCACGGCAGCGCCGAGCAGAAGACCCGCTTCCTGCCGCCGATCGCGCGCGGCGAGCTGCGCCTGCAGGCGTTCGGCGTCACCGAGCCCACGACCGGCACCGACACCACCAAGCTCAAGACGCGCGCGGTGCGCGAAGGCGACCACTACGTCGTCACCGGGCAGAAGGTGTGGACGTCGCGGGCGCTGCACTCGGACCTGATGCTGCTCCTCGCGCGCACGACCCCGCGCGAGCAGGTGAAGAAGAAGACCGAGGGCCTGTCGGTGTTCCTGGTCGATATCCGGGACTGCCTGGGCAAGGGCCTCGACATCCGCCCGCTCAAGGCGATGATCAACCACAACACCACGGAAGTCTTCATGGACGGCATGCGCGTGCCGGCCGCGAACCTGATCGGCGAGGAAGGCCGGGGCTTCCGCTACATCCTCGACGGCATGAACGCCGAGCGGATCCTCGTCTCGCACGAGTCGATCGGCGATGCGCGGTGGTTCGTCCGCACCGCGTCGAAGTACGCCTCCGAGCGCATCGTGTTCGACCGGCCGATCGGCCAGAACCAGGGCATCCAGTTCCCGATCGCCCGCGCGTACGCCGAGACCCAGGCGGCCGATCTCATTCTGCGGAAAGCCGCGGCGCTGTTCCAGGCCGGCTTGCCCTGCGGCGAGGACGCGAACCTCGCGAAGCTCCTCGCCTCCGACGCGGCGTGGCACGCGGCCGAGGCGTGCATGCAGACCTTCGGCGGCTTCGGCTACGCGCGCGAGTACGACGTCGAGCGCAAGTGGCGCGAGGCGCGGATCCAGCAGATCGCGCCGATCTCGACCAACCTGATCCTCGCGTACATCGGCGAGCACGTGCTCGGGATGCCGCGGTCGTATTAGCCGCGTTCGCACGCACGAACCCTCGATAACGGGAGGAGAAGCATGAACCTGCAACGTCTCTGCGGTCGGCTGCTTGCGGCGGCGGCCGCGGCCATCGTGGCTTCCGGCGCGGCGGCGCAAGGCGACGACAAGGAGCCGAAGCTCGCCGGATTCACCTGCTGCAACCTGCACTACGAGAACGACTGGATCAGCGACGCGAACTGGAGCTCGCTGCCGATGTTGCCGGCCGGCCAGCCGGCCAAGATCACCGACTACGGCCGCTATCGGATCCACGTCGAGATCGACGGCAAGAGCATGCGCCTCGGCCAGGACTACGGCCGCAGCGAGCCGCTGGGCCAATTCGCCCGCAAGATCGTCGTCGCGCAGGACCCGAAGGCGAAGATCGCGACCTGGCCCGCCGGGGCGAGGGAGGCGGTGAAGCTCGGCAAGATCATGGTCGGAATGACCAAGGAGCAGGTCATTGTTTCCCTCGGCTATCCTCCGGTTCACCAGACACCGTCGCTCGACTCCCCGCAATGGAAATACTGGCTGACGAGGGTCGGCAGTTTTCTCGTCGTGTGGGACGAGAAGGGCCAGGTCAGGGACGTGATCGCGGACCCGGTGACGCGCGCGAGCGTGCTGCTCGAGAAGAGGTGACGCCATGACCGGACTGACCCGGCAGCTCGCGGAGTTCGTCTCCGGGCTCGCGTTCGAGAAGCTCCCGCAGACCGCGGTCGAGACCGCCAGGCGCGGCGCGATCGACACCGTCGGGGTGATGTTCGCCGGCCGGGACGAGCCGGTCGCGAAGTTCGCGGCCGAGCTCGCGGCGGCCGGCGCGGGCGGCGATGCGCGCGTGCTGTACGACCGCGGCTTCGCCCACGCGCAGGACGCGGCGCTCGTGAACGGCACGGCGGGGCACGCGCTCGACTACGACGACGTCGCGCTCGAGGGCCACCCGAGCGTCGTGCTCGTCCCGACGATCCTCGCCGAGGGCGAGCGGCTCGGCGCGAGCGGGCGCGACCTGATCGCGGCGTACGTCGCCGGCTACGAGACCTGGGGCGAGCTCCTCGAGCGCGACGACGATCAGCACCACGGCAAGGGCTGGCACCCGACCGCGGTGTTCGGCACCGTCGGGGCGGCCGCGGCGGCGGCGCGGCTCGCACGGCTGGATCCGGCGCGGACGGCCAACGCGCTCGGCATCGCGGCGTCGATGGCGGGAGGGCTCGTCGCGAACTTCGGCTCGATGACCAAGCCCTTCCAGGCCGGGCGCGCGGCGCAGAGCGGCATCCTCGCGGCGCGGCTCGCGGGCCGCGGCATGACGGCGTCACCCGACGCGCTCGAGCATCCGAGCGGGTTCCTGCGCGCGTTCTCGCCCGCCGGGCGCGTGCGCGTCGACGGCGAGCTCGCCGCCGGCCGCGACTGGCACATCGTCCGCCAGGGCCTGAACGTCAAGCGCTACCCGGTGTGCTACGCGCTGCACCGCGCGATCGACGGGATGCTCGCGATCCGGTCGCGGCGCCCGGTCGCGGCGGGCGACGTCGCCGAGATCGAGCTCACGCTGGGCCGGACGCAGATGGTGCCGCTCCGCGAGCACCGCCCGCAGACCGGGCTCGCGGCGAAGTTCAGCGCCGAGTTCGCGATGGCCTCGGCGCTCGTCGCGGGGCGTGTGGGCATGCGCGAGCTCACCAACGAGTTCGTGAACCAGGCCGCCGTGCAAGCGCTGTTCCCGAAGGTGCGGGTCACGCCGGTCGACGAGGCGGATCCGGAGGACCCCCTGTTCGCGCCCTCCGACCGGGTGCGGGTGACGCTCACGGACGGCTCGATGGTCGAGGGCGAGTCGATCCGCTACGCGTTCGGGCACGCGCGCAACCCGATCGGCCTCGACGAACTGCACGCCAAGTTCCGGGACTGCGTCGGCGACGCGCTCGCGCCCGAGGCCTCGGCGCAGCTCTTCGAGCGGCTGAGCCGGCTGGAGGCGCAGGCCTCGGTGGCCGGGCTGTACGCGAGGTGAGGCCGACCGACCGGTAAGCGAGTCCGGCGCGCCGGATGCGCGCCCGCCCGATGCGCAACCTGCTTCGCTCCCGCGACGCGCACGCCCGCGTCACCTACGTCGAGCTGTTCTTCGACCTGGTGTTCGTGTTCGCGGTGACGCAGCTCTCGCACACGCTCGTCGAGCACCTGTCGTTCGCGGGCGCGCTGCAGACGCTGCTGCTGTTGCTGGCCGTCTGGTGGGTGTGGATCTACACCTGTTGGTTCACCAACTGGGTCGACCCGGATCGCACCGCGGTGCGGGTCATGCTCTTCGCGCTCATGCTCGCGGGGCTCCTGCTTTCGGCCTCGATCCCGAACGCGTTCGGGCACGAAGGCCTGCTGTTCGCGAGCGCCTACGTCTTCATGCAGCTCGCCCGCACGGTGTTCATGCTGTTCGCGCTGCGCGGGCACGACGAGCGCAACTTCCGCAACTTCCGCCGCATCGTCTGCTGGCTCACGCTGTCGGCGGCGTTCTGGTTGGCGGGCGGGCTCGCCGCGGGCGCGGAGCGCGTGGCGCTATGGGTGATCGCGCTCGGCGTCGAGTATGTCGCGCCGGTCGTGGGGTTCGCGGTGCCCGGGCTCGGCCGTTCGACGACCGCGGACTGGAAGATCGACGGCGCGCACATGGCGGAGCGCTGCGCGCTGTTCGTGATCATCGCGCTCGGCGAGTCGATCCTCGTGACCGGCGCCACCGCGGCCAAGCTGCCGGTGACGGCCGCGAACACCGCCGCGTTCCTGGTCGCGTTCGTCGGCAGCGTGGCGATGTGGTGGATCTACTTCAACATCGGCGCCGAGCGCGGCAGCCACCAGGTCGCGGGCTCGGCCGACCCGGGGCGCATCGCGCGCGCGGTGTACACCTACTTCCACCAGCCGATCGTCGCCGGCATCGTGGTGTGCGCGGTGGCGGACGAGCTCGTGATCGCGCACCCGGACGGGCACATCGCGCCAGCCGCCGCGGTCGCGATCCTCGGCGGGCCGGCGCTCTACCTCCTCGGCAACGTGTTCTTCAAGCGCGCGAGCGCCAGGTACTACCCGCTGTCGCATCTCGTCGGGCTCGGCGTCCTCGCGGTGCTGGCGCCGATGTACCCGCTGCTGTCACCGCTCGCCCTCGGCGCCGCCACCACGGCGGTGCTGTGCATGGTGGCGGTATGGGAAACGCGCTCGCTGGGGCGGCCGGCGGCGCCGAAGCTCCCCTGACGGAGCCCCGAAGAGGCGCCCGCTACTCCGGCTTGATCCCGGCCGCCTGGACCACGGCCTTGTAGCGCTCCGCGTCCTTCTTGATGCGGGCGTGGAAGTCGGCGGACGACATGCCGACCGTCTCGAATCCCACGTCGGCATAGCGCTTCTGCACCTCGGGATCGCTCAACGTCTTGCGGACCTCGGCGTTCAGCCGGTCGACGATCGGCTGCGGGACGCCCTTCGGCGCGAAGAGTCCGGCCCAGATCGACGCGTCGACGTCGGGGATGCCGGCGTCGCGCGGCGTGCCCCAGGCCGGATCGAGCGGCGAGCGCTTGGCGGTGGTGATGCCGACCACCTTCGCGCGGCCCGACTTCAGGTGCGGCACCGCGCCCGGCACCCCGATGACGCCGAACTGGACGTCGCCCGCCGCGATCGCCGTCGCCGCCGGCGCGCCGCCCTTGTACGGGACGTGCACGAGCTTGACCTTCGCCGCGAGCGCGAGCCACTCGCCGGCGAGATGGTTGATGCTGCCGTTGCCGGCCGAGGAGAAGGTGATCGAGTCGGGCTTCGCCTTGGCGGCCGCGACGAGCTCGCTCAGGTTGTTGAACGGGACCTGGCTGTTCGCGAGATACAGCATCGGACCGTCGCTCACCATCGTGATCGGGATGAAGTCGCGGTCGAGGTCGTAGGGGACGTTGGCGAACACCGCCGGGTTGACCGCGAACTCGCCGGTGTGCGCCATGAGCAGCGTGTAGCCGTCGGGCGCGGCCTTCGCGGCGGCGGTCGTGGCGATGAAGCCGTTGCCGCCGGGCCGGTTGTCGACGACGAAGTTCCAGCCCAGGCGCTCGGTCATCTTCTGGGTGAGGATCCGCGCGGTCGTGTCGACCACGCCGCCGGGCGCGAACGGCACCAGGATCCGGATCGGCTTCGACGGGTAGTCCTGCGCGAGCGCGCCTGCGGCGAACCCGAGGGTCGCGACCGACACCATCCACACCAACGTGCGTCTCATCGCCTGCTCCTTTCAAAAGAGATCCCGCCACTTCGCCCGCACCTTCTCCTGCAGCTCCTTGCTCGCCTCCGCCACGTCCGGAAATTCGTCGAGGTAGTCGTACGGGCGGCAGGCGTCGATGATCGCCTTCGAGCTGAACGGCGCCTTGTACGGGTAGGCGATCGACATCGGGTCGTTCTTCGATCCCATGCCGCGCTGGATGATGTCGATGTCGAGCGTCCGGGTCGGTGCGCGTCGCGACCGCCCACATCACTTCCTGCAGGTTGGACGGGTCGATGTCCTCGTCGACCACGACCGAGTAGCGCGACATGTAGGCGCCGACGCCGCACTGGCTGAGGATGTGCCCCGCCTGCTTCGCGTGCCCGGCGTAGCGCTGCTTGATCGCGACCACGTTGAACATGCGCGCGCCGCCGATCTCGTGCGCCCAGACCGCCTTGCACCTCCGGCACGCCGGCGGCGACCAGCGCGTCGAACAGCAGCGCCGAGCGCATCACCGCCTTCGAGTACGAGTAGTCGTTCGGCGGCTTCGCCGGCGGGCTGCCCATCAGGATCGGCTCGTTCCGGTAGTAGATGCGCTCGATCGTCACCACCGGCGCGGTCGCCGCCTTGCCGGGGTAGTAGCCGTGGAACTCGCCGAACGGCCCTTCGATGCGCTCGTCGCCCGGGATACGCCCAGCCCTCGAGCACGATCTCGGCGGCGGCTCGGAAACGGCAGGCCCGTCAGCTCGCCGCGCAGCACCGACACCGGCTCGCCGCAGGATCGCGCCGATGTAGTTGTACTCGCACATCCCGAACGGCACCTCGATCCCCGAGATCAGGTAGCCGAGCGGATCGGCCGCCGCACACGATCACCACCGGGAACCGCTTGCCCGCGGCCATGTGCTTGTCGTACTGGATGCGCCCGTGCTTGCCCGGCACCATGTCCAGCCCGACGTGCTCCGGTCGTGCACCATGCACCCGGTAGGTGCCGACGTTCACCCAGTCGGAGTCGAGGTCCTTCGTGACGACCGAGCAGCCGGTGCCGATGTAGCGCCCGCCGTCCTTCTCGTGCCAGAGCGGCGACGGGAAGGTGAAGAGGTCCACCGCGCCGTCGCGCTGGATGTTCTCCAGCGCCGGCCCGGTCGCGGCGACCACCGGATCGTACTTCGGCGCCTCCGCCTGCCACGCGCTCGGCCTGCCGCGCAGCTTCTGCACCAGCCCGGCGTGCGTCGTCTCGGCGCCAAGGCGCAGGATCGACGACAGCCGCGCCGGGCTGCTCGTGCTGCAGGTGAGGACGCGGAACCCTTCGGGTAGCCGACGATCTCGATCGAACAGCAGCGCCGGCGGCTGCGTCCTTCTTGACGTTGAGCTCGCTGATCGCGCCGAGCTCCAGGTTCCAGTCGGCGCCGTCGACGTCCTTGAGCTCGCCGAGCGCCCGCACCTCGTCGAGCCACGCGCGCAGGTCGAGCGGGTTGCCGGCCGCCGGTCGCGCAGCGGGTCCCGCGACGCGCGGTTTGGGCGCGCTCATGGCGCCGTTCTTCGCCGCCGCGCGGCGAGCTGGACCGCTTCCATGATCTCCGGATAGGCGGCGCAGCGGCAGAGATTCCCCGACAGGTAGTGCCGGATCTCGTCCTCGCTCGGGTCGGGGTTCTCCGCGAGCAGCTGGCGGGTCATGAGCACGAATCCCGGCGTGCAGAACCCGCACTGGAAGGCGCCGGTCTCGATGAACGCCTCCTGCACCGCGTCGAGCTCCTGTTCGGACGCCGAGTGCTCGATCGTCGACGACCTCGGCGCCGTCGGCGAACGCCGCGAGGTACAGGCATCCCGAGACCGCGCGCCCGTCGACGAGCACGGTGCAGCACCCGCACAGCCCCTGCCCGCAGCTTTCGCGCGCGCCGTACAGGCCGAACTCGCCCTGCAGCACCTCGACGAGATTCGCGTGCGGCGCGACTTCGGCCGCGACCGCCTCGCCGTTGAGCTTGAACCGGATCGTGCGCCGCGCCGCGCTCACGCGTCATTCCTCCGGCAGCGGCTCGCCCCGCGCGACCCGCAGCGCGCGGTAGACGGCCTCGGCGTCGAGCGGCAGGGACGTCAGCCGGACCCCGACCGCGTCCTCGATCGCGTTGGCGATCGCCGGCGACACGCCGAACGTCCCGGTCTCGCCCACGCCCTTCGCGCCGAACGGGCCGCTGCGCTGCTCGGCGACCACCGCCTCGTTCACCATCTCGCCCGGCAGGTCGAGGAGGCCCGGGATCTTGTACTCGGCGAGCGACGCGTTCCGCAGCTGCCCCGCGGCGTCGAAGTCCATGCGCTCGGAGAGCGTGAAGCCGAGCTGCATGATCGCGGCGCCGGAGAGCTGCGTCGCGACGATCTTCGGGTTGATCGGCGTCCCGACGTCGGCGACGTTCACGAGCCGGAGGATGCGCACGTGGCCGGTCTCGGTGTCGACCTCGACCTCCACCCCGGTCCCGCCGACCATCCAGAACGGCGTCGCGTTCGGCGTGAGGCCGGTCGCGTAGTCCGGCGGCGTGTAGCTCGGGATGAAGCTCGCCGAGCCGATGACGTTGCCGGCCTGCATGCCGTACTTCTTCCTGAAGACTTCCGCGATCGGCGCGTCCGCCTCCAGGCCGACCTCCGCAGCGAGGGCGTGCAGCTTCGCGCGCGCGTCCGCCGCGGCGAGCCGCACCGCGTTCCCCATGTGGAACAGCGACCGCGAGCCGAGCGTGGCCATGTCGTACGGCGTGACGTCGGTGTCGGAGTGCACGATCGAGACCACCTCCGCCGGGAGGTTGAGCACCTCGCCGGCGATCTGGGCCATGGCCGTGTCGGAGCCCTGCCCCATGTCGACGGTGCCGCAGTAGACGATGCAGCTGCCGTCGGCGTTCAGGTTGACCATCGCGACCGAGGTCGTCGGCGAGATGCAGGCCTTGAACCCGATCGCGATCCCGCGCCCGCGGCGGACCGTCCCGCTGCCGCGATCGAACGGCCGCGTCCAGTCGAGGAGCACCCCGAGCCGCTCGAGCACCTTGTCGATCGCCGCGTCCTGCATCGGGGTGCCGGTCGCCTGCGGCCGGCCCTCGCGCAGGATGTTCCGGCGACGGAACTCGATCGGATCGAGCTTGAGCGCCCGCGCGATCAGGTCGGTATGGCTCTCGTAGGCCCACACGAGCTGCGGGATGCCGAAGCCGCGCAGCGCCCCCGCCGGCGGCAGGTTCGTGTAGAGCGCGTAGGAGTCGATCGCGACGTGCTCGATGTCGTAGGGCCCCGGCGCGGTGAAGCCGGACTTCTGGGTCACGCGCGGACCGATGTCGGCGTACGCCCCGCCGTTCCACCAGACCTCGCACTGACGCGATGTGATTCGCCCGTCCTTCGTCACGCCGCTCTTGATCCGGAACGTGCTCGCGTGCTTGGTGAGGGTGAAGAACTGCTCCTCCATCGTGAGCGAGACCTTCACCGGGCGGCGGGTGAGCAGCGCCAGCACCGCCACCAGCGCCTCGAGCTTGATGTAGAGCTTCGCGCCGAAGCCGCCGCCGAGGAACGGCACCCGCACGCGGATCCGGTTCTCGGGCCAGCCGAGCAGCCGCGCGAGCTCGATGCGGACGAACGACGGGCTCTGCGACGCGGTGTGGATCGTCAGCGCCGTCTCGCGGGGCTCCGCCACCGAGACGAACGGCTCGAGCGGCGTGTGCATCACCTGCTGGGTGCGGAAGGTGTGCTCGAACACGTGGTCGGCGGCGGCGAGCGCGCGCTCCGCGTCCCCGCGGCGCAGGTGGAAGTCGAGCGCGACGTTGGTGTTGGTGCGCCCCTTGAGATGCTTGAGGTCGGGGAAGGTGCCGGCGGGCTTGAGCGTCTCGTGGACGATCGCCTTCGAGGTCATCGCCTCGACCTCGTCGAAGACCGCCGGCAGCGCCTCGTAGTCGGCGACGATCAGGTGCGCGGCTTCCTCCGCGACGTGCGGGTCCGCGGCAAGCACCACCGCCACCGGTTCGCCGACGTGGCGCACCTTGTCGATGGCGAGGATCGGCTGGTCGTGGAAGGCCGGGCCGTAGTACGGCTCGGGGAGAAGCGTCCGGATGTCGTCGCCCGTGACGACGCGATAAACGCCGCCGACGGCCCGGGCGGCGCTGACGTCGATCGCCTTGATGCGACCGTGCGCGATCGACGAGCGGAAGATCTTCCCGTAGAGCATCCCGGGCAGGCGGAGGTTGTGGATGTACTCGGCGCGCCCGGTCACCTTCTGCTGCGACTCGAGGCGCGGGACCGAGCGCCCGACTTGCGGGGTCTCGGTGGGGTGGATGGGCCGTTTCATGCCGCGCCTCTCACCGCGGCGCGCACGGCGCGCCCGAGGTAGACGCGCAGGAGCTGCTTCTTGTAGCTCGCCGAGCCGTGCGCGTCACCCACGATGTCGAGGCCGTCGACGGCCGCATCGCCGGCGCGCCGCAGCGTCGCCTCGTCGACGCTCGCGCCGCGCAGCACGCTCTCCGCGGCGGGGAGTCGCGTCGGCTTGTCGGTCGCGGCGCTGATCACGATGCTCGCCTCGCGGATCGCCGCGCCGTCCACGTCGATGGCGACCGCGATCCCGAGCGCCGGCCAGTCGTCGGCCGAGCGCGTCGTGCACTTGAGGTATGCGGCGCGCTTGCGTCCCTGCGCCGGCACCGTCAGGGTGGTGATGAGCTCGTTGCGCTGGAGCACCGTCTCGTAGTAGCCGGTCCCGAGCTTCTCGACCGGCACCGTCCGCTCGCCGGCCGGGCCGGCGATGGTGACGCTCGCGCCGAGCACGCTCAGCACCGGCGGCAGGTCCATGTGCGGGTCGGCGTGCGCGAGATGCCCGCCGACCGTCGCCACGTTCCGCACCCGCACGTTCGAGAGCGTGCGGAGCGTGCGGGCGATCACCGGCCAGTCGCGCCGGAGCGCGGGCTCGCGCTCGAGCGCCGCGAGCGGGGTCAGCGCGCCGATGCGGAGCTCGCCGCCCGGACCGGTTGCGACGCCGGAGAAGCGGCCCTCGATCGCGCGCAGGCTGACGAGCCGGCGCGGCCGGAACACGCCCGCCTTCATCATGAGCATCACCGCCGTGCCGCCCGCGATCGCGCGGACCGACGCGTCGTCGGGATCGAGCAGGCCGATGGCCTCGCGCAACGACTTGGGCTCGACGAGCTCGAACGGGGACATAGCGGCGCGGAGGATGGTACACAATAGCGGGCGAGGGAGGCCAGCATGAAGTTCGGGATCAACTTCTTCCCGTCGTTCCGGCCGTCGGACAGCACCACCGCCGCCTACTTCGACCAGTCGCTGCGCATCGCCGAGCGCGCCGACGCGCTCGGGTTCCACAGCGTCAAGACCGTCGAGCACTCGTTCTTCGACTACGGCGGGCACTCGCCCAATCCGTGCGTGTTCCTGTCGGCCGTCGCGGCGCGGACGAAGCGCATCCGCCTGGTGACCGGCGCGGTGATCCCGGCGTTCCACCATCCGGCTCATCTCGGCGGCGATCTCGCGATGCTCGACAACCTCAGCAACGGGCGGCTGGAGGCGGGCTTCGGCCGCGCGTTCATCCCCAAGGAGTTCGAGGTCTACGGCGTGCCGATGTCGGAAAGCCGCGAGCGCTTCGAGGAGGCGATCGGGATGATCCGGCGCCTGTGGACCGAGGAGCGGGTGACGATCAAGGGCAAGTACTGGACCCTCGACGACGTGCGGCTCATGCCGCGCGTCGCCCAGAAGCCGCACCCGCCGGTCTGGGTTGCGGCGATCTCGGCCGAGGAATCGTTCGCGTACGCCGCGCGCAACGGCTTCAACGTCATGATCGTGCCCTACGCCGGCAAGCCCGGGCAGCTCCAGGAGTTCGTCCGGATGTACCGCCGGATCTGGGCCGAGTCGGGCCACAAGCCGGGCGCCGAGCAGGTGCAGGTCTCGCAGTTCTGCTACGTCGCCGAGAACCGGGACGAGGCGCGCGCCGGGTTCGAGCGGATCGCGAAGCGCTATCTGGAGGTGTTCGCCGACGCGGTCACGTCGTGGCAGGGCAAGACCTCCGACCAGTACCCCGGCTACGAGAAGATGGTCGCGGGCATCCTGGCCACCACGCCGGCGAAGATCCTCGAGGGCGGCGGCGCGTTCGTCGGCACCCCCGAGGACGTGGTCGAGCAGATCGAGCGCTGCGCGGCCACGTTCGGCGCGATCGAGCCTTCGATGCAGATCAGCTTCGGCGGCTCGACCGACGCCGAGGCGTTCCGGACGCTGGAGCTCTTCGCGGCGCGGGTGATGCCGCGGTTCGCGGGCTGAAGCGCCGGCTCAGCGCCCCATCCGGTAGTCGTAGGCGCGCGAGACCCGGTCGATCAGGGTCGGATCGCGGTTCGTGGCGCCGGAGGTGCTGAACTCCACGCGCACGCTGCCGTCGGCCTGGGTCCGGACGTTGCCGACGACGTCGATGCCGTCGCGCGTGCCCCGCACGACGCCCGCGCTGCGGTCCTCCGAAGTGATGCGCACGCCCTGGTCCCCGAGCGCGCCGACCGCCGCCGCCCACGAGCGGTCGAAGCTCGTGGACGGGTACGGCGAATACACCCCGGGCGCGGTCTGATAGACGACGCAGCCGGGGAGGAACCCGAACGCAAGCGTCGCAGCGCAGAGCGCGACGGTCAGCCGCACTGCCCGGCCTCCGCTCACCGCTGCGCCGCCGGCGCCATCCCACCGCCCGCAGCCCGGTTCTTCAGCCGGAAGGCGAGCACGATCAGCAGGATCCCGAACACGACCGAGTACGCGGCGATGACCCACACGATCGCGAGCAACCCTTCCACCGGGCGCGCCAGCATCACCGCCCCGAAGATCACCGACAGCACCCCCGACAGGCCGAGCAGCCACTCGTGGTCGATCTCCTTGCGGAGGCGAACCGCGGCCACGATCTGGAAGACGCCCATGAAGAACGCCCATATCGCGATGAGCGTGAGGAGCGCGAGCGCGGTGATGCCGGGCCACAGGAAGGTCACGATGCCGGCCGCGATGCCCAGCAGGCCGATCACGACGAACGTCCACATCGGCCGGCCCCCGTCGCGGACCCGGAACGCCCCGATCAGGGCGAAGATGCCCTCGACGAGCGCGTAGGCGCCGAAGAACAGCACGAGCACGAAGACCGTCTTGCCCGGCCAGGCGAACGCCAGCACGCCGAAAATCACGGCGGCGGCGCCGCGCAGCGCGATCCAACCCCAGTTCTTTCCGAGTTGCTCGAGAAACGCTTCGTTTGGCATGACATCCCCCTTTTGGTGCCGGTCAAGCCGCGCCAGTTTACTCGCCCTGCGGTCGGCGGCTCGCCCCGGAGCCGCATAATGGCGCCCGACGAGCGGCCCGGGTGAGCGGCCTGCTCGCCATCCCCAAGGAGGCACGAATGGACAGCGCGACGTTCCGCAGCCGGCGGTTTCTCTTCCTGCTGTCGACCCTGGCGGTCGTTCTGGTCGTGCATTCGCTCAGCCAGGGGCTCGCGGCGAGGGCGATCGTTGCCGACGTGCTCGTGATCCTGGCCGTCCTGGCGGTGTTCTCTCTCGTCTTCCAGCAGACCCCGCAGCGGCTCGCGGCCCTGGTGGCCGCGATCGCGGCAATCGCCATCACCGTGGCACGCTACGTTCTGCCGGACAGTTTCCACGTCCCGCTGGCAGTCGCTTATCACGGCTTGCTGGTCATCTTCCTCGGCTGGGCGTTCGTCGAGATCCTGCGGAGCCTGTTCGCGGAGAAACCGGTCCAGACGGACGACCTTTTCGGAGCAGTGTGCGGTTATGTGGTTGCCGGCGCCGCGTGGGGGAACCTCTATGCGTTGACGGAGCTGCTCATCCCAGACTCCTTCAGCGTGGGCCCCGCGATCCAGAGCGCCCTCGCGGACTGGGACGGCCGCCGCGCCCTGTTCACCTACTTCAGCTTCACGACGATCTCGTCGCTCGGCTACGCGGATGTCACGCCCACCCGCGCGCCCGCGACCACGATGACCCTCATGGAGGTGGTGTTCGGACAGTTCTACCTGGCGGTCGTCGTCGCGCAGATCGTCAGCATGCGGCTCGCGCAGGTCCTCAAGCCGCGGGGATCGAGCCAGCACCCGTCTTGACGACGCCGTCCGATCCGGGGAGCATCGGTTCCCCTCTCGCCTGGAGCGCTTCCCTGATGTCGAGCAAGGCCGCCGCTGAAGAGCCGGCCGTCTCCCGGGCCACACCGGCGGCCGCGGAAGCGGACGCACCCGCCGCGGGCGCCAAGATGCGGCTGGTGCGCGAGCTGCTCAGGCCCTACACCGGCCCGCTCGTGATCATTCTCGTCGCCATGCTCGTCCAGACGGCGATGAGCCTCGCCGCGCCGTGGCCGCTGAAGATCATCCTCGACAACGTCGTCGGCACGCACAAGGCGCCGGAGTGGCTCCACGCGCTGCGCCTCATCCCGCTCGACGGCGACAAGCTCGAGCTCGCCGCCGCGGCCGGAATCCTGGTGGTGGCCATCGCGGCGCTGAACGCCGCCGCGAGCTACATCGAGAACTACTACACCGAGAGCGTCAGCCAGTACGTCGCGCACGACCTGCGCATGCGGGTCTACGACCACCTGCAGCGCCTCTCGCTCGGCTTCTACGACACCCACCAGGTCGGCGCGATCCTCTCGACCATCACCGCCGACGTGAAGACGATCCAGAACTTCGCCTCGTCGGGAACGCTCGGCATCCTCGTCGACCTCATGACGATCGTCGGCATGCTCGGCATCATGTTCTGGCTCGACTGGGACTTCGCGCTCATCGCGATCGCCGCCACGCCGTTCCTGCTGCTGTTCGTCGCGCGGTTCAACCGGGCGGTGAAGAAGGCGACCCACGAGGTCCGCAAGCACCAGGCCGAGATCGTCTCGGTGGTGCAGGAAGGCCTGGAGTCGGTCCGAGTCGTGAAAGCCTATGGGCGGCAGGACCGGGAGGAGGAGAACCTCTCCGCCGTCAGTCGCGCGACCGTCGACTCGGCGCTCAAGGCGCGGAAGATCAAGGCGGTCCTCTCGCCGGTGGTGGCGATCGTCGCCGCGATCTGCATCGGGATCGTGCTCTGGCGCGGCACGGCGCTCGTGCTGTCCGGCGTGATGACGATCGGCGCCCTGACCGTCTTCCTCACCTACCTCTCGAAGTTCTTCAAACCGGTGCAGGATCTCGCCAAGATGGGCAGCACGATCGCGCAGACGGCGGTCGCGATCGAGCGCGTCAAGACGATCCTCGACACCGACACGATCATCCCGGAGCGGCCGGCGCGCGCGACCCGGGGACGCTGAAGGGCGGGATCGAGTTCGAGCACGTGGCGTTCGCCTACGATCCCAAGGCCCCGGTGCTGAAGGACGTCCACACCAAGGTCGCGCCCGGGCAGTTCGTGGGGATCGTCGGCCCGACCGGCGGCGGCAAGTCCACGATCGTCAGCATGATCCCGCGCTTCTATGACCCCTACGGAGGGGCGGGTCCTGATCGATGGCGTCGACCTGCGCGACTTCACACTCATGGGGCTGCGTGGCCAGATCGGCTTCGTCCTGCAGGACACCGTGCTCTTCCGCGGGACGGTGCGCGACAACATCGCCTACGGGCGGCCGTCCGCCACTGACGAGGAGATCGCCCAGGCCGCGAAGCTCGCGAACGCGGACGAATTCATCGCGAAGATGCCCGACGGCTACGACACCATGGTGGGCGAGCGCGGAATGACGCTCTCTGGCGGCCAGCGGCAGCGGATCGGGATCGCGCGCGCGATCATCCGCAACGCGCCGATCCTCATCCTGGACGAGCCGACCGCGGCCCTCGACACCGAGTCGGAGAAGCTGGTGATGGAGGCCCTCCAGCACCTGATGAAGGGGCGGACCGTGCTCACGATCGCGCACCGGCTCTCCACGATCCGCGATGCGCACAAGATCCTCGTCCTCAAGGACGGCGTGGTGGCCGAGGAAGGTACGCACGACGAGCTCGTCGCGCGGAACGGCGTCTACGCCGAGCTGTACCGCGTCCAGGTCGGGGCGGCCGCGGCACCGGTCGCCAAGAAGTAAGGAGGCCTCATGTCACGCTCGCTGATCGTCATGCCGGACGACTCGGCCAAGCCGATTCTCGAAGCCATCGCGGGAGCGAAGAAGTCGCTGCGCATCAAGATGTTTCTCTTCTCCGATCCGGCGCTGCTCGCCGCCGTGATCGCCGCGCAGAAGCGCGGCGTCAAGGTGCAGGTGATGCTCAACCCGGCGCGGCGCGGCGGCGAGCCCGAGAACGAGGCCACGCGCAAGAAGCTCGAGAAAGCGGGCGCCGCGGTGACCGACAGCAACCCGGCGTTTGCGGTCACCCACGAGAAGTCGATGGTGGTGGACGACGAGACCGCGTTCGTGAAGTCGCTCAACTGGGAGACGAAGAACCTGACCGAGACCCGCGACTACGCGATCGGGACCTCGCACCGGCATGAGGTTGAAGAGGTCGTCGCGGGGTTCGAGGCCGACTGGCACCGGCAGGCCTTCGCTCCCGGGGCGGGCGCGCGGCTGATCTGGTGCCCGATCAACGGCCGTGACCGGCTCGCCCAGTTCATCGACGAGGCGAAGCACACCCTGTTCGTCCAGAACGAGCGCTACCAGGATCCGATCATCATCGAGCGCCTGGTGCGGGCCGCGGGCCGCGGCGTCAAGGTCCACCTCATGGCGCGCGCGCCCCACACGCTGAAGAAGGAGAAGCTGGTCGAGGGCATCGGCGGACTGCGCATCCTGTACGACGTTGGCGTCAAGATCCACCGCCTGAAGCACCCCAAGCTGCACGCCAAGATGATGCTCGCCGACGAGGCCCGTGCGATCGTGGGCTCGATCAACTTCAGCCCCGGCAGCTTCGACAGCCGGAGGGAGCTCGCGATCGAGGTGGACGACCACCACATCGTGAAGCAGCTGCACCACGTCGCGCACCACGACTGGAAGCACGCGCACCCGCTCGACCTCAGCGACGAGGGGCTGGTCGAGGACCTCGCGAAGCGCGGCGGCGAGGGCGCGGAGAAGCTCGCGCTCAATGTTGGCAAGAAGAGCGGCAAGAAGGCCGGCGGGAAGGCCGCCAAGAAGGCGGGCAAGAAGAAGTCCAAGAAAGCGAAGCGCTGACCCCCCCGTTGCGCGCCCGGGGTCGTCGCGAGCCGCGCCGGTTGCCGGAAGACCGTTAAAGGACTATATTCGGTCTTCTCACTCGAAGGCATTTCTAGCCATGAAGTACTCCACCCGGATCCGGCCGATCAGCTATCTCAAGGCGAACGCGGCCGAGGTGTTCCGCGAGCTCACGGAGCTGCGCGAGCCGCTCGTGATCACCCAGAACGGCGAGGCCAAGGCGGTGATTCAAGACGTCGCCTCGTTCGAAGAAACGCAGGAGACGCTTGGCCCTGCTCAAGATTCTCGCGCTCGGCAACCGGCAGATCGAAGCGGGGAAGACGGTTCCGGCCGAGCACGCCATCCGACGCCTCCGCGGTAAAGCGGCGCAAAAGGCGGAGGAGTGACGCGCTTCGAGGTGCTGCTGACGGAAGACTGCCGCGACTGACCTGGAGGAGCTCTACGACTACATCGCCGCCCACGACGCCCCTTCGAAGGCGGAATACGTACTCGACCGCATCGGAAAGGTCATGGAGACCCTCGCGACGTCTCCCGAGCGAGGCTCTCATCCAAAGGAACTCCTCGCGCTGGGCATCCGCGAGTATCGCCAGGCGTTCTTCAAGCCTTACCGTGTCATCTACCGCGTCGTCGGCGAGCGCGTGTACGTGTACCTGATCGTGGACGGGCGGCGGGACATGCAGGCGCTGTTGCAGCGGAGGCTGCTGGGAGCCTGAGCCGGCGCAAGGACGAGCGACCCGACGATACCCGCCCAGCAAGTCACCGACGACCGAACCGCACGCGCGCGCAGAACGCCCTGGCCGCCCCGGCTGCCGCCGCTCAGTTCGCCTTGACGGCCGTCGGCTTCCACGTCCCGTCGAGGATCGACGGCGGTTTTTCCCTCGGCCAGTACAGGCGCAGCATCAGAACGAACTTGTCCTGCGGCGCCGGGAGCCAGTTCGCTTCCTTGTCCTTGCCCGGCGATTCGTGCTGGACGTAGACGTCGATCGAGCCGTCCTGGTTCGGCTTGAACCTGCTGCGCGAGCTCACGTTGTAGCGATTGAGCGGGTTGGCGACGAAGAAATACTCGGCGTTGTACATCGTGATCGACCAGAACGCGTCCGCCGGCGGCAACTGGCCCTTGTCGAAGTGGATCACGTACTTGTTCGCGCCGCTGTACGCCTTGCCGTCGGCGTCCTCCTCCGAGGTCGGATAGACGGCGTCCTCCGGACGGTTGGCGCCGAGCCCGATCGCCGTGATCAGCGCCCGCTGGATGTAGTTCGTGCCGTAGAGGCCGGTCTTGGTCGTGAACAGCCAGCCGTTCTCGAAGGTTGCGTCGCCGGCCTTGATGGCCTCCTTGAACCACCCCATGATCTTTTCCTGCGCGGGCTTCGGCGCGCCGGCGATGCCCTTCGCCACGGCCGGGTCGAGCTTCGCGGCGTCGAAGTCCTGACCCGGCACGAGGCCGATCGTGGCGAGCTTCGCCACCATCGGCGCATCCTCGGCGGCCGGCGGGTTGGTCTTCATGAGCTCGGCGAGGAGCTTGAAGTACGAAGCGCCGTCCAGCGCGCCGACCTCGTCGCGCACCGACACCTTCGAGTCCCATGCCGTCTCGACCTTGCCCGGCTCCGGCGTGAACGACTTGCCATACGCCGACAGCGGAACGGCCGCCATCTGGTCCTGCAGGGCGTGTACGGCCTTGTAATCCTCCGGGGTGCCGGTGCAGTAGATGCGGCCGAGCAGCCAGACCATGCCGGTCGGCGACTTGTACTCGGTGACGCCAGCCGGCAGCGTCCCGGTCCAGCCCGGTCCGGTGATCGCGTATTTCTGCGCGCCGGTGCCCGTGGTCCGCTTGCCCGGCACCTGGAACACGTCGGTCCAGCCGCTCAACATCGGGAACAGCGCGTAACGGCCCTTGAGGTCGGGAATGCTGACGACCCACGGCTCCTTGGACACGTCCAGCCAGACGACGGTGTAGAGGGTGTCGGCGTTGGGCGCGGTGACGGTCTTGAACGACGCGTCCGGATAGGTGCGGAGCTTGGCGAACTGGCCCACCGGCGCACGGTCGCCTTCGGGCGCCGCCACGTTGGTCGACCGCCGGCGCGTCAGCTCCATGGTGACGAGCGGGTAGCCGTAGACGTAGGCATCGACGGCCGTCTCCAGCGCCGCCTTTTCCTTGGCCGCCGCCGCGGCCGCGTCGGCTTCGGCCTTGGCCTTCCCCTCGGCTTCGGCCTTCGCCTTGGCGGCGTCCGCCGCCGGCGGCGCCGGCGGCTTCTGCTCGCCGCACGCGACGAGGCCGAGGATCACCGCGGCAACAAGGTAACTGCTGAGAGTCTTCGCCATTTCTGGTTCCTTACCTGGATTGGCAACGTGGGTGCGCGAGCGCGTCCCTATGGGAGGATCGGGTCAGCCAGGGAACATCTGGAGGGCTTGCGAGGCAAGCGAACGCGGCCAAAGTATAGGCGACCGGATCGCGACCCGGAATTGCCCTTTGGTCCTATGAGATCGGAGCAGTTGCGACGGGTCACCCGCGCCCGAACCGCAGCCGCGCGCGGAGCCCACGCCCTCCGTCGCCATCGCGCAGCTCGACCGTTGCGCCGTGGCGCCGCGCGATCTCGCGGACGATCGCGAGCCCGAGTCCGCTCCCCGATCCCTGCGCCGCTCCGCCACGGTGAAACCGGTCGAAGACCCGCTCCCGTTCCGCCTGAGGAATTCCGGGGCCGGTGTCGAGCACTTCGGCGACGACCTCCCGGCCTTCGCTGCTCACGCGCACGTCGACCGTGCCGCCGGACGGCGTATGGCGAATTGCGTTGTCGACGAGATTGCCGAGCGCCACGCGCAAGCCTTCGGCGTCGCCTTCGAGCTCCGCGGCGGACGCCGACAGGCCGAGGTCGATGCCGCGCGCCTGCGCCTGCGGCGCCTGCTCGACGACGACCTCGCGCGCGACCGCGGCGAG
Organism: uncultured beta proteobacterium; assembly: GCA_963827595.1. Lineage (GTDB taxonomy): Bacteria > Pseudomonadota > Gammaproteobacteria > Burkholderiales > SG8-39 > DATEDA01. The sequence goes on along the minus strand of CAWHBT010000011.1, from coordinate 16,560 downwards.
GTCGATCCGTGCCAGGGGCCGATCCGCCGCAGCGGCGTCCTGCCGCGCGAGCTGGAGCAGCTGTTGCACGAGCCGCGCGGACCGCTCCACGCCGGCCCTGAGCCGCGCGAGCGCCTGCTCGCGCTCCGGGCCTTCGGGCACGCGCTCGAGGACCTGGAGCTGCAGCGTCACGGCCGCGAGCGGCGTGCGGAGCTCGTGCGCGGCGTCGCCGATGAACGCGCGCTCGCGCTCGAGCGCGCGCCCGAGCCGGGCGAGCAGATCGTTGAGCGAGGCGACGAGCGGACGCACCTCGTCGGGGACGCTCGTCTCCGGCAGCGGTTCGAGCGCGCCCGGCCCGCGCGCCGCGACCGACCGCGCGAGGCCGGTGAGCGGCGCCAGTCCGCGCCCGACCACGAACCAGATCAGGAGCGCGAGGAGCGGCAGCGCGATCAGCAGCGGCACGAGGACGCGCAGCGCCGTCTTCGCGGCCCGGTCGCGCCGCAGGCTCATCGGCTGCGCCACCTGCACGATCTGGTTCTGGGCGTCGATCCGGTACACGCGCCAGTCGCCGCCGTCCGCCGTCACCGTGCTCAGGCCGACGGGCGCGCGCACCGCCGGGAGCCCGCGCGCGCTCGACACGAACGCGACCGCGCCGTCCGCGCGCCAGACCTGGATCACGAAGTCCTCGGCGTCGATCGCGCCGCCGCCTTCGAAAATGCGGTCGCGCAGCGCGATCCCCATCTGCCGCAGCTGATAGTCGAAGAGCTCGTTCGCCTCGTCGTAGGCGGTGCGGTAGACGCCGAACGCAACGAGCGCGCCCGCGACCGCGACCGTGGCGAGCAGCCAGACGAGCAGCGTGCGCCGGATCGAGGTCACGACCGCTTCGCCAGCATGTAGCCGACGCCACGCAACGTCCGGATCAGGTCGGCGCCGAGCTTGCGCCGCAGCGCGTGGATGTGCACCTCGACGGCGTTCGACTCGATCTCCTGCTGCCAGCCGTAAAGCCGCTCCTCCAGCTGGGCGCGCGACAGCACGGCCCCCGGCCGCTCGAGGAGCGCCTCGAGCACCGCGAACTCCCGCGCCGAGAGCGCGACTTCCTTGCCGTCGACGAGCACCTGGCGCGCCGCCGGGTCGAGCCTGAGCGTGCCGTGCTCGATCACCGGCGCGGCGCGGCCCGCGCGCCGGCGTGCCACCGCACGGATGCGCGCGGCGAGCTCGTCGAGGTCAAAGGGTTTCACGATGTAATCGTCGGCGCCGGCATCGAGTCCCGGCGATGCGGTCGGCGACCGCGTCGCGCGCCGTGATGATGAGGACCGGGAGGTCGGCGCCGCCGGCGCGCAGGCCGCGGAGCACGTCAAGGCCGAGCTTCCGCGGCAGCCCGAGGTCGAGCAACACGATTTCGTGGACCCCCGCCGCGAGCGCCGCCTCCGCGGCGCGTCCGTCCTGCACCCAGTCGACCGTGTGGCCCGCGAGTCGCAGACCGGCTGCGACGCTCTCGCCGATCATCGCGTCGTCTTCGACCAGCAGCACGCGCACCAGGTCCCCCGGAAAAAGTTCGGGCGGCACGGCTGGGCACCGTGCCGCCCGGGATTCTGACCGACGGGCGCCGCCGCTGCTCGCGGGGCGGGCTACAGCTTCATCTCCCAGACGAACGCGACCCGCGCGGAGGTGTGCCCGGCGACGCGGACCTTGCGCTCGAGCAGGTGCCCGAAGTAGGTCGCCTTCACGACGTACTCGCCGTCGCGGATCCTCGCGAGCAGGTACGGTCCGTCGGTGCGCACCTTGAGCACGCTCGTGCCCGAGCGGTCGATCACGTCGACATCGACGTCGATGATGTAGGTGTCATGCTCGGCCGCTTTTCGTACGAACTCGAGCGCGAGCGGAAAGCTCGACTGCGCCTGCCGGAACGACTCGAACGCCGTCTGGCCGACGCCGCCGGTGAGGTACTGGACCTCGCCCTGGGTCTTGAGCGGCGGCAGCGCGACTGGTACCGCGCTGCCGCCCTGACCGAGCGTCCAGACGACCGCACCGCCCAGGGGCTTCAGCGGCGAGCGCCGCACGTTGAGTCTCCGCCTGATCGGATACGGCATGGTCCGAGCTCAGCCGATGTTGACCGGAACGTAGATCTGCGCATCCTCGCGTTGCACGAGAACCGCGATCGACTTGCCCGCGTTGCCGACCAGGCTGCGAAGCTCGCCGACGTTCTTCACCGGAGTGCCGTTCACCGCGAGGATCACGTCGCCCCGCTGGATTCCGGCCCGCGCCGCAGGCCCGGACACGCTTTCGACTACGAGACCGTCCTTGCCGCCGTTCTCCTTGCGCTCCTCGGACGTGAGCGGCCGGACCGCGACGCCGAGCTTGCCCTGCGCCTCGCCGGTGCCCGACGCTTCGGCGACCTGCGCATCCTTCGCCTCGCCGACGGTGACCGCGACCTCCTTCGCCGCGTTGTCGCGCCACACTTCGAGCTTGGACTGGCGTGCCGGGCTTCATCTCGGCGATGCGGCGCGCGAGCTCGCCCGAACGCTCGATCGGCTTGCCGTCCAGCTTGAGCACGACGTCCCCGGCCTTGAGGCCGGCGCGCTCCGCCGGGCTGTCCTTCTCGACCGAGCTCACGAGGGCGCCGGTCGCGGTCTTCATGCCGAACGAGCTGGCGAGGGCCTGGCTCATCTCCTGGATGGAGACGCCGAGCCGGCCGCGGACGACGCGCCCGTGGGCGGCGAGCTGGTTCTTCACGTCGAGCGCGACGTCGATCGGGATCGCGAACGACACGCCCTGGTAGCCGCCGGTGTGGCTGAAGATCTGCGAGTTGATGCCGATCACTTCGCCCGCCATGTTGAAGAGCGGCCCGCCCGAGTTGCCCGGGTTCACGGCGACGTCGGTCTGGATGAACGGCACGTAGCTCGAATCGGGCAGCGCGCGCCCGGTGGCGCTCACGACGCCCGCGGTTACGCTGCTCTCGAGACCGAAGGGCGAGCCGATCGCGACCACCCACTCGCCGGGCCGGACCGATTTCGGATCACCGAGCTTCACCGTGGGAAGCCCCGTGGCGTCGACCTTGAGGAGCGCAACGTCGGTGCGGCGGTCGGCGCCGATCACCTTGGCCTTGAGCTCGCGCCGGTCGGAGAGCTTGACCGTCACGTCGGCGGCGTTCGCCACGACGTGGGCGTTGGTGAGGATGTAGCCGTCCGCGCCCACGATGAAGCCGGAGCCCATGCCGTGCTTCGGCATGCGGTCCTGGGGCATCGGCATGTGGAAGCGCTTGAAGAACTGGGAGAACGGATCGTTCTCGTCGAACGGCTGCTGCGGCCGGCCCTGCGCCGCCGGAACGGTCGCGTTGACCGAAATGTTGACCACCGCCGGCCCGTACTGCTGGACGAGCTGCGAGAAGTCGGGCAGCTGCGGCATGGCAGCGCCAGGACGAGCGGCGGGCGCCGCGATCGCGGTTGCCTGGGCGTGCGAGCTCTGGATCAGCTCGCGCCCCGCGTAACCGCCGCCAAGCGCGGCGATGACGGCGGCCGCAACCAGGCTCCGGGACAAGGTCTTGCTTTGCATGCGGATTCCTTTCGGTCTCGAGGATCGGGCGCGCAGCCCGGACGTGCGCACGGTAGGCGCGGAAACTTAAGGCAGCCTTAAGGGACGGCCGGGCGCGAGGAATCGCGCCCGGCCGGGTGCGACTTACTTCGCGGGCGCCGGCTGGGTGGCGGGCTTGGCGTCGGCCTTCGGCTCGGCCTTGGTCGACGGGGCCGCGCCCTCCTTCGCCTTCTCGGCGGTCGCCGGCTTCTGCGCGGCGGCGTCCACTTTCTTCTCGGGCGTCTGGGCGACGGCCGCGAGGCTGACCGCGGCGAACGCCGCGGCGATGACGGCGGAAACGACTCGTTTCATGCGTGCACTCCTTGGAGTAGTGAGAGTCGCGGGGCGGCGGATGCCGCCCCACGCACGGCACGCTAGTAGGGAAGTTTTAAGGAAGCCTTAACCGGGCCGGCGCGCGGCGGGCGCCTTACGTCAGGCACGCCGGTCCACGTTCGCTTAGACTCGGCCGGCTCTCGCCCATCCGCCGCCGTTTGAGCCGCAGGAAGAAATCTCGCAAGCCGTCGCCGCCGCGCGCCGCGCCGCGCGCTTCATCGGCACCAGCCCCCGCTGCGCCGAGGCGCGCCCGCACGAAGCGGATCGGCGCGACGAGCGTCGTCTTGCTCGCGATCGCGGTCGCGGCCGGATACCTGTTCTATCGCGAGGGCACGGCGCCGCCCGTGCCGGCCGCGATCCCCGCGGGCGAGTACGTCGGCAGCACTGCCTGCCGCGACTGCCACCAGAAGGAGCACGCGGCGTGGCAGGGCTCGCACCACGCAGCCGCGATGCAGGAGGCGAACGACAAGACGGTGCTGGGAAACTTCGACGACGCGAAGTTCGCGTACGCCGGCACGACCTCCACGTTCTTCAAGCGCGACGGCCGATTCTTCGTCAACACCGACGGCCCCGACGGCAAGCTCGCCGACTACGAGGTGAAGTACACGTTCGGCGTCACGCCGCTGCAGCAGTACCTGATCGCGTTTCCCGATGGACGGATGCAGGCGCTCTCGATCGCGTGGGACGCGCGGCCGAAGGCCGACGGCGGGCAGCGCTGGTTCCATCTCTACCCGGCGGAGAAGATCACGCACGCCGACCCGCTCCATTGGACGAAGCTCCAGCAGAACTGGAACTTCATGTGCGCGGATTGCCACTCGACCAACCTCCGGAAGGGCTACGACGCGGCCGCCGACCGCTTCAAGACGACCTGGTCGGAGATCAACGTCGGCTGCGAGGCCTGCCACGGCCCGGCCTCGAATCACGTCGCGTGGGCGAAGAAGGAACGGGACTGGAAGCGCTTCGATGCCCCTGGCCGGGGACTCGGCGTCGTGTTCAACGAGCGCAAGGGGGTTACGTGGACGATCGACGCCGGCGACCGGCAACGCCACCCGCAGCCGTCCTCGTGACTCGGCGAAGGAGATCGAGACGTGCGCACGCTGCCACGCCCGCCGCGCCCAGATCGGAGACGACTACGTCCCCGGCCGGCCGATCGGCGACGCGTTTCTCGTCGCGCCGCTCGAGGAGGGCCTCTACTGGCCCGACGGGCAGATGCGCGACGAGGTCTACAACCACGGCTCGTTCGCCCAGAGCAAGATGTTCGCGCGCGGCGTCACCTGCAGCGATTGCCACGACCCGCACTCGCAGCAGCTGAAGGCGCCCGGCAACGCGGTCTGCGCGCAATGCCACCTCCCGGCGAAGTACGACGCCGCCGGCCACCACCACCATCCGGCCGGCTCGAAAGGCGCGGCATGCGCGGCGTGCCACATGCCTTCGACGACCTACATGGTCGTCGACCCGCGCCACGACCACAGCCTGCGGATCCCGCAGCCCGAGCTTTCGGTCAAGCTCGGCACGCCCAATGCCTGCAACAATTGCCACACGGACAAGCCGGCGCAATGGGCTGCCGATGCGGTGCAGGCGTGGTACGGCCGCACGCCGGACGCTTATCAGACCTTCGGCGAGGCGTTCGCGGCAGCGTCGCGCCGCGCGACCGACGCCCGATCGCGGCTGCTGAAGGTCGCCGGCGACCGCGCGCAGCCGGCGATCGTCCGGGCGAGCGCGCTCGAACGCCTCGCGCTCGATCCGACGCCGATCGCGATCGAGCTCGCCTCGCATGCGCTGAACGATCCCGACGAGCTGGTGCGCCGGAGCGCGGTGCAGCTGCTCGCGCGCGTTGATCCCGCCGTAGGGATGCGTTACCTGCCGCGCATGCTCCAGGACCCGGTGCGGGCAGTGCGCATCGAAGCGGCGCGGGCGCTCGCCGCACAGCCGCCGACCGGATTCCCGCGGAGTACCGCGCGGCGTTCAACCGCGCGCTGGACGAGTACCTCGCCGTGCAGCGCTTCAACGCCGACCGGCCCGAGGCCCATCTCAATCTCGGCGCGCTCCACGTCGAGCGCGGCGAGCTCGACAAAGCCGAGGCGGAGTACAGGCGGGCGCTTGAGCTTGCGCCCGGCACGATCCAGCCGGTGATCAATCTCGCGGATCTCTATCGGGCGCGGGGTGACGAGCAGGGTGCCGAGGAGTTGCTGCGCGGCGCGCTGCAAACGCACGCCGCATCCGCCCCCGTGCATCACGCGCTCGGGCTCGCGTACGCGCGCCAGAAGCGCCAGAAAGAAACCCTGGCGGAGCTCGCCGAGGCAGTCCGGCTCGCGCCCGACGTACCGCGCTATGCGTACGTGTACGGCGTCGCGCTCCACTCGTTCGGCGATACCGCAAAGGGCATCGGCGCGCTCGAGCAGGCGCACCAGCGCTTCCCCGGCGACCGCGCGATCCTGCAGGCGCTCGCGGCGATGGAGCGCGATCGTGGCGACCGCGCCAAGGCGATCGCCTACGCCGAGCGGCTCCTCGCGCTCGCGCCGGACGATCCGGCGGGCGAGAGGCTCGTCCAGGAGCTGCGCCGGTAGGCTCCGGGCCTCAGCCGCGCTTCGGCAGCAGCTCCCCCAGCGCGTACAGCGTCTTCTGCGGGAAGCGTTCCGAGTGGATAGAAACGCGTGATCACCGCGACCGCCTGCTCGTAGCTCTCGATGCCGAGGTGCCGGAGCAGATAGCGGACGTCGTCCTCGTCGTGGAACTCCGCGCCGATCCGCAGCGACAGGCATTTCATGGCCAGCAGGTACTCCGGCTGCGCCACCATGACCCGCAGGTGGTCGAGCTCGAGGAAGGGACTGAACTCCCCGCGCTCGCTCAGGAATCCCTTCACGCCGTCGTTCAGCCAGTCGGGCTGAATGCCCGCCTGCACGGCCACTCGCGCCGCGGCTTCCCGAACCTCGCGGGCCGGGCGAAACAGCGCGTCCACGTCCTGGGTGGAAGGGCGGGCGGCATAGGCGAGACACATCACGGCCCCGCCCACCAGGAAGAGCTCGCCTTCCGTGCCCGCGCGGCGCAGCTCTTCGTTCAGCAGGCCGAAGAGCCGGCGAATGTCCCGGTCGGTGAGCGCCGCCATCTCACACGCGGGCGCCGACGGTCGCGTCGATGAAGATGTTCCGCCGCCGGAAGGGCGCCGGCGAATGGGTCAGCAGGTACAGGCGCAGGCTCATGAGCGCCGAGCCGAACACCGGCTCGGTCAGCGGCGCGATCGCGCGCGTCCACGCCGGCGGCGCGACGCCCTGTTGTGCGCAGGCGTACTCCACCATCGCGGCGACGTAATTGGCGAGATAGGGCGTCAGCCCGGACGGCGGCGACGCCACCGCCTCCTGAAGCTCGCCGGCACCGAGGCTCGCCAGCCAGGAGTTCAGCTCCGCCAGCGCGAAGCGCGTGCTCTCGGGATCCCGGGAGGCTTCGGTGAGCTCCTGAAAGCGGCGCGCCGGCACCGGCAGCACTCGGGCGAGGACGTAGGCGGACATGTCCAATCCGGCCCGCCGGGCAGCGCGCTGGATCGCGGCCTTCTCGGCCGGCGAGACCCGGATCTGGAGCTGGGCGGATTTCGCGCTGGCGATCATCAAACGATGATAAGCCTTGATCCAACCCTATGTCAATACATATGTATTGACAGTACTCGCTCAGCTCTCGCGGACCTCGAGCACAAGGACGCGGTGAGCAGGACCGGCGAGCATCGCCCACGAGCTCGGCGCTACATGGCCATTCCCGGAATCAGCGATGCTCCCCGCTTCGACCTGTCCTCGCGCATCGGAGTGCCATGAGCAAACTGTCTGCCAAGATCAAGGAGGAGCTCCTTGAAATCCTTCCGCCGACGATCTTCTTCTTCGTCGCCCTGCACCTCGTGGCGTTCATCCGCGTGCTGATGCTCAAGGGAACCGGCATCGCGCCCACGACCTCGGTTACGGTGACGATCGGCGCACTGATCCTCGGCAAGGCGGTCGTCATAGCGGACATGCTGCCGATCATCAATCGCTTTCCGGAAAAGCCGCTCCTCCACAACGTTGCCTGGAAGACCGCGATCTACCTTGCGGTGGCGGCGCTCGTTCATTATCTGGAGCGCCTCGTCGATTTCTGGCGGGAGGCGGGTGGCCTCGTCGCCGCCAACGAGAAGTTGCTCGCGGAGATCGTCTGGCCGCATTTCTGGGCCATCCAGATCGTTCTGTTCGTGCTGATCCTGATGTACTGCACGATGCACGAACTCGCGCGCGTGATCGGCGGGGACAAGCTAAAGCGAATGTTCTTCGGGCCGCTGCCGATCCCACCGGTTTGACCGATAGGTGGCGCCACGTACGTCGTACTTGCGCGCACCGGAGCGCGGTCTGTGGCCGCGCCGACACGAAAACTGGCTGTCGGCCGTAGCTGCTGCTATAGGACCAAAGGCCAATTTTCAGTCTGGGCCGGGTCAGCCGATACTTGCGCCGCCTGGGAGCGGAAACTCCTTCGGCCGGCCACCGCACGGAAGGCGCGCGGCAGAGCCGGCTTGCTCGATGACAACCGCCGTCTAGCAGTGCTCATTTGCCCCAGAGAGCGCGGTTGCGACGCTGTCCAGGCGGGCGCTGTTGGGGGGACGAGGGTCTGGAAGGAGACTGTGATGAGGCGTTCCGCGTTTTCCATGGTTGCGGGCGTGCTGGTTCTCGCCGCCTCACTCACGCTCGGCGCGCAGGCCCTCGCGCAGACCGACCCGCTGCCCTCGTGGAACGACGGTCCGGCGAAGAAGGCGATCGTCGAGTTCGTGCACACGACCACGACGCCGCGAAGTCCCAACTATGTGCCGCCGGCGGAGCGCATCGCCACCTTCGATCAGGACGGCACGCTCTGGGTCGAGCATCCGATGTACTCGCAGGTGATGTACTGCCTCGAGCGCGTTCCGGCGGTAGTCAAGGCGAAGCCGGAGCTCGCCAAGGTGGAGCCGTTCAAGACCGTTCTGTCCGGCAACCGCGAGGCGATAGCGAAGCTCTCGCTGCCGGACCTCGAGAAGATCCTCGTCGCGACGCTGACCGGGATGTCGGTCGATTCTTTCAATGCCGAAGCGAAGAAGTGGCTCGCGACGGCCAGGGATCCGCGCTGGAAGCGGCCCTACACCGAGCTCACGTACCTGCCCATGCAGGAGGTGCTGAAGTACCTGCGCGCCAACGGCTACAAGACCTACATCGTCACCGGCGGCGGGCAGGACTTCGTGCGCGTGTACTCGGAAGCCACCTACGGCATTCCGCCCGAACAGGTGGTCGGCACCGCCGGGGGGACGAAGTACGGCTATGCCAAGGACGGCAAGCCGTTCCTGACCAAGGAGCCGAAGCTGCTGCTCAACGACAACAACGCCGGCAAGGTCGAGGGCATTCACCTGATGATCGGGCGCCGGCCGAATGCGGCGTTCGGCAATTCGACCGGTGACCGGCAGATGCTGGAGTACACGCAGGCGGGCGACGGTGCGCGGCTCGCGATGCTGCTGCTCCACGACGACGACAAGCGCGAGTATGCATATGGACCGGCGCAGGGGCTCCCCGACACGAAGGTCGGCACCTTCACTCAGGCGCTCTACGACGAGGCGAAGAAGAAGGGCTGGACCGTCATCAGCATGAAGAACGACTGGAAGAAGATCTTCGCGTTCGAGTAGGCGCAGCGGGCCGCAGTGCAGGTCGGGCGCGAGGCGGCGGCACATAACAGGAGAGAAGCGATGAGCAGCAGGAAGAGGAAATTCTTCATCATCGTCGGCTTGCTGTTTGTGGCAGGCGTGGCAATCGCGGGAGTGCTCTACGCCACGTTCCCGGTGCAGATGACGACCTACGGCGGCATGGGACTCAACTTTCTCAAGACGCTGTCTACGCCGGCGGGCACGCTGACCATCGAAACGAATCCCGCCTACAAAGCGCCGGTAGCCGCGGTGCCCTCCCCACCGCTCGCCGACGCGGCATGGCCGAACGCTGCGGTTGGCGACTGGCCAAGCTACAACAGAACACCGACATCGCAGCGCTACTCGCCGCTCAACCAGATCAACACGAAGAATGTCGGGAACCTGAAGGTCCTGTGCACCTACGACCTCGGTGTGTTCACTGCCTTTGAATCCGGTCTGATCATGGTGAACAACGCTCTGATCGGCACCGCCGAGTTCGAGATTTTCTCCATCAACCCGGCCACGTGCGCCGAGAACTGGCGCACGCGCCTGGATTATCCCGGCGCGCTCCTGCCAGCCAACCGCGGCGCCGCCTACATGGACGGCATGCTGTTTCGCGGCACACAGGACTGTCGGGTGCTGGCCTTCGATTTCAAGACGGGTAAACAAGTGTGGGAGACGACGATCTGCGACCCGAAACGTGGCGAGTCGGTGCCGTCGGCGCCGATCGCCTGGAACGGCCTCGTCTACGTCGGCAATGCCGGCGGAGACTTCAAGGGCGGCAAGGGCCATGTGTACGCGCTCGAGGGAAAGACCGGCAAGATCGTCTGGCAATTCTTCCTCGCACCCAAAGTCGAAGGCGACGTGGTCCGAGGCCCGCTGGGCAAGTCGCCGCTCGACACGTCGACCTGGAACAACGCGCCAGGCATACCCATAAGCGGCGCCGGGACCTGGACCTCGTACACCCTCGACATCAAGAACGGTTTGCTGTACGTCCCGGGAGGCAATCCGGCCCCTGACTTCGCCTCAGGAGCCCGCGAGGGCGAGAATCTCTTTACCGACTCGGTCGTGGTACTCGACGCCAAGACGGGCGACTACAAGAACAACTTCAAGGTCGTGAAAAAGGACTGGCATGACTGGGACGTGTCCAGTCCGCCTATCCTGCTTCAAACCATGGGCGGCAAGCAGCTCATGTCGGTCGCACCGAAGGATGGGCACCTCTATGGCTACGATCTCGCCACCAACAACCTGCTCTACCGCGTGCCGGTGACCACGATCGAGAATGCCGAGGGCACGTTCGCCGTCGGCCAGAAAGTTCATTTCTGTCCGGGTCCTGTGGGAGGCACCGAATGGAACACCCCGGGCTACGATCCGACCACGAATCTCATCATCACCGGCACCGTCGACTGGTGCGACACCGTGACCATCAAGGATGACAGCAGACTTCGGTCGGTAGCCGTCGGGCAGCCATGGACGGGAATGGCGACGTACAACCCGATCAACATGTTCGGAAAGGAAGACCCTGCCGACGGGCACTGGGCCGGATGGATCTATGCCAGCGACGCCGACACCGGGGTCTGGAAATGGCGCGCCAAGTCCAACTATCCCATTCTCGCCGCCATCACGCCGACGGCGGGTGGAATCGTGTTCGTCGGCGACCTCGGCGGCAATTTCTACGCGTTGGATTCTTCCACCGGCCAGAAACTCTGGGGAGGGCCGCTCGGAACCGGCGGCGGGCTCGGAGGCGGCGTGATCACGTACGCCGTGGATGGCGTGCAGAAAGTTGCCGTGGCTGACGGATTCACCATGGTCGCGTGGCCAACGAAGCCGAGGCACGCAAAGGTAGTAATCCTGGGCCTGGACAGCGCCGCCGCGAAGAAATGACAGGGGAGCTTCGAACCATGGACCTCGATCCCGTCTTCCTCTCGCGCCTCCAGTTCGCGTTCCTCATCAGCTTCCACATCATCTTCCCGTCTTTCACGATCGGGTTGGCGGCGTGGCTGGCGACGATCGACGGCGCGCGGCTCGTCACCGGCAACCCGCTATACCGGCGCGTCTTCGATTTCTGGCTCAAGGTGTTCGCGGTCTCGTTCGGCATGGGGGTGGTGACGGGCGTCGTGATGGCGTTCCAGTTCGGCACCAACTGGGGCGTGCTGGCGCAGAAGGCCGGCTCGATCCAGGGGCCGCTGCTCGGCTACGAAGCCTTCACTGCCTTCCTGCTGGAGGCGACGTTCTTCGGCGTGATGCTGCTCGGGCGCGACCGCGTGTCGCCGCGCTTCTATTTCTTCTCCTGCTGCATGGTCTCGCTCGGGACGATGTTCTCGTCGTTCTGGATTCTCGCCAACAACAGCTGGATGCAGGTGCCGCTCGGCCACACGATCGTCGACGGCAGGATCATCCCTGCGGACTGGAGCGAGATCGTGCTTGGGTCAGTGATGATGGTCCGCTGGCCGCACATGCTGCTCGCCGCATTCCTGACGACCGGCATGTGCGTGGCGGCCACGGGCGCCTGGTACGTGTTGCGCGGCGTCCATCGCGCCGCGGCGCGCGTGATGCTGCACTGGGGCCTCGGACTGGTCGCGGTGCTGATCCCGATCCAGCTCTTCTTCGGCCATCTGACCGGCCTCTACGTGCTCAAGCATCAGCCGGCGAAGTTCGCGGCGATCGAGGCGCGCTGGAAGACGCAGCAGCCGGCGAGCGAGGTGCTGCTCGCGATTCCCGACGAGAAGAACGAACGCAATCTCTTCGCGATCGAGATCCCGAAGCTCGGCAGCTTCATCGCGTCGGGCAACTGGACCGCGAAAGAGATCGGACTGGAGGCGTTCCCGCCGGAAGACCGGCCGCCGGTGCTGATCCCGTTCTTCGGCTTCCGGATCATGGTGGGGATGGGACTGATCATGCTGGCGATCTCGTGGTTCGGGAACTTCCTGCGGTTTCGCGGCCGGTTGGAGACGACGCGCTGGTTTCTCTGGGGAACGTTCCTCGCGTTTCCGACCGGCTTCATCGCCGTCCTCAGCGGGTGGTTCACGGCCGAGGTCGGGCGTCAGCCGTGGGTCGTGTACGGCCTGCTGCGCACCAAGGACGCGGTCACACCTTCGCTCACGACCGGCGACGTGCTGTTCTCGCTCGCCTGCTACGTTCTCGTCTACGCCGTGGTCTATTCGTTCGGCGCGTACTACATCTTCAAGCTGCTGCGCGACGGGCCGACCACCGAGGCCAAGGCCATCCCGGGAGCCACGGGCAGGCGGCCGATGGCGTTCGCCGACAGCGCCGAGACGGCGACCGGCAGCAAGCTCCGGACCGGCGGATGAGCGCCATGGAACCGGGCAATCTTGCTCTGTTCTGGGCTCGAAGGCTTCTTGCGCTCGCCGCTGCGGCCTCGATCCTCGCGGCGCCTTCCGTGGTCATCGCGCAGACACCCCCGTCGAACCCCGCACGCGCAGCGCTCGCCGCGCTCGAGCGGCAGGCCGACGCGCTCTTCGCTGCCGCGGCAAAGCGCGACTGGACCGGCGCGAAGATCGCCCTCGACACCGCAAAGGACGGGGTCGGTGTGCTGCGCACGCAACGCTTCGAGGCTGCGTACGCGGACGCCGGCGGCCGAATGGAGGCGCTGTACGCCGCGCGCCACCGCCTCGACACCGCGGTGGCGGAGGCGGACATCGCCCTCGGCGCCACGGACGGCCCATCCGCGATGCGCAGCGCCAACCAGCTGACCGAGATCGTCTGGCAGCTCGGCGCGCCGATCGACCCGCCGCTCGCGCAGCAGGCGCAGCGCCTCGCGTTCCTCGCGCGCAAGCTCGAGTATGCGCACGCCGTCGGGGGCAAGGCGCTGTACGCCGAGACGGTCGCGGAAGTCCGCCAGCTCTGGCGCGGCTTCAGGCCGGCACTCGCTGCGCGCAAGCCGCCGCCGGATCTCGCCGCGACCGACGCCGCGATCGCGCGGCTCGGCAGCGGCGGGCCCGAGGATGCCGAAGCGGTGAGGCGGCTCGGGGCGGCGGCGCAATCGTTGCGAGCGACACTTGGAGGATCGCAAGGATGACTCTGCGGACCATGCGTTCCATTTTCGCGGCCGCCGTGCTGGCGATCGCAGGGTGCGCAAGCACCAATGTCTCCACGATTGCCTACCCGAACGTGGGGGACTTCCCGCCGACCGAACCTGCCCGGGTGCAGATCCTGCGTGCCGAACCCGCCCGACCACATGTCAAGCTCGGCGAGATCACCGTCGACGCCACTTCCAGCCCGCCGCCGACGCCGCAGGAGGTCGACGGCATGCTCCGCATGGCGGCGGCCAAGCTCGGCGCCGACGCGGCGGTCGTGGTCGTCGACACGACTCAGCCGGGCCTCCCCGTTGCGAGCGGGACCTGGTGGGGCCGCACGCCGATGAGCCGCGCCGCGCGCGAGGTGATTGCCGTGGCCGTGAAGTATCGCTAGGCGGCGCCATGGAACCGAGCAACCTCGCGTTGTTCTGGGCCGCTGTGCTCGCTTGCGCGATCCTGTTCTACATCATCCTGGACGGCTTCGATCTCGGCGTCGGGGTGCTGTTCGGCACGACCCGGGAGGAGGCGCACCGGGTCCGGATGATGGGCACTATCGCCCCGTTCTGGGATGGCAACGAGACCTGGCTGGTGGTGATCGGCGCCGGGCTCTTCGCGGCGTTTCCGGACGTCTACGCGGTGTTCCTCGGCGCGTTCTACCTGCCGGTGCTGCTGCTGCTGCTCGGCCTGGTCTTCCGCGGCGTCGCGTTCGAGTTCCGCTTCCGCAGCGAGCGCATGCGCTGGGTCTGGGACTGGGGCTTCTTCCTTGGCTCGACGGTGGTCGCGTTCGTCCAGGGCGCGGCGGTCGGCGCGATGATTCGGGGCATCCCCATCGTGGACGGCCAGTACGCCGGCAGTCCGTTCGGCTGGCTGCACCCGTTTGCGATCCTGACCGGGATCGGGCTCGTGCTCGGGTACGCGCTGCTCGGGGCGGGCTGGCTCGTGCTCAAGAGCGACGGCGAGCTGCGCGACTGGGCCTACGCCCGCATCCCGTGGCTCGCCGCCGGCGTCCTGGTGGTGCTGTTCCTGGCGTTCGGAGTCACGTTCGACTACAGCGTCGTCGCGCGAAGCCATCTGCAGGCACGGCCCTGGGGTCTCGTGTTCCCGGCGATCGGCGTGCTGGCGCTGGTGGGGATCTTCTTCGGAGCGCGGCAGAAGCGCGATGGCTGGCCGTTTGCGATGACCGCGCTCTTCTTCCTCGCCGCCTTCCTGAGCCTGGGGGTGATGCTCTGGCCGTACATGATTCCCTATTCCATCACGGTGGCAGACGCGGCGGCGCCGGAAGCCTCATTGCGATTCCTGTTCTACGGCGGCGTCGTGGTCCTGCCCGTGATCGCCGCCTACACGATCGGCGTCTACTGGGTCTTTCGCGGCAAGGTTCGCAAGGGCTACAGCTGAACGATTGGTGTTGCTATCTGAAGGAGTTGATCGATGGCCGACCAGGGAACGCAGCCACACCGATTCGAAGTAAGGCCGACCTCGGACAGTCATTTCGGGTGGATCCGCACGCGCTTGAGCCTCGAGCGCACCCTCATGTCGTGGGTGCGGACATCGGTGGCGCTGATCGGCTTCGGCTTCACGATCGTGCAGTTCTTCGAACACCTCCACTCAGAGGTCGTTGCCCCGGCCCTTCGGCCGCAGGCACCTCGGTATCTGGGGCTGTCGCTCATCGCGGCCGGTGTGCTCGCGCTGCTCATCTCGACCTGGCAGTACCGGCAGGTGGTGCTCTACCTGTGGGGCAAGGAGTTCGAACCCATCGCCGGAGTGGGTGACGTCGTCCGGATGACGCCCCTGTATGCGGTTGCGATCGCGATGATCTTCATCGGGCTGTTCGCGTTCGGGGCGGTGTTCATCCGCGCGGTGTAGAGGTTCCGCTGCATCGTGCGTGTCGTAAGCGCTTCAACACAATAACAATCGCCCAGGGACGTACGATCGAAGAGCTTTTTGCATCACATAGCGCATTACGTGGCGCTCGTGCTCGAGCCGCCAAGGCGTAAGTCGCGGTCGCAAACGACCGGTAACCGAAAGGAGAAAAGCATGGCAAAGACGGACAAACCCAATATCCTCATCCTCTGGGGTGACGACATTGGCATCTGGAACATCAGCCATTTCAGCCACGGCATGATGGGATATCGAACCCCGAACATCGACCGGATCGCGAAAGAGGGGGTGACCTTCACCGACTACTACTCGCAACAGAGCTGCACTGCCGGCCGCGCATGCTTCATCTGCGGGCAGAACCCCATCCGCACCGGCCTCACCAAGGTGGGCATGCCCGGCGCGACGGTCGGCTTGCAGAAGGAAGATCCGACCATCGCCGAATTGCTCAAGCCTCTCGGCTACGCGACCGGCCAGTTCGGAAAGAACCACCTCGGCGATCGCGACGAATATCTCCCGACCGTGCATGGCTTCGACGAATTCTTCGGCAATCTCTATCACCTCAACGCCGAGGAAGAACCCGAGCTGCCGGACTATCCCAAGGACCCTGCGTTCAAGAAGCAGTTCGGGCCGCGCGGCGTGCTCCATTGCAAGGCCGATGGCAAGGGCGGTCAGACGATCGAGGACACTGGGCCCCTGACCAAGAAGCGCATGGAAACGATCGACGAGGAGATCACCGAACGTGCTCTCGCATGGATGGAAAAGCAGGCCAAGGCGGACAAGCCGTTCTTCCTCTGGTACAACTCGACGGCCATGCACTTCCGCACGCACGTCGCCGCAAAGAATATCGGCAAGAGCGGCCAGGACCCGTACAGCGATCGGATGGTGGTCCACGACGAGCAGATCGGCATGATGCTCGACAAGCTCGATGAGCTGGGCATCGCCGACAACACCATCGTCATGTACTCCACCGACAACGGACCGGAGAACGACACCTGGCCCGACGGCGCCACCACCCCGTTCCGCGGCCAGAAGGATACCAACTGGGAAGGCGGCTGGCGTGTGCCGTGCTTCATGCGCTGGCCGGGCAAGATCAAGCCAGGGTCGGTGCTG
>CAWHBT010000010.1:0-256996 GCA_963827595.1 uncultured beta proteobacterium | reverse complement strand
GCAAGCGCTGGCGGATCCGCGACTGGCCGTTGTCGACCCTTTGCTGCCTGTCAGTTCGCAGGAAGCGGACCTTCGCGAACTTCTCTGTGCGGCCAGGAGCGGACGGCGAGCCAAGCTGTTCGTACCTTCGACCTAGATGTTGCGGCTTGGCTTATCCGTTCCCTTCGCCTGTCCCAGACGCGGCTGAAACTCGCCCGAATGTGGTGCGTTACTGATTCCTCGGATCGTCGCGCGCATTGACGTACGTCAGTCCCCAGGGCCCAATCGCATAGACTTGAATGATCGTTTCACCTTTTGTCGAGGCGAAGTGAGGCATGCCCTTCGGCATGCCGATGAAGCTGCCAGCCGTCATCGACCGGGTCGCGCCGAGATCCAGCTTATCGCCGTGTCCCATGTTGAAGACGCCGCTGATGACGATCAGATCCTCATCCACCGGGCGGAAGTGGGGTGGAATCCGATAGTTGTCCGGCATCTTGACGCGGTAGGCGAAGAGCGCATTGGCCGCCGCCAGGCTACCTTCGATCACTGCGCAGCTTGCGCCCGGCGGCACCCCAGGCGGCACGCTCCCCACCTGATCTCCTCCGGCGTGAGCATGATTCGACTTCAGGACTGCGGCGGCCGGATGGGCTTCCTGCGCGTGTACGACGGTCGCGCAAACAGCCCCGCCGGAGCAGGATAATCGCTCGAGCCTGGCGCGGTTCCGTTCTCATGGCATTCCTCCGGTCTTGACTTCGATGCGTTCACTGCGAAAGCGCCGTCCCGCCCCCCGGAGCCGCAGTTCAATGCTCGCCGGCGTGCGCGGGCGCTGCCCCGGCGGCCCTTGTCCCTGCGCGCTCTGCCTGACGGACACCTTGGGCGAGTGTTTCCTCCAGACAGAGCGCCGCGCCCCAAGCGAGCAGGGCGAGCGATCCCCAAAGCGCGATTTCGCTGACGAGCTCGAAAGCCCAGTCCATGGCGTATTCCTCCTCGTCCTGCGGACCAATCTGTCGCCCCGATACGCTAATGTGATCAGCGCCGGCTGCGGGTGCGGCGGATCGAGTGCCGCTGAGCAGGCGCCCGTCTATATCAGCTCGATTCGTCCACGCGCTCCCGCGGCTGGCGTGGCTTTTCCAGCTTGACGACGAAGGGCTTTTCCACACGCTGCTCCAGATCGAACTGCGAGCGATGCGTGAAGTTGATGTGCTTGCCGTAGACGTGCAGCGACAGCGTGACCCGCTCGGAGTCGTTGCTCACGCTGTGGATGGTCCCACTGGGCATCGCGATCACCTCGCCGGGACCGAGCACCTGCTCTCCGATCGGGCGCAGTTCGGCGTAACCGGGTCGCGAGCGGTCGTCGGTCCGCTCGAAAAGCACGTTTCGTTCCGACCCGTCGACGCCGACCACGATGGCCCACACGCCATGGTCGTGCGGAGGCGCGCCGCGCCCGGGCAGCCAACTCGCGGCGAACACCGCCAGCGAGTGGTCGGGCTCTTCGTGCAGCAGATGCGCCCCGAAACCCTGCTCGCGGTCGGCCTGGCAGTGGTGCGGCTCGCGCCACAGGCCCGACAGTGCGAACTGGCGCACCAAGGGACGCAGCGCCGCGATGGTTTCGTGCTCGCTGGCGCAATCGGCCGTGATGCACCGCATGTCCTCGATCAGCCGCTCAAGGGTGTACGTGGCGTGCTTCATCGCGTTCTCCTTCGCCTCGGAAACAGCAATTCAGCTAATCTATCCAGCGGTCGTTTGAGTCCGCCGGGCGGACCTTTCGGCCCCTGCGGGTGCAGGCTAGGCTCGCGGCGGACTGGAAACAAGCGAATTCCGCGGAGCCAAAGTATTAGTTGCACTTAACTATTGTGCGTGCCCTCGACCCCGAGTTGCTGCGGAGCTTCGTCGCCGTCGCCGACCGCGAAAGCTTTGCGCGGGCTGCCGAACAGGTGCACCGCACGCAGTCGGCGGTCACGCAGCAGATGGCCCGGCTCGAAGAGCAACTGGGTGTGGCGCTGTTTCGCAAGGTCGGGCGCTCGAAGCGATTGACCGAACACGGCGTGCGCTTGCTCGACTACGCGCGGCGTCTGCTGGCGTTGAACGACGAGGCCGTGGAATCGCTCGCCGCGCCCGATCTGCGCGGCCCGCTGCGCATTGGCAGCATGTACGACGCCACTGAATTCCTGCTGCCGCCGCTGCTGGCACGCTTCAGTTTGCTGTACCCGAACCTGCAAATCGAAGTCCACACCGACCGCACGGCGCAGCTGATGCAGGCCCTCAAGCGCGGAGAGGTCGAGATCGCGCTGACCGGGCTGCCGCAGGGCGATGCCGACCCGGCACATCCCAGCGTGAGGCTGCGCACCTCGCCGTTGGTGTGGATGGCGGCCGCCAAGTATGTGTACGACCCGGTGCAGCCCGTGCCACTGGTCTTGCCCGACGAGCCAAGCCACTATCGCGCTGCCGCGCTTGCTGCGTTGGATGCGCACGGCATTCGCTGGCGGATCCGCCATGTCTCGACCTCGCTCGCGTTCAGCTCCCTGCGTGCCGCACTGCGCGCCGGACTCGGGATCACGGTCAGAATTATCGAGATGCTCGCGCCCGACCTGCGGGTGCTGACCGAGGCGGAGGGGTTGCCGCGGTTGCCCAACGTGTGCCTAGACCTGTACCTGCGCGACGAGCACGTCAGCCAGCCGGCACGCCGGCTGTTCGAATCGATGGGTGATCTCGCGAGGCAGCCGCCGTTGCAGACGAGCTCGGCCCGCTCCAAGCGGCGCGGCAGACCCGCATGAACGGCCTCGCGCTCCACCGCAGCAGCGCCATGTTGATCAGGACAGTCGCGGGCGAGTTGGCCAGCGGCAGACCGATGAACGTCTGCTTCGCGGCGGCTCGGCCGTCCGGAAGGGTCGATAGCGTCGTCGAGCGGCTGCTTTCACGAAGGGGTCGTAGAGTCGCTCTTCGGCCATGACCCAGCTCTCACTGCGCACGGCGCGACGCCAAGCCGCATGAGTTGGGCGCGTCTGCCTCACCCATCTAAACTTGCCCGCTCGCGCCCCGCCGCGCTCACCGGCGCGCACACCGCCGCTGTTCCAGGCGGCCTGATCGCCACCCCAGATTGGAGAGATTCCTGGTTTTCTCCTGCAATGGAGAATATGAAGCGGAAGTGAAAGCCCAGCCCGGCCAGCACCGCCAGGTGAAAAAGCTCATGCGGGCCTACGACCCCCTCGATCAGGACCGGCTGGCGCAGGAACTCCATCGTTCCCCCCAGCGTATAGGCGACTCCTCCCCATACCAGGGGACGGATAAATGCCCATCCGTAACGGTGGTACAGCGCGTAGCCTGAATACGCCCCCACCCACCCCATGGCAATGTAAAAGGTCAGCGTGAGTATTTCGGGAAGTTCATTGAAGTACAAGAAACTGAGCGTCACGCCGATGGCGGCCAGTGAAAAGAGGATCAGCAAGATCAGCCAGCGCCGCCACCCCTTGAACAGAATGGCGTGCACCGGGACAAAAGTGGCCGCGATGAGAAGGAAGATGGCAGTGCGGTCTATCTGCTGCATCACCAGCCGGGGCGCAAGGCCGGGCTGAAGGATGTGATAGGCGCCGCTGATCCCCAGTTGGGCCACGGCGGCGAAGGCGAACACGGCCAGGCCGGTCATGCGCCAGTTCCACCCGGAACCAACCGTTCGCCGACCCCTCCGCACCAGAAAAAACCCCACTATGGCGAACACCCCCGAACCCAACAGGTGGGTCATGGCGCTCACGGGCTCGCTGAACCCCGGAATGGAAATCACCACCATTTCCGTGTCAAACATGGGGGCGCATTATCGAGGACTGAAAACGAAGGGAGAAAGGCCGAGTTCGGCCTGCCCGGCGTCCGGGGCCTCGAACTCGCTAATGAGGCAAGGATGAAGGATGATCACCGGCTACTGCCGGTAACTCGTCAGAGCGCACCTTCGCGCCATTTGTTCGATCGATTCGCGCCAAGCCTAAGACGGGAACGAAGCCGGTCTGACCGGTCGTTAGCGCCGTCAGACGGCCGCTTTCCGGGCGTCGACCGTACAGCCACTCTCGGCCACAACCGGAAGTTGAGACGTGCGCCGCAAAGCGGACCGTTATCGGTGCTTTCGACCCATTGCTGCCCGTCGTGCTCTAGCTAGAAAAGCAGACCTTCGTGGACTTCGCTGAACGGCCAAAAGCTGCCGGCGGACGTCTTGCCGAGGCAGACACTGGAAAGGGGCGTCCCTGCCAGGGATCATGGTGCGGCGGCGCCTTGAAAATACTCGTCGCCATCGAAGATCCGTTGGTGATTGTCAGAGTCCTCACGCACCTGGGCTTCCCCGCGCGCGCCTCCGCGCTCCACCGACAAGCCGACTCGATCTCTTCCAAGCGGCCGGATCCTCAACCGACACCGGGTGCGCAACAGCGCCGAGGATTGCGCTCGGCCCGCGCTCGCGCAGAAGGCCCAATGCCTCGACATTAGTCGCCCCCGGGCCAATGCATGGCGGGCGGACAAATCCCGTGAAAGCGTGAGTTTTCACCCGCCAACCCGGCTTTTGACTGCTCGCTGGCGCAGCGATACAGTTGTGCTTGGCAAAAAATGCAGGTTTGAATTTCCTGTTTGGAGTTTCGCGCGGGCGTTCTTTCGGTGGGTACGGCGGCGCGCGCGGCCAAGCTTCTGCTGTGGGAGAGGCCCGCTGCTCGCCTCGGGGTCGACGAGTGCCGTTATGGCGAACTCCCGTAGACTGCGATCGAGCGGGTACCCCGATCGCCGGCCCGCGAAGGCCCAACGAGGTTCGCGATGCAGACCGCGCAGACCGGCACCGCCCGTGTTTTCGAGCTGTTCCTGATCAAGCCCTCCCACTACGATGACGACGGGTATGTCATCCAGTGGCTGCGCTCGTCGATCCCGGCGAACACGCTCGCGACGTTGAACGGCCTCGCGCTCGACTGCGCCGCGCGGCGCGTGCTGGGCGACGACGTCGAGATCCGGATCACGGCCCAGGACGAGACCAACACCCGCATCCGGCCCGAAGCGATCATCCGGCAGATCCGCGCGTCGGGCGGACGGGGCCTGGTGGGCCTGGTCGGGGTGCAGACCAACCAGTTCCCGCGCGCAGTGGACCTCGCCCGGCCGCTCGCGGCCGCCGGGATCCCGGTCTGCATCGGCGGGTTTCACGTGAGCGGCTGCCTCGCGATGCTCCCGGACGTCCCGCCGGAGCTGCGCGACGCGATGGACCTCGGCATCACCCTCTTCGCCGGGGAAGCGGAGGGGCGGCTCGAGCAGCTCCTGCAGGCGGCCGATCGCCGCGAGCTGAAGCCGCTCTACAACTACATGAGCGATCTCCCAGGACTGGAAGGAGTTCCGACGCCCTACCTGTCGGCCGACGTCGTGGCGCGGACGGCCGGCATGCGCACGAGCTTCGACGCCGGCCGCGGCTGCCCGTTCAGCTGCAGCTTCTGCACGATCATCAATGTCCAGGGGCGCAAGTCGCGCGCCCGGAACGCCGACGACGTCGAGCACCTCGTGCGCGCCAATCTCGCCCAGGGCGTGCACAACTTCTTCATCACCGACGACAACCTGGCGCGCAACCAGAATTGGGAAGCGATCTTCGACCGGCTGATCCACATGCGCGAGGTCGAGGGCGAGCGCATTTACGTGGTGGCCCAGGTCGACACGGCGGTGCACAAGGTCCGTGGCTTCATCGAGAAGGCCGCGCGCGCCGGGGTGAACCGGGTGTTCCTCGGCCTGGAGAGCATCAACCAGGAGACGCTCAAGCACGCGCAGAAGGGCCAGAACCGCATCACCGAGTACCGAGCGATGCTGCAGGCGTGGCACCGGGTGGGCACGCTCACGTTCGCCGGCTACATCCTCGGTTTCCCGGGCGACACGCCGGAATCGATCGAGCGCGAGATCCGCATCATCCAGAAGGAGCTGCCGATCGACCTTCTCGAGTTCTTCATCCTCACGCCGCTGCCCGGATCGGCCGATCACAAGAAACTCTACCTAGCGGGCGTGCCGATGGAGCGCGATCTCAATCGCTACGATATCGCGCACATCACCACTCGCCACGGGACGATGTCGGACGAGGAGCTGCTCGCGATCTACCAGAGGGCGTGGAACCTCTATTACTCGCCGGAGCACGTGGAACGCGTGCTGCGGCGGAGCCAGGCCTGGGGCTACGACCTCGCCAACATGCGGTCGAAGATGTTCGGCTTCCAGGCGCCGGCCACTATCGAAGGGATCCATCCGCTCGAGGGCGGCATCTTCCGCCGCAAGTACCGCCGCGATCGCCGTCCGGGAATGCGGCGCGAGAACCCGGTCGTGTTCTACGCGCGGTACGGCGCGGAGATCGTATCCAAGATCGTGCGGTACGCCGTGCTCTACTGGCGGTACCGGAGGATCCTTGAGCACGTGCGCCGCACCCCGGGCACAGAGGTGGACGTCGCGATGCAGCCGGTGCAGGACGCCGACCTCGACGCGCTCGAGCTGTTCACCGCGACCGAGGCCGCGCGGGCCGCGGCCGAGAAGCAGCGCCGCCGAAAGGCTGCCGTTGCCGCTGCGGAGGCCTGAGCTCTGGAGCGAGCGGCGGAGATGCTGCGATTCCCGCGCGCAACCGGAGGCCCGGCCGTCGGCTCGCTGCGGTCTGCGAAAGATCTCAATCGAGAGAGGCCTATGCCCAAAATTCGAGCCGGCAACATCACAATGAACTACGACCAGCAGGGCAGCGGTGAGCCTTTGGTGCTCATTCCGTACCTGGCGGCTGATTACGCCTGTTACGCGTTCCAGGTCGCCGACTACTCGAAGCGGTTCACCTGCGTCTCGGTCGATCTGCGTGGGACCGGAGAGTCGGATAAGCCGGGCGGGGTCTACTCGACGGAGATGTTCGCAGACGACGTCGCCGCGTTAATGCAGGCGATCGGAATACACAAGGCGCACATCTACGGGCTCTCGCTGGGGGCAGCCGTTGGCATCTGGCTCGCCGCGAAGTATCCGGACCGCGTGAAGTCGCTCTCCCTTCACAGCGCCTGGCCCAAGAGCGATGCCTATCTAAAGACCGTCGTACAGGGCTGGCAGGTAATGGCCAAGGCGATGAACAGCGTGCCGGAGATGGTGATCCAGGGGATCTTTCCGTGGTGCTTCACGCCCGAGCTGTATGCGCAAAAACCGGATTACATCCAAGCCCTGTCCGACTTTGTGCGCGGCCGCCCCAAGCAGCCCGTCGACGCGTTCATCCAGGAGTCCGATGCAGCGATGACCCACGACGCCGAGGCGCAGCTCGGCAAGATTCGCGCTCCGACACAAATCACCTTCGGGCGTCACGACATGGTTACCTCCACACGGTTCGCCGACCGGCTGAAGGACGGCATCAAGAATTCCGAGCTGTATATCTTCGATGATTGCTCGCACGCGCCGCTGTATGAAAATGTGCCCGCATTCAACGAGAAAACGCTCGGATTCCTCAGCAAACACGCCGGCTGAGGCGGTTGTCGAGCGCAACTCAGAACCGGTGATTTGCTCGGGCGCAACCGGCTTCATAGTCGGTACGTCGACGCGCCATAAGGCAACGGCTCCTATGTAGAGCGATGCCCGATGGCCGGTTGTGGCCGATAACCGAAGTCGGCGAAGGTCCGCTTCCTGTGAAGCTGACCGGCAGCAATGGGTCGAGAGCACCGCTGAGAGTCCGCTTTCTGGCACGCCTCTCAACTTCCGCTGTTGGCCGATAGCGGACGAGGTGAGAGGCCTGGCGAGCAGGACGCGCGTCCCGAAAAGAGGCTGCTCCATCGCAAGCCCGCGCGATGGCGGGATTTGAACCGCCGGCCTGCCGTTTGTGGCGAGCTAGCCGAGCCGCCGCGGTAACCTTCGTCCTGGGTCGTAGAAAGGCAGACGGCACGCCCATCCTCGTCCGGTCGCCCCGAGCGCTACAAGTGTCCCCGGCGCCGCGGCATCGGCGGGGACGAAGCCAAGCGCGAGTTCGTGGCCAAACACCGGCGAGAACGCGCGGCTGGTCACCGCCGCCTGCGGCAGGTTAGCGGCGGCCTGTCCCATAGCGACCGACACGAGCCCGACGAGGCGCCGATTAGGCTCACGCGAGCGTACCGCCCGCAACGCCGCGCCACCGGTGAACGGCCGCCCGTCGAAGGACACCAGCCGCTCGAGCCCGAGCTCGAACGGGTTGACCGGCCCCGCCAGCTCGTTCGTAAAGAGGATGTAGCCCGACTCGATCCGCAGGCTGTTTGCGGCGTCGAAGCCGCACTCGCGCGCGTCGACGGCGACCTTGCGCCATAGCGCGGGTGCCGCGTCGGCGGGCACGACGAGCTCGTAGCCGAGCTCGCCCGAGTAGCCGAGGCGGCCGATCGTCGCCGGAACGCCGGCGAGCGTCGCTGTTCGGAAGCCGAAGTACGGAAGATCCAGCGGCGCACCGAGATGCCGCTCGAGCACACGCGCCGATTCCGGTCCTTGTAGCGCGAGCACCGCGTGCTCGCCCGAGCGGTCGTGCAGGTCGACATCCTTCTCCCGCACCACCTCGGCGACGAACCCCAGGTCCGAGCGCCGGCCGGTGAAGAGCCAGTACCGGTCGGGCGCGAGGCACCAGACCGTCGCGTCGATGAACACCGTGCCGTCCGGACGCAGGAGCAGGGTATACGCGATCCGCCCGGGCGCGAGCGACGCGAGGCTGCGCGTCTGGAGCCGCTCGAGGAACCCGCGCGCGTTCTTGCCCGCGATCTCGAAGTGGCCCATGAACGAGAAGTCGAACAACCCGCACGCGCGCCGCGTTGCAAGGTGCTCCGCGGCAGCGTCAGTGAACCTCGCTACAGGGTCTGCCATAGCATGAACGCGCCG
Organism: uncultured beta proteobacterium; assembly: GCA_963827595.1. Classification (GTDB taxonomy): domain Bacteria; phylum Pseudomonadota; class Gammaproteobacteria; order Burkholderiales; family SG8-39; genus DATEDA01. Next base: position 248,188 of record CAWHBT010000010.1, on the reverse strand, counting down.
ACGACGATGCAGAGTCCCGCCGCAAGTCGGCGCAGCGTCTGGACGCTCATCACGTGCGCCAGCCGCACCCCGCCGGCCACGCCGGCCAGTTCCAGCGTCGTGATCCACGCCGCCATGGAGAAGTCGATGTGACCGTAGGCGAGGTTGCCCGCGGTGCCGAAGGCGGCAGCCACGATCTGCAGCACCTGGCTCGTGCCGACCGAGGCGAGCGGGACGAAGCCGGCGAGCACCATCATCGGCACCGAGAACAGCGGTCCGCCCGCGCCGGAGAGCCCGGAACCGAAGCCTGACACCGCACCGACGCCGAGGAGCATCAGCCGCTCACCGGTCGAGCGGCCGTCCCGAAACGTCTCGCGCCGGCGCGAAGGGAGCAGGATGTACCCCCCGGCAAAGACGATGACCACGGCGATGATCAGCGCCAGCGGGCGCGCGTCGACGCGGGAGCTCGCCCACGCACCGAGCACGCTGAAGACCACCGCGCCGACGCACACCGGCGACGTGATCCGCCAGTCGATCGATCCGCGACGCTGGAACAGGATCGTGCCGAGGATGCCGGTGAAGACGAAGGTGAAGAGCGCGGTGGCCGCAGCGGTATGGACCGTGAGCCCGCCGAGATAGGTGAGCGCCGGGATGAGCAGGATGCCGCCCACGCCCACCGTCCCGATGAAGAGACCGACGACCAGCGCGGCCGCGGCGAGCAGGACGGAAGTCGTCAACGGGGCCTGCGCGCCGCGCTCAACCGGCTGCGAACGTCTTGAGCTCGCTCGTGAGCAGGATCGAAAGCTGCTTCATCAGCGCGTAGCCGAGACCGTGGTCTCCTTCCATCAGCGCGACGAGGCCAGCGCCGGAGAGCGCGATCACCGCGCAGGGCGTGAGGCAGTACGCGGTCGCGATCCGCCGCTGCGTCGTCTCGACGAGCGCCGCCCAGCCGAAGACGTCGCCGCGCCGCATGATCTCGCCGGCGGAGGTCTCGCGCCGGCCGACGCCGAGAGTGAAACGCACCATGCCGTCGGCGAGGACGTAGAAATCCTCCGCCGGGTCGCCGAGCGTGTAGATGCGCGTGTCGGCCGGGTAGCGCTCCACCCGGCCGAGTGCCGCGACCCGCACGCGCTGCGCCCGGTCGATCCCGGAGAAAAATCGCGCCTGTCCGAGGAGCTCGAGGTCCGCGGCGGCGAGCGTCGTCTCGAGCGCCGTCGTCACTTCTTCTTCCAGCCCACCAGGTCGCGGAAGCGCGCGAGCTCGTCCTCTTTCATGAAGACGGTGTGCTCCTTGCCGGGGTACACGCGCGAGCGCACCTCGTCGCGGTAGTCGGAGAGGCCCTTCTCGATGATCGGGACGAGGTCGACGTAGATCTTCGAGTGCCGCGGGACGTGCTTCTCGTAGAGATGGAACAGGTCCGAGCCGATGATGTGCACGCCGTGCGCCCGGTTGCCCGCGCCCAGGCTGATCACCGGCACCGGCAGCGTCTCGGCGAGGTACTCGCACACCTCCGAGGTCGTCACCTCGCACATGATCGAGAAGCAGCCGGCGTCGACCATCGCCCACGCGTCGTCGATCAGCTCCTTCGCGCGCTCCGCGGTCTTGCCCTGCGCCGTGAAGCCGCCGAGCTGCGGCATGCGCATCGGCGTGATGCCGATGTGGCCCTGGACCGGGATCCCGGCCTTCACGATCGCCTCGATGTTCTTCGCGTGGTGCTTGTTGCCCTCGCATTTCATCACCTCCGCGCCGCCCTGCGAGACGTATTTCGCGGCGTTGTCGACCGCCTGCATCGGCGACAGGTGGAAGCTCATGTACGGCATGTCGACCATGCGCAGGCCGTACCTCGATCCGCGCTTCACCGCCTGGGCCATGAACATCACCTCCTCGAACGAAACCGAGGTCGTGTCCTCGTGGCCGAACAGCACCATGCCGCCGGTGTCCGAGACGCAGAGGATGTCGATGCCCACCCGGTCGGCGATGATGGCGGTCTCGTAGTCGTACACCGCGAGCTGCACGATCGGCTCGCCCTTCTTCATCTTCTCCACCAGCGACGGGATGGTGACCTTCTTGCGGGCGGGCGCGGCAGCGGGTTTGTCGGACATGGAATCTCCTCCAGGAATCGTTCTACGGACCGCGAGCGGCTGGTCTGATTGCCGCTGCAAGTCCCGTGCCGGTCGCTTTGATCTGAACTTACAGGGACCTGCGCGCTTGGCGCCACGCCGCTGTTTCGAAACGAAACCGTCGGATTTCCATGGGAAACAGCTCGCCAGAGCGCGCTAGCGCTTCCGACCGCTCGCGCGATGGCGCTGCAACCCCCACTGCCGCCGCCGCATCCATAGCGCCTTGCGGCCGATGCCAAGCACGCGGGCAAGCTCGGTCTCGCTGTAGCGATCCTGGAACCGGCGCACGACCTCCCGGATGTAGTCCTCGACCGACAGCGGGCGCTCTCCGCCCACGGCGGCGCTGCGCCGGCCGCTGGAAGCGGGCCGGGCCTCGGCGAGTTCCTTGCAGGTGAGCGTGTCCGACTCGGCGAGAATCATCGCCCGCTCGATCAGGTTCTCGAGCTCGCGCACGTTGCCCGGCCAGGAGTAGCGCACGAGGAAATCCGCGAGGTCGGCGCCGATGCGGCGGGTCGGCTTGCCGAGCTTGCGCCCGTAGAGCTCGACGAAGTGCTCGGCGAGCAGTCGCACGTCCGCCCCGCGCTCGCGGAGCGGCGGCACGTGAATGCTGATGACGTTGAGCCGGTAAAAGAGATCCTCGCGGAACCCGCCCTGCTCCATCAGCTCCTTCAGGTCGCGGTTGGTGGCGGCGACGAACCGCACGTCGACGTGGATCACCTGCTTCCCGCCGACCGGCCGCACCTCGCGATCCTGGAGCACGCGCAGCACCTTCACCTGGAGCGCGGGGGAAGCTCCGAGATCTCGTCGAGGAAGAGCGTGCCGCCGTGGGCCTCGCGTATGAGGCCCTCGGTGGCGTGGGTCGCGCCGGTGAACGAGCCCTTCGCGTGGCCGAAGAGCTCCGACTCGAGCAGCCCGGACGGGATGGCGCCGCAGTTGATCGCGACGAACGGCCCGTCGGTGCGATGGCTTCCCCGATGGATGCTCCGCGCCACGAGCTCCTTGCCGGTGCCGCTTTCCCCCCAGATCAACACGTTCGCATCCGAGGGGGCGACCTTGCGCACGAGATCGAGCACGCGGTGAATGCCGGACGACTCGCCGATCACGCGGCGCTCGGCCCAGGCCTTGTGAAGGCTCTTCTTGAGGAGCGCGTTCTCGCGCCGCATCCGCCGCTCGTTGAGTGCGCGCTCGACGGCATGCAGGAAGTCGTCGTTGTTGAACGGCTTGATGATGTAGTCGACCGCGCCGTTGCGCAGCGCCTTGACCGCGCTCTCCACCGACGAGTAGCTCGTCATGAGGATGATCGGAATCTCGCGATCGATCTCGCGCACGGATCGGATGGCGTCGAGCCCGGTGGCGTCAGGCAGCTTGAGATCGGTGATGACGAGGTCGATTGCCGCAGCGTGCACCGCTTTCAGGCCGTCGCGAGCGGTGCTCGCCATTTCGGTACGGTACCCCTCGCCCGCGAGCAGCAACTGCACGACCTCCGCGAACCCGGAATCGTCGTCGATCACCAGGATGCGCTCGCGGCGCTTGACGTCGATGCGTTCCGCCGCGAGGTTCATAGCGTCGCGCTCACACCCGCCGCCGGCAGCTCGATCACGAAGCAAGCGCCGCCCTCCGCGCGGTTCTCGGCCCGCAGCTCGCCGCCGAGCTCGTGAACGATCTCGCTCGAGATCGCGAGCCCGAGTCCGGTGCCAGCGCCGTTCCCCTTGGTCGTGAAGAACGGGTCGAAGATCCGCCCGAGATGCTCCGGGGCGACCCCTGGTCCCTCGTCGCGGATGGCGAGCACGACCCGCTCGCCGCGTCTCGCGCCAGCGACCGTCACGCGTCCGCTGCCCTCCATCGCCTGGGCCGCATTCAGCAGGATGTTGAATAGGACCTGCTCGAGCTGGCCGGTTCGTGCGAGCACGGTCACGTCGTCGGCGACGTCGACGTCGACGGTGACGGCGTTCGGCCCCGTTTGATGCTTGACCAGCAAGGCGGCGGCGTCGACGGCTTGCGCGAGCCCGACCGGCCGCAACGGATCGTCCTGCACCCGCGAGAAGTCGGTCAGCGTGCGCGTGATCGCGAGCACGCGGCCGATGTTGGACGAGATGCTCGCGAGCCCCTTCTCGAGCATCTCGGGCGAGCCGCCGCGCTTCGACTGCAGGATTTGCACCATCGAGTGGATCGCCGCGAGTGGATTGCTCACCTCATGGCAGACGCCGGCCACCATGAAGCCGAGCGAGGCGAGGCGGGTGGTTTGCGCGTCCGCCATCGGGCTCTCGTCGAGCACCGTGATCGTCGCGCCCGCTTCCGCCGGCTGCACCACAAGGCGTTCGCGCACCGCTGTCCCGTTCGCCTGTCGCGTGACCGCCACGTCCCGCGCGGCGCGCAGATCGCCGCCGAGGGCGGCGTGATACTCGGGAAAGCGCGTCGCGAAGCTCCCATGACCGGTCGCCGCGCGCGCCTGCATCGCGGGATTGGCGGCCACGAGCCCGCCTTGCGCGTCGAGGACCGCGACCGGGATCGGTAGCGCGTCCAGGACCTTGAGCGGCGCCTCGGGCGCGACCTCGGGCGCGGGCTCCGTCGGCCGCAAGCGCCTCATGCGCCCTCCCGCGCCGGGATCGGCGCCCGCAGCGGGCGCTCGTCGATCGGCAGACAAGCGATCGCCGCGACGACGCTCGCCGCGATCGCGATCAACCAGACGCCGAGGTACGCCCCGGTCGCGTCGAACACGTAGCCGCCGAGCCATGCCCCGAGGAACCCCCCGAGCTGGTGTCCGAGGAAAACGATGCTGAAGAGCGTCGAAAGATACTGCACGCCGAAGATCTGCGCGACCAGGGCGTTGGTCAGCGGCACCGTCCCGAGCCAGGTGAGGCCAAGCACGGCAGCGAACGCCCAGGTGGCCGCGGCCGATGGCGGAGCGGCGATGAACGCGGCGATGGCGACGGCGCGAATCCAGTAGATCCCGCCGAGCAGCTGCTTCTTGCTGTAGCGATCCCCGAGAAGTCCGGCGAGGAACGAGCCGGCGATGTTGGCGAGCCCGATGATCGCGAGCGCCGTCATTCCCTCGACTGCGGTTGCGCCACGGTCGACGAGGTACGCCGGCAGGTGGGTCATCATGAATACCGTCTGAAAGCCGCAGACCAGGAAGCTCGCACTGGCGAGCCAGAAGCCCCTATGGCTCGCCGCCTCGCGCAATGCTTCGCCGATCGGCTGGCCGCCGCCCGCCGGGCGGCTCCCGGCCTTCCCGGCGAACGCCGCGGCGAGCGGCACGATCAGGAACGCGGACGCTGCGAGCACGAGCAGCGCATTCAGCCAGCCGACCTGCGAGATCAGCGCCTGGCCATAGGGCAGCATCGCGAACTGCCCGACCGAACCGCCAGCGCCCACGATGCCGAGGGCCACGGTACGGCGCTCGGGGACGACGCTCCGCCCGACCACCCCGAGCACGACGCCGAAGCTCGCGCCACTCAACCCCAGCCCGATGAGAAGGCCCGCCGAGAAGTCGAGCGCGAGGCCGGTCGTCGAATAGGCCATCAGGATCAGCCCGACGGCATAGCAGATGCCGCCCAGGGCGATGACGCGCGCGGCGCCAAACTTGTCGGCAATCATCCCTGTGAAGGGTTGAGCGAGCCCCCAAACGAGGTTTTGCAGCGCAATAGCCACGGAGAACGTCTCCCGGCCCCACCCCAGCGCCGAGCACATCGGATGGAGGAAGAGCCCGAAGCCCTGCCGGGTCCCGAGCGCAATCATCAGGATCAGGCCGGCAGCGGCCAGGACCAGTGCGGGCAAGCGTTGGGACTTCATCGGTCGGAGGACGATGAGCGACCAGTCGATGCTAACTGCTTTCCCTGGCGACGACCAAACTGCACCGCGCCGGTATTCCGGCGCTTTGGCACACGGGTGGCCGCCTTGATAGACTCGGCGGCTTGGAAATCCCGCCGATCGACATGGACGCTTTCAAGCTCGATCCCCGGTGCGCGCTCGCGTCTCGCGACGACGCGATGGCGCGGTACGCCGCAGCGCCGGGACGAGGGAACTGATGGCCCGCCCGAGCGCACCAGGCGGCGAGCCCCCGACGCGCTGGCTGGCGTTCGTCACCCAGCTGCCGATCGACGACGCCGCCGGGCGGATGAAGGTGCTGCGGACGCTCGAGACGCTCGGTTGCGCCGTGCTCCGCGACGGCGTCTATCTGCTGCCCGACTCGACCGACGCGCGGTCCGGCCTGACCAAGCTGGCGGAGTACGTCGAGCGCATCAACGGCAGCGCCCACATCCTCTGGGTGCGGAGCGTCAACGAGGCCCAGTCGAAGCAGTTCCGCGGGCTGTTCGATCGTTCGGCGCAATATCGCGAGCTCACCAAGATCGTCGAGTCGCTGAAGGCGGGCTTCGGGATCTCGGACCCGGTCGCGATCAGCCGCGTCCTCGGGAAGCAGCGGCGCGATCTGGAAGCGATCGGCGCGCTCGACTTCTTCGGCTCCCCGCTCAAGGCCAAGGCGGAGCAGGCGCTGGCGGCGATGGAGCTCCAGGTCCGTGAGCTGATGTTCCCGGAGAGCAAGTCGACCTCGCCCAAGGCCGGTGTCGCGCGCTCGAACCGGACCTACTTTCGTCGCGCCTGGGCCACGCGGAAGCCGCTGTTCACCGACCGTCTCGCCTCGGCGTGGCTGATCCGCCGCTTCATCGACCCGGAGGCGAGCCTGATCTGGCTCGACAAGAGCGCCGCCTGCCCGGCGACCGCGGTGAGCTTCGGGTTCGACGACGCGACCTTCCACAACAGCAAGCACGAGGTCACGTACGAGCAGCTGCTCGGGAGCTTCAAGCTCGACCGGAACCCGGCGCTGGTGAAGATCGGCAAGCTCGTGCACGTGCTCGAGGCCGGCGGGAGCCGGGTTCCCGAGGCGGCCGGCGTCGAGACGCTGCTCGCCGGCGCGAAGCGCCGCGCGACGACCGACGACGAGCTGCTCGCCGAGACCGAGAAGACCTTCGACCTGCTGTACGAGGCGTACTTCGAGGTGCCGGCCAGGGCGTGACGGGCCGGGCGCGGTCAGGCCGCAAGCGGGCTGCGCTGCCGGCGCCCTACTGCTTCTTGCGCTCCTTGAGCTCCTCGACCTGGACCCGCTTGAGCTCGCGCAGCCGCGCATCGATCGCGGACAGCGTGTAGAAGTCGCTGTCGGCGGCGGCCTGGGCGAACTGCAGCTGCTCGATCGCGGCGGGAACGCTGCCCTGCAGGTAGTAGGCCTCGGCGAGCGCGCGGTGCTGCTGGGTGCGCGCGCCGGACGCGGCGTAGGACTTGGCGAGCATCCGGTAAAGCTGCGCATCGCCCGGACGCCGCTTGATGAGCTCGTCGAGGAGCGCGACCGCCTCCTTCTCGCGCCCGAGCTGTTGCAGGATCTCGGCCCGGTCGAGGCTGATCGCGAAGACGTCGGGGTACGTCGGCGCCGCCGCGGCGAGGATCTTCTCCGCGCCAGGGAGGTCGCCCATGCCGGCCTTGATCCGCGCGGCCAGCGTCTCGTACATCGGATGCGGTCGCGCCGTCTTGCGCAGCGCGCTGATCTCGGCGTCCGCGGCCTTGAAGTCCCGCGCCCGGGCAAGCGCCGCGGCGTAACCGTAGCGCACTGCCGCCTCGTCGGCGAACCGACGCTCCCCGAGCGCGGTGCGGAAGAAGGCAACCGCCTCCTCGGGTCGGCCGTCGGCGACGCGCAGCTTCGCCCGCACGAGCTGGAACTCGTGGCTGTCGGGCCGCTGCCGGTACGGTGCGCTCGCCTGGCGGTTCTGCATGTCGGCGATGCGTTCGGTCGTGAGCGGGTGGGTGCGGACGTAGACCGGCGCGTTGTTCTCGTAGAGCCGGGTCGCCTTCTGCAGCCGCTCGAAGAACGCCGGCATGCCCGCCGTGTCGTAGCCGCTCGCCTCGAGGATCTGGTAGCCCACGCGGTCGGCTTCGCGCTCGAAGTCCCGGCTGTAGTTGAGGAAGACCGCCGCCGGCGCGGCCTGCGCGGCGACGATCCCGGCCTGGGCGGCCTGCGGGTTGGACCTCGCCGCCAGGACCGACAGCGCGAATGCGAGCAGCGACAGGTGGGTGGCCTTGCTCTGGGCCTCGAACTGACGCGCGAGGTGACGCTGGAGGATGTGCGCGAGCTCGTGCGCGAGCACGCCGGCGAACTCGGACTCCGTCTGCGACGAGAGCAGCAGGCCGGTGTGCACACCGATGTAGCCGCCCGGCATCGCGAAGGCGTTCACGGTCCGGTCGCGGACCACGAAGAACTCGAAGTGCCGGCGCGGCTCGGGGCTCGCCGCGACCAGGCGGAAGCCGACCTGCTGGACGTAGTCGGCGATCTCCGGGTCGCCGACGTAGTCCGGGTCGCGACGGATCTCGCGCATGATCGAGTCCCCGATCCGGCGCTCCTGCTGCGGCGTGAGCTCCGTCTGGGCGCTCTCGCCGAGGTCCGGGAGGGTCTGGGCGCGCGCGCCGGGCGCGCCTGCAAACGCGAGGGCGAGGAGGAACGAGCCGAGACGATGCACCACGTTATGATACCCGCAAGGCTGAACTGGTTCCCCGAGCGACACGGCGGAGACTCGAGTCATGGCACTCACCCATTTCGACGCGGAAGGCGCTGCACACATGGTCGACGTCGGCGCGAAGACCGAGACCCGCCGGCTCGCGCGCGCGGCCGGCCGGATCGTGATGCGGCCCGAGACCCTGGCGCTGATCGAGGCGGGCACGGCCGCCAAGGGCGACGTGCTCGGCGTCGCACGCATCGCCGCGATCCAGGCGGCCAAGCGCACCGCCGACCTGATCCCCCTCGCGCATCCGCTTGCCCTCACCCGGGTAGCGGCGGAGTTCACCGCCGACTCGCGGGAGCCGGCGATCGCGCTCAGCGTGACCGTCGAGACGGTGGGACGCACCGGCGTGGAGATGGAGGCGCTTACGGCCGTCGCCGTGGGGCTGTTGACCGTCTACGACATGTGCAAAGCGGCGGACCGGGGGATGCGAATCGAGTCGATCCGGCTGCTCGAGAAAGCCGGCGGGAAATCCGGGCGCTTCGTGAGCCCGGACGGTTAGCGTGGCGAACCACCGGGCCGCCGCACGGTCCAAGTCCGCGAGCCGCGGTCGGTGCCGCGGCTCGCCGCTTGAAGCCCTTGAAAACCATGCGGCTTTTTGAGTACCCTACGCGGCCGCTGGAGCCGCGAATGCCCTTACCGGAAGCGTGTGATAGGAGCGACGCATGACCGATCTTTCCCGTAGAGCCGCCCTCAAGCGCGCCGGCGCGGGCAGCCTCCTCGCCGCGGCGATGGCCGCCGGACTGCTCCGCCCAGCGGACGTCCTCGCCGAGCGGAACAAGGGCGCGTTCGATGCGAAGACCGTCGGCGACGCGCTGAAGGGCCTCAACGTTGCCGCGCCCGCCGAGACGAAGGACATCGCGATCAAGGCGCCCGACATCGCCGAGAACGGCGCGGTCGTGCCGATCGAGATCCAGAGCAACATTCCGGGCACGAGATCGATCGCGGTGCTGATCGAGAAGAACCCGTTCCCGTACGCCGGGAGCTTCGACGTCTCGCAGGGCGCGATGCCGTTCGTCGCACTGCGCGTGAAGATCGGCGAGTCGTCCAACGTTCGCGTCGTGGTCGCCGCCGCCGACGGCCGGTTCTACACCGCCGCCAAGGAGGTGAAGGTGACCATCGGCGGGTGTGGCGGCTGAGGGAGCGAAGCGATGGCAGATCCGATGCGAATCCGCGCCCGGCTCGAGGGCGACGTCGCCGACGTGCGGGTGCTGATGGCGCACCCGATGGAGACCGGCCAGCGCAAGGACGCCGCCGGGAACCTCGTTCCGCTCCACTTCATCCAGACGATCACGGCGCAGCTCAACGGCAAGCCCGTGTTCCAGGCCGAGGTGAGCCAGGCCATCTCCCGCAACCCGGTGTTCGGCTTCAAGGTGAAGGGTGCCAAGGCCGGCGACCGGCTGACCATCACCTGGATCGACAACAAAGGCGACAAGCGCACCGACGAGGTGACGCTCGCCGCTGGGTGAGCCGGGGTTTCGAAGCACGTGCCTGCGCACGTGCGCGCCGGCGAACCGGCGCGCCCTGCAAGGCGCGCCGTGGATGAGCGAGGGGGGATACACCCCGCTGACCGTGAGGAGCGCATGAGACGCGCATTGGCTTTTTGCGTTGCGGCCATGTTCGCCGCCGCGATCCCGTTCCTAGAACAGGCCGCCGCCCAGTCCAAGCCGGGCGCCGCCAAGCCGCCGCCTGCGGCGGTGGAGCGCGACGCGATCACGGCCGAGTTCGAGAAGTTCCGCGAAGTGCTGGAGGACGCGAATCCTGCCGAGCTGTTCGAGGCCAGAGGCGCGGAGCTTTGGAAGACGCGCCGCGGGCCGAACAACGCCTCGCTCGAGCGCTGCGACCTCGGTCTCGGGCCCGGCGTGGTCAAGGGCGCGTACGTCCAGCTGCCCCGCCACTTCCCCGACGTCGACAAGGTGATGGATGCGGAGCGCCGGATCGTGCACTGCATGACGACATTCCAGGGTTTCAAGCTCGAGGAGCTCGCAAAGCAGCCGTTCAGCACCGACACCGCGACCCCCGACCCCGTGTCCCTCGTCACCTTCGTGGCCGGACAATCCCGCGGCATGAAGATCGCCGTGCCGCAGAAGCACCCCAAGGAGCGGGAGACCTTCGCGGTCGGCCGGGAGATGTTCTTCTACCGCGCCGGGTCGTACGACTTCTCGTGCGCGAGCTGCCACGGGGAGGACGGCAAGCGGATCCGCACCCAGCAGCTGCCCAACTTCACGAACGCCGACCAGGCGATCCGCGCGTTCCAGGGCTGGCCGGGCTACCGCATGACCGGCGGCGTCATGCACACGCTGCAGTGGCGGATGTGGGACTGCTTCCGCCAGCAGCGCTTCCCCGAGCCGGGATACGCGTCCGACTCGCTCACCGCGCTCCTGACGTACCTGGCCGTGAACGCGAACGGCCACGTGTACAAAGGGCCCGGAATCAAGCGCTAAGGGGACCGCACCGTGAGAGCACTCTCCGCATCGATCCTCGGCGCCGCGACGCTCGCGCTCGTGGCCGCGGCCGCGGCGCAGGTCATCGACCCGAGGTCCGAGGCCGTCGCGACCCTCAAGCGCGATTTCAAGACGCGGGGCATCGCCACCGTCGATCGGCTCGATGAAGACGGGGTCCAGGCGATCTGTAACCGCAGCGACGACAAGCCGCCCAAGGAGATCGCCCAGCGGCTGGAAAGCGATCAGCTGCAGAGAATCAAGTACCCGGCCGACGGCAAGTACCTCGGGGACTGGAAGGCCGGCGAGCGGCTCGCGCAGGACGGCCGCGGCATGACCTGGAGCGACCGGGCGGGCGCGCCCGGCGGCGGCAGCTGCTACAACTGCCACCAGATCGGGCCCCAGGAAACCTCCTTCGGCACGATCGGTCCGAGCCTATACCAGTTCGGCAAGGTCCGCGGGTACGGCGCCGACGTGCAGCAGTACGTCTACGGCAAGATCTACAACGCGAAGGCGTTCAGCCTGTGCTCCCAGATGCCGCGCTTCGGGCACGTCGGCGCGCTCACCGAGCAGCAGATCAAGGACCTGGTGGCGCTGCTCCTCGACCCGGGCTCGCCGGTGAACAAGTAGCGCGACGAGCGCCGCGCCGGGCCCCTCGGCGCAGGTTCCTCCGATCGTGAACCGCCGCGAATTCCTCGAGCTCCTCGCCGCCGCCGCCGCCGCGGGGCTCGCACTCGACGCGCGGCGGGCGCTCGCCCAGGGCAGCGCCGACGCGCTCTATCACCTGCCGCGCTTCGGCAACGTCTCGCTCCTGCACATCACCGACACCCACGCCCAGCTCCTGCCGATCTACTTTCGCGAGCCGAGCGCGAACATCGGCGTGGGCGGCGCGGCGGGCAAGCCGCCGCATCTCGTCGCCGAGCACCTCCTGGCCGCGTTCGGCGTCAAACCCGGCTCGCCCGAGGCCTACGCGTTCACCTGCCTCGACTTCGAGCGTGCCGCGCGCGTCTACGGCAAGGCGGGCGGGTTCGCGCATCTCGCGACCCTCGTCAAGCGCGTCCGAGCCGACCGCCCCGGCGCGCTCCTCCTCGACGGCGGCGACGCGTGGCAAGGGTCGGCAGTTGCGCTGTGGACCCAGGGCGCCGACATGATCGCGGCGCAGAAGCTCCTCGGCGTGGACGTCATGACGGCGCACTGGGAGTTCACGTACGGCGCGGAGCGCGTGAAGCGGGCCATCGCGCAGGAGCTCGCCGGACGGATCGAGTTCGTCGCGCAGAACGTGAAGACGCAGGACTTCGGCGACCCGGTGTTCAAGCCGTGGACCCTGCGGCAGGTCAGCGGGATCCCGGTCGCGATCATCGGCCAGGCCTTCCCCTACACGCCGATCGCGAACCCGCGCCACCTCGTTCCCGAGTGGACGTTCGGCATCCGGGAGGAGGAGCTCCAGCGGCACGTCGAAGCGGTGCGCGCGAACGGCGCGCAGGTCGTGGTGCTGCTGTCGCACAACGGCATGGACGTCGATCTCAAGCTCGCCTCGCGCGTGCGCGGCATCGACGTCATTCTCGGCGGCCACACGCACGACGCGGTGCCGCAACCGTCCGTCGTCGCGAATCCCGGCGGGCGCACGCTCGTCACGAGCGGCGGCTCGAACGGGAAGTTCCTCGGGGTGCTCGACCTCCAGGTGCGCGACGGCAAGGTCGCCGACTTCCGCTACCGCCTGCTCCCGGTGTTCGCGAATCTGCTGCCGGCCGATCCGGCAATGGAGACCCTGGTGCGCAAGCTGCGCGCGCCGTACGAGGCGAGACTCGCGGAGAAGCTCGCGGTGACTGAGGGCCTGCTCTACCGCCGCGGGAACTTCAACGGCACCTTCGACCAGCTGATCGTCGACGCGATGCTGGAGGTCAAGGGCGCGCAGATCGCGCTCTCGCCGGGCTTCCGCTGGGGGACCACGGTGCTCTCGGGCGAGACCATCACGCTGGAGCACGTGCTGGATCAGACCGCGATCACCTACCCGCAGTGCACGCTGAGCGACCTCACGGGCGAGCGGATCAAGCTGATTCTCGAGGACGTCTGCGACAACCTCTTCAACCCCGATCCGTATCTGCAGCAGGGCGGCGACATGGTGCGCGTCGGCGGATTGACGTTCGCATGCAATCCGCGCGCCAAGCTGGGCGGCCGCATCTCCGACCTGCGCATCGCCGGCAAGCCGATCGACCCGAGCCGGACGTACAAGGTCGCCGGGTGGGCGTCGGTTCAGGAGAATCCCGTGGGCGAGCCGATCTGGGAGGTCGTCGCGCAGTACCTCCGGGACAAGAAGGTCATCGCGCCGCGCCGGCTCAACCTCCCGCGTCTCGAGGGTGTCGCCGGGGATCCCGGGCTGGCGTAACCCATCATGCTGATCGAAGACGACAACGCCTTCTCGCTCATCATCCCCACGTACGAAGGCACGCCGTTCCTGCGGCGCTGCCTCGATCACCTGAAGTCGGTCGAGTACCCCGGGCACATCGTCCTGGCGGACGACAGCAGCGGCGCGCACCGCGAGTTCGTCGCGTCCTGCGCCTCCCGCTACCCCGAGCTCTGGATCGACCTGCATCCGTACGAACACGGCACGCGGTTCCTCGACAAGCTGTGCCGGTCGCTGGATCGGATCGGCGCCCGCCTCGTCATGCTCTGCGGCCAGGACGACTTCGTGATTCCCGCGGCGCTTGAACGAGTGGCCCGGGCCCTGGACGCCGATGCGGGGCTCGCCTGCGCGCGGGGGCGGGTCGCCCGATTCCGGATCCACAGGAAGGACCGCGCCACCGGCGAGGACCGGGTCGGCATCGAGTTCCTGCAGCATCCCATGCGCGCCTGCCGGGAAGCGCACGCGGTCGACCGCGTCCTCGCCCATCTCCGCAGTTACTCGTCCACCCTCTATTCGATCCACCGCCGCGCGCAGCTCATCGACAGCTTCCGCCGTACCGAGGCCGCCACGCGGAACGTCGTCTTCATGCAGTATCTGTCATCGTGCATCACCGCAGCGCAGGGTCGCGTCGAGTGCATCGACACCCTGTTCCTGGCGCGGCAGGCGCACGCAGCGAGCTGGGCGGCCCAGCTGATGGGCGACAGCGAGCACTGGCCCCTGCTCGTCGCTTCGCCGCAGTTCTCCGCCTACTACCGCGAGTTCCGGGGCGCGCTGCTCGAGCTGCTCGGCGGCGAGCCCGGTGCGGGCGAGCGCCTGGGCGAGCGCCTCGACGAGGCGTTCGTCGAGCTCGTGAAGCTCGGCCTCTGCCGAATCGGCGGCAGCGACCCCGAGGAGGCAGCCTTCTACGCGCGGCTGACGACCCAGGGGACCGACGAGCAGCGCGAAGCCGGCGCGATCGTCAGGTTTGCGCTCGGGTATCCCGAGACCTATTAAACGGACGCGCCAGCGGTCCTCAACTTGCGCGGCTCTTCGAACGGCTTGCGTTCGATGACGAGCATGCTGTCGTAGAAATGCATCGAGCCGGCCTGCAGGGTGAAGTCGTCCACGGAGAACTGCTCGGGCGTCCGCGTGTGCCAGGCGTTGAGCCGATCGATCAGCGCCTTCGCGTACTCGATGAACGTCCCTTGCTGCCGGTATCCGCCGCCGTACTCCGACCAGTAGCTGGTATGCAGATCCTCGGCGACGTACACGCCGTGGGGGTTCATGCGCGGGAAGATCTCCTCGAAGGTGGCGATCTGCTGCCCCATCCGGTGACCGCCGTCCTCGATCACGACGTCGAACGGCGCGAACTCGGCCGCCAGTCGATGCAGGAATGCGCGGTCCTCCTGGTCGCCGATCCGCACCGCGATCCGTTCCTCCTCGAAAGCCTTGCACTCCGGCTGGATATCCACGCCGATCACCTGCGCCTCGGAGCCGAAGTAGTGCCGCCACATCTGCAGCGATCCGCCCCGAAAGACGCCGAACTCGAGGACCGTGACGCGCGTGCCGCGGAACCGCTGCAGATGCCGGTGGTACACATCGAAGTAGCTCTGCCACTTGGTCAGCGGCCGTCCGGGATTGGTCAGGACGTAGTCGAGCAGCGGATTCTCCCGTGCAGCGCCAGCCGTCATGTTCAACTCCTCCCGCCGGCGGACCCGGCCGCCGGCTTGTCATTTCGTCGTGGATCGAGGTGCCCGGGCGCGGTTCCTCTCAAGCCGGCTTGTCGGCGATCACGTTGAGGCTGATGCGAACACCCATGAACACCATCTCGCTCGTGTCGCGGAACATGCCGAGGCTTGACACTCGCCGCACGTTCACGAACCCCGCCGACTGGAGGAAGAACCTCAGGAACTCGTCGTTGAAGCCGATCTCGTGACGATCGTAGTCGTCGCTGTGCGCGCCGAACATCATCAACATCACCTTGTAGCGCTCGTTGACGCTGAGGCGTGCGCGGTCGACGAACAGGGGCGCGAGAACGTCGAGGTCGGGTACGCTGACGTAGAGCGCGCCGCCGGGCAGCAGGACGCGATACCATTCGCGCAATCCGCGCTCCAGCGGGCCGGGCGGGGCGATGTGCTCGAGCACGTGGGACGCGTAGATGGCAGCGAAGGTGTGGTCGGCGAACCGGGACAGATCCTCCGCGCGCCCCACGTGGTCGACATGCTCGCCCGGCGCGACATTCATCACCTCCCAGCCGGGCGCGCGGAACTCGCCGCCGATGTGCAGGCGGCGGGTCGCGGGCGAAGTGGCGGTGACCATGAACGATACGACGCGCGCAGCGCTTGGGCGAAAGCCGGGAAGCAGACTAGTGCATTGCCCTCCCCCTCGCAACGGCCTTTGACACGATCTCCCGCAGACCGGAGACCCCGCCCCGCGATACGCCCGCGCCGCGCGAATCGGCAATGCTGCGACGGCTCCTGAGGGGCTTGCTGGCGCCCGCAGCACGGGACCGGGATGCCCTGGTGGGCGAAGGCGTCGAGCTGCGGAAAGCAGGTCGCCTGGAGGAAGCCGAGCTGCGATTGCGGACGGCGATCGCGGCGGCGCCGACCTCGGCCCATGCCCACGTGCACCTCGGGATCGTGCTAGTGGAGCGCGGCCAGCTCGAGGAGGCGACCCGGCTCTTCTCGCGCGCGGTGGCGTTGGACCCCGAGGACCCGTATGCGCAGATGAATCTCGCGAACGCGCACCGTCGCCGGGGCGACCCGGACAAGGCGCTCGCGCACTACCGTGCCGCCGTCCGGCTCCGCCCGGACCTGCTCTTGGCCTGGTCCAACATGCTGCGGCCGCTCCTCGACGCGTGCGACTGGGCCGGCGCAGCGCGCGCCCTGGAAGCCATCCGTGAGCGGCGCAGTGGCGGCGACCCCGACTGGCGTCGCTACATCCTGCCGATGGACACCCTGCTCCTCCCGCTGTCGCCGGAGACCGGTCGCGAGATCGCCGAGTTCCACGCGCGGCAGCTCGACGCCGGCGCGGCCCCGTTGAGCCGGGCGCCGGCGGTCCGCCGCGACCGCCTGCGGGTCGGGTATTTCTCTCGCGACTTCCGGAACCACGCCGTGGGACAGCTCGCGCGTGCGCTGTTCCGGCACCACAACCGCTCGCGCTACGAGGTGCTCGCCTACTCGTATGGGCGTGACGACGGGAGCCGCTACCGGCAGGAGATCGCCGCAGCCGCGGACCGGTTCGTCGACGTCCGGGACGAGACCCCGGGGGATACGGCGAGGCGCATCGCGAACGACGCGGTCGACATCCTGATCGACCTCGGCGGCTACACGACGGAGCATCGCCTCGCCGTCCTTGCGCAGCGACCCGCACCGCTCCAGATCCACTACCTCGGCTACCCGGCGACGCTCGGCGCACGGTTCATCGATTACTTCGTCACCGACCGCGTCGCCTCACCGCCGGGGCAGGAGTCGCTCTTCACCGAGCACCTGGTGCGGCTGCCGCGGTGCTTCATGGTGAACGACCCCGACCAACCGCTCGCGGACCGGCCGCTTTCCCGGGCAGCCTGCGGCCTGCCTCCGGATGGCGTGGTGTTTTGCGCGTTCCATCAGACCGCGAAGATCACCGAGGAGGTGTTCGACGCCTGGGCCGACATCCTCCGCGCCGTCCCCGACAGCGTCCTCTGGCTGAGGTCCCCCGGCGAGGAAGCGGCCCGCAATCTCGTCGCCAAGGCGCGTGCGCGGGAGGTCGATCCTCAGCGGCTGGTGTTCGCGCCGAACCTGGTCGAGAAGCGGAGCCACGTTGCGCGGCTGGTTGCCGCCGATGTCTTCCTCGACACCTTCGGCCGCTACAACGGGCACTCCACCGTGAACGAAGCGCTGTGGGCGGCGGTTCCGGTGGTCACGATCGCGGGCGCGACGTTCGCGTCGCGCGTCGCGGCGAGCCTGGTCACGGCGGGCGGCGTGCCGGAGCTCGCGGTCCGCGGGCGGGCCGAGTACGTGGCGCTCGCCGCTCGCCTCGGCCTCGATCCGGCGGAACGAGCGGACCTGCGGCGCCGTCTTGCCGAGGCCCGCACCACGGCGCCGCTGTTCGACAGCGCCCGGACCGTCCGCTCGCTCGAGCGCGCGTACGAGATGATGTGGGCGGACTACACCGCCGGGGCCGCCCGCCGGTCGTTTTCGGTGCCGGAGGGGTCGGGGTAGCGAGTCCGTCGGGCGCGCCGATTCAGCGCCCGGCCGGCTTTTCGCCGACGACTCGCATGTCCCGCGGCTCGCGCAGCTTGAATTGCGCGGGCTCCTGCCGGACGTTCACGAGCCCCGCCTCCTCGAGCAGCGCTCGCAGACTCTGCGGCGTGTAGTTCCACCGGTGGCACATCAGCGGGTCGCGCCAACCCGGATCGCCGTAGAACACCCACATCGTGCGCTGCCCCTCGCGGCCAGGGCCCGCCGCGCGCCCCGGATCCCGCAGCAGCTCCTCGCAAGCGGTCAACAGATTGGGGCATTCGATGATCATTCGTCCGCCGGGCTTGAGCACTCGCAGCCACTCCCGGAGCACCGCCACGACCTCCCAGCGCCAGAAATGCTCGACGACGTGCACGGCGAGCACTTCGTCGGCCGCGTCCGCGTCGAACGGATCGAGCTTGTGGAGGTCGCAGATCACGTCCGGCGCGCGACCGGCGCGGGCCGGCGCGACGTCGACGTTCACGTATCCCGGAAGAATCTTGTCGCCGCAACCGAGGTTGAGCCGCAGCGACTCCCCGACGCCTTTGCCTGCCGGCGGCGGAGCGGCCCCGGCCGCGCGATCAAGGCCGAGCAGCTCCGACCACTTCCGGCCGACGACCTCCGGCGCGAAGCGCGTCGCGATGTGCGCCTGACCGGCGGCGACCCGTTGCTCGGCTTCGCGCGGGTGATCCAGGGCCCACGTGAGCCCTTCGGCGAGGTTCTCGCCGACCCAGGCGTAGTCCGCGAGCTCCACGTAGGAGGGGATCGGCGAGGCGAGCGCGAACCGCCCGCCGCGGATCGCCTCCACGAGGCGATTGTGAGACTTCACGCTGCCCCAGGCGTCGCGGTGATCCTGCGGGAGCAGGACGAGGTCGCAGCGAGCGAGGGCGGTCCACACCGTCTCGAGGGACCACTCCACGAACTGGAGGGAGGCGGCCGGATACTCGCGGTTCAGGCGCTCGGCGATCCCCGCGACGAGCCCGCTCCGCTCACGGCCGGCGATGACTTCGACTCGGGCGCGGCGGCCTCGCAATGCGGCCACGACCTGTCTCAGCCCGCCCTCCACGACGCCCGCATTCGTATCGCCCAGGTTGCCGAACCACAGCAGCTGCAGCGGGTCGCCGCCGCGGACTGCGGCCGGGTTCGACCGCGGGCTCTCCCAAGGGTCTTCGATGACCCGCACGCCGTGATGCGCGATCGGGCGCAGCCGCTTTGCCAGCGCTTCGCACGGCACGGCCAGCACGCACGTGTCGGCGAGCCCGCGCTGGTAGGCCTCGAGGAACGGCTGGTTCAGCTCGTTCGCCATGGCCGCGTAGTCGTCCGACAGATCGGCAACGAGCCGGACGCTCCCGTGCAGCGCCCGGAGCCGTTCGAGGCCGCGTTCGACCTCCTCGCGCCGCGTCAGCACCTCGGCGGTGGAGAGTTTGGAGACGACCAGCGCCGCGGGCGCCCCGAGCGCGCCGAAGCCCGCCGGGTCGAGCAGGGCCGACCACGGCACCAGGGCGACGCGTGCCTGGCCCGCGATCTGCCCCGCGGGGATCAGCGTGCGCAGCCGCGTGCTCGCGAGGCGCGAAGAGACCGCCTCGTCCGGGATGAAACAGGTCCGATCGATGGTCGAGAGAAACGCAACGACGGGCAGGTCCGATGACGCACCGGCCTGCGGCCTCTGCGCGCGCGACGCCTCCTTCGAACCGGCAGGACGGGACAGCGCGCGCCGCAGCAGTTGTGCCAGCATGGAGCTCCCGCTCTTCACAACCCGCGCCAGACCGCGGATTGCGCGTAGTGTAGCCGCGGAGGGCTCAGGGCTCAGCCAGCGCGAGGGCTTGCCTGGGCGCGAGGCGGAAAAAAGAAACGGGCCGCTAGGGCCCGTTTCCTCGGCGTTTGGCGCCCCCGGGTATTGCCGGGCGCAGCCAGACCGTGTCTTGTTAGTCGTTGCGGCAGGCCGACGGCTCGTAACGGGTCGGGGTCACCGCGCACGACCAGGTGACGGTATTGGCGGTCGTGTTGTACGAAGGCGTCAGCGTCACGACGAGACCCGCCGTGCCGATGGTCGACTTCGCATTGAGGACCATATTTGTGTTCACTACCGCGTTGTCGATGAAGCCGTACGACTGGATCGACAGGTTGTCCCACGCGTTCCCCGCCGCGTTGGTCAAGGCGTTGAGGTTCTGCGCGCTCTCGGTGTACGCCGTCCGCGTGGCGGAGGCGCCGAGCAGCAGTTCGGAGACGCGGGCGCGGATCGTGTAGTCCTGATACGCCGGCAGCGCGACCGCCGCCAGAATGCCGATGATCGCGACTACGATCATCAGTTCGATCAGGGTAAAGCCTTTCTGCAGCGTACGCATTCAGCAAACTCCTAGTTGGTTGGACAAGTGCAAAATCTGCACGCTTCCCTAGGAGCAGGACACATGCCACGCGGCCCCCACCGCCGGTATTCCGTCACGGAATCGCCCGGCGTTCCCGGTCGAGTGTGAAATCCGCCGCGCCAAAAGGCTCATCGTTCCCTATTCGGGACCCGCGGGGCAAAGAAGAAGCGGGCCGTTCGGCCCGCTTCCCAGGGGGTTGGCGCCCCGACAGCGCCGGGGACAGCCAAACCTGACGTACTGCGTCAGTCGTTGCGGCAGGTCGACGGCTCGTACCGAGTCGGCGTCACCGCGCACGACCAGGTGACGGTATTGGCGGTCGTGTTGTACGAGGGCGTCAGCGTCACGACGAGACCCGCCGTGCCGATGGTCGACTTCGCATTGAGGACTATAGTTGTGTTCACTACCGCGTTGTCGATGAAGCCGTACGACTGGATCGACAGTTGGTCCCACGCGTTCCCCGTCGCGTTGGTCAAGCCGTTGAGGTTCTGCGCGCTCTCGGTGTACGCCGTCCGCGTGGCGGAGGCGCCGAGCAGCAGTTCGGAGACGCGGGCGCGGATCGTGTAGTCCTGATACGCCGGCAGCGCGACCGCCGCCAGAATGCCGATGATCGCGACCACGATCATCAACTCGATCAGGGTAAAGCCCTTATGCAAGGTGTGCATTCGATGAACCCTCCCTCTGAAGAATGCACGCCCTTAGAAGCAGGACATATGCCACATCTCGACCCTGCGACGCGCCCACGCTGGCACCGAACCCCTGCTCCCAAATTTCATCGTAACGCACTGAAACTATGACGTTTTATGCGCTGTGTGGGTTCCGTGACGACAGTACAAAGGCGACCCGAGCAGTCGCGTGGCACGGCCCCACGCCGGCCGCGCATTCCCTCGGCCGCCGGGCGCGATCTGCCAGCCGTCAAAAAGTGACGCACTTCGTCACCCGTTGCGGCACCGCAGCACGGATCGCCAGCCGACCGTTCACCGGGGAACGACCCCAGCGAGTGCACCGAGTCGGCGCGCCGCCTCCGCCACCGGCAGCGCCCAAGGCTCGCCCGCCCGCTGGCGGATCAGTCGCGCGCTGGGGTACCAGGGGAGCGTTTCCCCCTCGAAGCAGTAGCGCCACTCCGGGACGCTCGGCACGAGCACCCAGACCGGACGGCCGAGCGCGCCCGTCAGGTGAACGATCGAGGTGCAAACGGTAACCACGAGGTCCAGGGCCGAGACGAGGGCCGCCGTCTCGTCGTAGTCCGAGCTGATCTCGGGGAAACTGGGCGAGCCCGAGCCCGGGCTCGCGCGCGAGCGTTGCGATGTCCTCATCGACGGCGCCGTACTGCAGACTCACGAAGCGGCACCCGGGCACCCGCAGGACCGGCGCCAGGTCGAGGAGCGGAATGCTGCGGAGTTTCGTCCGCGTGTGCGCCGAGCCGCCGCGCCATGACAGGCCGACCTTCAGCCCCGGCCCGAGGGCAGTGAGCCGCTGCCGCCAGTCGGCCACGCGGGCTTCGTCGGCCTGCAGATAGCCGCGATGGGCCGGAAACTCGCGCTCGCTCCGCCGGAAGAGCACCGGCAGCGTCCCGGCCGCGACTTCGCGCCCCGACGCCTGACCGAGTGCCGAGCGCACCGCGTCGCCCACCACTGTTTCAACGCCGGGAAACGACCGTGCGAACAGCCTGGTCAGCCGCGCGTCGCACTGCAGGACGCACCGGCGCACGCGGCTCAGCACGTCGGGCATGCAGGAAGTGAACATGATCTCGTCGCCGAGCCCCTGCTCGCGCAGGATGACCAGCACCGTGCCGTCGTCGAGCGGCTGGCCGCGCCACTCGGGGAGACTCAGGGTCTTGCCGGCGACGCCGACCGCCTGCTTGCGGAACTCGTAGTGAGACCAACCTTCCTCGTACTCGCGGCTGGCGAGCTTGAGATGCGCATAGTCCCAGCGCGCGATGAAGTTGTTCGGCTCATGGGTGATGACCCAGCGCAGCCGCTCCTTGGCCTCGGCGAACCGGCCGGCGTAGAGGTACGCATTGCCGAGGTTGAGATGTCCCGAAACCATTCTGGGTGCGAGCCGTACTGCCGTCTCGAGCGCCGCCACCGCGGCCGGGTAGTCCTCCACACCGATCTGCGACAGGCCGAGAACGACATGGGCGTCTACGCTGCCGGCGTCGAGTGCGATCGCACGGCGGACGCTTGCCTGCGCCTCGCCGAGGGCGCCGAGCAAGTACTGCGCCTTGCCGAGCCGCACGAGGAGGTCGGGCCGGTGCGGGGCTACCTCGCAAGCCCGCGCCAGATAGCCGGCCGCCAGTGCGTACGCGGTAGCGCTCTCGCTGAGCTTGGCAAGCAGCTCGAGCGAGCCGAGGTGGCGGGCGTCGTGATGGAGCGCGAGCTCGAGGCAGTCGCGCGCTTCGCCCAGCCGGTTCAGCGCCGCGTAGCGCGCGCCGAGCTCATGCCAGCCGTCAGCCCAGGCCGGTTCCGCCGCAAGCGCGGACTCGAGCGACTCGATCGCCGCTTCGCGCGCACCCCGCGTCCACAGCTCGCGCGCCCGACCGAGACGGGCGTCCTCGCGACTCGCCTCGGCCACCGTTACCGCCGGCTGGCCTGGTGCCGTTTCGGAACCGACCACGTGGCTCGGCACATCGTCCACGCCCCGCTCACGTTCGGGTTTGCCGCCGTCGCGGCCGGCAGCCCGCACGGCCAATCCCAGCTCAGCGCCGAGGGCATCGGCCAGACGCTCGACCACTGCACGCCATGCCCCACCGGGCGCGCGGCGGAACACGCGCGCGCTCGGATACCAGGGCAGATCCTCGCCCGACCCCAAGTAACGCCAGGAGGCCGACTCCGGGGCGAGGATCCAGACCCGCTGGCCGAGCGCACCCGAGAGGTGGGCAGCGGCAGTGCACACCGTGACGACCGAGTCGAGCGCGGTGACCAGCGCCGCGGTCTCCTCGTAGTCGTCGATCGCCTCCGGCCAGTGGTGTACGGGCCGGCCGCGGCGAGCGCCCAGCTCCGCCGCCTCAGCGGCGGCCGCGGGCGTGTACTGCAGGCTCACGAAGTGAACCGCCGAATGGGCGAGCAGCGGCTCGAGGTCATCCGGCGCGATCGTCCTGCCCTTGCGCCCGGTGCGGTAGAAGCCGCCGCCCCACGTGAGGCCGAGCTTCGGTCCCGGCCCGAGCTGGGCGAGCCGCTCGCGCCAGCGCTCGACTCGCGCCGGATCGGCGTGGAGGTAGGCCTTGCGCGCTGGAAAGTCCGCGACGCGCCGGCGAAAGAAGCCCATGAGGCTGCCGGCAGGGATCGCCGCGCGCACGTCCCCGAATTCCCCCAGCCAGGACGGATAGCCGGGGGTCGCCGGGTCGGACTTCAACACCGGCAAAGGAGCGAGCGAAGAGCGGGACGAGCTTTTCGGGAGCCTCCAGCACGAGACGTTGCACGCGGTGCAGCGCGTCGGGCACGCAGGAAGCGAACAGGATCATGTCGCCGATCCCTTGCTCCGAACGCACGAGCAGACGGCCCGGCGCGAGCCCGGCGCCGTCCCAGCGCGGGAACGGCAGCTTGGGCGCGGCGGCATCGGCAAGGCCGAATCGGTGCTCGTAGTTGTCCCAGCCGCGCCCGAAGTCGCGCTCGAGCAGCTGCAGCTCGCCGAGCCCCGCCCGCGCGACTGCGCTGTCCGGGCTGATCAGCAGCGCCCGCTCGTACGACTCGGCGGCACGCTGAAACTCGCCCGTCCGCGCTTGCAGCGACGCGATGACGACGTGCGCCTCCGGAGACTCGGGCTGCAGCTTGAGGGCGTGCTCGGCCTGCACGCGCGCTTCGTCATACTGCTCATCGTCGAGGAGCACCGCCGCGAGGTTTATTCGCGTCGCCGCATGCACGGAGCGCAGCTCGGCGGCGCGGCGCAGCGCCGGGATCGCCTCCTCGAGCCGATCGTTGTCGCGCAGCGCGAGGCCGTAGTTGCTCCAGGCGAGGCCCGAGTCCGGCTCGGCTTCCACCGCACGCTCGAGGCACGCGAGCGCCTTCGCGTACAACCCCTGGCGTTGCGCCACGACGGCGAGGTTGATCCACGCCTGCGCCTGATGGGCGTTGAGCGCCGCCGCGCGGTCGAAGTTGACCCACGCGGAGTCCAGGTTGCCCAGCTGGAGCTGTAGCAGCCCGAACTCGTTCCAGAAGTCCGAGCGTTCCGGGATCAGCGGTTGCGCGCGCTGCATGGCGAGGACCGCGGCATCGACGTCGCCCGCGGCACGGAGCGCTTTCCCGAGCAGGAGCTGGCCCTCGCCGTGTCGCGGCGCGGCGCGGAGCGCTTCGCGCAGCGTTACGACGGCCGCCGCGGGCTCGCCCCGCCGGAGCTGGGCCGCGCCGAGCGTCACCCGGGCCTCGACGTGCTCCGGCAGGTCGCGCAGCACGTCGCGGCACAAGCGCTCGGCTTCCTCGGGGGCGCTATGGAGCGCCTTGACGGCGCGTTCCACCACCGCCGCGCCCGGATCGACCGGCGCGCCGCGGGCCCGCCCGGACGGGCGGAACAGATCCCTGATCAGCCGGGTGAGCATGGGCCACGCCGGGACCGGGCACCCGCGCGCAGCGCGCCGCCGCGGCGGCTACGCCAGCGCGCGGTGCTGTTCGGCATGGCGCATCGCGTCGAGCTCCGCCCGCCACTCGGCGGCGTACTCGCAGTCGCGGTACTCCTCGAAATAGGGCCCGCCGAGCGTGTAGTGAACGAGCGACGCCTCCCGGGTCGGCTCGTAGTAGCCGACCAGGTGGTTCCAGCGCCGCGGCAGGGCGCCGATCAGCGCCTCGTCGGGCAGCCACTTGAACTGGTGCAGCTCGAGCCCGGACGCGGTGCTGACGTACTCGGGCGTGAGAACGCGGCACCGGGCGTTGTTGAACAGCATGACGCTCGACCAGTTCTTTTTCGGGTACTGCGTCTGGGTCTGGCCGAGGAACTTGACCGACTCGCGCGGCTGGTGGTCGTGCTTGACGACCTGGACCGCGTAGCGGTCGTCCCGGAGTGCCCAGAGCCTGGCGACGTCGTCGAGCATCAGCATGTCGCAATCCATGAAGACGCTCCAGCCTTCGTAGTCCGAGAGACACGGCGTCAGGAACCGCGAGAACGCGAAATCGGTGGACTGCAGCGGGTGGCGCTCGCGCGTCAGGAGGCCGCCGAGCTGCGAGAGCATGAGCGGCGCGATCGCGACCGGCGCGCTCGCCCGGGCGTGGATGCTGTACGCGAGCACGCTGAACGCGACCGCCTCGCGCGGATCGAAGCCGATGAAGACCCGGATCACGACGCGCCACCGTGACTGGTGAGCGCGGTATGGGAGACCCTCCGGCCGTCCGGCCCGTCCTCGTGAATCTCGAACGAGAACTCCCACGCGACGCCGGGGTGGCGGCCCGCGACACTGCGCACCAGCGCACCCCACCAGCCCGGCGGCTTGACCGTGCAGTGCGCGTTCTCGCCGGTCGGGAGGCGCTTCAGCGCCGGAAAGCACGCCACGTTCGCGAACACGAACCGCCTCGCGAACCCGAACATTTCGTCGACGATCCACTCGACGTCGTCCTCCGGGCAGTGCTCGAGCACGTCGGTCGAGACCACGCCGTCGAACTTCCCCGAGGGCAGCGTGCTGAACGGCGGGTAGCTGGGGTCGTAGCAGTGCACGTAGTCGACGTCCCAGTAGTCCTGCACGGTGTCGTAGGCGGTGCCGTCGCTCAGCCGCAGCGGTCCGTCGTACTGCTTTCCCTTGCCGCTTCCGTAGTCGAGAATCGATGTCGCGCCAGTCGCCGTGATCAGCTGCTTGATCCGCGTGACCTCGGCCCGCAGGTTGAGCCCCGGGAAGATCTGCTGCGGCGGGAGGTTGAGCAGCCGGTCGCCCTCCAGATGCATCTGCCGGTACAGCTCGACGAGTTCGCGGTAACGCGGGCTCGGGTTGGTGCGGCCGAAGGGCATGGCGGGATCCAGCTGGGCTCGAGTCGCGGGCGGGAGAGGGGCTCGGCGCCAACATTATAGCGGGGGGCACCTCCGCGACCCGTGCAATCCTCCCTGGAAGGCCAGCGCGCGCGGTGCATCGCCGAGCGGGTGGCGGCGCAGTGCCGGCGCCCGTTGCGCAATACTGGGCATCGGCCCGGACCCGCGTTGGACAACGGGGAGGCAGCGCCGCTACACTTGCCGGGGCGCGCGGATCGCGCATTCACAGGTGTGAAGAAGTGTCGGGAACGATGTCTTTCGACGTCGAACAGCACGTCTGGTACCGGATCGCGAACGCGCCGATCCGCGTCTACCCGTTCCCCCATTTCTACGTGGACAACGTCTTCCCGGACGACTTCTACCGCGCGTTGCGCGAGCGGCTGCCCGAGCTCGACGGGTACAAGCGCCTCGACGAGACCGGCACGGTCGCCAAGGGCATGTACGAAGAGCGGTACATCGTCGCGACGAGCGAGCTCGAGGAGCGCGAGTTCGAGCGTGGTTCGGGGACGTTCTGGGCGGAGCTGAACTCCTGGATTCTCGGCGCGGGCTTCGTGCAGCTGCTGCTGGCGAAGTTTCGCCGCGAGATCGACCAGCGGTTCGTGGAGCACGCCGAGCTCCAGACCGACACCGACTGCCGCCTGGTGCGCGACTTCACGAACTACGCGATCTCGCCGCACACCGATACACCGCGGAAGGTCGTGTCGCTGCTCTTCTACCTGCCGCCCGACGACCGCATGCGGCACCTCGGCACGTCCATCTATGCGCCGCTCGATCCAGGACTTCGCTGCGAGGGGACGGTGAATCACGCCCGCGAGCTCTTCAAGAAAGTCGCGACGATGGAATACCGGTCGAACGCCCTGTTCGGCTTTTTCAAGACCGACCGGGCGTTCCACGGCGTGGACAAGATCGCCGACGCAGAGGTCATCCGCGACCTCCTTCTCTACAACATCTACGTGAAGAAAGTCGTCGTCAAGGGCCCTCCGCCCAAGCCCGCCCTCGCCCGGCCGTGGCAGCGGGAGAAGGCCTGACCAGCCCGGCCGGGCGGGCGGGAATGCGCGCAACGACGGAGAACAACACATGCCCTTCGGATTCTTTTCCCGCAAGTACATCAGCGAATTCGCGACCGCGCTCGCGAACACGCTGGCCAAGCGGTATCCGCCCGCGCTCGACGTGAATCCGGAGAAGAAGATCTCGCAGGCACGCTTGACCAAGGTGCTCGAGGAAACGCTTGCTCAGGCAGCCGAGTTCCAGCGGGAGCACAAGTTGGGCGTGTTCGGCAAGGCCAAGCTCGGCAACGAATTCAAGTGGCAGCTGAAGGAGCTCGGCTATACCGAGAAGTTCATCGAGGTCGCGACCGAGGGGCTGATGATCTACGTCACCCGCGGCGCGCCGCCTCCCGGCCCCCCGTCGGGCGAGCGAACCTGACCCACGCGGGGTCGATCCCGGTCTGTTCCGACTCGCCGGCCGGGTGATCGATCCGCTCCCGTCCGGCCGCCGCTCGCTGTCGGTCACGGGGCGTTCCCGGCCTTGGCCCGTTCGACGACGGAACACAGAACGGACTCCAGCTCCCGCGCGAACCGCGCGCTGTCGAAGAGCGGCAGGCGTGCCCGATCGCGATCGAGCGCAGCGCGGAGCCCGCGCAAGCGCTCGGGGTGGGTGCCCAGGCCGACGGCCCGCGTTTCGTAGTCGGCGAGATCGGCCGCGACCAGCTGCGGCAGATCGACGGCATGCAGCAGGCTCGCGCCCACCCGACCGGCGAACCCGTCGCCCGGAGCCGTGAGGAGCGGCACGCCGGCCCACAGCGCGTCGGCCGCGGTCGAATGGGCGTTGTAGGTCCGGGTATCCAGGAAGAGGTCAGCGAGCTGGAGGCGCCCGAGGTAATCGGCCTGGTCCGGCAACCGCGACGCGAACAGGAGCCGTGCCGGATCGATCCCCGCGTCGGCCCCCGCCCGCCGGAGCCGCGCCTCGCCGGCGCCGCTCGAGAGCCACAGGAGGCTCCCCGGAACCTGCCCCAGGATTCGCAGCCACGTCGCGAACACGTCGCGCTCGATCTTGGCGTGGTCGCCGAAGCAGCAGTAAACGATCGCGTCGTCGGGGATCCCGAAGTCTCCGCGCCGCGTGAGCCGGGGGAGCGTGCGCCGATCGTCGACCGGAAAATACGTCGTCGGCAGCCGGAGGACCCGCTCCGCGTACCACCGCTCGTCGCCCGGCGGCACCACGAACGCGTCGGCGACGACCCCGTCCATGTAGTCCGCGCCGGTCGTCCCGGCAAAGCCCAGGAACGCGATCTGCGCCGGCGCGGGGCGGAGCGCGAACAGCTCGGGACGCGCCGCCGCGGTATAACCCATGAGATCGACGAGCACGTCGATTCCGTCGCTCGCGATGCGCTGCGCGGTCGCCTGGAACGCCTCGCCGCGCACGTCGATGAAGCGGTCGAACGCGGCCTCGAGCCGCCGGCGGATCGCACTGTCGCCGCCGGCGTCGAACGAATACGCGAACGTCTCGAACCGCTCGCGATCGTGGAGCTCGAACAGGCGCACGCTCGTAAGCGCCACCGCGTGCGCGTGCAGGTCGGCCGAGACATAGCCGATGCGGATCCGTCTCCGGGCGGAGTCGGTGGTGCGCAGCGGGCGCGGCAGCCCTTGCACCTTCGCGCTCGCCGCCTGCGCACTCGCGCGCGCGACCGCCAGCCGGAACTCGGGCCCGAAGTCGACGAGCAGCGACAGGAAGGGCGGAACGGCGCCGGCGGCCCGCGGGTCGCGCCGGCAAAGATCGACGAGTGCGGCCGCCTGTGCATCGGCCTCGTCCCACTCGCAGAGGTCGCGCAGCGGCTTGAGGACCGTCGCGCGGGCGTTTGCCAGCGACGGGTCAAGCCGGATTGCCTCGCGGAACTGCGCGACTGCATCCACCGCGCGGCTCGTGTTCATCAGAGCGACCGCGAGATTGAGCCGCGCTACCGCGCTCGCCGGGTCGATCTCGACCGCACGCCCGAGGCACGCCAACGCGTCCCGCGCACGGCCCTGCTCCCACAGCACCTGGCCGAGGTTGGACCAGGCAGGCATGAGGCCGGGATTCAACGCGAGCGCCCGGCGGAACGACTCCTCGGCGCCGGCGATGTCGTTGCGGCGCCACCGACTGACCGCTTCCTCGTGAACTTTCGCCGCTCGTCCGGACCGCAGGGAGCGGAGGAGACTAGCGAGCATCACGAGCTGCCTGGACGGTAGAGGTTCGCCGCGTCCGGCCGGGGCCGGCGTCGGTCCGGCTCACGCTAGGGCACGTACCCCGGGATCTTCGACTGGTCGACCTGGTCGATCTGGTCGGGGTCGAGGAACTGCTCGGCGTACTTCAGGTACACCTTGTGGCGGATGAAGACGTCGAACAGATCCGGGTCGATGTGCCCGTTCAGCTTGAACTTCCCGAGGATGTGCAGCGACTCCGAGAGCGTCTTGCCCTTCTTGTACGGCCGGTCCTTCGCGGTCAGGGCCTCGAAGATGTCGGCGATGCCCATCACCCGCGCCTGAACCGACATCTGGTCGCGGGTGAGGCCCCGCGGGTAGCCCTTCCCGTCCATCCGCTCGTGGTGCCCGCCGGCGTACTCGGGCACGTTGCGCAGGTGCTTCGGCCACGGCAGTGCCTCGAGCATCCTGATCGTCGAGACGATGTGGTGGTTGATGATCTCGCGCTCCTCCTGCGTGAGCGTGCCGCGCGAGATCGTCAGGTTCTTGAGCTCGTCGTCGGTGAGGAAGTTCGCGGTGTTGCCGCCCGGGTCGCGCCACTTGTAGGAGAGCCCGATCTGGTGGACCCGGTCCTGCTCCTCCTTCGACATCGACTCGGCGCCGATGTTGCAGCGGCGCAGGAACTTCCGGTCCTCCTCGACCTGGCGCAGCGTCTCGCGCAGCTCCTCGTCGATCGCGTAGGTCCGGCCGCGCCGGGTGATCTCGTCCAGCCCGGGCGAACGGGCCAGCTCGAGCTTCTTCGTGAGGGCGTCGATCTCGGCATCGCGCTTGAGCAGCTCGAAGCGCGTGTCGACGAGATGGATGCGGTCGAAGATCGTCTCGAGCTTGGTCGCCTTGTCGACGACGTGGACCGGGGTCGTGATCTTCCCGCAGTCGTGCAGCAGGCCCGCGATCCGCAGCTCGTAGCGGTCCTTCTCGGTCATCCCGAACTCGGCGAGCGGGCCGTCGGTGGTGTCGTTCACCGCCTCGGCGAGCATCATCGTCAGCTGCGGGACCCGCTGGCAGTGGCCGCCCGTATAGGGCGACTTCTCGTCGATCGCTTCGTTGATCATGTTGATGAACGACTCGAACAGGTTCTCGAGCTGGTTGATCAGCGCCCGGTTGGTGAGCGCGATCGCGGCCTGCGAGGCGAGCGACTCGCACAGCCGCTGGTCGGACGGCGAGAACGGCACGATCTCGCCGGTCGCGGGATCCTGGCAGTTGATCAGCTGCAGCACCCCGATGATCTCGCCCTCGTGGTTCTTCATCGGCACCGTGAGGAACGACTTCGAGCGGTAGCCGGTCTTCTGATCGAATGCGCGCGTGCCCGAGAAGTCGAAGCCCTCCTCGGTATAGGCGTCGGCGATGTTCACCGTCTGCCCGGTGAGCGCGGCAAATGCCGCGACCATCGAGGTGTTCGGGTCACCGTTGCGGAAGAGGTGCACCGGATAGAACGGGATCGGGTTGCCGGTCGTGCCCCCCATGGCGACGTCGAGCGAGGCGGTGCGCATGATCTCGAACCGCAGCACCTGGTCCGAGCCATCCCCCTCCACGAGGTAGAGCGTCCCGCCGTCGGCCCGGGTGATGGTCTTCACGGCGAGCAGGATCTTCTCGAGCAGCGCGTTGAGGTTCTTCTCGAGCGACAGCGCCGCGCCGATCTCGTTCAGCTGGTCGAGGCGCCGGAACAGATCGACCGGCGTCTCGGCGCTGCGGTCGGCGGACGGCCGCTCGACCGGAACGAGGGTGGGTACGGTGCTCATCGAGATGCGACTACCCGACCGGGACGGGGGATATGCAAGGGGGCTCTGCCCCCTTGCTCGTTACCGGGGATATACAAGGGGGATTCCCCCCTTGTTGGTACGAGGGCCTCTGCAGAGGATGATCGCGACGGAGGAGCGATCATTTGATGCAGACCGCCCTCACCTGGGCGAGATCGGTGACCCCCTGCATGACCTTCTCGATCCCGTCCATCTTCAGGGTGCGCATGCCCTCCTCGAGCGCGGTGGCCAGCACCACGGCGACCCGCGCGTGCTCGGCGATGTTCTTCTTGATCGCGTCCGTGCCGAGCAGCAACTCGTGCAGGCCGAGCCGGCCCTTGTAGCCGGTGTTCGAGCAGGCGTCGCAGCCGCCCTTGCGGTAGAGCGTGAACTGGCCCTTATCGTCGGCGTAGTTCTTGACGAGATCCTTGTAGACCCGCTCGTACCCGCTCTTCGCGTCCTTCTTGAACTCGCCGGTATTGAGCAGCTCCTGGCAGTACTCCTGGAGCAGGGACTTGATCTCATCCGGCCCCGGGGTGTAGGCCTGCTTGCACTTCGAGCAGAGCCGCCGGGCGAGGCGCTGGGCGAGGATCCCGACCAGCGCGTCGGCGAAGTTGAAGGGATCCATCCCCATGTCGAGCAAGCGGACGATCGACTCCGGCGCGCTGTTCGTGTGCAGGGTCGCGAGCACGAGGTGGCCGGTGAGCGACGCCTCGATGCCGATCGAAGTCGTCTCCTTGTCCCGCATCTCGCCGACCATGATGATGTCCGGGTCGGCCCGCAGGAATGCCTTCATCATTACCGGGAAGTCGAGGCCCGCCTTGCGGTTGACCTGCACCTGCCGCAGTCCCTTCTGCGTGATCTCGACCGGGTCCTCCGCGGTCCAGATCTTGGTGTCCGGGGTGTTCAGATGGCCGAGGACGGAGTGCAGCGTGGTGGTCTTGCCGGAGCCCGTCGGGCCGCAGCAAAAGAACAGCCCGTAGGGCTTCTCGACCGCCTCCTTCAGCCGCGGGAGGTTGTGCGCGGTCAAGCCCAGTTTGTCGAGCGGAATCGGCTCGCCGGCCGCCAGGATACGCATGACGACGTCCTCGACGCCGCCCTGCACCGGGATCGTCGCCACCCGCAGCTCGATGTCGAGCGGGCCGAACTTCCGGAACTTGATCTTGCCGTCCTGGGGCTTGCGACGCTCGGAGATGTCGAGGTCGCACATGATCTTCAGCCGCGCGACCAGCGCGCTCCGGTACGAGGCCGGCACCTCGATGTACGGCGCGAGCGCGCCGTCCCTGCGGAACCGGATCTCGGTCTTCATCTTGCCCGGGTACGATTCGATGTGGATGTCGGAAGCGCCCTGCTGATAGGCGTCGACGATCACCTTGTTCACGAGCTTGACGAGCTCGTTGTCGGCCGCCGCGTCGAGGTCGTCGGTGGTAACCCCCTCCTCGCCCTCCTCGCCGCTCAGCCCATCCAGCAGGTCGCCGATGTCGCCGAGGTCGGCGACGGCACCAAAGAACAGATCGAGCGTGTCCTTGAACTCGCGCAGCGTCGTGACGACGTACTTGATCCGCGCCTTGGGGAAGATGTTGCTGACCACGCGGGACGCCTTCACCCGCTCCGGGTCGAGGCACATGACGACCAGGCCGCGCTCGGTCTCCTCGAGCGGGCACCACTGGTGCTCCGCGACGTACTCGCGCTTGAGGTTCTTGAGCAGATCCATCGGCTTGACCCGCTCCGGGTTGTGCGCGAGATAGGTCACGCCGAAGAACTTCGCCAGCGCCTGGCCGATCGAGCTCAGCTTGACGTTGTGCTCCTCGACGAGCACGGTCTCGATGTCGGTCGATTTCTTCCGCGCGGTGCGCGCGGCGGTCTCGAGCTCGGCGCCCGAGATCACCGCGTCGGACACCAGGAAGTCGTACTTCGACTTCGGGACCCCGAGCTTCTGCCGTTGCTTAAGGGCGATCGCGAGCGTCTTGCACAGCTCGATCATCCCCTCCTCGGCGAGCGGGCCGAACGGCGCGCCGGACTTGTGGTTGATGAGCTGGACGACCCCGAGCAGGTCGCTCGCCGGTGCATCGAGGACCGGGGCCACGAGCATCTGTTTGGTGCGGTACCCGGTCCGCTTGTCGACCTCCTGGAGGAACCGGAGGTTCGGGTTGTGGCTGCGGAGCTCCGCCTCGTCGTAGACGTCCTTGAGATTGAGCATCCGCTTGGACATCGCGGCGTAGCCCGCGATCGAGTGCTCGGCGATCGGCAGCTTCAGGTCGCGGAACGAGTTCAGGCCGGTCTTGACCTTGGAGATGATGGTGGCCCGGTCCTCGCCCATGACGTAGATCGTGAGCCGATCGGCGTTGAAGAGCGTGCAGATGTCGCCGCTCACCTCGAGCATGATCTCGTCCACGTTGGCGGTGGCGTGGATCCGGTTGGTGACCGCCTGCAGGCTCTTCTGGAAGGCGAGCCGGCTCGTCACGTCGCTGGACGGCATGGATTGTTGGCTCAGCACTGCGCTCATAACGTCACGTCCTGTCGGAAGACCGTCGTATCCGTCGACCCGGTGGCTCGGCGCGCCGGGCGGACTTGCGTCACGGGCAGGCGCCGCCCCGGGCAACTTGTGAATCTAGCGCCTCGCGCGCGCCTCGGGCAACCGCGGCGGCCGGGGCCCTGAGGCTTTTTTCAGGCCGGGGTCGGGGCACCGGGGGCCGCGCGGGACGCCCTGCCGCGCATCCGGGAACCCAGCATGCAAGACCCGGGCCGGCGCCGTCGGCAGCTCGGGGTAACGGCTTGCCGTCAGGCGGTGCTGGCACCGCCGCGCACTCCGCCCTCGAGGACAAATGCCTTGAAGCCGCGCTGGGCGAGAAGGAACGCCCCCGCGGAGCTGCGCCGACCGCTCTGGCAGTACAGGACGTACTCCCGGGTCCGGTCGAGCACTTTGACCGCATTCCGGACCTCGGAGAGCGGGATGTTGATCGCGCCCGGGAGCTTGTCGTACTGGTATTCGGACGGGTAGCGGGTGTCGATCCACTGCCCACCCGCGGCGATCTTCGCGCGGGCCTGCTCCATCGTGACGCTCTGGAGGAGGGGCTTCTTGAGCAGCTCGTTGAAGTCCTCCTTGGCGAGGCGAAACAGCGACCCTTCGGTGAGCATCGTCACCGTGGCGTTGCGCTTCGCGTTCGCGACCAGCGCCTCCTCGCCGAATGCGTCGCCGCCCTTCAGCTCGGCGAGTTTCATCGCCACCCCGCCGACGCTGCGCTCGACCAGGCACTTGCCGGCCTCGAGGACGTAGTAGTAGTCGCCCTCCTCACCCTCGCGGAGCACCACTTGGCCGCGCTTGACCGCCACCCGCGTGAAGCGCTTCAGCATCTCGTTGATGTGCGCCGCGGGAAGCTGCGCGAACGCGCCGGACTTGAGGTTGTTGATGCTGAAAACCCCCGACAGGATCGCCCAGTTGCTCATCGACGGCGCGCCGGCCTCGGCGGCGCGGGACCCGGTCCGGTCGGCGGCGGCGAGCTGGTCCCACGTCAGCATGATGTCGAGGAGATCCTCGTCGATCCGCAGCAGCTCGACGTCGGTGATGGCCTTGGCCGATGCGAAGGGCGTCTTGCGGCCAACCGGATGCCGCGCCTCCGGCGTCCCGCCCACGACCACCTCCGAGCTGCCGTTGCCGAGGATGAGCGCGAGCTCGCCCTTGAGCAGGAACACGAGCTGTCCGGTGACGCCCTTGACGCGGAACGGATCGAGCGTCTTGCTCACCCGCTCGACGTAGCAGAGCTCGGCGAGCTCGGCGAGCCGCTGCGCCGACAGCGCCGAGATCGGCTCGAGCGCCTTGAGGATCTGGGTGCTTGCCTTGGCGGTGGACATGACGCCGCCTAGAACTCGATCACCTGGTTGTTCTGCAGCATGCGCGGCCGGTATTGCCCGGCATACTCTTCGATCTCCTCCATCGTCAGCTCGATCTCACCCGGCTTGAGATGGGTGATGAAGATGTCGCAGCTCCGTTCGAGCTTGGCGAGCTCCTCGGCGAGCATGCTCGGGCAGAGGTGCTTCGACATGATCGCCAGGCTCTTTTCCCGGTTGCAGAACGCGCACTCGATGATGAGGTACTTGAGGTTCGCGACCTTGTTGACGATCGACCAGAGCTCGTCGTTGGTCGTCGTATCCCCGGTGAAGACGAGGCTCGCCTTCCCGCTGTCGAGCTTGTAGCCGATCGCGGGAACGACGTGATTCGCCGGCAGCGCGGTGATGGTTCGCCCGCCGCCGAGCTCGACTGTCTCGCCGAGCTCGATCGTCTCGTACCGCAGGAACGGCCGCTCCGGGCTCGGGATCTGGCTGAAGTCGGGCCAGATCGACCAGTTGAACACGTGGTTCTTGAGGATCTCGATCGTCGCCGGGATGGCATGCACGGTGAGCGGGCCATCGCGCATCTGGCCCACCGTATCGACCATGAACGGGATCGAGGCGACGTGGTCGAGGTGGGAATGGGTGAGAAAGACATGGTCGATCGGCGTGAGCTCCGCGAGCGTCAGGTCGCACACCCCGGTCCCGGCGTCGATGAGGATGTCGCGGTCGAGCAGCATCGAGGTGGTCCGCAAGTGCCTGCCACCGATGCCGCCGCTGCAGCCGAGAACTCGAATCCGCATCTTCTAGCTCAGATCGGGGGGAAAGGCCCCGCTGTCAACCCCCCGCGTCAGCACACGGTTCACCTAGTCACTTGGTCTCGAACGAGGTCACGCCGTCCCACCCGGGCTCGGGCAATCTTTGACGATAGCGGGCCACGCGCTCGGCGTAGAAGGAATAAAGTGGCGCGCTGGGGTACAGGCGCTGGAGGTTGAAGAGCACAAGTTCCGCCTGCTCCCAGTTCTGCGCACGGTAGGCCTTGAGCGCCTGGGCCCAGAGCTTGAGCTCCTCGTGTCGCTCCCTGCCCAGCTCGTCCTCGACGCCGAGCGGCTCGAAAATCGCGACCGGCTCGCCCTTGCCCTTGACCCGGACGCGGTCGACCTCCCGGTAGACGAAGTCCTTCGCCGCGTCGCGGGTCGACGGTCCCACCAGGGCGTCGACGCCGTAGTGCTTGGTCAGCCCTTCGAGCCGCGAGGCGAGGTTCACCGCGTCACCCATCACAGTGTACGCCCGCCGGATCCGCGACCCCATGTCGCCGACGCGCATCGGACCGGTGTTGATCCCAACCCCGATCCGGACCTCGGGCCAGCCGCGCGCCCGGAACTCGCCGTTCAGCTTCGGCAGCGCCGCGAGCATCGCGAGCCCGGCCGCGACCGCCTGGCGGGCATGCTGCGCGTCGGCGACCGGTGCGCCCCAGAACGCCATGATCTGGTCGCCGACGTACTTGTCGAGGGTGCCCCGGTACTGGTTGCGGATCACCAGGCTCATCGCGGTCAGGAACTCGTTCATGAACGCCGACAGCGAGCGCGGATCGAGCCCTTCGGCGATCGAGGTGAAATCGCGGATGTCGGTGAACAGCACCGTGAGCACCTCGTTCCTGCCCTCCATGCTGTACTTACCGGGGTTGGCGGCCATGACGTCGACCAGCTCCGGCGGCACGTACTCGCCGAAGCGCGTGGTCAGCTGGCGCTTCGACCGGGACTCGACGAAGAAGCCGTAGGACATGTTCAGCGCGAAGAGCGCGATCGTCATGAGCAGCGTCGTGGCGAGCGGCAGGACGATGTCGGCCTCCAGCCACACCCCGATGCTGAGGGCCGTCACCGCGGCGAACGTTGCCGCCGATACGAGGGTCGCACGCAGCGGCGTGAGGAACGGCAGC
Source organism: uncultured beta proteobacterium (assembly GCA_963827595.1). GTDB lineage: Bacteria > Pseudomonadota > Gammaproteobacteria > Burkholderiales > SG8-39 > DATEDA01. The sequence continues at coordinate 211,455 of CAWHBT010000010.1, read as the reverse complement.
CAGATCGCGAGCACAACGCCGGCAAGGACCAGCAGGATCACCTCGGCGCCGAGGATGTAGGCGGGCCGCGCCTTGATCCGGCCGTCGATCATCCCGGCGATCAGGTTGGCGTGCACTTCGGCCCCCGGGTAGGCTCCGCCGACCGGCGTCGCGCGCAGGTCGAAGAGCCCGGGCGCGGTTGTCCCCACGAGCACGATCTTCCCCTTCAGCGTCTCGATCGGGACGCGGTCGAAATAGACGTCCGCAAGGGAGACGTAGGGAAAGCTGCCCTTGGGCCCGCGATAGGGAACGAGGGCGCAGGCGTTCTCGTCGACCGGGATGCGCATCGGGCCGACCTCGAGCCACTCCAGGCCGGCGTAGTGCCGGTTGAGCATGCTCCCCGGCGGGTAGCCGGGCTCGACCTTCGGGAACCCGACGAGCGCGCGCATCACCGCGAGCGCGAGCGGCTCGTAGTACGCGCCCTTGTACTCCGCGAGCATCGGGACCCGCCGGTTGATGCCGTCGTCGTCGGGAAACGGGTTGAAGTGCCCGGTCGCCGCCGCCGCCGCCTGGAAGTCGGGCAGGTTGGCACCGTAGCCCGTCCACGAGGTGAAGACGACGGGCCGGCCGGTGAACGTTCCCGCCGGCAGCACGGGTGGCGGTAGGGTTCCGGTCGTGCGGGCGTCCCGCTCGCTCGACAGGTAGTAGCCGAGCACGACCGGCCGGCCCTTGATCGTCGCCGCGAAGCGCGCATCGTGGTCGAGCCGGGGCCGGAGCTCCGCGAGCGCCGACTGGAACTGGGAGACGTCCTTCAGCGCCCCGCTCGCGAGCCCCTCGAGCACCGGCAGCCCGCTCGAACGGTCGGGCTCGGCGAACACGACGTCGAACCCCAGGATCTGGACGCCGTACTTCTCGAACAGCTTGTCCACCAGGGCGGCGACGATGTGGCGGCCCCAGGGCCAGCGGCCGAGCTCGGGCGTCGCGAGGCTCTTCTCGTCGATGTCGAGGATGACGATGCGATCGTCGACTCCCCCGGGGAGGGTCAGGCGCAGCCGCGCGTCGTAGACGATGCGATCGAGCTGGTCGATGAACGGGATGCGGTAGAACTTCGCGGCGTGGCCGAGGAAGGCGACGAGGACCGCGAGCCCCAGCGCGATCCGGACGAGGTGCTGCCTCACGCGGGCTTATGCCGGACGGCGCGGAAGGATGACGGACGGACTCGTTCCGCGCCGCGCTTCATCGCTCGCGCCTTCATCTCCCGCCGGTCAGGTCTTGTAGAAGAACTCCATCTTCACGCCGGCGAGCTCGATGATGTCGTGGTCGCCGAGCGGATGCGCCTGGGCGTCGAGGAGCCTCCCGTTCAGGATCGGGAAGTTGGCGCCCTCGACGTGGGTGATGAAGTAGCCCTGCGGCCGCCGGGTGATCACCGCGACCTGGACGCCCGGCTTGCCGAGCGTGGTGAGGGCCTTCATGAGCTCCATCTCCCTGCCGGCGTTGGCCCCGGAGAGGATCTGGATCGCCGCGACCTTCCCGCTGGCAATCGGCTGGGACGTCGACATCGGCTGCGAGTTCGACATCGGCTGCGAGGCGCCCATGGTCGGCATCGCCTGCGACGCGGACGGGGACGCGGCGCGCGCGGGCTGCGGGCTCGGCATGGTCGGGGTCGGCTGAGTGGTCGCCACGGTCGGGGACGGCTGCGACGTGCCCATGCCGGGCGCCGCCGGGGACGCGGCGGGTTTCGCGCCTTCGGCCGGCCTGGGCGGGGGCGGGGCCGCGCCGGGCCGGAGGACCATGGTCTTCTCGAAGTCCTGGGGGGAGGCCGGCTTCGAGGTCTGGTCGTTGATGTACTTCAGCTTGTACTTGCCGAGCTCGACGACGTCGTTGTTCTGGAGGAAGTGCTTCTTGATCGGCTGGCCGTTCACGAGCGTGCCATTGGTCGAGCCGAGGTCCTCGAGGAAGGAGTCGGCGAGGATCGTGACGATCACCGCGTGCTCGCCCGAGACCGCCAGATTGTCGATCTGGATGTCGTTGTGCGGCTTGCGGCCGATCGTGGTGCGCTCCTTCGTCAGGGTGATCTCCTTGAGCACCAGCCCGTCCATACTGAGAATCAGCTTTGCAGCCATGACAGTGTCCCCGTCTATCTCAACCAGCTAAAGAACCGCGCCAGCCAGCTCTTCGGCGCGGCGTAGTCCCGCACCACCCGCACCAGGATGACGGACACGTTGTCGCGCCCGCCGTTGTCGTTCGCCATCTGCACCAGCTGCTGCGCCGCCAGGCGCAGGTTCGCCGACAGCGTCTGCAGCGTCATGCCGATGTCCACGTCGCTCACCATGTCGTTCAGCCCGTCCGAGCACAGGAGGTAGATGTCCCCGAGCTGGGTCGAATAGACGTGCAGCTCCGGCTCGACCGTCGGATCGATGCCGAGCGCCCGGGTGACGAGGTTCTTGTTCTGCGAGAACTTCGCCTGCTCCGGCGTGATCATCCCGCTGTCGATCTGCTCCTGGAGCAGCGAGTGATCCCGGGTGAGCTGCTCGAACGCCTCGCCCCGCAGCCGGTACAGCCGCGAGTCGCCGATGTGCGCGACGCTCACCTTGTTGTCGTAGAACACCGCCGCCACCAGGGTCGTCCCCATTCCCGAGTACTGGGGCTGGCTCTGCGCCGCCTGGTAGATCGAGGTGTTCGCCTTGGCGATCTGGTCCTGCAGCAGCTTCTCGGCGTACGGCTTGCCGGAGGCCGGCTCGAGCCGGTAGGGCGGCGTCTCGTCGAGGAGATGCTGCAGCTCGGTCGTGATCACGGTCGTCGCCATACCGCTCGCCACCTCGCCGGCGTTGTAGCCCCCCATCCCGTCGGCGAGGACGACCAGGCCCTTCGCCGCGTCGGCCGCGATGGAGTCCTCGTTGTGGGAGCGCACGATTCCCGGATCGGTGCAGCTCGCAATCTCTAAGGCTTGGCTCAAGTTCATCGCTCAAAGGGTGATGTCCACCTCTGCCTTCGTCGCCCCGCCGGCGACGCAGGCGCGCAGGCTTCGCGCGAACTCCTCGCCGGTCTGGAACCGCGCGTCCGCCTCCTTGGCCAGCGCGCGCTCGAGAAACACCGCCAGCCCCGGCGGCACCCGCGGGTTGAAGCCGAGGATGTCCGGCGCCGGTTCGTTCGCGATCCTGAACATGAGCTGCGCCATCGACTCGCCGTCGAACGGCAGCCGGCCGCTGAGCAGCTGGTACAGGCTGACCGCGAGCGAGAACAGATCCGAGCGGCCGTCGATCTTGCGGCCGGCGAGCTGCTCCGGCGACATGTAGGACGGCGTGCCGAGCACCATGCCGGTCTTGGTCTTGGAAGCGTCGGTGATCCGCGCGATGCCGAAGTCGGTGACCTTGACGGTGTCGGAGTCCGGTTCGTACATGATGTTCGCCGGCTTGACGTCGCGGTGCACGACGTTCTGCCGGTGGGCGTAGCCAAGCGCCTCCGCCACCCGCGCGACGATCGCGACCACCTGGTCGACCGGCAGCAGGCCGGCGGGCTTGGTGAACGGGGCGAGGTCGCGCCCCTTGAGGAACTCCATCGCGATGTAGGCGAGGTCGTGCTCCTCGCCGGCGTCGAAGATCGTGACGATGTGCGGATGGTTGAGACGGCCCGCGGTCTCCGCCTCGCGGAAGAACCGCGCCTTCACGTCGGCAAGCTCGTCGGCCTCGAACTCCTGCGCAAGCGCCATGGTCTTGATCGCAACCACCCGCCCGATCTTGGGATCGCGGCCCTGGTAGACGACGCCCATCGCCCCCTTGCCGAGCTCCTTCTCGACCTGGTAGCGGCCGAGCATCGGTTTCTCGGTGCCGGGCCCGAGCAGCATCGTGCCGCCGGGATGCGCCTGGCCGCCGCCGAAGATCGTCGTTTCCGAAAGCTGCTTCGCCCGCGAGATGCGCTCGCCCACGTCGCGGAACTTCGGGTTGTGGCCGGCCATGTAGCGGAACACCGACTCGGCCTTGTTGAACTGGCGCTTGCGCTCGAAGTCGAGCGCGAGGTTGTACAAGTTGTCGAGCAGGGTGTCGTCGGCCGGGGACTTGCGGAAGTAGTCGAAGGCCATGTCGAGCTGGCCCTGGCCCTGGAATGCGAGCCCGAGCATCCGGTTCGAGGCCCCGGCCTCGGCATCCGAGCGCTCCTTGCCGCGCTCGGTGACGAGGAAGCGCTTGGTGGTCAGCAGCAGGTGGCCGATGACTAGCAGCACCACCGGCAGCATGAGCTGGAGCCACGTGCCCTTCGCGGTCATCAGCCCGAAGTGGGTTCCGATCAGCAACACGAGCAACGCGGCGGTCACCGCCGCACCCATGCCGGCGCCGAGCCGCGGCAGCAGCACGGTGAGATAGACGGCGACGGCGAGGTAGACGGCGTACTCGACCCAGATCCCCCACGCCGGAACGACGAAGAAGTGCTCCTGCAGGATCGAGGAAACGCCGTGCGCGAGCGTGAGCACCGGGGGCATCGCCGGGGAGACCGGCGTAACCGACGCGGTGCCGACGCCGGCGGCGCTCGGCCCGATCAGCACGATCCGGTCCCGGTACTTGTCGCCCGGGATCTTCCCCGAGTAGACGTCGAAGAACGAGTCGACCGGGAAGGCGGGCCGCTTGTCGTCGCGGTCCTTGTAGAAGTAGGTGTACATCTGCAGCCGCGGGTCGGTCGTGATGTTGAGATTGCCGAGGCTCACGCCCCGCCCGAGGTTCACCTTGATGTCGTTGACGCCGAGGTTCAGGCTCTTCGCCGCGATCAGCATCGCGAGCGACGGATAGAGCTGGTCGAAATGCGTCAGCACCAGCGGCTCGGACCGGATCCCGCCGTCGACGTCGACGCGCGCGTTGAGGTGGCCGATGCCGACCGCGGTCCGGCCGATCGATTCGATCGGGTAGATGATCCGCTCGGTCGTCGCGAGCGGCAGGCTGACCGGGTCGCCGTCGATGTTGTTGAGCTGGTTCCGCGTGATGTAGTCGGGTAAGGGACTGTCGGGTTTGCCCCGCGGGTTGTCGAGCTCGAAGAGCATCGGCAGCACCACGCTGGCGGCCTTCTGATAGCTCTGCGCCAGCTTGCGGTCGGTGTTGAGCGCGGTCTCCGCCTCGCCGAGCAGCCGGCCGATGTTGGCGAGGGAGGACCCCGGCTCGACCGCGTTCGGATCGGGAACCGCGCGCTGGTACTCGCCGAGGAGCTTGGTGACGTAGGCGAACCCCGGGTCGATCTGGGGCTCGGTGAAGAACACCAGGTTGCCGATCACCTTTGTCCGGCCGGCGACGAGCATGTCGGTGAGCTTCGCGTGGACATCGCGCGGCCAGGGCCAGCGGCCGATGTTCTGGATGCTGGCGTCGTCGATGGCGATGACGCTGATGCGGTCGGACGGCACGCGGTCGGTCGCGCGCACGCCCATGTCGTAGGCCTTGTGCTCGAGGCTCTGGACGAGGCCCTTGATCAGGCCCGTGTCGGGCACGACGGCGAAGAGGAATAGGACGATCGCGACCGCCAGGCCGAGAAACCAGTCCTTCGTCCAGAAACCTGCCTTCTTCACCTGGAACATCCCCCCGTGTTCTTGTTGTCGGCTCCGGGCGCTCGCGTGGCGTGCGGGGGATTCTACGCTCCCGCCTACGCGCGCTTTCCCGAGCGCGCCACGCGGGCGGCAAGAAGTCCGCGATCCGACGGCCCGGCGTGTCGCGATCCGACGCGCGGCCTCTGGAACACTCGCTAGGCCCTAAGTTGCTGTAGAAACAGGAGCATAACCCCCCCTCTTACAGTCGGATATGAAATTAGTCAAATTCCTGCCGAGTTCCCGTCACCGCGATGTGCAGCGGGACGGGAAAAGGAAAGGGCCCCGCAGGGCCCCTGGGCAGCTCGCCGACGGCGGCTCAGGTCCCGAGCGGGGTTCCCGCGGCGAGACCGACCGACGCGGCGAGCTCCGCGGCCGAGATCTTCTTCCCGTCCTCGGCCTTGGCCTTCAGAACCTCGATCCGGCCGCCCTGGGCCGTCACGAAGAAGCTCGTTGGGGTCACCTCGGACACCTCGCCGACCTTGCCCTTGACCGCGCCGAAGGTCCGGAAGAGGTGCTTGCGGGCGTCGAAGAGCTGGATCTTCTTGCCGTTCAGGGTGGTCCACGCACCCGGCGCGGGATTGGTCCCGCGGATCAGGTTGTAGATGAAGTCGACGTGGCTCGCCCAGTGGATCCGCGCCTCGGCCGCCCGGCACCAGCCCTCGTACGACGCCTGGTTCTCGTCCTGGACGGTCTCCTTGTGCTTCCCCGCCGCCACGAGGTCGGCCGCCTCGAGCATCGCCTGTACGCCCATCGGGAAGAGCCGGTCGAAGTAGATCGAACCGAGCGTGTCATCCGGTCCGATCGGCGTCTCCTTCTGCAGGACCACCGGTCCCTCGTCGAGGCCCTCGGTCGGGCGGAAGATCGTCAGCCCGGTCTTCGTCTCGCCCCTGATGATCGGCCAGTTGATCGAGCTCGGGCCGCGATACTTGGGGAGCAGCGACGGGTGATACTGGATCGTTCCCCGCTTCGGCAGCCTGACCAGGCTGTCGGGCGCGAACTGCAGCACGAAGGCCATGATCCCGACCTCCGCGTCGAGCGACTTCATGGCGTCGTGGGCTTCCGGCGCGCGGAGCGACTGGAACTGGAAGACCTTCAGCCCCTTCTCCAGCGCCGCCGCCTTCAGCGGGTCGGCCTTCGCGCCCTCCTTCTCCGGCGCGCAGAACACGCCGGCGACCTGGTCGCCGCGGGCGAGGAACGCCTCGAGGACGGCTTTTCCGAAGTCTTGCTGGCCGATGATGGCGATGCGCATCAGACCGCCTTTGCCTTGGCCGGGGCGCTGAACGCGCCGGCGGCTTTGAGCGCAGCGATCTTCGCGTCGTCGTACCCGAGCACCTCCTTCAGCACCTCCTCGGTGTGCTCGCCGAGGAGCGGCGAACGCTTGACCTTGGCGGGCGAGGCAGAGAGCTTGATCGGCATGCCGACGTTGTACCACTTGCCGCGCTGCGGATGGTCGAGCTCGACCCACATCTCGCGCCCCCGGACGTGCTCGTCGTTCGCGAGGTCCTCGGTCGACATGATCGGGCCGCACGGCACGTCGAGCTCGTTCAGCAGCGCCATCAGCTCGCGCTTGGTGTAGCCCGAGGCGAACTCGGTCAGGAGGCGCCACATCTCGTTCTGGTTCTTGCGCCGGTCGCCGATCTTGGCGAACCGCGGGTCGGTCGCGAGCGCCTCGCCGCCGACGCGCCGGGCGAGCGCATCCCACACCGCCTCCTGCACCACCACGTAGAGGTAGTCGTTCGGGCCGCCGGGCTTGCACTTGATGGCGTTCCCGAGCTGCCCGCCGCCCGAGTCGTTGCCGGCGCGGGGCACCGCCTTGTGCCCCTCGGTCGGCACGGAGTACTCGCCCAAGCCGCCGTGCCACAGGCGCTGGTGGTCACGGAACTTGACGCGGGCGAGGTTCATGACGCCGTCCATCATGGCGACCTCGACGTACTGGCCCTTGCCCGAGGTGTTGCGGTGGTGGAGCGCCGCCAGGATGCCGATCACTAGGTGCAGCCCGGTCCCGGTGTCGCCGATCTGCGCGCCGGTGACGAACGGCGGGCCGTCCGGCACACCGGTCGTGCTCATCGCGCCGCCCATCGCCTGCGCCACGTTCTCGTACGCCTTGAAGTCGGCGTACGGCCCGCTCGACCCGAACCCCTTGATCGACGCCATCACCGCGCGCGGGTTGATCTTCTGCACCGCCTCCCACCCGAACCCGAGCCGCTCGATCACGCCCGGCCCGAAGTTCTCCATGACGACGTCGGACCGCTTGAGGAGCTCGGTGACGACCGCTTTCCCCTCCGGGGACTTCATGTTCACCGTGATCGACCGCTTGTTGCAGTTGAGCATGGTGAAGTACAGGCTGTCGGCGTTCGGAACGTCGCGCAGCTGGCCGCGCGTCACGTCCCCGGTCGGCGGCTCGAGCTTGATCACGTCGGCGCCCATCCAGGCCATCAGCTGCGTCGCCGTTGGCCCCGCCTGCACGTGGGTCATGTCGAGGATGCGTATCCCTTTCAAGGCTTCCATTCCGGCCTCCGATTGCCTTGCGCGGCTATTTCTTCTTCGCGCTCGGATTCAGGCTCGTGATGCGACCGCTTTCGGTGCCGGCGGTCTCGTCGATCACGGCGTTGATGAGCGTGGGCTTGCGCGAGCGGATGGCTTCTTCCATCGCCTTGCGCAGCTCGGCCGGGGTCGTCGCGTTCACACCCACGCCGCCGAATGCCTCGATCAGCTTGTCGTAGCGCGCATCCTTGACGAACACGGTGGGCGCCACGTCGGGGCCGCCGGTCGGATTGACGTCGGTGCCGCGGTAGACGCCGTTGTTGTTGAAGACGACCACGCAGACCGGCAGGTCGTAGCGGCAGATGGTCTCCACTTCCATGCCGGAGAAGCCGAAAGCGCTGTCGCCCTCGATCGCGATCACCTGCTGCTTGGTGGCCACGGCGGCGGCGACGCAATAGCCCATGCCGATGCCCATGATGCCCCAGGTGCCGACGTCGATGCGCTTCCGCGGCTTGTACATGTCGACGATGCTGCGGGTGAAGTCGAGCGCGTTGGCGCCTTCGTTGACGAGTATTGCGTCCGGGTTGGCCTTGACGATGTCGCGCACCACGGCGAGCGCGCTGTGGAAGTTCATCGGCACCGGATTCTTGGCCAGGGTCTCGGCCATCTTGGCGATGTTCTTGTCCTTGCGCTCGGCGATGCCGGAGACCCACTCCGCCGGCGGCTTGGGCCAGTTCGCGCCGATGCCCGCGAGCAGGGCCGACACGCAGGAACCGATATCGCCGACCACGGGCGCGTCGATGCGGACGTTGCTGTCCGCCTCCTGCGGCGAGATGTCGATCTGGATGAACTTCTGGCCGCCCCAGGCCTTGTGGTCCTTGCCGCCCCAGGTCTTGCCCTTGCCGTGCGAGAGCAGCCAGTTCAGGCGGGCGCCGACCAGCATCACGACGTCGGCCTCGGGCAGCACGTAGGAGCGGGCGGCAGAAGCACACTGCTCGTGCGTGTCGGGCAGCAGGCCCTTGGCCATCGACATCGGCAGGTAGGGAATGCCGGTCCTTTCGACCAGCGCGCGGATGTCGGCGTCGGCCTGCGCATACGCCGCGCCCTTGCCGAGGATGATCAGCGGCTTCTTCGCGCTCTTGAGCAGTTCGACGGCGCGCTTGACGGCGTCCGCGCCGGGGATCTGCTTCGGCGCCGGATCGACGACCTTGATGAGGGACTGCCTGCCGGCCTCGGCATCCATCGTCTGGGCGAAGAGCTTGGCCGGCAGGTCGAGGTAGACGCCGCCCGGGCGGCCGGAGACGGCGGCGCGGATGGCGCGCGCGATCCCCACGCCGATGTCCTCGGCGTGCAGCACGCGGAAGGCGGCCTTGGCGACCGGCCTGGCGATGGCGAGCTGGTCCATCTCCTCGTAGTCGCCCTGCTGCAGGTCGACGATCTCGCGCTCGCTCGAGCCGCTGATGAGGATCATCGGGAAGCAGTTGACGGTGGCATGGGCGAGCGCGTTGAGGCCGTTCAGGAAGCCGGGCGCGGAGACGGTCAGGCAGATGCCGGGCTTCTGCGTGAGGAAGCCGGCGATCGAGGCGGCGTAGCCGGCGTTCTGCTCGTGGCGGAACGAAAGCACCCGTAGGCCGGCGGCCTGCGCGCGGCGGGTCAGGTCGGTGATCGGAATGCCCGGCAGGCCGTAGATCGTGTCGAGGCCGTTCAGCTTGAGCGCATCGATGACGAGCTGAAAGCCGTCGGTCGATTGCGATTGCGGCAGGTCCTGGGCAGTGGAGACTTGAGGTTCGACGGTGCCCATCCGGGTACCCTCCTCTAGGGATCGAGTGCGCCGTTCGCCGGCGCCGGGGTGCAGGGCGAAAAACCTGCGTTCAAACGGGACCTTAGGATAGGCAAACGGGCCGTCCGGCCACCTTGACTGCGGTCAATCATTCCAGCTAACTTGACGCCGCATTCGGCACTCGCGAACGCCTCGGTAGCCCGATGTCGAACATCGCCTCCCATCCGCAGCGCAATACCCTCCGGCTCGAGCTCAAGGCCAACCTGATTCTCGGCGGCATGAGCGCCGCCGCCTGGGAGCAGCTCGAGCCCCGCCTCGAGATCGCCGAGTACCGCAAGAGCGACCTGCTCGTCCACCAGGGCTCGACCGACATGGAGCAGTTCTTCATCCTCGACGGCATCCTGAAGCGGGTGGTCGCGAACGCCGAGGGCAAGGAGATGATCCTGCGCTTCGCCGCCGAGAACGACATGGACACGTCCTACGCCGCGTGGCGGCTCAAGACGCCGGTTCCGTACAGCATCGTCGCCGTCACCAAGGCGCGCGTCGCCAAGCTCTCGATGCTGCTTTGGGCCGAGTTCCTGGAGGCTCATGCCGAGGCGAAGGCGCGCTTCGAGTACGAAGTGATGAAGCTGATGAGCGAGGTGATGGCCCACACGATCACGCTGCACCTCCTCGACGCGCCGGGGCGCCTCGCGCGCTTCCAGCGCAAGCACCAGGACCTCGCCGGGCGCATCCCCAACAAGGAGCTGGCGTCCTACCTCAACCTCACGCCGGAAACGCTCTCCCGCCTGAAGCAGCGCGCGGGGACGCACTCCTAGCCTGGCGAACGGCCGCTTCCCGCCTACGCGGCCTTCACCCGGCGCAGCCCGGCCTGGATGAGCGGCCAGAACAGCAGCACCAGGGCGAACGTCGTCATCCCGCCCACGAGCACGTTCGCGAACAGGATCGACGGATTGCCCTGCGACATCAGCATCGCCTGCCGGAACGCGCTTTCCGCGGCATCGCCGAGAACCAGGGCGAGCACCAGTGGTGCGAGCGGATACTCCAGCTTCCGCATCACGTAGCCGGCGACGCCGAAGACCAGCATCAGGTACACGTCGAACACGCTGTTGCTCACGGTGTACGCGCCGATCGCGCATACGACCAGGATCACCGGCGCAATGATCGAGAACGGGATGCGCAGGATCGCCGCGAACAGCGGCACGCAGGTGAGCACCACGATCAGGCCCGCGATGTTGCCGAGGTACATGCTCGCGATCAGGCCCCAGACGAACTCCTTCTGCTCCTGGAAGAGCAGCGGCCCGGGCTGCAGGCCCCAGATCAGCAGGCCCCCGAGCAACACCGCCGCGGTGGGCGAGCCGGGGACCCCGAGCGTGAGCATCGGCAGCAACGCGCTCGTGCCGGCGGCGTGCGCGGCGGTCTCCGGCGCCACTACACCTTCGACCTGGCCGGTGCCGAACTTCTCGCCGTCCTTCGAGAACCGCTTCGCCACGCCGTAGCTCATGAAGGAGGCCGGCGTCGCGCCGCCCGGCACGATGCCCATGAAGCAGCCGACCGCGGAGCTTCTGAGCGAGGTCATCCAGTAGCGCGGCAACTCCCGCCACGTCTCCATCACGACCTTGAGGTCGAGCTTCGCTCGCGCGCCCTTGAACGCGAGACCCTCCTCGAGCGTGAGCAGGATCTCGCCGATGCCGAACAGCCCGATCACCGCGATCAGGAAGTTGAAGCCCTTCAGGAGGTCGGTGAAGCCGAAGGTGAGCCGCAGCGATCCGGTCACCGTGTCCAGCCCGACCGCGGCAAGCGCGAACCCGACCATCATCGAGGCGACGGTCTTCAGCGCCTGGCCTTTGCTCATGCCGACGAACGCGCAGAACGTGAGGAGGTACACGGCGAACAGCTCGGGCGGGCCGAACCGCAGCGCGAAGTTGGCGACGATCGGCGAGAGAAACGTGATCACGATCACCGCGATCAGCGCACCGATGAACGAGGAGGTGAACGCCGCGGTGAGGGCCGCTCCGGCGCGCCCCTTCTGCGCCAGCGGGTAGCCGTCGAAGGTCGTGGCGACCGACCACGGCTCGCCGGGGATGTTGAACAGGATCGAAGTGATCGCCCCGCCGAACAGGGCCCCCCAGTAGATGCAGGAGAGCATGATGATCGCCGAGGTCGGCGGCATCGTGAACGTGAGCGGCAGCAGGATCGCGACGCCGTTCGCGCCGCCCAGGCCCGGCAGGACGCCGATGATCACGCCGAGCACGACCCCGATGAGCATCAGCATGAGGTTGAACGGCGTCAGGGCGACGCCGAACCCCTGGATGAGCGAGCCGATCTCGGCCAATGCGGCCTCTGCTAGTTCTGGTTCATGGGCGAGGCGCGGTTAGTCGAGCCCCAGCCAGGATTCGAGCGGCCCCTTCGGCAGGGGAAGTTTGAACCACACCTCGAACAGCATGAAAAACGCCAGGCTGACGCCGACCGCCACCGCCGCCGTGGTGATCCAGGGGTAGCGGCCGAGCCGGCGCATGAAGAACGCGATGAAGACGGTCGAGGCAACGTAGATGCCGATCAGCTTGATCAGCACGACGTACGCGATCGACGGCACGAGCATCCACAGGACCCGCCGCAGCGCGTCGCGGCCGACGAACGACTTCGCCGCCTTCGCCTTGTCGCCGAGCGCGCGCACGAACACCAGCAGCCGCGGGAAGCGCGATCAGGACTCCGATATAGAACGGGAAGTACCCGGCCTGGGGACCGTCCTCCGCCCAGCGCGCGCCGAGCCGGATGCTGTCGGCGATGACGATCGCGCCGAAGACGAACAGCAGCGCCGCGACGACGAGCTCGAGCGTGCGGATCGTGGCGGCGGGACGGTCGCTCTTGTCGTTCATGTCCAGACCGTTCTGGGCAGGCGCGGGCCCGGGGGCGGCGCCCGAATCGCCGCCCCGCCCCGGCCCGCGGGGTGTCACGCCTATTTCGCGATGAAGCCCGCTTCCTTCATGAGCTCGCGGTGCCGCTGCTCTTCCTTCGCCACCCAGTCGCGATACGCGTCGCCGGTGAGGGCGGTCTGGTTGAACGCCCCGCGCTCCATGAACTCCTTCCACTCGGGCGTCTCGCGGACCTTGTTGAACAGCGCGACGTAGTAGTCGCGCTGCGCGTCGCGTGACCCCGCCGGCCATGAAGATGCCGCGCAGCATCAGGTAGCTCATGTCGACCCCCGCCTCCTTGCAGGTCGGGATGTCGCTCCAGGCCATCGTGTCGGTCACCTTCGTCTTGTACGTCAGGCGCTTGTCGTCGAAGACGCAGAGCGGCCGCAGCTTGCCGCCGCGCCATTGCGCCACCGCCTCGATCGGGTTGTTCACCGTCGAGTCGACGTGCTTGCCGACGAGCTGGGTCGCCACGTCGCCGCCGCCCTTGAACGGGATGTAGGTGAACTTGGTGCCGGTCTGCTTCTCGAGCGCGACGGTGATGATCTGGTCCTCCTGCCGGGAGCCGGTGCCGCCCATCTTGAACCGGTCGCTGGGATTCCCGCTCTTCGCCTTGGCCGCGCCGATGTACTCCTTGGCGCTCTTGTACGGCGTGTCCGCGTTGACCCACAGCACGAACTGGTCGAGCGCCAGCATCGCGACCGGCGTGAGGTCCCGCCAGTTGAACGGCACCCCGGTCGCGAGCGGCGTCGTGAACAGGTTCGACAGCGTGATGATGATCTTGTGCGGGTCGCCCTTGGCGCCCTTGACGTCCAGGAACCCTTCGGCGCCGGCGCCGCCCGCCTTGTTGATGACGACGATCGACTGCTTCATCAGGTTGTGCTTCTGGATGATCGCCTGGCTGAGGCGCGCCATCTGGTCCGCGCCGCCGCCGGTGCCGGCGGGAACGATGAACTCGACGGTCTTCGTCGGCTCCCAGCCCTGGGCGTGCACCGCGCCCGCACCGAGCATGCCGGCGACCAACACCGCCGCAGCGCGCAATGAAGTCGAAGTAAGGGTCATACGCTCCTCCAAAGATAGCTCGCCCTACGTTTGCCGTCGCTTTCACTCCGGCGCCCGGGGTGAGGCGCAAGCGACGGTCGATGTTATGCAGTCCGCGCCCTATTCTCGCGCGAGATTGTCCGCGAAGTGCTTGACTCCGGTCAAGAAACGCGGGGCGCCGCCGCTCGCGGCCTTCACGCCGGCTCGGTCCGCTTCGCAGCCGCGGTCGCCACGTCGCCGCCGGCGCCGGAAGTAGAGCTTGACGAGCTCCATGGCGATCGGCGAGGCGAAGAAAAAGGGCGCCATGAACAGCCAGTCATCCAGCGTCAGCGGCACGGTGTCGAAGAACGGGTTCAGGAACGGCACGTACACCACCATCAGGACCAGCAGGAACGACGCCGCAACCGCCCACACCATCCACCGGTTGGAGAACACGCCGATCGCGAAGATGCTGTTGTACTCGGAGCGCGCGGTGAACGCCCGGAACAGCTCCGAGGTGCACAGGGTGACGAAGGCGATGGTCTGGGCCGCCGCGAGATCGCCCGGGTAGCGCTGCAGGCCGAGGTAGAACGCCAGCAATATGGCAACGGCGTCCACCACGGCGATCACGCCGATGCCGATGGCCATGTCGCGATTGATGACCGGCTCCCTCGGCGGCCGCGGCGGCTGCTTCATGATGTCGCGGATCGCCCTTCTCCATCCCCAGGGCGAGGGCCGGAGCGCCGTCGCTCACCAGGTTCAGCCACAGCAGGTGAACCGGCCGGAGCGGGATCGGCATGCCGAGCAGCATCGCGCCGAAGATGATCAGGATCTCCCCGGCGTTGCAGGCGAGCAGGAAGTAGACGAACTTGCGGATGTTGGAGTAGATGATCCGCCCCTGCTCGATCGCTGCGACGATGCTCGCGTAGTTGTCGTCGGTGAGGACCATGTCCGCCGTCTGCTTGGTGACGTCGGTCCCCGTGATGCCCATGGCGACGCCGATGTTGGCCCGCTTCAGGGCCGGAGCGTCGTTCACGCCGTCACCGGTCATCGCCACGACGTTGTCGCGCGACTTCATGGCGTCGACGATCCGCGTCTTGTGCTGCGGCGAAACGCGGCAGCACACCTGCAGCTTGTCCGCTTTGGCTGCCAGCTCCTGATCGCTCAGCTTCTCGATCTCCGGGCCGGTCAGCACCAGGCCGCCCGGGTCAGCATGCCGATGTCCCTGGCGATGGCCTCCGCGGTGTCCTTGTAGTCGCCGGTCACCATGATGCTCTTGAGCCCGGCCCCGCTCGCCACTTTCACCGCGTCCGCGACCTCGGGCCGCGGCGGATCGATCATGCCGAGCAGCCCGACGAAGGTGAGATCCTTCTCGATCTCTTCGGCACGCGGGCTGTCGGGAACCTGCGGCAGCGGCCGGTATGCGACGCCCAGCACGCGCAGCGCGTTGCTCGCCATGTCGCGGTTCTGATCGAGCACCTCCTTGCGCTTCTCGTCCGTCAGCGTGACCGCTTGCCCGGCCTGCTGGATGTGGCCGCAGAGATCGAGGATGACGTCGGGGGCGCCCTTCACGAAGGCGACGAACTGCGGATAGGCGAAGTTCGCCGCGACCTCGGCCGGCGATCCGTCGCGGCGATGGATCGTGGTCATTCGCTTCCGGTCCGAATCGAAAGGAATCTCCTGGACCCGCGGCAGCGCCTTGTCCATGTCGTCGCGCCGGAACCCGCCCTTCACGGCGGCAACGACCATGGCGCCCTCCGTGGGGTCGCCCATCATGCGCCAGGAGCGCGCGCCTTCGGCGTCGCCTCCTTCCTCCAGCTTCGCGTCGTTGCAGAGCAGCGCCCCGTGCAGCAGCACCGTCGCGTCCGGGTCGGTGCGCGGGTCGGAGGGCTGGCCGTCGAGGAAGAACTGCCCGGCCGGGTCATAGCCTTCGCCGGTCAGCTTGAGCCGCTTGCCCCCGGCCCATCCCTGAACCACGGTCATCTGGTTCTGGGTCAGCGTGCCGGTCTTGTCGGAGCAGATCACCGTGGCGCAGCCGAGCGTTTCCACCGCGGGCAGCTTCCGGATCAGGGCGTGGTGCTTGACCATCTGCTGCATTCCGAGCGCGAGACAGATGGTCACGATGGCCGGCAGTCCTTCGGGGACGGCGGCAATGGCGAGACTCACCGCGGTGAGGATGAGATTGACGATGTCCTTCTTCTCGCCCTCCCAATAGGCAGTCAAGCCGATCTTGAAGACGTCGGTGAGGTGCGTGTCCCGGATCAGTCCGTAGACGAGCACGACCGCGCAGATGGCGAGACAGACCGTTCCCAGGACCTTGCCGAGCTGCGCGAGCTTCTGCTGGAGCGGCGTGTCCTCCTCCTCGTAGGACTGGATCATTTCCGCGATCAGACCGAGCTGCGTGCGCATGCCGGTGCCGGTCACGAGCCCCTTGCCGCGTCCATACGTGATCAACGTGCTCAGGAAGGCGGAGTTCTTGCGGTCGCCCAGGGCGGCCTCGTTGTCGAGCACCAGCGTCGCGTTCTTCTCCACCGGCACCGATTCCCCGGTCAGGGAGGCTTCCTCGACCTTGAGATTGACGGTCGTGACCAGGCGCATGTCGGCGGGCACGTAGTTGCCCGCTTCCAGCAGGACGATGTCCCCGGGAACCAGCTCCCGCGCCGGGACCGTGACCTGTGGCCGTCGCGGATGACCTGGGCGTTGGGCGCCGCCATCTTCTTCAGCGCCGCGAGCGCCTGTTCCGCCTTGGATTCCTGGATCACCCCGATCACGGCGTTCAGCACGACGATGCACATGATGGCGATGGAATCGACGTACTCCCCGAGCGCGAGCGCGAGCGCTGCCGCAACGATCAGGATGATGACGAGGTAGTTGTTGAACTGGTCCCACAGCAGCGCCAGAAAACCGGGCCGGGGCTTCTCGGTGAGCTCGTTGGCGCCGAACTTCTGCAGCCGCGCCTGCGCCTCCGACCCGCTCAAGCCCTGTCGAGGTCGGTCTGAAACTCCGCGACAACGACGTCGATCGGCTTGCCGTGGGACTGTTTGTCTTCCATCCGCGGTTCCTTTCCTCGGTTTCGTCTCGCCGCCGGCGTCCACTATTCGAGGTGACGCCGTCACTTCACGAGCAGGACCGGCACCGGGCTGCGCTGCGCCACGCCCTGCGCGACCGAGCCGAGCATTCCGCCGGTGTACGAGCCCAGTCCCCGCGTGCCCATCACGATCAGGTCGCGGCCGGTCGCCGCGGCGTAGTCGCTGATCACCTCCCACGGCTTGCCGACCAGCACGTGCACGCTGTACTTCACCCCGGCGGCGTCGAGCAGCCCGCGCGCCCGCTCCAGCGCTTTCTCGCTCTTCTCGCGGTGATAGTCGTCCAGCTCGTCCTTGGCGACGAACCGGCTCACGTCTCCCGAGACCTCCCGCTGCACGTTCATCAGGTGGATGTCCACGGTTTCGGGCGCCGGGTGATGCCGCCGCATCGCGATGGCGTACTCCACGGCGTGCGCGGCGTTGTCCGAGGCGTCCGCCGGCAGCAGGAGGCGATTGAAGAGGCCCGGGCGCGCCGCCGCCGCAGCGGCGGCGGCGGGAGCAGGGGCGGGAACGGGTATCGGCGGCTTCCCGAGCTCCACCAGCCGCGCCCGCCTGGCGACCAGTCTGGGCGGCGAGCAAAGTACCGAACGCGACCACCGCCACCGCGCCGGCGGCCGGCCCCGCCCAGTGCAGGAACGCGGCGTTCGCGTCGACCCATTCCTTCACCAGCGGATCGGTGACGAACATCTCGCCGGCCACCCAGCCGAGCAGCGCCGCGCCGATCGTGATGATGATCGGGAAGCGCTCCATCACCTTCAGGAGCAGCGTGCTGCCGAAGATCACCAGCGGAATGCTGATCGCGAGCCCGAGGACGAGCAGCGCGAGGCTGCCCTTGGCGGCCGCGGCCACCGCGATCACGTTGTCGAGGCTCATCACCAGGTCGGCGATGAGGATGGTCTTGCATGGCGCTCCAGAAGCCGACGCTCTTCGCGCCATGCGCCTCGCCCTCCTCCTCCGGCAGCATCAGCTGGACCGCGATCCACAGCAGCAGCACGCCGCCGACGAGCTTGAGGTAGGGCAGTCTCAGCAGCTCCACCGCGACGATCGTGAGCACGATCCGCATCACGACGGCGGCGCCGCTGCCCCAGAGGATCGCCTGCTTCTGCTGCCGGGGAGGCAGCGAGCGCGCGGCGAGCGCGATCACGACCGCGTTGTCGCCGGAGAGCACGATGTTGATCAGCCGATGATCTGACCCAGGCCGGTCCAGAACTGCGGATGCAGTCAGGACATCGGGCGACGATTACCGTTCCTCCTCGGGATGAGTGGCTGAGCTTCCGCGAGCGTCGGCCGCGCCACGGCGCGAAGATATCGCTGCCTGCGCCCGGCCGTACAGCCAAGCTGACCGACCCGGAGAGCCTGCCGTCGACCCTCCTCAGAACAGCCCGACCACCTTGCCGTCGACGATGTCGATCTTCTCCGCCGACGGGACCTTCGGCAGACCCGGCATGGTCATGACGTCGCCGCAGATCATGACCACGAACTCGGCGCCGGCCGCGAGCCTGACCTCGCGCACGTTCACCACGTGCCCGGTCGGGGCGGCGCGGGCCTGCGGCGTCGGTCGTGAACGAGTACTGGGTCTTCGCGACGCAGACCGGGTAGTGGCCGTAGCCGTCGTCCTGCAGCTTCTTGATCTGCGCCCGCACCTTCGCGTCCGCGGTGACCTCGCCCGCGCGGTAGATCGTCTTCGCGATCTTGTTGATCTTGTCCCAGAGGGGGTCGGCGTCCTCGTAGACGAAGCGGAAGTTCGACTTCTGGTCGCACAGGCCGACCACGATGCGCGCGAGCTCGGCCGCGCCCTTGCCGCCGTCGCCCCAGTGCGTGGCGAGCACCACCGGCACGCCGTACTTCGCCATGCGGCTCTTCAGGAGCTCGAGCTCGGCCGGGGTGTCCTGGTTGAAGCGGTTGATCGAGACCACGCAGGGAATGCCGTAGTTCTTCTGCACGTTCTCGACGTGCCGCTCCAGGTTGGCGAGCCCCTTCTCGAGCGCCGCCAGGTTCTCCTGGCCGATCGTCTTCAGGTCCTGGCCGCCGTGGTACTTGAGCGCGCGCACCGTCGCGACGATCACCGTCGCGCTCGGGCGCAGGCCGGTCTTGCGGCACTTGATGTCGACGAACTTCTCGGCGCCGAGGTCGGCCCCGAAGCCCGCCTCGGTCACCACGTAGTCGGCGAGCTTGAGCGCGGACTGCGTCGCGATCACCGAGTTGCAGCCGTGCGCGATGTTCGCGAACGGCCCGCCGTGGATGAACGCCGGGTTGTTCTCGAGCGTCTGCACGAGGTTCGGGGCGAGCGCGTCCTTCAGCAGCACGGTCATCGCGCCGTGCGCCTTCAGGTCGCGCGCGGTGACCGGTTTCTGGTCCTTGGTGTAGCCGACGACGATGTTGCCGAGCCGCTCTTCAGATCTTCGACCGAGGTCGACGAGGCAGAAGATCGCCATCACCTCGGAGGCGACCACGATGTCGAAGCCGTCCTCGCGCGGGTAGCCGTTCGCCGTCCCGCCGAGCGCGACGACGATGTCGCGCAGCGCCCGGTCGTTCATGTCGACCACGCGCTTCCACTGGATGCGCCGGACGTCGATCCCGAGCTCGTTGCCGTGGTTGATGTGGTTGTCGAGCATCGCCGCGAGCAGGTTGTTCGCGAGCGCGATCGCGCTGAAGTCGCCGGTGAAGTGGAGGTTGATGTCCTCCATCGGCACCACCTGCGCGTAGCCGCCGCCCGCCGCGCCGCCCTTCATGCCGAACACCGGCCCGAGCGAGGGCTCGCGCAGGCAGATCACCGCCTTCTTCCCGATGTGGTTGAGCGCGTCGCCCAGGCCGACCGTCGTGGTCGTCTTGCCCTCGCCCGCCGGGGTCGGGGTCATCGCCGTGACCAGGATCAGCTTGCCGTCGGGCTTCCCCTTGAGCGAGTCGAGGTACTTGAGCGAGACCTTCGCCTTGTAGTGGCCGTAGGGGTCGAGATGGTCCTCGGCGATGCCGAGCTTCTCGAGCGCGACCTTGGAGATGCGCTGGAGCTTCGCGGCCTGGGCGATCTCGATGTCGGACGGCATGGTGTGACTCTCCTGTTCTTCGTGGCTGCGCTAGGTTAGGTGTCCGCCCGGCCGGCGGACATTGACTGCCGTCAAGGCGCGACGCCTAACGCGGCCGCGAGGGGCGGAATTGCGGCAACGCCGCGCGCCCGGCGAAGCACGCGTTCGAGCCTTCCGCGGCCTCGATCCGCAGCACCTCGTTCCACTTCGCCATCCGCTCGGACCGGGCGAACGACCCGACCTTGAGCTGGGCGGCGTCCCACCCGACGGCGAGATGCGCGATCGAGACGTCCTCGGTCTCGCCCGACCGCGCCGACACGATCGTCGCCCAGCCGGCGCGCTTGGCCGCGTCGAGGGCCGCCTTCGCCTCGGTCACCGTGCCCGCCTGGTTGGGTTTGACGAGCAAGGCGTTGCACGCCCCGCCCGCCGCCGCGACGCGTCGCGCGCTGGTCACGAGGAAGTCGTCGCCGACCACCTGGACGCGGTCCCCGACGGCACGCGGTGAACCGGGCGAGCCCGTCGGCATCGTCCTCGGCCAGCGGATCCTCGATCGACGCGATCGGGTAGCGGCCGATCCAGTCGAGGAGGAGCTCGATAAGCCCGTCGCTGTCGAGCTCGCGCCCCTCCAGCCCGAGCCGATAACGGCCGCCGCTGCCCAACTCCGAGGCGGCGACGTCGAGCGCGATCGCCACCTCGTCGCCCGGCGTGAACCCGGCTCGCTCGATCGCGCGCACCAGCCAGTCGAGCGCCTCCTCGTTCGTTCCGAATTCCGGCCACCAGCCGCCTTCGTCGGCGACGCCCGCGAGCTTGTCCGCGGCGCGCATCAGCTCCCCCGCCGCGCGATAGACCTCGGCCGTCATCTCGAGCGCGCCGGCGAAGTCGCCAGCGCCGAGCGGCATCACCATGAAGTCCTGGATGTCGACGCGCCGGCCGGCGTGCGCCCCGCCGCCGAAGATCTGGATCTGCGGCAGCGGCAGCCGGACCGGCCCCGCGCCGGCGAGATGCCGATAGAGCGGGACCCCCTCCGCCGCCGCGGCTGCGTGCAGCACCGCGAGCGACGTGGCGACGATGGCGTTGCCGCCGAGCTGCGACTTGTCCGCGAGTCCCGTCGCGCGCGATGAGCGCGGCGTCGATCGCCGCCTGCTCGCGGGCGTCCATGCCGGCGATCGCCCGCGCGATGGGGCCGTTCACGGCGGCGACCGCGCGCGCCACGCCGAAGCCGCCGAGACGCGCGCCGCCGTCGCGCAGGTCGACCGCCTCGTGCGTCCCGCGCGAGGCGCCGGCCGGGGCGATCGCGCGGCCCCGCGCGCCACCGGCAAGGGCCACCTCGGCCTCGACGGTCGGGCGGCCGCGCGAGTCCCACACGCGGCGGCCGTTCACCCCGGCGATCGCGGAGCGGTCCATCTCAGCCTTCCTCCCAGCACTGCCGCCACGCCTCCGCGACCTCGGACAGCCGCCGCCGCGGGTTCAGGAGCAGCCGCTTGGCGCACGCGCGCACGCGCTCCCGGTCGGTTTCGCGCAGGACGTACTCCACGGGCGACTTGCCGTCGACCCGGGCGAGGAGCAAGCCGGGCAGCAGCCGTGCGCACCGCGCTTCAAGCATGTCGCGGGGCTCCCACGTGATCCCCGCGAGGTAGGCGCCGGCGAGGGCACGGAAGCAGACGAGGTAGCGGCTCGCCCACCACGGCCGCCACACGCGCTTCAGCAGCAGATGGTTCAGGCAGAACGCGAGATCGAACGCCGGGTCGCCGTACCAGGCGCATTCGGCGTCGAGGAAGACCGGGCCGCGCGGGCCGACGAGGATGTTCTTGGGGCTCACGTCGCCGTGCACCAGCGCGAGCTTGGTCTGCCCGGTCGTCTCGGCGAGCGAGCGGAGCGCCCCGGCGACGTCCGCGTGGCGCTCGGCGGTCGCGAGCAGGTAGGGCTCGAGCCGGATCGAGCGGAAGATCCCGTCGGTCGCGAAGCGCGCGGCGATATCGATGCGGCCCGCGGTCCCGGCATGAACGAGCGCGATGCGCCGGCCGACCTCGGCGGCGGTCCGCGGCTCGATCCGGCCGTCGCGAAGCTCGGCCTTCCACACCGGATACGCCTCCGGGTCGAGCCATTGCATCGCGAACAACCCCGCGTTCACGTCCTCCGCGAACAGCCGCGGCACCGCGTCCGGCACGATCCCGCCGGCCACCCGAAACCACTCGGCCTCGCTGTGGTTGCGCGCGACCGGCGCGTGCCAGTCGGCCTCGACCCTGAGCTTCTCGAGCGCGCGCTTGACGCAGAAGCTCCCCCGCGCGGCGTCGACGCGCACGATGTCCGAGGAGACGCCCCCCGCGAGGGGGGTCATCGTAAACGCCTCGCCGAAGGCGATCAGCCCGATTCGCTCGAGCGCAACGACGAGATCGAATTCGTCGCCGGGTGCTACCGCAGCAGTCTTCACGTCGGCCGCAGTGTAGCCGACGCATCGACCCGCGTTGCCCGGGCTACGCCGCAGCGGCCGGCAGCGGGGCCTGTCCGCCGCCGTAGCTCATTCGCTTGGGCGTGGGGCCGCCCCTGGTCACGCGGACCGCGCAGTACTTGAACTCGGGAATCTTGCCGAACGGATCGAGCACCGGGTTCGTCAGCTTGTTCGCCGCGGCCTCGTAGTAGCAGAACGGGATGAACACTGTGCCGGCCGGCGTCCCCTCGTCCACGCGCGCGTAGAGCGCGATCGTGCCGCGCCGCGATTCGACGGTGACCACCTCGCCCGCCTTGACCTTGAGCCTGGCGAGATCGCTCGGGTGCAGGCTCGCGACCGGCTCGGGCTCGATGGCGTCGAGGACGCCCGCCCGGCGGGTGATGGCGCCGGTATGCCAGTGCTCGAGCTGCCGCCCGGTGATGAGCACCATCGGGTAGTCGCGGTCGGGCCGCTCCGCGGCCGGGATGATGTCGGCAGGCACGAACTTCCCGCGGCCGGTCGCCGTGGGAAAGTGGTCGGTGAACACCACCGGCTGCCCGGGGTCGCCCTCGTTCTCGCACGGGTAGGTGACCGAGGAGTCGCGCTCGAGCCGCTCCCAGGTGATGCCCGCGATCGAGTCCATGCACTGGCGCATCTCGTTGAACACGTCGCGCGCGTGCGCATAGCGCCAATCGAGGCCGATGCGCCGCGCGAGCTCCTGGATGATCCACAAGTCCTCGCGCGCATCGCCCGGCGGCTCGATCGCCTTGCGGCCGAGCTGCACCATGCGGTCGGTGTTGGTGACCGTGCCGTTCTTCTCCGGCCACGCCGTCGCCGGCAGCACCACGTCGGCGAGGTACGCGGTCTCGGTGAGGAAGATGTCCTGGACCACGACATGGTCGAGCGCCGCGAGCGCCTCGCGCGCGTGATCGGCGTCGGGATCCGACATCGCCGGGTTCTCGCCCATGATGTACATGCCGCGGATCTCGCCCTTCTTCGCCGCGTTCATGATCTCGACGACCGTGAGCCCCGGCTTCGGGTCGAGCTCGGTGCCCCACAGCTGCTCGAAGCGGCGCTTGGCTTCAGGGTTGTCGACCCGCTGGTAGTCGGGGTAGACCATCGGGATCAGCCCCGAGTCGGAAGCCCCCTGCACGTTGTTCTGGCCGCGCAGCGGATGCAGGCCGGTGCCCGGCCGGCCGATCTGGCCGGTGGCGAGGGTGAGCGCGATCAGGCAGCGCGCGTTGTCGGTCCCGTGCACGTGCTGCGAGATGCCCATGCCCCAGAGAATCATCGAGCCCTTCGATGTCGCGTAGAGGCGCGCCACCTCGCGGATCGTCGGCGCCGGGATGCCGCAGATCGGCGCCATCGCTTCGGGCGAGTACTTCTTGACGCTTTCCCGCAGCGCCTCGAAGCCGCTCGTGCGGTCGCGCACGAACGCTTCGTTGACCAATCCCTCCTCGACGATCGTGTACAGCATCGCGTTGAGCAGCGCGACGTCGGTGTCGGCGTTGAACTGCAGGAAGTGGGTCGCGAGCCGCGCGAGGTCGCTGCGCCGCGGGTCGGCGACGATCAGCTTCACGCCGCGCTTGGCGGCGTTCTTCATCCACGTCGCGGCCACCGGATGATTGCTCGTCGGGTTGGCGCCGATCAGGAAGATCACTTCCGCCTTCAGCACGTCGCGCACCTGGTTCGACACCGCACCGGAGTTGATCCCCTCCATCAGCGCGGCGACGCTCGAGGCGTGGCAGAGGCGCGTGCAGTGGTCGACGTTGTTCGAGCCGAAACCGGTGCGCACGAGCTTCTGGAAGAGGTACGCCTCTTCGTTCGTGCCCTTCGCCGAGCCGAAGCCGGCGAGCGCCCGCTTCCCGTCCCGGTCACGGATCTCGCGCAGGCCCTTCGCCGCGAGCTCCAGCGCCTCTTCCCACGTCGCCTCGCGGAACGCCTCCTGCCACCGGTCGGGGTCGACGACGAAGTCCTTCGTCTTCGGCACGCCGGCCCGGCGGATGAGGGGCTTCGTCAGGCGTTGCCGGTGATGCACGTAGTCGAACCCGTAGCGGCCCTTGACGCACAGCCGGTTCTGGTTCGCCGGACCGTCCTTGCCTTGCACGTGAAGGATCCGGTTGTCCTTGATGTGGTAGGTGAGCAGGCACCCGACGCCGCAGTACGGGCAGACCGAGTCGACGGTCTTGTCCGCCTTCACGAGCCCGACCTCGCGTGCCGGCATGAGCGCCCCGGTCGGGCAGACCTGGACACACTCCCCGCACGCGACGCAGGTCGACGCGCCCATGGGGTCGTCGAGATCGAAGACGATCTTCGAGTGCTCGCCGCGGAACGCGTAGCCGATGACGTCGTTCACCTGCTCCTCGCGGCAGGCGCGCACGCAGCGCGTGCACTGGATGCACGCGTCGAGGTTGACGGCGATCGCCGGGTGCGAGAGGTCGGCCCGCGGCTGGTGCCGCGCCGGGAACCGCGGCCGGCCGACGTCGAGGCGCTTCGCCCAGGCGTCGACCTTGTTGTCCCGCGTGTAACGGCGCTCGGGCATGTCCGCGAGCAGGAGCTCGAGCACCAGCTTCTGGGACGCGAGCGCCCGCGCGCTGTTGGTCGTCACGTCCATGCCGTCGGACGGATAGCGGCAGCACGATGGGGCGAGTACGCGCTCGCCCTTGATCTCGACCACGCACGCGCGACAGTTCCCGTCCGGGCGGAGCCCCCTGCGGTAGCAGAGGTGCGGGATCGCCACCCCGTGGCGCCGCGCCGTCTCGATGATCAGCTCGTCGGCGCGGCCGACGACCGTCTGGCCGTTCAGCTTGAACTCGATCGGCATCGTCGCCGCTTGCTGGGTGCTCAGTCGGTCCATCGCCTCGCTCCTACGCGAGCTCGTGCGGGAAGTATTTCATCACGCACAGCATCGGATTCGGCGCCGCCTGCCCGAGACCGCAGATCGAGGCGTCCGCCATCGCCTGGGCGAGCTCGGCGAGGAGTCCCTGATCCCACTGCCTCTGTCCCATCAGTCCCAGCGCCTTCGCCGTGCCGACCCGGCACGGCGTGCATTGTCCGCAGGATTCGTCCCTGAAGAACCCCATCAGGTTCCGCGCCGCGTCGACCGCGCGGTCGCGGTCCGACAGGATCACGATCGCCGCGGACCCGATGAAGCAACCGTACTTGTTCAGCGTGTCGAAGTCGAGGGGGATGTCCGCCATCGCCGCCGGGAGGATGCCTCCGGACGCGCCGCCCGGCAGGTAACCATAGAACGCGTGGCCGTCGAGCATCCCGCCGCAGTACTCGGCGATCAGCTCGCGGACCGTGATCCCCGCCGGCGCGAGGTGCATCCCGGGCCGCTTCACCCGCCCGGACACCGAGAACGAGCGCAGGCCCTTGCGGCCGTTGCGGCCGAAGCCCGCGAACCACTCCGGGCCCTTCTCGAGGATGTCGCGGACCCAGTACAGGGTCTCCATGTTGTGCTCGAGCGTCGGGTAGCCGAACAGCCCGACCTGCGCGACGTACGGCGGGCGCAGGCGCGGCATGCCGCGCTTCCCCTCGATCGACTCGATCATCGCCGATTCCTCGCCGCAGATGTACGCGCCAGCCCCGCGGCGGAGATCGATGAGCGGCAGCGCGCACGGCGGATCGGCCTTCAGCCGTGCGAGCTCCTTCTCGAGGATCGCCCGGCAGCCGTGATACTCGTCGCGGAGATACACGTAGCAGGCGCCCGCCTGCACCGCCCAGGCGGCGACGAGCATGCCCTCGATGAACCGGTGCGGGTCGCGCTCGAGATAGACGCGGTCCTTGAACGTTCCCGGCTCGCCTTCGTCGATGTTCACCGCGACGAGCTTCGGTTGCCGCTCCGCGCGCACGACCCGCCACTTGCGCCCGGTCGGGAACCCCGCGCCGCCCAGGCCGCGCAGCCCCGAGTGCTCCATCTTCTGGATGATCGCTTCCGGATCGTGCTTTCCCGCGAGGCATTCGGCGACGAGCCGATACCCTCCGCCGTTGCGGTAGGCGGCGTAGGACACGTAATCGGGGCTCACATCGAGCACTGCGCCGGGCGTGTTCCGCGGCTCGATGAAGGCCGTGGGGCTGAACTTCGCGCGGTCTTTCGCGGGCGGATGCTCGAGCTCG
Organism: uncultured beta proteobacterium; assembly: GCA_963827595.1. GTDB lineage: Bacteria > Pseudomonadota > Gammaproteobacteria > Burkholderiales > SG8-39 > DATEDA01. Next base: position 185,061 of record CAWHBT010000010.1, on the reverse strand, counting down.
CCGTTCCTCACGAGCGCCGCGATCTTGGCGGCGTCGGCACAAGCCACGGGATGCCGGCCGACGGTGACCGCCGGCGCCTGCTCGCAGCGGCCGATGCACGGCGCCGGGAGCACCCGCACGCTCTCGCCCAGCATCGCCGGCAGCCGTTCGAGCAGCGCGCGCGCGCCCGCCATCTCGCACGCGATCGAGTCGCACACCCGCACGGTGACCGCGGGCGGCGCCGCGTCGCCGTCCATCACCACGTCGAAGTGGTGGTAGAACGTCGCGACCTCGTAGACCTCGGTCATCGCGAGCTTCATCTCCTCGGCGAGCGCGACGAGATGGCGGTCGGAGAGATGGCCGTAGCGGTCCTGGATCCGGTGCAGGTGCTCGATGAGGAGATCGCGCCGGCGCGGCGCGGCGCCGAGGAGCCGACGGACCTCGGCCAGCGCCTCCGGATCGACGCGGCGGCCCTTCGGCGTCGCGCGAACCTGGCGGACGGGGCTCGTTGCTCGCGGCCGGTCGTTCATTCAGAAGAGGTTATCACGCGTCCGCGACGCGGGGCCATTGACGCGCGTCAAGCGCGGCTCAGCCGCGCGGCAGGAACTCGCGCAGCGCGCGAGTGACGCCCTCCGGCGCTTCCATGTTCGCGAAATGCCCCGCGCCGGGGATCGTCGCGCGGCGCGCGCCGGGGATGTCGCGCTCCAGCCGCTCGGACATGCGCTGGAAGTCGGGCAGGTCGAGCTCGCCGACAACGACGAGCGTCGGCACGCGGATGGTGCCGAGCCGTCCCACCGCGGGGGGCGACACCGCCCGCTCGGGATTCCGGTTGACGAAATGCCAGCCGGAGTAGTCGTCGACCATCTGCTTCAGGCGCGCCCCGACCGGCGCTTGTGCGCGTGCCGGGGCGAACAGCGAGAGCCCGAGCCACAGCGACTTTGCCTGCGCCACGTCGCGCCGCCGGCCGGCCTCCACGATGGGCGCGTACGCGGCGAGCCACTCCTTCGACCACTGCCAGCCGCCAATGACACCATCGATGATCACGAGCGAGCGCAGGTCGGCGGGATACGTCACTGCGTAGTCGAGCGCGAACCGGCCGCCCATCGACAGTCCCACCACGTGAGCACGCCGCGCGTCGAGCTCGTCGAGGAGGGCCGCGAGGTCCTCGGCGTTCGAGTACGGCTCGCGCGGGTTCGGCGCCGCCGACTTGCCGAATCCGCGCGCGTCGTAGCGGATCACCCGGAATTCGCGCGCCAGCACCTCGAACTGGTCGTCCCACATCCGGGTGTCGAGCGTGAACGCGTGGACCAGCACGACCGGTTCGCCGCTGCCGGCGACCTCGTAGTAGAGCCGGGTGCCGTTGACCTCCGCGAAGCCGGCCTCCCGGCGCGCCGCGACGGAACCGGGCATGGGTGCGCAGCCGGCCAGTCCGAGCGCCGCGGCGGCAGCGAGAAAGCGGCGGCGTCCCTCCGGGTTCACTCGCGCTGGGGCTACAGCACCGACTTGAGCAGCTTGCCCATTTCGGCGGGGTTGCGGGTCACCTGGATGCCACACTCTTCCATCGTGGCAAGCTTTTCCTGCGCGGTGCCCTTGCCACCGGAGATGATCGCGCCGGCGTGACCCATGCGCTTGCCGGGCGGTGCGGTGACCCCTGCGATGAAGCCGACGACGGGTTTTTTCATGTTGCTCTTGATCCAGCGCGCGGCGGCCTCCTCGTCCGCGCCCCCGATCTCGCCGATCATGACCACCGCGTCGGTGCCCGGGTCGTCGTTGAAGAGCTTCACCACGTCGATGTGCTTCAGGCCGTTGACCGGGTCGCCGCCGATCCCGACCGCCGAGGACTGGCCGTAGCCGAGCTCGCTCAGTTGCCAGACCGCCTCGTAGGTCAGCGTCCCCGAGCGCGAGACGACGCCGATGCGTCCCTTCCGGTGGATGTGGCCGGGCATGATGCCGATCTTGATCTCGTCGGGCGTGATGAGGCCGGGGCAGTTCGGCCCGATCAGCAGCGTCTTCGATCCCTGTCGCCGCATCCGATCGCGCACCTCGATCATGTCGCGCACCGGGATGCCCTCGGTGATGCAGATCACGAGGTCGAGCCCGGCCTCGACGGCCTCCCAGATCGCGCCCGCCGCGCCCGGCGGCGGGACGTAGATGACGGAGACGGTCGCGCCCGTTTTCGCCTTCGCGTCCTTCACCGACGCGAAGATCGGGATGCCCTCGAAGTCCTCGCCCGCCTTCTTCGGGTTGACGCCGGCGACGAAGCAGTTCCGGCCGTTCGCGTAGTCGCGGGACATGCGAGTGTGGAACTGCCCGGTCTTGCCGGTGATGCCCTGGGTGACGACCTTGGTGTCGCGGTTGATGAGGATCGACATGATTCGCGCGCTCAGCCCTTGCCTTGCGCCGCGGCGACGACCTTCTGCGCGGCATCGGCCATGTTCGCCGCCGCGATGATCGGCAGCCCGGAGTCCGCGAGTATCTTCTTCCCGAGCTCGACGTTGGTGCCTTCCAGCCGCACCACCAGCGGCACCCTGAGGCTCACCACCTTCGCCGCCGCGACCAGCGCGGTGGCGATCACGTCGCACTTCATGATCCCGCCGAAGATGTTGACCAGGATCGCCTTCAGCGACGGGTTCCGCAGCATGATCTTGAACGCCTCGGTCACCTTCTCGGTGGTCGCGCCGCCCCCGACATCGAGGAAGTTCGCCGGGCGCCCGCCGTAGAACTTGATGATGTCCATCGTCGCCATGGCGAGCCCCGCGCCGTTCACGAGGCAGCCGATGTCGCCCTCGAGCTGGATGTAGGAGAGGTCGTACTTCGACGCCTCGACCTCCGCGGGATCCTCCTCGTCGAGGTCGCGCATCGCGACGATCTCGGGATGGCGAAAGAGCGCGTTGTCGTCGAAGGTCATCTTGGCGTCGAGCGCGACCACGCGCCCGGCGCCGGTGACGATCAGCGGGTTGATCTCGGCAAGCGACGCGTCGGTCTCCCAGAAGGCGCGGTAGAGCTCCTGGAGCAGCGTCCGCGCCTCCGGGACGCTCGTCTCGGGGAGCCCGAGCTTGCGCGCGACGCCGTCGGCCTCCGCGTCCTTCAGCCCGGTCGCCGGATCGACGAACACCTTGTGGATCTTCTCCGGGTGCGTGGCGGCAACCTCCTCGATGTCGACCCCGCCCTCGGACGACGCCATCAGGCACACGCGCTGGGTGTCCCGGTCAACCACCATGCCGAGGTAGTACTCTTTCTTGATGTCGGCGCCTTCCTCGATGAGCAGGCGCCGCACCTTCTGGCCCTCGGGTCCGGTCTGGTGCGTGACGAGACGCATGCCGAGGATCCGCGACGCGAGCTCCTTCACCTCGTCGACCGAGCGGGCGAGCTTGACCCCGCCGCCCTTGCCACGGCCGCCGGCGTGAATCTGCGCCTTCACCACCCAGACGGGGCCGCCGAGCTCGCGCGCCGCGTGCGCCGCCTCGTCGACCGAGAAGCATGGCACGCCGCGCAGCGTCGGGACGCCGTACTTGCGCAGGATCTCCTTCGCCTGGTACTCGTGGATCTTCATGCCGCCTCGCTCCTGAACCACTTTGGATACCACGCCTTGACGGTCTTGCTCGTGGTCTCGAGCGCGTGGCACTGGTCGAGCTGGAACGGCTTCGAACCGTCGTCGCGCTGCTCCTTCATCTCGCCCGCGAAGGTCTGGATCGCGGCGGTCGGCATGCCGGCGAGCATCTCGGTGAGGTGGGTGCAGCCCAGCACGCCGCCGAGCCGTTCCCTCACCGCCTTGCGGAATCCCTTCCTGAGGTTGAGGCCGATCAGCTTGCGGTACGCCGGGGCAATCGCCTCGCAGCCGCCCGGGTACGGCACCGTGTCGGACGCCGCCGCCGCGTCCACGATGTTCAGGCCGTGGTCGATCGTGAGGCGGATCCACATCTCGTGGATCGGCTGCCCGGCGCGACGGACGCCGGTCATCAGCTGATAGTCGTGGTTCTTGACATCGGTGAGATGGGCCTCGATGTCCCACAGGCCGTCGGCGCGCTTGTAGCCCTCGAACCGCACCCGGCGCGTGTGGGTGTGCTCGCGTTCGATCTCGGAAATGGGAAGAGGCATAGCGGGGATTTTAGCATCCGCGCTTGGCGAGACCTCCTGCTAGAATTTTTCGTGCGCTACGTTCTGGCCCTCGACCAGGGCACCACCAGCTCGCGCGCGATCGTGTTCGACGAGGCGGGGGCGGCGCGCGGCAGCGCGCAAAGCGAGTTCCGCCAGATCTTTCCGCAGCCCGGCTGGGTCGAGCACGACCCCGAAGAGCTCTGGCGCTCGCAGCTCGACGTCGCGCGCGAAGCGATCGCCAACGCGCGCATCGCGGCGCGCGATCTGGCGGCGATCGGCATCACGAACCAGCGCGAAACCACCATCGTCTGGGACCGCCGGAGCGGCGCGCCGCTCGCCCACGCGATCGTGTGGCAGGACCGGCGCACTGCCGACGAGTGCGACCGCCTCAAGCGCGCGGGGCACGAGCCGGGCGTGACCGCCAAGACCGGGCTGGTGCTCGACCCCTATTTCTCCGGCACCAAGCTCGCGTGGCTCCTCGACCGCGTGCCGGGCGCGCGGTCGCGCGCGGCGACCGGCGAGCTCGCGTTCGGCACGGTCGACAGCTGGCTCGTCTGGAAGCTGACCGGCGGCCGCCTCCACGTCACCGACCCCTCGAACGCATCGCGAACGCTGCTCTACGACATCGGCCGCGGCGCGTGGGACGACGAGCTCCTCGCGCTCTTTCGGGTACCGCGCGCGGTGCTCCCGGAGGTGCGGCCGTCGAGCAGCCTGCTCGGGGAAACGGATCCGCGGCTGCTGGGATCCGCGCTGCCGATCGCCGGCATCGCGGGCGACCAGCAGGCCGCGCTCTTCGGCCAGGCGTGCCACGCGGCGGGGATGGCGAAGAACACCTATGGCACCGGCTGCTTCATGCTGCTGCATACGGGTGAGCACCGGATCGCGTCGACGCACGGCCTGCTCACGACCCGCGCGGCCGCGGTCACGGGCCGCGCCGAGTACGCCCTCGAAGGCAGTGTCTTCATCGCCGGCGCCGTGGTGCAGTGGCTGCGCGACGGCCTCGGACTGATCCGGTCGTCGCGCGATGTCGAGCCCCTCGCGGCGAGCGTGCCCGACGCGGGCGGGATCTACCTCGTGCCGGCGTTCGCCGGGCTCGGCGCGCCGCACTGGGATGCGTACGCCCGCGGGGCGATCATCGGCGTCACCCGCGGGACGACCGCCGCCCACCTCGCGCGCGCCGCGCTCGAGTCGATCGCGTTCCAGTCGGCCGAGGTGCTGCTCGCCATGCAGAACGACGCCGGGCGCGGGCTCGCCGAGCTGCGCGTGGACGGCGGCGCCACCGTGAACGATCTGCTGATGCAATTCCAGGCCGACCTGCTCGGCGTGCCGGTCGCACGGCCGCGCGTGCTCGAGACCACCGCCCTCGGTGCCGCATATCTCGCCGGTCTCGCGACGGGCGTATGGCGCAGCGGCGACGAGATCGCGTCGCAGTGGCGGCGCGAGCGGCTGTTCGAACCGAAGATGTCGCGTGACGAAGCGGAGTCGCGCCTCGCCGGCTGGGTGCGCGCGGTCGAGCGGGCGAAGCACTGGGCGAGAGAAGACTAGACGGGACCGACACGGCCCCACCCACTATCGCTACGCGGCGAACTGGTACACGTAGATCGGCGCCGCTGGCGTCGCGATGTTCTTGACCGGCACCGGTTGCCCCGGAAGCGGATAGGAGCCGGTCCGCGTCACCATCCGGAACCGGAACTGCGTCGTCGGGTCGAGCGGGAGGAGCGTCACCAGCGTGCGCGGCTCGCCCTCCGCCCCCGGCACCGAAACGAGCCCGACGCGCGGTGTCTCGGTCCTCGGCCCGGCCTCGTGGTACAGCACCGGCGCCCAGTGCGCGGCGGGCTCGATCTCGGTCGCACGCGGCCGACGCCTGACCACCGCGGCAAGCCGGTCCAGCACCGTTCGACCACGATCGGCGAGGCCGTTCAGCTGCCACTGCACGTCGGATCCGTAGAGGTACAGGTCGAGCCGGTCGCGCTCCGCCTCGTCGGTCCAGTCGAATCGGCAGCCGATGCACTTGACCCGGGTCCCGCCCGCGGTGCGCTGCTCGGTGCGGACGACCGCGTGGAACGGCACCTGGCCGGTCGGGAGGAAGAGATCGCCGTCGAGCTTCGCGCCGACGCGGAGTTCCTTCGGGGTCGGGCCGTAGAACTTGAAGCCCGACGAGGACACGTCGTCGAGGACGCCGAGCACCGGCCGGGTACCCTCGGCGCGGACGCGCACCGGGATCGGTACCAGGAACCGGTAGTCGCGCCGTCGGAAGCCGCCGACCCGGAGCGAGAAGTTCACAACGCCCGCCGCCAGCCAGACATTGAGCCCCGCCCAGACGGTGTTGGCGGCCAGCGCGCCTAGCGGGAGCGCCTGCCACGCGTAGAGCGCCACGCCCACCGGGATGGCCGCGGCGTTCGTGAAGAGGACCAGATACTGCGGCCCGAGGTACCGCCGCGTCGCCGCGGCCAGCCCCAGGGCCTTCTCGGTCACGCGGAACTTCGACCGCTTGCGCGCCAGGCCGAAGGTCGCCCAGATGAACGCGGCGAACCGGGCCATGTTGTAGCGCCCGACCTCGAGCGTGTGGCCGAAGCCGCGCCCGACTTCCTCGTACACCCAGAACCCGAGCAGGTAATAGGGCAGGAACCGGATCCAGAACGCCTCGTTCAGCGCGGCGAGCGGCATCACGCCGGTTATCAGCACGACGACCGGGGCGAAGTAGAAGATTGCCTTCGCCCAGCCGTCGAAATAGGTGAGGATCGAGGCGAGGTAGCAGAGCTTCTGCCCGAGGCTCAGCCGCCGGGACGTGAGGAGCCGCTCCCGCCGCCACACCTGCATCGCGCCGAGCCCCCAGCGCATGCGCTGCCGCAGGAACGACACGACGTTCGCCGGCGCGAGACCGAACGCGAGCGAGCGCGCGTGGTAGACCGAGCGGTAGCCGGCCTTGTGCAGCCGGAGCGAGGTGTGCAGGTCCTCGGTGACCGTCGTCGCGGCGAAGCCGCCGACCTTGTCCAGGGCGGAGCGGCGGAGCACCGCGCAGCTCCCGCAGAAGAACGCCGCGTTCCGGTAGTCCTTGCCGCGCTGGATCAGCCGGAAGAACAGCGACTGCTCGGTCCAGACGACGCACCCCTCGCGTGCGCGGCGGTGCTGGTAGGAGTCCAGGTTGTAGAAGTCCTGCGGCGTCTGCACGAACGCGACGTTCGGGTCCTCCAGGTAGCCGATGGTCTCGGTCAGGAACTCTCGCGCCGGCGCGTGATCCGCGTCGAACACGGCGAAAAGCTCCGCGGTCGAGAACAGCAGCGCGTTGTTGAGGTTGCCCGCCTTGGCGTCGGTGTTGACGCGGCGTTTGAGGTACCGGCAACCGAGCTCGGCGGCGAGCTTGCGCATCTCTGCGCGATCGCCGTCGTCGAGCAGCCAGGTCTGGTGAGGGTGGTCCATGTTGCGCGCGGCGAGCAGCGTGCGGCGGACCATCTCGACCGGCTCGTTGAAGGTGGTGACGAAGACGTCGACCGTGCGCCCCGCCCGCGGCGCTGGCGCCGCCCGCACGGTCAGCCGCCAGCACATGAACAGGTGCAGCGCCGCAGCCCCGAAGCCGAACACCTCGGCCGCGTAGACGGTGATCGAGAACGCCATCGCGTCCGGGTTGAACGAGTCGAGCCGCCACACGAGATAGACGGCGGCGGCCGCGAGGTATGCCACGACCAGCGCCGTCCGCGCGACGCCCAGGCCCTCGGCCTCGAGGCGCGGCGGGGCTTCGCCGAAGATCGACGAGGCCGTCTCGAGCGGCGTCAGGTTGGGATCGGCCGGCATCGGGAAGCGCAACCTGCTGCGGGTAGTTGAGTCCGGAGGCGCGGTGCGCGCGCCCGGCCAAGCTTCTTCATCCGGAGGACTCCCTTGCCTCGCGCCCTAGCGAGCGCTTCCTCGAGAGCTCGCGGCTGGACCGCCTGCGCCGAAGAAGTGTTGTCGTTGTTCTGGCTCCGCGGATTCTCCGGACGGGGCCACGCCCTGTCAACGATCGCGGCGCACGATTCGGGCGCGTAGAATCGCGGCTTCCCAGCTAAGCACACGCTCGCCATGGGGGAGGCGCGTCATGACGACCCACCGCATCGCTGTGATCCCGGGGGACGGCATCGGGAAGGAAGTGGTCCCCGAGGGCCTGCGGGTGCTCGACGCCGCCGCGCGCAAGTTCGGGTTCGAGCTCGCGCTCGAGCACTTCGACTGGAGCTGCGAGAACTACCCGAAGCACGACTACTGGATGCCGCCCGACTGGCGGGACCGGATCGGCGGCCACGACGCGCTCTACTTCGGCGCCTGCGGGTGGCCGGCGCTGGTGCCGGACCACGTCTCGCTCTGGGGCTCGCTCATCCAGTGGCGGCGGGGGTTCGATCAGTACGCGAACCTGCGGCCGGTGCGGCTGATGCCCGGGATCCGCTCGCCGCTCGCCGACCGCAAGCCCGGCGACATCGACTTCTACATCGTCCGCGAGAACACCGAGGGCGAGTACTCGTCGATCGGCGGCCGCATGTTCGAGGGCACCGAGCGCGAGGTCTGCATGCAGCAGGCGACGTTCACGCGCATCGGCACCGAGCGGGTGATGCGGTTCGCGTTCGAGCTCGCGCGCCAGCGGCCGAAGAAGCATCTCACCTCGGCCACCAAGTCGAACGGCATCTCGATCACGATGCCCTACTGGGACGAGCGCTTCGCCGCGATCGGCAGGCAATACCCCGACGTGCGCACCGACCAGTACCACATCGACATCCTGTGCGCGAACTTCGTGCTGCATCCCGACTGGTTCGACGTCGTCGTCGCCTCCAACCTGTTCGGCGACCTGCTCTCGGACCTCGGGCCGGCGTGCACCGGCACGATCGGCATCGCGCCCTCGGGCAACATCAACCCCGAGCGCAACTACCCGTCGCTCTTCGAGCCGGTGCACGGCTCGGCACCGGACATCGCCGGCAAGGGCATCGCCAACCCCGTGGCCCAGATCTGGTCGGGCGCGATGATGCTCGACTTCCTCGGGCACCGGGATGCCCACGACGCGATCGTGCGCGCGATCGAGAAGGTGCTCGAGCCGGGGTCCGGCGCGCCGCGCACGCCGGACATCGGCGGCCGGGCGCGCACCGCCGATCTCGGCAAGGCGATCGCGGCGAGTCTCTAGCGCTTGAACAGGGTGAACAGCCACTGCCCGAGGAGCCCCAGCACCGGCGGCAGCAGCACGGCGGGGATGAAGCGGGCGAGCGTCAGCGGCCAGCCGAGGAGCGGGGCCTCGTAGGTCAGCGTGCGGATCGGGCTGACCAGCGTTTTCGCCGTCAGCAGCGCGATGAGCGGCCCGGCCTCGGCGCCGTTCCGGAACAGGTTCGCCACGACCGGAAAGAACACGTAGGGTCCGCCCGGCAGGATCAGCCCGGCCGCCCAGCCGACGAGGATCCCCTGGCCCAGCCGCTCGCCGCCGAGCCAGCGGGTCAGCAGCGCTTGCGGGATCAGCACCTCGATCAGCCCGGCGAGGACGAAGCCGAGCGCGAGCTCGACCCACACGCTGCGCACCAGGCGGCCGCTCGCCTCGAGCCCGCGCAGCGGCAGCGCCGCATCGCGCAGGAACGCCACGACCAGCCCGACGACGACCAGCGCTAACAGGATGATGAGGGTCGCGTCCACCCGGCGCTTCTTTCCCTTCACCTCCAGGCTCCGAACAGTCCCCCAGAAACGACAGAGCCCTTCGCGCGGCGTCGACGCCGAGCGGAGGGCTACGAGGAATCGTGGGCCATTATTCGCCCGGCCCGCAGCGATCGTCAAGGGCCCGGGTCGTCGCCCGCTGTACACGCCGCGCCGTCCTTGGCATAAGATTCGCGGGATTGCGGCATTGCGCGGACCCATTCCAATATCGCCCGCCCCGGCTCCGGGAGCGGGCACGAGTAGATCCTTAAGGAGGAACCATGGCGAGGTTCAGCACGGAGGCGCTTCGCACCGTCGCGCTCGTGGGTCACGGCGCGTCGGGCAAGACCACACTAACCGAAGCACTGCTCAAGAGCACCGGCGTGATCCAGACGACGGGCTCGGTCGAGCGGGGGACGACGGTGTGCGACTTCGACCCCCTCGAGAAGCAATACCTCCACAGCCTCCGGTCCTCGGTCGTCCACCTCGACCACGCGAACACGCGCATCCATCTCGTCGACACCCCCGGCTATCCCGATTTCATCGGCCAGGCGATCGGGGCGCTCGACGCGGTCGAGACCGCGGCGGTCCTCATCAACGCCCAGACCGGGGTCGAGATGATCGCGAACCGGATGATGGCGTGGGCCGCGAAGCGCAAGCTCTGCCGCCTGGTCATCGTCAACAAGATCGACGCCGAGAACGTCGACCTGCCGAAGGTGCTCGCCGCGATCCAGGAGGCGTTCGGCAAGGAATGCCTGCCGATCAACCTGCCGGCCGGGGGCGGGAAGCGCGTCGTCGACTGCTTCTTCAACCCCTCGGGCGACGCCGATTTCTCCTCGGTCGAGCAGGCGCATCGCGCGCTCGTCGACCAGGTCGTGGAGGTGGACGAGGAGCTGATGTCGGTCTACCTCGACAAGGGCGAAGTTGCGCCGGAGGAGCTGCACGCGCCGTTCGAGAAGGCGCTGCGCGAGGGGCATCTCGTCCCGGTGTGCTTCGTGTCGGCGCGGAACGGCGTCGGCCTCACCGAGCTCCTCGACGTTTTCGTGAAGCTGCTGCCGAACCCGGCCGAGGGCAACCCGCCGCTCTTCTACAAGGGCGACGGCGAGAAGGCCACGGAGTTCCGCTCGCAGCCCGATCCGCGGAAGCACGTGCTCGCGCATGTTTTCAAGGTCGTGAACGATCCGTACGTGGGCAAGCTCGGCATCTTCCGCGTTCACCAGGGCACGATCACCAAGGACACGCAGCTCTACGTCGGGGAAGCGCGGAAGCCGTTCAAGGTGGGGCACCTTTTCGTGCTCCAGGGGAAGGACCACACCGAGGTAGCCGAAGCGGTCCCCGGCGACATCGCCGCGGTCGCCAAGATCGACGAGATCGAGTTCGACTGCGTGCTGCACGACTCGCACGACGAGGACGAGATCCACATGCGGCCGCTCGAGTTCCCGACGCCGATGTACGGGCTCGCGATCGAGCCGAAGAAGCGCGGCGAGGAGCAGCGGATCTCGGATGCGATCCACAAGATCTCCGCCGAGGACCCGACGTTCCGGATGGACCACGACGCGACCACCCACGAGACCGTGATCCGGGGCCTCGGCGACCTGCACGTGCGCTCGGTCCTCGAGCGCATGAACACCCAGTACAAGGTCGAGGTGAACACCCGCCCGCCGCGGATTCCGTTCCGCGAGACGATCACCGCACGGGCCGAGGGCCACGCGCGGCACAAGAAGCAGACCGGCGGCGCCGGTCAGTTCGGCGAGGTCTACCTGCGGGTCGAGCCGCTGGCGCGCGGCGCCGGCTTCGAGTTCGAGGACGCGGTCAAGGGCGGCGTGATCCCGAACCAGTTCATCCCGGCGATCGAGAAGGGCATCGAGCAGGTGCTCGCCGCAGGCGCGATCGCGGGCTATCCGATGCAGGACCTGCGCGTGACCGTGTACGACGGCAAGCACCACGCGGTGGACTCGAAGGAGGTCGCGTTCGTCTCCGCCGGCCGCAAGGCGTTTCTCGATGCGCTGGAGAAGGCACGGCCGATCGTGCTCGAGCCGATCGTGACCGTCGAGATCATCTGCCCCGAGGCGAACATGGGCGACATCACCGGCGACATCTCGGGCAAGCGCGGCCAGATCACCGGCACCAACTCGCTGTCACCCGGCACGGTGACGATCTCCGGCCTCGTGCCGCTCTCGGAGCTCAACGGCTACGCGAACCGGCTCAAGTCGGTGACCGGCGGCCAGGGGTCGTACTCGATGGAGCTGTCGCACTACGAGGCGGTGCCGCCGAACGTGCAGGCGCACCTCATCACCGAGTACAAGGCCTCGCGGAAGCAGGCGGAAGAGGATTAGCGCCGCGCCGCCCGGCGCGACGGCCGACCCGCTACGTCACCTTCTCGGGCGTCCGCTCGCGCTTCGCCGGGATCCGGCGCGGGACGTGGTACCACTGCCGGTGCGGCGAGAACACCTTGCACGCGAGGCATTGGGTCTCGCCCCACTGCTTGCGGCAGCCCGGGCACAGGCCGCGGGTCCAGAAGGTGTTCCACAGCGTGCCGCACTGCGGCTCGCACGCCCAGCGGTCCTCGGCCGCCGGCCGCCAGCGGCACTTCGGGCAGTAGATCTCCATCTGGTCACGCATCGTGTGTCCTCCAGCGGAGCGCCTTGAACGCGCGAGCACCGGTCGGCGATGACAAGCCCCGGGGCCCGGCTAAGGCAGGCGCGAAAGGTAGTGCGCCAAGGCGCGAATGTCGGCGTCCGACAGTCCGTAAAGCGCCGCCGCCATGATGGTGTCCCCGCCGCCCCGCGGGTTGTCGCGGTAGCCGAGCATCGAATCGGTGAGATAGTCCTCGCGCTGCCCGGCGAGGCGCGGGATCTGCTCACGCCCGCGAAAGTCCGGGAGATGGCAGGACCCGCAGTGCAGCTTCTGCACGAGCGCCATGGCCCGCTGGACCTGCGTCGCGTCCACCGGATCGTTGCCGGCCGACCGCGGCGGCAGGGCCGCGTAGTGCTCGGCGAGCCGCGTGATCTCCCGGTCGCTCAATCCCTTCACCACACCCTTCGCCGGGGGCTGCATCAGGGGCAAGACCCGCACCTCCTCGCGGAACAGGACGAGCTGCGTCTCGAGGAACAGCTTCGGCTGGCCGGCGATCGATGGAATCCCCGGGATCGCCGAGTTCCCGTCGGCGCCATGGCAGGCCGCGCAGAGCTGCAGGCGATCCTGGGCGGCGGCGACGGACACAAAAAGGGCGGCGAGCAACGCCCACCGCCCGTTGCGAGACCTCGACGCCACTAATTCTTCGGCGCGGCGTAGCTCACGCGGTAGATCGCCCCCAGCTGCTCATCGGAGACGAGGAGCGCGCCGTCGGGCATCTGCAGCAAGTATGCCGGCCGGCCCCAGAATTTGTAGCTGCCTTCCTTGGCGTCCTGGAAGCCGGTCATGAACGACGTGACCGTGGCGTCCCTGCCGTCCGGGGTGGCCCGGACGTTGATCACGTCGAAGCCGAACGGCTTGTCGCGGTTCCACGAGCCCTTGCGCACGATGAACAGGGTGTCGCGGTACGCGGCCGGGAACATCTTGCCGGTGTAGAACTGGGTGCCCAGCACGGACGCGTGCGGGCCCATCAGCGCCACGGGCAAGGTCACGCCCTCGCACGCACCGGCCTTCTTGATGTCCTGGTCGGGCACGCCTTGCGCGTGGCAATAGGGAAAGCCGAAGTTCAGTCCGGGCTTCGACAGGCGGTTCAGCTCGTCTTGGGGAGCGTCGCCCATCCAGTCGCGGCCCTGGTCGACGAACCACAACTCGCCCGTCTTGGGATGCCAGTCGAAGCCGATCGAGTTGCGGACCCCGGTCGCGATCACCTCCATGCCGGAGCCGTCGGCGTTGTAGCGCCGGATCTGCGCGTACTCGGCGGTCGGCTCACAGATGTTGCACGGCGCACCGAACGGGACGTAGAGCTTCTTGTCGGGCCCGAACCTGACGTACTTCCAGTTGTGGTGCTGCAGCGGTGGCAGGTTGAACTTGGCGGTCAGGTCCACCGGCTGCACGTTGGGATTGCTCTCGATGCCGTCGAACCGGAGCACCTTGTCGATCGCAAAGACGTACAGCGAGCCGTTCGCGAAGGCGACCCCGGCCGGCTGCGTGAGCTTGTCGACGACGACCCGGCTCGTCCGCTGCTTGCCGTCGTCGGTGATCTCGTACACGCGGCCGAGGGCGCGCGTGCCGACATAGATCTTGCCCCGGTCGCCGCGCGCCATTGCCCGCCCGCCGGGAATGCCGGTCGCCCAGATCTCGGCCTTGAACCCCGGCGGCAGCTGGAGCTTGTCGATCGGGATCTCGCTACGCGGCGTCTCGGTCATGCGGCCGGCGTGCGGCGCGAGCTTCGAGTCCGACATCGCCGGCGGCTTGCCCTGTTGCCAGGCCGGCGGCGGCTTGGGTGGGTCCTGGGCCTGAGCCGCTCCAAACGCGATGAGCCCAGCCACTGCGACCGCGGTTCTGATCATGGTGTCTCCTCCATTTATTGGGATGCACGCCGGCGGAAGATCGCGCACCAACCTTCCCGCGCGCTACCGACGCGGCGCGCTATTGTAGCCCCGGCGGGCGATGCGCCGCACAACCAGGCTCGAGCCCGCGCCGCGCCGCCTACGGCCGGCGGGGGACGGCCGGCAGGAGCTCGTCGACGACGAGCCGCGAGACCCGGGCGAGCGCGCCGCTCGCGTGCACCCGCTGCGGCGACTCGTTCACGAGCAGGACGACTCCGAGCTTGCGCTCCGGGATCATCTGCACGAGCGCCGTGAATCCGGGCTGGCCGCCATCCTTGCTGACGAGCGTGTCGTCGCCGAACGACGACACGAACCAGCCGATGGCCGCGGCGCGGGCAGCGCCGGTGGGGGCCACCGGCCGCCACATCTCGCGCACCGTCCGGGAGTCGAGGATCTGCGCGCCGCCCGCCGGCCCGACGCGGAACTGGAGCATGAGGAACCGGCTCAGGTCGCTGACCGTCGAGAGAATCGTGCCCGACGGCGGGAACGGGTCCCGGTAGCCGGCGCGATAGCCCGACCAGCCGTCCTCGGCCGGGTCGACCCGGAGATAGCCGATCGCGAGTCGCTCGGGCGCCACCGACCCGGGGTCGTAGGTGCTGCTGGTCATCTCGAGGGGCGCGAAGATGTGCCGCTGCACGTAGTCGTGATACCGCTCGCCCGCGACCAGCGCGGCCGCCTGTCCGAGCAGGACGAACCCCAGGTTGGAGTAGGCGTAGACCTTGCCCGGCTCGGCTGCCGCCGTCCGGTGCTCGAGAAAACGGAAGAGGTCCGGCACCGTGCCGAGGTTCGGCCGCACGTTGCGCTCCAGCCCGGCGGTGTGCGAGGCGAGCTGGCGCCAGGTCGGCGAGACCCGCGTGCCGTTCGGGGCCGGATACCAGGCCTCGGGGACGGTGCGGTCGACGGCTTCGTCGAGCCGCAGTCGCCCCGCGTCGCGCAGCTGCATCAGCGCCGTCGCCTCGAACACCTTGGTGACCGAGCCCACGCGGTAGCCGGTGTCCGGCGTGGCCGGGATCCCGCGCTCGAGGTTGGCGCAGCCGAAGCCGGCGGCAAGCAGCAGGGTCTGAGCGTGGACGATGGCGATCGCGAGGCTCGCGAGTCCGCTCTGCCGCCGATCGTCCGCGGCGGCGGCAGCGACGCGGCGCACGGCCAGGGCGACCTTCGCGTCCCGCATGATGCCGTCGTAGGCCAGAAGCGGAGGCGGATTCGCGCAGACCGGTGCTTCGTGCTGCGCGAACGCGAGGTAGGGGCTCGAGAGCGCGGCGGCGACGCCGACGACAGCTGCCGCCCACGTCCGCGCTCGCATGGCACCGCCTCCTTGAAGATGAATGCGCCCGATCGCGGGCGGCCGTTTTCTTCTCCGAGGTTCTACCGCGCGGCGAGTTCCGCGACTGTCAAAGCTTGTGAATTATCGCGCCGCCCGCGGTGGACGCGGGCTACGCCGTCCCGCCGACGGTCAGGCCGTCGATGCGCAGCGTCGGCTGCCCGACGCCGACCGGCACCGACTGGCCGTCCTTCCCGCACGTGCCGACCCCCGTGTCGAGCTGGAGATCGGAGCCGATCATCGCCACGCGGGTGAGCGCATCGGGGCCGTTGCCGATGAGCGTCGCGCCCTTGAGCGGATAGGTCGGCTTGCCGTTCTCGATCATGTACGCCTCGGACATCGAGAACACGAACTTGCCGCTGGTGATGTCGACCTGCCCGCCGCCGAAGTTGACGGCGTAGATGCCGCGGTCGACGGAGGCGATGATCTCCCCGGGGTCGTGGCGGCCGGCGAGCATGTAGGTGTTGGTCATCCGCGGCATGACGACGTGCGCGTACGACTCGCGGCGGCCGTTGCCCGTGAGCGGCATCTTCATCAGCCGCGCGTTGAGGCTGTCCTGGATGTAGCCGCGCAGCACGCCGTTCTCGATCAGCGTCGTGCAGTTCGTCGGGTTGCCCTCGTCGTCGACGTTGAGCGACCCGCGCCGCGACGGCAGCGTCCCGTCGTCGACGACGGTCACGCCCGGCGCGGCCACGCGCTCGCCCATCCGGCCCGAGAACGCCGACGAGCCCTTGCGGTTGAAGTCGCCCTCGAGCCCGTGCCCCACCGCTTCGTGCAGTAGCACTCCCGGCCAGCCCGGCCCGACCACGACCGTCATCGTCCCCGCGGGCGTCGGCCGCGACTCGAGGTTGAGCACCGCGAGATCGACGGCCTTCCGGGCGTAGTCCTCGAGCACCGCGTCGGTGAAGTATGCGTAGTCGAGCCGCGCACCGCCGCCGCTCGAGCCCTGCTCGCGGCGGCCGCCGCTTTCGGCGATCACCTGGACGGAAAGCCGCACCAGCGGCCGGACGTCGGCCGCCTGCACACCGTCGGAGCGCGCGACGAGGATCACCTCGTACACGCCCGCCAGGCTCGCCATCACCTGCACCACTCGCGAGTCACGGGCGCGGCACAGCCGCTCCAGACGCTCGAGGAGCTTCACCTTGTCGGCGTCGGCGAGCGACCCGAGCGGGTCGATCGGCTGATAGAGATCGCGGCGCTGCCCGGTGCGCGTGACCGGTGCGTTCTTCGTGCCACCGCTGCGGGCGATGGCCCGCGTCGCCCCCGCGGCGTCCCGGAGCGCCGCAAGGCTGATCTCGTCCGAGTACGCGAACGCGGTCTTCTCGCCCGAGATCGCGCGCACGCCGACACCCTGATCGATGTTGAAGCTGCCCGACTTGACGATGCCCTCCTCCAGGCTCCAGCCCTCCGAGCGCAGGTACTGGAAGTAGAGGTCGGCGTAGTCGACCCGGTGCGTCATGATGGCGCCGAACACCTGCGCGAGCTGCGGCGCCTGCAGGTCATAGGGCGCGAGCAGCGTGTCGGCAGCGGTCCGGAGCAGCTGGTCCTGGGTTTTCATGGGCTACGCCTCGGGGGAAACCTAGAGCACGCGGTGGGACAGGGCCGGCAGGCTCGTCCGCGCCCTGGTCTGATAGCTGGGGTCGATCTCGGCGACGACAACCCCGGGACCCCGGGCGAGGCTCGCGACAACTTTGCCCCAGGGATCGACCACCATCGTGTGGCCGTGGGTGCGGCGGCCGTTCGGATGATGCCCGCCCTGGGCCGGGGCGATCACCCATGCGAGGTTCTCGACTGCGCGCGCCCGGACTAGCACGTCCCAGTGCGCCGCGCCGGTGGTCGCGGTGAACGCGGACGGGACGGTGATCAGGTCCATCGGCGCGAGCCGGCGGTAGAGCTCCGGGAAGCGCACGTCGTAGCAGATCGAAAGGGCGATGCGGCCGAACGGCGAGTCGATCGCGACCGGCGCAGCGCCGGGCTCGATCGTGTTGGACTCCTTGTGCCGCTCATCGTCGCCGGTGAAATCGAACAGGTGGATCTTGTCGTAGCGCGCCACGCGCCGGCCGGCGTCGTCGTACACGAGCGAGCTGTTCCGCACCTTCGCGGGGTCGTCGGCGGGGAGCGGCACCGTGCCGGCGATGACCCAGGCGCGGCGCTTCGCCGCCACGCGCGCGAGGAACGCCTGGATCGGGCCGTCGCCGTCCGCCTCGCGGATCGCGAGCTTGTCGCGCTCGCCGCGGCCCATGAAGCAGAACCACTCCGGCAGCACCACGAGCTTCGCGCCCTGCTCGGTCGCGTCCGCGATGAGCGCATCGGCCGCGGCGAGGTTCGCCTCGACCGAGGGCTCGGAGACCATCTGGAGGGCCGCGACCTTGAACCGCTCGCTCACGTCGCCCCGCACTCGCCCGGGTTCACTTCTTGTCGTCGCCCGCGCTCGCGCCGGCGGCCGCGCCGCCCGCCTCGCTCTCGGCGTCCTGGATGTTCGGCGCGCGCACCTGGATCACCTTCGGTTCGGTCCAGCTGCCGGTGATGCGGTACTCGTATGCGAGCATCTGTCCGAGCGGATCCTTGAGCAGCCGCTGCGCGAGCAACGCGCCCGCACCGATGATCGGGTTGAGGAGCACGACGCCGGCGGCAACCGCGATGCTGTCGCCGATGGTGGGCACGACGCGCACCGTGAGATCCTGCGTTTCCTTGGCGAGGTCGGCCCGCCCCGTGATCGCGACGCTTGCCGCCGGCCCCGCCATCGCCATGTCGTCGGTGACCGCCACGCCGCTGGCGATCTTCGCCGAGCCCGCGATCGAGTCGAACGCGAATCCGTCGCTGAAGATGTCGCGGAAGTCGAGCGTGATCCGCCGCGGCAGCGACTGCAGGGACAGCACGCCGAGGAGCCGGCCGACGCCAGGGTCCACCTTCATGAACTGGCCCTTCGCCGCCTTGAGCGCGAGGTGGCCGCTGAGCGAGCCGTAGTCGATCCGGTGCACTGGTCCGCTCCAGCGCACGGCGCCCTCGAGCGTCGCCGTTCCTCTCGCCACGGCGTCCGGCTGGCCGAACCGCGCGAGATACGTCCCGACGTCCTTGACGTCCACCTTGACGTCGAGCTCGGTCCGCTCGGCGCCCAGGCGGGGGGGCTGCCACAGTCCGCTCGCACTCAAGGCGCCGTCGGGTGCGACGAGCTCGAGTTGGTGAAGCCGCCAGCCGGCCGGCTCGTTCACCGCGCGCACCTCGAGCCGTCCGAGCTCGTGGCCGTTGTACGTGTAGCTGTCGGCGATGATCCGCAGCGCCGGCAGATCGCTTGACCGTCTCGTCGCCGGGTGTCGCGCCCGGCAGTGCCTGGGGATGGATCAGGTACTTGAGCCGCGCCGCCAGCGCGCCCTGGCCTTCGGGTCGCCACGCGAGCTCGCCTGCGAGCTCGCGCGCGCTGACGTCCGCCCGCCAGGTCCGCCGGCCGTCGAACTGGGCGTGCACCTTGACGTCGTGGAACTGCCGACGGTTGACGACGAGCGTTCCGGCCTCGAAATCGAGCGCGTTGACGCTGAGCTCCGCGCCGCCGGTGCGCTCGGCGGCGCTCGTCACCAGCGGCAGCAGCCGGTCGAGGTCGAGCGCCTCGAGCTTGCCCGCGACCAGTACGCCCGGCCGATCGGGCAGCTTCAGGGGGACGCCGCCGATCGCTACGCCCCCCCGCTCGATGACGGTGTGCTCCCCTTCCCGCCAGAGCTCCGCCTTCGCGCTCAAGAGGCTGCCGGCCGACACGGCAAGCTCCTCGCGGTGGCCGCCGCCCGCCGCCTTCGCGGCGAGCGGTGAGCTTTCGACCCGCAGCGGCATGCTGTCGGCGGCCGCCTTGCCGAACGGCGGCGGCAGGTCGACCGCGACGCCGACGAGCGACGACTCGAACGTGCTCGACGAGGGGCGCTGGCGCGAGCTCGACGTGGTGTACTTGAACGGCATCAGCCCGCGGACCCGGTCGGCGATCGGCAGCCCGACGCTCCGCGTGAGCTGCGCCGCATCGGCGTTCCCCTGCACGACCGCCGTGACCGCGCCGTCGCGGGTCGTGAGCTGGGCGCTGATGCTGCCGCCGAGAGTGACCGCCGTGAGATTGCGGGCGGAGACCCCTGACTCGGTGAAGTCCACGCGGCCGGTCAGCTGGGTGAGCGGCGGCTGGCCGGACCCCATCTGCAGCCCGTTGGCTGCGAACTGGAAGGTGCCCGCGACCTTCGCCCGCTCCATGTGCTCGAGCGGCAGCTCGAGGTTCAGGTTGAGGCGACCGCGCCCCTCTGCGGTCCAGCCGTCGGTGAGCCCGTCGAGAACCTCACTCACCGGGCTCTGGGCGATGAACTTCAGGAACTCCCCGGTCGGCCCCTGTGCCTCGCCGCTGACGAGCACGTCGGTGTGATCGCCGTAGAGGTCGGGCAGCGTGACCACGGCGTCCGAAATCTGCGTGCCGAGCGCGTTCGCCCGCGGGCTCGAGATCTTCAGCCGCGGGCCGTCGAACACGAGGTCAGCGGTGATGTTCGTGAGCTTGGGCCAGCCGTCGGCGTACTGCAGCGTGCCGCCGGTCACGCGGCCGCTGATCCTGAACTCGCCCTTGGTCGCGTCCCGGAACGGGAAGTCGTCGAGGTCGCCGCGCAGGCGAACGCGCGTCTCGCCGACGTCCCCGGACTGGATGCCCTCGCGCAGCCAGTCCACCACTCTGGACGGGAGCGCAGGGATGTACCGGTAGACGTGCCGTCCTTCCGCGCGCGTGAGCCGCGCCGTGATGTCGATGCCTCGCACGCCCTTGCTGCCCGTCCGGTAGGTGCCGGAGAGGCTCCCGGCAAGGTCGGGACTCGACAGCGTGACCTCCTCCAGCCGCACCTGGAGGTTGCCTTGCGGGAAGCTCCAGCTGACGCGCGCGCCGACCGCGTCGAAGGCGAACGTGGGCTCGGAGAAGATCCCCGGGTAGTCGATCGTCACGCCGTTCGCCGCGACCGTAACGGTTCCCCCGCGGTCGTTCGCTTCGAACCCACCCGCAAGCCTGCTGAAGCCGGGTGCCTGCCGGTAGGGGTGCATCCCGAGATCGGCGAACTTCCCGCGCGCGGCGAACGTTGCCGGCTTCGAGACCTCGCCGGTCCACGCGAAGCTCACGTCGGAGAGCCGGCCTTCGGGCGCCGCCGCCACCAGCGCCTCGCGCGCCTGCTCCGGCAACGGCAGGTACTTGCCGACGAGCGCGAGCGGCGTGAGCTCCAGCCGCGGCGCGACGATCTCCCCGCGCGCGGGCCGGCGGCCCTGGGCGGGCTCCCAGCGCGCGGTGAAGTCGGCCGGCGGTAGCGTCGCGCCGCCCTGCAGCGCCAGCGCGAGCTGGCGCGCGAACGCCTCGTAGGCGACGTCCGGCTCGCCGTCGAGGTCGATCAGCTCGAAGCGCGTCACCTTCTTCGCGCCGAACTGCCCGAGCACCGAAGCGAGCTCGAGCAGCGGCAGCTCGGGCGCAAGGCGCGTGGCGACGTCGGCGAGCGCGAGGTCGGCCGAGAGCTCGGTGAGCCGCTGATTGGCGAAGCCGACCCACAGCCTGAGGGCGCCGCGACCGCCGTCGACCTGGAACGGGTAGTCCACCCAGGTCTGCCACGCCGCGAGGTCGATGTAATCGAACCCGGCGTAGACCCGCCCGTTCCACTCCCGCAGCTCGGTGAGGGTCCGGCCGACCAGGTCGCCGCGGAGATCGATCGCCGACGCGAGCTCCGACGGCGGTGCGGCGCGAAAGGCGAACTTGTGGCGCCGGCCCTCGTTCTGCAGCACGAAGTCGACGCGCTCGAGCCGGATCGGGACCGCGCGCCGCTGCTCGTCCGACCACTCGACCGTGCCGTCGCGGATCACGATCTCGCCCTGCTTCAGGAGCCAGTCGGCGGCGCTGCCGTCCGGGTCGCCGCCCGACGGGAGCTCGAGCCCGGCGACGAAGAGACGTCCCTGCGGGTCGCGGCGAATGCTGAGGTCGGGACGGTCGAGCACGACCGTGCGGAAGCGGAGCTCGCCGGCGACGAGCGAGCGCCACGCGATGGTCACGCCCACGTACGGGAGCGCGAGCGCCTCGTCGCCGCGGCGGTCGAAGATCCTGACCTCGGTCAGCTCGAGCCGCGGACGCAGGCCGAACCACTCCGCCTCGACGCCGCCGAGCTCGACCCGCGCCCCGACCGCGCGCGAGACGGCGGCAGCGATCTCGGCTTTGTAGGCCGCCACGCCGGGCAGCACCCAGAACCGGAGCGCGAGCATCCCGCCCACGGCGAGGAAATAGATCGTGACGAGCGCCCAGCCGGCCCAGCGCAGCCCGTGCAGCCAGCGGCGCTCGTTCGGCGCGAGTTGGGCCTCGACGGCAGCCGCGGGGAGGGGGGAGGAGTCGGACGCCGCGTGGGGTGGAATCATCGATTGCCGTCGGGGCGCGGCGACACCCAAGCTAGAATCATGCGCGAGCCCCCACGAACAGGAACGCGCGGCGCGCGAATCCGACGACCGATTGTACTGCAGCCGCCCCCTCCCCCGTCCCGTCTCCCGTCCCTGGCCGTGACCGGCTCCGCAGAACCTCCCCGGCCCGCGCTCGCGCCGCGCGCCGCGCTCGCCTACTCGCGGTTCGCCCGCCGGCTCCTGGAGGCGCGGCCCGCGCTGGCGGGCGAGCTCGATCAGGCGGCCGTGGAACCCTGGAGCGCCGCGGACATGCGCGAGTTCCTCGCCGGGCGCGACCTCGCGGACGATGCGCGCCTCGCGGCGGCGCTCCGGGAGCTGCGGGCGCGGGTGCTCCTGCGCGTCGCCGTCCGCGACCTCGCCGGGCTCGCGCCGCTCGCCGAGGTCGTGGCGACGATGAGCGACCTCGCCGAGGTTGCGCTCGCCGCCGCCCACGCCCGCGCGCGCGCCACGCTCGAGGCGGCCCACGGCGCGCCCGCCGGCGACCTCCTGGTCGTCGGGATGGGCAAGCTCGGCGGGCGCGAGCTCAACGTCTCCTCCGACATCGACCTCGTGTTCGTGTATCCGGAGGAAGGCGAGACCGCCGGTCCGCGGCCGCTCTCGCATCACGAGTTCTTCGTGCGGCTCGGGCAGCGCGTGATCCGCCTCCTCGCCGACGCGACCCCTGACGGGCAGGTCTTCCGGGTCGACATGCGGCTGCGGCCGTGGGGCGACGCCGGGCCGCTCGCGACGAGCTTCGACGCGCTCGAGCAGTACTTCCTCGCGCATGGGCGCGAGTGGGAACGCTACGCGTGGATCAAGGCGCGCGTCGTCGCCGGCGGCGAGGCGGGCCTGGCCGAGGAGCTCGGAAAGATCGTCCGGCCGTTCGTGTTCCGGAAGTATCTCGACTACGGCACGATCGAGGCGGTCCGGCAGCTGCACGCGCAGATCCGCCAGGAGGTGGCGCGCCGCGACCTCGCCGACGACATCAAGCTCGGCGCCGGGGGCATCCGCGAGATCGAGTTCATCGCGCAGGCGTTCCAGCTGATTCGCGGGGGGCGCGACCCCGAGCTGCGGGCGCGCGCGACGCTGGAGGTGCTCCGGACGCTCGCCGTGAAACGCCAGCTCGCCGCCGCGGCGGTCGAGGAGCTGGCGGCGGCGTATGTTTTCCTGCGCCGGCTCGAGCACCGGCTGCAGTACCTCGAGGACCAGCAGACCCACCGGCTGCCGGTCGGCCGCGGAGGATCGCCGGCTGATCGCCGCGGCCATGGGCTACGCCGAGTGGGCGCAGTTCGACGCCGCGCTAGGCGCTCACCGCGCGGCGGTGACGCGCCACTTCGAGGGCGTGTTCGCGGCGGCCGCGACCGGGAGCGAGAGCGCGGCCGCGCCCATCTGGCTCGGAACGCTCGAGGATGCCGCGGCGGTGCGCAGCCTCGAAGCCCTGGGCTACGCCGAGGCGCGCGAGACGCTCGCGCGGCTGCGCGCGTTCCGCGCCGGCAGCCGCTACCTCCAGCTGCCCGCGGCGAGCCGCGATCGGGTGGACCAGCTCGTCCCGCGACTGATCGAAGTGTGCGCGCGGTGGCCGGCCACGCCGCACGTGGCGCTGGCGCGCTGCCTGGATTTCGTCGACGCCATCAGCCGCCGCGCAGCGTATCTCGCGCTGCTCCTCGAGGCGCCCCAGGCGCTCGCGAAGGTCGCCGAGATCCTCGCCAGCTCCAGCTGGGCGGCGGAATACCTCACCCGGCACCCGATCCTGCTCGACGAGCTCCTCGATCCGCGCGTGCTCGCCGAGCCGCCCGACTGGAGCGGATTCACCCTCGCGCTCCGCCGCGACATGGCGGCGCACGACGGTGACGTCGAGCGGCAGATGGACCTGATGCGCGAGCATCATCACGCCCTCGTCTTTCGCCTGCTCACCCA
Organism: uncultured beta proteobacterium; assembly: GCA_963827595.1. Taxonomy (GTDB): domain Bacteria; phylum Pseudomonadota; class Gammaproteobacteria; order Burkholderiales; family SG8-39; genus DATEDA01. The sequence goes on along the minus strand of CAWHBT010000010.1, from coordinate 161,181 downwards.
GGACCTCGCCGGGCTGCTCACCGTCGAGCGGCTCGCGGACCATCTCTCGCTCGCGGCCGATCTCGTGCTCCAGGTGACGCTGGAGACGTGCTGGCGGCTCGTGCGCACGCGCCACACCGAGACGCCGCGGTTCGCGATCATCGGCTACGGGAAGCTCGGCGGAAAGGAGCTCGGGTATGCCTCGGACCTCGACCTCGTGTTCCTGTACGACGACCCGCACGAGGCTGCGGACGAGAACTACGCGCGGCTCGGACAGCGGGCGAGCTCGTGGCTCTCGAGCCGTACGCCGGCGGGCGTGCTCTTCGAGACCGACCTCGCGCTGCGCCCGAGCGGCCAGTCGGGGCTGCTCGTCTCCTCGCTGTCGGCGTTCCGCCGCTACCAGCTCGAGTCGGCGTGGGTGTGGGAGCACCAGGCGCTCACGCGCGCGCGGTTCTGCGCCGGCGACGCGGCCATCGGCGCGGTGTTCGAGGCGTTCCGCCGCGACGTGCTGCAGGCCGAGCGCGATCCGGTCAAGCTCGCCACCGAGGTGCTCGCGATGCGCCAGCGGATGCTCGACGGCCACCCGAACCGCTCCGGGCTCTTCGACCTGAAGCACGACCGCGGCGGCATGGTCGACATCGAGTTCATCGTCCAGCACCTGGTGCTCGCGCGCTCGCGCTCGCACTACGAGCTCACCGGGAACCTGGGGAACATCGCGCTGCTGCAGATGGCCGGCGCGCTCGGGCTGATCCCGCGCGAGCTGGCGCAGGCCGCGGCTGACGCCTACCGCGAGTACCGGCGCCTGCAGCACGCGTTGCGGCTGAACGGCGCCGAGTTCGCGCGCGTCGAGCCCGCGGCGGTCGCGCCGCACATCGCGGCGACCCGTGCGCTGTGGCGCGCGGTGTTCGGCGGAGACTAATCGACCTTCACGCCCGCCGCGCGGATGATGCCCCGGTAGCGCTCGGTCTCCTGCTTCATGAACGCCGCCATCTCCGCGGGTGTGCTGCCCATCGGCACGGCCGACAAGTCGGACAGGCGCTTGGCCACGTCGGGAAGCTTCAGTGCTTCGGCGATCGCCGCGGCGAGCTTCTCGGCGATCGCGGGAGAAGTCTTCGGTGGCGCAACCACGCCGAACCAGGCGATGGACACGAACCCCGGCAGGACCTCCGCCATCGCCGGCACGTCGGGGAGCCCCGCGAAACGCCGCTCGCTGCCGACGGCGAGTGCCTTGAGCTTGCCGCTGCGCACGTGCGGCAGCGACACGCCGAGATTGTCGAACATGAGGTCCACCTGGCCGCCGAGCAGATCGACGAGCGCGGGGGCCGAGCCCTTGTACGGAACGTGAGTGATCTGGAGCCCGCCCGCCATCGACTTGAACATCTCGGCGGCGAGATGCGACGTGGTGCCGCTCCCCTGGGACGCGTAGTTGAACCGGTCGGGATTGGCGCGGGCGAGCGCGATGAACTCCGGCACGGTCGCGACCGTCACCTTGGGGTGCACGAGCATCACGTTCGGAATCGAGCCGATGATCGTCACCGGCACGAACTGCGACGGGTCGAACGCGAGCTTGGGATACAGGCTCGGGTTGATGACGAGCGGCGGCGGCGGCGCGGAGAGCAGCGTGTAGCCGTCGGGCTCGGCCTTGTACACCAGCTCCGCGCCGATGTTTCCGGCTGCGCCCGGACGGTTCTCGACCACCACCGGCTGGCCCCATCTTGCGGCGAGCTTGTCGCTGACCGCGCGCGGCATCAGGTCGGCGCTGCCGCCGGGCGGGAACGGCACGATGATGCGGATCGCCTTCGCCGGATAGCCGGCGGCGGGGTCCTGGGCGAGGGTCGTGCCGGTCAGCGCAAGCGCGGCCACGCACGCGAAAGCGAATCGCTTCATGGCGTCTCCAGGTGTCGATGCATCGTCAGGCGCTGCGCGGAGCTTTCCCGCGCGCTCGCGGCGGGGGGCCGGCAAAGCCTTGATCGTGGATCATCGTGAGCTCTTCGGGATCGAATGCCGCAAAAGCTTCCGCGGCGAATTCGAGGAACGCGGCGATCTTCGGGGCGAGTCGCGCCGTCCGGCGATAGATCGCATAGATGCGAAATCCGTCCGGGCAGGTCCAATCGGCGAGCACCCTACGCAGGCGACCCGATGTGATATAGGCGGGATCGAAGTTGCCCCCCCTGAAGAGTCCCGCGCCACCCAGAAGCGCTGCCAGCAACCCCTCGCGATCATCGGACACGATCGCCGGCTGGACGATGTTGACCACCTTGCGCTCGCCACGACGCTCGAAGGTCCATTCGTTCAGCAACTTCCCCAGTCCGGTATACCAATGCACGAGGCAGCGATGGTGCAGCAAATCGTCGGGCTCGGCGGGTACGCCGGCGCGCTCGAGATAGTCGGGCGAACCGTAGACGCCGAACCGGACCGTGCCGATACGGCGGGCAATGAGGCTCGAGTCCGGAGGCTCGCTGACCCGCAGCATGAGATCCACGCCCTCGGCATGCATCTCTTTCACTTGTGTCAGGACCAGCATTTCTATCCTCAAGTCGGGATGCCGCCGCGTGAACCTGGCGATCGCGGGCATGATCATCCAGCGACTGAGCGAGACACTAAGGCCGATGCGCAGTGTCCCCCGCAACCGCTCAGAGGGCTTTGCCACGGTCGCTTCAAGCTCGGTGAGCTGATCCAGAATCGCGCGGCCGCGTTCGTAGATCGCTTCGCCGTCCTGGGTGAGCCGCAGCTGCCGCGTCGTGCGGTAGAAGACCGAGATGCGGAGATCTTTCTCCAGGTCGGACACGGCATGGCTCACCGCCGATGGCGTGATGCCGAGCGTGCGCGCTGCCTTCGAGAAGCTCCCCGCATCGGCCGCTCGCACCACCATTTCCAGCCGGCGCAGCTTTTCCATCACCCCCTCCGTCCGCGATCGTGGAGCCGGATTATTTGTGAAATTCTCTCATAAGTGAAGTGCCCGCCGAGGCCTCGACCTCGCGGCAGGCGAGCCATAGACTGGAACTGCAGCAAAGTGAGGAGGTGGTCATGAATCTGCTCGCCGCGACCTGGTCATTGATGCTCCTCGGCGCCGTGCTAAGTGGCCCGACATTTGCGCAAGCCTATCCGAGCAAGCCGGTCAAGCTCATCGTTCCGAGCGCGCCGGGAAGCCCGCCCGACATTCGCGCCCGCTGGCTCGCGGAAAAACTCGCGCCGGCGCTCGGGCAGCCCATCGTGGTCGACAACAAAGCGGGCGCGGCTGGCAGCATCGGCACGGAAGCAGGCGCCAGGAGTGCCCCCGATGGCTACACGTTGCTGCTGGTGCACCAGGGAACGCTCGCGATCAACCCGCATCTCTACGCGCGGACGGGCTACGATCCGATCGCCGACCTCGCCCCGGTGACGCGGCTGGTCGTGAGTCCGATGCTGCTCGCCGTCCATCCGGAGATGCCGGTGAATTCCGCCGCGGACCTGATTCGCCTCGCCAATGAGAAACCCGGGCAGCTCACGTTCGGGTCGGGTGGAACCGGGACGCCGCCGCACATGGCGGGAGAGCTCTTCAAGCGAATGGCGAAGATCGATGTCGTGCACGTGCCATACAAGGCTGCTTCGCCCGCCCTTGTGGATCTGATGGCAGGGCGCCTCTCGTACACGATCGACAGCGTTGCGATTCAGTTGCCCCAGGTCAAGAACGGAAAGATCAAAGCCTTGGCCGTCACCGGCGCGAAGCGGCTCGCGTCGCTGCCAGACGTTCCCACAGTCACGGAATCCGGGCTCCCGGGCTTCGAATACTGGAGCTGGATGGGGATCTGCGTCCCGGCCGGAACGCCAAAGGAGATCGTTTCCCGCTTGAATCAGGCGATTGTCGGAATCCTGGGCACGCCGCCGGCGCGCGAATGGTTCGCGGCTCAAGGCGGTGAACCGATGGGAGAGACGTCGGAAGAGTTTGCGGCGTTCATCAAGGCCGAGCACGCGAAATGGGGCATGATCGTGCGCGATGCCGGAATAACGGCCGAATAGATTGAGCACGAGACCGCCATGAATGCCCCGCTAGCTTCCGCCCCCCGAGCTTGGCCCGCCGAGGGCCTCACGCGCGTGCCGTACTGGATCTACCAGGACGAAGAGATCTACCGGCGCGAGCAGGAGCTCATCTTCCGCGGCGCCACCTGGACGTTCCTCGGCCTGGAAGTCGAGCTGCCGAACCCCGGCGACTGGAAGACGACCTTCGTCGGCGACATGCCGGTGGTCGTGGCACGCGACGCGGACGGCGCGCTGCACGCGTTCGAGAACCGCTGCGCGCATCGCGGCGCGTTGCTGTGCCTGAAGAGCCGCGGCAATTCGAACGAGATCGCCTGCATCTACCACAACTGGACCTACGACCTCGCGGGCAACCTCACCGCCGTCGCGTTCCGCCGCGGCATCCGCGGCAAAGGCGGGATGCCCGCCGATGCGGAGCCCGAGAGCCAGGCGCCGCAGAAGCTGCGCGTCGCGACTTATCACGGCCTCGTGTTCGGCACGCTCTCGGAGAAGACGCCGCCGATCGAGGCGTATCTCGGGGCGGAGATCGCCGCGCGTGTGCGGCGGGTGATGAAGGCGCCGGTCCGGGTCCTCGGCGGCTACAGCCAGATGCTGCCCAACAACTGGAAGCTCTATCTCGACAACGTCAAGGACACGTACCACGCGAGCCTGCTCCACCTCTTCTTCACCACGTTCCGCATCAACCGGCTGTCGCAGGACGGCGGCGTGATCGTCGGCGGCGACGGCGGCAACCACGTGAGCTTCACGCTCCGCGGCACCGGCACCCGCGGCGAGGAGTACGAGCAGGGCGGCATGCGCTCGGCGCAGGACGGGTTCCGACTCGAGGTGCCGGACGTTCTCGAGTCGGTCGACGAGTTCGGCGACGGGATCACGATCCAGATCCTCGCGGCGTTCCCGGGGTTCGTGCTCCACCAGATCATGAACAGCCTCGCCGTGCGCCAGGTCATCCCCAAGGGCGTCGGCCGGACCGAGCTCGTCTGGACCTGCTTCGGGTACGCCGACGACGACGACGCGATGACCGCGCGGCGGCTGCGGCAGGCCAACCTGGTCGGCCCGGCCGGCTTCATCTCGATGGAGGACGGCGCGGCGACCGGGTTCGTGCAGCGCGGCGTGGCCGGCGCGCCCGATCGCGCCTCCGTCGTCGAAATGGGCGGGCGCGGCGTCGGCTCGCACGAGTCGCGCGTCAACGAAACCTGCGTCCGCGGCTTCTGGCAGGCGTACCGCCGGCACCTGGGCCTGTGATAACCGTCGACATCGGGCTGCAGCTCGCGGTCGAACGGCTGCTTACGCGCTACGCGCATTGCCTGAACGACGACCGGCTCGAGGCGTGGCCCGAGTTCTTCGTCGAGGACGCCCGCTACCGGATCACGACCGCGGAGAACCTGGAGCGGAATCTCCCGCTGTCGATCGTCTACGCCGACTCCCGCGCCATGCTCCGCGACCGCGTGAAGGCGCTGCGCCACGCGAACATCTACGAAGCACAGCGCTACCGGCACCTCGTTTCAGCGACGTTGGTCGAGCCGATCGACGCCGCGACGGTGGACGTACGGTCGAACTTCGCCGTGGTGCGCATCATGCACACCGGCGAGTCGCTGCTGTTCGCGAGCGGGCGCTACCTCGATCGCATCCGACTCGCCGGCGAGCAGGGCGAGCCGCAGTTCGAGGAGCGCATCGTCGTCCTCGACAGCCGGCAGGTCGACACGCTGCTCGCGATCCCGCTTTAGCGCGCGGCGGGAAGCGCCACGCCGAGCTTCTCGGCCCAGGGCCTCAGCGAGGCCATCGTCTCCGGGTGGAGCGCGACGCCCTCGGCGAGCTGCTGCTCGCGGAGCTTCAGCCCCCGCTCACCCGGCAGCCGCACTGCCGATGCGCCGCGCTTCACGGGCGCGGTGCGGCAGGCGTTCGCGAGCCACCCGGTCTCACGAGCGAACGCCGCGCGCCCGCCGAACGCGCCCGGGTCGATCACCTGCAGGAACACCGACGCACCCCAGCGCGACTCGCCGTCGGCGCGCCCGTGCCCGGCGAGCGCCGCGGTCAGCGCCTCGACGAGCAGCCCGAGCGCGAAGCCCTTGTGGCCGAGCTCGAGGCCGCCGAGCGGCAGGATCGCCCCCGGTGGGTTGGCGTCCATCACCGCCGGGTCGTCGGTCGGATTGCCCTGGCTGTCGACGAGCCAGAGTCCGGGCAAGCGCTCGCCCTTCCCCGCGCGGTTCAGCCGCGCCACCAGGCCGTTGGTCGTGGTCGAGGCGCTGATGTCCATCAGGACCGGCAAGCCGTCCGTGGGAAAGCCCGCCGCGAGCGGGTTTGGCGTCAGGCGGCCAGCCGCCGCGCCATGGGGCGCCACGGAGGCGACCGAGGGGTCGGAGCACGTGAGCAGGATCACGAGGCCGCGATCGGTGGCGCGCTTGAGGTACGCCGCAAGGCAGCCGATGTGATGCGAGCGCCGGATCACGACCGTCGCCACCCCATGCTCCGCCAGACGCGAGATCGCGGCCGCGAGCGCCCGGAGCACGAGCCAGGGGCCCGGCAGGAACCGCCCGTCCCAGGTCATCGCCGCGCCGCGATCGGCGACGACCTCGGGCTCCCCGGCCGGCGTCATCGTGCCGGCCTCGAGCGCCTTCAGGTAGGGTCCAAGCAGCTGGAGGCCGTGGGTGGTGTGGCCGAGGAGATCGCCCTCGAGGAGGATCTCCGCCACCGGGTCGGCCCGGTCGGCGGCCAGGCCCGCGCGCTGGAGCAGGGTCGAGGCGAACGCGCGCAACGCGGGCGCCGGGTAGCGGGTGGTCATGTCGCCCTCCACGGAACGGAAAATGGCGGTCGGCCGAATGGTAATGCCCAATCCCCGCTAAAATCCGCCGCTTCCCCTTCTCACCTAGCTCGGAGACACCCAATGGCCGCGTCGATGGCCGACCGCGACGGCTGGATCTGGAACGACGGCAAGCTCGTGCCCTGGCGCGAGGCCACCACCCACGTCCTCACGCACTCGCTGCACTACGGCCTGGCGGTCTTCGAAGGCGTGCGCGCCTACAAGACCGTCGACGGCACCGCGATCTTCCGCGTCAAGGAGCACACCGACCGGCTGTTCAACTCGGCGCACATCTACATGATGAAGATCCCGTACACCCGGGAGGTGCTGATCGAGGCGCAGCGGGAGGTGGTGCGGGCGAACGAGCTGGAGAGCTGCTACATCCGGCCGATCGCGTTCTACGGCTCGGAGAAGATGGGGGTCAGCCCGAAAGGGGCGAAGGTGCACGTCGCGATCGCGGCCTGGCCGTGGGGCGCGTACCTCGGGGCGGAGGGCCTGGAAAAGGGCATCCGCATCAAGACCTCGTCCTTCGCGCGCCACCACGTCAACGTCTCGATGTGCCGGGCGAAGTACTCGGGGACGTACGCCAACTCCATCCTCGCCAACCTCGAGGCGACCGAGCACGGCTACGACGAAGGGCTGCTGCTCGACGTCGACGGGTTCGTCGCCGAGGGCGCCGGCGAGAACCTGTTCGTGATCAAGAACGGCCGGATCTTCGAGCCCGAGCTGACGAGCGCGCTCATCGGCATCACCCGGGACACGGTCATCCAGCTCGCGTCCGACCTCGGCTACAAGGTCGAGCCGCGGCGGATGACGCGCGACGATCTCTACATCGCCGACGAGGCGTTCTTCACCGGCACCGCGGCCGAGGTCACGCCGATCCGCGAGTGCGACGGCCGCACCATCGGCGAAGGCCGGCGCGGTCCCATCACCGCCAAGATCCAGGCGGCGTTCTTCGACCTCGTCAACGGCCGGAACAAGAAGTACAAGGAGTGGCTGACCCCGGTCCACGACGTGAAGCAGAAGGCGGTCAAGGGAGTGGCGCGCTGATGGCCGAGCCGGTCCAGTCCGAGACCGTCGTCGAGGTCACCGCAACGGACCTGCCGCTGCACTGCCCGACGCCGCGCACGCCGGTGTGGTCCTACCACCCGCGCGTGTTTCTCGACGTCGCGGATGCCGGGGAAATGCGCTGCCCCTACTGCAGCACGCTCTACGTGTACCGGGGGCCGAAGCCCAAGGGGCATTGAGCGCCGAACGCCGACCGGCCGGCAGCGCCGGGGGTAGCATAGTCTCGTCGTGCCTCGCATCCTCATCGTCGCCCCGAACTGGATCGGGGACGCGTTGCTCGCGCAGCCACTGCTCGCGCGGCTCCACGCCCGGCGGCCGGGCCTCGTGGTCGATGCGATCGCGCCGGAGTGGGTGGCACCGGCGCTCGCGCGCATGCCCGAGATCGAGGAGGTCGTCGCGACGCCCCTCGGGCACGGCGCGCTGCAGCTCGGCGCGCGGTGGCGGCTCGCCCGCGAGCTGCGCGCGCGGCGCTACGACGAGGCGCTCGTCCTCCCGAACAGCTGGAAGGCCGCCCTCGTCCCCTGGCTCGCCGGCATTCCCCGCCGCATCGGATTCGTCGGCGAGGCCCGCTACGGGCTGTTGAACGTCCTCCATCGCCTCGACGAGGAGGCGCTGCCGTTGATGGCCGAGCGCTACGCGCAGCTCGCCGAGGCGCCCGGCGCGCCGCCGCACCGGCCGCTCGTCCGGCCGCGGCTCGAGGTCGACGAGGCGAACCTCGCGATCACGATCGCCCGCCTCGGGCTCGACCGCTCGCGCCCGGTCGTGGCGTTCTGCCCCGGCGCGGAGTACGGCCCGGCGAAGCGCTGGCCCGCGCGCCACTTCGCGGCGCTCGCGCGGTCGCTGGGCGCGCGCGGCCGGCGGGTGTGGCTCCTCGGCTCGCCCAAGGACCGGCCGATCGGCGACGAGATCGCGAAGCTCGCCGAGGGCGCGGCGATCAACCTGTGCGGCCGGACCGATCTCGCCGCGGCGATCGACCTGCTCTCGGCGTGCGAGGCGGTCGTCACGAACGACTCGGGGTTGATGCACGCGGCCGCGGCGCTCGGCTTGCCGCTGGTGGCGCTGTACGGCTCATCGAGCCCGGAGCACACGCCGCCCCTCGCGCCGGCGCGGCTGGTGAGCCTCAAGGTGGAATGCAGTCCCTGCTTCCAGCGCGAGTGCCCGCTCGGTCACTTCAAGTGCATGAACGACCTCACGCCCGAGCGGGTGCTCGCGGAGATCGGGGAAGTCGATCCGGCGCTGGCGTGAACGGCGCCGCAGGAGACCGGAGTACCCATCCCTATCACCCGGAAGGTGCCGCCTGATTGGAGGAACCCATGGAACCGCTCAAGGATGCGAGCCATCTCTACGAAGTCGAGCGCCGCGCGCGTCACGCCGAGCGGCCCGGCTTCCGCATCAACGAGCTCCAGATCTCGCCGACGCAAAAGGTGCCCTGGCATTGCCACAGCAACATCCAGGACACTTTCTATGTCCTCGAGGGGCAGCTCCGGCTGTTCCTGCGCGAACCCAAGGAGGAGGTGCGGCTCGGCCCGGGCGAGACCTATTCGGTCCGGCCGCGCCGCCCGCATCTCGTTGTCAATGGCGGCGATCGCTCGGCGACGTTTCTCGTGCTCCAGGGCATCGGCGAGTACGACTACATCCCGCTCGTGTAGCAGGCGGTCGGGAAGGGAAGGCCGGGATCAGGGAAGCGTCGCTAGGCGAAGCCGCGTAGCGACTACGTAGCTTGCCGTCACCGCGAGCAGCACCGCCGCACCGACGACGAGCTCGCGGCCTTCGTACCACGACTCCGCGGCCGGAAAGGCAAGCCGCGCGGCGCCGAGCGCCGCGACACCGAGGCTCACAACGCCGATGGCCACAGCGAGCGCGCGTGCCGCACCGCGCGCTTTCTCGCCGGCGCGGACGATCAGCCGGTTGACCCAGAGGCCGTTGGCCGCATCAGTCGCCATCATCCCGAGCGCGAATGCGAGTCCGGCGCCGCCCGCGACCCACCATCCGGATGCGCGACTCCCGGCGAGCGCGAAGAACGCGGCCTGGCTCAACGTGTCGAACGAGAGCGCGAACAACGCGCCGACTCCGGCGACCGCCAGTGCGCCGGCGCGTCCGCCGAGCGCCGGAAGCCAACGGCCCTTGAGCCCGGACAGTCGGACCGGATCGCCGCGCGGCGTGACCACCGCAGTCCGAAGATTAAGGAACCCGATCGCCGCGAGGCAGGCAATCGAGATCATCGCCCCGGCCCCTTCCAGCCACGCCGGCGGCTCCCAGGCATGCGCGAGGACGGCGATCGCGATCGCGGCCGCGGTGACGACCACGCCGTGGCCCAGCGAGAACAGCAATCCGGCGAACCGCGCCACGCGCGGCGAGCGTGCGCCGCGCGTGAGGCCGTCGATCGCCGCAAGGTGGTCGGGATCGAAGCCATGCGTGAGTCCGAGCGCGAACGCCGCGACCGCGAGCGCCGCGAGCTCGGTCATGCCGACACCCGCGGCGCCGCGAGCAGTCCCTGCTCCTCGACGAAGCGCACGATCTCCGCCACGCCCTTGCCCTCCTTCAGGCAGGTGAACACGAACGGTCGCGCGCCCCGCTGCCGGCGGGCGTCGCGAGCCATGACTTCGAGCGAGGCGCCGACGTGCGGCGCAAGGTCGGTCTTGTTGATGACGAGCAGATCCGAGCGCGTGATCCCCGGCCCGCCCTTGCGCGGGATCTTCTCGCCGCCGGCGACGTCGATGACGTAAAGCGTGAGATCGGAGAGCTCGGGGCTGAACGTCGCCGCGAGGTTGTCGCCGCCGCTTTCGACGAACACGACATCGAGCTCCGGAAACTCGGCCTGCAGCCGCGCGATCGCCTCGAGGTTGATCGATGCGTCCTCGCGGATCGCGGTGTGGGGGCAGCCGCCGGTCTCGACGCCGCAGATCCGCGCCGGCGGTAGCGCCTCGGCGCGGAGCAGGATCTCCATGTCCTCCTTGGTGTAGATGTCGTTCGTCACGACGGCGATGTCGTAGCGGTCGCGCATGCGCTTGCAGAGCGCCTCGACGAGCGCCGTCTTGCCGGACCCCACCGGGCCGCCGATGCCGACCCGCAGCGGGCTCGGCTTCTGGGCATTGCGGTGCAACGGATGCGAAGCAGTCATGCGGCCTCTCAAGAGCGGAAGATGCGGTTCGCGAGGGTCTCGTGACGACAGCTTGCGATCGCCAGGCCGGGCGCGAACCCGGCGATGCCGTCGTCAGCCACGGTGCTAGCGCGCGCGGCGCACTCGGGAATGCACGCGGCCAGCTCGCGCAGCATCGCCTGTCCCGCCGCCTGACCCACCGGCGCGGCCTTGAGCGCAGCGAGCACCTGGTTCTCGGCCCACGCCCAGAGGTAGCCGAGCACGGCCGGTCGCTCGGGGACGTTCCACGCAATTGCCCCCAGGGCGAACGACGCCGGGAACGTCGGCGGCATACCGGCGAGAAATTCTAGCCTCGCCTCGTCCGCCGCTCCGAGCTGGGCGAGCAGCCGCGCGGCCGAGTGGCCCATCTGAAGCGTCTCCGCGCGCAGCTCGGCCGACTCCCTACTCGCGAGGAAGAACTCGTTCCAGTGGGCGACGGCCTGGCGATCGTCCGCAATCCACGCCCGCCGCAGCCGCGCCAGCACCGGCGCTTCGTTGCGCGCGACGACCAGCTCGAGGTGATCGCGAATCCAGGCGCCGATCGACTGCGGGTCGGCCGGAAGCCCGTCGGCGAGCGCGGCCTCGAGCCCCTGGGAGTAGCTGTACGCGCCGACCGGCAGACTCGGGCTGGCGAGCTGGAGCAACGCGAGCAGGCCCGTCTCGGTCAGCGCGAGCCGTTCAGTCATGATGATGATGGGCGGCCGCTTCGCCTGCGCGGTGAATGCGCGGTGCGTGCGCGTGATCGCCGTGATGATGAGCGCCGGAGTACGCGCCGGTCTCGGGCTCGAACGGCGCGCTCTCCGCGGTCACGTGCGCGTGCAGACCCTCGAGCATCTCTTTGAGCACCGGGTCGGCGAGGATGCGAAGCGCGTAGTGCCCGCTACGGGCGCCGATGATCTGCACCGCCGTGTGGCGATTGCCGAGGTGATAGGCGCACCGCGCGAGCTCCTCGGCCGTGTGGCACTCGACGCCATAGACCGGCTCCGGCTCGGCGACCACCCTGACGACGCGCCCGTCGTCGCCGCGCAGCCGGTCGCCCCCGCGCAGCACCGTGCCGCGCGGCAGCAGGAGCGCCACCTCCTCGCCCGAGGCGAGCCGCGCCCGCAGCCGGCTCCGCTGCCGCAGCTCGAACGGCAGCACGAGCTCGGCGCCGGCCGGGCCGGGCCCGTCGAATCGATCGGTGATCGCCAACATGGCACCCTCAGAACAGGAAATACCGCTGCGCGAGCGGCAGCACCCGCGCCGGCTCGCACCACAAGGCCTCGCCGTCGGCGCGAACCTGGTAGGTCTCAGGGTCGACTTCGATCTTCGGCATGGCATCGTTGTGGACCATGTCCCGCTTCCCGAGCTTGCGCGTGCCGCTGACCGCCACCACTCGCTTGCGCAGCCCCAGCTTCACCGGGATGCGCGCCTTCAGCGCCGCCTTGGACACGAACGTGAGCGAGGTCGCGTGGCGAGCGCCACCGAACGCGCCGAACATCGGCCGGTAGTGCACCGGCTGCGGCGTCGGGATCGAGGCGTTCGGATCGCCCATCGGCGCGGCCGCGATCGCCCCGCCCTTGATGATCATCGCCGGCTTCACGCCGAAGAACGCCGGCTTCCATAGCACGAGATCCGCGAACTTGCCCGGCTCCACCGAGCCGACGAACTGTGCGATGCCGTGGGTGAGTGCCGGGTTGATCGTGTACTTCGCGACGTAGCGCTTGACGCGGAAGTTGTCGTGGCTCGCCCCGTCCGGCTTCAGGGGCCCGCGCTGGATCTTCATCTTGTGCGCCGTCTGCCACGTCCGCTGGATCACCTCGCCAACCCGGCCCATCGCCTGGGAATCGGAGGACATCATCGAAAACGCGCCGAGATCGTGCAGGATGTCCTCGGCCGCGATCGTCTCGCGCCGGATGCGCGACTCGGCGAAGGCCACGTCCTCCGCGATCGCCGCGTCGAGGTGGTGGCACACCATCAGCATGTCGAGGTGCTCGTCGAGCGTGTTCACGGTGAACGGCCGGGTCGGGTTGGTCGACGACGGCAGCACGTTCGGCTCGCCGCACGCCCTGATGATGTCGGGCGCGTGGCCCCCGCCGGCGCCCTCGGTATGGTAGGCGTGGATCGTGCGGCCCTTGAACGCGGCGAGCGACGTCTCGACGAACCCCGACTCGTTCAGCGTGTCGGTGTGGATGGCGACCTGCACGTCCATCCGGTCGGCGACGCGCAAGCAGTTGTCGATCGCGGCCGGCGTCGTGCCCCAGTCCTCGTGCAGCTTCAGCCCGATCGCGCCGGCTTCGACCTGCTCCACGAGCGGCTCCGGCAGGCTGACGTTCCCCTTGCCGAGGAAGCCGAGGTTCATCGCGAAGTCGTCAGCCGCCTGCAGCATGCGCGCGATGTGCCACGCCCCGGGCGTGCACGTCGTCGCGTTCGTTCCCGCCGCGGGCCCGGTGCCGCCGCCGAGCATCGTCGTGACGCCAGACACCAGCGCCTCCTCGATCTGCTGCGGGCAGATGAAGTGGATGTGGCTGTCGATGCCGCCGGCGGTGACGATGAGTCCCTCGCCGGCGATGATCTCGGTCGCGCCGCCGATCGCCATCGTCACGCCCGGCTGGATGTCGGGGTTGCCCGCCTTGCCGATCGCGGCGATCAGGCCGTCCTTGAGACCGATGTCGGCCTTGGCGATCCCCCAGTGGTCGACGATCAGCGCGTTGGTGATCACCGTGTCCATCACCTTGGCGCGGGGGAGCTGGCTCTGCCCCATGCCGTCGCGGATCACCTTGCCGCCGCCGAACTTCACCTCCTCGCCGTAGACAGTGTAATCGCGCTCCACCTCGATCCAGAGGTCGGTATCCGCGAGCCGCACACGGTCCCCGACCGTGGGACCGAACATCTCGGCGTAGGCTTGGCGGCCGAGCTTCAGCGTCATTTGCGCCTCCCGGCCTTGACGGCGTCGAGCGCGCCCATCACGGCGCCGCGAAAGCCGTAGACCCGGCGCCCGCCGGCGAGGGCGACGAGTTCGACGGTGCGGGTCTGGCCCGGCTCGAAGCGCACCGCGGTGCCGGCCGGGATGTTGAGGCGGAAGCCGCGCGCCTTTGCCCGCTCGAACGCGAGCGCTTCGTTCGTCTCGTAGAAGTGATAGTGCGAGCCGACCTGCACCGGCCGGTCACCGCGGTTCGCCACCTCCAGCGTGACGGTCCGGCGGCCCGCGTTGAGCTCGAGCTCGCCCGGCTTGGCGACGATCTCGCCGGGAGTCATGCGATCGGGTGGTGAACGGTCACGAGCTTCGTCCCGTCCGGGAACGTCGCCTCGACCTGGATCTCCGGGATCATCTCGGGCACGCCCTCCATGACGTCGTCGCGCCTGAGGATGGTCGCACCGGAGCTCATCAGCTCGGCCACCGTCCTGCCGTCCCGCGCCCCCTCCAGGATGGCGGCGGTGACGAGCGCAACCGCCTCCGGGTAGTTCAGCTTGAGGCCGCGGCCCTTCCGCCGTTCGGCGAGCAGGGCCGCAGTGAAGATCAGGAGCTTGTCGCGCTCCCGTGGCGTCAGTTCCATGGTCCCCTCCCCCGTTCTAAGTGCGCCAGATGCGCGGCGGACACGCCTCGCGGCCGAGCGCGGCCGGCCGCAGCGCTCCCCACACCGCCGCGAACAGCGCGCGACACCGCTCGGCCGAAGCGCCGAGATAGCGCGCCACGAACACCTGAGGCAGATTGCTGACCTCGGCGCCGTCCTCCGCCCCGACGTCGCCGGCCAGCTCGCGGCATCGCTCGACCGCGGACACCGGGATCCTCGCACCGGCGACGAGCAGCGTCCCGGTCACAGTCCGGCCGGCGAGGCCGACCGCCGAGCCGAACAGCCGGTCGCCCGCGTCGAGGATCGCGCGCTCGTTCCAGACCAGCCGGTCCGCAATGCGGATCGTCGTCGTCTGGCGCAGCGCGCCGCCGGTGAACCGCTCCCCGGAGGCGACGCGGCCGAAGCACACGATCTCCCAAGCCGAGGTACCGCGCGCCTTCCGCAAGCGCGACGTCCGTATCCAGCGTCGCGCGCGCCGTGTCGAACAGCAGGTTCTCCTGCGGCAGCCATTCGACGCATCCGCCGGTCGCGACGTCGAGCCGCACGCGTTGGCGCGCGCCGAGCCCGTTCGCCTTGTACCAGCGCGTGGCACCCGGCGTCGTGAGGAGCACCTGCGCACCGCTCCCGGCCCGCAGCTCGAGCTCCAGCTCGTCGCCGCCGGCGATGCCGCCGGGCGGGTGCACGACGATCGTGTGGCAGGCTGCGTCGCCCTCGGGGTAGAGCGGCTTCTGCACGACGAGCGGTCCGTCATGGCTCCGCGACGCGAGGACCGTGCGCGCGCCGCGGCGCTCGTACGCCAGCGCGAGCGCGGCGCGCCACCCGGTTGCAGCGATCGGCTCTCCGTGGCGCACGTTCGCCTCATACCGCCAGCAACGACCGGACGCAGTCCCGATCCATGTCGGGGCCGCGGCCGCGGGCGATGATCTCGCCCCGCTCCATCACCAGGTACTGGTCGGCGAGCGAGCGGGCGAACTCGTAGTACTGCTCGACGAGCAGGATCGCCATCTCGCCGCTCGCCGCGAGCTCGCGGATCGCCCGTTCGATGTCCTTGATGATCGAGGGCTGAATACCTTCGGTGGGCTCGTCCAGGATGAGGAGACGTGGTCCCATCGCGAGCGCCCGGCCGATCGCGAGCTGCTGCTGCTGCCCGCCCGAGAGATCTCCGCCGCGCCGGTGCAGCATCTGACGGAGCACCGGAAACATCTCGAAGATGCGTTCCGGCACCCGGGTCCGGCGGGGACGCGTCGCGAGGCCCATCTCCAGGTTCTCGGCGACGGTGAGGCGCGGGAAGATCTCGCGCCCTTGCGGCACGTAGCCGATGCCGGCGCGCACGCGCTGGTACGGCGCCGTCGCCGTGAGCTCCCGGTCGGCGAACCTGATGCTGCCGGTGGCGGCCGACACCAGCCCCATGAGCGTCTTCAGCAGGGTGGTCTTGCCCACGCCGTTCCGGCCGAGGAGCGCAGTGACCCGCCCCGCCGGCACCTCGAACGAGAGGTTCCGGAGGATATGGCTGCCGCCGTAGTACTGGTTGAGATCAGTGACGGCGAGCATCAGCGCCCCAGGTAGACCTCGATCACCCGCCGGTCGCTCTGCACCTGCTCCATCGGGCCTTCGGCGATCACGGCGCCCTCGTGCAGCACGGTGACGGTGCGCGCGATCTTCGCTATGAACTGCATGTCGTGCTCGACCACCACCAGCGAATGCTTCCCGGCGAGCGACAGGAAGAGCTCCGCCGTGCGCTCGGTCTCCTCGTCGCTCATGCCCGCCACCGGCTCGTCGAGCAGAAGCAGCCGCGGCTCCTGCATGAGCAGCATCCCGATCTCGAGCCACTGCTTCTGGCCGTGGGAGAGCAGCCCCGCGGTGCGGTCCGCGGCGTCCGCCAGGCGGATCCGCTGCAGCATGTCGGCGATCCGGTCGCGCTCGGCGGAGGACAGCCGCGCGAACAGCGTGCTGCGCACGCGCTTGTCGGCCTTCATCGCGAGCTCGAGGTTCTCGAACACGGAGTGCCGCTCGAAGATGGTCGGCTTCTGGAACTTGCGGCCGATCCCGGCCTGCGCGATCTCCGCCTCGCTCATGCGGGCAAGGTCAATCGTCTGTCCGAAGAACGCCTTGCCCGCGTCGGGCCGGGTCTTGCCGGTGATCACGTCCATCATCGTGGTCTTGCCCGCGCCGTTCGGGCCGATCACGCAGCGCAGCTCGCCCACGTCGATCGCAAGCGACAGGCGGTCGAGGGCCTTGAAGCCATCGAAGCTGACCGAGATGTCGTCCAGATACAGGACGACGCCGTGGGCAGTGTCGAGATCGCGCGAGGCGACACGTCTGAGCGAAGCCTCGCCGGCGCCGACGCCAACGCTCGCGTGCACGACCGCGCCGTTCATGCCCGCCGTGCCCCGCGGAGCCGGTCGGCGAGCCCGACCACGCCGTTCGGCAGGAACAGGGTCACCAGGATGAAGAGCAGGCCCAGGAAGAACAGCCAGTACTCGGGGAACGCCTGGGTGAAGAAGCTCTTGGCGCCGTTGACGAGGCCCGCGCCAACGGCCGCGCCGGCGAGCGTCCCGCGCCCGCCCACCGCAACCCAGATCGCGATCTCGATCGAGTTGGCCGGGGACATCTCGCTCGGATTGATGATCCCCACCTGCGGAACGTAGAGCGCGCCCGCGATGCCGCAGAGCACCGCCGAAGCCGTCCAGATCGCGAGCTTGTAGTGCACCGGGTTGTAGCCGCAGAACATGACGCGCTGCTCGGCGTCGCGGATCGCCGCTAGCACCCGGCCGAACCTGGAGGTCACGAGGTAGCGTCCGAGGAGAAGCGTCCCGACCAGCATCGCGCCGGTGATCGCGAACAGCGCCACGCGGGTCTCGGGCGTCGCGATCGGAAAGCCGAGGATGCGCTTGAAGTCGGTGAAGCCGTTGTTGCCGCCGAAACCGGTCTCGTTGCGGAAGAAGAGCAGCATCGCCGCGAAGGTGAGCGCCTGGGTGATGATCGAGAAGTAGACGCCCTTGACCCGCGAACGGAAGGCGAAGTAGCCGAACACGTAGGCGAGCAGGCCCGGCACGGCGACGACGAGCAGCATCGCCCACCAGAGCTGGTCGCTCCCCGACCAGTGCCACGGCAGCTCCTTCCAGTCGAGGAACACCATGAAGTCCGGCAGGTCTGCCTGGTACTGACCCTCGCGGCCGATCTGGCGCATCAGGTGCATCCCCATCGCGTAGCCGCCGAGGGCGAAGAACAGGCCATGCCCGAGCGACAGGATCCCGGCGTAGCCCCAGATCAGATCCATCGCCAGCGCGACGATGGCGTAGCACATGATCTTGCCGATCAGCGTCACCCAGTACTGGGAGACGTGGAAGGCGCTCCCCGGCGGCACGGCGAGCGCGAGCACCGGGATCACGATGAACAGCACTGCGCCGAATGCGCCGAGCGCGATCCAGCCCCTCGGCCCGTACAGCCGGCCGAACGTCGCGCTGATGGGGCCCATCTCAGGCCTCCACCGCGCGACCCTTCAGGGCGAACATTCCCTGCGGCCGCTTCTGGATGAAGATCACGATGAAGACCAGCACCAGGATCTTGGCGATCACCGCGCCCTGCCAGGATTCGATCAGCTTGTTGACCACCCCCAGCCCGAGCGCCGCGTAGACGGTCCCGGCGAGCTGCCCGACGCCGCCCAGCACCACGACCATGAACGAGTCCACGATGTACGCCTGGCCGAGGTCGGGGCCGACGTTGCCGATCTGCGAGAGCGCGCAGCCCGCGAGGCCGGCGATGCCCGCTCCGAGGCCGAACGCCCAGGTGTCCACGCGCGCGGTCGGCACGCCGACGCAGGCCGCCATGGCGCGGTTCTGGGTCACGCCCCGCACGAACAGGCCGAGCCGGGTCTTCGCAAGCAGGAGCCCCATGGCGACCAGCACCCCGATCGCGAAGAAGATGATCACGATCCGGTTCCACGGCAGCACGACGTCGGGCATGACCTCGATGCCCCCCGACATGAACGCCGGGTTTTCCACGCCCACGTTCTGCGCGCCGAACACCGTGCGCACGCCCTGGATCAGCATCAGGCCGATCCCCCACGTGGCGAGGAGCGTCTCGAGCGGCCGGCCGTAGAGGAAGCGGATGACGAGGCGCTCCAGCGCCATCCCGACCGAGGCCGCAACGAGGAATGCGACCGGCACCGCGCACACGAGATACCAGTCGAAGGCGCCCGGCACGTGCGCCCGGAACAGGTTCTGCACGACGTAGGTCGCGTACGCCCCGATCATGATCAGCTCGCCGTGCGCCATGTTGATGACGCCCATCAGGCCGTAGGTGATGGCGAGCCCCAGGGCGGAGAGCAGCAGGATCGAGCCGAGCGAGATGCCCGCGAACGCGAGGCCGAGCCGCTGGCCCCAGACGAGCCGGCCCTCGACCTCGCGCAGGCTCGCCTGCGCCTCGCGCCGGAGCTCCTCGTCGGGCTCGACGAAACTGCCGTCGTTGCCCCGCTCGAGGACCGAGAGCAGCAGGGTCTTCACGCTGGGGCTCGACGAGTGGCGCAGGGTGCGGACCGCGGCGAGCCGGCGCTCCCGGTCGCCGCCCTTCAGCTCGATCGCGGCGGCGGTCAGCTCGAGGATCGGCTTGATTACCGGGTCCGCCTCCCGTTCGAGCGCCTTGCGCACGAGCGGCAGCATGCTTTCGTCGGCGCCGCCGGCGAGCGCCCAGGCGGCGGCGAGCCGTGTCTCGCGCTCCGGCGACACGAGCTTCAGCGCCGCGAGCGCCACCGCGACGGCGCCGCGAACGCGGTTGTTCGCGACCACGTCCTCGCGATCCGCCGGCAGCGGCGCGATCGGCGCGCCGGTGATCGCATCGGTCGCGATCTCGCCCTTGACGATGAGGAGCCGTGGGCCTGCCACCTGGAGCTCGCCCTCGCCGAGCGCCCCGAGCACCGCGATCGCCCGCGGATCGCCCTCGGCGACGAGCGCGCCGATCGCCTCGAGCTTCTCCTCGCTGTCCCCGGCGGCGAGCTTCGCGACCGCCGCGCCGTCGAGCGCCGCCGCGGGCGGCGGGGCCCCGGCCAGCAGAGCGCAGGCAGCAACGAGGAAGATTTGGGCGCGCATATGTGGAAAGGGCCGCCCGCCGCGGCCCTCCCATGCCTAGGTGGCGCGTCGCGCTACTTCTTCTCCGCCATCAGCGCCGGCTCGTCCTTCTTCTTGTCGTTGCCGGCGATGAACGGGCTCCACGGCTGGGCCTTGATCGGGCCCTTCGTCTGCCAGACGACGTTGAACTGCCCGTCGCCCTTCACCTCGCCGATGAACACCGCCTTGTGCAGGTGGTGGTTCTTCTCGTCCATCTTGGAGACGATGCCCGAGGGCGCCTTGAAGGTCTGGCCGTAGGTCGCGACCCGCACCTTGTCGACGTCGAAGCTCTTCGCCTTCTCGGCCGCCTGCTTCCACATGTAGACGCCGATGTAGGCCGCCTCCATCGGATCGTTGGTCAGCGGTCGGTCAGCGTACGGCAGCTTCTTCGCCTTGGTGTAGGCGGCCCACTTCTTCTTCCACTCGTCGTTCTCGACGTTCTTGAGCGACATGAAGTAGTTCCACGCGGCGAGGTGGCCGACCAGCGGCTTGGTGTCGACGCCACGCAGCTCCTCCTCGCCGACCGAGAACGCGACCACCGGCACGTCGGTCGCCTTCAGGCCCTGGTTGCCGAGCTCCTTGTAGAACGGCACGTTCGAGTCGCCGTTGATGGTCGAGACCACCGCGGTCTTGCCGCCGGCGGAGAACTTCTTGATGTCGGCGACGATCGTCTGGTAGTCGGCGTGGCCGAAGGGCGTGTACTTCTCGTCGATGTCCTTGTCGGCGACGCCCTTCGACTTGAGGAAGGCGCGCAGGATCTTGTTGGTCGTGCGCGGGTAGACGTAGTCGGTGCCGAGCAGCACCCAGCGCTTGGCGCCGCCGCCATCCTTCGACATCAGGTACTCGACCGCCGGAATCGCCTGCTGGTTGGGCGCGGCGCCGGTGTAGAACACGTTCTTCGAGATCTCTTCGCCTTCGTACTGCACCGGGTAGAAGAGGAGGCCATTCAGCTCCTCGAACACCGGCAGCACCGATTTCCGCGACACCGAGGTCCAGCAACCGAACACCACCGCGACCTTGTCCTGGGTGAGGAGCTGGCGCGACTTCTCGGCGAACAGCGGCCAGTTCGAGGCGGGATCCACGACCACCGGCTCGATCTGGTAGCCCATCACGCCGCCCTTGGCGTTGATCTCCTCGACCGCCATCAGCACGACGTCCTTGAGGACGGTCTCCGAGATCGCCATCGTGCCCGAGAGCGAGTGCAGCACGCCGACCTTGACGGTCTTGGACTGGGCGCCGACGGCACCCGCGAACGCGAGCGCCGCGGCGGCGACGCCTGCCTTGATGAAGAGCCTGCGAGACATGATGGGATGACCTCCTGTTGGCTGTTTTCGGCCGGACCCTGTTGACGACCGAGAGAAGCCTTAGCACCCGGCGTGCCAACGCTCGCGCGCCACACTAAGTTGCTGTTTCGCATTGAACGTCCAGCCGGGCGAGCGCCGATGACCGGAGTACACAGCGGCCGCGACGCACCGCTAGAGTGCGCTCACGACCGAAAGTGGGCGTCAACGCCCGATCGCCTAGCGGAGGCGCGCCCCTTCGGCGCCAGTGCGCCCGCGGAGCTCAACGAGGCGCAGGCGCGCGCTATGCGGGCGCACAGCTTCGCCGCAGCTTGATGGAACGATCCCGTACGACCCTTGGCCGCACCGCGGCCAAGGGTCGGTGATTTTCCCCGGGACGGGCCCAGGTGCGAAGCAGGCCGATAAGCCGGGTTCTGTCGAGAACGGTCATTCATCTGGGCCCCGGGTTACCCCGGGGCTCGAGCCACCTACCCGCAGGCTTGGGCGAGCCGCCCTCCAGCACGTCGCAGCCGAGTGTTCGCCACGAGGGCGATCGGGGCCACGGCGCGCAACGCCTGCCTATTTGGTGTTGCTCCGGGTGGGGTTTACCTGGCCAGCCGTGTCGCCACGGCAGCGGTGAGCTCTTACCTCACCATTTCACCCTTACCTGATCCGGTGCCGCGGCTTGCGCCACTGCCCCGGCCATCGGCGGTGTCCTTTCTGTTGCACTTTCCGTCGCCTCGCGGCGCCTGGGAGTTACCCAGCACCCTGCCCTGCGGAGCCCGGACTTTCCTCTGACGCCCGCAAGGGCGCCAGCGACCGTCTGGCCTGCTTCGCACGGCAATGATACCCGTCGCACGCGGAAGTTCCCGTCGGGCCGGCCTTGATTTCCCCCGCTGCGGGACATACAAAGAAGGGAGCCCCTCCAGGAGGCTTGTATGCGACGCAGACTGTATTTCCTCCTGCCCGACCTCGAGAGCGCCCGGCTGACCGCCAACGACCTGCTGCTCGCGCGGGTCGAGTTCCGGCACATGCACTTCCTCGCCCGCCGGGGCACGGACCTCGGCGATCTGCATGAGGCCAACCCGCTCCAGAAGACCGACCTCGTTCACGGCGCCGAAGTCGGACTCGTCCTCGGCGGCGTCTGCGGGCTGCTCCTCGGCCTGTTCATCGTGTTCAGCCCGCCGCCCGGCGTCACGCTCGAGCTCATCATCGTGCTCGCCACGGCCATCGGCGGCGCGGTGCTCGGCGCCTGGGTCGCGAGCCTCGTCGGTGCCTCCGTCCCGAACTCGCGGATCAAGCAGTACCAGGCCGACATCGACAAGGGGGCCATCCTGCTCATGGTCGACGTGCCGCCGTCGCGAGTCGAGGAGATCCGGGAGCTCGTCCACCGGCGCCACCCCGAGGCGAGCGGTGGCGCGATGGAGCCGACGCAGCCGGCGTTTCCGTAACTGTCTCTGCCGTCGGAGCACTTGCTCCGGCATTCGCGCCGCTCCTGACGGCGCGTCGGACGTTCTCCGGGCCGTTCCCGGGCGTCCAAACGGGCCCCTCGCGGGGCCCGTTTCTTTTTGGGCTTCGCCTTATGCGTGTGGACGCGTTCGTCCCGGCCGGAACACCTGCTCGTCGTCGTAGTACGCAGGGTCCTCGTTCTCCGGCGTCCAGCCCGGGATTCCGAGGACCGGGAGTGGTTGGAGGGCGCGGGTCGATTCGAGCGCACCGGGACGCGCAAAGTGATCGGCCGCGCGCGCGTCCAGCAGATCGACGAGCGCGGCCAGCGGAAGCGTGATCGCTGGGTGCGGAACATCGATCACGAGCGCTTTAGCGGTGACGCCCTTGTAGGGCGCGAGCGACTGCTCCAGGATCGCGTGGCCGAACACGAAGAACCGCATGGCTTCCGTTGCTTCCTGGCGACGCGTCCAGAACAGCTCCTTCCACTGATAATCCTCGAGGCAGCGCGCGAGCGCAGGCGCGGCGCAAGCGACGACGACTCCGCCCTCGTCGAACAGCGTCAGCACGTCGCGCGGCGTGCCGCGTTCCGGCGCACCCCAGCGCCGGACGAGCTCGTCGTGGTGGATCCGGTTCAGCGTCGCCTTCGTGCGCGGGAACGCGAGCCACGCGAGCGCATTGAAGAGATCGTGTGGGCTCTCCGCGCGCGTTTGCACCTCACCGGCGCGGAAGATGCGCACCTCATAGTGGTTCACGAGGTCCTTGCCGCGCTCGCCGGCGGGTACGAACACGATCCGTGCGCCGCTCGCGCTTCGCGCATCTCCCTCACGTGCGAGGGCATTCAGGTCGTCGAGAGAGGGAAACCGCTCCTGCGGCAGCCGGGCCAGCAGGTGGTGGACCGCCGCGAACCACGGCGAGGCAAGGAGTGCCTCCCGGCTCCAGAGCGAGCCAGCGTCTAGGCGAGCCGCCACGCGATCGACTCGCCGGCGCGGAGCGGCACGACCGTGGTGTCCCCGAACGCGACCTCGACGGGCGCCCTCCAGGGATCGCGGATCAGCGTCACCCGCGCCGCGTTCCGCGGCAGACGGTAGAAATCGGGCCCGTTGAAGCTCGCGAACGCCTCGAGCCGCTCGAGCGCACCGGCGCGATCGAACGCCTCCGCGTAGAGCTCCAGCGCGGCGTGCGCGGTGAAGCAGCCGGCACACCCGCACGCCGACTCCTTCTCGCCCCGCGGATGCGGCGCGCTGTCCGTCCCGAGGAAGAACTTCGGGCTGCCGCCGGTCGCGGCGCGCACCAGCGCCTCGCGGTGGCGCTCGCGCTTCAGCACCGGCAGGCAGTAGAAGTGCGGCCGCAGCCCGCCCCGGAAGATCGCATTCCGGTTGTAGAGCAGATGGTGCGCGGTGATGGTCGCGGCGACGTTCGCGCCGGCGGCGGTCACGTAGTCGGCCGCCTCGCGCGTCGTGACGTGCTCGACGACCACCCGCAAGCCCCGGAAACCGCGTCACGATCTCGGCGAGCGTCGTCGCGACAAAGACCTGCTCGCGGTCGAAGACGTCGACCTCGGGGTCGGTAGCCTCGCCGTGAACGAGGAGCGGCACGTCGTGGCGCTCCATCGCCTCGAGGGCGGGGAACGCGCGTGCGAGGCGCGTGACCCCGGAATCCGAGTTCGTGGTCGCGCCGGCCGGGTAGTACTTGACCGCCCGGACGAAGCCGCTCGCCGCGGCGCGGGCGATCTCCTCAGGGGAAGTGTTGTCGGTGAGGTAGAGCGTCAGCAGCGGCTCGAACTCGAGCGGCGTCGCGCGACCGGCGTTCGCCCGCGCGAGGGCCGCGCGGATCCGCTCGCGATACCCGCGCGCCGCCTCGACCGTCGTCACCGGCGGCCGGAGGTTCGGCATCACGATCGCGCGCGCGAACTGCCGCGCGGTGTACGGCAGCACGCTCTCGAGCGCCGCGCCATCGCGCAAGTGCAGATGCCAGTCGTCCGGCCGCGCGATCGTCAGCTTGTCCATGGCCGCGAGTGTAGGCGAACCGAGTGCTTCACCGTTGCGCCGAGCTCTTGCGGCGTTTCTTGCCTTTGAAGCCTTTGAACGCCAGCGCCTTGTCGTAGAGGGCGTTCCGCGCAGCGCCGGTGATCTCGGCCGCCAGCCGCACCGCGGTCTTCACCGGCAGTGCTTCGAGCAGCCGCCCGAGCACGCGCTCGCCTTCCTGCGCCCGCGCGTCCGCCGCCGGCGCCGCGCCGGAGACGAGCACCACGAACTCGCCGCGAACCCGGTTCGGGTCCGCCTCGAGCCACTCGCGCGCCGCGCCGAGCGGACCCACGTGCACGCTCTCGAACACCTTGGTGAGCTCGCGCGCCAGCACGACGGTGCGCTCGCCGCCGAGCACGGCAGCGAGGTCGGCAACGCACTCGAGCACGCGATGAGGCGCCTCGTAGAACACGAGCGTGTGCGGGAAATCCCGCCACGCCGTCAACGCGCGAACGCGCGCCGCCGGCTTCGGCGGAAGAAAACCGACGAAGGCGAACGGTCCCGGCAGGCCCGCGACCGAGAGCGCCGCGACGCCCGCGCTTGGCCCGGGAATCGGCACGACAGCGAAGCCCGCCGCGCGCGCCGCGGCGACGGCGAGCGCGCCGGGATCGGAGATACCCGGGGTCCCGGCGTCGCTCACCAGCGCGACGTCCCGCCCCCCGGCGAGGAGGCGGAGCAGCGCGCGCGCGGCGGCGCGCTCGTTGTGCCCGTGCAGCGCCGCGAGCTTCGCCGTGACGCCGTGGTGCGAGAGGAGCCGCCGTGCATCGCGCGTATCCTCCGCGAACACGGTGTCCACCGCGCGCAGCGTGTCGATCGCCCGCAGGGTGATGTCGCCGAGATTCCCGATCGGCGTGGCCACCACATATAATTTGCCTCGCCCCGCCTCGCCATGCTCCCCGCTCATCGCACCTCGCGCGTCGTCGCGGCTGCGCTCCTCGCCGCCAGCGCCGCATTCTCCTGTGCGACCCCGCCGCCGGCAACCCCGCCCGCGCGGCCCGGTGTGCAGCTGCCGATCGACCCGCGCGCGAGCCCGCCACCCCCCGCGCCCGAGGCACCCGCGCCACCGCCGCCCGTGGCGGTCGCGCCGCCATCCCTTCCCGAACCCCCGCCGCCGCCCGTCCCGGTGCCGAAGACCGGCCCGGCAGTGACGCTGCTGCTGCCGCTCGACGCGCCCGATTTTCAGCCGGCGGCCGAAGCGGTGCAGCGGGGCTTCCTGGCCGCAATGGCGGCCGAAGGGCGAACCCTCGAAGTCGTCACCAGGCGCACCGACGCGAGCGACGAGCGCGTGCTCGCCGACTACGACGCCGCGATTCAGGCCGGCACGCGGCTCGTCGTCGGGCCGATGACGCGGAGCGGCGTGGCGGCGCTCGCGCGCACCAACCGGGTCGCGGTGCCGACGCTGGCGCTCAACCAGCCCGAAGGGTCGGCCGCCGTCCCGAGCTCCCTCTTCGTCTTCGGCCTCGCGGTCGAAACCGAGGCACGGCAGATCGCGCGGCGGGCCTGGGCCGACGGCCAGCGCATCGCCACCGTCGTGAACGCCCCGACCCCGCTCTCGCGCCGCAGCCGCGACGCGTTCGTCGACGAATGGCTCGCCGTCAGCGGCCACCTCATCGAGGTCATCGAGGTCGCGCCCGGCGCCGACCCGGCCCTGGTCACGGAGGTCCTGGACCGCGATCCGCCGCACTTCGTCTTCCTCGCCGACAGCGGCGACCGCGCGCGCAAGCTCCGCCCGTACCTCGGCAGCCAGATGCCGGTGTACGCCACCTCGCAGGTCAACACCACGAGCGACCCGCTCAAGAACCTCGATCTGAACGGCGTGCAGTTCGCCGACATGCCCTGGCTGCTGCGCCCGGAAGACCCGGCGATGACCCGCTACCCGCGGCCGCAGGACCTGCAGGGCGACCTTGCGCGCTTCTATGCGGTCGGGATCGACGCCTTCCGCATCGCGGTGGCGCTGCTCGACGGGCAGCGCGACTTCGAGTTCGCGGGTGTCACCGGGCGCATCGCCGTGCGCGGCGGCGGCGTCGTCGCCCGCCGCCCCGTCGGGGCGACCTTTCGCGACGGGCGGACGGTGGCGCTGGAATGACAGCCCGGGCCGCGGGTCAAGCCGCCGAGGAGCTCGCGGCGCGGTTTCTCGAGCAGCAGGGGCTCGCGATCGTCGCGCGGAACTATCGCTGCCGCGCGGGCGAGATCGACCTCGTCGCCCGGGACGGCGACACGCTCGCGTTCATCGAGGTGCGGCTGCGCGGCTCCGCCGCGTTCGGCGGCGCCGCGGCGAGCGTCGACGCCGCGAAGCAGCGCCGGATTCTCCGGGCCGCGCGCCACTATCTCGCCGGGCGACCCGACCAGCCGTGCCGCTGCGACGTCGTGCTGCTCGATCGCGTCGACGCCGCTCGCGTGGAGTGGATTCGCGATGCGTTTCGCGAGTAGCCTCGTCCTCGCGTTCACGCTGGCGGCGGCGCACGCACAGGCCGTGAAGCTCCTCGTGCAGAGCTCGCCGCTCGCCGGTTTCCGCTACCACGAGGCCGCCGCGGCATGGCCCGGGCTGCGCGTCGGCGACCGGCTCGAGCTCGTGCGCGAGCCCGCGAATCAGCACGACGCGAACGCGGTGCGGGTCGAGTGGCGCGGGCACCTGCTCGGCTACGTGCCGCGCGGCGAGGTTGCGGCGCTGGCGTGGGCGATGGACCGGGGCGAGCAGGTCGCCGCGCGGATCAGCGCGTTGCGCGAGCACCCGAACCCGCGGCTGCGGATCGAGTTCGAGGTGTTCGTCCAGTAGCGAGGCCCGATCGGAGACGGCAGCGGAGGAGCACGGTGTACACTAATCACCCCATACGGGCCGCGGTCGTCGCGGCCCGACCATTCCCCTGATGTCGATCGATCTCGTTGCCCGCGTCAGCCGGCACTTCTCGGACAGCGCCCAGGTGAAGCTCGGCGCGGTCGCGGCGCTCGCGCAGCCGATCGCGCGTGCGGCCGAGCTCATGGTCGGCTGCCTGATGGCGAACGGCAAGATCCTCGCCTGCGGCAACGGCGGATCGGCGGCCGACGCGCAGCACTTCGCGGCCGAGCTCCTCAACCGCTTCGAGCGGGAGCGGCCGGGCCTCGCGGCGCTGGCGCTCACCACCGACTCGTCGACGCTCACCGCGATCGCGAACGACTACGCCTACGAGCAGGTGTTCTCGAAGCAGGTGTTCGCGCTCGGGCAGCCGAACGACGTCCTGCTCGCGATCTCGACCAGCGGCAACTCGCCGAACGTGGTCGCCGCGGTGCGCGCCGCGCACGAGCGCGACATGAAGGTGGTCGCGCTGACCGGCAAGGGCGGCGGCGAGGTCGGGAAGCGGCTCGCCGCGGGCGACGTGCACGTCTGCGTGCCGCACGGCGTCACCGCGCGCATCCAGGAGGTACATCTCCTGACGCTGCACTGCCTGTGCGACGGCATCGATTGTCTGCTGCTCGGAACGGAGTGAACCGCATGGCGCGTCTCGCGATCCTCGCCCTGGTCCTCACCTTCTCGTGCCTCGCCGCCGGTTGCGCGCCGCTCTTCGTCGGCGCCGCCGCCGTGGGCGGCACCGCGGTCGCGACCGACCGCCGCCCCACCGACGTGCAGATCCTCGACGAGCGCATCGAGTGGGCGGCCTCGAAGCAGATCGGCCCCAAGATCGGGAAGCAGGGCCACGTCAACATCGCGAGCTACAACAAGCAGGTCCTGCTCACGGGCGAGACGACGACCGACGAGCTCCGGACGGAGGTGGACAAGATCGCGGCGTCGGTGCCCGAGGCGAAGGGGGTCGTGAACGAAATCCAGGTTGCCCCGCTCTCCGGGCTCGCTGCGCGCTCGCACGACACCTACCTGACGAGCGCGGTCAAGGCGCGCTTCGTCGGCGATCAGAAGTTCAATCCGGTCCACGTCAAAGTCGTGACCGAGGCGGGCGTCGTGTACCTGATGGGCCTGGTGACCCGCAAGGAGGCCGACGAGGCAACGCACATCGCGCGCCACGTGAGCGGCGTCAAGCGGGTGGTCCGGATCTTCGAATACATCCCCGACCCGCCGCCGAAGCCCGCCGCCGACGCGCCGAGGTGAGACGCGCAGCGCGGCGGCTCGCGCGGACCGACGTCCTCCCCGCGAACGGGGGAAATCTCGCCCTACGGTTGAGCGGCGAGCAGCTGCTCGATCTGGGACGTCAGCCGGGGATCGAGCGGTTCGACCGCGGCGCCGAACGCCGCCACCGGCTTCCCGCTGCGATCGACCAGGTACTTGTGGAAGTTCCACCGCGGCCGCTGGCCGGTCCGCGCCTCGAGGTCCCGGAACAGCGGGTTCGCCCCGGCGCCAACCACCGAGGTCTTGGCGAACACCGGGAAGCTCACGCCGTAGTTCACCTGGCAGAACTGCGCGATCTGCTTGTTCGACCCCGGCTCCTGGCCGCCGAAGTCGTTCGCGGGGAAGCCGAGCACGACGAGGCCGCGGTCCCGATAGCGGCGATACAGCTTCTCCAGGCCTTCGTACTGCGGCGTGTACCCGCACTGGCTGGCGGTGTTCACCACCAGCAGCACCTTGCCACGGAAGTCGCAGAGCGAGACCGGTTCGTCCTGCAGGTTCAACAACTTGCGGTCCAGGATCGGCGGGCAGCCGGACGCGGGTCCGCCGCCGGCCTCCGGCGCGGCCCAGACGCTCCCGCTGACGGCGAGAATGAGCAGGCCAAGCAGCAGGGCTCGGGGCGAGTACGTCATGGGACCACCTTTCGATGCGCGACGCGCGGGCCGGCCGAGTCTATCCCGAAAGCCGGGCAGCTTCTAAACTGCGCCAGCATCGATCGGAGGTGACTTGCTTGGCCCTGACTTTCTACTACGGCGCGGGCTTGGAAGTGACCGGACTGACGAGCACATGACGGCCGACTTCGAGCGCAAGATCTGCGACCCGGGCGATGCCGCCGCCGCGGTCGCCCGGCTCGCGCGTCCGCTGGTGTTTACGAACGGCGTGTTCGACCTCCTGCATCGCGGCCACGTCACCTACCTCGCGCAGGCGCGCGCGTTAGGCGCGAGCCTGCTGGTAGCCGTCAACGCCGATGCCTCCGCCAAGCGCCTCGGGAAGGGCGGCGATCGACCGGTGAATCCCCTCCCCGACCGCATGGCCGTCCTCGCGGCGCTGGAGTCGGTGAGCCTCGTCACCTGGTTCGACGAGGACACGCCGCTCCGGCTCATCCTCGCCGTCCGGCCGGACGTGCTCGTGAAGGGCGGCGACTGGAAGGTCGAGGACATCGTCGGCGGCCGCGAGGTGCGCACGTGGGGCGGCGCCGTGCACGCGATCCCGTTCGAGCACGAGCGCTCGACGACCGCGCTGCTCGAACGGATCCGGCGCGGCTAGAGCCGGAGCTCCATGTAGATCACCCCCGCAAGGGGATTGGCGTAGTAGGCCGGGATCTCGCGAAAGCCGAGCGAGCGGTAGAGGCCGCGCGCCTCCGCCATCGGCGCGAGCGTGTCGAGCACGAGGCGGCGGTAGCCGATCTCGCGTGCGGCCTCGATCACCCGCAGTGCCAGCGCACCGCCCAGCCCCCGGCCGCGCGCCGCGGGACGGACGTACAGACGCTTGATCTCCCCGGCGGTCGCGTCGCAGCGGCGCAGCGCGATGCAGCCCACGGCGACCGAACCATCGCGCGCGAGCAGCAGCCGGCCGTCGGGCGGGACGTACTTCCCGGGAAGCGTCGCAAGCTCTTCGCCGAAGCCCTGGAAGCACAGGTCGACGCCGAGCCCGTCCGCGTACTCGCGGAAGAGCCGCCGCGCGGCGTCGAGGTCGCCCGGGCCCGCCGCGTCGGCGATCGCGTACTGCGGCTCGAGCCGTGGCGGCAGGCTCACTGGTTGTGCTCGCGCATCAACCGCGCGGTCGCCACCGCCCAGCTGTCGCCGGCGGCCTCGAGCGCCGCGATGATCCGCGCGCGCTCGATCGGGAGCTTCTCCTGCGACAGCTTGAAGCGCGCATCGAGCCGGCTCACGTCGATCGTGAACGAGACGATCGCGCCCAGCATCTTGTCGATGTAGTCGCGGGGCAGCGCGGGAAAGCGCGCCAGGTATTCGGGGTCGTGGAGCGCCACGAGCTTCGCCTGCTGCGCGTGCTTCTCGTCCCGGTCCTCGACCAGCCGCGGCACGCCGTAGGCATGCACTGCCGCGTAGTTCCAGGTCGGCACCGCCTCGGCGCGCTCGTAGTGGCGCGGGGACACGTACGCATGCGGCTCGGCGAAGACGACCATCACCTCGGTCCCGGTCGCGAAATCGCGCCACTGGGGATTCGCCCTGGCGAGATGGGCGAGCAGCCGCACCTGCCCGCCGTCCCGTTCGACGACCACCGGCAGGTGCGTCGCGCGCAGGCCCGCCTCGCCGTGGGTCACGAGTGCGGCGAACGAGTGTGCCTGCATGAAGGCGACGAGCGTCGCCTGATCCTCGACGCTATTGTGGCGGGGCGTGTACATCGCTTCTGCTCGGGGTTGGCTGATCGACAGGCTAGGCAGATACGCCTTCAGCCGCCCTGGCACTCCCGGACTTCGCTGCCCGGAAACGCGTCTTTCAGGTCCGCGAAGCGGAGTCGCACCGCCCCGGGCGCGTCCCAGAGCTGGACATAGACGCGGCCGCTGGCACCTTCGCGCGGCGCCACCTGGACGCCGCCGACCCCGCGCTTCCGCAGGGTCTCGGCGCGGTTGTTGGCCGCTTCCTCGCTGCGGAACACGCCGAGCGAGATCGCGTTGCGGAACAACGGCTCGTCGCTCACGAGCGAGGAGTCCTCGATGCCTTGCTTCCTCAGCTCCGCGATGCGCTGGGACGCGCTCTGGCGGGTGGCGAGCGGGGGGATGTAGACCCACCATCGGGCGGGGTCGTCGACGCGGCGCTGGAGCTTCAGGCCGGAGCTGAGGCCGGCCGCGGCCTCTTCGGCCCGTGGCACGTCGCTCGCGGCGATCGGCCCGAGCTCGATGCAGGGCGCGCCGCGGCGGGACGCCGCGAGGCGTGCAAGCTCCTCGGGCGGGATGATCCGGATGCGGTCGGGCTGCAGCTGGTGGGCGACCGGATCCGCGGCCGGCGAGACGTAATGCGTGACGTAATAGCGGTAGGCGAAGAACGCGACGTTCGCGAACACGAGCAGCAGGAACGCGGTCCTCATGCCGCGCTGCGCAGGCTGACTTCGGCGGAATGGAAGCGCTCGACCCCGCCGCGCGTCGCGACGACGAGCGCGCCATCCTCGGCGACCCCGGTCGCGATGCCCTCGACCGCGCGCCGCGGCGGCACGAGCAGGCGCACGCGGCGCCCCTGATAGGCGTGATGCCGCAGCCATTCGTCGCGAAACGGGCCGAACCCCTGCCCGGCGAAGACCGGCAGCGCATCGCCCAGCGCGGCGAGGAGCTCGCCGAGGAGGCGGTTGCGGGACAGCGCCGGCTGGCGCGCGAGGTCGGCGACCGGTTGCCCGATGGCGCGCTTCGCGTTTTCGGGGACGTGCACGTTCACGCCGATCCCGATCACCGCCGCCGTGGGGCCGAGCGCGTCGCCGGCGAGCTCGATGAGGATGCCGCCGAGCTTGCCGCCGTTGCGGACGAGATCGTTCGGCCACTTCAGCGCCACCTCGTCCACGCCCAGCGCCCGGAACGCGCGGATGCAGGCGACGCCGGCGGCGAGCGAGAGCCCGCCGAGCGCCGCGGCGCCACGGTCGAACCGCCACAACAGCGAGAAGGTCACGCTCGTCCCCAGCCCCGAATACCAGCTCGCGCCGCGCCGGCCGCGGCCGGCGCGCTGAAGCTCGCAGGCGAGTGCCGTGCCCGACGGCGCTCCCGCGGCCGCCCGCGCGGCGAGCTGCGTGTTCGTCGAGTCGCATTCGTCGCAGAGCTGGAGCCCGAGACCGGCGTGACGGCGCCCGAGGCGGCGCCCGATCGCGTCCGCGTCGAGGGCATCGAACGGCAGCCGCAGGCGATAGCCCCGCCCGCGAACCCGGAACACCTTGAGGCCGTGCGCCTCGAGCTCGCGCACCGCGCGCCAGACCATCGAGCGCGAGAGTCCCAGCGCGGCGCCGATCTCGGCGCCCGAGCGGAACCGCTCCTCCGTGAGGAGCCTGAGGACGGCAAAGCTCGAGGTGCGCACGGTCGCACGACTGGGAAAAGGAACAGCGGTTGATACTAGCAGGGTCCCGCGGGGCGGGCGCGTCTAGCGCAGCGACTGCGCGATGCGGTGCAGGCCTTCGAGCACGAGGTTCTCGTGCAACCGGAACGGGACCGTCAGCCGGGGCGCGAGCGCCTTGGCGCCGCCGCCGGAGAGCAGGCACACGACCTCCGGATGGGTCGCGTGCTGCAGGCGATACAGCCGCTCGACCGCGCCCGCGAGGGCGTGCTGGCAGCCGCTCACGATGGCGTCGACCGTCTGCTGCGGATGCTCCACGTACTGCCCGTCCGCGTCGGGGAGCGCCGCCGTCCCCTCGTGCAGCGAGCGGATCATGAGGCCCACCCCCGGCAGGATCACGCCGCCGGTGAACGCGCCGTCGGGTTCGACGGCGTCGATCGTGGCCGCGGTTCCGCACACCACCACGAGCACGGCGTGCGCACCGACCAGCGCGCGCGCACCGATCATCGCCGCCCAGCGGTCCGAGCCGAGCTGCGCGGGGTTGCGGTAGCCGTTTCGCACCCCGCACTGCTCCGGCTGCGCGACGAGCCAGTGCACGGGCGGCGCATCGGGCCAGATCTCGAGGGCGCGGATGATCGTCGAGCGCGCGCGCGTGCCGGCGACGTTGGAGATCACGACCTGCTGCGGCGCACGCAGCCGCCGCCACGCCGCGGCGAGCTCCGGGATCTCGGCGAGCAATGCATGGCCCGACTCCAGGCAATGCTCCGCCGCGGCGCCCGACGCGGTCGCGCGGTAGCGGCCCCACTTGACGAACGTGTTGCCGATGTCGATGAGCAGGTTGTACGGGACGGTAGCCATGCGTCCGCTTCGCACCCGGTGCGCGCGCGAGTGTACCGTGTCTCTAGAGCGGGTCGAGCGGGAAGATGGGCCGTCGCAGCTTCTCGTACCGGTAGACCGCGAGGTCGGCGTTCGTCACCCCCTCCCCCTGGCACTCGACGGTGTGCGACGCGATCGGCTTGAACCCCGCGCGGTAGTGGATGCGGGACTTGAGCATGATGTAGCGGACCCGGGTCGGCTCGATGCCGCAGTGGCGGAAAATCACGAGGTCGAAGGGCTCGTGGTGCCGCTCGGTCACCACGATGCGCGCGCGGCCGGTGTCGAGCACCGCGGTGCGGCCGAGGTGCGAGCGCACGCCCGTGTACATCGGCCCGGTGAACACGATCTCGCCGTCGGTGATCGCCGCCACGCGGCCGGCGAGCTCGAGCGGCCGGCCGGCGAGCCCGATCGCCGGCATGTCGGTCTTGCCGCCGAGCGCGAGCGTCACGTTCGCGCCCACGCCCGCCTCGACCATCTGCGCCACCGCCTGCGGGTCCCGGATCGGCGCGACCGCAACGTCGTCGAGGCCCTGGCGCACGATCTCCTCCACCACCTTCATCACGTCCTGCGCGCCGCCAGAGCCGCAGTTGTCGCAGTGGTCGACGAGGAGCACCGGCCCGGCGGGATGCTGCTCGCCGAGCCGCTTCGCCCGCGCCACCGACTCGGCGAGGGGCGCCGGACGGTAGACGTACTCCTGTCGGCGGTCCCACGCGATCTTCAGCATCGCGTCGCATACGGCCCGCGCCGCCGCGCCGCCCCCGCGGCGGACGTCGCCGACGACCACCGCGGAGCAGCCCGTGTATGGCGTGTCGGCGTGGGCGAACGCCGGCAGCAGCGTGGCGGCAAGCACGCGGCCGTCACGCTCGGCCTCGCGCGCGAGGGCGACGATGTCGCCGGACGGGCCATCCTCGGGCGCGTGCCGCATGATCGACGGGATCACCGGCAGCCAGCCCCAGGCCATTACCGGCTCCACCTCGCCGCGCAGCGTGCGCGCGAGGATCTCGCCCGCGAGCCGGCCCGCCTCGTACATGTCGACGTGCGGGTAGGTCTTGTAGCCGGTGATGACGGTTGCCGCTGCGACCGCCTCCGGCGAGAGGTTGGTGTGGTAGTCGAACGTCACCCCGAGCGGGACCTGCGGCGCGATGCGTCGCACCCGGCGCAGGATCTCGCCCTCGGCGTCGTCCGCGCCCTCGACCACCATCGCGCCGTGAAGGTCGAGCAGCACGGCGTCGCAGCCGCGCCGCACCGCGTCCTCCAGGGGGCGCACGAGCGCCTCGAAGGTTTCCCGCGCGGCCCGGTTCGAGGGCCAGGACTCGGCGGCGATCGGCGTGACCGCTTCCGCGCCCTCCCGCGCGGCGACGTCGAGAAAAGCGGCGAACGGCGAGTTGGTGCCCGCGAGCGCGCGCTTCGCGTCCGCGCCGTGAAGCGGCCCGTTGCCGTGCCCGAACGCCGCGAGCGGCGTCCCGATCGGCGAGAACGTGTTCGTCTCGTGCTTGATCTGGGCGACGACGAAGCGCTTGGCCAAGACCGGCTCCGGCGCGCCTCCGGGCGGAGGCGCTCAGCCGAGCTGCGACTGCAGATAGTTCTGCAGCCCGACTTCCTTGATCAGGCCGAGCTGGGTCTCGAGCCAGTCGATGTGCTCCTCCTCGCCCTCCATGATGTCCTCGAAGAGCTCGCGCGAGATGTAGTCGCCGACCGACTCGCAGTGCGCGATCGCCTCCTTGAGGAGCGGATGCGCCTGCATCTCGAGCTTCAGGTCACAGGTGAGGGCCTCCTCGACGTTCTCCCCGACGGCGAGCTTGCCGAGGTCCTGCAGGTTGGGCAGCCCCTCGAGGAACAGGATCCGCTCGATGAGCTTGTCGGCGTGCTTCATCTCGTCGATCGACTCCTTGTGCTCGTGCTCGTGGAGCTTCTTGTACCCCCACTGCTCGAACATTTTGGCGTGCAGGAAGTACTGGTTGATCGAGGTGAGCTCGTTGGTGAGGACCTTGTTCAGGAACTGCACGACCTTCTTGTCGCCCTTCATCCTTCGTCTCCTGGCAGCGGCGGGATTGCGGCCCCCCCGGCAGCGCTCGGGCAATGCCTGCGAGGTCGCGGCGGGGGCGAAGGACGATAGCACGCGGGCCGGCGCGCCAGCCGGAGGTCGGCGCGCCCGCGAGACGAGTTGGGACTGGACTAGTTAGGCGGACGCCGCGGCGCGAGCCGCACCGCAGCCGGCACCGCCCGCGAGGATCTCGCGGGCCGCGCCCTCGCACTTGCCGCAGCAGGACGCGACGCCGAGCGAGTCCCGGAGCTCGTCGACCGTCTGCGCGCCGAGCTCGGCGCACTGCCGGATCTCGCGATCGGTGACGGCGTTGCAGATGCAGACGTACATGTGGTCGGGACGGTTCCGTATATGAACGAGACTGATTATCAATCACATGCGGTCGACTCGGCAAGGAAATTGTAGTAAGTTAGTGAGACACTACTTTATATGTAACTGATAAATAATTATATTTGAGATCTAATGATCATGTCTTGACTGTCAAAATGAGAATCGTTATCGTTAATGAAATGCAAAACCGCCCCCCTGGCCCCCCCGGCCCTCCCGGCCCCCTGCCAGGCCCCGAGCACACCGCGCGGGCCGCGCCTGCGACGCGCCGGATCCAGAGCGACCAGCTTCTCCGCGGAGGCAACGAGCTCGTGATCGAGCACCACGGGCGGGAGTACCGGCTGCGCGTGACGCAGAACGGGAAGCTGATCCTGACGGCCTGACGCCGGGGGAGAAACCGAAGCAATGCGCGAGCTCGATCCGGAGCTGAGCCGTGCCGAG
Source organism: uncultured beta proteobacterium (assembly GCA_963827595.1). Taxonomy (GTDB): domain Bacteria; phylum Pseudomonadota; class Gammaproteobacteria; order Burkholderiales; family SG8-39; genus DATEDA01. The sequence goes on along the minus strand of CAWHBT010000010.1, from coordinate 124,996 downwards.
ACCGTCCTCGGCGCGGTCCTCTATCTGATGACCGCCTACCACCGCACGCGCTGCCCGCGCATCGCCGCGTGCGTCGTCGCGCACCTCGAGTGCCTGGCGGGTCATCCCCAAGTCGACCCCACGATCCGCGACCTCTGCGCGGGCATGTGCGACGAGTGGCGCGGCGCGGCGCGCCCGCGCGCGGGCGTTCACTGAGCCGGCGGGCTTGCCGCCGGCGTCGCGCTGCTCTGATACAGTCGCCTCGCTGCACGTCACGCCGTGCCGGCTCCCGGCCGGGAGTGACCGCTGGGTTCACGCCCCACAGTTCACGCGCCAGGTGGTTCGCGGATGTCGATGCTCACCGCTGCGTTCGTCGGCCTCGCCCTGCTCGCCTTCGCGGGCAGCGCGGCGCGCGCGGACGATGCGCTCGCGCGGGGACGCGGCGCGATCGAGAGCATGGCGGGCTGCTTCCTGGTGGACTACAGCTACGTCGAGACGGAGAGCCTCCGGCCAGGCTACGTTCGCGATGCCCGCGTCTACGACGTCAACCGGGACAAGTCGGTCAAGGAATGGATCACCGCGGAGGCGCTGTCGCCGCGACGCCTGCGGCTCCAGCGCATCCTGTTCGCGACCGACCTTCGCGGCACGGTCCGGCCCGGCAGCGAGATTAAGCACCAGTCGGAGGACTGGGAGTTCGAAGCGCCGTTCCTCTACGAGTTCGCCGCACCCGGGACTTGGCACGTCCGGCCGCTCAAGGGCTCGCCAGGGCTGTGGACCAGGCGAGTCACGAACCTCGACGACGGACTGCGTTACCAGTGCGCGGCGCGCTGGACGAGCGAGACGGCGTACCCAGAGTGGTCGTGCTCGAACTACGCGCCCATTCCCGGGCGGGAGACGCGCGACATGGGGCGCAAGGACTACGACACGCTCAACCGCACCACGCGCATCGTCGCCTACGGGTCGAGCTGGCTCGAGCGACAGGAGAACGTCAAGACCTTGCACCGCGACGGCGGCCGGACGCCACTCGCGCGGGAAACCGGGAAGAACTGGTACGTGCGGCTCCCGGCGTCCGAGTGCGCGATCGCCCAGGCGTTCGCCGGTCCGCGCCAGGCGTTCTGGAGCGTCCTGCGGGAGACCTGGGACGCCGTCCTGGACGGAGCGGGACCCTTCGTCGAGAAGCCCGCGGCGGACGACGCACCGCGCTTCGTGCGCATGTACGAGGTCGAGCAGGACTACGTCGGTCGGGACCTCGGCGAGCCGGCGCTCAGACGCGCCGCCCGGAAGCGTATCCTCGACGTGATCGAGGCCTATCGCGTCCCGTAGCTCGGGCGGCCGGGGCGCCGTAGCCCCTACCACTCGTACTTGTAGCCCACCCCGTACACCGAGTGGATGATCTCCCGCTCGGGCAGCGCGTCGGCGATCTTCTTGCGCAGCTTTTTCACGTGGCTATCCACGGTGCGGTCCGAGACCACCCGCTCGTCGCGGTACATCGCGTCCATCAGCTGGTCGCGCGAGTAGATCCGGCCGGGCCGCGCAGCGAGCACCTTGAGCAGCTGGAACTCCACGGCCGTCAGCTCCAGGCTCTTCCCGCCGATCGTCGCCTGCAGGCCCGCCTCGTCCAGCGTGAGACCCGTTTCCGGGGGCGCGTCCTTGCGCCGCGCGCGCCGCAGCACGGCCTTCACCCGCGCGACCACCTCGCGCGGGCTGAACGGCTTGCAGATGTAGTCGTCGGCGCCGAGCTCGAGGCCGAGCAGCCGGTCGATCTCCTCGACGCGCGCCGTCACCATGATGATCGACGCGTCCGAGAACGTCCGCAGCCCCTTGCACACTTCAAGCCCGCTCTTCCCCGGCAGCATCAGGTCGAGGAGCACGAGATCCGCGCCGTGGGCGCGCATCCAGTCCTCCACCGCATCGCCCCGGTCGAGGACGGACACCTCGTACCCTTCCTGCGCCAGGTAGTCCCGCAGGAGTTCGGCGAGCTTCTGCTCGTCCTCGACGACGAGAATGCGGTCAGCCATGGGCCGGGAACGAGATCTCCCACCACAGACCGCCGAAGGGACTGGGGCGCGCGACAAGCTTGCCGTCGTGCGCCTCGACGATCGCCCGGACGATCGCGAGGCCGAGCCCGGAGCCGCCGTTGGTGCGGTTGCGCGAGGCATCGACCCGGAACAGACGCTCGGTAAGCCGGGGCAGATCGGGCTCGGGAACGCCGGGGCTCGAGTCCTGCCAGTCAACGCTCACCCGGTCGCCGGTCCGCCGCAGCGCGATCGCCAGCCGGCCCGGCGAGTCGGTATAGCGCAGCGTGTTCTGCATCAGATTGCCGAACACCTGGCCGAGCCGCGCCCCGTCGCCGAGGATGCGCGTGCCACGTTCGACTCGGACTTCCACCTGGAGCCGGCGTTCGGCGAGCGCGCGCCGGTGCGCCGCGACGACGTCCTCGAGCGTTTCCGCGAGGTCGAGCGGCTCCTTGTGGTGATCGAGGGCGCCGAGGTCCGAGAGCGAGAGGAGGTGCAGGTCCTCGACGAGCCGCGCGAGCTGCCCCACTTCCTGCGCCAGCGATCCCAGGCTCGCCTGGCCGAGCGGCCGCACCCCGTCCTGCAGCGCCTCGATCTCGCCGCGCAGCACGGCGAGCGGCGTCCGCAGCTCGTGGGCGATGTCCGCGATCCACTGCTGCCGCGCGCGGCGGTTCGCGGCGAGCGTCGCGGCGAGCTCGTTGAAGTCGCGCGCGAGTTGCGCGAGCTCGTCGTGGCCCCCCGCCTCGAGGCGCACGTCGTAGTCGCCCTGGATCAGCGCCGCGGTCCCGCGCGCGACCGCGCGCGTCCGCCGCGTGAGCCAGTGCGCGAGCCCGGCACCGAGCGCTAGGGCGGCGAGGAGCATGCCGAGCGCGATCGCCGCGAACCGCGGGTTCTGCTGCTCGGCGACCGCCCGCTCGATCGCGACCACGCGCTGCGGCCGCGGGACGTATCCCAGATACCCGACCACGCGCCCGTCCCAATCGATCGGCTTGAGGACGGCGTCCGGCGCGAGCTCCGCCCGCCCGATCAGGAGCTGGCGCGCTTCATCGAACAGCAGCAGTCGCAGGTCGAACGTGAGCGGGTAGTCCCCCGTCGGCGCCGGCGCGGGCGGCGCAGGACGCTCGCTCTCTTCGCCGGCCGGCCGACGCGACGAGCGCGGCACGCCGAGCGCATCGCGCGTGAAGTCGCTCCACCGGGCGCGGTCGTCGACGAGCCAGCCCCACCCGCCGGTACGGCCATAGCCCGCGGCGAGCGTGGCGACCAGGCCGTCGAGGCGCGCCTGGTCGGTGCGGTGCAGGTACTCGACCACGCCACGGTCGAAGCTCCAGCTGAAGACGAGGTACGCCGCCACCGCGAGCACGGCGTTCGCGCCGGCGATCGCGAGGAACAGCTTGACGCGCAGCCGGTCGAGCCGCGAGCGAACGCCCGGCCGCGCGTCGGCGCCCGTGGGCGGCGCGACCGCCCGGGGATCCCTGCTATCGTCCTTCACGCCGCGAAGCCTACCCCCGAATCGCGCAAGCTTTGTGGACGGTCCGGGCTGTCGCAATTCGTTACATCCACGCCCCGGCTTGCACAAATTTTCCTCAATCGCTCCGCAGTCTCAAGCGACACTTCCGGCCATGGACATGAACACCGTTGAGGCCCCCGCCCCGCCCCGGGTCGCGACGCCGCCCGGGCTGGCCCGGCCGGCCCGAATGCGGTACGCGCGCGCCGCGCTGCTCGTCGTCCTCGGCGCGGCGCTGATCGTGGGCGGCTACTACGCGTGGCGCACGTGGCTGGCCAGCGGCAACGCGGCCGGCGAATACCTGACTGCGGTCGTCCAGCGCGGTGACATCGAAGACACCGTGAGCGCCACCGGTACCCTGCAGCCCCGCGACTTCGTCGACGTCGGCACGCAGGTCTCGGGGCAGCTCAAGGTGGTGAACGTGCAGATCGGCCAGACCGTCAAGGCCGGCGACCTGCTGGCGGAGATCGACCCGACGGTCTACCGCACCCGCGTGGACGCGGGGCGTGCGCAGCTCCGCAACCTCCACGCGCTCCTCGCCGACCGCCAGGCGCAGCTCGTGCTCGCCCGGCAGCAGTTCGCGCGGCAGCAGAACCTGATGCGCGAGGAGGCGACCACCGCCGAGGCGTTTCACCAGGCCGAGGCGGCGCTCGCGTCCGCGGCGGCGCAGATCGACTCGCTGAAGGCGCAGAGCCAGCAGACCGAATCGACGCTGCGCGGCGACGAAGCGAACCTCGGCTACACCAAGATCCATGCCCCGATGTCCGGAACGGTCGTCTCGCAGGCGGTGAAACAGGGCCAGACGCTCAACGCCAACCAGCAGGCCCCGATCGTCATGCGGATCGCCGATCTCTCGACGATGACCGTGGCGACCCAGGTCTCCGAGGCCGACGTCTCGCGGCTCCGGGTCGGCATGGACGTCTACTTCACGACGCTGGGCGGCGGCGACCGCCGCTGGTACGGCAACCTCCGCCAGGTCATGCCGACGCCCAACGTCGTCAACAACGTGGTGCTCTACGACTCGCTGTTCGACGTCCCGAACCCCAACCAGGACCTGATGACGCAGATGACGGCGCAGGTGTTCTTCGTCGTGGCGGCGGCGAAGGACACGGTCTTCGCGCCGGTCGCGGCGCTGCGCCCCACCGGCCGGTCCGGGCGCGGGCCGCGGTCCGGGGCGCCGCGCGAGGCCGCCGATCCGAAGGCGACCGACGCCCGCAAGGGCGCGCCCCGCGTTTCCGCGGCGCTCGATCCGCGCGCGCTGTTCGCGAACGGGCGCGCGCTGGTGAGCGTCGTCGCCGAAGACGGGACGGTCACCGACCGCGAGGTCCAGGTGGGCGTGATGAACCGCGTCTCGGCACAGATCCTCGCCGGGCTCGAGCCGGGCGAGCGCGTGGCGATCGGCACGCGCCCGGCGGCGGCCGGTCGCCCGGCGACGCCGCCCACCCTGCCCCCGGGAACGCCGCGGCTGCGGTGACATGAAGCCCGAACTCGCCATCGGCCCGCTCGCCCGACCGCCGCTCGCGCCGGCGATCGAGCTCGAGGGCGTGACCAAGACCTACCGCAACGGCACGCTCGCCGTCGAGGTCCTGCACGGCATCTCGCTCGCGATCTATCCCGGTGAGTTCGTCGCGATCATGGGCGCCTCGGGGTCGGGGAAGTCGACGCTCATGAACATCCTCGGGTGCCTCGACCGCCCGACCACCGGCACCTACCGCTTCATGGGCGAGGACGTGTCAGGGCTCGGGCCCGACGAGCTCGCGCGGCTGCGGCGCGAGGCGTTCGGGTTCGTGTTCCAGAGCTACAACCTCATCGCCACGGCGACCGCGGCCGAGAACGTCGAGGTCCCGGCCATCTACTCGGGAATTCCCGGTCACGCACGGCGCGACCGCGCCGCGGCGCTGCTCGCGTCGCTCGGTCTCAGCGACCGCGTCGGTCACCGCCCGAGCGAGCTCTCGGGCGGGCAGCAGCAGCGGGTCTCGATCGCGCGCGCGCTCATGAACGGGGGCAGCATCATCCTCGCCGACGAGCCCACCGGCGCGCTTGACAGCGCGAGCGGCGAGGAGGTCATGCGCCTCCTGGAGGAGCTGTCGCAGCGCGGACACACGATCATCCTGATCACCCACGCCCAGGAAGTCGCGCGCCACGCGCGCCGCATCATCGAGCTCAAGGACGGGCTGATCGTCGGCGACACCGGGCCGGGCCCGTCGGTGCCGGCGGCGCAGCCGGCCGCGGCGCCGCGCGCGGACGTCGGCGTATTCGTCGCCGACGCGATCGAGGCGGCCAAGACCGCGGTGCGGGCGCTGCGCGCGAACCTGTTCCGGACGGTGCTCACGCTCCTCGGGATCGTCATCGGCGTCGCGTCGGTGATCGCGATGCTCGCGGTCGGGGACGGCGCCAAGCGCTCGGTGCTGGACCGGATCAGCGGGATGGGCACCAACCTGCTGATCGTCCGGCCGTGGTCGCCCACGCAGCGGGGATACGGCGCGGGCGGCGCCATCGCGACGCTGGTCCCGGCCGACGCGGAAGCGATTGCCGAGCTGCCGAACGTGCTGGTTGCGGTGCCGGAGCTCTCCGGGAACGTCACCATCCGCTACGGCACCTCCGACTACCAGACCACGGCGAGCGCCACGACCGCCAACTATCCGCTCGTGCGCAACTGGTCGACCGTGCAGGGGACGTTCTTCCCGCCGTCCGACGTGCGCGCCTACAGCACGGTGATCGTGCTCGGCCGGACCGTCGTGGACGCGATCTTTCCGCCCGATGTCGACCCGGTAGGCAAGCACGTGCTGGTCAACAACGTCGTATTCCAGGTCGTGGGCGTGATGGCGGCGCGCGGCGCCTCGCCATGGGGCGCCGACCAGGACGATATCGCGTTCGTGCCGCTCACGACCGGCAGCCTTCGCCTCTTCGGACAGCGGTACGTCCGTCTGATCACCGTTGCGGTCGAGGACGTCGCGCGCATCGACCAGACCCAGGACGAGCTGACGGCGCTCCTGCTCGCCCGCCATCGCGTGACCGACTTCCAGATCCGCAACATGGCGTCGATCATCGAGACCGCCACCGAGACACAGAACACCCTGACGATCTTGCTCGGCTCGATCGCCGCGATCGCGCTGCTCGTGGGCGGCATTGGGGTCATGAACATCATGCTGGTGAGCGTGACCGAGCGCACGCGCGAGATCGGCATCCGCATGGCCACCGGCGCGCGGATGCGCAACATCCTGCAGCAGTTCCTGACCGAGGCGCTGGTCGTGTCGCTGATCGGCGGCCTGATCGGCGTTGCCGTCGGGCTCGCGGCGGCGGCGATCATCGCGGCGTTCGGCACGCCGATCGAGTACTCGGCCGGACCGGTGCTGCTCGCGTTCGGGTGCGCGTTCGCGACCGGCCTCGTGTTCGGCTTCATGCCGGCGCGCAAGGCCGCCCGGCTCGATCCGGTGGTCGCGCTCGCGGCCGAGTGACGGCGTCGCCCGTGTCCAGGTCGCGTCGTCTGGCAGCCACGCTGACTGCCCTCGCTCTCGCCGGGTGCGCGGTCACGAGCCCGCCGCCGCCGCGCGGCATCGCCATGCCGGCGGCCTGGAACGAGCCCGCGCCCGCGGACGTCCAGCCGCTCGTCCTCGACTGGTGGCAGGCGTTCGGGTCCGCGGAGCTGTCCGGCCTGGTCGCGCAGGCGCTCGCCGGAAACCCCGATCTCGCGATCGCGGCCGAGCGCATCCGGCAGGCCGAAGCGGTGCTGCAGATCGCCGGCGCCTCGCTCTTCCCGACCCTCAACCTGGATGCGGTCACGGTACGGACCGGTTCCCGTCCCAGTGGCGGCCCGACGACGACCAACAAGTCGACCGATATCGCCCTGACGGCGAGCTACGAGCTCGACCTGTGGGGCAAGAACGCCTCGATCGCGCGCTCCGCGGGCGAGTCGCTGCAAGCGACGCGCTTTGACTACGAGACCGTGCGGCTCACGCTCGTTGCCGGCGTTGCGACGACCTACTTCGACGTCCTGACCTTTCGCGCCCGCCTGGCGATCGCCCGCGAAACCCTGGCGATCGCCGAGCGCATCCTCGCGGTGGTGGAATCGCGCGTCCGCTACGGCGCCGCGTCGCAGCTCGACCTCGCGCGGCAGCAGACGGCAGTGTTCCAGGCGCGGGCGATCATCCCGCCGCTCGAGCTCGCCGAACGGCAGGCGCGCAACGCCCTGGCGGTGCTCGTCGGCCGGCCGCCCGAGGGGTTCGACGTCGCCGACCGTCCGATCGTGGAGCTGCCGGTGCCGGGCGTCGAGCCCGCGCTGCCGGCCGACGTGTTGGTGCGCCGGCCCGACATCGCCGCCACCGAAGCTCAACTCGCGGCCGCGAACGCCGACGTCGCCGCCGCCCGCGCGGCGCTCCTGCCGACGATCCGGCTCACCGGATCGGCCGGGCTCGCGAGCGACGCCCTGCTCTCGATCGGGAGCTCGCCCACGCTGATCTACGCCGTCGCGGCATCGCTGCTCCAGCCGATCTTCGATGGCGGGCGGCTCCTCGGACAGGTCGATTTCGCCGCCTCGCAGGAGCGCGCGCTGGTCGAGAACTATCGCCGCAGCATCCTCGCCGCGCTCACCGACGTCGAGAACGCGCTCGTCGCGGCCAACCGCACTGCGCTCCAGGAAGAGCTGCAGACCCAGGCGCGCGACGGCGCACAGCGGTCGCTGCGCCTCGCGGAGATCCGCTACCGCGAGGGCGTCGACGACCTGACCATAGTGCTCGACGCACAGCGGACGCTGTTCCAGGCGCAGGATCTGCTCGCCCAGATCCGGCTCGCCCGCCTCGCCGCGTCGGTCGCCCTCTACCGCGCGCTCGGCGGCGGCTGGGAAGCGCCCCAGGGGGCGGCGGCGACGGCGAGCTCGGGGAGCCGCTAGAGCGCGTCGAAGTCGGCGGCGATGCGCTTGCGCAGCGCCGCGTCCGGGACCTTCCCGCGCGCCGCCCCGAGGTTGTCGGCGACGTGCTTCGGATTGCGCGTTCCCGGGATCACGCAGGTCACCGCCGGGTGGCCGAGGATGAACTTCAGGAACACCTGCGCCCAGCTCGCGCAGCCGATCTCGCCGGCCCACTCGGGAAGCGGCTTGCCCTTCACGCGCGCGAACATCGCGCCCTCGGCGAATGGGCGATTGACGATCACCGCCACGCCCTCGCCGCGCGCGACCTCGAGCATCCGCTGCTCGGCCTCGCGCTCGGCCAGCGAGTAGTTGAACTGTACGAACTCGGGCTGGTGCTTCCTGATCGCTGCCTCGAGCGCCGGGTAGGCACCGGCGTGGTAGTGCGTCACCCCCAGATAGCGGACCCGGCCGTCCTTCTTCCAGCCGGCCAGCGTCGCGAGATGGGTGTCGGTATCGACGAGGTTGTGGACCTGCATCAGGTCGAGACGCTGGACGCGGAGCTTCTTCAGCGACGCCTCCATCTGGCGGAGCCCGGCCTCGCGCCCCGTCGTCCAGACCTTGGTGGCGACGAAGAGCTTGCCGCCCAGCCCGAGGTCCGCGGCGAAGCGCTCCCACCGCTTCCTCGGCGGCGCCGTACATGGGCGATGAGTCGACGACCGTCCCGCCGTGCTCGACGAGCGTGCGGAGCGCGTCCTTCGCGGCGGCGCGGTCGGGCCCGTCGCGCGGCACGTCGAAGCTCTGCCAGGTCCCGAGGCCGACGGCCGGGAGCCGTTCACCGGTGCGCGGGATCGGCCGCGTTTCGAGCGTCATCGCCTGGCCTCCCGCCTGGCGCCCCGCCGCGAGAGCGGCGAGTGCGCCGAGCGCACGCAGGGTCTCCCGTCGGTCCATTCCCTAGAGCGGCCACCAGCCCGGATACGGGGAAGAGTAGCCGTACGGATAGATGCCATGGTAGGACGGCCACCCGTACCAGAGGTACAGGTCACGGGTCCGCAGATACTCCTCGTGGCGCTCCGACTCGAGGTACGTGCGCTGCATGTAGTCGATGACCTTGTCCGCCACGCCCTGGCCGTGGAGCTTCGCGAGCTCGGACGCCGGCAGGCGGTACACCGCCCGAGCGTCCCGCATCCGCTTGATGATGTCGTCCGCCGGCACGCCCGCGGCGCTGAGCCGGACGATCTCGTCGATCGTCGGCGGAGGCGGCAGCGGCGGGCCGACCGTGGCGCAGCCCGCGGCCAGACCGGCGACGGCGAGGAGGATCGCGACGCGAAATGCACGCACGAGAAGCGGCTTCGGACGAACGTACACCCCCATGATAGCGCGGGGTCATCGCGCGGCGCAGCACGCCCATGACGGCGGCATTGCCGTGACCTTTTCCTCGGCCGGGCGGCGAAGTGTGCGCCAGGCCCGTTGCGGGCCGGCGTACGCGACGGCCTATAATCGACGGATCGAAGCACTCAACGCGGCCGCGAACCGCGGCGCCGCCGGAGGAACCCCATGAATCTCGTACGCCTGATCGGGCCCGGCGTCGTCGCCGTCGCCCTCCTCGCCAGCCCCGCCGCCCGCGCCGCGACCGACATCCAGTTCTGGCACGCGATGGACGGCGCGCTGGGCGCTCAGCTGAAGGTCATCGTCGACCGCTTCAACGGGTCGCAGAAGGAGTACCGGGTGGTGCCGGTCTACAAGGGGAGCTACGACGAGACGCTCTCCGCCGGCATGGCGGCGCAGGCCGCGGGCAAGGGGCCGCACATCCTGCAGGTCTACGAGGTCGGCACCGCGAACATGATGGCCGCGAAGCGCGCGGTAAAGCCGGTCCACCAGCTCATGCGCGAGGCGGGGGAGAAGTACGATCCCAGCGCCTTCGTGCCGGCGGTCGCGAGCTTCTACTCCGACGCCAAAGGCAACCTCTTCTCGCTGCCGTTCAACACCTCGACCCCGGTGCTGTACGTCAACCGCGACGCGCTCAAGACGGCGGGCAAGGCGCAGGCGCCGCTCAAGACCTGGTACCAGCTCCAGGAGGCCCTGCTCGAAGTGCGCGAGAAGGATCCCCGCAACTGCGGGCTCACCACCACCTGGCCGTCGTGGGTGATGCTCGAGAACACGCTCACCTGGCACAACGAGGAGTTCGCGTCGCGCAACAACGGCTACGACGGGCTCGACGCCAAGCTCACCTTCAACACCCGGCTCGCGATCCGTCACGTCTCGCTGATGACCGCGTGGACGCGCGGCCAGATCTTCAGCTATTCCGGGCGCCGCGACGACGGCGAGGCGCGGTTCACCAAGGGCGAGTGCGCGATGCTCACCGCGTCGTCGGCCTCGTACGCGAACATCACGCGGGGCGCGAAGTTCGAGTTTGCCGTGCTGCCGCTGCCGCACTACGACGACATCAACCAGGCGCCCTATCACACGCTGATCGGCGGGGCGAGCCTGTGGGCGCTGAGCGGCAAGAGCGCGGCCGAGCAGAAGGGCGTGGCGAAGCTGTTCGCGTTCCTCTCGCGGCCCGCGGAGCAGGCCGAGTGGCACCAGCAGACCGGCTACCTCCCGCTCACGCGCGCCGCCTACGATCTCACCAAGAAGTCGGGCTTCTACGACCGCCACCCGGGCACCGACGTCGCGCTGCGCGAGCTGCTCAACAAGGGCGCGCCGCCGCCGTATTCGCGCGGCATCCGGCTCGGCAACCACCTCGCGATCCGCGCAATCGTTGACGAGGAGCTCGAGCGGGCGTTTGCCGGCTCGAAGCCGCCGATGCTCGCGCTCGGCGACGCGGTGAAGCGCGGCAACGAGCTGCTGCGCCGGTTCGAGCAGGCGAACCGGGGGCCGACCGGCGACGCGGAGTCGCAGGTCGCGGCGCGCAAGAAGCAGTAGGGCTCTTCCTGCCACGAGGCCCGGCGACCCCGGGCCTCGCGCTTTTCCAGCGCCCTAGAACGGCAGCGTCGCCCCGGGCTTGGCGGCGATCAGGACCCGCCGGAAGTCCTCCTGGATCCGCGCGAGCCCTGCGGCATCGTCGGCCTCGAAGCGCAGCACGATCACCGGCGTCGTGTTCGATGCGCGCGCGAGCCCGAAGCCGTCCCCGTACTCGACGCGCAGCCCGTCCAACTTGATCACGTCTGCCGCACCCGGGAACTCGGCGGTCGTCTGTAATTCCGCGATCAGCCGGTGCGGCTCGCCCTCGGCGAGCTGCCAGTGCAGCTCGGGGGTCGTCACCGAATCGGGCAGCCGCTCGAGCTCTCCGCTCGGGTCCGCGCTGCGGGAGAGGAGCTCGAGCAGCCGCGCGCCCGCGTACACCCCGTCGTCGAACCCGTACCAGCGCTCCTGGAAGAAGATGTGCCCGCTCATCTCGCCGGCGAGCGCCGCGCCGGTCTCCTTGAGCTTCGCCTTGATCAGCGAATGCCCGGTCTTCCACAGCACCGGCCGCCCGCCGTGGCGCCGGATCCACGGCGCGAGGTTCCGGGTCGACTTCACGTCGTAGATGATCTCGGCCCCCGGGACGCGCTGCAGCACGTCCGCGGCGAAGAGCATCAGCTGGCGGTCCGCATAGATGATCCGCCCGCCCTTCGTCACCACGCCCAGCCGGTCGCCGTCGCCGTCGAAGGCGAGGCCCAACTCGGCGTCGGAAGACGCCAGCCGGGCGACCACGTCCCGCAGGTTCTCCGGCCGCGTCGGGTCCGGATGGTGGTTGGGGAACGTGCCGTCCACGTCGCAGTAGAGCTCGGTGACCGCGGCAACCGAGCCGCCGGTAGAGCTCGGGGGCGAACGCCCCCGCCACGCCGTTCCCGCAGTCCACCACGATCGACATCGGCCGCGCGAGCTGCACGTCGCCGGCGATCCGCGCGAGATAGGCCTCCCGGATCTCGGCCGCCCGGTGCGTGCCGGTGCCGGTCGCGAACTCGCCGCGCTCGATGCGCGCGCGCACGCCCTGGATGGCGTCCCCCGACAGGGTCGTTCCGGCGATCACGATCTTCAGGCCGTTGTATTCGGGCGGGTTGTGGCTCCCGGTTACCGCCACCGCGCTGCCGCAGCGCAGGTGGTGCGCGGCAAAGTACGCCATCGGCGTCGTCACCATGCCGATGTCGTGCACGTCCACGCCGGTCGCGAGCACCCCGCGCGCGAGCGCGTCGGCGAGCTCCGGCCCCGAGAGCCGCCCGTCGCGGCCCACGGCCATCGCGGTGCCCCCGGCGTTCCGCACCTCCGTGCCGAGCGCCCGGCCGATGAGCTCCACCGCCGCGACGGTCAGGGTCCGTCCGACGATCCCGCGGATGTCGTACGCCTTGAAGATCTCGGGGGCGACCCTCACGCGGCCTCGAAGAAGTCGAAGACCCGGCGCGGCAGCCAGTCGTAGCGACCCGGGAAGCGCCCGCTCACGAACCCGGCGTGCCCGCCGGTCGCCGGGATCTCCAGCGTCACGGCCGGTGCCACCTCGTCCGGACGCGGCAGGTGCTCGCCCGGCAGGAACGGGTCGTTGGCGGCGTTCAGCACCAGCGTCGGCACCTCGATCCCGCGCAGCCACGGCTTCGCGCTCGCCCGCGCCCAGTAGTCTGCGGCGTCGCGAAAGCCGTGGAGCGGCGCGGTCACCACGTCGTCGAACTCGCGCAGCGTGCGCGCCCGGGCGACCCGGTCGCCGTCGAAGAGCCCCGGGAAGCGCGCGAGCTTGGCGGCGCTCTTGTCCTTGAGGGTGGCGAGGAAGTTGCGCGTGTACACGAAGTTGAACCCGCGCTCGAGGGCGTTCCCTGCCGCGGTCAGATCCAGCGGTGCCGACACCGCAGCGGCCGCGCGCGCCACCGCGCGCGCCGCGCCGCCCCGCTCGCCGAGCCACTTGAGCAGGGCGTTCCCGCCCAGGGATACGCCCATGGCGTAGAGCGGCGCGGGGCCGGCCTCCCCGGCCAGGCGCCGCAGCATCCAGTCGATCTCGTCCGAGTCGCCGGAGTGGTACGCGCGCGGCAGCCGGTTCGGCTCGCCGCCGCAGCCGCGAAAGTGCGGCAGCGCCGCGCGCCACCGGCGCTCGCGCACCGCCGCCAGCATCGCCCGCGCGTAGTGGCTCGGCGTGCCGCCCTCGAGCCCGTGAAACAGCGCGACGAGCGGTGCCTCGGGCGGTCCGTCCACGCGGTCCAGGTCGACGAAATCCCCGTCGGGCGTCTCCCACCGCTCGCGCCGCACGTCCGGGCGCGGGATGCGGGCGAGAAGCGCGGCGTAGATGGTCTGGGCGTTGCCGCCGGGCAGCCACCACGGCGCGCGATATTCCCCGGTGGTCGGCAGTCCCGCGCCCATCGCTAGTGCAGCACCTTCGGCGCGTCGCTCCCGGCGGCCGGCGGCGCGGACGGCACCGGCGACGCGTGGTGCACGAGCATCCGCCAGCCGTTGCTCGTGCGCAGGTACACGTTGGTCGCCACGACCGGCGGGCGCGGCTTCGCCTCGCCGACGACGAGGATGTTCTCGTGCAGGCTGTGGATCGAGAGCATCATGCCGTGGACGTACACCTGGTTCGACAGGTGAACCTGCAGCCGCTGCCGCGAGTTGAAGATCTGCGACCAGCTCTCCCGCACCTGCTCGTAGCCGGTCAGCCGCGCGCCGGTCGGGTGGATGCAGACGATCTCCTCGTCCTCGGCCCACACCTGCATCATCGCCTCCAGGTCCGCGCGCTCGAGCGCCTCGTAGAAGGCCGCTTCCGCGTCCTGCGGGGTCGGAAAGGTGGTGCGCTTCACGGGGCGCGATGGTAGCCAAATCGCCCGCACTTCGCCAGCCCGCGGCCGCGCTAGCGCGACTCATCGGCGATCCACGCCGCGAGCGCGTCGAGGAGCGCGTCCGCTTCGCCGATGGTCGGCAGCACGCGCACCGTCACGCCTGGGCAGCGCGCCCGCACCGCGTCGATCATCTGCGGCAGGTCGCGGCGCACGTGCCCGCCGGGCGCGAGGAAGAGCGGCACGACCACGATCTCGCGGACGCCGGCCGCGACCAGCGACGCGACCGCCTCGCCGAACGTCGGCGGGGTGATTTCGAGGTACGCCAACGCGACGGTCACGGCCGGGCGCCGATCGCGCACGCGCTGCGCGAGGCGCTCGAACGGCGTCGACCACTCCGGGTCGCGGCTGCCGTGCGCGAGCAGGACGATCCCCATGGTCACGACGGCGCTCACGCGGCCGCCTCGAAGCGCAGCGCGGCCTCGCACCAGCGCGCCACGCGCAGCAGGTGCGCATCGCCCCCGGCATCGCATGCGAGCTGCAGCCCGAACGGCAGGCCGCCGCGGGACAACCCGCTCGGAAGCGTGATCGCCGGCACGCCGATGAGCGACCACAGCGCGCAGAAGCTCGGGTCGCCGGTGACGTCGAGCCGCCGGGGCGCTGCGCCGGGCGCGGGCGGCGACGCGATCGCCTCGCAGCGCTCGAAGAGGTCGTGGGCGCGCTCGGCGAGCGCGGCCCGCACCGCGACCGCGGCCCGATAGGCGTCGAGCACGATGAGACGGCCCTCGTCGATCGCCTCGTTCAGCGTCTTGCTCAGCAGCGCCCGCGCGCGCGCCTGCAGGCCGGCAAGGTTCCGCGCGCCCTCGGCGCGCATGATCGTGCGGTGGACGAGGCTCGCGTCGGCGAAGCCCTCCGGGAGCACGATGCGCTCCACCGCGGCGCCGGCCGCGCGCAGCGCGTCCAGAGCGGCTTCGAACGCGAGCTTCGCCTCGGGCTCGGTGTCGTTCCACGGGAAGCGCGCCAGCACGCCGATCCGCGGCGGACGCTCGAGCCGCGGCACGTCGGGCGGGATCGACTCGCCGTCGACGAGCTGCGCGACGAAGAACGCGGCGTCGGCGACGTCCGCGGTGAAGACCCCCAGCTGGTCGAGGGTCTCGCTGAACTGGAGCGTTCCGGCGAAGGGGATCGTGCCGAACGTCGGCTTGAACCCCACCACGCCGCAGAACGCCGCCGGCCGGATCACCGAGCCGGTGGTCTGCGTCCCGACCGCCGCCGGCACGAAGCCCGCCGCCACCGCCGCCGCCGATCCGGACGAGGACCCGCCCGGCGTGTGCTCGGGATGCCAGGGATTCCTCGTCTTGCCGGGGTGGCGGAACGCGCACTCGGTGGTCACGGTCTTGCCGAGCACGAAGCCGCCCGCGCGCTTCAGCCGCTCGACCACCGCCGCGTCGCGGCCCGGCTGGTGGCCGGCGAACGCCGGGGACCCCATCTCGGTCGGCAGGTCGGCGGTATCGATGATGTCCTTGATCCCGATCGGCACGCCGTGCAGGGCGCCGACCTCCGGCGTCGTCGCGAGGCGGCGGTCGCACTCGCCCGCTAGCGCCAGCGCGCGGCCCTCGTCCAGCGCTGCCCACGCGTGCACGGACGGGTCGCGGCTGCGGATGCGGGCGAGGAAGTGCTCGGTGCAGGCGCGCGAGGTCATCGCGCCGCCGATAAGGGCGCGGGCCGCTTCGATCAGGCGCAGCGCCATCGTGTCAGGCGCGCCGCCGCGACCAAACGTCGGCGTTCAGCAGGTGCGGCGGGCGCTCTCCGGCGAGCGCCGCGATCAGGTTCGCCGCCGCGGTCATCCCCATCGCCAGTCGCGTCGCGCGCGAGGCGCTGCCGATGTGCGGCGTGAGGGCGACGTTGTCGACCTCGAGGAAGCCCGGGTGGAGCGCCGGCTCCTGCTCGAACACGTCGAGGCCGGCGCCGGCGATGCGCCGCGCCTGCAGGGCGGCGACAAGCGCCGCGTCGTCGACGATGCCGCCGCGCGCGATGTTGACCAGAATCGCGGTCGGCTTCATGAGCGCGAGCTCGCGTTCCCCGATCAGATGGTGCGATTCGCGGCTGTACGGCAGCGTGAGGCACACGAAGTCCGCCTGCTGCAGCAGCTCGTGCAGATCGACGCGGCGCGCGCCGAGCGCGTCCTCGACCTCGGGGGCGACGCGGCTGCGGTTGTTGTAGAGGATGGTCATGTCGAACCCGCGCCCGCGCCGCGCGATCGCCTGGCCGATGCGGCCCATGCCGACGATCCCGAGCGTCGCGTGATGGACGTCCTCGCCCAGGAACTGGTCGTACTTCCACCCCCGCCAGCGGCCGGCGCGCAGCCACCGTTCCGATTCGGTGACGCGCCGCGCCGCGGCCATCAGCAGCGCGAACGCGAGGTCGGCGGTGGTCTCGTTCAGCACTTCGGGCGTGTTCGTCGCGATCACGCCGTGCGCGGTGCACGCGGCGAGGTCGATGTTGTTGTAGCCGACCGCGAGGTTGCACACCGCCTTCAGCCGCGGGCAAGCCTCGAGGAGCGCGCCGTCGATCCGGTCGAAGCCGGTGATGAACGCGCCGTCCTTGTCGGCGAGCCGCGCCCGGAGCGCCTCCGGCGCGAGCGGGACGTCGCCCTGGTTGTCGTCGACTTCGAAGCGCGCGCGCAGGTGCTCGAGGACCTCGGGGAAGTTCGCGCGGGTCACGAGGATGCGGGGTTTCATGGTCGCGGCGGAATTCTGCGCCAAACGCCGTCACGGCGCGCGGGCCGCCGTGATCCCGCGCGCGTGCGTCTCGCGCACGAACAGCGCCGCGGCGAGGCCGAACAGCGAGAACCCGAGGATCACCCACAGCCCGCGCTGCCAT
This sequence comes from uncultured beta proteobacterium, assembly GCA_963827595.1. Classification (GTDB taxonomy): domain Bacteria; phylum Pseudomonadota; class Gammaproteobacteria; order Burkholderiales; family SG8-39; genus DATEDA01. The sequence goes on along the minus strand of CAWHBT010000010.1, from coordinate 108,037 downwards.
TCTTCGGCGCTGTGCACGCCCGCCGCCGCGGCCGACCGCTGCCAGTCCAGCACCCAGCCCACCACGGGTTGGATCAGCGCCGGACCGAGGAAGCAACCCGTGTTCACGAGCGCCGTCGCCATTCCCGAGTACTGGGGGAGGTTCACTTCCTTGGCGCAGGCCCAGCTGATCGTGAGGCCGGCCGCCCCGAGGCCGATCGCGATGCAGAGCAGCGTGCCCGCGACCGAGGGCAGCCGCAAGCCGGCGAGAAGCGGAATCCAGCAGAGCGCGAGGAGCGCCGCGCCGACCACGAACACCGGCCGGCGGCGCCGCAGCCGGTCCGAGATGCTGCCCCACAGGAAGCCGCCGCACGCGAAGCTCGCGAGGATCAGCGTGGCGTGATTCGCCGCCTGGACGCGGGTCATGCCGTGGACCGCGACGAAATAGGGCACCGCCCACAGCCCGGCGAAGCCGAGAAACGCGCCGCCCATTCCGAGGTTCGCCCAGAAACCCGGCCAGCTCGCGCGGTTGCGGAGCACGGCCCGGAGCCCGTCGCGCCAGTCGCCCGAGCCGAGCCGGATGGCCGTGCGCCCCGCGGGCGCGTCCCGCACGGCGAGCAGCGCGCCGACCGCCACCGCGACCGAGAACGCCGCGAGGAGGAGCATCACGGTTCGCCACGGCAGCGCCTGCAGCACCCACGCGAACGGCCCGCCCGCGGCCGCCGACGAGAGGTTCCCGAGCAGCACGACGGTGCCGGTGAGCGTCGCGAAGCGGCGTTCCTCGAACCACGTGGCGATCAGCTTGAGCGCGGCGACGAACGCGACCGCGGTGCCGAGGCCCACGAGCATTCGGCCGAGCGCTGCCCAGCCGAATGCCGGGGCGAGACCGAACAGCGCCGCGCCCGCCGCGGCGATCAGGCCGCCGCCGAAGAGCAGGCGCCGCGGCCCGAGCGTGTCGGCGAGGATGCCGCACGGGAGCTGCATCGCGGTGTAGACCCAGAAGTAGGTCGCGGCGAGCACCCCGAGCGCCGCGGCGCTGGTGGCGAACGCCTGGACGAGGTCGGGCGCCAGCGCAGCGGGGGCGACGCGGTGAAAGAGTCCCAGCATGTACGCCAGGATCGCCAGCGCGAGCATCCACCAGCGCCGCGACGGAGCGGCCGCGGATGCGGAGATCATGTCGGACCATACCGAACCTGCGTCGGGCCCGTCCAGTACGGCGCCTCGCTTAGAATGCCTCCGGAGTTGCTGCCGCACCTCATCCCGACGGCAGGAGGAGACCGTAGTCGATGAAATCCTGGTGGATCCGCAGCGCCGGCGGGAAGCTCGTCCTCGAGCTGCGCGACGCGCCGGACCCGGTGCCGAAGCCCGGCGAGCTCGCGGTCCGGGTGCGCGCCGCGTCGCTCAACCGGGGCGAGTTCATCGCCTCGCTGGGGCTGCACGCGGCCGGCGCCGAGGCGAAGCCGGCGGGTCAGGAATGCTCGGGCGAGGTGCTGAAGGTCGGGGACGGCGTCACGGGCTTTGTGCCCGGCGACCGCGTGATGGGCCGGGCGCGCGGCGCGTTCGCCGAGCTCGCGATCATGGATGCGCGCGAAGCCATGACGGTTCCGGCGCGCCTGTCGTGGGAGGAAGCGGCGAGCGTGCCGCTGGTCTTCCTCGTGGGGTACGACATGCTCTACCCGGGCGGGGACCTGAAGCCGGAGGAGTGGCTGCTCATCACCGGCGTCTCGTCGGGCGTGGGCGTCGCTTCCCTGCAGCTCGCGAAGGTGATCGGCGCCCGCGTGATCGGGACTTCCGGGTCGGCCGCGAAGCTCGACCGGTTGAAGCCGTTCGGGCTCGACGTGGCGGTTCAGGGGCGTGGCGGCGGATTCCTCGACGCAGCGCTGAAGGCGACCGGCGGCAAGGGCATCGATCTCGTGGTGAACAACGTCGGCGGAACGGTGTTCGCGGAGTGCGTCCGGGCACTCGCCTACCAGGGTCGGCTCGCCACGGTGGGGTACCTCGACCGGACGATGACGAGCGAGATCGACCTCGAGGCGCTGCATTCGAAGCGCCTGCGGCTCTTCGGCGTGTCGAACAAGCTCCGGACGGCGGGTGAGCGCGCCGAGACGGTGCGCGGCTTCGTGAACGACGTCCTACCCGCGCTCGCCGACGGCCGCATCCGGCCGCTCGTCGACAAGGTGTTCGGTTTCGCCGAGTTGCCCGCGGCGCAGGCCTACATGGAGTCCGACGCGCAGGTCGGAAAGATCGCGATTTCGCTGCCCCGCTCGTGAGAGCGAGGGGGTGAGGCGCTAGCCGCGCCCGGCGATCTTCAGTCCTTCTCCTTCAATGACTGCAAGAGGTCCACGATCGCCATCGCGAGGCCGATGAACCCCACGGCGTAGAGCGCGGGGTCCTTGAGCTTCACCGCGATCGCGCCGATGAAGACGACCATCAACGCGAGCGCGAAGATGCCGGCCAGGATCTTGAATGCCATCTCGATCTCCTCCCCGTGCTCGCTTTCAGTCCGCTGCCACCTGCGCGGCGAGCCAGCGTGCCGTGCGCAGCAGGCGCGCATCGCCCGCGCGCGGTCCGACGAGCTGTACGCCGAGCGGCAGGCCGTTCGTGCCCCGCATCAGCGGCAGGGTGATCGCCGGCGTCCCGCACAGCGTCCACAGCGTGCAAAACGCCGGGTCGCCGGTGGAATCGAGGCCGCGCGGCGCGGTTCCGGGCGCGGCCGGCGTCAGGATCGCGTCGAAGCGCAGGAAGAGCTCTGCGAAGCTCTCGTTGAGCAGCGGAATCCGCGCGAGCGCCTGCTGGTAGTCGAGGGCGCGCACCTCGCGGCCGCGGGCGAGCAGCTCCCGCAGCTGTGCGGACAGGCGGTCGCGTCCCCGCTCCCACTCGAGGTCGAAGCTCGCCGCCATCTCGGCGTCCATGATCGTGCGGTGCCAGTCCCACGCCGCCCGCGCCGACCCGGGCAGCTCGACCTCCTCGACCGCGTCGCCGAGTTCCGCCGTCAGCTCCCCGAGCGCTTCCCCGGTCTCCGCTTCGGCGCGGTCCCAGACCGGCGTCTTCACGAACGCGAGCCGGGGCGGCATCGGCGGCTCCTCGGCCGCGATCTCCCGGAACGGGATGCGCGCGCGCGGCCGGGTGTCGGGATCGCGCTCGTCGTAGCCGGCAAGGGTCTCGCAGGCGAGCGCGACGTCCTCGAGCGTACGCGCGAACACGCCCACGTGATCGAGGGCACGCGAGAGCTTGAGGATGCCGTGCCGCGGGATCAGGCCGTGGGTCGGCTTGAAGCCGTAGACGCCGCAGAACGCCGCCGGTCGGATGGTCGAGCCGTTGGTCTGGCTGCCGAGCGCGAGCGGCACCATGCCCGCGGCGACCGCTGCGGCCGAGCCGGAGGACGACCCGCCTGGCGTGTGCTCGGGGTGGTGGGGATTGCGCGTCTTGCCGGGCGAGAAGTACGCGCACTCGGTGGTCACCGTCTTGCCCATGATCACGGCGCCGGCCGCGCGCAGCCACGAGACCACGGTCGCGTCCTGCACCGGCGTGCGGCCGGCGTGCAAGACGGTGCCGTCCTCGGTCGGCATGTCCGCGGTGTCGATGATGTCCTTGATGCCGACCGGCACACCGTGCAGTGGGCCGGAGGGACGCCCTTCGCGCCGGTCCCGGTCGCGCGCCCGCGCCTGCCCGAGCGCGTGCTCGGGATCGAGGAACTGCCACGCCTGGACCTTCTCCTCGGCCTCGCGCACGCGCGCGAGGCAGGCCTCGACCAGCTGCTCGGAGCTGATCGCGCCGTCGCGGATCGCGCGCGCCGCGTCCGCCGCCGCGAGCCAGTTGAGTTGCGAAGCATCCATCCGTTCAGGACCCGTAGATCAGCCGCGGCAGCCAAAATACGATGCCGGGGAATACGTACACGACCACCATCGACAAGAGGACGATATACAGGAACGGCATGCAGCCGCTGAAGATCTGCGTCAGCAGGACGTGCTTGGGGGCGATGCCTTTCAGATAGTAGGCGGCCATCGCCATCGGCGGCGACAGGAACGCGGTCTGCAGGTTCAGCGCCACCAGCAGTCCGAACAGCAGCGGATCGATGTGGAAGTGCGTCAGCAGCGGCAGGAAGATCGGCACGAAGATGATGATGATCTCGGTCCACTCGAGCGGCCAGCCGAGCAGGAAGATGATGAGCTGCGCCACGATCAGGAAGGTGATCGGATTCATGTTCAGGCCAAGCACGAACTGCTCGATGATCTTCTGCCCGCCGAGGTAGCCGAAGACGCCGGCGAAGGTCGCCGACCCGACGAAGAGGAAACAGACCATCGCCGAGGTGCGCGCGGTGAGGTACACCGATTCCTTGAGCCGGCCCCAGGTGAACGAGCGGTAGGCAACCGACAGCACCATCGAGCCGAAGGCGCCGACCGCCGCCGCCTCGGTCGGCGTCGCCAGCCCGAACATGATCGCGCCGAGCACGCACAGGATCAGCAGCGCCAGGGGAACGAACGACTTCGCCAGCATCAGCAACACTTCGCCGACCGGCACGTTGCCTTCCTCCTTGGGCAGCGGCGGCGCGAGGTGCGGCTTGAAGATCGCGAGGATGATGACGTACAAGCAGTACATCCCGGCGAGCATGAAACCCGGGACGATCGCCGCGGCGTAGAGCTGCACCACCGACATGCCGGCCATCGCCGCGTACACGATGAGCATGATCGAGGGCGGGATCAGGATGCCGAGACAGCCGCCCGCGCAGATCACCCCCGAAGCGAGCCGGACGTCGTAGCCCGACTTGAGCATCTGCGGAAACGCGAGCAGGCCCATCAGCGTCACCACCGCGCCGACGATGCCGGTGGCGGTGGCGAACAGCGCGCAGGTGATCAGGGTCGCCACCGCGAGCGAGGCGGGCACGCGCTTGAGCGCGAGCTGCACGCTGAAGAACAGCTTGTCGAGCAAGTTGGAGCGCTCGACCATGTAGCCCATCAGCAGGAACAGCGGAATCGCCACCAGCACGTCGTTGTTCATGGTGGTGAAGGTGTTCTGCGTCAGCAGGTAGAACACCCGGTTGTCGAAGAACGCCTGGTTCGGCAGGAAGTAGGCGTAATAGCCGAACCCTACCCCCAGCGCCATCAGGGTGAAGGCGACCGGGAAGCCGATCAGGATCGCGGTCACCAGGATCCCCAGCATGATCAGGGCGACGATGCTGGGATCGATCATCGCGCGGCTCCCGGGGCCGCTTCCTGCGCGGCTTTTCTCGCATGCTCCTCGATGATCTGCTTTTCAAGCTCCTCGACGTCGTGGAGCCGCGCCGGCCACTGGTTCTCCCGCAGGCACACGATGCAGCGCATCACCTCGGCGACGCCCTGCAGCGCGAGCAGCCCGGCGCCGAACGGAATCAGCATCTTGAGCGGCCAGATCGGCACCCCCGCCGGGCTGTTGACGCTGGACTCGCGGATCCGCATCGACTCGAAGCCGTAGCCCCAGCCCGAGATCACCAGCGCCAGAATGCCGGGGAAGAAGAAGATGACGTACAGCACGAGCTCCACCGTCGCCTGGGTGCGCGGTCGCCACAGCCGGTAGAACATGTCGGCCCGCACGTGGCCGCCGCGCGACAGCGTGTACGCGCCGGCCATGAAGAACATTGCGCCGTACATCAGGTAGCTCATGTCGAACGCCCAGGGAGTGGGGTCGTTGAGGACGTAGCGCACGAACACTTCGTACGAGGTGCCGAACGTGAGGATGATCAGGCACCACGCGAAGGCGTGCCCGACCGTCCGGCTCAGGAGGTCTACGCCGTAGATGAATCGGTTGACCATGCTCCCCCCGCGCCGGCGCGGCGCGCTCCGACAAGAAAATGGGGCGGCGCTTGTCGCACCGCCCCAGTCTGCTTACCCTGCCGTGAGCCCGTTCAGGTCGGCATCTTGACCTTGAAGACGTGCTCGTAGCCGAGCCGGTAGTCGGCTTCGTTCAGGTTGACGTAGTACGCCACGCGCTTCGCGAAGTCGCGCTGCGACGCCACCACCTTGGCGAAGAACGGGTCTTCCTTCGACAGCTTGGGCGTGATCACGTCCCAGGCCGCGAGCTGGGCCTGGAAGACCGACTTCGGCGTGCGGAGCACCTGGACCTTGTGCTGGTTGATCAGCAGCTGCAGGTCGCGCGAGTAGTTGTCCATCGCCGTCCAGTAGTTCGACGAGTTCGCCGCCTCGACGCCGTACTGCAGGATCGCCTGCAGGTCCTTCGGCAGCGCTTGGAACTTGGGCTTGTAGAAGACGATCTCGAAGAACTCCATCGCCTGGTGGTAGCTGCCCATCATGTAGTTCTTGATCACGTCCTGGGCGCCGAAGCGCATGTCCGAGGTCGGGTTGTTGAACTCGAACGCGTCGATCACCCCCCGCTCCAGCGCCGGGATGATCTCGCCGCCCGGCAGCTGGGTGACCTTCGCGCCCATCTCCTGGAACAGATCCGCCGCGAGGCCCACGGTGCGGTACTTGAGGCCCTTGAGCTCCTTCGCATCCGCGATCGGCTTCCGGAACCAGCCGAGCGGCTGGGTGGGCATCGGCATGGCGAAGAAGCCGACGACGTTGAGGTTCAGGTTCTGCAGCAGCTCGTTGTAGAGCTGCAGGCCGCCGCCGCGGTAGATCCACGCGAGCGTCTGGTGCGCGTCCATCCCGTTGATCGGGCCCGAGCCGAACAGCGACGCCGCCTTGCTCTTCCCGTACCAGTACACCGGCACGCTGTGGTTGGCGTCGAGCACGCCCTTGCTCGTCGCGTCCATCACCTCGAACGGCTTCACGACCGCGCCCGCGACCAGGTAGTCGATGCGCAGCCTGCCGCCGGCCATCTCGTTGACGCGCTTGACGTACTCCTCGGCCATCTCGTTGAAGATGTCCTTGGCGCCCCAGGCGCCCTGCATCTTGATCACGACCGGCGACTGGGTGCGGCCGATCATCGGGAAGCCCATCGTCGCGGCGCCGGCCGTCGCGGCCGCAGCGCCAGTCAGGAAGCGGCGGCGGGCCGGGGCCGGTTTCTTGGTCTGCTCTTTATCCATAGGAACTCTCCTTCGGTGGGAAGCGATGCTCGGAGGGGCTTCTTGTAAGGTGGATTCGCCCGTTACCCTTCAGGAACAGCGCGATAGAGCTCGCTATTCCCGCGTGACATCGCGCGATTTCGCAATCCGGAAACCCTCTCCTCGTGCGGAAATGGTAGTCCCCGGCCCTCGTTTAGGCAAGCAACCGCGGCCGCGAGGACCCGCCCTTCGCGCGACGTCAGCTCGACGTCAGCTTGACGTCAGCGAGCCGGTGCCGGCGTGGCCGGGACGGTCGCCGCCGGCGGTTGCGCGACCGGGGCCGACGCGCGCTTCGGCGTCGGATGCCAGCCGGTGACCGCGAGCATGACGAGGAACCCGACCACGTAGGCGACCGCCACGTGCCAGCCGTGCCTGACCCAGCGCCCGACCGACTTCGCTTCCGCGTACATGTTCGAGATCGCGACGCCCGCGGACGAGCCGAACCAGATCATCGACCCGCCGAACCCCACGGTGTACGCGAGCATCCCCCAGTCGTAGCCGTCCTGCTTCAGCGCGAGCGCGGTGAGCGGGATGTTGTCGAACACCGCGGAGACGAACCCGAGCCCGAAGGCGGTCTGCCACGACGCCGCCGGCAGCCGCTCGACCGGCATCAGCGACGCGCAGGTGACGAGCGCGAGCAGGAAGATCGACCCCTTGACCGCCGGCGGGACCACGCTCCAGTCGGGCTTCCGGATCGGGACCGACAGCAGGATCGCCACCCACACCGCCGCGCCGATCACCGGGAAGTAGTCGGCGAACCAGCGGGAACCTGAGGTTCATGGCGACGTTGGCGCCGATCGCGGCGAGCAGGATGAACGCGACGATGCCCACGCGCGCCCAGTCGACGTGCGTGCCCCGCGGCACGTCCTTCATGATCGGCGCGTACTTCTGCTGCTGCAGCGCCGCCGGAATGCCGCACACGACCAGCGCGACGGACGCCGCGACGTAGGCGTCGAGCACCGCGAGCGGGCTCACGCCGTCGATCCACATCATCGTCGTCGTCGTGTCGCCGACCACGCTGCCCGCGCCGCCCGCGTTCGACGCCGCGACGATCGCCGCGAGATAGCCGATGTGGACCTTGCCGCGGAACACGGTGTGCGCCATCGCGCCGCCGATCAGCGCCGCGGCGATGTTGTCGAGGAACGACGACAGGACGAACACCATGACGAGCAGGATGAAGCAGCCCTTCCAGTCGTCGGGGAGAAAGCGCGGCAGCACCTTCGGCACCTCGCTCTCCTCGAAGGTCTTCGACAGGATGGCGAAGCCGACGAGCAGGCCGAAGAGGTTCGCGAGGATCACCCACTCGTGCCCCAGGTGCGCCGCGAGGCCGGCGAAGCCCGGGCCGGTCTTGAAGCCGGTGACCGGCAAGCTTGTACAGCGTGATCACGGCGAGGCCGGTGAGCGCGACCTGCAGCGTGTAGTGGTGGAAGAGCGCGACACCGGCGAGCGTCAGCCCGAACAGGATGAAGTCGACCGGGATGCCGAAGAGATCCGGCAGGTCGGCCGGCGGCGAGCGCCGCCGGTGACCACAACGCGCGCCGCGAGGAGCGGCAAAGCGACTCGTCATTCCCTCCTCCCCGGATCCGTTGCGGTAGCCGCGCGAAGCGCGTGATTATACGGGGCAGCGGCGACCGTTCTTCCCGAAGCGGGAAAGCCACCCCGTTCACGTAGAATCGACCGCCGTGATCGCGCCGGATCTCGCGCTGCCGCTCGTCATCGGGCTGCCCCTCCTCGCCGGCACGACGCTCGCGGCGATCGCCGGCCGCCGTTCGGGGACGGCCGCGGCGTGGGCGCTGGCGGCAGTCGCGGCCGCCGCGCTGGCACTCGTGCTCGCGGACCTGCCCGACGTGCTCGCGGGCAACGCGCCGGCCGCGAGCTGGCCCTGGGTCCCGGCGCTCGGCCTGAGCGTCTCGCTCCGTCTCGACGGCCTCGCCCTGCTCTTCGCGGGCCTCATCCTCGGGATCGGGCTGCTCGTCATCCTCTACGCGCGCTACTACCTCGGGCCCGACGACCCGCCCGGAAAGTTCTACGCGCAGCTCGCGCTGTTCATGGCGGCGATGCTCGGCGTCGCGCTCGCCGACAACCTGCTGCTGCTCGCGGTGTTCTGGGAGCTCACGAGCCGTCGCCTCGTTCCTGCTGATCGGCTACTGGCAGCACCGCGCCGACGCGCGCCAGGGCGCGCGCATGGCGCTGGCGGTGACCGGCGCGGGGGGACTCGCGATGCTGGCGGGCTTCCTCCTGCTCGGCGAGATCGCCGGGACCTACCAGATCTCGGAGCTCGCGAACGCCGCCGACCGGGTCCACGCCGATGCGCGCTATCCGGTCGCGCTCGCGCTGGTGCTCCTGGGCGCGTTCACGAAGAGCGCGCAGTTCCCGTTCCACTTCTGGCTGCCCGAGGCGATGGCGGCGCCGACGCCGGTGTCGGCGTACCTGCACTCGGCGACGATGGTGAAGGCGGGCGTCTTCCTGCTCGCCCGGCTCTACCCGGTCCTCGGCGGCACGCTCCTGTTCGAGTACACGGTCGCCACGGTGGGGCTGGTGACGTTCGTGTTCGGCGCCTACGTCGCGGTCTTCAAGCACGATCTGAAGGGCGCTGCTCGCCTATTCCACGATCAGCCACCTCGGCCTGATCACGTTCCTCATCGGGCTCGGCTCGCCGCTCTCCAACGTCGCGGCGGTGTTCCACATCGTGAACCACGCGACGTTCAAGGCGTCGCTCTTCATGGCCGCCGGGATCATCGACCACGAGTGCGGCACGCGCGACATGCGGCGCATCAACGGGCTGTGGGCATACATGCCCTACACCGCGACGCTGGCGATCGTCGCCGCCTCGGCGATGGCCGGGGTACCGCTGCTGAACGGGTTCCTGTCGAAGGAGATGTTCTTCGCCGAGGCGCTCGACCTCGCGTACCTCGGCTTGCTCGGCGCGCTCGCCCCCGGCGCGGTGGTGCTCGGCGGCGCGTTCGGCGTCGCGTACTCCGCCCGCTTCATCCACGACGTGTTCTTCAACGGCGCGCCGCGGGGCCTGCCGCAGACGCCGCACGAGGCGCCGCGGTTCATGAAGGTCCCGATCGAGGTGCTCGTGGTCGCGTGCGTGGCCGTCGGGCTCGCGCCGGCGTTCACGGTGGCACCGCTCGTCGATCTCGCCGCGCGCGCCGTGTTCGGCGCCAGTCTCCCGCCGTACTCGGTCGCGATCTGGCACGGCTTCACCGCGCCGCTCGCGCTGAGCGCGGTGGCGCTGGCCGGCGGCGCATTCATGTACTGGGCGCTGCAGCACAAGTACAACCTCCACCTGCACGTGCCCTCGGGCTGGACCGCGCGGCTGGTGTTCCAGAAGGTGGTGGACGGCTTGCTGGCCCTCGCCGGGCGTGTGACCGACGGCTTCGAGAACGGGCGGCTGCAGCGCTCGCTCGCGCTCGTGTTCGCCACCGCGCTCGTGCTCGCGGCTGCGCCGCTGCTCGGCACCGGCGTGGGCCCTGGCGAACGGCCGCTCGTGCCGCTCACTCCGCTCGCCGTCGTCGCCGCGCTCGTCCTCGCCGGCGCGGCGCTCGGGTGCGTCGCGTGGCACCGCCAGCGGCTCGTCGCGATCATCCTCGCGGGCGTCGCGGGGCTGATGATGTCCCTTGCCTTTCTCTACTTCTCCGCCCCCGACCTCGCGCTCACCCAGATATCGGTCGAGGTGGTGTCGACCGTGCTGCTCCTGATGGCGCTCGCTGCGCTGCCGCAGCGGACACCCGCGGAGTCGTCGCCGCTCCGGAAAGGGCGCGACGCCGCGCTCGCGGCCGCGCTGGGCATCGGCGTCGGGTTCGTGGCGCTGGCGGTGATGACGCGCCGGCTCGACACGATCTCCTGGTACTTCGTCGCGCACAGCGTTCCCGGCGGGGGCGGCGCCAACATGGTCAACGTCATCCTGGTGGACTTCCGGGGCTACGACACCTTCGGCGAGATCACCGTGCTCGCGATCGCCGCCCTCGGCGTCGCGGCGGTGATGGAGGGCGTGCGCCGCGCGCGCTCCACGGCCGACGCCGAGGCCCGGACCTCGCCGCCGCAGCGGTTGCCGCTGCTCTTCGCCGTCGCGGCGCGGTGGCTGTTGCCGCTCGCGCTGACGGTCGCCGTCTACGTGTTCCTGCGCGGGCACAATGCCCCGGGCGGCGGCTTCGTCGCCGGGCTGATCACCGCCGCCGCGCTGGTCATGCACTCCATGGCGAACCGGTTCGGGACCGCGGTATCGCAGGTCCGGCTCGACTACGCCCGCCTCGCGGGCGCCGGGCTGCTGGCGGCGGGTGCGACCGGGGTCGGCGCGTGGCTCGCCGGCAAGCCGTTCCTGACCAGCGCGCACGCTCACCCCGTGGTGCCACTCCTCGGGGAGCTGCCGCTCGGCTCGGCGGCGCTCTTCGATCTCGGGGTGTACCTGACGGTCGTCGGCGCGACGATGCTGACGCTCGCCACGCTCGATCGCGCGTCGCGCCCCGCCGGAGAGGCCTGAGCGATGGAGTTCCTCGTCGCCGGGGCGATCGGCCTCCTCACCGCCTGCGGCATCTACCTGATGCTCCGCGGGCGAACGTTCCCGGTCGTGCTCGGGCTCACGCTGCTTTCGTACGCGGTGAACCTCTTCATCGTTGCGACGGGCCGACTGTGGGTAGGCCTGCCGCCGGTCGTCGCCGACGGCGCGTCCGGGTACGCGGATCCGTTGCCCCAGGCGCTCGTCCTGACCGCGATCGTGATCGGCTTCGCGACGGTCGGCTTCGTGATCGGGCTCGCGCTCGCGGCCCGCGCCGCGACCGGCACCGACCACGTCGACGGCGAGGAGCGCGGCGGATGAGCCATGCCGTGATCCTCCCGGTCCTGCTGCCGTTCCTGGGCGCGGTGCTGATGGTGCTCCTGGGGGACCGGCGGCGCAGCGCGCAGCGTGCGCTCGCCGCGGCCTCCGCGCTCGCGCTCCTCGTCCTCGGCGTCGGGGCGGTCGCGCACACTGCGACCGGCGCGATCGACATCTACCGCCTGGGCGACTGGCCGGCCCCGTTCGGCATCGTGCTCGTGCTCGACCGGCTGGCGGCGCTGATGCTCGCGCTGACCGCGGTGGTCGCGATCGCGACGCTCGCCGCGGCGGTCGGCGACGGCTGGGACGCGCGCGGACGACACTTCCACGCCTTCTTCCAGTTCCAGCTCATGGGGCTGAACGGCGCGTTCCTCACCGGCGATCTCTTCAACCTCTTCGTCTTCTTCGAGGTGCTCCTGACCGCGTCGTACGGGCTGCTGCTCCACGGCCGCGGCGCCGAGCGGCTGCGCGCCGGGTTCCACTATGTGGTCGTGAACCTGGCCGCCTCGGCGTTCTTCCTCATCGGCATCGCGCTGCTCTACGCCGTCACCGGGACGCTCAACCTCGCGGATCTTGCGCTCCGGGTGCCGCAGGTCGCGCCGGCCGACGTCCCGCTCGTCCGCGCCGCAGCGCTCCTGCTCCTCGCGGTGTTCGCCGTGAAGGCGGCCGTGTTCCCGCTGTACCTCTGGCTGCCGCGCGCCTACGTCGCCGCGCCGCCGCCGGTCGCGGCGCTGTTCGCGATCATGACCAAGGTGGGCGTCTACGCGATCGTGCGCGTGCACGGCGCCGTGTTCGGCGCCGACGCCGGCGCGGCGGCGCTCGTCGCCGGGCCGTGGCTGCTCTGGGGCGCCCTGGCGACCGCGGCGCTCGGCGTCGTCGGCGCGTTCGCCGCCGCGACGCTCTCGCGGATGGTCGCTTACCTCACCGTCGCCTCGGTGGGGACCTTGCTGGTCGGCGTCGCGGTGCTCTCCACCGCGAGCCTGGGCGCGGCGCTCTACTACCTCGTGCACTCGACGCTGGTCATCGCCGCGCTGTTCCTGCTCGCCGAGCGCATTGCCGCGCAGCGCGCGGTCGCGGGCGGCCGGTTCGCCCCGGACGCGCCGGTAGCCCAGCCGGCGGTGCTCGGCGGCGCGTTCCTGGTCGCCGGCGCGTCGGTCGCGGGGCTGCCGCCGTTCTCGGGCTTTGTCGGCAAGCTCGCGATCCTCCAGGCGACCGCCGCGCTCCCGGTGACCCCGGTGCTGTGGGCCGTGCTCCTCGCCAGCGGGCTCCTCGCGATGATCGCGCTCGCGCGCGCCGGGAGCGCGCTGTTCTGGAAGACCACGGGCCCGGCGTCGGCCGTGGAGGTGTCGCGCGCGGGCCTCGCGCCGGTCGTCGCGCTGCTCGCGTGCGGCGTCGCCCTCGCGGTCGGTGCGGCGCCCGCGCAGCGCTACGCCGACGCCGCCGCGAGGCAGGTTCTGGACCGGCGCCCCTACGCGTCCGCGGTCCTGCGCGAGTCCGGGCCGGGTACGGCCCGCCCCTATCCTCCGGAGCCCAAGCCATGAAGCGCCTCCTGCCGCATCCGATCGTCTCGTTCTTCGTCGCGGTGGTCTGGCTCGGGCTCCACTCGAGCATCGCGCCGATCCACCTCGCGGGCGCGGCGCTCCTCGCCGTAGCGCTCCCGCTCCTGCTCGACCGGCTGCTCCGCGATCCGGTCCGGGTCGAGCGCCCGTGGGTCGCGGTGCGCCTCGCGCTCGTCGTGCTCTGGGACATCGTGGTCGCAAACGTCGCCGTCGCCCGCCTCGTGCTCGGCCCCATGGCGCGGCTGCGGCCCGCGTTCGTCGAGGTACCGCTCGACACCTCGGCACGCCGACGCCGTCGCACTGCTCGCGAGCATCATCACGATCACGCCGGGCGCGGTCTCGGCCGATATCGACCAGCCCCCCACCCGTATCCTGCTCCACGTGCTCGATCTCGACGACGAGGCGGCGCTGGTGACGATGATCAAGCGCCGCTACGAGGCGCCGCTGAAGGAGATCTTCGGATGCTAGATCTCGCGCTCAACTTCGCCTTCGTCGCGCTCGCGGCGGCGATCGCGCTGGCGGCGGTCCGGCTCGCCATCGGGCCCAGCGTTCCCGACCGCATCCTCGCGCTCGATACGCTGTACGTGAACGCGGTCGCGGTCGCGATCCTGCTCGGCATCCGCTATGACAGCTTCGCCTACTTCGAGGCCGCGCTCGTCATCGCGCTGATGGGGTTCATCGCCACGGTCGCGCTCGCCGGCTACGCCGCGCAGGGCGAGGTGCCGGACTGAGGCCAGGAGGCGAACCATGCGCGTCGCGCTGGAAGCAGCACTCTCGTTCTGCCTCGTCGTCGGGGGGCTCTTCGCGCTGGTCGGCGCGATCGGTCTCGTCCGGCTGCCGGACTTCCTGACGCGTCTCCACGCGCCGACGAAGTCGACCACGCTGGGCGTGGGCGGCATGCTCGCTGCCTCGATGCTCTACTTCATCGGCAGCGGGCGGTTCGTGGTCCACGAGCTGCTCGTGGTCCTGTTCCTCTTCGTGACCGCGCCCGTGTCGGCGCTGATGCTCGCGCAGGCGGCGCTCCGGCTGCGGTTGAAGTCGCGGGCCGAGCTGCCGGAAAAAGAAAACCGGGCCTAGGCCCGGTTTTCGGAAGCGGTCGCTCCCGCGAAAGCGGGAGTCCAGAAGGCGGTCGTGGATCCCCGCCTTCGCGGGGATGACGCGGCTAGCGCCGCGTCACTTCTTCGCCGCCGCGGCCGCCGCCGCGGGCTTCTCGTCTCCGGGAAGTAGTAGTTCGCCGCGAACGAGTACGGCGGATACATGAACCGCTTTGCCGGCACGACCTTCGCCGCGTACGCGCGCTGCGACTCGTAGACCTTCTTGAAGAACGGGTTCTTGGCCGACTCCTTCGGCGGCGATCTCGTCCCAGGTCTTGAGGAAGGCGATCAGGATCTCGGGCTGGGTCCGGAGGATCTGCGTGCCGTGCTTGGTGCGCATCTCCTCGATCGCGTCCGCGTTCTGCTTCTGCCACCTCACACCCCAGCGCACAAACGTCTCGTTGACCGCCGAGCGGACCGCTTCCTGTTGCTGCGGCGTGAAGCTCGCCCAGACCTCGGAGTTGATGATCAGCTCGAGCATCGAATTGCTCTCGTGCATGCCCGGCGTGTAGTGGTACTTCCACACCTGCGGCAGGCCGAGGCGCAGGTCCTCGATGCCGCCCACCCACTCGGCGCAGTCGATCACGCCGCGCTGCGCGGACGGCACGATCTCGCCGCCGGGCATGTTCACCGTCTGCATGCCCATGCGCTGGTAGATCTCGGCGACGATGCCGGTCTGGCGGCACTTCATGCCCTTGAAGTCGGCGAGGTTCTTGATCGGCCGCTTGAACCAGCCGAACGCCTGCGGGCTCGAGCCGCCGATGGGGAATCCGATGACGTTGAGCTTCAGGACGTCGCGGTAGAACTCCCAGTACATGTCGATGCCGCCGCCCTCGTACATCCACCCGAGGAAATCGAAGTGGTCCATGCCGAATGGCCCGGCGGGCGTCGCCGAGAAGAGCGTCGCGGCCTTGTTCTTGCCGACCCAGTAATAGGCGACGCCGTGGCCGCCATCGATCACCTTCTTCGAGGTGGCGTCGAGGATCTCGAACGCCGGCACGATCTGCCCGGCGGCGAGCGCCTCGATCTTCACCTGCCCGCCCGTCAGCTTGTCGACGCGCTCGGCGAAGAAGCGGAAGTTGTCCTGGAGCGTCAGGCTCGCCGGCCAGGTCGACTGGAACTTGAGGTTGCGAGGTCCTGCAGGCTGCTGGGCGTTCGCCACCCCGGCGACCAGCGCCGTTGCGGCGAGGCTCGCGACGAGGGTTTTCAGTATCGGGTTCCGCATCGGGATGCTCCTCTTGTCAGTGAAAGCGGCCGCGCGTGGACGGCGCGGCGCACGCGGATGGTGAGACCCGCCCGGGGGGCTTGTCAACGAGCGGGCGGGCCCTATTTTGGTGCCGGTGCCGGCGGCTCGCCGGCCTTGTCGGGCGCGTCGCCCTCGGCCGGCTCCTCGGTGGACTGCATGGTGTCCTGCTCGAGGCTCGGCGCGTCGTCGACGACCTGCTCGACCGGCGTCCTCCGGGCCACTTCCTGCAGATACTCGGGAAACCAGGTGGCGATCGGCGGGAAGATGATGAGGAGCGCGATCGCGAGCACCTGCAGCATCATGAACTGGAACATGCCCTTGTAGATCGTCGCGAGCGACCAGTCCTTCACCACCTGCTTGAGGTAGTACGCCGACATCGCCACCGGCGGCGACAGGAACGCCGTCTGCAGCGTCACCGCCACCAGCGCCCCGAACCAGACGAGATCGAACTTCAGCGCCGCGACGACCGGGTAGAAGATCGGCAGGAACACCGAGGATGATCGCGGGCCACTCGAACGGCCAGCCGAGCAGGAAGAGCAGGACGACCACCATGACCAGCATCGCGATCGGCGGCAGCGGCAGCGCGAGCAGCGACTCGGTGATCCAGTTCGCGGTGCCGAGCCGCGCGAACACGGCGCCGAAGATGTTCGACGTGACCGCGAGCAGGAGCACCATGCTCGAGGTCGCCATCGTGCTGAGCAGCGCCCGCTTGAGGCCCGCGAGGGTGGCCTTGCGGTAGGCGAGCGCCAGGATCACCGCCCCGAGCGCGCCGATGCCGGAGGCCTCGGTCGGGGTCGCCCATCCGGCAAGAATGGTACCGAGCGTCGCCGCGATGAGGCCGACGAGCGGCAGCACCCCGATCACGACTTCCCAGAGCATGACGCCGATCGACTGGACGCGCTCCTCTTTCGGCACCGGCGGCCCGAGCTTCGGGTTGATGAAGCTCCGGATCATCAGGTACGCGATGTAGAGGCCCGCGAGCATGAAGCCGGGTCCGAACGCCGCGGCGTAGAGGTCCGCCACCGAGACGCCGAGCACCGGCCCCATCACGATCAGCATCACCGACGGCGGGATCAGGATGCCCAGCGTCCCGCCGGCGGTGATCGTGCCCGCGGAAAGCTGGCCGTCGTACCCGGTCTTGACCATGATCGGCGCGGCCATGATGCCGAGCACCGTCACCGCTGCGCCGACGATGCCGGTCGCCATCGCAAAGACCGTGGCCGTGAGGATCACGACCAGGAACAGCGCCCCGCGCACCGGCGCGAGCAGGATGCGAAACGCGCTGAACAATCGCTCCATCAGCCCCGCCTGCTCGACGATGAAGCCCATGAAGATGAAGAGCGGCACCGCCGCCAGCAGCTCCTCCTTCATCATGCCGATGGTCTGGAAGTAGGCGAGGTCGAAGACCGTATGCCCGCCGAGGCCGAAGTACCCGAAGGCGAACGCGAGGAACAGCAGCGTGAAGCTGATCGGGAAGCCGATGAAGATCGCCCCGATCATCACGATCAGCATGATCAGGCCGAGGAGCGCGGTGCCGCTCATCTCAGATCTCCAGCTTTTCCTTGTGCTCGAGCTCGATGCCGGTGCGCGCCGCCCAGACGCTCTTGATCGTCTCCGACACGCCCTGGATCAGCAGCAGCAGGATCGCGAGCGGGACCACCATCTTGAACGGCCACAGGATCGGCCGCCATGGCGTCTGCTCCGAGGTCTCGCCGATCGTGAATGCGTACCAGCCCTCCTGGGCGCCGATGACGAAGAAGACGAGCAGCGACGGAAAGAAGAACACGAGGTAGGCAATCGAGTCGATCATGCCCTTGGTGCGGACCGACCACCTCTCGAAGAAGAAGTCGGTGCGGATATGGGCGCCCTTGTGCAGCGCGTATGCGGCGCCGAGCATGAAGAGCGTGCCGTAGAGCATGTAGGTCACGTCGAACGACCAGATCGTCGGGGCGCTGAAGAGGTAGCGCGAGAAGACCTCGTAGCTCACCGCGAGCACGAGCGGCACGCTGAGCCAGGAGATCCAAGTACCGGTCGTGTCGGTGAACTTGTCGATCGCCCGGACGAGCGTGATGAGATTTGGCGAAGGCTCGGCCATGCGAGTTCCCCCGGGTCTCGGTCTCTGTTGGGCTGGGGCAAAAAACCGGCCCGCCGCTCGCGCAGCGGGCCAACTCATCGTCCAGGTGGCGCCGGACTCGATCCCCGCTGTCGCGGGGATGACGTCGCTAGCGCAACGTCGATTACTTCGCTGCGGCCGCCTTCGCCGACGCCGCAGGCCCACTCTTCTCGGGGAAGTAGTAGTTGGCAGCGAACGAGTACGGCGGGAAATAGAAGCGCTTCGCCGGGACGACCACGCTCGCATAGGCACGCTGCGAGTCGTGCACTTTCTTGAAGAACGGGTTCTTCGCCGCCTCCTCCTTGGCGATCAGGTCCCAGGTCTTCAGGAACTCGATCAGGATGTCGGGCGGGGTGCGCAGGATCTGCACGTTGTGCTTCTCCTGCAGCTCCTTGATCGCGTCGGCGTTCTGCTTCTGCCACTTCGCCCACCAGACCAGGAACGTCTCGTTGGCGGCCGACTTGATGATCTCCTGGTGCTGCGGCGAGAGCGCCTTCCACACGTCGCCGTTGATCAGCAGCTCGCCGATGGTGACGTTCTCGTGCATGCCCGGCGTGTAGTGGTATTTCCAGACGTTGTGGAACCCGAGCCGCAGGTCCTCCACGCCGCCCACCCACTCGGCGCAGTCGATCACGCCGCGCTGCGCAGACGGGATGATCTCGCCGCCCGGCATGTTCACCGTCGTCAGGCCCATCTTCTGCCAGATCTCGGCGGCCATGCCGGTCTGGCGGCACTTCATGCCCTTGAAGTCGGCGAGGTTCTTGATCGGGCGCTTGAACCAGCCGAACGCCTGCGGGCCGGACGGGAGGATCGGGAGCACCACGACGTTGAGCTTGAGCTCCTTCTGGTAGAACTCCTGGTAGAGCTCGAGTCCGCCGCCGTTGAACATCCAGCCCATCACGTCGATGTAGTCCATCCCGAACGTGCCGCCGGGGCCGCCGGTGAACAGGATCGACGTCTTGTTCTTGCCGACCCAGTAGCCCGCCCACGCGTGGGCGCCGTCGAGCACCTTCTTGTGGGTCGCGTCCAGCACCTCGAACGCCGGGACCACCTGACCGGCGGGCATGGCGTCGATCTTCAGCGTGCCGCCGGAGAGCTTGCTCACCCGGTCGACGAAGTAGGTGAAATTCTCGTAGAGCGTCAGGGACGCAGGCCAGGTCGCCTGCATCTTCAGGGACACGGTCTGCTGGGCCTGGGCCGGCGCCGCGGCCAAGGCGAGCGCGGCGAACGCGCCGAAAGCCGCGCACACGCGCGGCCATGCTGTACTGATCATGACTTGCCTCCTCAATGGACTGAAGTTGTGTTCCGCCCCCGCACCCCCGGGCGCGGACCGAACGGGCAAGTAAGCCCGACTTCCCAAGCAGTGTCAACTCCGCCCCCCACGCTTCAGGCGCGTCAGGGCGGCGTCAGGATCCGGTCCACGCCTCGCACGCCGCGCGCACCACGTCGGGGAGCGAGCCGCGCTTCTCCAGCACCTCGCGGAGCGTCCGCGCGTCGTTGGCGCGCGCCGCCGCCGCCTTGAGGAGCGCCGCCACCGCCTCGCCGCCGCCGAGCCGTTCGGCGCGCGGCAGGCACCGCGTCAGCGTCGCGACGAGCTCGTCGCCGAGCGGAACGTGCTCGCGCGTCAGGGGATCGACGACCGTCGCGCCGAAGCCGAACCGGCAGGCCTGGAACCGGTTGTAGCTGTAGACCCGGTACTGGCTCGGGTGCGGGCTCCATCCGCGGTCGTCCCGCAGGCTCGCGGCGAGCGCCTGGGCGTAGGCCGCGAGCTCCGCGGCGCGCGCGACGGTGAGCGGCGTGTCGCAGACCCGGATCTCGATCGTGCCGTACTCGGGCTTCGGCCGGATGTCCCAGTAGAAGTCCTTCATGCTCTCGACGATCCCGAACCCCCGCATCTCGCCGAAGTAGGCGTCGAACTCCTCCCAGTCGCGGACGAACGGCATGAAGCCCGCAAGCGGGAAGGAGTTCACGACGTTGAGCCGCGACGAGTCGAACTGGGTGTCGGCGCCGAGCGAGAACGGCGACGAGGCCGACAGCGCGATGAAGTGGGGCATGTAGCGCGCGAGCCCGTGGGTGAGGCGCACCGCCTCGTCGCCCGAGCGCACGCCGACGTGGATGTGCTGCCCGAAGACGGTGAACTGCTTGGCGAGGTAGCCGTAGAGCTCCGAGACCTTGCGGAAGCGCGGCGTGTCGTAGATGCGCCGCTCGCTCCATTTCTGGAACGGATGCGTGCCGCCGCCCGCGATCCCGAGGTTGAGCTTCGCCGCGGCGTCGGCGAGCACCTGCCGGATGGCGTCGAGCTCCGCGCGCACCTGGGCGTGGCCGCCGCAGACCGAGGTGCAGACCTCGATCATGCTCTCCGTGATCTCCGGCTTGATCTCCCCCGGGTGCTTCGCCTTCGCGACCGCGGCGAGCAGATCGGACGCGCCCCGCGTCAGGTTGTAGTCGCGCGTGTTCACGAGCTGCAGCTCGAGCTCGACGCCGAGCGTCAGCGGTTCCGAGGTCTTGAATTCGAGCACGCGTTCCTCCGGATCCCCGCCCGTCAGCCCTGCTCTGCGCCTGCCTCGCCGGCCCGCCGGATGGCGAACTGGGTCGCGATCGGCCCCACCAGCTCGAGGATCACCACGCCGGCGAGGACCACGGACGCGACGGCCGCGCGGATCTCAGGATAGAGCGTCGCGGTCTCGTGCACCAGCACCACCGCCAGCCCGGACATCGGCGTGAGCGCGAGCGCGACGAGCCCCGCCTGGCGGAGCTTCAGCCCCGCGAGCGGCGCGACCGCGAGCACTCCCAGCGCCTTCCCGGCGAACCGGACCAGCACGAACGCCAAGCCGGCCGCGCCCGCGGTCGCGACCAGGCCGAGGTCGAGGCGCGCGCCGGTGATCACGAACAGGATGACGTAGAAGAGCTGCCCGGCGTCGCCGAAGTCCACGACGATGAAGTGGCGCGCGCGGTCGGCGTTGCGCACCATCGCGCCCATCGCGAGCAGCGCGAGCAGCACCGAGAGCTTCAGCGCCACGGCCGCGCCGACGGTGAGGACCACCACCGCGATGACGGCGATGAACTGGCGGCCGGCGTGCTTGCCGACGAGCTGCGCGAGCTTCAAGGTAGCCTGCGCCGCGAGCATGGCGAGGACGAGCGAGCCGGCGATGAGGTAGAGCGGCTGGGTGAGCATGGTGACCCACCCACCCCGGTACTCCAGGTGCAGCCAGGGGATGAGCACCGTGAGCGCGAGGAACGCGATGACGCCGTTGATCGCGGTGAGGATCAGCGCGCGCTCGGTCACCTGGCCTTCGGCGCGCAGATCGGCGGCCACGCGGATCAGCACCGCCGGCGAGGTGGACATCGCGATCGCGCCGGCCACCGCCGCGACCAGCGGCGCCTGGCCGAAGTGGTAGCTTGAGGACGAAGAAGACCAGCACCCCGGCGAGCGCCGCTTCCGCGACGCCCATCAGGACAAGCGAGGGCGAGCGTCGCAGCCACGCCAGGTCGAGCCGCTGGCCGAGCTCGAAGAGCACCAGGCCGAGCGCGAGGTCGGCGAACACCGTGAGCTCCTCGAGCAGCGGCTGGCCGATCAGCGCCAGGCCGCTCGGCCCGAGGACGATGCCGGCCGCGGCGTAGCCGGTGATCCGGGGCAGGCGCAAGCCGCGCTGCACCAGCTCGCCGCCGGCGACGCCGACGGCGAGAAGGCACCCCACCCAGATCATCTGGTTGAGGAGCGGCGGCCACTGCGGCAGGAAGGCGAGGTCGTTCATCGTTGGCTCGTTGGCGATCCCGCTGCCCGCACCGCGTGCGCTGCGCTGCGGCAGACGGCAGCCTTGGCGCCGGCCGGGCCGCCCGACGGATCCCGGTTTGAGCTCCCGCCCGAGGGCGGGGTTCCCGCACCGTCCGTCCGCTCAGCCGGGGCGGCGCGCGACGATCGTGTGCACCCGGTACGGCCGGTGCGTGCCGACCACGATCGCCCGGTCGATCATTCGAGCGCCTTTACGATGTCCTCGACCACCTTCTTCGCGTCGCCGAAGACCATCATCGTCCGGTCCATGTAGAAGAGCGGGTTGTCCAGGCCGGCGTAGCCGGCCGCCATCGACCGCTTGTTCACGAGCACCGTGCGCGCCTTGTGCGCCTCGAGGATCGGCATGCCGTAGATCGGGCTCCCGGGCTGCTCGGCAAGCGGATTGACCACGTCGTTCGCGCCGAGCACGAACGCGACGTCGGTGGTGCCGAAGTCGCTGTTGATGTCCTCCATCTCCACCACCTGGTCGTACGGCACCTCCGCCTCGGCGAGCAGGACATTCATGTGCCCGGGCATGCGGCCGGCGACCGGATGGATGCCGTAGCGGACGTTCACGCCCTTCGCGATCAGCTTCTGCGCCATCTCCTTCACCGCGTGCTGGGCGCGGGCGACCGCCAGCCCGTAGCCGGGAATGATGATCACGCTCTCGGCGTTGCCGAGCAGGAACGCCACGTCGTCGGCGGAGCCGGACTTGACCTGCTTGTCGCCGGCGCTGGCCGCCACCTGGCCTTCCGCGCCGCCGAACCCGCCCAGGATGACGCTGAAGAACGAGCGATTCATCGCGCGGCACATGATGTAGGACAGGATCGCGCCGGACGAGCCGACGAGCGAGCCGGCGACGATCAGCATCGAGTTGCCGAGCGAGAAACCGATGCCCGCCGCCGCCCAGCCGGAGTAGCTGTTCAGCATCGAGATGACGACCGGCATGTCGGCCCCGCCGATCGGGATGATGATCAGCAAGCCGAGCACGAACGCAATCGCCGTCATGACCAGGAACGGCGGCCACTGGGCCTCCCGGGGCGCGAGGAAGAACGCGACGCCGAAGCCGATCATCACCAGCGCGAGGACGAGGTTGAGGAGGTGCTGGCCCTTGAACACCACCGGCGCGCTCGAGAACAGGCGGAAGTGTTTGCCCAAGCCCGCGAGCTTGCCGAACGCGATCACGCTGCCGGAGAAGGTGAGCGCGCCGACGAACGTACCGATGAAGAGCTCAAGCCGGTTGCCGGTGGGGATCGGATCGGGGAGATTGAACGCCGTCGGATTGTTGACGATCGCGATCGCGATGACCACCGCCGCCATGCCGACCAGCGAGTGCATCGCCGCGACGAGCTCCGGCATCTGCGTCATCTGCACCCGGCGCGCGACCACCGCGCCGATCGTGCCGCCGATCAGGATCGCGAGCAGGATCAGGTCGTAGCGCTCGGCGAGCGTGAGCGTCGTGAGCACCGCGATCGCCATCCCGATCATGCCGAAAACGTTCCCCCGGCGCGCCGATTCGGGGTGCGAGAGACCCTTGAGCGCGAGGATGAAGAGCACGCTCGCGACGAGGTACCAAAGCGCGACCTGGTTCGCGGACATCACCGCCCCTTCGGGGAGAATCGAACGCCCGCGGGCCGTCCGCTGCGCTTCATCCGGCACCGCCCTTCTTCTCCTTGCGCTTGAACATCTCGAGCATCCGCTGCGTGACGAGGAACCCGCCGAACGTGTTGATCGCCACCAGTCCGACCGCGACCGCGCCGAGGATCGACCCGAAGTCGAGCTCGCGCGGGCCGGCCGCGAGGAGCGCCCCGACCATGATCACCGAGCTGATGGCGTTGGTGACGCTCATGAGCGGCGTGTGCAGCGCCGGGGTCACGTTCCATACCACGTGATAGCCGACGAACACCGCCAGCACGAACACCGTGAGGTTGATGACGGTCGGGTCGATGGTTCCGGTCATGCTCAGCCCTCCAGGTGCGCGCGCTAACCCTTCTTCACTACCGTCCCGTCGATGCAGACCAGCGCGCCGGCGATGATCTCGTCGGCGCGGTCGACCTTCAGCGCCCCCGACTTCGGGTCGACGAGCAGGTTGACGAAGTTCAGCACGTTGCGCGCGTACAGCGCGCTCGCGTCGGCGGCGAGCATCGCCGCGAGGTTGGTGTGGCCGACGATCTTCACGTCGTGCTTGACCACGACCTTGTCCGGCTCGGAGAGCGGGCAGTTGCCGCCCTGCTCCACCGCGAGGTCGACGATGACCGAGCCGGGCTTCATGCCGCGCACCGTCTCCTCGCGCACCAGCACCGGCGCCGGTCGGCCCGGGATCAGCGCGGTGGTGATGATGATGTCCGCGGCCTTCGAGCGCTCGTCGATCAGCGCCGCCTGGCGGCGCTTGTAGTCCTCGCTCATCTCGCGGGCATACCCGCCGGCGGTCTCCGCCTGCCGCTTCTCCCCCTCGGAGACCGGCACCTCGACGAACTTCGCGCCGAGCGATTCGACCTGCTCCTTCACCGCCGGGCGGACGTCGAACGCCTCGATCACCGCGCCCAGGCGCTTCGCCGTCGCGATCGCCTGCAGCCCGGCGACGCCCGCACCGAGCACCAGCACGCGCGCCGCCTTGACGGTGCCGGCGGCGGTCATCAGCATCGGCATGAACCGGCCGTACTCGTCGGCGGCGACGATCACGGCCTTGTACCCGGCGATGTTCGCCTGCGAGGACAGCACGTCCATCGCCTGCGCGCGGGTGATCCGGGGCAGCCACTCCAGCGCGAGCCCGGTCACGCCGGTGCGCGCGAGCGCCTCGACGCCCGCCGCCTCGTACGGATTGAGGAGGCCGACGAGGATCGAGCCGCGCTTGAGCGCCGGGAGCTCGGAGGCATCGGGCCCGCGCACCTTGAGGACGATGTCGGACTGCGCATAGACGTCCGCGGCGGAGGCCGCAATCGTCGCGCCCGCCGCCTGGAACTCGGCGTCGCGAACGGCGGCGCGCACGCCCGCGCCCACCTGCACCACGACCGTGTGCTTGCCGCCGGCGGCGAGCTTCTTGACGGTCTCCGGAGTCGCGGCGACGCGCGCCTCGCCCGGACGGATCTCGGCAGGAACGCCGAAGCGCATGGCAAGTCCCCTTTGTCGCCGCCCGCAAGCGTCTCGCGCGGTGCGCCGCGGCCGGCGGCGATGATACCTCAGCCGTCGCGCGGCACGCGGGGCTCAGCCGGGCAGGTCGGAGGCCATGAGCTCGGGTGTGATGCCGTCCTCGAGCGCCTCGGCGTTCGCGAAATTCAGCTCGATCTTGATGCCGTTCGGGTCGAACAGGAAGAGCTGGTAGAGGCCCTGATCGCTGACCTGCCGCTCCTTGAAGTCGACCCGCTGGCGCTTCAGGTGCGCCATCGTCTCGCGCAGCCCGGTCGCGCGGAACGCGATGTGGTCGATCACGCCGCTGCCGCTCGTCGCCTGCGACTCCTGCCCGATGTAGCGCTTGCGGTTCTCGCTCACGGCGGCGCCGCCTTCGGTGATGTGGATCACGTCGCGCTCGCCGAGATAGAGCCAGCACACCGGGAACTTGAAGTCGGGGTGCCGGCCTTCGGTGAAGCCGAGCACGCGCACGTACCAGTCGCGCGTGGCGGCGATGTCGGTGGTCTGGACCAGGAAGTGCTCGATGTGGCTGAGCGGCATGGGATCCCTTTCAGCGCGGCGTCGCCTCGCCGCCCTCGACGATGACGTTCTCCACCACCCCGGCGCCGCCGCGCCGGAACGACGCGGCTTCCTGGTACTCCTCCGACTCGAAGCAGGCGACGGCCTGCGCGAACGTGGGGAACTCGATCACGACGAAGCGGTGGAACGTCTCCGGGCCCTCCATGATCCGGTATTTGCCGCCGCGCGCCAGGACCTTCCCGCCGTAGCGGGCGAAAAGGGCGGGAAGCGGGTCGGTGTACTTCTTGTACTCGACCGGATCGTTGATCTTCGAGCGGGCAACCCAGTAGGCGGGCATCGGCTGGCTCCTTCCATGTTTGTATGATATTCCAGCGGGCGCCACGAACAGGAGTCCCCGGAATGAAACCCACCGTCGGCGTGATCGGCCTCGGCATCATGGGCTCGGCGATGGCCGCGAACCTGGTGCGGAGCGGCTTCAAGGTCGTCGGCCACGACGTGGCGGCGCCGGCGCGACGCGCGCATGCCCGGGCGGGCGGCGTGGTCGCGCGCTCGAACGCCGATGTCGCCCGCCGCGCCCCGATCGCGATCACCTCGCTGCCGTCGGTCGCGGCGCTGGAGTCGGTCGCCGCCGAGGTCGCAGCGGCGCGCCGTCGCGGGCTGATCGTCGTCGAGACGAGCACGCTGCCCATCGAGGCGAAGCAAGCGGCGCGTGCGATCCTCGCGCGCACCGGAACGACGCTCCTCGACTGTCCGCTGAGCGGCACGGGGGCGCAGGCACGGGCGAAGGACCTCCTCGTGTACGCGAGCGGCGAGCGCGCCGCCTACGCCGCGTGCCGGGAGGTTTTTCGCGGCTTCTCGCGCGGACACCATTATGTGGGGGGCTTTGGCGCCGGCTCGAAGATGAAGTACGTAGCAAACCTGCTCGTCGCGATCCACAACGTCGCCGCAGCGGAGGCCTTCACGCTGGCGCGCAAGGCGGGGCTCGACCCGGCGCTGGTGCTCAAGGTGGTCGGCGACGGCGCCGGGACGTCACGCATGTTCCAGGTTCGCGGCCCGATGATGGTGGCCGAGGACTACACCGATGCGACGATGAAGATCGAGGTCTGGCAGAAGGACATGCACATCATCGGCGACTTCGCGACCAGACTCGGTTGCCCGACGCCGCTCTTCGCGACGTCCGCGCCGATCTACACCGCGGCGATGGCGTCGGGCTACGCGAAGCAGGACACCGGGGCGGTGTGCGCGGTGCTGGGGGAGATGGCGGGGCTCAGGCCGCGCCGACGGCGGTGATCGCGCGGCGTCACGGAGCGCCGCCGCCCCCTGATTGCTCGTGAGGCTCAGCTAGTGAGCCATCGGCTAGCGCAAGATTGAAGCCTCCCGATGAGACGGGTTAGCCGACTTTCGCTGCGCGATGGAAGTCCACGAGACCTTACTCGCACCGGCCGTTCGAGCCGGAGCGCGGGAGCTTTGAGGTCACAGACTGTGACCTCAAAGGAGTGTCCCGGCGCTGCTCGCTGCACGCCCCGACCCGCTGAAGATTGAGAAGGCGACCACCAGCCGATGACAACGGCCGCAAACCCGCTGCCCACGCCGCTTGCCGCACGGATCGAGTCGCGGATCCTGCTCGTGCGCGGCCAGAAGGTGATGCTCGACGCGGACCTCGCCGAGCTCTATGGCGTCACTACTAAGCGGCTGAATGAGCAGGTGCGGCGCAACGTTGAGCGGTTCCCGCAGGACTTCTCCTTTCATTTGACTAATCATGAAGTTGCAATCTTGAGGTCGCAATTTGCGACCTCAAGTTCGGGCCTGCGGCGCCTGGGCTGGGGTGGCCGCCGCTCGGCGCCCGCTGCCTTCACCGAGCACGGAGCGATCATGGCCGCAACGGTGCTCAACTCCCCGCGCGCGATCGAGGTGTCGGTTTTCGTCGTGCGTGCGTTCGTGCGACTGCGCGAGATGGTCGCCTCGAATCAGGCACTCGCAAAGAAGCTCGAGGAACTCGAGCGCTGCTTCGACACCCACGATCAGGCCATCGTCGAGATCCTCGAGGCGATTCGCAAACTCATGGGCCCACCGGCGGTCGGACCGAAACGCAAGATCGGGTTCGTCTGAGCAACGGCGGAGCCGAAAGCGGCCCGGGCTCAAGATCACGAACTGTGATCTTGAAGCGTGGTCGGGACCAGATGATTGTCGACGGCGGGGCTCAATTCAGCGGTGGCCGTGCCGGGTCCAGGCGAGCGACCGCTCGGCGAGCTCGAATCCGCCCTGGACGAGCAGCGCGAGCAGCGCCGCGGGCACCGCGCCCGCAACCAGCAGCGCGTTGTCGTTCAGCGCGAGCCCCTGCACGATCCGCTCGCCGTAGCCGCCGGCGCCGATGAACGCCGCGATGGTCGCGGTGCCGACGTTGATCACCGCCGAGGTCTTCACTCCGGCGAGGATCGTCGGCGCCGCGAGCGGCAGCTCGATCGCGAAGCAGGCGGTCGCGCGCGGAGAGCCCGAGGGCGAGCGCCGCCTGGCGCATCCCCGGCCGGATGGCCTCGAGGCCCGTGTGGGTGTTGCGCACGATCGGCAGCAGCGCATACAGGAACAGCGCGACGAGGGCCGGCACGGTTCCGATGCGGTTGAGCGCCGCGATCAGGAACGCCAGCAGCGCGAGCGACGGTAAGGTCTGGATCACGCCGACCGCGGCGAGGATCGGCTGCCCCGCGCCCCGCACCTTGAACGCGAGGACGCCGAGCGGGACACCGATCAGCACCGCCGCGGCGAGCGACACCGCGACCAGGAGCAGGTGCTCGCGCGTGAGCTTGCCGAGATCTGGACCGACGAGCGCGCTCCAGTAGCTGCGCCGCCCCGTCGTGCCCGATTCGCCGAAGAACAGCCCCGCCGCCTGCGCGAACGTCCTGCCCTCGAGCTCCGCGGCGGCATTCATCTGGATCATGCGCCGCGCGTCGATCTTCCCCTCCAGGCCCGCGAGCGCTTGCCACGCCGCCGGCAGCCGGTCCGGCAGGTCGCGGCGGTAGAGCAGCACCGCGTCGTACTTCGGGAAGAACCCGCGATCGTCCTCGAGCACCCGCAGCTCGAACCGCTCGATCTTCGCGTCGGTCGAGTAGATGTCCATCACGTCGATGCGGCCGGCCGCGATCGCCTCGTACGCCAGTCCATGATCGAGGCCTGACGGTGTCGGATGCGGCAGTCCGTAGGCGCGTTTGAGGCCGGGCCATCCGTCGGCACGCCCGATGAACTCCTGCGACAGGCCGAGCCTGAGCGCCGGATGCCGCCCGAGATCGGAGAGCGTGCGGATCCCGAGCTTCGCTGCCTGATCCGCGCGCATCGCCAGCGCGTACGTGTTGTTGAAGCCGAGCGGCACGCCGACCCCGAATCCCGCGGGGGCGAGCCGGCGGTCGAGCTCCGCGATCGACGGGTTGCCTTCGAGCTTCAGGATCTCGCGCGCGATCGTCCCCGTGTACTCGGGGTAGACGTCGATCGACCCCGCCTTCAGCGCGGCAACGAGGATGCCGGTGTTGCCGAGCCCGGCCTTGTGCTCCGCCTTCGCACCGGCGCGCACGGCCGTCTCGCGCAGGATCTCGCCGAGGATGTACGACTCGGTAAAGCGCTTCGAGCCGACGTGCAGGACGGGCTCCTGGGCCCACCCGGCGCTCGCGAGAGCCCACGCGGCGAGCGCCACGCGCAAGCGAGTCATGCGGCGGCGTGCAACGGCGCCTCGCTGCCGAGGAACTGCAGCTCCGCGAGGCGCGCGTAAAGCCCGCCCGCCCGGACCAGCTCGCCGTGACGGCCTTCCGCAACGATGCGGCCGTGGTCCATCACGACGATGCGATCGGCACCCTGCACCGTGGCGAGGCGGTGCGCGATGATGAGCGTGGTGCGGCCGCGCATCAGCCGCTCGAGCGCGAGCTGGACGTAGCGCTCGCTTTCCGCGTCGAGCGAGCTCGTCGCCTCGTCGAGGAGCAACACCGGCCGCGCCGCGAGCAGTGCCCGGGCGATCGAGAGCCGCTGCCGCTGCCCGCCCGAGAGCCGCACGCCGCGCTCGCCGAGGAACGTATCGAAGCCCTGCGGCAGGCGCTCGACGAACTCGAGCGCGTACGCGGCCTCGCACGCGGCGCGCACCTCCGCGTCGGTCGCGTCGGGCCGGCCGTACCGCACGTTCTCCGCGACGCTCGCGCCGAACAGCACCGGCTCCTGCGGCACCAGCGCGAAGCGCCGGCGGAGCTCGCGCGGATCGCACTCGCGCGCGTCCACCCCGTCGACGAGCACCCGTCCGGACTCCGGATCGTAGAAGCGCAGCAGCAGCTGGAACACGGTCGACTTCCCGGCCCCTGACGGGCCGACGAGCGCGACGCGCTCGCCCGGGGCCACGGCGAGCGTGAGCTCGCTCAACGCCGCCGTCTCCGGCCGCGCCGGGTAGTGGAAGGTCACGCGCTCGAGCTTCGCTTCGCCGCGCGCCGGCGCCGGCAGCGGTCGCGGCGCCGCCGGCGCGACGATGGCCGGGCGCGCGTCGAGGAGCGCCATGAGCCGCTCGGTGGAGCCGACCGCGCGCTGGATCTCGCCCCACGCCTCCGAGACCGTGCCGGCGGCGCTCGCGACAACCACCGCGTAGAAGACGAACGCCGACAGCTCGCCGGCCGAGAGGCGCCCGGCGAGCACGTCGTGCCCGCCGATCCACAGGATCAGGCCGACGGCGCAGAACGCGATCAGCATCACCGACGAGATGAGGAACGCCTTGTTGCCGATGCGGGCGACGCCCGCCGCATACGCGGCCTCGGCCCGCTCGCCGAAGTGCCGGCGGTCGGCGTCCTCGTGGCCGTAGGCCTGTCCCGTGCGCACCTCGTGGATCGACTCGTCGACGTACGCCGACACATCGGCGACGCGGTCCTGGGTGTCGCGCGACAGGCGCCGGACCTTGCGCCCGAGGAGCAGGATCGGCACCAGCGTCGCCGGCACCCCCAGGACGACGAGCGCGGCGAGCTTGCCGCTCGTGAGCACCAGCATCACGAGCGCGCCGGCGCCCATGAGGGCGTTGCGCAGGAACATGGAGAACCCGTAGCCGATCACGATCTGGAGCTGGGTCGTGTCGGTCGTGAGACGGGAGATCACCTCGCCGGTGCGCGTGGCTTCGAAGAACGCCGGCTCGAGCGACAGCAGATGGCCGTAGACCGCGCGGCGGAGGTCGGTGACGACGCGCTCGCCGGTCGTCATCATGAGATAGAAGCGGCACCAAGTCGCCGCCGCCATCACGATCGCCACGGCGATGACGCCCGCGAGCGCCTGGTCGAGCAGCCCGGGGTCGCCGCTCGAGAAGCCGGCGTCGATCACGTACTTGAGCCCCTGCCCCAGCGCGAGCACGCTGCCCGCCGCGACGATCAGCGCGGCGAGCGCGCCGGCGATGCGGAGCTTGTAGGGCGCGAGAAAGGCGACGAGTCGCCTGAGCGGCGCCGAGCGAAGCGCGGTCGCGGAGGACACGGAGCGGACGGAGGGCACGAAGACAGCGGATTCTATCGCTGTGCTGGCTCCACCTCTCCTCATGCGCTCCGGAACCGGGTCGTCTTCACGAACAGGATCGCCAGCATCGGCACCACGAAGCTGAGCACGGTCACCACGATGAGCAGCTCGCCGAGCTGGCTGTAGTCGGCCGCGACCTTGATCGCGCCGCTTGCCTGGTCCTTGACCTCGCGCGCGACCACGTAGACCTGGTTGAGGTACTTCGTGCCGAGCTGCGCGGCCGACAGCGCGAGGTTGGTGAACGAGGCCATCACCGCGAAGAACGTCGCCTTGAGCCGGTCGGGCGCCGAGCGCGCGATCCAGGCGAGCATCGGCACCATGGCGATCTGGCCGAGCGGCGACTCGAGCGCGGTGTCCACGAGCATGATGAACCGCGCGTCCACGACCCCGCCGGTCAGCGCCGCCGTCCACTCGTGCAGGCCGTAGTACAGGCCGATGATCGGCAGAGTGAGGAGCG
The DNA here is from genome assembly GCA_963827595.1 of uncultured beta proteobacterium. Lineage (GTDB taxonomy): Bacteria > Pseudomonadota > Gammaproteobacteria > Burkholderiales > SG8-39 > DATEDA01. The sequence continues at coordinate 76,798 of CAWHBT010000010.1, read as the reverse complement.
TGCCGACGACGGTGAGGAAGCCGATGATGTAGGCGATCGATTTCTCGGCCATGAACCGGCGGAAGATGAACAGCCCGACCAGCGTCAGCGCGCTCGCGATGAGGGACAGCGTCGCGAGGAACTGCTGGTCGAACTTGAGGTCATCGATCATCCACCACGTCGAGCCCGCGCCGGGGCCCGGCAGCGCGCGGAAGACGAACACCACGAGCGCGGTGCCGACCAGGGTGTTGCGCGCCTCCGGCTCGAGCTCGCGCACCAGCTTCCAGACGAGGAACAGCACGATCGCCATCGACACGCCGAAGACGATTTCCTGCGCGGCCGGGACCCTGCCGAGGCCGACGCTGAGCGAGACGACCGCGAACGCGAGCCCGCCGCCGAGGATCCACCAGTTCACCGGCGGGCGCTCGGGGTGCGGGTTCAGCATCGCCTCGATCCGTTCGGGCGCGAAGCCGCGGCCGGCGAGCCGGCGGGCGTCGCGGCGCCGGATGATCCCCGCCAGCATCACGCCGAACAACGACACGACGGGGATGATCAGCGCGAGCTCATAGACGAGGATGTAGGTCGCGACTTTTTGCGCCTCCGGCATCGCCGCGGCGCCCGCGAACAGCCAGACGTTCGCGCCCGCGACCAGCACGCTCCCGCCGATGATCGCGACCCGGCCGAGCGTCTGCATCGTGGTGTGCATGAGCCGGCGCGCGTCCTCGCCGATCGGCTGGCCGGCCTCGTCGACTCGCGGCACTGCCTCGACGGTCATCGCATCGGCGACGACGTCCTGCAACACGTAGCCGATCGGCGAGAGCAGCGCGGCGAGCACGAACCACGCCTCGACGTCCATGACCTGCGCCATCGCGGCCCGGTCGGCGAGCAGCCCGATCATGATGAGGATGCTCGCGGCGAGGAGCGCCGCGCCGAGGTAGACGAGCCCGGCCTTGCGCTTCCAGACCAGGTCGACGAGGTGCCCGAGCGGCATCTTCAGCGCCCAGGGGATCCCGGCCCAGAACCCGAGCGCGGCGAGGAACTCGGCCGACAGCCCGAGATAGTCCTTGACGAAGAACGTGCCGACGATTCCGGTCAGCCCGGAGATCCCCGCCGCCATGTAGACCATGAGCGGGGGGAGATAGGACAGCCGCATCTCGCGGCCGAGCTCGAGGAAGTTCCGGTCGAGCCAGCGCCAGAGGGAACCGAGCAGGCCGGGCGCAGCGGAAGACGGAGCGGAGGACATGGAGAAGGCTGCGAAGGTTAAGCGGGAACCGCGCCGGGTGCAATGCGCGCCGGTCGGCCGGACCCGACGCGGGGCCGGCGGCGCGCGCCATGCTTACACCGCCGCGAGCCGCGCCTCGAGGTCGACCACCCAGTGCCGCACGGGCATGTTCGCCTCCGTCCCGAGGTGCGCCTGGCAGCCCACGTTCGCGGTGAGGATCGCGTCGGGCATGCCGGACTGGAGCGCCGCGAGCTTCTGCCGCTTCAGCGGCTCGGCGAGCTCCGGCTGCATGATCGAGTATGCGCCGGCCGAACCGCAGCACGCGTGGGCGTCGGGAACGGGCGCGAGCTCGTAGCCGAGCCGCACCAGGATGCCCTCGGCGACACCCCGGAGCTGCTGCCAGTGCTGCATCGAGCACGGCGGATGGAACGCCACCTTGGGACGCCCGGTCCGCGCGACGAGCGGCGCGAGCCGATCGATCTCCGCGGCGACCACCTCCGAGAGATCCCGCGTCAGTGCGCTGATGCGCCGCGCCTTCGCGGCGTACTCCGGGTCGCGCTCGAGATGGTGGCTGTACTCGCGGACCATCGCTCCGCACCCGGTGGCGGTCATCACGAACGCCTCCACGCCCTCGCTCGACGTAGGGCCACCAGGCGTCGATCACGCGCCGCATGTCGTCGCGCCCCTCCTCCTGGAAGTTCAGGTGGAAGCGCAGCGCGCCGCAGCAGCCGGCGCCGCGGCGCCTCCACCAGCGAGATCCCGAGGCGGTCGAGCAACCGCGCCGCGGCGGCATTGGTGTCCGGCGCGAGTGCCGGCTGCACGCAGCCGGCGAGCGCGACCATCCTCCGGCCATGTCGCGCCGCGGGCCAGTGCCCGGCGCTCGGGATGGCCGCGGGCAGCTTGCCGCGCAGCCGCGCCGGCACCAGCGGGCGCGCGAGCCGCCCCAGCTTCAGCAGCGCACCGAACACCCGCGGGCGCGCGAACAGCGTCGCCACCGCGCGCCGCGTCGCCCGCTCGGCGAGCGGCCGCCCGATCCGGTCGTCCACGAGCTTGCGGCCGATGTCGACGAGGTGGCCGTACTCCACGCCCGACGGGCAGGTCGTCTCGCAGTTGCGGCAGGTGAGGCAGCGGTCGAGGTGGAGCTGCGTCTTCGCGGTGATCTCGCGCGCCTTCGAGCAGCTGCTTCATCAGGTAGATCCGCCCGCGCGGTCCGTCGAGCTCGTCGCCGAGGAGCTGGTAGGTCGGGCAGGTCGCCGTGCAGAACCCGCAGTGGACGCACTTCCGGAGGATGGCGTCGGCTTCCCGACCCTCCGGAGTGTCCTTGATCCAGTCCGCGAGATCGGTCTGCATCAGAGGTCCGCGTACATCCGCCCGCGGTTGAACACGCCGTGCGGGTCGAACTCGGCCTTGAGCCGGCGGTGGATCGTCGCGGCGGCCGGCGCGAGCGGCTGGAAGACGCCGACCGCCTTGTCACCGCCTCGGAACAGCGTCGCGTGTCCACCCGCGCGCGCCACGCGCTCGCGGATGGTCCGCGCGTCGGCGCCGGTCTTCAGCCAGCGCAAGCTCCCGCCCCACTCGACGAGGAGCCGGCCACCGAGCCCGAGCGGCGGAGCCGCCGACGGCACCGCGAGGCGCCACAGCGGCTCGTCGCCCCCGAAGAACGGATCGGTCTGCTCGCGAATGCCGGTCCAGAAGCTCGCCGCCCGGGCGGGATCGACGAGCTCGCCGCCGAGCTTCGCGCGCGCCTCCCGCACCGCAGCGGCCGCGCCCGAAAGCCGCACGCCGAGATCGCCGTCGGCGAAGGCGCTCGCGCTGATCGGCAGGGGCTTGCCGGCCCACGCGTTCAGCGTCTCGATCGCCCGGCCCTCGGGCAGCTCGAGCCGGAGCGTCGCCTCGGCGACCGGCGCCGGCAGCACCTTCAGCGACACTTCGAGCAGCACCCCGAGTGTGCCGAACGATCCGGCCATGAGGCGCGAGACGTCGTAGCCCGCGACGTTCTTCATGACGCGGCCGCCGAACGCGAGCTCGTGGCCGCGCCCGTCCATCATCCGCACCCCGAGGACGAAGTCGCGCACTGCGCCGGCCGCCGCGCGGCGCGGCCCGGAGAGCCCCGCCGCGACGACCCCGCCGAGCGTCGCCCCGTCGCCGAAGCCCGGCGGCTCGAAGGCGAGCATCTGCCGATGCTCCGCCAGCGCCGCCTCGACCTCGGCGAGCGGCGTACCGCACCGCGCGGTGATGACGAGCTCGGTCGGGTCGTAGGCGACGATGCCCGCGTGCGGGCGGAGATCGAGCACCTCGCCCGCGAGCGCCTGCCCGTAGAAGTCCTTGGTGCCGCCGGCGCGGAGCCGCAGGTGCCGGCCGCCGGCGGCGGCGGCGCGGATCGTTTCGGCGAACGTGTCCGGTAGGTGGCTCAAAGCGAAGACCTTTGCCGCCGGGGAGGCCGCGAGCGGGTCGCGGCTCAGAACCGCGGCAGGTCCGGGTGCGGCAGCTGGCCGCCCCGCACCACCATCTTTCCGTACTCGGCGCAGCGGGCGAGCGTGGGGATGTTCTTGCCCGGATTGAGCAGCCCGACCGGATCGAAGGCGCGCTTCACCCCGCGGAAGCGCTCGAGCTCGGGCGCGGTGAACTGCACGCACATCGAGTTGATCTTCTCGATGCCGACCCCGTGCTCGCCGGTGATGGTGCCGCCGAGCGCGACGCACTTCTCGAGCACCTCGGCGGCGAACAGCTCGGCGCGGACGAGCTCGTCCGGGTTGTTCGCGTCGAACAGGACCAGCGGGTGCAGGTTGCCGTCGCCCGCGTGGAAGACGTTGGGGCAGCGCAGCCCGTACTTCTGCTCCATGACGCCGATGAAGGTCAGCATCTCGCCGAGCTTGCGGCGCGGGATCGTGCCGTCCATGCAGTAGTAGTCGGGCGAGATCCGTCCCACCGCCGGAAACGCCGCCTTGCGCCCGGCCCAGAAGAGTTCGCGCTCGGCGTCGCTCCCCGACACCCGGATCGCGGTGGCGCCGGAGCGCTCCAGCACGTCGACCATGCGCGCGATCTCCTCCTCGACCTCCTCGGGCGTGCCGTCCGACTCGCAGAGGAGGATCGCCTTGGCGTCGAGGTCATAGCCCGCGTGCACGAACTCCTCGACCGCGCGCGTCGCCGGCTGGTCCATCATCTCGAGGCCGGCCGGCACGATCCCGGCCGCGATCACCGCCGCCACCGCGTCGCCGGCCTGCTCGACGTCGGCGAACGACGCGAGGATCACGCGCGCGGCCAGGGGCTCCGGAATGAGCCGGACCGTCACCTCGGTGATCACTGCGAGCATGCCTTCCGAGCCGGTCACCAGGGCGAGGAGATCGTAGCCCGGCGCGTCGGGGGCCTCCGAGCCGAGCTCTAGCAGCTCGCCCTCGATCGTGAACCCGCGCACGCGGAGCACGTTGTGCACGGTCAGACCGTACTTGAGGCAATGCACGCCGCCGGAGTTCTCGGCCACGTTGCCGCCGATCGTGCACGCGATCTGCGACGACGGATCGGGGGCGTAGTGCAGGCCGTAGGGTTCCGCCGCCTCCGAGATCGCGAGGTTGCGCACGCCCGGCTGGACGCGCGCGATCCGCGCCACCGGGTCGACGGCAAGGATGCGCTTCATCTTGGCGAGCGCCAGCAGCACGCCCTCGCCGGAGGGCAACGCCCCGCCCGAGAGTCCGGTTCCGGCGCCGCGCGCAATGACCTGCACCTGCAGCTCGTGACAGGTCCGGAGCACGAACTGCACCTCCTCCTCGTTCGCCGGGAGCGCGACGACCATCGGCAGCTCGCGGTAGGCGGCCAGGCCGTCGCACTCGTAGGGGCGGGTGTCCTCCTCCTCGAAGAGCACCGCGCCTTCGGGCAACCGCGCCTTCAGGCGGCTGGCGACCTCCGCCTGGCGGATGCGGTCGATGCCCTTGGCCCGGACGTTCATGGCCGCACGCTCACCCCTTCGCCACTTCGTGCCTGGCCAGCAGCTCGAGCGCCTTCACCAGCCCGGAGTGGTCCCAGCCAGCGCCGCCGTTCGCGACGCACGCGCTGAAGAGCTGCTGCGTACCGGCCGTGTTGGGCAACGCGAGCCCGAGCTCGCGGGCGCCGGTCAGCGCGAGGTTCAGGTCTTTCTGGTGCAGCGCGATCCGGAAGCCGGGCTGGAAGGTGCGCTTGATCATCCGCTCGCCGTGGACCTCCAGGATGCGCGAGGCGGCGAAGCCGCCCATCAGCGCCTGCCGCACCTTGGCCGGATCGGCGCCCGCCTTCGAGGCGAACAGCAGCGCCTCGCCCACCGCCTCGATCGTCAGCGCCACGATGATCTGGTTCGCCACCTTGCAGGTCTGTCCGTCGCCCACGCCGCCGACGAGTGTGATGTTCTTGCCCATGAGCTCGAAGTACGGCTTCACGCGCGCGAACGCGGCGTCGGCGCCGCCGACCATGATGGTGAGCGTCGCCCCCTTCGCGCCGACCTCGCCGCCCGACACCGGCGCGTCGAGGTAGTCGCAGCCGGCCGCGGCGATCCGCTTCGCGAACTCCTTGGTCGCCAGCGGCGCGATCGAGCTCATGTCGACCACCGTCTTGCCCTTGGCAAGCCCCTCGGCGACCCCGCCCGGCCCGAACAGCACCTTCTCGACGTCGGGCGTGTCGGGCAGCATGAGCAGGATCGTGTCGGCGTCCTGGGCCACTTCCTTCGCCGAGGCGCAGGCCTTGCCGCCCTTCTCCTTCAGCTCCGGCGAGACGCCAGAGCGGCTGTGGAGAAACACCTCGTGCCCCCCCGCGATGAGATGCCCGGCCATGGGCTTGCCCATGATCCCGAGGCCGATGAACCCGAGCTTCGCCACCGTCGCCTCCTCCTACTTCGAATGCCGTTTGAGCCAGCCGAGCGATGCGACCGTGCCCTTCGCTGGCACGTACTCGGCGCCGACCCAGTCCTGGTAGCCGACGCGGTCGATCCAGTCGAACAGGAACTCGAGGTTGATCTCGCCGGTGCCCGGCTCGTGGCGGTCGGGCACGTCGGCGAACTGGATGTGCCCGATCTGCGCGAGGTTCGCCTCGATGGTCTTGGCGAGATCGCCTTCGACGATCTGCATGTGGAAGATGTCGTACTGGATCTTCAGGTTGTCGGCGCCGACCGCGCGGATGATCTCGAGCGCCTGCCGCGTCGTGTTGAGGTAGAAGCCGGGGATCGTGCGCGGGTTGATCGGCTCCATCACCAGCGTCACGCCCTCGGCCGCGAACGCCGCGGCCGCGTAGCGGAGATTCTCGACGAAGGTCGCGCGCAGCCGCTCCGGATCAGCGTCCTTGGGCGCGACACCGGCGAGGCAGTTCACGCGCGGGCACTTCAGCGTCCGCGCGTAGGCAATCGCCTTCGCCACGCCGTCGCGAAATTCCGCGATCCGATCGGGATGGCAGGCGATGCCTCGCTCGCCCTTCTCCCAGTTGCCCGGAGGGAGATTGAAGAGCACGACCTCGACGCCCGCCTGCTTCACCGCGGCGGCGAGGGCGGCGTGCTCGTACGGGTACGGGAAAGGGAACTCCACCGCGCTGAAGCCCGCCGCGCGGGCGGCCTCGAACCGCAGCAGGAAATCGACCTCGGTGAAGAGAAAGTTGAGATTTGCCGCGAACTTCGGCATGCGTGCACCTCCGGATGGTTCGATGCTAGTGGGGCGCCGTCACGCCGTCAAACGGTCAGTACCCGCCGCCGAAAATCCCCGCCGCAGCGGCGACCAGCACGATGATCTCGGCAATGCAGATCGCCGCGAACACCCGGTCGCGCGCCCGCACGAACAGCGGCAGCACCCGGGCATAACAGACGACCGTCACCGCGGCGAGGATCGCGACGCCGACGAAATTCAGGAGATCGCCCTCCCCGAGCCGCGCGATCCAGGTCCAGCCTTGCGGCGCCCCGGTCAGGGCGACGAATTCGGTGACCGGAAGGTGCCAGTAGCGGGGCAGTTGCTCGAGTGCAATGCCCGGCGGGACCAACTCGAGGACGTACAGGACGAAGGTGACGACGAGGGCGACGAAGCCGAGCCGCGTGCCGGCGGCGAGCCAGCGCGCGTACACCCGCTCCTCGTGCGACACCCGATCGCGCTCTGCCGGCATCGCCCCTAGCCCCAGAGCCCGGCGCCCCGCGTGAGCGCGCGCGTGCCGGCGGCGAGCAGCAGCACGATCACGATCTTGCGGACGGTGGACGCGCGCGCCGTCCGCAGCAGCCGCCCGCCGATCCGCGCACCGAGCATGACGCCGAGGATCGACGGCACCACGAGCAGCGGCAGGAAGGCGCCGCGGTTGATGTACACCCATGCCGCCGCCGTGTCGATCACCGAAAGGAGCAACCCCGAGGTGCCCACCGCGACCTTCAGCGGGACGCCCATCACGAGGTTCAGGACCGGAACGTTCGCCCAGCCGGCGCCGAGCCCGAACATCCCGGCCATGAACCCGATTCCCGCGAAGAGGGCGAGGCCGGCCGGCGTGCGGTGGACCCGCCAGGCAACGTCCTCCCGCGTCGCGAGGTCGTGGAATACCCCGCGCATCCCGAGCGCGGCGCCGAGCACATCGGGCTCGCCGACCAGCGGCCGCTCGGCGCGCTGCGCACGCCACATCAGCGCCGCGATCGAGAGGATCACCGCGCCGAGTGCGGCCTGCACCGCCGCGACCGGCAGCGCAAGTCCCGCGATGGCGCCGAGAACTGAGGTGATCGACCCGACGAGCGCCAGCGGCATGGCGAGCCGCAGGTGCGCGAGTCCCCCGCGCAGCAGCGCCGGCCCGGCGGACAGTGCGCCGGAGAGCGCGAGCAGCAGCCCCGCGCCGCGAACGAAATCGAGATGGAACGGGAAGAATCCACCGACGATCGGCACGAACAGCACCCCGCCGCCGATGCCGCCGAGCACGGCGACGACCCCGAGCAGGAACGTGACGGCGAACAGTGCGATCGGCCAGATCCACCAGGGCGCAGCGGACGCTTCGGCCGCCACGGCAGTTGCCGGCAGGAGCGCCGTGGCGAGCAGCGCGAGACGCACGATGCGCATCGGGAACGCGGGAGCGGGGATCGATGTGGTCGGGCGGCGGGTGCCGCGGCGGGCATTGTATATAGTGTGCCGTCGGATCCCGACCGCGGGGGATGGGGCATGGCAACGAAACCGAACGTGGCGCTCGTCGCGGGCGTCGGCGAGGGCCTCGGGGGCGCGATTGCGCGGCGCTTCGCGCGCGGCGGTCATCCGACGGTGCTGGTGGCGCGGAACGCCGACCGGCTCGCGCGCATCGCGGCCGGGATCGAGGCGGCGGGCGGCCGCGGCATCGCCTACGTCGCCGATCTCCGCGAGGAGTCCGCGGTCGCCAAGCTCTTCGACGACGTGGAGGCCGAGATCGGTCCGATCGACGTCGCGGTCTTCAACACCGGCGCGAACTACCGCGCCTCGATCCTCGACACGCCGGCCGACATGTTCGAGAAGGTGTGGCGGCTCGGCTGCTACGCCGGGTTCCTCGTCGGACGCGAGGCCGCCCGGCACATGGTGCCGCGCGGCCAGGGCTCGATCCTCTTCACCGGCGCCACCGCGAGCCTGCGGGGCTCCGCTCAGTTCGCGGCGTTCGCCGCCGCGAAGGGCGGCGTGCGCCAGGTTGCCCAGGCGATGGCGCGCGAGCTGGGGCCTCAGGGGATCCACGTCGCCTCGGTCATCATCGACGGCATGATCGATTCGCCGCGCGTGCGGGAGCGCTTTGCCGAGCGCATCGCGCAGCTGCCGCCCGACGGCATGCTCAAGCCCGACGACATCGCCGAGACCTACTGGCAGCTCCACCAGCAGCCGCGCGACGCGTGGACTTTCGAGGTCGATCTCCGGCCGTGGGCCGAACGGTTCTGAGGGCGCGTGTGGGCTTCTGGCTCGCGCTCGCCGTTCCGGCCGCCGCGGCGGCAGTCCTCCTCTGGTACATGATCGCGACCCCGGGGCGGTCGTGGTCCGGCCCGCTCCCGCCGCCCGCCGACGAGAACCGGCCTCTCGCCGAGCGGCTCCGCAGCCACGTCCGTTCGATCGCGTCAAAGTCGCATCACGTGTGGGCGCCGGCCGAGCTCGAGGCGGCGGCGGTCTACATCGAGGACCGCTTGCGCGCTGCCGGCCATGCCGTGCAGCGCGAAGAGTTCAAAGCGGGCGGCGTTGCCGTCCGCAACCTCGTCGTCGAGATCCGGGGCACGCGCCGGCCCGACGAGATCGTTGTCGTTGGCGCGCACTACGACTCGGTGGCCGGCGCGCCCGGCGCCAACGACAACGGCTCGGGCGTCGCCGCGGTGCTCGAGCTCGCCGGCGCGGCGCGCGACTGGGCGCCCGAGCGCAGCTGGCGCTTCGTGCTGTTCGTGAACGAGGAGCCGCCGTTCTTCCGGACCACGGAGATGGGGAGCCACGTGCACGCGCGGGGCGCGAAGCTGCGGGGCGAGCGGATCGTCGCCATGTACTCGCTCGAGACGATCGGCTACTACTCGGAAGCCCCCGGCAGCCAGCGCTATCCGTTCCCGTTCAGCGCGTTCTATCCGGATCGCGGCAACTTCATCGCGTTCGTCGCCAACCTCGCCTCCCGGGCGCTGCTGCACCGGACGATCGCGGCGTTCAGAGCGCACGCCGAGTTCCCGTCCGAGGGCGCCGCCGCGCCGGCGTGGGTCCCCGGCGTCGACTGGTCGGACCAGCTGTGGTTCTGGAACGAGGGCTATCCGGCGCTGATGATCACCGATACCGCGCCGTTCCGGTACCCGCACTACCACACGCCCCAGGACACGCCGGACAAGGTCGACTACGACCGGCTCGCCCGGGTCGTGCGCGGGCTGGAGCGGACCTTCCGGGCGCTCGACGCGGCGCCTTGAGCGCCGCCCGATCGGCGGGCCGCGACCGCGGCGACCTTCTCGCGCGTGAGCTCGGTGAGCACCTGGCGCAGCCAGACGAGCGCCGGGTCGCGGTGCGTGCGCTCGTGCCAGACCTCGACGATGGCGAAGGGCGGCACCTCCAGCGGCAGGTCGAAGATGCGAAAGCGGTCGCGGTAGCCGCGCGCCAGGCGCTCCGGCAGCGCGACGATCATGTCGGAGCGGACCAGGATCTCGGGGACGAGCAGGAAGTGCGGCACCGACAGGCGGACCTGCCGGCGGCGACCGATCGCGGCGAGCGCGTCGTCGGTCTGGGCCGTGAATCCGCTGCCCGAGGGCGCGACGAGCAGATGATCGAGCGCGCAGAACTCGTCGAGGGTCAGCCGGTCCTTGATCCGCGGGTGGTCCCGCCGCACGACGCAGACGAACCGCTCCAGGAACAGCGGCCGCGACCGGGCGTTCGGCGGCGCGAACCCCGCGCCGAGAATCCCCAGGTCGACCTCGCCCGTCTCGAGCTGCCGCCCGACCGCGCCGAAGTCCATCGCCCGCACCGCGAGCCGGGCGAGCGGCGCGTTGGCCTCCAGGTAGTCGACGAGCCGGGGCAGGATCGCGTACTCGACGTAGTCGGACGCCGCGATGGTGAACGTCACCTGCGCCGTGGCCGGAGCGAACGCGTCCGCCTGCTGCACCAGCCGGCCGATGTCGGCGAGCACCTGCTTCACGGGTGCCGCGACCTCCAGCCCTTTCGAGGTCGGCAGCATGCCGCCGGCGGTGCGCAGCAGCAGCGGGTCGCCGAACAGCGCGCGGAGCCGCGCGAGCGTGGCGCTCATCGCCGATTGCGACAGGCTGAGCCGCGACGCCGCCCGGGTCACGTTGCGCTCGCTGAGGAGCGCGTCGAGCGCGACCAGCAGGTTGAGATCGACCGACCGGATATCCACGGGAACGATGGCCTAAATCGGGAGAAACGATTGGAACGCGCCGCGGCGCCGGCCTAGAGTGTTGGCATGAGCTTCAACGACTGGTTCGGGGCGCTGCTCTACGTTGCGGTCGGGATCGCGGCGATCGGCGGCGCCGGGCTGCTCACCGCCGAGCTCGGCGCGGCCGCAACCGCCGCGCTGGCGGTCGGCGTGCCGCCCCTGTGGTGGCCGTGAGCAACGCGGAGTCATGCCGGCCGCATTATCACCCTGATGGATTATCACCCTGTGGATTGAACGAATCAATCCGATCGATTGGACGGATATACGGCGGCGCACTAGACTCAGGCTAAATCGCGGCTGCGGGGTTGAAGCGCAGCGCGCAGCGCGAGTTTTTCGTCGTACCCCGAGCGCGCGCCCACAAGCGCGCATGGGAACCTCCTCTCCTGTGGACCCTCGGGGCGGCATCCCTCCTCCTCCTCCTCAGCCGCCCCGAGGAATTTTTTCCCGGCTGTAAGCCGGGAGAAAATTCAAGGTTCTCGTACGAACAAGGGGGACTCCCCTTGTATATCCCCCTTGAACGAACAAGGGGGGCAGAGCCCCCCTTGTAGATCCTCCCACAAGCCGTGGGTACCCCGCCGTCAGGTCGCGCCAAGGAGCTTGGCCGCCTTGTTCACGTCGCGCGCCTTGACCCAGAAGATGGCGCCGAACCGGCCCATGCCGGCGGTGACCGCCTGCGATGCGGTGACGTTGATCTTCGCCTCGGCGAGGCGGGCGAGCGTGTCGGTGAGCGCCCCCACGCGGTCGTCGCCCTGGATCACGAAGCAGCTCTTCCTGGCCCCGAGCTTCAGCTTGAGCTTCTTCGCCGCCACCTTGAGCGCCTCCGGATTCTCGGGGACGAAGTCCACCTGCGCTTTCTTGCCGGTTGGAAACCCGGAGAAGGCGAGCAGGTTCACGCCCTCGTTTCGCAGCGCCTGCAGGATGCGCGCGCCCTCGCCCGGCTTGTCGGCAACCTGGGCGGTGAAATAGTCGAGCTTGCGGATGGTGTCGGGCATGGTTGTTCCTCCTCCTCGTGAAACCTGACTACTTGAGTCGATAGCACGGCCGCGGGCCCGCCGCAAGGGTCCGGCGACCCCGAGTCAGCGGCCCGCGGGGGACTCGATGACCTCGGGAAGCGCCGCCACGCCGATCAGGGCGTCGCGGGTCACCAGCGCGGCGAGACGCTCCGCGCTCCAGCCGTCGGTGCCCGCCGGCCGCAGCGGCAGGACCATGTAGCGCATGTCGGCCGTCGAGTCGTGGACCCGGATCCGGACGTCCTCGGGCAGTCGGGTGCCGAACTCGGCGAGCACCGCCCGCGGCTCCCGCACCGCGCGCGCGCGATAGGCGCGGCTCTTGTACCACTCCGGCGGAATGCCCAGCAGCATCCGGGGGTAACAGGAGCAGAGGGTGCACACGACGACGTTGTGGACCGCGGGCGTGTTCTCGACCACGATCAGCCGCAGCGGACCGACCTCCAGGCCGAGCTCCGCCGCCGCCGCCGAACCGTCGGCGAGCAGCCGCGCCCGGTATGCCGGATCGACCCAGGCGCGGGCGACCATCATCGCGCCCCGCTCGTGGGTGCGACCGTCCATGGCCTCGACCTGCCGGTCCACGTCCACGGCGGTGAAGACCCCCTTCAGGATCAGCAGCTCTTCGACCGCCGCCTGCATGCGGCGGTAGTACCCGACGCTGTCGTCGCGCGGACGCTCGCCCGGCTCGCTCATCGCGCGGGCTCCAGCCAGTGCTGATAGATCTCGATCTCCACGACGTCGCCGGGATCCTCGCGGTAGTCGGGCCACAGCTCGATCGCCCGGAACCGCACGCGGTAGAGCGGTTGCGCCGGCAGGCCAGGCCGGTTGTACGCGAGCTCCTCCGGGTTGGGGAACGCGCCGCACACCCGCTCGATCACGCCGACGTGACCGCGGCAGTAATGCGGTGTCCGCACGTGGCCGGGCGGGTGCGCCACCCGCACCCGTACCCGGTCGCCGGAACGGAACCGCGGCGCGGCGGCCTCAAGCGTCCGGCCCACGACCCGCCTCCTGCTCCGCCATCTTCCGCCCGAGCTCGTCGATGCTGATCACGCCGCGCTGGATGAGGGTCTGCACGATGGCGTGCATCCAGCGCTCGTAGTACCCCATGCCCTCGTATGCGTCCGCGCCGAGACTTTCGATGTTCCGGCGCAGCTCGTCGACCGTCAGCAGCTGCCGGTTGTTGTGCGAGAGCAGCTCCTTCAGCGCGTCCACACGCTTCTCCCAGCGTGCGTACTCGTGCTCGTCGCGCCCGACCGCTCCTGCGGGCAGTCCGCCCAGGTCGTGGATTCCGCGCATCCGCCTATCCTCGCTCAACTGGCAGGGCTGCGTCGCCCTACTCATGCCGCAAGTTTGGCGAATCGGTCGGCGCTCTGCAACGCGGCGATAATCCCGCCGTGCCCCGCATGACGCTCGCCGGATTCCGCGCGACGCTGGCGACGCCGAAGCCGCCGCCTGGCCTCGAGGCGCCGCTCGCGGCGCTGTGGCACGCCGGCCGCGGCGACTGGGACCGCGCGCATCGCATAGCGATGGACGCGAAGGGCCGCGATGGCGCATGGGTCCACGCGTACCTGCATCGCCAGGAAGGCGACCTCGACAACGCCCGCTACTGGTATCGCAAGGCGCGCCGGCCGGAGGCGACCGGCAAGCTGGACGAGGAGTGGGCGGCGATCGTCGCCACGCTCCTCGAAAGCGGCTAAAGCGTCGCGTACCGCCGCACGAACCGGCGGTCGATCCAGTTCTTCCACCACCAGACCCAGGCGCCCTCGACCGCGAAGTTGCCCCGCGACGCAACCGCGTACCGGTTGCCGGTCGAGATCAGCGCGAGCGCGTGCTGCTGCGGCACGTAGCGCACGAGCGGGCGCCCCGCGAGTGCCGCGCGGAGGTTCGCCGCGAGCGGCGGGCCTTCGCGCACCGCGTACACCCCCGACTTCGGCCGCGGCTCGCCGACCACGGTCGCGCAGTCGCCCGCCGCGAACACGTGCCCGTGCGAGACCGACTGAAGCCGGTCGTTCACCGCGACGAACCCCGCCGCGTCGAGCGCGAGCCCGGTGGCGCCGAGCAGCGGCAGGGGCGCGGCGCCGGTCGCCAGGACGATCGCGTCCGCGGGCACCACGAGGCCGTTCGCGGCATGGACCGCGCCGGGCTCCACGCCCACCGCCCGGCTCGCGAGGTGCAGCTCGACCCCGCGCTCGGCCAGGATGCGGCGGAAGATGGCTTGCATGCGAGCGTCGTGGTCCGGGAGGACCTGGTCGTCGTCGGTCACGAGGTGGCATTCGACCGCATCGACTCGCCCGGTCTCGCGGCCGAAGCGGTGCTGCATCGAGAGCAACGTCTCGACGCCGGCGGCACCCCCGCCGACCACCGCGAGGCGCGCCAGAGTTCCGGCGCGCGCCCGCTCGAGCCACTGGCTCCAGACGCGCAGGAACGGCTCGACCGGCTTGACGCCGATCGCGTGCTCTTCCGCGCCCGAAATGCCGCCGGTCGCCGGCCGGGAGCCGATGTCGAGCGACGCGACGTCGAACGCCACCGTCGCGCCGCCGGTGAGGGTCACGACGCGCCGCTGCGGGTCGACGCCGGTCACGAGCGTCTGCAGAAACTCGGCGCCGGCGAAGTGGGTGACGCGTTCCAGGTCGAGATGGACCGCGTCGAAGCCGTAGTGTCCCGCGACGAGCCCGGGCAGCATCCCCGAGTACGGTGTGAACCGGTTCGGGCTCACCAGCACCAGCGCCACGCCCGGGACCGGGCGCCGGCCGAACCGCCGCAGCACCTCGACGTGGGCGTGCCCGCCACCGCAGAGCACCAGGCGCTTCATCGCCGCTTCGGCACGCTGTCGCTCAAGCCCTGTAGCAGCCGGTCGCCATCCTCCAGTCGCGCGTTCCGGAGCCGCTCGAGATCTTCCGGCCGGTCGATGTCCCACAGCGTCTCGAGCTCCAACCAGCGCCACCCAAGCACCGCGAGACGCGCCCGCGTAGCCTCGAGGACGTCCCGCCCGCCCCAGCCGATGTGCTCGAAGAGGGAGGCGTGCACACGCGCGAGGCCGATGAGGACGTAGCCGCCGTCCTCGGCTGGCCCGAGCACCGCGTCGTGCCCGGCCGCGAGCGCAGCGTTCGCCTCACGGAGGCGCTGCCCGGTCAGTGCCGGGCAGTCGCAGCCGACGGCAAGCACCGCCTGAGCGCTCGCCAGGGCCCGCGCGAACGCGCGGTGCATCCGCGCCCCGAGGTCGCCGGGCCCCTGCTCGGTCAGCGTGGCGCCATAGGCCGCGGCGCGCGCGGCGAGCAACGGGTCCGACGCAGGGTCGCCGCAGAGCTCGAGCGGTCCCACGCCCGCAGCCGCCGCAGTGGCGAGCGTCCGGTCGACGAGCCGCTCGTGCAAGCGGGCGGCGCCCGCCGCACCGAGCGCCGGGATGAGCCGCGTCTTCACCGCGCCGGGCTGCGGCGCCTTGGCGAAGACGATGATCGGCGTGGTCAACGGGGCGCGTCGTAGCGCTGCGCGAGCCGGTCCGGGGAGGCGCCGAGGAGGTAGCGCAGACGCAGCCACCACATCAGCGCGATCGTGCGCAGCACCCCGCGCGACTCCCAGCGCCGGCCCGAGGTCGTCACCCGCTCCGCGAGGCACAGCGGCGGAGAGAGACTGCCGAGCGCACGCGCGAGCGCGACGTCCTCCATGAGCGGGATCGGCGGGAATCCGCCCGCCCGCAGGAACGCCTCCCGCCAGGCGAAGATCGCCTGGTCGCCGGTGGCGACGCCGGTCATGCGGGAGCGGAAGTTCATGAGCCACCCGATCACCGGCAGCAGCGGATGGCGACCGGCGATGTGCACGTCGAAGCGGCCCCAGAGACACCGCGTGGCGGCGAGGCCTTCCAGCACCATCCGGTCGGCGTTCTCCGGCAGGACGGTGTCCGCGTGCAGGAACAGCACCACGTCGCCGCGCGCCTCCGCGGCGCCGGCGTTCATCTGGCTCGCGCGGCCGCGGGGCGCGGCGATCACGCGGTCCGCGAGCGGCCCGGCGAGCTCCGGCGTGCCGTCGTCGCTGCCGCCGTCGACCACGATCACGTCGTGCCCGCGGCCGCGCAGCGGCTGGAGCGCCGCGAGCGTGGCGTCGATGCCCGCCGCCTCGTTCAGCGCGGGGATGATGATCGAGATCTGCGCCACCGCCGGACAGTGTCAGCGCTTCGCGTCGTTCAGGGTCCAGTCGTACTCGAGAAAACCGATCGGCGCCTTGCCGTCCGCGACGACCTGCTGGTCGCCCGCCGCATCGGTGAGCAGCTTCGCATAGCGCGCGAAGAACTGCTCGCGCGACTGGACCGGCGGCGCCGCGCCGGCGAGGCCGCGGTAGCCGCTCTGCCAGTCTTCCCGGAACCAGTCGAAGATCTTCGATACCTCGAGCACGCCCTTCTGCGCGTCATAGCGGTTCCGCGAGCGGTCGGACAGGAACCGGCGCGTCTGCTCCTCGAGCTGCGCGTCGAGCCGCTCGGCGACGTACGCCTCCTCGCGCAGCATCGGGCAGCCGATCGACGCGCAGTTCACCGCGAAGTGCACGCGCGGCTCGTCGTAGGCGTCTTTCTTCCGCAGCGTCTCGTGCTCGATGCGGTCGAGGGTGCTCTCGCTCCCGAGGAGCACGAAGAACTTGTCCTTGAACGGGTTGCCGAAGAGCTTGCCGAAGTCCCAGATCGACTTGATGTCGGGGTAGCGGGTGAGGATCTTCTCGATCGTGAACGCGTTGTAGGCGTTGATCAGGAACGCCATCTGCTGCGGCTTGGACCAGCCGTCGAACTCGGCCAGGGTGACCTTGGACAGCGCGGCGAGGTAGGCCTTCAGCTGCGCCCGGTCCTTGGCAAACCCGGCATAGCGGACCTGCGAGGCCTTGCCGCCGTCGATCACGACGACGTGCTGCTTGAGCAGCGCGGTCCAGGCGGCGTGGCCGTGATCGAACTGCGCGACAGCGGCGCCGCACGGCGCCGTCGCGAGCGCGATCGCGGCGATCAGACGCTTCATGCGTGCTTTTCCGCCGCGCCGGGCGCCGGCTCGCGTCCGGGCCCGCGGCCCGACCGGGCGCCGCCGCGCATCCACGCGTGGTAGCGCTCGAGCCACCGCAGCACCCCCTGCGGCGCGTGCGCCCGCTTCCAGTTGCCCGCGGCGTACTTGTTCGCCTCCGCGAGCGTCGGGTAGATGTGGATGGTGCCGAGGATCTTGTTCAGTCCGATGCCGTGCTTCATCGCGCTCACGTACTCGACGATCACGTCGCCGGCGTGGTCCCCGGCGATCGTGACGCCGAGGATCCGGTCCTTGCCGGGGACGGTGAGCACCTTCACCACGCCTTCGGCTTCGCCGTCGGCGATCGCCCGGTCGAGGTCGTCGAGGCCGTAGGTGGTGACCTCGTAGGGGATGCCCCGCTCCCTCGCCTCGAGCTCGTTGAGACCGACCCGCGCCACCTCCGGCTCGGTGAAGGTCGCCCACGGAATCACCGAGTAGTCGACCTTGAACTTCCGGAACCGGCCGAACAGCGCATTCACCGCGCAGAACCACGCCATGTGCGCGGCGGTGTGCGTGAACTGGTACGGCCCGGCGACATCGCCGCAGGCGTAGACGTTCGGATAGATCGTCTGCAGGTACTCGTTCACCTCGATCGTGCGGCTCTTCGTCACCGGGATCCCGAGCTCCTCCAGGCCGTAGCCTGTGGTGCGCGCGACGCGCCCCACGGCGCACAGCAGCGCATCGAACGGGATCTCGATGTCCCGGCCCGCGTGCTCGGCCACCATGATCTTCTCGCCGTTCACGACCTTGAACGCCTTCGCCTTGGTGTCGACCCGCACGTCGATGCCTTCGGCGCGGAAGCGGTGCGCGACCATCGCGGAGATCTCGGGATCCTCCTTCGCCATGATCCGCGGCAGCATCTCGACCTGCGTGACCTTCGAGCCGAGCCGCGCGAAGGCCTGCGCGAGCTCGGAGCCGATCGGGCCGCCGCCGAGCACCACCATCCGCCGCGGCAGCTCGCGCAGCTCCCACAGCGTGTCGGAGGTGACGTAGCCGACCGCCTCGATCCCCGGGATCGGCGGCACGAACGGCGCCGCACCCGCAGCGATCACGATCGCACGCGTCGTGAGCGTCGACTTCGACCCGTCGTGCCGAGTGATCTCCACCGTCCAGGGCGAAGTGATCTTCGCCTCGCCGAGGACCACGTCGACGCCCAGGCCCGCGTAGCGCTCGACCGAGTCGTGGGGCTCGACCGTCTTGATCACGCGGTGGACGCGATCCATCACGTCCTTGAACTCGAAGTCGGCCGAAGCCGTCTTCATCCCCCACTCGCGCGCGCGCTTCACGTGGGAGAGGAACTTCGCCGAGCGGATCAGCGCCTTCGACGGCACGCAGCCGAAGTTGAGGCAGTCGCCGCCCATCCGGTGCTTCTCCACCAGCGTGACCTTGGCCTTGACCGCGGCGCCGATGTAGGCCGACACGAGCCCCGCGGACCCGGCGCCGATCACCACCAGGTTGCGGTCGAACCGCGCCGGCTTCTTCCACCTCGAGTACACCTTCCTCGCCTTGAGCCAGTCGACGATCCTCTTCGCGATGAGCGGGAAGAGCCCCAGGAGGACGAACGAGCCGATCAGCGCCGGCGAGACGAGCCCGCCGAGCGAGTCGATTCTCGCGATCTGCGTCCCGGCGTTCACATACACGATCGTGCCGGCGAGCATGCCGAGCTGGCTCACCCAGTAGAACGTCCAGGTCTTCATGGGGGTGAGGCCCATGACGAGGTTGATGACGAAGAACGGGAACGCCGGCACCAGCCGCAGCGCGAAGAGATAGAACGCCCCCTCCTTCGCGACGCCGCGGTTGATCGCTGCGAGCTTGTCGCCGAACCTGCGCTGGATCGCGTCCCGGAACAGGAAGCGGCTCGCGAGGAACGCGAGCGTCGCGCCGATCGCCGAGGCGAACGACACAAGCACGGTACCCCACAGGAGCCCGAAGATCGCGCCCCCGACGATGGTCATGATGGCCGCGCCCGGGAGCGACAGCCCCGTGACCGCGACGTAGATCAGGAAGTAGATCGCGGCCGCCGGCAGCGGATGCGCCCGGGAGTAACCCTCGATCGCCGCCTGCTGCTGCTTGAAGTACTCGAGGCTGAAATACTGCTTGAGATCGAAGACGAAGAACGCGGCGACGAGCGCGGCGATGACGACCAGCGCGACGATCCGGCCCCGGCTCATTTTCCGCCCCCCTTACGCGGCGGCAGTTCGCCGCGTCGCGCCGGTCCGACTTACGGCGCCGCGGAGCGCCTGCTGGGGCTCGTAGCCGGGGCCCTCCGTGATCCGGTGGCGGTAGGACACCGCGGCGGGCGAACCGGCGGGCCAGACCGCATCGAAGTGCGCGAGCCAGGGCGCCTGATCGTAGCGCACCGCGAGCGCCTCGACGAACAGCGGCCCGAGCCATTCGCCGTATAGCGCGTCGGCGCGCGGCCGGATCGCGATCCGCGTGATCAGGCCGAAGCGGGTGCCGCGGAAATTGGGCATTCCGGCGGCGCCGTTGTTGGCGATCACGCAGTGCCCCCGCGCCGTCACCAGCACCTGCAGCACCGGGAGACAGGTGTGGCTGCAGGCGAACACCCGGACGTCCGCCGCGCCGAACGCCGCCGCCGCGGCCCCGACGTCCTTGCCGAGCCGCTCCTGCGAGAAGCCCCAGCCCGAGAGCGACCACGCGTCGCCGTGCACGATCGCGACGCGCACTCCGCCGATGCTCGCCACCGCGTGCATCGGGAGCGCCCCGAGCCGCGCGCGCAGCTCCGGGAACGCCCGGGCCGTGTCGCGCAGCCGCGCCTCGATGGCGTTGGAGCGGGCGACCTCGGCGTCGCCCACCCACTCCGGGTAGGCGCAGCCGCAGCCCGCACCGTCGTCGTCGGCCGCGAGCTCGGTCTCGACGTTGCCGCGGAGCGCAACGTGCTCGAGCACGCGCGCATTGAGCCGGGCGAACCCGTCGGCGTCGGCGTCGAACCAGTTGAAGTCGCCGTTGAAGACGAGCCGCGGGGCGACGGGCTCGGACGCGGCCAGCGCGAGGATCGCATCGAGCGCGAACGGGTTGCCGTACAGCCCGCCGATCGCGTAGATCGTCTCGGCCTCGATCTCGGCCGGCCGGCGGAACACTTCCGGCGCGTAGCGGTAAGCGAGCGGGCAGTTCCGGCCCGGGACGTCGACGTTCACCGTGGCGCGCTCCGCCGTCAGGCGAGCGCCCCGCCGCAGCTCGAACCCTGCCCGGCGGTGCAGCCGAAGCAGTGGTCGGCGACGACGATCGGGCGCCCCTCGAGGTTCCGGCCGATCAGGTCGGCGAGCTTCGTGCGCGGCCTGCCGCCGAAGCGCGCCGGCAGCTCGAGCATCTGGTTGAAGTCGCAGTCGTAGACGTAGCCCTGCCAGTCGACCGAGAGCAGCGTCCGGCACATCACCTGCTCGAGGTTCTCCTCGTGGTAGCTGTCGCGCAGGAGCTTCATGTACGCATTGAACTGCCCCTTGGAGATCAGCGTCGAGCCGAAGCGCTGGATGGGCATGTTCGCGAGCGTGTATACGCGGTTGAACTCGACGCCGTACTCGCACCGCAGGTGCGCGCGGTAGGCGTCCTCGAGCGCGCCCTGCGGCGGCGGCAGGCTCGGGCCCTGCGGGTTGTACACGAGGTTGAGCGCGAGCCCGGTGTCGGCGCGGCCGTAGCCGAGCGCGTTCAGCTTCTGCAGCGCGCCGATGCTCCCCGCGAACACCCCCTTGCCGCGCTGGCGGTCGACGTTGTCCTCGAGGTAGCACGGCAGCGACGCGATCACCTCCACCCGCTGCGCGGCGAGGAACTCGGCGAGATCCTCGTGACCCGGCTGGTTCAGGATCGTGAGGTTGCAGCGGTCGATCACGTGCACGTCGAGCGCGCGCGCGTCGGCCACGAGACTGCGGAAGTGCGGATTGAGCTCCGGCGCGCCGCCGGTGACATCGAGCGTCTTAACGCTGGAAGCGCGCAGGAACGCGAGGACGGTATCGACCACGTCGCGTCCCATCTCCTCGGTCCGGTTCGGCCCGGCGTTGACGTGGCAGTGCACGCAGGTCTGGTTGCAGCGGTAGCCGACGTTCACCTGCAGCGTTTCGAGGCGCTTCCGTGCGATCGGCGGGAAGTCGCGCGAGCGGAGAAGGGGCAGCGTGGCGTGCACCGGGCGGTTCCCTCTCGGGTCAGCGGATCGGGGCGAAGAACGTGCGCGCCGGGATCGGCAGACGCAGCTCGTAACATACCAGGATGGCGAGGCACCGGCCGAGGCTCCGGAACACGCCCATCTTCGTGAACTTGCGCGAATCGGTCACCACTTCGGCGGGGACCAGCGTGGGTCGGGTGAGCCGCGCCAGCCTTTCACTGAAGATCACGTCCTCGAGGTGCTCGACGTCGGGGAAGCCTCCGAGCGCCTCGAAGACCCGCCGCCGCACGAACATCGCCTGGTCGCCGTACATCACCCAGGTGCGGCGACAGCGGAAGTTGTGCAGCCGCGAGATGAGCGCCAGCCGCCAGTCGTCGCCGGAGAAGCGCTGCTCGAAGCACCCGGCGTCGACGTCCGCCGGCAGCGCGGCGATGCGCGCGAGCCCGTCGGCCGGAAGCAGGGTGTCGGCGTGCAGGAACAGCAGCCACTCGCCCCCGGCCACGCGCGCGCCCGCGTTCATCTGGCGCGCCCGGCCGCGTGGCGCCTCGACCAGTCTCACGCCGGCGTGGCCGCGCGCGATGTCGCGCGTCGCATCGTCGCTGCCGCCGTCCACGACGATCACCTCGAACTCGCCCGCCTGCGCGACGACCTGGCCGAGCGTTGCCGGCAGCGCCCGCTCCTCGTTCAGCGCGGGAATGACGATCGAAATCATGGGTCGCGAAACCACGTCGGCAGCGATGCCTCGAAGCGCGCCGCGTACGGCGCCGGCGACGCGCCGAGCGCGTCCAGCATCTCCGCGCACGCCGCGAGCAGCCCGGTGGCGAGTGAACGATAGTCTCCCGCCGCCGCTCGCGCCAGCGGCACGGCGAGCTCGCCCCGTTCCGCCGCCCGCCGGACGAGCTGGACCCCGAACGCGTGGTGCGCCGCTTCCTGGCGCGACAGCACCCTGTGGAGCGGCGCGAGGACCGGCAAGTGGCAGGCGAGGCCCCCTTCGAGCTCGCCGAGCACCGCACGGCCGAGCGCCTCCAGGGTGACCTGCACCCCGATGACCGAAGAGCAGAGATCGCCGGCGTCGAGGTCGCGGTCGAGCCGCGCCCGGTAGGCCGTGAGCGCGGGCTGCGCTGGATGCGCCACCGGGGCGCCCGGAGCGAGCAAGGTCGCGGCGGCGGCGAACACCCGGGCGTGGGACGCCTCCTGCCGCGCCTGCAGCGCGAGGAAGCGCGCGGCTCGTGGCGCGTGCGCGATCGTCGCCTGCCGCGACGCGGCGTGCAGCGCGAGCCGCTCCGCCGCCTCGAGGAGGGACGCGGCACGCGCGAGGTCGCGGGCCCGGCTATGGACGTGCGGCGTCATCGATGGAGCGCCTCCTGACGGGAGGTACGAGGCCCGCCAACGGTCGGATGCGCGCGGCTGCATCCGCCGCGGCCGCGCCTGCGTATCAGCCCTCGACGGTCTCCCTCTGCCGTCCCCTCGCTCGCTCCCCCCGCGAGCGACTCGCGCCCCGCGCTGTTGCGGGGCTTTTTTTGCGGTCGAAACGTGGAAATCGCATGATATATTCGGCCCCGCTCGGGGTCCCGGAGCCCATGGGACATCGCCTCTCGAAGATCACCACCCGCACCGGCGACGCCGGGGACACCGGTCTCGGCGACGGCGCGCGCGTGTCGAAGGCGAGCGCGCGCATCGCCGCGCTCGGCGAGGTCGACGAGCTCAACTCCACGATCGGCGTGCTCCTCGCCGAGCCGCTGCCCGCCGCGATCCGCGACGCGCTCCTCGGCGTCCAGCACGACCTGTTCGACCTGGGCGGCGAGGTCTCGATTCCCGGGCACACGATGGTGACCGAGGCCCAGGTCGCCGGGCTCGAGCGCCTTCTCGAGGACTTCAACCGCGATCTTCCGCCGCTCAAGGAGTTCATCCTGCCGGGCGGCTCGCGCCCGGCCGCGGCCGCGCACCTCGCGCGGACGGTCTGCCGCCGCGCCGAGCGCGCGCTCGTGGCGCTCGCCCGCGAGGACCGGGTCTCGGACGCGGCACGCATCTACCTCAACCGCCTCTCCGACCTGCTGTTCGTCCTCGGGCGGGCGCTGAACCGCGCCGCCGGCGGGGCCGACGTGCTGTGGCAGCGCAAGACCGTCAAGGGCAAGCGCTGACGGTGAACGGGTAGCAGCCGGCGTCAAATGCATCACGGAACCGTCGCGCCTCGCCCCTCCGGGCACACCCTTCGCCCGTAGCATGGATCCGGCCCAGAACAAGCTGCTCCAGGACCTGCTGGCGGCGTGCGCGCGCAAGGACGAGGGGGCATTTGCCCGGCTTTATCAGGCGACGGCCCCGAAACTGTTCGGCGTCGCGGTCCGTATATTGAAGCGGGAGGACTGGGCGGAGGAGGTCATTCAGGACTGCTTCGTGAGCGTGTGGAACCACGCCGGGAGCTACTCGGCGGGGCTGTCCGCGCCGATGACCTGGATGACCAGCATCGTGCGCAACCGCTGCCTCGACTGGCTGCGCCGTCCCAACCTGGAGGTGGTGCTGGTCGCCGCGGACGAGGACGCCGAGGACCCGATCGAGGGGATGGCGAGCGATGGGCCCGGGCCTCTCGACGAGCTCGCCCGGTCCACCGACGCGAAGGCGCTCGCCGACTGCCTCCGCCGGCTGGAAGCGAAGCAGCGGCAGGCGATCATGCTGGCGTTCTACGACGGGCTCTCGCACTCGGAGCTCGCGAGCCATATGCGGCAGCCGCTCGGCACGGTGAAGACGTGGGTGCGGCGCGGCCTCGAGCGCCTGAAGGGCTGTCTGGGATCGATGTGAGGGAATGAACTACCGCGACAAACCGGAGCTGCAGGACCGGCTGGCCGGGGAGTACGTGCTGGGCACGCTCCGTGGCCGTGCCCGTTCGCGCTTCCAGACCTGGCTGCGCGACGACGCGCGCCTCCGGCGCGCGGTCGCCGAATGGGAAGCCCGGCTCGCGCCGCTGGCCGCGGGCGTCCCCGAGCGCGCGCCGCCGCGGCGGGTGTGGCAGGCCATTCAGGCGCGGATCGCTTCCAGCGCCGCGCCGCGCGCGTCGGGCTTCTGGGAGAGCCTCGCGTTCTGGCGCGGCTGGGGCCTCATCGCGACCGGCTGCGCCGCCGCGCTCCTCGGCGCGCTCGCGCTGCAGCAGCCGCAGGTCATCGAAGTCCCGAAGGTCGTCGAGGTGCCGCCGCGGGGCATGCAGGCCTCGTACGTGGCCATCCTCCACGCCACCCAGAACGGGCAGAAACTCGTCTTCGTCGCTTATGCGCCGCGCGACTCCGACGAGCTCTGGGTGAAAAACGTCGCGCTCAGCGGGGCGCCGCCCGATCACGGGTTCGAGCTCTGGGGCCTCCCGGCCAAGGCCGGCGAGCCCCCCAGGTCGCTCGGCATGCTGCCGAACATCGACAAGGGGACGATCAAGCTCGCCGCGGTGGCCGATCAGACCCTCAAGGACTTCCCCGCGCTCGCGATCAGCATCGAGCCCGCCGGCGGCTCGAAGACCGGGCTGCCGACCGGCCCGGTGGTTGCCAAGGGCGACTGCCTGCAGTTCTGGTAGGGCGTCGGGCGCGAACGACAGCGCCCGAGCGCGCCGCCGTTGGTCGCCGGTTTCGCGCCGGCCGTCCGGGCCCGGGCCCGAAAGCGGAACCAGTACCGCGCCGCCCCCGCGCCATGCCATTAGCATCCCCGGAGGTCGGCGTTGTCGGCTTCGCGACGCCGCGCCGCCCCCAGACCACGCATGGATCCCGGCTCCCCCGCCCTTCTCGCCGCCGCGGCGCTCGGCGTGTTCGCCGCGTTCGCGCCGGTGGCCTTCTGGCTCGCCCGACGACACGGCGCGACGCTGGCCGGCAACCCCGAGGTCGCGGCGCGGAAGCGCGTGCGCCGTACCCGGCAGCTCGGCTGGGCGTACGACGACACGGCGGTGGGCGATACGGTGTTCACGATCCGCGGCGCGGACGCCGGGGTGAAGTGGAAGATCCGCTATCGCTGCGATCCCGACCACCCCGAGGCCCACCCGACGCTCAGCTGGGCCACCCGCAGCGTGCAGGGCTCGGCGACCGAGCTCAGGGTGATCGGACGCCCCCGGTACGAGCGCGGCAAGGCGCTCGTCGAGCCGGTGATCGAGAAGCTTTCGAGCCTCATCCTCAGTCCGCGCGACATCGCGCTCGCGCAGGCGCGGGCCGAGTTCGTCGAGCGCACCAAGCCCGCCGAGATCGGCAGCGCGCGGTTTCGCGAACGCTTCGTCGTGCTCGCGCGGAACCGCCGCCTTGCCCGGGCGCTCGTCGACGATGCGTTCGAGGCGCTGGTCATGGACTGGGGGCGCGTCAGCCCGCCGCCGGAGGACGTCGTGTCCATCTGGATCGACTGGCAGGGCCTGCGCGTCGACGTCGACGCCCCGTGGACCGGGATGCGCGAGATCGAGCACCTCGCCGCGCTCGGGCTCGCGCTCGTGAGTGGCCATCGCCGGCACGCCGCCGCGCCTGGCGTGACGCGCTGGATGGAGACCCAGCCGGGTAGCATCGCCTAGCCCCCCCCGGGACGGCACCCGGGGCGGCACCAGTAAGATCGCGCGGTGCAAAGACTCCGCGACTGGGCGCGCCGGCTGCAGGCCGAGACGCTCGCGCTCTGGTTCGCAGCGCGCGACGACCGGACGCCCTGGTATGCGAAGCTCTTCGTCGCCGCGGTCGTCGCCTACGCGCTCTCCCCCGTCGATCTCATCCCCGACTTCATCCCGGTGCTCGGCTATCTCGACGACATCATTCTGATCCCGCTCGGCGTCGCGGCGGCGCTGCGAATGATTCCCGCCGACGTGATGGCGGCGGCGCGCGAGCGCGCCCGGCTGGCGCTCGCGGACCCGCGCCCGCGAAGCCGGGTCGCGGCCGCGGTCATCGTGACGATCTGGATCGCCGCCGCGGCGCTCACGGCGCTCCTCGTCTGGCGTGCGGCGCGGTAGCCGGGATGGACGCGCGCCGGTTCATTCTGGCCCTGGCCCTGCTGGGGCTCGGCGCCGCGGCGGCCATCGCGCTGCACGCCAGCTACCGCGTCGCGCAGATCGGCACCGCCTTTGCCGCCAAGACCGTCTGCTCGGCGACGTTCCTGTCCGGCCGGTCGCCCGAGTCGGTACAGGCCGAGGACCTCGGCGCGTACCGCTCGCGCCCCCTGGACCTCGTCGAGGTCGACGTCGATCGCGCCGCGGGCGTCGTGACCGCGCGGCTCCTCGGTTTCGCGGAGCGCCAGGCCGTGTACCGGGACGGTTTCGGTTGCACGCTGGCGATCGGAGCGAGCGTCGCGACGCTGCGGACGGCGGCGCCGAAGCTCCTGCCGATCGCGCGCGGCGATGGCGTGTGGCCGGAGGGCGAGCGGGTCGCGTTCGAGCCGCGCGCCGCACTCGAGCAGGCGCTCGACCACGCGTTCGCCGAGCCCGGCGCCGGGCCGCCGAAGCGGACGCGGGCGGTCGTCGTCGTCCACCAGGGGCGCATCGTTGCCGAGCGGTACGCCCAGGGCTTCGGGCCGGGCACGGCGCTACCCGGCTGGTCGATGTCGAAGAGCGTCGTCGGCGCGCTCGCCGGGACGCTCGTCGGGCTCGGGCTCTGGCGGCTCGACGCTCCCGTGCCGCTCGCCGCGTGGCGCGCGCCCGGCGACGCGCGCGCCGCGATCACGCTCGACCAGCTGCTCGCCATGTCGAGCGGGCTCGAGTTCGAGGAGTCCTACCGCTCGCCGCTCTCCGACGTGAACCTGATGCTGTGGGCGGGCGGCGATGCCGGCGGTTACGCCGCCGCGAAGCGCCTCGCCCACCCGCCCGGCGCGCACTGGCAGTACGCGAGCGGGACCACGAACGTGCTCGCCGCGGCCATGCGCGAGACGCTCGGCCCGGCGTACGCCGCCTATCCGCGCCGCGCGCTGTTCCTGCCCCTCGGCATGTCGAGCGCCGTGCTCGAGACCGACGCCGCGGGAACGTTCGTCGGTTCGTCGCTCATGTTCGCGAGCGCGCGCGACTGGGCGCGGTTCGGGCTGCTGTTCGCGAACGACGGCCTGTGGAAGGGAACGCGCCTGCTCCCCGAGGGCTGGGTCCGCTACTCCGCGACGCCGGCGGCGGCAGCGACCGCCGGCAACTACGGCGCGCACTGGTGGCTGAAGCTCGAGCGTCCGCCGGGCGCGCCGGCGGCCGGGCTGCCTCCGGACGCGTTCCACGCCGCGGGCCACGGCGGCCAGTACGTCAGCGTCGTGCCGTCGCGCGCGCTGGTCGTCGTGCGCCTCGGCCACGCGATCGACGAGGGGGCCTGGGACCAGGAGGCGTTCGTCGCCCGTATCATCCCGGCCGTGGGGAACGCGGAGCGCAAGCGATAGGGCGGCGCGCGCGCTCGGCCCGCGCGCCTTCATGACCCGCAGCTCGCTCGTCCGCTTCGCCTGGCTCTCGATCGCCGCCGCCGCGGCGACGATCGTGCTGAAGGCCGTTGCCTGGTGGCTGACCGGCTCGGTCGGGCTCCTGTCCGATGCCCTTGAGTCGTTCGTCAACCTCGGCGCGGCCGCCATGGCGCTCGTCATGCTGACGATCGCCGCGCGTCCGCCGGACGAGGAGCACGCCTACGGGTACTCGAAAGCCGAGTACTTCTCGAGCACCTTCGAGGGCGGGCTGATCGTGCTCGCCGCGGTGCTGATCGGGTGGACCGCGGTCGAGCGGCTGCTCGCGCCCCGGCCGCTCGAGCAGGTCGGCGCGGGCCTCGCGGTGTCGGTCGTGGCCTCCGCGATCAACTTCGGCGTCGCCCGGGTGCTGGCGCGAGCCGGGCGGCAGCACCGCTCGATCGCGCTGGAGGCCGATGCGCAGCACCTGATGGCCGACGTCTGGACCTCGGCCGGGATCGTCGTCGGCGTCGCGGCGGTCGCCGCCACCGGGCTGGCTGTGGCTCGATCCGGCGATCGCGCTCGCGGTCGCAGCGTACATCCTCTGGGAGGGCTACAGGCTCGTCCGGCGCTCGGCTCTACGGGCTGCTCGACCCCGCCCTGCCCGACGCCGGAGCGGCAGGCGATCGAGGCCGTGCTCATGGCGTTCCGCGCGCGCGGCATCGGATTCCACGCCGTGCGCACCCGCCGGGCGGCGCGCCGCTCGTTCGTGTCGATGCACGTGCTCGTTCCGGGCGACTGGACGGTGCAGCGCGCGCACGACCTGGCCGAGGAGATCGAGGCGCGGATCCGCGGGGCGGTCCCCAGCGCGACCGTGTTCACCCACCTCGAGCCCAAGGACGACCCGGCGTCGTACGACGACATGCGCCTCGACCGGGAGATTTGACGCGCGGGCCCGGCCAGGCAGTTGAAAATGCGAATCTTTTCCTGCGCGCCGGCCGAGGAGTAGACTTAACGCTCCCTGAACGGGCGACCCGCCTGCCGCGACCTGGAGCTAGCCAGATCCGGCGTGAAGAAGCGAGCGCCCCCGGGTAGGAGCGCGGAGTGAAGCCAACGGACATCGGTAACCCCGATTACTTCCACAAAGTCGTCGATTGTCAGTGGGCCTGCCCGGCCCATACCCCCGTCCCCGAATACATCCGGTTGATCGCCGCGGGCCGCTACGGCGATGCCTACCTGGTCAACTGGAAGTCGAACGTCTTTCCCGGGATCCTCGGACGCACCTGTGACCGGCCCTGCGAGCCCGCGTGCCGCCGCGGCCGGGTCGAAGATGGTCAGTCCAAGGAACCGGTCGCGATCTGCCGGCTGAAGCGCGTCGCGGCCGACTACAAGGAAGACATCCGCGGCCGGCTGCCGAAGCCGGCGACCCAGAAGAACGGCAAGCGCGTCGCGTGCATCGGCGCCGGCCCGGCGTCCCTCACCGTCGCGCGCGATCTCGCGCCGCTCGGCTACGAAGTCGTCGTGTACGACGGCGACGCGCGCGCCGGCGGCATGATCCGCAGCCAGATCCCGAAGTTCCGGCTCCCCGAGGAGATCATCGACGAGGAGGTCGGTTACATCCTCGACCTCGGCGTCGAGTTCCGCGGCGGCGCCTACGTGTCCTCGCTCAAGCAGCTGCTCGCCGAGAAGTACGACGCGGTGTTCGTCGGCTGCGGTGCCCCGCGCGGGCGCGACCTCGACATCCCGGGCCGCAAGGAAGCGGCGGCGAACATTCACATCGGCATCGACTGGCTCGCGAGCGTGTCGTTCGGCCACACCACGAAGATCGGCAAGCGCGTGATCGTGCTCGGCGGCGGCAACACCGCGATGGACTGCTGCCGGTCGTCGAAGCGCCTCGGGGGCGACGACGTGAAGGTGATCGTCCGCTCCGGCTTCGAGGAGATGAAGGCGAGCCCGTGGGAGAAGGAGGACGCGATGCATGAGGGCATCCCGATCCTCAACTTCCTCGTGCCGAAGGCGTTCACGCACGACAAGGGCAAGCTCACCGGCGTCACGTTCGAGAAGGTGCAGGCGGTGTACGACGCCAAGGGCGGGCGGCAGCTGCTGCCGACCAACGAGCCGGACCAGCACTTCGAGTGCGACGACGTCCTGGTGGCGGTCGGCCAGGAGAACGCGTTCCCGTGGATCGAGCGCGACGCCGGGCTCGAGTTCGACAAGAACGGCATGCCCAAGCTCCACCCGGTGACGCTGCAGTCCACGCTCCCGCACGTCTTCTTCGGCGGCGACTCGGCGCTCGGGCCGAAGAACATCATCTGGGCGGTCGCGCACGGCCACGACGCCGCGATCTCGATCGACCGGCTCCTGAACGGCGAGGACGTGGCCAAGCGCCCGCCGCCGATGGTGAACCTCATGTCGCAGAAGATGGGGATCCACGAGTGGAGCTACGACAACGACATCACGCTCGACCCGCGCTTCAAGGTGCCGTGGCGCGACGTCAACCAGACGCTCAAGAACATCAAGGTCGAGGTCGAGCTCGGCTTCGACCTGAAGACCGCGTTCAAGGAGGCGCAACGCTGCCTCAATTGCGATGTCCAAACCGTATTCACCACCAAGCTCTGCATCGAGTGCGACGCGTGCGTGGACATCTGCCCGATGGACTGCATCACGTTCACCAAGGACGGCGTAGAGGAGGAGCTGCGCACGCGGCTGATGGCGCCGGCCAGGAACCTGACCCAGGACCTCTACGTGTCCGACGGGCTCAAGACCGGCCGCGTGATGGTCAAGGACGAGGACGTCTGCCTGCACTGCGGGCTGTGCGCCGAGCGCTGCCCGACCGGGGCGTGGGACATGCAGAAGTTCCTGCTCGACATGACCAACGCCGGACCGGCGTGCCGCGACCCGCGGAAGCCGGCGCTGAAGGTGGCCTGAAATGAAGCCGATCGAGGGAGTCAACGACTTCGTCGTCAAGTTCGCCAACGTCAACGGCTCGGGTTCGGCGTCGGCGAACACCCTGTTCGCGAAGGCGATCCTGCGCATGGGCGTGCCGGTGAGCCCGCGCAACATCTTCCCGTCGAACATCCAGGGGCTGCCGACCTGGTACGAGGTGCGGGTTTCCGAGAGCGGCCATCTCGGCCGCCGCGGCGGGGTCGACCTGATGGTCGCGATGAACCCGCAGACCTGGAAGGAGGACGTCGCGGAGATCGAGCCGGGCGGGTACCTCTTCTACGACTCGACCAAGCCGCTGCCGAAGTCCAGGTTCCGGGACGACATCAACGTGATCGGGATGCCGCTCACCGCGATCTGCAACGACACCTACACCGACCCGCGGCAGCGGCAGCTCTTCAAGAACATCATCTACGTCGGCGCGCTGTCGGCGCTGCTCGACATCGATCCGGGCGTGATCGCGGAGCTGATCGGCGAGCAGTACAAGGGGAAGGAAGCGCTCCTCAAGCCGAACGTGCACGCGCTGCAGCTCGGCCGCAACTACGCGCTCGCCAAGCTCGCGTGCCCGATCGGGCTGCGGGTGAAGCGCGCGAACGCGGTCGGCGACAAGATCTTCATCGACGGCAACAACGCCGCGGCGCTCGGGTGCGTCTACGGCGGCGCGACGGTGGCAGCGTGGTACCCGATCACGCCGTCGTCGTCGATGGCGGAGGCGTTCCAGCGGCACTGCAAGCGGTTCCGCCACGACCCGGATTCGAGCAAGGCGCGCTACGCGATCATCCAGGCCGAGGACGAGCTCGCGTCGATCGGGATCGTGATCGGCGCGGGGTGGAACGGCTCGCGGGCGTTCACGTGCACCTCGGGCCCCGGCATCTCGCTGATGCAGGAGTTCATCGGGCTCGCGTACTTCGCCGAGATCCCGGCAGTGCTGTTCGACGTGCAGCGCGGCGGGCCGTCGACCGGGATGCCGACGCGCACGCAGCAGTCCGACGTTTTGAGCTGCGCGTACGCCTCGCACGGCGACACGAAGCATCCGCTGCTGTTCCCCGAGGATCCGAAGGAGGCGTTCGAGTTCGCGGCGCTGTCGTTCGACCTCGCCGACCGGCTGCAGACGCCGATTTTCGTCATGCTCGACCTCGACATCGGCATGAACGAGCGGCTGGCGGCGCCGCTCACCTGGGACGATTCGCGGCGGTACGACCGCGGGAAGGTGATGACGCGGGAGGAGCTCGACGCCGGCAAGGAGTTCGGTCGCTATCTCGACGTGGACGGCGACGGCGTTCCGTACCGGACCCTGCCCGGAACTCACCCGAGCCGCGGCGCGTACTTCACCCGCGGGACGACGAAGGACCGGTATGCGAAATACAGCGAGGCCGGGCCGGACTACATCGACAACATGGAGCGGCTCCTGAAGAAGTTCGAGACCGCGAAGGGGCTGCTGCCGAAGCCGGTGCTGACGCCGGCGGAGTATCCGGCGCGGTTCGGCGCGATCTTCTACGGCTCCACCGGCCCGGCGATGCAGGAGGCGCTCGAGACGCTCGCCGCGCAGGGCATCTACGTGAACGCGCTGCGGGTGCGGGGGTTCCCGTTCCAGGACGAGGTCGCGGACTTCGTCCACTCGCACACGAAGGTGTTCGTGGTGGAGCAGAACCGCGACGCGCAGCTGAAGACGCTGCTCGTCAACGACGCCGGGGTGAACCCGGCGAGCCTGATCCCGATCCTGCACTACGACGGCACGCCGATCACCGCGCGCTTCATCACCGATGCGGTTGCGGAGCGGGTGCGCCGGCTGAACGTGCAGCCGCTGCGGAAGGCAGCCCAATGACTTATCTCGCCAAACCGAAGCTCCACCACCCGACGCTCCCGAAGAACAAGCTCGGGTTCACCCGCCGCGATTACGAGGGCGCGATCTCGACGCTGTGCGCGGGGTGCGGGCACGACTCGATCTCGGCCGCGATCATCCAGGCGTGCTTCGAGCTCGAGATCGAGCCGCACCGGGTGGCGAAGCTGTCCGGGATCGGCTGCTCGTCGAAGACGCCGACCTACTTCCTCGGGAGCTCCCACGGGTTCAACAGCGTGCACGGCCGGATGCCGTCGGTGGTGACCGGGGCGAACCTGGCGAACCGGGACTTGATCTATCTGGGAGTGTCGGGCGACGGGGACTCGGCGTCGATCGGGCTGGGGCAGTTCGCGCACTGCATGCGCCGCGGCGTGAACATGCTGTACATCGTCGAGAACAACGGCGTGTACGGGCTGACCAAGGGGCAGTTCTCTGCGACTGCGGATCGCGGCTCGAAAAGCAAGAAGGGCGTCGCGAACACCGACGCGTCGATCGACATGGTGATGCTCGCGCTGCAGCTCGGCGCGACCTTCGTCGCTCGCGGGTTCTCGGGAGACAAGGACCAGCTCGTGCCGCTGATCAAGGCGGCGATCGAGCATCGGGGGGCGGCGTTCATCGACGTGATCTCGCCGTGCGTCGCGTTCAACAACCACCCCGGGTCGACGAAGAGCTACGACTACGTGCGCGAGCACAACGAGGCGGTCAACTTCCTCGACTTCATGCCGCCGCGGGCGCCGATCACGACCGAGTACGAGCCGGGTTCGGTGCAGGCGGTGATGATGCACGACGGCTCGACGCTGGTGCTTGCGCAAGCTCCACGCCGACTACGATCCTCATGACCGCATCGCGGCGATGAACCATCTCGCCGAGCACGAGGCGAAGGGCCAGGTCGTGACGGGGCTGCTGTACGTCGAGCGCGAGCCCGAGGACCTGCACGCCAACCTGAACACGGTGGATGCGCCGCTCAACAAGCTCGGCGAGCGGGAGCTGTGCCCGGGGTCGGCGACGCTCGCGAAGTTCAACGCGACGCTGCGGTAGCTGAGCCGCGAGATCAACAACGCCCGGCGCTGCCGGGCGTTTTTGTTTTTGCGGGGCAAACGCCCATCGCTACCGGCCTCCCACGCTTGGGCATTGAATCCAGGGGCTTTTTTGCGTATTCCATTGAGTTGTTGACAGTATCACATATTTGTAGTATCTATTACGCCACTTTGACCAGCTTCCAAGCCCTCGTGCTCAGTCTGCCGACCCGGAATTCCACGACCCGGATGCGCGTTTGGCGCGCGCTGAAGGACGCCGGGTGCGGGGTGTTGCGCGACGGCGTCTACGTGCTTCCCGCCGACGCGGCGCGCGCGGCGGCGCTGGCGGAAATGGAGTCCGAAGTCCGCTCGGCCGGCGGTTTTGCGATGACCGTAGGCCTGCAGCTCAAGACATCACCCCAGGTCGACCATGTCCGGAAGTTGTTTGACCGCAGCACCGAGTACGGCGCATTGATCCAGAAGGCCAACGCCTTGAAAACCACCCTGCCGCGCCTCGGCCATCGCAAGTCGCAAACGGCCGTGCGCCGCCTGCAACGCGCGTTCGAGAGCCTTGCGGAAACTGATTTTTTCCCCGGCCACGCCAAGCTGCAGACCGCGGAGGCGATCTCGGCTCTCGAGCGGCGCTGTCAGCAGCTGTTTTCGAAAGGCGAGCCGCATCCCTCGGGGAAACGGCTGCGCCGCGTGAGCCCATCGAGGTACCGCGGGCGGGTATGGGCAACTCGCAAGAATCCGTGGGTGGACCGGCTGGCGAGTGCCTGGCTGATCAAACGGTTCATCGACCGGGACGCGAGATTCGTATGGATCGAGCGCCCGCGCGACTGCCCGAGGGGCGCAGTCGGGTTCGACTTCGACGGCGCCGAGTTCACGCATTCCGGGAGCCGCGTGACCTACGAGGTGCTCCTCGCGGCGTTCGGGCTGGACCATGACCAGGCGCTGGTCTCGATCGGCGCCGCGGTCCACTTCCTCGACGTCGGCGGGGTCCCGATCGCGGACGCCAAGGGCCTCGAAACCGTGCTCATCGGAATCAGGGAAAAAGCCCGCGACGACGACGAGCTGCTTTCCGAGGCAATCCGGATACTGGATCTCTTCTATTCGGCGTATCGACAAACCAAGGAATCGGAGAGCGTGGCGTCGATCACCTGATTTGACCAAGCGTCGGGCCCAGCGCAGTCGCCCGGCAACCCAAGGCATTTCGCCCAAGTACTGCATATGCCCCGCTCGTCGGGGAGAGGTGGCGAAATGCTGTCTTACCTGAAAGTCGTTTCCTCCGGAATTTCCAGATCGCAACGCATCGTCGTCGTGTTCGCAGCCGTAATGCTCGCGGCCTGCGACAGCGACCCGCTGGGCGCCCACGCATCGCCCCACGGAGGACAAGCTGCAAGTCCTCCGCATTCAGGAGGACCCGGAGCGCAACCGCCTGTGGTTACTCGACCCCGACGCCGTCTCGCTCTACGACAACAGGAGCGGCAAGCTGCTGCAGCGCATCGTGCTGCCGGGCTGGATCTCGTTGGAAGGCAGTTCGGCCGCCCGACTCCGTACGCCGCCGCGGCGCCCCGTCCGGCCGCACCGGGCGTTCCACGCTTCGATGACCTGATCGAGGCCCCTGCGGTAGTCAGCGAACATGGGTTTCCACCCGGGCACGCGCGGCGTGGGCGCTGTGCCGGCATCGCGAGCGCGGCCTGCTGCATGTGCTCCTCGCGCACGATCAACCTGATGACCGGCGTTCACCGATCGCGGCACGTGCAGCGGCAGCGGATTTCCCATCCGCCGGGCGAAATCGTCCATGAACTGCCGGAACGAAAGCAGCTTTCCGTCGGTCGCGTAAAGCATCCTTCCGACGTTCCGGCGCTTCGCCGCCGCGAGCAGCGCACTGACGGCGTCATGCTGGTGCAGGTGGTATTGCAGGGCCTCGTCCGGACCCGCCCAGTAGGGCCGGCCGAGGCGGAATGCCTTTCGGTAGGCGCGCAGGTCGGCGCTCTGCGGGCCGTACAAATAGCCGAGGCGCACAACGCACGCGGGTATCGGCCCCGACAGAACGAGGTCCTCGCACTCCAGAATCGTCTCGGCGATCGAACGCAGGGGATCTTCCTGCGGGCGGCCGAGCACGAACGCGAAGCTCGCGTGCACCAGGAGGCTCGCGTCGGTCCGCATCGCGTGCCGAACGCCAGCGAGCGCGGTCCGAGAGAACCCCTCCCACGCGTGCCCGTCGTGGAGCAGCGTGTTGGCCTGCTGTCCCGCGACGTTGATGTGAACCTTGCCCGAGGCGCGCCCCCTCGAGAGCAAGCGGCCGAGCTCGGAACGCGCGCCGGTGATCGACAGGCTCATCGCATCATCCGCGACGCGATCAGGCCGCTCGCCGCCGCGCAGGCTGCACCCACCACTGCGACCGCCTGGAAGGCGGCGAAGAGCGCCGCACGCCCCGCCTCGCCGAGGGGTCCCGCCGGCAACGGCTCGCCGGACAACGGCTCGAGCAACGCCGCGGGCAGCGTGCCCAGGCCGCTCGCCGCATCGCGCAGCGCGGCGTTGTAAACGCCAATGAAGAGCAGGCTGAGCACCGCGATCGCGAGCACGCCCGCCACGCGCGCGACTGCGTTGTTGACGCCCGAAGCGGTGCCCGCGTAGTCGGGCCCGACCGTGCCCATCACCGCCGTCGTCAGCGGCGCCACGGTGATCGTCATCCCGACGGCGAGCACGGCGAGCGGCGGCAGCAGCGACGACCAGTAGCTGGACCCCGGCAGCGGCACGGCGAACAGCGCAAACCCCGCCGCGGCGATCAGCGGGCCCACGGTGAGCGGAAGCCTGGGCCCGAATCGGTCCGCGAACGCGCCCGCGCGCCCGGACGCGAGCCCCATCACGACCGGGAACGGGAGGAGCGCCGCGCCGGCGGCGGTCGCCGTGTACCCGTGCCCCCGGATGAGCTCGAACGGCAGGAAGAACAGGACGCCGGACAGCGCGAAGTAGAGCAGCAGCGTCAGGAGGTTCGCGCCAGTGAACGGCCGCGACGCGAACAGCCCGAGCGGCAGCATCGGCGATCGCACGCGCGCCTCGACGGCGATGAACGCGGCGAGCGCGACGGCCCCGCCCGCGAGCGTCGCCGCGACCGGCGGCGAGCGGAACCCGAGCTCGGCGGCGGCGGTGAGCCCCCAGGTCACGCCCCCCAGGCCCGCAGTCGCGAGGCCGGCCCCGAGCCAGTCGAGGCCGGGCGGGCGCGCGCTGCGGCTGTCCGGCGCGCCGCCGAGCGCCAGCCAGACCGCGGCGGCCGCGAACGGTACGTTGAGATAGAAGACCGCGCGCCAGGACACGTGGTCGGTGAGGAAGCCACCGATGAGCGGGCCGACCGCCATCGCGAGCGCCGTGTAGCCGGCCCACGCGCCGATCGCGCGCGCGCGCTCGCCCTCGGGAAACGTCGCACCGAGCAGGGCGAGGCTCGCCGGAACGAGGAGCGCGGCCGCCGCGCCCTGGAGCGCGCGGGCCGCGACCAGCATCGATGTACCCGTGGCCAGCCCGCAGAGCACCGAGGCCGCGGTGAACGCGACCGTACCGACGACGAACACGCGCCGGCGCCCGAACCGGTCCGCGCTCGCGCCGCCGACCAGGACGAGCGCCGCGAGCATCAGCAGATACGCGTTCATCACCCACTGGGTCGCCGCGGCGCCCGCGGCGAGATCGCGCTGAATCGCGGGGAGCGCGACGTTGACCACCGAGCCGTCGATGAACGCCAGGCTTGACCCGAGCACGGTGGCGGCGAACGTGCGCGGCCGCACGGCCGGCGCGCAGGGGACGGCCGACGCGGCCCGCAGGACGCCGGCGTCGCACGGAGGCCGGGAGACACCGATCACCGCCGGAAAGTAGCATCGAACCGACGACCCCCGGTAAAGGTCTTAGACTGGATTCCCTTGCGCTGAAGGCAACCACCCCCACCTACGGCCGGACGGCCGGCTTCCCCAAGGAACGCATCCCGCAATGCTCCGACTGTTTGGCTTCGTCTTCCTGCTGCACGCTTACGTCGGCTGGCGCCTCCTTCCCGAGATGCCGTTCGACCCAGTCGCGATTGCCGCGACGGCGCTATGGTTGATCGGCTCGGCGATCGTGATCCCGCTCGGGGTGCTCGC
Source organism: uncultured beta proteobacterium (assembly GCA_963827595.1). Lineage (GTDB taxonomy): Bacteria > Pseudomonadota > Gammaproteobacteria > Burkholderiales > SG8-39 > DATEDA01. The sequence continues at coordinate 39,347 of CAWHBT010000010.1, read as the reverse complement.
CCGGCTGCAGCGCCGACCGGTTTCGGAGTTGCTCACCTGGACCGCCCTGCTCGCGATCGGCTCGTTCTCGTCGCTTTTTGTCCTGACGCTCGTCCGCGACGTCGGGTTGCTCGCCGGCTCGGCGATGAGCGGCTCGATCGTTGCAGCAACCTCGCTGGCGGGGTTCCGGAGCGACAGCGCGCTCGCAGTACCGATCCTCGCCGCGCTCTTCACGCTGGTGGGCTTCGTCAACGCCCGCCGGCGCGCCCGGGTCCGGCGCGTCGACGTCCCGATCGCCGACCTGCCGGCGCCGCTGCACGGGTTCAGCATCGCCCAGATCAGCGACATCCACGTCGGCGCGACGATCAAGCGCGACTACCTGGACGGGATCGTCGACGCCGTGAACGATCTCGAGGCGGACATGATCGCCGTCACCGGCGATCTGGTGGACGGCAGCGTCACGCAGCTCGCGCCGCACACCGCGCCGCTGTCCCGGCTGTCCGCGCGGCACGGCGCCTTCTTCGTCACCGGGAATCACGAGTACTACTCGGGGGCGCACGCCTGGGTCGACGAGGTGCGGCGCCTCGGGCTCTCGGTGCTCATGAACGAGCACGTCGTCCTCCAGCACCAGGGGGCGGCCGTGGTGGTAGCGGGGGTCACCGACTACAGCGCGGGCCATTTCGACCCCGCGCACCGCAGCGATCCGGCCGCCGCGATCGCCGGCGCCCCGAGCGATGCCGGCGTCCGGCTGCTGCTCGCGCACCAGCCGCGGTCGGCGTTCGCCGCGGCGCCGGCGGGCTTCGACCTCCAGCTCTCCGGCCATACCCACGGCGGCCAGTTCTTCCCCTGGATCTTTCTCGTGCGCCTGCAGCAGCCGTTCACGGCCGGGCTGCACCGCCTGGGGAAGCTCTGGGTCTACATCAGCCGCGGCACCGGCTACTGGGGACCGCCGAAGCGGCTCGGCGCACCTTCGGAGATCACCTACCTCCGGCTCGTACCGGCGTAGCATTCCGGGTTGGCGGTCCCCGCCGCCGTTCGAAGCAGGTCCCTGGATGTTCAGCTACCTCCAATCGCGCATCCGCGGCACGGCCAGCCCGGGGCCAGGCGCGCCCCCGCCCGGCCTGCTCGCCTTCTACTGGCACTTCGCGCGCCAGACCAAGGGCTGGTACGCGCTCATGTTCGTGACCAGCCTGGCGGTGGCGCTGATCGACACCGTGATCCCGGTGTTCATCGGCAGGCTCGTGTCGCTGATGGAAGCCACCGACCGGCAGGCAGCGCTCAACGAGCAATGGCCGCTGCTCGCCGGCATGGTGGTGCTCGTGCTCGTCGTTCGCCCGCTGGTGATGCTGACGGACGTCGCGATCCGCCACAACGCGATCATCCCCGGCGCCACCAGCCTGATCCGCTGGCAGAGCCACTGGCACGTCGTGCGCCAGAGCTGGCCGTTCTTCCAGAACGACTTCGCCGGTCGCATCGCCAACCGCGTGATGCAGACCGCCAACGCGCTGCGCGAAAGCGTGATGGCGAGCATCCGCGCCGTCTGGTACATCGCGGCCTACGGCATCAGCGCGCTCGTGCTGATGTCCCTCGCGGACTGGCGGCTCGGGGTCCCGACGCTGCTGTGGTTCGTCGGCTACCTCGTTTTCCTCAGCTACTTCGTGCCGCGCATGCGCGACCTCGCCCGGACGAGCGCGGAAGTGCGCTCGCACGTGATGGCACGGGTGGTGGACAGCTACACCAACATCCTCACCGTGAAGCTCTTCGCGCGGCTCGCCGACGAGGACGCCTACGTGCGCGAGGTGATCGACGAGCACCAGGGCGCGATCGGCGCGCACATGCGGCTGATCTCGCAGTTCATGTTCGTGCTCGCGGTGATGAACGCGGCGCTGCTGACCGGGACCGCGACGATCGGCATCTGGCTCTGGGCGCAGGGCACGGTGAGCGCGGGGGTCGTGGCCACTGCGCTGCCGCTCGCCTGGCAGATCGCCAACGTGGCGGGGTGGGTGAGCTGGGAGGTGACCGGGATCTTCGAGAACATCGGGGTGGTGCAGGAAGGGATGCAGACGATCGCCGTCCCGCACAGCGGGAGCGACCGGCGCGGTGCGCGCCCGCTCGAGGTGTCGCGCGGCGAGATCCGCTTCGAGGACGTGAGCTTCAACTACGGCCGCCACGACGGGCAGCCCGTGCTGGATCATTTGAGCCTGACGATCCGTCCCGGCGAGCGCGTGGGGCTGGTGGGACGTTCCGGCGCGGGCAAGTCGACGCTGGTCAACCTGCTGCTGCGGTTTCACGACCTGGAGCACGGCAGCATCCGGATCGACGGGCAGGACATCGGCCACGTGACGCAGGAGAGCCTGCGCGCCGCGATCGGGATGGTGACGCAGGACACGTCGCTCCTGCATCGCTCGATCGCCGCCAATATCCGCTACGGCCGGCCCGGGGCGAGCGACGCGCAGGTGGAGGCGGCGGCGCGCAAGGCCCAGGCACACGAGTTCATCCTGGGTCTGCAGGACTGGCACGGCCGCAAGGGCTACGAGGCCCACGTGGGCGAGCGCGGGGTCAAGCTCTCCGGCGGGCAGCGGCAGCGCGTCGCGATCGCGCGGGTGGTGCTCAAGGACGCGCCGATCCTCGTGCTCGACGAGGCCACGTCGGCGCTGGACAGCGAGGTGGAGCTCGCCATCCAGGAGCAGCTGCTGGGGCTGATGGAAGGCAAGACGGTGATCGCGATCGCCCACCGGCTGTCGACCATCGCGCGCATGGATCGCCTGATCGTGCTCGAGGCCGGTCGGATCGTCGAGGAGGGCACGCACGACGCGCTGCTGCGGCTCGGCGGTCATTACGAGCGGCTGTGGCGGCACCAGTCGGGCGGGTTCCTGCCGCACGACATTCCCGCGACCGAGACCGAAACCGAGCTGCCCGAGGACGCGCCGGTCGACGAGCTGCGGGCGGAAACCAAGCCCGAGCCCAACGTCGACGATGCGCCGGTGGTGAGCCGGGTCTGACGACATGTTTGCCGCGCCTGCGCTCGACGAGCCTCGCATCCTGACGGTTCCCTCCATCCGGGTGGCGTTCGCGCTCTCGGTCGCGCTCCACGCGGCAGTGCTGTGGGCGTGGTTCCCGCGCCTGCACCAGATGATGTCGTTCGAGCGCTCGGAGCGGGACAAGGCGAGCGGTCCGCTGGTCGTGGAGCTTGCTCCGGAGCCGACCCGCGCGACCAGCGTCCCGCCCGAGCCGCCGCCCGCTCCGGCGGTGCAGGCACAACCGTCACGCCCCACGCCAGCAGCTGCACCGAAGGCGCCGCCGCGTCCGCCGCCCGCGCCGCCGGTCATCGCGCAGCAGGCGCCGGCGCCCGCCGTCGTCACTCCGCCGGACACGCCAGCCGTCGCCGCGCCGCGCCCGCGCCGGTCGAGGGCGATTTTTCGTCATACCTCGAGGCGCGGCGCCGCGCCCGTGGTGCCGCGCCCGACGGTGGATTGAGCACGCCGTCCGCCGAGGACGAGCGGGAGCGTCACAACCGCAGCGTCACCGCCAACCTCGGACTGGATCGCACGCCGACCTTCGGCGACGATCGCAACGGCGGCGGCATCTTCCGGATCGAGCGGATGGGCTACGACGTCGCCGAGTTCTACTTCTTCGGCTGGAACACGGATATCCGCCGGAACTCGAAGCAGCTGATCGAGGTCCGGAAGGGCAACAACCCCGACATCCGGATCGCGGTCGTCCGGCGGATGATCGCGATCATCCGCGACCGGGAACCCGGGGACTTCGTCTGGGTGTCGCAGCGGCTGGGTCGCAACGTCAACCTGTCCGCCCGCCAGATCGACAATGCGGGGCTCGAGGCTTTCCTGATGCAGGAGTTCTTCGGTAGTCCGCAGTAGCGCGGACTATCTCCGCAAGCCGGACGCCCAGGCGCTGCTGACGTCCGCGACCTCGCTCAGGACGTCGCTGTCCGTTCTCCCGGAACTCTTCAGAACGTGGAAGCTGTGATCGGCGCCTTCCAGCCAGTGCATGGTCCATTGGTCGGTGAGACGATCGACCACCCGTTCCATGAGGTCGCGCCGGCAAAGCGCGTCGCGGGTGCCGTTCAGGCAGAGGACGGGGACCCCGATCTTCGCGAGATGCGCGTCGCGGAGCTTGTCCGGCTGGCCGGCGGGATGGAGCGGGTAAGCCAGTAGCAGCAGGCCGTCGCACGGAAACCCGTCGGCGACGAGCATCGACGCCGCCCGTCCACCCATCGAGCGTCCGCCGAGGATCAGCTTCTCTGCTGGGATCTGCTCGCGCGCGTAGGACGCTACGGCGGCGATGGTCTCCTTCAGAAGCGGCATCGGGTCCGGGCGGCTGGAGCCCTTCTCCCGGTAGAGGAAGTTGAAGCGAACGACGTCAAATCCGCGCCTGCGCAGGTGCTCGGCGACGGCGAGCATGCCGCGATCGGCCATGTGGCCGCCGGCGCCGTGGGCGCAGACAAAGAGCGCGCCCGTCGGGAAGGTCAGGGCGGGCTCGAAGATCGCGGAGGTCTCTTCGTCGCTGACCTTGACTCGCCATACCGTTCCGCCGTTTGTGGAAGACATTGCTATGGAATCGTAGCGAACCCGGCTGCGATGCCGGCCCAAGGCCTTAACGACCGCTATCGACCCTTTGCTGCCTGTTGTGCGGTAGAAAAGCAGACCCTGGCGGAGTTCCCTCTATTGACGCTGGCAGCGGTCTAGGTTTAGCGCGGCAAACGCAGCCAACCATAGGAGGACCTTCCACCGATTGCTCAGGCGATCACGCAGTGATGGCACGAAAGGTAAGACCGTGGTTGGCAAAGCCCAAAATGACCGCAGCACCTCGAGTGCGCGAGAGCGAATGAGGAGCCAACCAGCGCATTCCATCAGGGACAGCGGCAACGCCGCACCGAAAGTCCGAATGTACGGTTGCAATCTTCCCTACGAGTCGTCACGAACTGAAAGCTTGGCAAACCGGGGGCGTCCATGTACGGTCGTTCGATGGCGCTATCAATGGAATGGACGCCCCGGCTCGTAACGGCATCGATGTGCCAAAGTGGAGATGTGTGTTCACCACTCACCGAGAGGGCGTCCAACATGAAGGTTAAAGCGGTAGGCATCGACCTGGCAAAGAACGTGTTTCAGATCCACTGTGTGGATGAGCAAGGCAAGGTGCTGCTCAGGAAGCAGCTTAAGCGTTCGCAGGTGGCGAGCTTCTTTGCAAATCTCTCGCCTTGCCTGATTGGGATGGAGGCCTGCAGCGGCGCGCATCACTGGGCGCGTAAGCTGCAATCGTTCGGGCATAGCGTGCGGCTGATCGCGCCGCAGTTCGTGAAGCCTTACCTGAAGAGCAACAAGAACGACGCGGCGGACGCGGAGGCGATCTGCGAAGCGCTGCTACGGCCCAACATGCGCTTCGTGGCGGTGAAGACGATAGATCAGCAAGCGCTGTTGGCGCTACACCGTGCCCGCCAAGGATTCGTTAAGGCGCGCACGGCTCAAGCGAACCAAATTCGGGGGTTGCTCAGCGAGTACGGCCTGGTGATTCCGCAGGGCATTGGGCAGGTCGCGAAACGGGTACCGGAGCTCATCGAAGATGCAAGTCACGAGCTGCCGGGCATGTTCCGGGTGTTGGTCGGTCGACTCATGGAGCACATGAAGGCGCTCGATGAGCAAGTGGCGCAACTCGAAGCGCAGATCAAGGGCTGGCATCGCGAGCATGAGGCGAGCCGCAAGCTTGAACGGATCCCGGGTATCGGGCCGCTGACGGCGAGCGCTTTGGTGGCGAGCATCGGAGAAGCGAAGAGTTTCGACAATGGTAGACAGCTGGCGGCTTGGCTGGGCTTGGTGCCCCGCCAGCGCTCAAGCGGCGGCAAGCCGAGGCTGCTGGGCATCAGCAAGCGCGGTGACTCCTACCTCAGAACCCTGCTGATACACGGAGCGCGAGCGGTGATCCGTGCCGCACAGCGTAAACCGGCGCGCGGCGGTTGGCTGCACGAACTGCTCAAACGGCGAAACCCGAACGTGGCTGCCGTGGCGCTTGCCAACAGGAATGCGAGGATTGCCTGGGCGTTGCTCGCCCATGAGCGGCAATTCGAAGCAAACTACGCTGCAGTGCCTGCATAAACCAACTCACAACAGAACGCGAGTACAGCGCAACCGATTGCTCAGGCAATCAGCAAATGATGGCGAAACAGGTGAGACCGTGGTTGGCAAAGCCCGCACGGGTCGAAGCACCTCGAGTGCGCGCTATCGATTGGGGCCCCAACCAGCGCATTCCATCAGGGACAGCGGCTATGCCGCATCAAAGTCCGAATGTACGGCTGCAATCTTTACCTCTCCGCCATCGCTTACTGACCACTGGCAAAGCCGGGGCGTCCATGTACGGTGTTCGATGGCCATGACCCGTTGCAGACGGTCGAGCCCTCCAAAGCAGACGTTGAACGGATCTTCACTCATACCGAGCGGCTCACAGGCTTTCCATGGGGCACGTCTGACGGGCTAACAGGTATCAGCCGGCCCGGTCCGTTAGGTCCGGGATGCCTAGTCTCCCCATCGAGTGGATGGCTAGTTCTTTGTCGCAAACCCAAGGCTCGGAAGACATCGGACTTGGCATCGGTGTCCCGGTCCGCCTCATGAAATATTTTGCTCGCACTTTGATAGTCGCGATGGCGCCCCAATGTACTGGCAAATGGGCAATCAGCGTCATTCACCGCCGATTGGTTTGAGCCTTCACAGGAGAACGAAATGGTAAACATCACACGCTTTAGTCCGCTCGAGGATGCATTCGAGAACTGGTTCCGTGGCGTCCCCGTGTGGCTGCCTAGTCCTGAGACGCGTGCGCCTGCGCCGACGCAGTTCCGCATGGACGTAACCGAGAACGACAAAGAGTATCAAGTGCTGGCCGAATTGCCCGGCGTGAAGAAGGAAGACATCAGCATAACGATTAACGGCAACGAAGTAGCGGTATCCGCGGAAGTGAAGCACGAAAAAGACGTCAACAACGGCGAGACGGTGCTTCGCGCCGAGCGCTACTACGGCAAGATCCAGCGCGAGTTGCGCTCGGTCATGAGGTCGATGAAGCGACCGCCCAAGCCAAGTACAACGACGGCGTGCTGGAACTCACGCTGCCGAAGAAAACCGCAGTAGCAGCGAAAAGGCTCGCGGTGCATTGAGCGGCGCCTCGAACGGCACGAATAGTAGTAGCCCCGCTTCGGCGGGGTTTTTGTTGCTGGCAGATGCTGGGGCATATTGCGTGAGTGGGTGCTCGTAGCCAATGTCGACCGCACCGCGGGCAGCCTTCGATGGTGATCAACGCAGTGAATGCACCCCTGCACCCTCGCGCTCGATCAGCGTGTCCCTCCTCCACGTTGCGGCGCAGACACGCAGCAAGTGGTTGATTGAGACCACCTCGACACCGGACTAGCCGGAGCGCTCCCTACGAGGCGGATAGTCTTGGATCACCCCTGGCAGGCCCGACCCGATCAGTGACCTGACCCAAACTGGAAATATCCACCTTATGTTCGATAGCGAACAGAGCGCCTCCGGTTGAGAAACCGACAAGAGGCTAACCTTCGCGGCCCTACATAGGATCTATCACTTCAAACCGGATGGGCTCGCCCGCCTCGATCGCGAAGGACGTACGAATCGAGGACCGGCAGATACCGCCATGTACGGCAGCGCACAGAACATCTCACAGAACGGGGGGATACTAGGATCGTAAAGAGCAGGAGAGTTTTTCCCGTGAGTCTTCTTTCGTACGAATCGGAGGAAATGCTATGAACATTCCGAAACTTCCCACGCAAACAACGCCATTTCTCTGGGGCGCGGTAGCGGGAGCCATCGCGCTGGCGATCTTCGGATTCAATTGGGGCGGCTGGGTGACGGGCGGCACGGCGGAGCGATTTGCCGTGGGGCGTGCTGATGCGGCGACCGTATCGGCGCTCACCCCGATATGCGTGGCTCAGTTTCAGAAGAGCGCCGACGCGTCGGCCAGCCTTGCGGCGCTGAAAGCGACCAAGGACTGGGAGCAGGCCACCTACATCGGGAAGGGCGGTTGGGCAACGATGCCCGGCAGCACCAGCGAGCCGAACCGCGAAGTCGCCGCGGCCTGCGCCGAGGCGCTCAACAAGCTCGCCCTGGCCGCGAAGTAAGTATCCCCCGGCAGCGCCGGGCCCTTAGCTTGTGAGCCGCTCAAGGCGGCTCGTCGGGGTCGGCCGTGTCGGTTCACCGTCCGCTTTGTGCGCTGGATGGCCACCGACAGCTTCTGGCGGTAAACGGACGGCGGCTCGGGTCGGGAAGTTAACTCGCTCGCACCCTTGCACTTGAGGCTTTGCGAGTCGCCTATCCGAAAGGCACGGCTGCGGCGAGGCAACCTCCCTCCTCGTCATGACTGGCTCTTCACATACGCCCGCCACCCTCCAAGCCGCGATACGTCCTCCGCACCCGCAACCGCGTAGCCTTCGCAGATGAAACCCCGCACCAGCTCCCCGCTCTCGAGCTCGACGGTGCCGATCCCGAGCGGCGGCGGGATGCCATCGATGAAGCTCCCGACACTCTCCGTCGGCAGCGCCCACACCTCGACCTCGATCGCGTGTCCGCCCGACTCGGCCCGCACCATCCCCGGCCGAGGCGGCGAGAACCCGCTCAGCGCGAACAGGCGATAGCGCGGCGCCGTCCGGCACGTCTGCACCAGCCGCCCTCCCCGCTCGGTGAGCTGGTGATTCAGCGGCAGACCCGACATGTGCGCGCCGCACACCGCGAGCTTCACGAACCCGGCTGCGATGCCAAGCTCGTCACCGCCTCCGCTTCGGCAGCGTCGCAGCGGTCGCCCCCATCCGCTCCACCAGCCGCCGATGAACTGCCCCACCTAGCGCGCACAGCGCCTCGTCGGCAAACGCCGGCGCCGCGAGCGTAATCCCGAACGGCAGCCCGTTCTTCTGGAACCCCGCCGGCACCGCGATCGCGGCGAGGTCCAGCAGATTCATGAAGTTCGTGTAGTAGCCGAGATTGGTATTCAGCCGGATCGGGTCGGCATTGACTTCCTCGATCGTGTAGATCGTCCCGGCGGTGGGCGTGACCAAAACATCGATCTCATCCCACACCGGCTCGGCCCGACGACGCAGCTCCTCCAACCGGTACTGCGCCGCGAACCCATCCGACGCCGTGTACTTCGCCGCCCCTCCGATGATCTCCCGCGTCACGGGAAACACCGCCTCCGCCTGCCGGTCGAAGAACTCCCTGATCGCGAGATACCGCTCCGCGACCCACGGCCCGCCATACAGCAGCCGCGCCGTCTCGAGGAACGGCGCGAAGTCGATCTCGACGCGCCGCGCGCCGAGCCGCTCGAGCTCCTTGATCGCCGCCCCGAACAACCGCTCTGCGTCCCGGTTCCCGAAGAACTCGAGCTGATCGCGCCGCGGCACCCCGACCCGGCACTCGGCGATCGCCGGCAGTCCCCGAGCACGACCCCGCCGCGAAAACGGATCCTTCGCATCGAACCCGCGCGCGACCGCGAGCACCGCCCGCGAGTCCTCCGCCGTCAACCCGAAGATCGACACGCAATCGAGCGACCGGCACGCCGGCACGACCCCGCGCGTGCTCAGCAAACCCTTCGTCGGCTTGAGCCCGACGATGTTGTTGAACGCCGCCGGCACCCGCCCCGACCCGGCGGTATCGGTCCCCAGCGAAAAACTCACCAGCCCCGCGGCGACCGCGACCCCCGACCCCGAGCTCGAACCCCCGGAGATGTACTTCGCATCGAAGGCATTCGGACAAGCCCCGTACGGCGACCGCGTCCCCACCAGTCCCGTCGCGAACTGATCGAGGTTGGTCTTCCCGACTGCGATCGCCCCGGCGTCCAGCAACGCCTGCACGACCGGCGCCGACTCCCGCGGCGTGTACGCGAACTCCGGACAAGCAGCCGTCGTCGGCTGCCCCGCCACATCGATGTTGTCCTTCACCGCGAACGGGATGCCGTACAGCGGCAAACCCTCCGGTCCCCGGCGCTCGAGCACCTCCGCCCGGGCGTCCAGCGCCTCGCGCGTCGCGAGGTGGATCCAGACCTTGTCGTCCCCGCGGGCCGCGATCCGCTCGAGCACACCGGCCACTACGTGCCGCGGTCGCAAGCTCCCGCCGCGCAGCCGTTCGCCGAGCGACCGCAAGTCCAAACTGTCTCCGGAATCCAGCATGAGAGCCCCCTCGAATACAATCTTGCCACCAATGCCGACCGCCACCAAAGTCGTCCGGAACCTCTACCGCGACTCGGTCTCCCTGATGCAGCTCGCCGACGCGCTCGGCAAGCTCCCCGGAGTCGAGCGCGCCTCGGTCCTCATGGCCTCCGAAGCGAACCTCGGCCTGATGCGCGAGGCCGGCCTCCTCAAGGACCACGTCGACGCCGGCCCGAACGATATTCTCATCGCGGTACAGGCAAAGACCGATAGCGGGGCTTCGGCCGCCCTGTCGCACGCGGATTCCGGACTCAAGGAAGAGCCCCGCGCCGCGCGCGGCGCAGCACCGGGCGAGCCCGCCCCCCGCTCGATCGAAATGGCAGTCGAAAGCAGACCCGACCGCCAACCTCGCGCTCATCTCGACCCCCGGCGAATACGCCGCGGCCGAGGCCACGAAAGCGCTGCGGCTCGGCCTCAACGTCATGCTCTTCAGCGACAACGTGGAGCTCGACGATGAAGTCGCGCTGAAGAAGTTCGCGCGCGAGCGCGGCCTGCTCGTCATGGGCCCCGACTGCGGCACGGCGATCATCAACGGCGTCCCGCTCGCCTTCGCCAACGTGGTGCGGCGCGGCCCGATCGGCTGCATCGCCGCCTCCGGCACCGGGCTCCAGCAGGTCACCTCTCTCGTCGACCGCCTCGGCGTCGGCGTCTCGCAGGCGATCGGCACCGGCAGCCACGACCTCGGCGAGGCGGTCGGCGGCATCACCATGCTCCAGGGCCTCGAGGCGCTCGCCGCCGACAAGGACACGAAAGTCATCGTCCTCATCTCGAAGCCGCCGGCGCCGAGCGTCGCGAGCAGAGTCCTCGCGGCGGCGAGCCGGATCGGCAAGCCGATCGTGGTCTGCTTCGTCGGCGCCGATCCGGCGTCGATCAAAGGCAAGAACCTGCACCCCGCGAAGACTCTCGAGGACGCCGCCCGCGTGGCCGCGGCGCTCGCCCGCGGCAAGAAACCCGCGGCGCGCGGCGCGGCGAAGACTGCCGTGCCTCGGATCGCGTTGCGGCCCGGGCAACGCTACGTCCGCGGCCTCTACAGCGGCGGCACGTTCTGCTACGAAGCCTCGCTCCTGCTCGGCGAGGCGCTCGGCCGCGTCTGGTCCAACGCTCCGGTGAACAAGGCCGACAAAATCGACGACGTCTGGCACAGCCGCGAGCACACCGTGATCGACCTCGGCGATGACGTCTTCACCCGCGGCCGGCCGCACCCGATGATCGATCACCGCCTGCGCAACGAACGCCTGGTCGCCGAAGCCGCCGACCCGAACGTCGCGGTCATTCTCTTCGACGTGGTGCTCGGCTACGGCGCGCATCAGGACCCGGCCGCCGAGATGGCCCCGGCGATCAAGGCGGCGCAGGCGCGCGCGGCGAAGGGCAAGCGCAAGATCGCATTCGTCGGCTTCGTCTGCGGGACCGCCGGCGATCCGCAGAACCTGGGCAAGCAGGAAGCCGCGCTGCGCAAGGCCGGCGTTCTGCTCGCCGACAGCAACGCCGCGGCCGTCCGGCTCGCGGCCCGGATCGCGCGATGAGCAAGCTCTTCGGCGCCGACCTCCACGTCGTCAATGTCGGCATCGCGTCGTTCGCCGACGCGATCACCCACGCGGGCGCGAACGTGACGCAGCTCGAGTGGGCGCCACCCGCCGCCGCGGACGCGGTGGCAAAGCTCATGCGGCACCCCGTCGTCGAGACCGCCAACCAGCAGGCCTTCGACGCCTACGCCGCGGCGCAGCCCGTGCTCGAAAGCATCGGCATCGCGAAGGACCAGATCGCCGGCCTGGCCGACCGCATGATCCTGCACGCCGGGCCGCCGATCGAATGGGCCCGGATGTGCGGCCCGATGCAGGGCGCGATCGCCGGCGCGATCCTGCTCGAAGGCTGGACCGACGACCTCGGCGCGGCGCATCGCCTCGCCGCGAGCGGCGCCGTCCGCTTCGCCCCCTGCCACGACCACGCCGCGGTCGGCCCGATGGCCGGGATCATCAGTCCGTCGATGCCGGTGTTCGTCCTCCGCAACGCCGCCGGCGTGAACCGCGCGTACTGCACCCTCAACGAAGGGCTCGGCAAGGTCCTGCGCTACGGCGCCAACAGCCCGGAGGTCCTCGAGCGCCTGCGGTGGATCCGCGACACGCTCGCGCCGACCCTCGCCGCCGGGCTGAAAGCCCTCGGTCCGCTCGAGCTGAAGCCGATCATGGCGCAGGCCCTGAACATGGGCGACGAGATGCACAACCGCCACGGCGCGGCGACCGGCCAGCTCCTCAAGAAGCTCGCCCCCGCCCTCGCCCGTTCCGGCGCGCCGCTCGCCGACGTCGCGGCGGCGACGGAGTTCATCGCCGGCAACGACCACTTCTTCCTCAACCTGGCGATGCCCGCCTGCAAGCTGATGCTGGATGCCGCGCACGGCGTCGCCGGCGCAAGCATGGTCACGGCGATGTGCCGCAACGGCGTCGAGTTCGGCATCCGCGTGAGCGGAACGGGCGGCGCCTGGTTCACGGCGCCGGCGCCGCGCGTCGACGGCCTGTACTTCCCCGGCTACTCCAAGGCCGACGCCGCCGGCGACCTCGGCGACAGCGCGATCACCGAGACCGCCGGCCTCGGCGGCTTCGCGATGGCGGCCGCGCTGGCGATCGTCAAGTTCGTCGGCGGCACCCCCGAGGACGCCCTCGCCAACACCCTCGCGATGCGGTCGATCACCCTCGGCCCGAACCCCGCGTTCACGCTCCCCGCCCTCAACTTCGGCGGCACCCCGGCCGGGATCGACGTCCGCAAGGTGGTCGACACCGGCATCCTCCCGGTGATCAATACCGGCATCGCCCATCGCGAGGCGGGTGTCGGGCAGATCGGCGCCGGGGTGACTTGGGCGCCGCTGCCCTGTTTCCAACAGGCGGTCGTTGCCCTGGCGCGCGGTCTCCCGCCTGTCGGCGGTTCGACACCCGAAAACGTCCGTTAACAACAGGTAGAAGGTCACGCGCGGCCGCACGCCGCACTCCCGGTTCGGGTCCGACTGCGGCAAATTCCTCGCTAGCAGCCGGGCAGTTTCTACAAGCCCGGCGCGAGGAGCGATGCGCGAAACGCCGATTTTCGTGGTGTACCCCGGCCCGGTCTACGGCTGGGCGGTCACCGCGACGGGCAGCACTCAGAGCCACTTCTTCTCCGAGAAGAAGGTGGCGGTGAGCTACGCGAAGAGCTGGGCGGAGGCGAACCGCCCGGCCAAGGTGCGCGTCGAGAGCCCCGACGGTCGCCTCGAGGCCGAGTGGGTCTTCGAGCCGTACAAGTGACGTCGCAGTAGCGACGTCACCCCCCCGCCCGCCGCGAACCCGAGCCGTTCCGGCGGCACACCAGCAGGATCTCGCTCACGTTCGCGGTGTCGATCATCCCCGGCGCGACCGCGAGCGGCTTCTCGAAGCGCACCGCGAGCGGCATGAACACGCGGTTGTACCACCACAGTGCCTGCTCGCGCCGGTGCGTCAGCCACCACATCCCGAGATCGACCAGCCGGGACGACCGCGGCTGCATGCCGTAGGCGGCGCTCCGCTCCACCGCCAGGCCGTGCCGCTCGAGCTTCGCGAGCAGCTCGTCCGGTTCGTAGCGGCAGTGGTGCCCCACGAAGTCGTCGAACGCCGTCCAGAGCGCCGGATGCAGCGGCGCCGAGACGAGCAACGCCCCGCCCGGCGCGGCGACGCGCGCGAGCTCCGCGAGCGCGCCCTCGTCGTCGCCGACGTGTTCGACGATGTCGAGCGCGCACACCAGGTCGAACGCGGCGTCGGGGAACGGCAGCGCCGTCACCGGCGCGAGCACCGCGGTCGCGCCCCGCTCGCGGAGCCGCGCGAGCGCCGGCGCGCTGATGTCGACGAAGTGCGTCCCGGCGAGCGGCAGCCGCGGCCGCAGGCCCGCGCCGACCTCGAGCCGGCGCCGCGCGTTTGCGACGAGCGGTTGCAGCAGCGGCCAGGTGTTGAAGCGCTCGGGCTCGACGAACCGCACGTCCGCCCACAGGGCGTCGTAGAAGCGGCGATTCGCCTCGCGGAGCTCCCGGTCGGTACGGACGGCCGACGGCCCGCGGTTCATCCGCGGTGCTTGCGCGCCACGAGCAGCACGTTGGCGAATGGCGTGCCGTCGCTCTTCGGTTCGACGGCGACCGTGAGTCCCCGGCGCTCGAGCGCCGCGACCCATTGCGGAATGGTCCGGCAGTGGAAGGGATGCAGTCCGCTGCCGCGGGACAGGGTGACGAGATGGTCGATGATCCGCGTCAGCAGCGCCGGGATTCGGGCGGCCACGTCCCCGACGCGCATCAGGAACAGGCCGCCCGGCGCCAGCGCGTCCGCGACCGCCGTGAGCAGGCGTTCCTGCGCCGGCGGCTCCAGGTAGTGCGCCACGTCGAGCAGCGCGATCACGTCGCTCGGCGTGACGCGCGCGACCCGGAGGTCCGCCTCCTCGATCTCCGCGTCGCCGCCGAGCGCGAGCCGTGCGCGCCGCACATCGGCGTGCAGGACCTCGACACCGCGCAGACGCAGGTGCGACGGCGGTGCGGGCCAGCCGGCGGGCCACCGTCCCGCGCGATACTCCTCCCGGGCGGCGACGAGCAGCGCAAGCAGCGCGCCCTGCCCGCATCCCAGGTCGAGCAGGCGCGCGCCGTCGGGAACGAGGCCGCGCTGAAGCAGCGCGGCGAAGACCAGGTCGTGGCGGAGCTTGCCGCGCGCGAACCCGACCGCAAAGCGCCCGGCCGGCACGTACCGGCGCGCGGCCGCGTTGAGGAGCGTCGCGGGAAGGGGCTCCGCCGCGTCGCCCCGCGCCGCTGCGACCGCCACCGCCGTCATGCCCTCTTCCCTAGGCATCGCAGGCCGTCCGCAGCGAGACCGGCTTGAGGCCGCGGTCGGCGAGCTGCTCGAGGAGCCGCGGCAGGACGGCGAGCACCGTCGGCACGCCGCGACGCTGCCGCACCGTCACCCCGTCGTGCAGGAGCAGCACGTCGCCCCCGCCGAGTCCCTCCACCAGCCGGTGCAGCACCCGCGCCGCGTCGGCGTCGACGGTGTCGTAGCCCCGTCGCGTCCACGAGGCGAGCGTGAGCCCGAGGCGGGCGAGCGCGGGATCGAGCAGGGGGTTCCGCGTTCCGAACGGCGCGCGGAAGAACCTTGGCGCAACGCCGGCGGTCTCCGTGAGCGCGCGCTGCGCGCCCTCCAGTTCACGCCGCAGGCGCCACGGCCCGTACCAGCCGAAGCCGGTCGAGTGCCGAAGGCTGTGGTTCTCGACCGAGTGTCCGCGACGCACGATCTCGCGCACGAGACCGGGTGCCGCCGCCGCGCGCTCGCCGACGCAGAAGAAGCTCGCTGTCGCGCCGCGCGCGTCCAGGAGATCGAGCACGCGCGGCGTCACCTCGGGGTCCGGCCCGTCGTCGAACGTGATCGCGACCTCGCCGCGCCGCGCGGCCGCCTCCGGCAGACGCACCAGGTTCCGCCCGATCAGCTGGCTGCGCGGGAGCAGGCTCGCCGTGAACAGCACGGCGTGGTTGGCCGCGAGCCCCGCGACGATCGGCGGCCAGAGCTCGGGCACCGCGGCGAGGGCGGCCACGCTGCCGACGTGAAAGAACGCGGTGAAGCGGATCGCCGGCGCGGGATCCCACCGGCGCGGTGGCGCGGGCCGCGGGGCCAGGGACGCGGCGACGGGGGCGGACCCGGTCGAGGTGTCCGGGATCACGGCAGCGGGCAGGGACTGGGCATCGCGGCCCGATTATTGCAGACACGGGCCGGCTCCGACACCCGCGCTCGGTCGCGGTGCGCTGTGATAGAGTTTCCGCGACGCACACTCCGTTCCCGAGGCGCTCAGTTGTCCTCCACTCCCGACGCCGCCCGCTGCGACGTGCTCGTCATCGGCGGCGGGCCGGCCGGCTCGACGATCGCGACGCTGCTCGCGCGGCGCGGGCGGCGGGTGGTGGTGATCGAGAAGGACCGCCATCCGCGCTTCCACATCGGCGAGTCGCTGCTCCCGCTCAACCTGCCGCTGTTCGAGCAGCTCGGCGTCAAGGACGCCGTCGAGCGGATCGGGATGGTCAAGTACGGTGCCCAGTTCAACTCCGTCGAGCACGGCAAGTCCCTCACCTACGACTTCGGGACCGCGCTCGATCCGGCGTGGCCCTACGCCTACCAGGTGCGGCGATCGGAGTTCGACCACCTGCTGCTGAAGCACTGCGCGGCGAACGGTGCGCAAGTGCACGAGGGCACGCGCGTCACCGAGGTCGACTTCGGCCCGTCGGAAGCCGTGCACGTCGCCACCCGGGACGAGGACGGCGCGACGCGACGCTGGCACGCCCAATTCCTCGTCGACGCCTCCGGCCGCGACACCTTCCTCGCCAACAAGCTCGACCTCAAGCGCAAGAACGCGAGCCACAACAGCGCCGCGCTCTTCGGCCACTTCACCGGCGCGCGGCGGCTCGCCGGCCGCGAGGAGGGCAACATCAGCATGTTCTGGTTCCAGCACGGCTGGTTCTGGTTCATTCCGCTGAAAGACGGCACGACCAGCGTCGGCGCGGTGTGCTGGCCGTACTACATGAAGTCGCGCCAGACCGACCCGACCACCTTCTTCCTCGACACCATCGCCCTCTCGCCGGGGCTCGCCGAGCGCCTGCGGGACGCCGAGCTCACCGGGCCGGCGACCGCGACCGGCAACTACTCCTACTATTGCGACCGGATGGCGGGCGATCGTTACATCATGGTGGGCGACGCCTACGGCTTCATCGACCCGGTGTTCTCGAGCGGGGTGTACCTCGCGATGAACAGCGCGTTCCTCGGCGCCGACGTGGTCGACGGGTGCCTGCGCGACCCGCGCGCCGCGCCGCGGCTCTACCGCGAGTTCGACCGCACCGTGCGGCGCGGCCTGGGGACCTTCTCGTGGATGATCTACCGCATGACCTCGCCGGCGATGCGCAACCTCATCATGGGACCGAAGAACGTGCTCGGCGTCGTCTCGGGCACGGTCTCGTTCCTGGCGGGGGACGTGTTCCGCAACGGCCCGGTGCGGTGGCGGTTGTACTTCTTCCGCGCCCTCTACTACGCGTTCAGCCTCGCCACGCTGCCGGCGAACCTGCGCGCGTGGCGCCGGCGCAAGCGCGCCATCCAGCCGCTCGAAGCGGCGTGATCGGGCGCGGCGCGCTCGTTGTACTCGCGGTCGCGGCGGCGGGGCTGCCGCTGCCGGCCGGCGCCGAGCAGCGCCCGCTCTGGGAGCTCGGCCTCGGCGTCACCGGACTCCATCTCCCGGACTACCGTGGCGCCGACCAGAGCCGCGACTACGTCTTCCCGCTGCCCTACGCGGTCTATCGCGGCGAGCGCTTCCGCGTCGACCGCGAAGGCATCCGCGGGATCTTCTTCGACACCGACCGCGTCCAGCTCGACGTCAGCGTGTTCGGCACGCCGCCCGTCGACAGCAGCAAGAACACGGCGCGCCAGGGCATGCCCGATCTGGACGCCACGCTCGAGGTCGGACCGGTGCTCGAGATCACGCTCGCGCGCGACCGCCGGGTCGACTACACCTACCGCCTGCGGTTGCGGGTGCCCGCGCGCGCGGCGTTCGCGACCGACCTCATCCACTGGAGCTATATCGGCTGGGTGTTCTATCCGCACCTCGCCCTCGACCTGCGCCCGGAGTTCTTCGGCGGGCGGTGGAACGTCGGCCTCAGCGCCGGTCCCCTGTACGCCACGCGGCAGTTCAACAACTATTTCTACACCGTGGCGCCGCAGTTCGCGACCCCGGACCGGCCCGCCTACCAGGCGCCGGGCGGCTACTCGGGATGGGCGGCCTTCGCCTCGATCAGCCGCCGCATCGACAAGATCTGGGTCGGCGCCTACGTCCGCTACGACACGCTGAACGGCGCGACCTTCGAAGCGAGCCCGCTCGTGAAGCGCGACTATGCGCTGAGCGCCGGCATCGGGATCGCTTGGGTGTTCGCCGAGTCCAAGGAACGGGTCGAGACCGAGGATTAGCGCACGCGGGGTCGATTGCCGCCGCCGCCCGGAATTCATACAATCTCCCGCGTTGCGGGCCGCGACCACCGGCCCGTACACATTCCTCGGGAGGGAGATCATGAAAACTGCCGCTTTGAAGGGGCTCCTGGTCGCGTTCGCCGTTGCCGCGCTCGCCGCCTGCACGATCCAGCCGATCTACAACGTCAAGGGCGCGCCGGTCGAGACGCCCGGCGGCAAGCCGCCGACGCTCGCCGAAGTCGAGAAAGCGATCGTGCGCGCGGGCAGCGCGCTCGGCTGGAAGATGCAGCCGGTCAGGCCCGGAGTGATGGTCGGCACGCTCAACCTGCGCAGCCATACCGCGATCGTCGACGTGACTTTCGACACCCGGACCTTCAACATCACCTACAAGGACAGCGTCGAGCCTGAACTACGACGGCACCAACATCCACCGCAACTACAACGGCTGGATCCAGAACCTGGACAAGGGCATCCGGGCCCAGCTGCTCAACCTGTAGCGCTGCGCGCCGCGCCGCGGCCGCCGCCGGCTAGCGCTCGCCGGCGCTGAGTTCCAGCTCGCGCAACGCCTCCAGCGGCAGCTTGCCGGTCGAGGCCCGCGGCAGCGCCGCGACCTTGACGAGCGGCCGCGGCAGGAACACCGGGTCGATCGAGCAGCGGAGCGCCTCCAGGATCTGACCCTCGCTCAGGTCGGGGGCGACCACGAACGCCATCAGCCGGGCCGCCTTGCCGCTCTCGGCCTCGCGCGTGTGGAACACGCCGTCCTTGACCCCGGGGATCTCGGCCAGCTTGCGGTTGAGATCGGCGAGGGAGGCGCGCTTGCCGGCGACGTTCACGACGTCCGCGAGCCGCCCGGCGAGCCGGAACGCCCTCTCGTCCAGCACCTCCAGCACATCGTTGCTCGGAGCGAGCCCCTCGATGTGCCCGCCTTCGAACGCCCACCCGGCTCGGCGCCGCGGTCACCCGCACGCCCTGCAGGGCTCGCCAGGTCTCGGTGTGCGCGGTGCGCCGCGACGCGATCATGCCCGCCTCGGTGCAGCCGTAGATCTCGACGACCCGGGCGCCGAACCGCGCCTCGGCCTCGGCGGCGAGCGTCTCGGAAAGCGGCGCCGCGGCCGACAGGATCAGATCGAGCCCGGGCAGCTCGATTCCGGCCTCGACGCAGGCGCGAATGTGCAGCGGCGTGGTCACGAGCACGCGCCGCCGCGGGAGCTCGGCGAGCCACGCCGCGACGTCGGCCGGAAAGAGCGGCCGGCACGCGTGAACCACGCCGCCCGTCTGCAGCGGCAGCATCACGGTGGCCTCGAGGCCCCACATGTGCTGCGGCGGCACGGTGCCGAGAAAGGTCGCGCCCTCCGACAGCCCCAGGGTCCCGGCCGCGGCGCGCGCCCCGGCGACGAGCTTCCGCCAGGGCTTGGCGTGCGGGACCGGCCGCCCCGTGCTCCCGGACGTGAACACGACTGCGGCCGTCTGGCCGCCCGCGATCCGCGGCACCTCCCACCCGCCGGCGAGGGGCTCGAGGGGTTCCGGATAGGCGAGCGAAGCGCCGTTCACGAGCGGCACCGCGGTCTCCGCGATGCACGCGAGGTCAGGGTACGTCTCCTCGATCTGGTCGAGCAGCTTCTGGGTCCGGTTCGGCACGAGCAGCGTAAGCTGGCCGTTCACGAGCGCCGCGCCCAGCGCCACCAGGAAGCGATAGCGGTCGTCGCACAGGTTGAGCAGATGACGGCGGCGCGGCAAGCGCGCCGCGAGCGCGCGCACGTCGGCGAGGAACTCCCCGGCGCTGACGCACCGCCCGGCGCGCCACGCGATGGGCTCGTCCGGCTGCCGATGCGCAATCAGCGGCGGCGGGTCGTTCATTGGCATAGGGCGTCCGCTCCGGATTGGCTAGGCGCGTGAGCGACTGCTCCAAGCACCGTCATTGCTTGGGCTCGCTTGCGGGCTCACCGGAGGCCGCCGGGCTCGCGCTCTCTTCCTTCGGTGCCTGAGCTGGGGGCTGAACGGAGGCCGCACGCGCGTGCCGCGCCGCCAACATCTGACCAAGCAACCAGCCCGCAACGTCCCGACCGAGAGCGACGGCGATGCGATCCATGATCGGACACGTACCGCTCACGCCGCCAAAGACCCCGCCTCCGGACTGGCGGTTCAGGACGGTGGTCGCGACCACCTTGGCGTTCTGTGAGACCTCGGCGCGGATGCTGATCGACTTGGAGCCGCTCCAACCGCCGCCGCCTGCGCCCAGCACGGAGAGGATCGTCACCTTGAGGATGAACGATTCCGGCTCGGCCTGGCTCGGGCTCCGAATCTGCCCCGCCCCGGGAAACCTTTCGCTCACCCTCTGGAAGACCTGGTTTCCGATGTGGCTCTCGACGGCGCACTCGCGCTTCACGGCCTCGCCGATCGGCGCGTCCGGCTCGAGAACGGCCGGCACGACGACAGCGATTCTCTCGTCGGCATTCGACGCCTGCGAGATGCAAAGCGCCACGATGCCTGAAAGCAGGAACCGGGATGTTCGCATGGGCTCCCCCGCTAGCGAAACACTTCGCCAGCGCGCCCCACCATGCCCGCCGCCACGCGCCACGGCGTGTCGTGCCGGATCTCGGGATAGCGCACCAGCCGGTACAGATATTCGAGGACGAACAGCGCGGCGAGCAACGCGTAGCTCAGGATGTTCGTGAAGAACGACCACGTCGCCGGCTCGGCAAACCGCGCGAGCAGCGCCGAGACCGCCGCCATGAGCGCGAGCGACACGGCCCACAGCCACGTCACGCGGCGGGTATGCACGACCAGCGGTTTGGGCAACTCGCCGTCCCGCACCAGCCGTGCGATCCGGGTCACCAGGGGCTCCCTCGCGGGCGCGAGCGTACGCGCAAACGCCCAGCACAGGAACACGTAGATCAGGATGGGCGGGAGGAACGCGAGCCGCGCGGCGATCTGGCGGTCCACCAGGGCCGCGGCCAGGGCCGCGGCGCCGGCCGCCGCGATCAGCCACCAGGGCAGCGCCCGGCGCGCCGCCAGCCAGACGAAGTTCGCCGCGATCGCCGCCGAGAGCGCGGCGACGAGCCACGGGTTGCCGTGCAATACCGCGGCGTGCAGCGCGAGCGGGAACGCGCACGCCAAGGCGACGAGAAGTCCCCTCATCCTGCCTGCCCCTCTCCCCCCGGGGTCTTCGATCCGCCGAGCCGCCGTTCGCGGCCCTCCCTGTGGCCGGGGTGACCCCGGACGCGAGCTATTCTACGATCGGAACGGCCCCGCCGAGCGGACGTCCGTCACGTTGTCGTCACTCTCGCCGGGCGCCCCCGCCGGGGGTCGCCGGGCCAGCACCCGCCGGAGGCCCGCCGGATGCATGCCGCGGCGCAGGAGCTGCCACGCGACCATCCGGGTGATCCGCACGATGTCGAGCACCGGGCGGAAGTGGCTCGGCCGCGCCGCCTTGTGATAGAGCGCCGAGATCGGCACGGCGCGGCTCCCGAACCCGTGCCGCGCCGCGGCGATCAGGAGCTCGCTCTCGAACACGAACCCGCGCGCGGGTCCGTGCTTCACCTCGACCTGCCTGAGGAGCGCGGCGGGGTAGACCCGAAATCCCGACTGGCTGTCCGCGAGCCGCTGCCCGGCCGCCCACCCGATCCAGAAGTCGGCGACCCGGTTCGCGAGGTAGCGCGCCCGCGGCGCCGCGTCCCGTCCGAACGTCCGGGCGCCGACGACGATCTCGCCGGGGTGCGCGCGGGCCTCGGCGAGCAGGCGCGGGATCTCCTCGGGCGTGTGCTGGCCGTCGCCGTCGAGGGTGACGACGCCGGCGACGCCGAGACCCAGCGCATGGCGCATCCCGCGCCACAGGCTCTCACCCTTGCCGAGGTTCTGGTCGTTGCGCAGCAGCGTCACCGGGAGGCCGGCGAGCGCGGCCGCCGTCCCGTCCGTCGAGCCGTCGTCGACGACGACGACGAGCTCGACCTGCCGCGCGGCGCGCGCCGCCACGTCGGCGATCGTTGCCGACTCGTTGTACGCCGGGATGACGACCGCGTAACGCGGCTCGCCCGCGTCGGTCCCTGTCGTGCCCGCCTGTTCCATCAACCCAGCCCGCCCGCCACCGTGATCACCTGTCCCGTAATGTAGCTCGCCCCATCCGAGGCGAGGAAGCCTACCAGCGCCGCGACTTCCGTGGCGGTCCCGGCCCGCTGCATCGGTACTAATGCCTTGATCCGGTCGGCCGGGAACGCCTGCAGCGTCTCCGGCGTGTCGATGACGCCGGGCGCGACCACGTTCACGGTCACGCCGCGCGGGGCGAGCTCGAGCGCGAGCGACTTCGCCGCGCCGTGCAGGCCCGCCTTCGCCGCGGCGTAGTTGGCCTGGCCCCGGTTCCCGAGCACTGCGGCGACCGAGGACATGCAGACGATGCGGCCCCAGCGCGTCTGGAGCATCGGCAGGACGAGCGGCTGGGTGACGTTGAAGAACCCGTTCAGGTTCACGTCGAGAACCTCGCGCCACTGCGTGCCGGTCATTCCCGGCAACGGCGCGTCGCTGTGGACCCCGGCGTTGTTCACGAGCACCTGGATGGGGCCCGTCGCGACGATCCCGGCGAGCGCCGCGGCGGTGCGCTCGGCGTCGGTGACGTCGAAGCGCACGGCTTCCGCGGAGCCCCCGCCGGCGGCGATCTCCCGGGCGAGCGCAGCGGCGGCCTCGGGGTGCCGGTGCGCGTGCACGATCACGTGGAGGCCGTCGGCCGCAAGCCGCCGGCAGATCGCGGCGCCGATCGCGCCGCTGCCCCCCGTCACCAGCGCCCGCTTCAAGCGACTACCCTCGCGCGGCGCGCTCGGGGTTCGTCCGCCGGGGCTAGCCGCAAGGCGCCACCTGGGCCGTGAGCCCGGTCTCGGGGAGGTACCCGAGCTCGGCTCGCGTTCGTTCGCCGCGCGCGAGCGCGACGAGGAGCGGGAGGCTGCGCGCCGCGGCGACGCCCCGGCGCAAGCGCTCGAGCGCCGGATCCGCGAGCGGCGTCTCGCCTGCGGCCGGCGCGAGCTCGACCGTGAGCGACCCGAGACTTGCCGCGCCGGGCGCCGGCGCCAGTACCAGCGCCACGCCGAACGGCGCGATCATCGGGTAGAAGGCGTCCATCGGCGGGGGATAGGGCGCGTCGTACGCCACGAGCAGCACCGGCCGCTGCGAGGTCGTGACCTGCAGCGCCGCCTCGAGGAGCCCCGCCGCGAAGCTCGACTCGAAGACGCAGATGCTCGTGGACGGCTCGCGCGACTCGGTGGCGATGCTCCAGTAGCCGGCCGGCGCGTTGTGCACCGAGTTGTGGAAGCGCGTCGGCGAGACGTCGCGCTCGGGCCGCGCCAGCGCGGTGCAGAGATGGTGCGTCACCTCGCCGTCGCCGGAGGACGACGTGAACACGGTCGGCAGCGTCGCGGCGCGGGCGCCGCAGTGCCGGACGGCTTCGAGGCCCACGTGCAGCGCGAGCCGGACCGTGTTGCCGCAGCGGCGGCGCTCGGCCGGCGGCAGCAGGTCGGCGGTCGGGGGCCGCATCCCGGTCATCGCGTAGGGCGCCTCGCCCTGGAAGACGGCGCGCGCCGCCGGCCACCCGTCGAGCCCGGGCCCGAGCACGCCGACGCCGTCCGCGTAGACGCGCATCACGCCCGGCCGAACACGAGACTGCAGTTGTTCCCGCCGAAGCCGAACGAGTTCGACAGCACGTAGCGCGGGGCCGCGCGGCTGCCTTCGAGCAGCACGCGACAGCGGCACGCCGGATCCACGGCGGTGCTGTTCGCGGTGCCCGGCAGCCACTCGTGCCGCAGGCTCAGCATCGAGATGATCGCCTCCGCGATCCCGGCGGCGCCGAGGAGATGTCCGGTCGCGCCCTTGGTGGCGCTGCACGGCAGCCCCGGTCCGAACAGCTTCGCGACCGCGTTCCCCTCGGCAGTGTCGTTGCTCCGCGTCGCGGTGCCATGGAGGTTGACGTAGCCGACCGCGTCGGGCGCGAGCCCGCCGGCCGCGAGCGCGCGCTGCATCGCGAGCGTCGCGCCGAGACCTTCCGGGTGGGGCGTCGACATGTGGTGGGCATCGCAGCTCTCGCCGACGCCGACCAGCACGATCTCCCCGCCCGGTCCGGCGCGCGCGCTCGGGTCCGGCGCCCGCTCGAGCAGCGCGAATCCGGCGCCCTCCCCGATCGAGATGCCGTTGCGGTCGGGATCGAACGGCCGGCACGGCCGGTCCGAGAGCAGCTCGAGCGAGCCGAACCCGTAGAGCGTGGTGAGGCACAGGCTGTCGCAGCCGCCCACGACCGCGGCGTCGGCGAGGCCGGCGTCGAGCAGGCGCGCCGCGTCGCCGAAGACCTTGGCGCTCGACGAGCAGGCGGTGGACACGACGTGCGTCGGCCCCGTGAGCCCGAGGTAGCGCCGCACGAACGCGCCGAGCGAGTAGGTGTTCTGGGTCTCGGCGTAGTGGGTCGGCGGCAGCGCGCCGGTGGCAGGATCGAGCCGCTGGTACGCGCGCTCGGTCTGCATGATCCCCGACGTGCTCGTCCCGACGATCACCGCGACGCGCCCCGGCCCGAACCGCTCCCGCGCCGCGAGCACGGCCTCGAGAAAGCCGTCCTGGTTCAGCGTGAGCTCGGCGAGCCGGTTGTTGCGGCAGTCGAACGCGGCGAGATCGCCGCGCACCGGCGCGCGCGCGAGGCCCTCGACCTCGCCGACGAAGGTGTCGAGCCCGACGTCCTCGAACGCGCAGGGCTGCAGGCCCGAGCGCCGCTCGACGAGCCCGCGCCACAGCGCGTCGGCGCCCCGGCCGAGACAGGTGATGGCGGTGAAGCTCGAGACGACGAGAGGGCTCACGGGAAACCGCGGGTGCGGCGGGGTTGCATGGCGGATTCTAGCAAACGGGTCGCCCGGCGCCCGGTGGCCGCGCGATGAACGCGGCGAAGGCGAGGCTCAGCGCGATGCCGATGGCGACCGTGCTCCCCATCATCCGCAGGACCGGGACGTGCGACCCGGAGAGCAGCCCGAACACCAGGATCGTCGTCGCGGCGCAGACCGCGACCGTGAGCGCCGTGGCGCGCCGCTCGGCCTCGTCCGGGGGCTCGCGCTCGAAGAACAGCGCGTAGTTGGACCCCACGCCGACGACCAGCAGCGCCGCGACCAGGTGGAAGAGCGTGAGCTTCACGCCGGCGACGAGCAGCACGGCGAGCGTCGCCGCGACCGCGGCCGCGATCGGCGCGATCACGTGCAGCACCCGCGCCGCCGAGCGCAGGTGGACGAAGAGCGCCGCCACGATCAGGCCCAGCCCGAGACCCCAGAGCGCGAGCGCGTGCTCGCGGTACGCCCCGAGCAGGGCGGCCGACTCGACGCGGATGTCGAGCAGCGTGACGTCGCCGCCGTCCGGCGTCGCGACCCGGGCAGCGACGAGCGCCGGATCCTGGACGCCGCGGAGCGGGAGGAAGGCGTACCACCGGCCGTCGCGGTGGACGAGCAGCGAGTCGAGCTTGAGCGCGAACGCGGTGCCGCGCAGCCGCGTGCGGTCGAGCGGCGGCGCCGCCTTCGCCGCGGCGACGTCGCGAATGAACGGCTCGAACAGCCCGGGGCGGAACGGCGACGACGCCACCACCTGGCGGAGGCTCGCGCGCAACCGCGCCTCGTCCGGCAGGGCATCGCGCCGCGCCGACTGCGTGCGGCGGCTCGGGAGAACGCGCGTCGGCGCAGTCGAAGCCGGCGAGGGCCTTGTTCGCCCACGAGCCCGGCGAGCGGAGCCTTCGAGCGCCTCGGAGGCCTCGAGCGCCTGCTCCTCCGACCGGGCCGAGACCACGAGCAGCCAGCGCGCGTCGGGGGCGCCGAGCGCCGCTCGCAGCCGCGCGTCCAGCGCCTGCTCGGCGGCGCCGACCGGGTTCAGTCGCGCCAGGTCGTCGTCCCAGATCGGCTGATGCCGCGCGATGACGAGCGCTGCAGCGCCGGCCACCAGCAGGAGCGCGGCGAGCCGGACCCTGGGGCTCATGGGCCAGCCGAGGAGAACGCGGGCGATCGCGTCGCCGCGAGCCGGCGCGACTGCGCGGCCGGCGAACGCCGGCAGCACCCAGCGCGTGGCCGCGAGGGCCGCCACGAGCCCGACCACGGAGAACGCGCCGAGCTGCGCGAGGCCCGGAAAGCCCGAGAACAGCATCGCGCAGAAGCTCGCGACCGACACGATCGTGCCGAGCCGCAACGTCGGCCAGATGCCCGCGAGCGCGCGCTCGGGCGGCTCGCCCGCGCGCCGCTGGCCGAAGAAGTAGATCGAATAGTCGACCGCCTCGCCGATCAGCGTGATGCCGAAGCCGAGGGTGATGCCGTGCACCGCGCCGAATCCGAGCGCGACGGCGGCGATCCCCGCGAGGATCCCGGTCGCCACCGGCACGAACGCGGCCGCGACGACCGCCAGGGAGCGGAACACGGCGAGCAGCAGACCGGCGACGAGCACCGCCGCAAGCACCGACAGGCGCTCCACGTCGCCGCGGATCGTGTCGCGCGAGCTCACCGCGAACACGGCGGGACCGGACAGCAGCAGCACCGCGCCCGCCGCGTCGGCCTCGGCCCGGGCCGCGGCGAACGCCTGCTGGATGAGCGCGAGGTTCGCCTGCTGCGCATCGAGGTCGAAGCCCGCCGCCGTGGTCTGCGCGAGCGCGAGCGCGGTCCGCTGGTCGCGCGACATCCACACGCCGGCGACGGTCGCCGGCCGCGCTTCGGCGTCGAACGCCGCGGCGAGACGCAGGAACTCGCCGGTCGGGTCGGCCGGCAGGTAGCGCCGCACGAGGGGCCCGGCCGGCGACGCGAGCGCCTGGTAGCCGCGCTCGAGCGCCGCGGCCAGCGCGGCGGGCTCGAACCGCTGCGCGTCGATGCCGGGGCTCAGGAGATACCGGTTCGCGAACAGGAAGTCGCGCTCGGCCGCGGCGAGGCGCGCCTCGCCGTTCGCGAGATAGGCGAAGTTCGGACGTCCCTCGAGCCGCTTCACGAGCGCGCGGCTCACGGCCGCGAGGCGCTCGGCCGGCGCGCCTTCGATCCCGATCAGGATCAGCCGCGAGGTCACGCCTTCGCGGAGCTCGGCGACGAGCAGCCGCTGGAGCGGCGTCGCCGCATCCGGCAGGAACGCCGACATGTCCGCGGTGTACCGCGCGTTCGCGGCGACCCACGCGCAGGCGGCGGCAAGCACGAGCCAGACCGCCAGCGGCAGGCGTCGCGTCAATCGCCGCCCTTGGCGATGGTCATCACCGATCGGTCGCCGCTCGTCTCGAGGATCTCGATCCGCCGCACCCGCGCGCCGCTCCCGCCGATCAGGACCTTCTGCACGAGCTCGGCGAGCTCCGGGTCGCTCGGCAGCAGGTGCAGCCGCCAGTCGGGCCACGTGCCCTCGAGCTCGACGCGGTAGTGGCGGCGCAGCGCCGCGAGGTCGCCCGCGAGCGTGCCGCGGATGCTCTCGATCGAGGCCCGCACCGCCGGGTAGTCCGCGAGCCGGAGCTCGAACCGCTCGTTCCGGGCGGCGCGCTCGATGACGACCGTGTCGCGGTCGACGACGAGCCGTTCGTCGCGGGGCGAGCGCGTGTGCTTCTCGAGCCGGGCCGGGGCGGCGTAGCTGAGCGTGCCGCTCGACTCGATCGGCGCCTTCAGCAGCGCGCTGGTCTTCACTTCGACGAAGCGGACCGTCCCCGGACCCTGCCTCGCGAGCGCCGCCATCAGCGCCTCGGGCGTGAACGGCGGATCGGCGGCCGGCACGGGTGTCGTCGCGGCGAGGAGCAGCATCGCGCACGCCAGGCGCGCGAGCCTCGCTAGTCCGGGATGGGGAGGCAAGGTTGCGTCAATCGCTCCTTCGGAATCCAAGGATAGCAAGCCTGCCCCGGATTACACTTCGCTCGCCGGCCCGAACGGAGCCGCGTGACCCGGATGTCAACCGAAGCGCAACGCAGGCAGGCGGACGATCGAGCGGCGCTGATCCCGCGCGAGATCCTGTCGCTCTTCGACGACAGCTTCGTCCGCTCGTCCGCGCTCGTCGAGGAGTACGTCGCGCGCCTGGCCGTCGCCGCGTTCCGGTCGACGGGGCTCGAGCGGGCGTGCGCGAACGCCGTGACGGTCGACGAAGCGGTTGCCGGCGCCGGGCTGGTTCCCGGCACCGCCCGCGTGCCGGCCGCGTGGCTGCTCGCGACGCTCGCCGCGCGCGGCTGGCTCGAGCGCACCGACGGTGCCCGCTACCGGGCGGCAGGGCCGCTGCCGGCCCTCGATCCGGACGAGATCGTCGTCGAGCAGGAAGCGCACGATCCGAGCTGCCTGCCTTCCTACCGGATCGCGGCGCTCGCGGCCGAGCGCTACCCGGCGGTCCTGCGGGGCGAGATCTCCGGCGAGCAGGCGCTGTTCGATGCCGAGGGCGTGAGCGCATGGCTGAAGTATTTCTCGAACGCGAACCCGCTCTACGCCGTGAGCAACGCGATCGGGGCGGTCGCCGCCGAGCGCGCCCTGCCCGCCCGCGGGGGCGCGGTGATCGAGCTCGGCGGCGGCTTCGGCAGCGGCGCGGAGGCGCTGCTCGCGCGGCTCGACGCCGCCGGACGCGGCGCCGAGGTCGCGCCGTACCGCTTCACGGAGCTCGCCCCGATGTTCCTCCGGCGCGCCGAGCGGACGCTGCGCGCGCGCTTCGCCGGACGGCCGCTCGAGTTCGGCACGCTCGACATCAACCGGCCGTTCGCGGAGGCGGGGGTCGCGCGCGGATCGTACGCGCTGGTGTACGGCGTCAACGTCGTGCACGTCGCGCGCGACCTCGCCGCGACCCTCGGCGAGATCCGGGCCGCGCTCGGCGACGGCGGGATGCTCGTGCTCGCGGAATGCGTGCGGCCGTTTGCCGGGCGGCCGATCTACGTCGAGCTCGCGTTCAACCTGCTGGCCGCGTTCCGCGACGCGGTGCTCGTCCCGGGTTGGCGGCCGAACGGGGGGTTCCTCACGCCGGAGCAGTGGCGCGCTGCGCTCGAGGCCAACGGCTTCGCGGACGTCACGGTGTTCCCCGACATCGCCGCGATCCGGGAGGTCATCCCGCAGTTCGTCGTCGCGGCGATCTCGGCGCGGCGCGCATGAGCGCGCCGGGCCGCCCCAAGCGCGAATCCTTGTCGCGAAGCGACAAGGTAGCCCAATGAGCCGAGTCACCCCGAACAGCGCGTACTTCGAGGGGCACTTTCCGGGGCGGCCGATCCTCCCGGGGGTCGCGCTGCTCGCGATCGTGCTCGAGACGCTGGCGCGCGACCTGGGGCAGGTGGCGGCGCTCCGCGCGATCCCGTTCGCGCGACTCCGACGGCCGGTCGGTCCGCAGGACGCGCTCGCGGTCGAGGCGCGCGATGGCGGCGGCGGCCGCGTGCGCTTCGACGTGAAATGCGACGGCGCGCTGGTCGCGAACGGCGAGCTGATTCTCGGCCGCCCGGACGAGACCGGCACCGCGACGGCGCGCGCGGCGCGTGCTGCCGGCGCAGCACCGCCAGTCGCGTCGCTGGTGCCGCAGCAGCCCCCGATGCGGTTCATTACCTCGGTAGTCGCAGAGGCTGCGGACGGGCTCACGTGCGCCGCCCGGATCCCCGCGGCGTGCCCGCTCGTCGCGGCCGGGAGCGCCGCGGCGCTCGTCGCGCTCGAGGCGGCGGCGCAGACGGCCGCGGCGTGGGAAGCGCTGCGGCGCTCGCGCGGGGGCGCCGCCGCCTCACCGCGCATGGGCTACCTGGTGGCGGTGCGCGACGTCGAGCTCTTCGCGGCGCGCATCCCGGCGGACGAGACGCTGCTGGCGTCGGCGCGCCTCGATGCGACCGCCCCACCGCTCATGCACTACGCCGTCGAGGTCGCGCTTGGGGCGCGCCCGATCCTGCGCGGGACGGTCGCGACGGTGCTCGCCGACGAGCTCGTCGGCTAGCGAATCAAGCGCCGGGCCAGAGCTCCCGGAACACGAACCACTGGTGCGGGGCGCGCCGGATTCCCGCCTCGATGTCGGCGGCGACGCGGCACATCGCTTCTGCGAGATCGGCGGTGCGATTGGCGGTGCGCGCGACGTGGATCGGCGGACGGAACACCATGCGCACGCCGCGCCGCCCCTCGCGCAGCGCGAAAACCGGCAGCAGCGGCACGTCGGCGGTCCGCGCGAGCGCGGCGGGGCCCGCCGGGACCGCGAACGGCCGGCCGAACAGCGTCGCCGCGACGGTCCGGCCGCCGGCGCGCGGGCGATCGGCCTGGATCGCGACGATCTCGCCCCGCTGCAGCACTTCGGCGAGCGCCATTCCCTGCAGCGGGTCGCCGTTCTGGAAGTGCATCGTGTAGTGAGCGCCCTGGACGTTGGCCACGGACTGCCGGATGAATTCCTGCGCGCGCGGATCGACCTCCGGCTCGCGGACGAGATGCACGTGGCGCGCCTCCCGCACCGACGCGACCATGGAACCGACCTCGTAGAGCCCGAGATGGGCGGTGACCATGACGAAGCCCCGTCCGGACTGCGCGACCTCGTTCCAGTGCTCCAGCGCCTCGACCTCGACCTCGAACGGCCGGTCGGTGACGAGCCGCTCGTAGCGCTCGGTCAGGCACCACGCGAACGCGTGCATGGTGCGGAAGATCCGCCGCTGCCGCTCCAGCCAGCCGCAGGGCCCGAGGACCGGAACAAGGTTCGACGCGATTGCCCGGCGGATGTTCAGGAGCGCGAAGAAGAACAAGGTCGTGAAGACGGCCACGAACGGCGCGAGCGCCCAGCCGGGCAGACTCGCGACCGCCCACCGGTGGAAGCGGTACCAGAAGAGGCCGGTGACGTGGAAGTCGCCGAGCAGCCGCGCCGCCCAGCCCTTCTCCGGGGCGTGGGGCGGCGGCGTGCCCGGCCGGGTCACCGGCAGCTGGGCCTGCGTCATCGCCGCGCTCGCTTGTCCGCGAGCGTCCCCAGATCCTCGGCCGTGAGCTTGCCGGTCGCGTTGCGGGGCAGCCGGGCGACGAGGCGGAGCGGTCGCGGCACGAACGCCGGGTCGACCCGGCGCCGGAGCTCTTCGAGCACGCGCCGCGCGCTGAGGCCCGGCGCGACGACGAATGCCGCGAGCCGCCGCACCCCGGTCCCGTTGTCCTCGGGGACGAAGAACGCGCCGTCCACCACGCCGGGGATCGCCAGCAGCTGGGCATTGAGACCGGCGAGCGAGGCGCGCTTGCCCGCCACGTTCACGACGTCGCTCGCGCGCCCGCGCAGCGCGAAGCGCTCCCCGTCGAACACGTCGATCAGGTCGCTGAACCGCGCCGGCGCCGGGACGTGGCCGCTCTCCGCCCACCACCCCTCGCCGTCGCGGCGCAGCGCGACGCCGGGCAGCAGACGCCAGGTCTCGCCTTCCACCGTGCGGCGGCTGGCGACCATTCCCGCTTCGGTGAAGCCGTAGATCTCGAGCACCGGCGCGCGGTAGCGCCGCTCGGCACGCTGGGCTGCCTCCGGCGCGAGCGGCGCGGTGGCCGACACCACGCAGGCGAGCGGCGGCAGCTCGGTCTCGTCCGTGTCGAGGGCGCGCAGATGCACCGGCGTCGTAATCAGCACCCGCGGTGCCGGAACCCGCGCCAGCGCCTCGCCCACGTCGCGGGGGTAGAACGGACGGCCGCCTTCCATCGCAAACCGATGCTGCAACACCAGCAGCACCGTGGATTCGAGGCCGTACATGTGCTGCGGCGGCACGGTGCCCACCAGCGTCGCCCCGGCTAGCCGGTCGATTCCGAGCGCCTGCGCCTCCGCGCGGGCGCCCTGCACGAGCGCGCCCCAGAGCTTCACGTGCGGCGTCGGTGCGCCCGTCGTGCCGGAGGTGAACGCGATCGCCGCCACCTGCTCCGGCGGGAACGCCGGCACCGCGGGGTCGCCGGTCCCGGGCGCGAGGTCCGACGGGTAGGGAATGGCCTCGAGCGGACACCATTCGACCGTTTCGTCGGCGAGGCAGTAGAGGTCCGGGTGGACACGGGCCAGCCCGGCGAGGAATTCGGGCGTGCGGTGCGACGGCAGCAGGCTCACCTGGCGGCGCGCGAGCGCCGCGCCGAACGCCACCGTGAAGCGATAGCGGTCCACGCAGAGGTTGACGACGTGCTTGCGGTCGGGCAGCCGTGCGGCGAGCGCCGCGACATCGGCCACGAAGTCGAGAATGGTGATCCGCCGCTCGCCGGAGTAGGCGAAGATGTCCGTGGCGGGCCGCGGCACGACCAGCGGAACGCGCGACGTCGGCGCGGCGCGGCTCACTTGGTTCGCGGCATCGAGCCGAAGTAGCCCGCCCTCATCAGGCGCTCGAGAAGCCGAAGCGGCGGGACGTGCTCCAGCGCCGGAAACCGCCGGCGGCGGTACGCATACTCGGCGGCGAACGCGAGCACGAAGAGCGGCGTGGCCAGCACGTTCGTGTAGAGCGACCACGCAGCGAGCGGCGCGAGCGCCGCGAGCGCGGCGGAGACCACGGCGTTCGCCGCGAAGAACCCGCACCAGGCCCAGGTCACGTGCCGCGTATAGCGCGCGACCTCCGGGTCGAGCCGGCCGCGCACGAAGCGCGCGATCGCGGTCACGAGCGGCTCGCGCCCGGGCACGAGCGTGCGGCCGAAGAACCAGACGAGGAGCAGGTTGATCGCCAGCGGCGGCACGAATACGGCGTAGGGTCCGCTCGCACTCGCGTACCAGGCGAGCCCGATCGCGCCGAACACTAAGGCGAGCTCCGCGCCCGCCGCGGCGCCGGCGCGGAGGACGGCGAGCGCCGTGGCGACCGCGAGTACCCACCCGACCGTCGTCGCGATCGCGCCGGCGCCGTCGGAGAGGATCAGCGCGTGGAACGCGAACGGGAACGCGACGAGCGCCGCACCGACGAGGACGAGGCCCGGACGCGGCATGCGCCGGCCGCTCCGGCTACTTCACGCGCCGCGAGCGGACGTACGTGCTCAGGCTCCGGAGCGAGCGGAAGATCTTGTCGTTGTCGGGATCGTCCGACCGGAGCTGGACGCCGTACGCCTTGGAGATCGCGAGCGACATCTCGAGGACGTCGATCGAGTCCAGGCCGAGCCCCTCGCCGTAGAGCGGCGCTTCGGGGTCGATCTCGTCGGGCTTCAGGTCCTCGAGGTTGAGGGCAGTGACGACGAGCCGCGCGAGCTCGAGCTCGTCGGGGCTCAGCGCCCGCCCTTCGGGTTCGGGAACGTCGGCGGCGGGAACGCTTTTCAGGGGCTGCATCGTGTATGTCTTCTCGTCTAGTGTGGTGGGCGAGTGACTCCCCCTCGCCTCGCCCGTCGGGGCGGTCCCAGCGCCATGCCGACCGGATGTCAGACCCTATATATCACAACCGGCGCGCCGTTCAATTGGCAAGATGGGCCGCGGCATGGCGTTGTGCGCGCCGGTCGCATCACGCCGCCTTGCGGCGCCGGATCGAGGCGATCCCCGCCTTCAGCCGGGGCGCGGCGTACTCGACGATGAACTCGCCCAGCAGCGCGACGTCGCGGCGCCGCGCGCCGGCCGGCCGCGAGACGAGCGCGATGTGCCGCGCCGGAACGCGGGACGCGAACGGCCGCGCGACGAGCGCGGTGCCGTTCAGGAGGCCGGCTTTCAGCGTCATCTCCGGCAGGAGCGTCACGCCCAGGCCGCCCTCGACCATCTGGACCAGCGTCGCGAGGCTCGTCGCCTCGACCGCCGGCGCCTCCCCCGCCCCGCGCGCGCCGCACGCCACGATCGCGTGGTCGCGCAGGCAGTGGCCTTCCTCGAGCAGCACGATCTCGCGCGGCGCGAGTCGCTCGACCGCGACCGCCTTCTCGCGCGCGAGGGGGTCGTCCTGGCGGGCGACGAACCAGAACTCGTCGCGGAAGAGCTCCTGCACGGCGAGGTCCCCGGTCGCGTAGGGGAGCGCGATCAGCGCCGCGTCGAGCTCGCCCGCGCGGAGCCGGTCGAGCAGCCGCTCGGTGAGGTCCTCGCGCAGGTAGAGCTTGAGGTTCGGATACCGCCCGCGCAGCTTGGGCGCGAGCACCGGCAGCAGAAACGGCGCGATCGTCGGGATGATGCCGAGCCGGAACGGGCCGACGAGCGGCGCTGCGGCGCCGCGCGCGGTCGCGACGAGATCCTGCGCCTCCGCGACCAGCGCCCGCGCCCTTGCGACCACCGCCTCGCCCGCGGCCGTGAGCCGGACGCTGCGCTTGTCGCGTTCGAGGAGCGCGACGCCGAGTAGGCTTTCGAGCTCCTTGATCCCCGCCGACAGGGTGGACTGTGTGACGAAGCACGCCGCCGCCGCGGCCCGGAAGTTCAGGCGGTCGGCGACGGCGACGAGGTAGCGGAGCTGGCGGAGCGACGGGAGCGCGTTCACTGGGGTGGCGATGCCTTGATCGAGCGGCTCGATCACTGTAACCGAAAAATCCCGTTGGATCGATCAGGCGGCCACCGGCACACTCCGCAGCACTGCGAATTCAACCGTTCAAGGAGACTGCAATGCTCACCATTGGCGATCGGCTGCCGAAGTTCGACCTCCAGGCGGTCGTGGCGCTGGAGCAGGACAAGGCTTTCAGGCGCATCACCGACGGCTCCGACCCGGGCAAGTGGAAGGTGATCTTCTTCTGGCCGAAGGACTTCACGTTCGTGTGCCCGACCGAGATTGCCGCGTTCGGGAAGCTCAACCGCGAGTTCAACGACCGCGACGCCGTGATCTACGGCGCCTCGACCGACAGCGAGTTCGTCCACCTCGCCTGGCGGCGGCAGCATCCGGACCTCAAGGAGCTGCCGTTCCCGATGCTCGCCGACATCAAGCGCGAGCTGGCGGGCGCGTTCGGCATCCTCGACAAGCGGGAAGGCGTGGCGCTGCGCGCGACGTTCATCGTCGACCCCGAGGGCGTGATCCGCTTCGTGTCGGTGCACGACCTCAGCGTCGGCCGCAACGTCGACGAGGTGCTGCGCACGCTGGACGCGCTGCAGAGCGACGAGCTGTGCCCGTGCAACTGGCAGCAGGGCGACCAGTTCCTGAAGGCCGCCTGAGGCGAGGAGAAAACCCATGTCCCTGCAGACGCTGCAAACGCTGCGCGATCGCCTGCCCGAGTACGCCAAGGACCTGAAGCTCAGCCTCGGCACGCTGGCGGGCGAGACCGTCCTCGACGAGACCCGGAAGGCCGGCACGTTCGTCGCCGCGGCGCTCGCCTCGCGCAACCGCGAGGTGATCGAGGCGGTGGTGGCCGAGTTCGGCCCGCGGCTGGAGCCGGCGGCGTTCACCGCCGCCAAGGCGGCGGCCGCGATCATGGCGATGAACAACGTCTACTACCGCTTCCTGCACCTCGTCGAGGACGAGGAGTACGCGAAGCTCCGGGCCGGCCTGCGCATGAACGTCATCGCGAACCCCGGGACCGCGCGCGAGAACTTCGAGCTGTGGTCGCTCGCGGTATCGGCGGTGAACGGCTGCGGCCGGTGCATCACCGCTCACGAGAAGGTGCTGCGCGAGGCAGGTGTGACGCGCGAGCAGATCCAGGCGGCGGTCCGGATCGCGTCGGTCGTGCACGCGGTCGCGGTCACGCTCGAGACCGAGCCGGCAGCGGCGGTGCAGCCGCTGGCGGCAGCAGCCTGACGCTCGACCAGGGAACGAGGAAGCGGGCGACCGTTTCCTCGTTCCACGCCAGGCCGTTGCCCGGCCGCTCGGGAATGACGGCGTTGCCTTCTTTCAGCTGCAGCGGCATCGCGAGGATCGGGTTCGCCCAGTCCACGTACTCGAGCCAGTGGGCGGTCGGCGTCACCGCCATCAGGTGCGCCGACACTTCCGGGAAGAGGTGCGTCGAGATCGGCAGGCCGCGCGGCTCGGCGAGCGCCGCGGCGCGGAGCCAGCCGGTGACGCCGCCGATCTTGCCGAGATCCGGCATGAAGAAGTCGCAGGCGTTCGCGTCGAGCGCCTTCTGCATGTCGTACACGCCCCAGCAGCTCTCGCCGATCTGGATCGGCGTCGCTGCCGCGGCGGCAACGCGCGCGCAGCCCGCGTAGTCGTCGAACCGGACCGGCTCCTCGATCCACGCGAGCCCCTCGGGGTCGAGCGCCCGGGCGCGCGCTTCGGCCTCCGGCGGCAGGAGCGCCTGGTTGTAATCCGACATCAGAATGGTCGCGTCGCCGACGGCGCGCCGCACGGCACGCACCACCGCGACGTCCTCGGCGAGCGTCGGATAACCCAGCCGCACCTTGATCGCCTTGAAGCCCGGGGCAGCGAGCTCCACGGCTTCGGCGGCGGCGCGGTCCGGCCCCATGATGCCGAGGCCGTTCGAGTTGTAGGCGGGAATCGGCCGCGGCACGCCGCCGAGCAGCCGGGCGAGCGGCTGTCCCGCGGCCTTCGCCGCGACATCCCAGCAGGCGACGTCGATGGCGGAGACCGCGAGCGCCTGCAGGCCCTGCACCTGGAGGAGCGTGAGCCGCTGGCGCAGCTTCCGCTCGATCGCGATCGGGGCAACCGGATCGCCCTTGAGCATCCCGCCGAGCGCCTCCACCAGCGCCGCGAGCGGCTTGGCCGAATACGGCGCGGGCGTCCACGCGTAGCTCGCCCCGGTGATCCCTTCCTCGGTCTCGAGGTCCACCAGGACGAACGCCGTGTGCGTGAGCGCACCGCCCGCGGTGGCGAGCGGCCGGCGCACCGGCACGTTCAGCGCGCGAGCGCGCACGGCGCGCAGGCGCGGGATCGTTGCGGACACGGGAACACCCTCCTCGGCTCGAAGCCGGACCCAGCCTAGCGCCTCCGGGCGCCCCGCCCGCGCCGCGCGGAAACGCTGCTATCCTGCGTGCCGCGTACGCCCACCCGACGCAACCGAGGACGCGGCTGATGCTCGACCCCGTTCTGCTCTCGCGCCTGCAGTTCGCGTTCGTCGTCGCGTTCCACTTCCTGCTCCCCGCGTTCACGATCGGGCTCGCGTCCTACATCGCGGTGCTCGAAGGGCTGTACCTCGCCACCCGCAGGCGCGCGTACCTCCGCACGTCGACGTTCTGGATCAAGATCTTCGCCGTGTCGTTCGGCATGGGCGTCGTCTCCGGCATCGTGATGCCGTTCCAGTTCGGCACCAACTGGAGCCGGTATTCGGACGCGACCGCGAACATCGTCGCGCCGCTGATGGCCTACGAGGGCCTCACCGCGTTCTTCCTCGAGGCGGCGTTCCTCGGCGTGCTGCTGTTCGGGCGCAAGCTCGTGCCGCCGTGGGCGCACTTCGCCTCGGCGGTGATGGTCGCGATCGGCACGCTCTTCAGCACCTTCTGGATCCTCATCGTCAACAGCTGGATGCAGACCCCGACCGGGTTCGAGATCGTGGACGGCCGCTTCGTGCCGACCGACTGGCTGGCGGTGATGTTCAACCCGTCGTTCCCGTACCGGTTCGTGCACACGGTCGTGGCGGTGTACCTCACGACCGCGTTCACCGTCATCGGCGTGGCCGCGTGGTACCTGCGTCGCGGCCGCCACGTCGCCGAGTCGAAGGTGATGATCGCGATGGGCCTGATGCTCGCCGCGGTGCTCGTCCCGGCGCAGGCGCTGATCGGCGATCTGCACGGGCTGAACACCCTCGCGCACCAGCCGGCGAAGGTCGCGGCGATGGAAGGGTTCTGGGACACGCGCGCCGGGCAGCCGGCGGTGCTGTTCGCGGTCCCCGACGCGGCGGCCGAGGCGAATCACGTCGAGGTGTCGATCCCGAAGCTCGGGAGCTTCTACCTCACGCACGACTGGGACGGCACGGTGCGCGGCCTGAAGGATTTCCCGAAAGACGAGCGCCCGCCGGTCGCGCTGGTGTTCTACGGCTTCCGGATCATGATCGGGATGTGGGCGATCATGCTGGCGCTCACCCTCTGGGCGGGGTGGCTCGCCTGGCGGAAGCGCCTCTTCGGACGCCGGCGTTCCTGCGCGCCGCGACTTGGGCGATCCCCTCGGGCTACATCGCGGTCACGGCCGGGTGGATCACGACCGAGGTCGGCCGCCAGCCGTACGTCGTCTACGGCCACCTGCGGACCGCGGACGCGGTGACACCGACACTCACCGGGGGTGACGTGCTCGTCTCGCTCGCGGCCTACGTCGCCGTCTACTGCGTCGTGTTCGGCGCCGGCGTCTACTACCTCGTCCGGCTGGTCCAGCGCGGCCTGCCGGAGCAGGTGGAAGGCCACGAGCTGCGGCCCGCCGAGCGCGCGGCGCGGCCGCTCTCCGCGGCGACCGGGCGGGACTGAGGAGCGGCAGCCATGGCGCTCGATCTCGTGCCGGTCTGGACCGTCATCCTCGCGCTGGGCGTCTTCATGTACGTCCTGCTCGACGGCTTCGACCTCGGCGTGGGGATCCTCTTCCCGTTCGCGCCGAACGACCGGGGCCGCGACCTGATGATGGCCTCGGTCGCACCGATCTGGGACGGCAACGAGACCTGGCTCGTGCTCGGCGGCATCGCGCTCTTTGCGGCGTTCCCGCTCGCGTTCGCGATCATCATTCCGGCGGTCTACTTCCCGATCCTTGCGATGCTGCTGGGGCTCATCTTCCGCGGCGTCGCGTTCGAGTTCCGGCACAACGCGCAGACCAGCCGCAAGCTCTGGGACCGGTCGTTCTTCTGGGGCTCGCTCGTCGCCACCTTCGCGCAGGGGTGCGTGCTCGGCAAGTTCGTCCTGGGCTTCGCCGTCGAGGGACGCCAGTACGCCGGCTCGAGCCTCGACTGGGTGCATCCGTTCGTGCTGGCGGTCGGCGTCGGCCTCGTGTTCGGCTACGTGCTCCTCGGCGCGACCTGGCTCGTGATGAAGACCGAAGGGCCGCTGCAGAAGTGGGCACGCGGCAAGGCGCAAGTGGGCCTGGTGGGAGTGCTCGCCTTCATCGCGATGGTGAGCCTCTGGACGCCGGTTCTCGACGCGCGCATCGCCGCGCGCTGGTTCGCGTGGCCCAACATCGCCTTCCTCGCCCCGGTGCCGGTGGTGACGGCGGCCCTCGCGTGGTGGCTGTGGCGCTCGCTCGCGCGCGGCCGCGACCTCGCGCCGTTCCTCGCCGCCATGGGGCTCTTCGCGATGTGCTATCTCGGGCTCGGGATCAGCCTGTTCCCGTACATCGTGCCGCCGAGCATCACCCTCTGGGACGCCGCCGCCGCGCCGCAGTCGCAGGCCTTCCTGCTCGTCGGCACGCTGCTCCTGCTGCCGATCATCCTCATGTACAGCGGCTGGTCGTACTGGGTGTTCCGGGGGAAGGTGCGGGCGGACACCGGATATCACTAGCTAGTGCGCGGCAAGCAGGCTTCCCCACCCGTACA